>CALOBC010000016.1:0-90375 GCA_942491145.1 Myxococcota bacterium | reverse complement strand
CACGCCCAAGGCTTTGGGTGGATCGTGCTGCACGGCGGGGTGCTGCCCCCGGGGCTATCGGCCGCCGTGAACACTGAGATAGAGAGCATTCTCGGGAATCCCACTCTGCGCGTGGGCGCGTGGCAAGCATGGGCGCTGGGGCCCACGGCCGCCGAGTAGGCCCCCTGGCCTTGGCGCCGCTGTCAGCCCGCCGAGGACCGCCCCGCCACCATGCGTGCCGCGAGGGCTTCGGGCCGCAACAGCTCGAAGAAGAGGCTGCCGAGAAACAGCGAGCGCAGGGTGTCTTCGTCGGCTTCACCATCGGTGAAGTCCAGCATCACCGGCCACTCCAGTGCACTGATCCGTCCCGCGTCCCGCACCTCGGCACGGGGCGCACTCGAGGCCCCCGCCACCCGCTGCATGTGGTCGGCAATGTGGTTGCGGCCCAGCTTCAGCGGACACTGGGGCCCACCGGAGGCCATCATCTCGGCCACCGTGTCGTCAATGGTGTCGGCCGTGCCTTCCGCACGAAAGCCCCCGGAGTGCACCGCCGGATGGGACAGCTCGGCCACTCGGGAGATGGGCATCGACCAAGGCACCCACTTGAGCCGAAAGATGGCCGCCATCGTGATGGTCGTGGCCTTCAACGAGGTCCAGCGGGTGCCGCCCATGTCCCGACACGCGGTCCACGTGTCAACCAGGTCCAGCACCCCGTCCCCGTCGGGGTCAAACACCGCCACGTGGCGCTCCAGCGGCGTCAGCTCGGGGTAGCGCTGGGCGGTCCACTGGCGCACCAGCTCGCGGTAGTCGTCCGGCTGATCCTGGCGAAGCCGCCGCAGCTGACCGGCCACGTGGTCCACGCTGCCGTCCAGCAAGCGGTCGAGGGTCCAGGGCTCGCTCATGTGGATGCTTCCAGTGCGTCGACATCGACGCGCAAGTCCGGCTTCTGGCGCAGCAGCTCCTTGAGCACCAGCCCCTGCTCCGAGTCTCGCCCGTTGGCCTTGATCTGGCGCACCGCTTGGCGCACCCCGGGCTCAGCTTCGGTGGACTTGATCGCGCCCATGACCATCAGCAGGGTGTTCTCGAGAAGTGCCGTGCGCTTTCGCCGGGTCTGGACGGCATACGCGCTGGCGCCGATCACCCCGAGAAGCCCGAACAGCAGTCCCGTCGCGACAGACTGCCACGGGCCGGTCTGTTGGTCCACCGCTGACGAGATCTGCTGCTGCAGCCGCTCCGCCCGCAGGTCGAGCTGGCGGCCCAGCTCCCCGTCCAGCGCATCGGCGATGCCAAGCATGGCTTGCTTGCTCGCGTTGCGCACGAGGTTCTGGTCCTCCTCCACAATGG
This sequence comes from Myxococcota bacterium, assembly GCA_942491145.1. Lineage (GTDB taxonomy): Bacteria > Myxococcota_A > UBA796 > UBA796 > UBA2385 > CAXQUZ01. The sequence continues at coordinate 89,052 of CALOBC010000016.1, read as the reverse complement.
CCTTGCGCAGTGAGCCTTCGATGGCCGGCAGGATGTCGTCCCGCAGCCCCGCCCCCACCGCCGGGCCCACTTGCGGGATCAACACCTCGGCCACCGCCCCCGTGATGCCCACCACCATGCGCTCCACGCGGTGCTGCACCGGTGCGCTGGTCGCCTGCATCGCCGCTTCTGCCACCGCCTTGCGCAGCTCCTCCCGCACGGCCGGGCCCAGGTCTTGGCGCACCGCGTCCGCCAGCACTGGACTGAGCGCTTCGACCAGGCTGGCGCTGCGGGCATGGATGAGGGCTTCGAGCTCGGGCCCCTTCAGCCCGTCCACCCCGCCCTCGATGAGCGCCTGGGAGAGCTCCCGCGCGGCGGCTTGGAGCTCCGGACTGCCCACCAACGCGCCGATCTGGGACCGGTCGTCATAGGCGGCGTCGATGCTCGCTTCGATGACCCGGTGGGTGCTGGCCCCACAACCCACGAGAACACTGACCAACACTGCGTTCCGGAGCATCATGGGCCGACCTGAGGGTCCGCCGAGGGGAGGTCCCCGACCTTGAGCTCCGCGCCGTGGATCATCCACCAAGCCGCCCGCTCCGCCAGTGCCGAGATGGTGGCGGAGGGGTTCACGGCCAGCGGGCCCGGAATCATCGCCGAGTCGATGACGTACAGGCCGGGATGGCCGTGCACCTCACCCTTGTCGTTGACCACCGACGTCAGGGGGTCGTCGCCCATGGGACAGCCGCCGAGGGGGTGGGCCGTGAGCAGCCGCCGCGCCGGCCACCGCCACAGCAAGCTCTTCACGAAGCGCCCGCCCAGTGCCTCCGACAGCTCCTCAAAGCCCTGCTCCATCTCGTCGAACATGGGCTTGCTGGCGTCCGGGTCCCAGTCCACGTCGAGCTGGCCCTCGGGGTCCAGGTGCATCGTGCCGTCCGCCGCGTCGGTGCCCATGCCCAGGTACGGCAGCAGGTTGGTGGTCCGGCCCCCCTGGAACAAGGCGTCGCCCTCGAAGCGCACCTGGCCCATGCCCACTTCCAGATCCAGCGCGTCCCCGATGTAGCGACCGACCGCCGACAACAGCGTGCCCACGCGCCTCTTGCCCGGTGCCAGCCCCTCCAGCAGCCAGAAGAACTGGGCTGGGAGCCCCAGGTCCTGCACCGTGATGGTGTGGGGAGAGCCCTCCCGGGACATGTCCACCCCCGCCGAGATCGACGGGCCCACCGCCGGATCTATGGCATCGGGGGTCTGGCCGGCGGCGGCAAAGAGCATGTCCCCATTTCCCGAGAACCGTGTGCCCAAGGCCGGACTCAGCCCGTTCAGAACACCCGCTTCGTCCCGGCTGCGCAGCAGGATCTCGGTGGACCCCAGCGCCCCCGCCGCCAACACCACCGTGCGGGCGTGCATCGTGATGAAGTGGTGCTGACCGGGGGTCTCGGCATCGAGCACCTTCACCCGCAGCGTCCAGCCCCCGTCGTCCCGGGGCGCGACATGGTCCACCTCGTGCAGCGGTTGCACCTTCATGCCCAGGCGCTCCCCGGCGGGGATGTAGGTCATGTCCAGCGAGTTCTTCGCCCGGGGCTGGCACCCCAGCAGGCAATTGCTGGAGAAGTCGCACGGCCCCTGAAGCAAGCCGCTGTGGGGGTGCTCTCGCATGTCGCCCGTGTGGAGGGCCAGCGGCACCAGCTCCGGGGACCGACCCACCGCCGTGGCGGCAGCCATGAACGCCGTGGTGCGGACCGGCATGCTGCGACCAGCGGGCGGCTTGAGTGGCTGGGCCTCACACATCGCCTCGGCGCGGTCGTAGTAGGGGTCCAGCACGTCTCGACGAATCGCCGCGGGCCACTCGGGACGCTCAAAGATGCGTGGCGCTGCCCGCAAGTGAACGTTGAAGTAGTGCAGCGAGCCGCCACCCACCCCACACCCCTGGATGACGTCGAGACGGTTGAACACACGGTAGTCGAGGAAGCCGTAGTGTTCGTCTTCTTCCCACATTGCGTTGGCCACTTGGTGGATCGTGCGCGGATACTCAATGGCATCCCAGCGCCGCCCCCGCTCCAGCACCACCACGTCTCGCCCGGCCTCGGCCAAGCGCATGCCCATGATGGACCCGCCAAAGCCAGAGCCCACCACGATCACATCGTGCACATCGACTTCTTCATCAAGTGGGGGCATGGGGACTCCGGCGCGGGGGGTGGGTCTCGGCGTGGGCCAGGATGAGGTCGGCGGCCTTCTCGGCCACCATGTAGATGCTGGTGACGATGAAGTAGCCCGGAATACGTGGAAACACTGAAGCGTCAACCACGCGGAGCCCTTGGGTGCCCCGCACATTGAGATCAGTGTCGAGCACCGCCATGGGGTCGTCGTCGGCACCGATGGGGCACGTACACGAGGCATGGTGGCCCCAAGCTTCCCGCCGGGCAAAGTCCTTCAGCTCCGCATCTTCGGTGATGTGGGCACCGGGGATCAGCTCTCGCTTCACCGCGCCTTGGGCCGTGTTCTCCATGATCTCCCGCGCAAAGCGCACCCCATCCACCAACGCATCGAGGTCGTGGCCGGATGTGTCGTTGCCTTCCTCAAAGTAAGAAAACACAACGCGGGGGCGGTCGCGGGGATCGGCCGACACGATGTTGACGTGGCCCGCGTTGTTCTCGGTGTAGGCCTTGAGCACGGCCCACGTGAAGCAGCCCTTTCGCTTCACCACATCGTCAGAGTAGCCCGGGTAGTAGCCCTTGAAGAAGCCGGGCAACCCAAAGACAAACAAGTCGGGCTCGGCGAGCTCCGGTCGCGACCGCTTGAGAATGGCCACCAGCACGCCATTTGTGCGGTAGAAGCCCTTGCCGGACAGCCAGTCGGCATACCAGGGGTCGGGGGGCGCACCCGCGGGGGGCACTTCGAGGGGGGCATCGCCGATGAGGTCGCAGTCGGCGCCCAGCTCGCTGACCACACACACCTCGTAGCGGTCTTGCAGGTTCTGGCCGACCCCCGGCAGCGGCACTCGAACCGCCACACCGGCGGCCTTCAGCACATCCGGCGGACCGATGCCCGAGAGCTGCAAGAGCTGGGGGGTGTTGAAGGCACCGGCGGCGATGATGACCTCACGGCGCACATAGACGCACTCTTCGGCGCCCTCGGGAATGGGTGCGTCGCGGCTGGCGGGGTCGGCGGTGTAGAGGTGGGCCCCCCGCACAAAGGCCACACCGATGGCACGTAGGTTGTCGTCCAACAACACGCGGGTGACCAGCGTGTCGGACTGGATGGTGAGGCGGTCGGGGTGGGCCGCGCGGGTGGCCAGCAAGTGCTCGCGAACACCGTAGCGACGCCCACTTCGGGTGGCATGGGGCACCAGAAAGAGGCCCTCTTTGCCCCCGGCCCGCTGGTCCAGGTCATTGGGGTCAAGCCACTCCTTCACCCGCTCGCCGAGGCGGCCCAGGCGGTCCTCGACCATCTCTTCGACCGCCCCCAGAATGATGTCCACCAGTACCTTGTCGCGGAGCACCAGCCGCAGCCTGGGCACTTCGGTGTGCAGCCATCCGCCGAAGCCATGGCCGGTGGGGTTGGGCCCCCGGGGCAAGAAGCGCAGGCCCAGGTGGTGCAGCCACCGCTGAAGCTGGCCAAAGCGGGCGAACCACGTGCGGGCCAGTCCCGCCCAGAAGCGGTGCCGGGAGGCCACGAGGGGGCGACGGCGGTGGTGGCAGTGCTCGATGCGGGCGAAGTAGCGGTTCATGTGGGCCGCGGACCAAGTGGGGTCGCCCGTCAGGGACGCGATGGCGTTCCAGTCCCGGTCCCGGGGCGCCACTGTGATCATCGCGTGGTGCAGCGTGCACCCACCGATGCCGGCCGCCCGTGGGTAGAGCACCCCGTCTTCGTCCGGCACAAACTTGCTGTCGGCGGCGCGCTTGTCGGGATCGCCGTAGTGGTGGACATAGTAGTCCCAGCGGGTCTCCGGCGCTTCGACCGCCCGGGGATGGAGCACCGGCACCGACGCCAGCGGACCAGGCTCGGCACCGCCGGCTTCGAGCAACAACACCCGGTGGCCACCCTCGGCCAGCCGGGCCGCGAGGGGACCACCACCCGCACCACTGCCCACGACCACATAGTCGTAGGAATTGTGCTCAAGGCGGTCTTCTGCAGCGGGTTCTGGTGAGAGGCTCATCGGTTGCTCACGGGGGTTCGGCCGCTCAAGAGTCGACGGGGGGCGCATAGGTCTGCCACAGCGCGCCCATGAAGTGGGCACCGAAGCGCAGCAGGGCGCCGGCATCGACCTTGCCGTGCACCGTCTCGGCGCGGGTGTGGAGCAGCTGCTTGCGGAAGTCGGCCACGTGGATGTGGATGCGGCCCCGGCCCAGCACAGCACCCCTGTCGTCCCCGCCGTCGTGAATGGTGACCATCAGTGTGGTGGTGTCGGCCCAGGGGTCAAAGCCCGGGTCGTCTTCCACCACCTTGTGGCCCGAAAAAAACACCCGCCGGCCGTCGGTGCCGACCAGCGGCGCCCGGTAGAACATGCGCTTGTTGCGCCGCCCAGCGTCCTGGTCGACAAATAGCTGGAAGTGACCGTTCTCGACCACAAAGGGCTCAGCGGAGAAGGCCTTGAGCACCACACTGCCCGACAGTGCCGCGCCGGCCGCTTGGTCCCCCAAGAAGCGATCCACGTCGTGGGCATGGATGGTAAACACCGCGTCGCACAGCTCACCGGCGGCCTCGCCCGCCTCAAAGTCCTGGGCACCTTCTGATGCGACCGCGCCCACCATGCGCTCGGTAAACCACAGCCGGGAGGGCCCCGAGTCTGGACGCCTGGAGTTGTGGAGAGTGGCTTGCACTGGGGCATTGTCGGGAATCGCGATCCAGCCCTGGTCCTCGATCAGCATCGCCGTGCACCGCTCCGCCAGCGCCGTGATGGTGAGCAGCGGGTTGGCCCCCAGTGCGCACGGTATCACCGAGCCATCGCTGACATAGAGCCCATCATGGACCTTCCCGCCGGCACCTTGGTACACTTGACCCTTGTGGTTCACCACCGACACCGCCGGGTCATCCCCCATTGTGCAGCCCCCCAAGGGATGCACCGTGATCTCCAAGTTCAGGGCTTTGTTGGACAGCGGGGACGGCGTGTGGGCGGCACCGAGCCCGGCGGAGGCCCCCCGCAACAGGGGGTCGATGTGCGCGTGGGGCACCGACGTGTGGGCGGTCGGCCACACCACCCGGGCCTTGTCGTGGAGCAGCTCAATGCGACCGTCGGCCTTGTCGTGGGACATCACCAAGAAGGACTGACTGTTCTGGGTTGCGTTGCCGTTGTGCCACGGGTCGGTGATGTGGCCCTTGAGCGTGCGCATCGCTTCGAGAAGCTCGTCCACCACACCATCATCGGTGTCTTCACCCGTGAGCGGTGCGGTGATGTTCAGCGCCCGATGGAAGGGCACACCGAGCACCCGGGGCAAGCTGCCCTCTTCGACGATGACCCCGTGCTCCACGGGCAGGTTCTCATCGCGCCCATCGAGCACACCGGTGATGCATGCGCCCACCATCGTCTCGGGGGTCACGTCGGAGCCCCGTCCGATGCCGTTGACCGCAAACTCCCCATTGTAGGCTGAGCCGATGGCGTTGCCATTGCCGGAGAAGCGCTCGCCCACGGCATCGGAGCACGGCAAGCCCCGCTGCTTGGACCGCAGCAAGATCTCGGTCGAGCCCAAGGTGCCCGCCGCCAAGATGACCCTGTCGGCCCGCACAAACAGCTCGGTCGCCCCAAACACATCCCGGCGCGCTTCGTTGGGCACGTACCAGACCAACCAGCCGGCGCCCCGGCGCTCCACCGACCGCACCCGCGCCCCACAGAACAGCCCCGCACCACGCTGGTGGGCCAGGGGCAGATAGTTCATCGCGACAGTGTTCTTGGCGCCCACGTTGCATCCCGCGACGCAGTCTCCGCAGCCGTTGCACGGCGGCTGGTCTACCCCACCGGGGGACAGCCCCTGCTCGAAGTTGACGTTGATGGGGGGCTGGAAGACCCGTCGGCCGATGTGGTCCCCGCTGCGCTTGAGGGCGGCATACTTCAGAAGCGGCGGATGGTCGGCACTGTCGGGCCACGACCGGGGCCGGAGCATCGCCCGTGCCCGCCGGTAGCCCTCCCCCACCCGGGTCTTCATCTCGGCCCGCAGCGCAGCGGGCCACACGGGCTTGTCCCAGACCCGAGAGTGGGGCGGGATGGAGACGTTGGCGTTGATGAGGGATGTGCCGCCCAAGCCGTGGCCATGCACCACCACCACCTCGTCGCCCACATGCACGTTGACCAGAGGATCCACGCCGGGCTTGGACGGGCGGTCCCGGTCCAGCCGCGCACTCTTGCGGCCTCGCAGCAAGGTCTCGGGAAACTCACCCACCGGGTGTTCCTGGCCCCGCTCCAGCAGGGCGATGCGCAAGGGGGTGCCGTCCGCGCGGGTCGCCCCAGCAAGGCGGGCCGCAGCCACACCCCCGCCGTAGCCAGATCCAACGATCACCACGTCATAGTGGGCTTGCAATTGGTCGAGAGGGGTCGACAACAGAGCCACGGAACCTCCAGTTTATGCGGGCCAGCTCAACGGAGCCGCGCCAGGGTCGGTGCGCGTCAAGACGGGTCGGGCCGCCAGACCCAACGGAACAAGCGCTGACACGCGTCGAGGATCACACCGGGCGGCAACACCACATGGCCGGCGCCCACCACGGTCTCCATGTGGGCCCCAGTGCGGGCACACAGATCATCAAACCAGCGCATCTGGGCGGCAATGTCGACCAAGCGGTCCCGGTCCCCAAACCACACCCCCCGGCGGGTGCCTTGCTGGGCGAAGACCTCTTCAAACAGGTTCTGGAAGTCCAGCCCCCGAATCCAGGCCGTGCGCTTGCGGAGCTGACCGGGGGTGATGGCCTTGAGCGACCCAAAGAAGGGATGGTCGAAGTTCTTCTGGGACGGCCCAAACTGCCACTCGGCGATGGGGCCGATGACCAGACGATACAGAAAGCCGGGGGTGACCGCGAGCACCGGGGGCGTCAGCAGGGGCTTCCAGGCGGGCAGCTTGGTGAAGGGGCTCACCAACACATGGCGGGTGGGCACGAGATCCCGCCGCGCGAGCACCGAGCACGCCAGCAAGTTGCCGTAGGACTGAGACCAGAACCAGGCGTCTGCGCCGTCGCCGATGCGCCCCAGAATGAGGGCGTGCAGTGTCGAGATGAGGTCACCAAAGCTGTCGTGGGTCTCTTGGGAATAGTCGAGCAAGAACAGGGTGCGCGGCAGACCACTGGACAGCACGGGAACCGCGAGATGAAGGGCACTCTCGCCACTCCCCTCCAGCCCGCTAAAGATGAACACCGGCGGGCCTTCCCCCCGGGTCCACACCCGCACACCCCCCTGCGACGCGTCGAGGACCCACCCGCCGGGCACCATGTCATCGGGCATTGAGGGGCGGGGGCTGGGCCCCAGTGTGACCGCTGCGGCCATGGACTGCTCCACACGATGGGTCGACCGGCCAGACCGACCCATTGGCCACCGACACCTTGGGAGATGGGGGACCGGCGATGGGTTGTGCGGACTCGGCTGTTGCGCGGGCGACTATGCCACAGTGGGGGAGGGATGAGGGCACCCGACCCAGGCTCCGGTGCTGCCCTGCGGACCCCATGGAGGCACAGCGTGGCCAGCGGAGACAACACACCAGGGACCCGGGGCGCGTCCGTCCCACCCTGCTGCTGCACACCGGCACGGCACACGATGCCCGCGCCCAAGGGCTTGCCCATGGTGTCTTGGTTTGCGCCGGCACAGCTGGTTCGCACGGGGGTGCAAGTGGCCATCTCAGCGGCGCTGGGCACGCGCATCGACCCCCGGCGGCGGCAGCCCGGCCAAGATGACGTGGGCATCGACGCGGTGGGCGAGGACGAGGGGGAGCTGTGGTTCGACTATGTCGCCGATGTGGGAGACGGTGTTGTGCCGACGTTCCACGTGGCACACGGGCTGTCCCGGCCCAGCTTGCCGGTGTTGGGGCTGGCCAAGCCCCTGCCCCGGGGCGGGCTGCTCATCATCGGGGGCGACCTCGTCTACCCCACCGCCAGCCGGGAAGCCTACCAACAGCGCCTCTTGGAGCCCTACCGCACCGCGTGGGCCCACACGAACCCCGAGGGCGCGGACGGGCCCGCTCCCCTGGTGTACGCCATCCCCGGGAACCATGACTGGTACGACGGTCTGGTGGAGTTCTCCCGCATCTTCTGCGCCGGGGGCACCGCCCGCGAAGCCCACCGCCTCGCCGGCTGGCGCTCCCCACAGCGGCGCAGCTACTTTGTGCTGAAGCTGCCCCGCCGGTGGTGGCTGTGGGGGCTGGACATCCAGCTCGAGAGCGACATCAACATCGACCAGCTCGACTACTTTGCGGCCCAGGCCAAGCTCTTGAGCCCCGGCGACCAGGTCATCTTGTGCACCGCCGAGCCCGGGTGGGTGAAGGGGGATCCCCAGCCCACCGAGCAGAGCAACCTGCAGTTTCTCATCGCCCAGAAGGTGGAAGCACAGGGCGCAAAGGTCGTGTTGGAGCTGGCCGGGGACCTGCACCACTACCGCCACCACCGGCTCGGTGGTCCATCCCCCCGCCACCGCATCATCTGTGGGGGCGGCGGCGCCTTCACCCACCCCACCCACAACGTGCTGGGTGGGGGCGAAGATGCTGATCTTGTTGATCCTTTGGGCACATGGACACTCGGCCGGGCCTTTCCCGATGCAGAGGCCTCGGCGGCGCTGGCCCGGTGGATGTGGTGGCGCTTTCCCCGGCGCAACCTGCTGTTCTGTGTGGGGCTGGGGCTGGTCTACACCTCGCTGGCTTGGGGCTTTCCCAAGGGCAACGTCGGCATGGCCGTGGGCCAACCATTGGCATCGGTGTGGACCAACCTCGTGTCCCATCCAGGGGCCTTCTTTGCGACGACCGGCACCGAGGCCTGGCTGCTGACCGTGGGCATTCCCGCACTGGGCTTCATGGCGGCGGCCCCCTTCGATGTGCGGGGCCTCGGCGTGCGCTGGCTGGGGCTGGTGCACGGCATTGTGCATGTGGTCGCCGCCATCGGGCTGTACTTGGGGCTGAGCGAGCTGAGCATGGTGGTGTTTGGCGACACCACCAACAACGCACTGCCCGGCGCGCTGCGGTTCTTCAGCTACTTGGGCTGCGCCAGCGTGGTGGCCGGGGCCATCTTTGGCCAGTACCTGCGGACCGCCCACCAACACTTCCACGCCCACGCCAACGAGCTGTACTCGGCGCTGGCTTCGCCCCACCACACGTCGTTCTTGCGCATGCACATCCGCCCGGATGGTGCGCTGGAGATCTTCCCCGTGGGGGTGCAAAAGGTGAAGAGACACCCCTGTGATGCACAGTGGGAGCTGCTCAACGACACCGATGACGGGGGCCCCATTGTGCTGGCGGCCGCCAAACCGCCCGCTCCAAGCTAAGGCCCGGGTCTGCAGACACCCCCGCGGAGGTCCCCCCTGCCACCCAAGACTGTCGATCCCCACGGCGATGACACCTGGGCGGCCCCCGGTGCCGTGCCGGTGTCTCCCACCGTGCCTCTGCCCGCACTCGGCATTTTGGGCGACCCGGCGCGGGTGCCCGAGTATGCGCTGGAAGAAGAGCTGGGACGGGGGGGCAGCGCAGTTGTCTATGCCGCACACCACGCCACACTCGACCGCACGGTGGCCATCAAGGTGCTGCGGGGAGATGCGGCAGACCACGGGGCTGCGGCCCTGATTCAAGAAGCCCGCATCATGGGCCAGCTGTCCCATCCCCAGATCTTGCCGGTGCACGCACTGGGCCAAGATGGCGATGGCAAGCCCATGCTCGTCATGCGCAAGGCGGACGGGGTGTCATGGCAAGCCCTGATTCAAGACCCCACCCACCCGGTGTGGGCCCACCTGCCCGGCGACGCAATTGACCGCAGTGTGCGCATCACGCTGCAGCTGGCCGACGCGTTGTCTTGCGCCCACGACGGGGGTGTGTTGCATCGAGACGTCAAGCCCGCCAACGTGGTGTTGGGGCGCCGGGGTGAGGTCACCCTGGTCGACTGGGGACTGGCGGCCCGGATGGACCCAGCCGGCGTGCTTCAGACGGCCCCGGCAGGCAGCCCACCCTTCATGGCGCCCGAGATGTTCGGGTGCCCCGCAACGTTGGACGTGCGCACGGACGTCTTCCTGCTGGGGGCCACCCTCTGGACGGCCCTCACCGGCGCGCCCCCTCGCCGGACCGCGGAGGGCACGCTGGACGGCGGGGACCTGCCCGGGGAGCTGCGGCAGGTCCTCACCCAAGCCTTGGCGGTGGCGCCAGCGGACCGGTTCGCAACCATGGACCACTTCCGCCAAGCCCTGGTGGCCTTTGTCGACCACCGCAGTGCCCTCACCCTCGCGGTGCGCGCGGAAGCCCGGTTGCACGCGGCGCTGGCCCCCGAGGCCCCCGACCGCCACGGACGCATGGCCGAGGCCCGCTTCGGATTTCAGGCTGCGCTGGTGGCTTGGCCCGCGTGTGTGCGCGCCCAGGAAGGCATCGAACACATCCTGGAACAGACCATTGTGGACGACTTGTCGCGGGGGGATGCCGGAGCAGCCCGCCGCAGCTTCGCCCAGCTCACCCGTCCCCGGCCGGACCTCGACGCCCGCATCTCCGCCGTGGAAGCCCGGTCCCGAACCGATCAGCGGGAGCTCGACCACACACGCCAACGCCGAGAGGGCCTGGCCCCGGCCGCAGGGGTGAAGGCCCGGCGGCTGTGGACCCCGTTGATGCTGTTGTTGGTGGTGTTGGGTCCGATTCGAATCGGACTGTTCCGGCTGGGGGGCATCCTGCCCGTCGACTTCATTCCCGCGCCCCGGTGGCTGGCCCCGCTCGTTGTGGGGGTGCTGCTGGAGGTGCCGCTGCGCCGCATGAACACCACCTTGCCAGGCCGCATGTTCAACCGACACCTCGTGCGGATTGGTCAGGTCTCCGTGCTCATGGTGTCGGCCAACTGGGCAGCGGGCTGGTGGCGGACATCCGCCGTGGACCAGCTTGTCCAGAACAACTTCATCGCGCTGGCCGGCCTCTTCACGGTGTGCGGCCACATCCTCGACCGGCGGTTCTGGTGGATCGTGGGCGCGTGCATCGCCGGCATGGGGGCGACCGCGCTGGCCCCCCACGGTGCCGAGCTGTTCCAGGGGCTGTGGATCGGTGCCGCGGTGCTCGCGGCGGACCGGGCGTGGCAGCGGAGCCCTGGCCAGCCAGGGGACAGCACGGACCCCTCGGTCAGCGCACGCCCAGGGCGGTCATCCGGCGCTTGAGGGCCTGGCGCGACACGCGCAGGGCGTGGGCTTGATCCTCGATGGTGGGGTGCAGCGCGGCAGCCTGGGCGATCTCCTCGGCGGTGAGGTCCCCCGCCTTTCGCACTCGAGGGCACCGGTCCACCCGTGCATACAGCGCGGTCCGAGACACCCCCAAGGCCTCGGCCGTCGCTTTGATGCGGAAGCTGTGGGCCTCCAGCGCAGCGACGAGGGCGTCATCGTCCAGCGTGTCGACATGACGGTAGGTGGGCCGGCAGGCCGCCCGGTCAGAGGGGGCAGGCGCCGGGCCCAGAACACCGTCCAGCACGGCACTCCAGCGATCGAGCTGGGGCCGGTCCCGGTGGGTGATGACGAGCTGGCGCACCACATTGCGGAGCTGGCGCACATTGCCGGGCCAGTCCGCCATCACCAGCCGGACCATCAGCGCCACAGGCAACCAGGGCTGGTGCACATCGACGGGCTGGAGCCGGCTTTCAAGGCCGAGGGTGTGCAGATCCAGGGTGGCGAAGTGCACACACAGCTGGGCGATGTCGGCCCGGCGGGTGCGCAGCGGGGGCACCTGGATCTGGAACCCCGCCAGCCGATGCAGCAGGGGCACCCGGAAGTCGGCCCGTTCTTCCAGCAAGGCATCGGTCGCGGAGATGACCCGCACGTCGACGGACGCCACACGGCGGGCCCCGACCGGCTCGACGTCACCGGTCTCCAAGACCCGCAGCAGCAAGGGCTGGACGCCGGCGGGGGTGTCGCCCACCTCGTCCATGAACAGCGTGCCCTGGTGGGCGTGCACAAAGTGCCCCTCGTGGGCGGCCACCGCGCCGGTGAAGGCGCCACGGACATGACCAAACAGGGTGGAGGCCGCCAGACTGGGCGGCACCCCGGCCATGTTGACAGCCACCCAGGGCCCCCCCTGGCGGCGGCTGGCCTCGTGGATGGCCCGGGCGACCAGCTCTTTGCCGACCCCCGACTCACCGCGAATCAGCACGGGCACGTCCAAGTCGGCCACCAAGGAGATCTGGCGTCGCACCCGGTCCAGCCCCGCGCTGCTGCCCACCAGACCGTGGTCCGGCGCCGGGTCCAGCCCCCCTCTCCGCTCCAGCAGCACCACCGTGTGGTCACCGAGCGCGAGCACCACACCCAGCTCAAGCGATGCGGCATCCAAGCGCAGCGTGTCGACCACCGCACACCCATCCGCCACGACCCCCGTGGGGGTCAGCCGCACATCAAGCACCGCGCCCCCGTCAGCTGTGGGGGCGATGCCCACCGGACGGCGGCTGATGAAGGGGTTGTCGAGGGGCCGCCCGTCTGTGAACACTGGCGTGCGTCGGCCGATGCCACTGGGCCGGTCCCCTGGCAGGTCCGCCCACACGCCCACCCGCGCCAGATCACCGTCGGCCAGCAGCGTGAGCCGCAAGCCAGGGACCGCCTCCACGCTCAGGCCGTGGGTGTGGCGGGGGTCGATGGTCTCTTGGTCGGCGGGGTCCACAGTGGGCATGGGGGCGCCTAACCCGGGGGAGGTGCGCCCCAAGGTGGCGCCCACGGTGTGGGGGCCTACGTGTCGCTGCGCTGTCGACGGGCCCGCAGCTCCCGCCATCCGGCCAGCAGGGCATCCGCGGCATCGCCCAGCCCCGACCGCTCCAGAACTGCGCGGCCATGGGTGTTCAGCACGTCCTCAGCTGGCGTGCCCCCGCGCCAAGCCCGGTCCAGCGCATCCAGGTCGGGCGCGGTGTCCGCCCAGGGCAAGCGCAGGCTGCGGATCTCCGAGGGCACCAGCTCCAGCACCCCACCGCCGTAGTGGCGCCCCTCCAGCTCGGCGCTGAGAGCCGTCAGCGGGTTGAGGAAGAGTGACACCAAGACATTGCTGTCGACGCCATCTTGGGGAAACACACGATACGCCGTGTCGGTGCTCAGCGCGCCCAGCCGGTTGTCCACCAGCCGGGGCAGGTCGTGGGACCGCTTGAGCAGGCCCACCGGCGCCGGAAACACCGACGGCACCCGCCACCACGGGCTGCGAATGCGGCACTTGTAGCGCTGGGGCAGCTCTTGGGCCTCACCCGCCGCGAGCCACCGCCGGTGCCCCTCTTCCAGGGCATCAGCATCGGGCATGTCCACAAACCAGCATGGCAAGCCCATCTGCCTGTTGTCCTCGTGGTCTTGGACGCTGTAGATGACCCCACGCACATGGCTGGACCGCCCAAACATCGGCCGCACACAAGACGCCAGACCGTGGGCATCCACAGTGGCTTGGTCGACCAAGAAGAAGGCATTGGCGCCAGTGACCACGCCCACCTGGACCTTGGCGACGTCGGTGAAGCGGCGGGTGCGAGGGTCGGTCTCCAGCGTGCGCAGCAGCCCCCTGACCGAGGGCGAGAGCATCGCACGGGTCCACTTTCCCGGGCCGGGCAGCACCGTGTCGGCGTCACACTCGACGATGCGTTGCTCTGCGGCGCAGTCCAGTGCCGAGCGGTCCCGCACTCGCTCCACCCCGAGGCGACAGGGGCTGGGGTCGTCTTCGCCACGCTCGGCCAGCAGCAGCACGACCCCCTGCAGCGTGTCGGCAAACCACAGCTCGCTGGGATCCAGCACATGCACCCGGGAACACAAGCCCAACAATGCATGACGGGCCGCCCCGGCGTGCAACACATGCAACAGCTCGCTGGGAATGACCATCGCCAGCCGGCCACCGGGCTTCAGCAGCCCCAGGGAGCCCACCACAAAGGGCACCCATGCGTTGGTGTGGCGGGTGAATTTGAGCCCGGCCGACACGATGAGTGCGGCAGCCTTGTCTTGGGAGGCCCCAGAGAGATACTGATAGCGTATGTAGGGCGGGTTCCCGACCACTGCATCAAAGCGCCGTCCCTCGTGGGACCACTGGTCGAGCAGCTCCAGGGCATCGGCGGTGTGGACGGTGGCGCCGGACGGGGCCCGTGCGCGTGCACGCTCGGCTTCCACCGGGTCCCGCTCTATGGCCGTCAGCACGACATTGTCGGGCAAGTCGTCGAGGAAGGCCCCGTCGCCGCAGCTGGGTTCCAGCAGGGTCTTCCCACCCGCACCGAGCGCCCAGCTGCGCAGCCACCGCGCCACAACCGGGTCGGTGTAGTAGCCGCCCCGGAGCTTCTGGGGAGACGCGGCGCTGGCGTCGATCACCGGGGGCGGGGGCGGGTCCGCCGCAAGGGATGGCGCCGGCGACTGGACGGCGCGGCAAGATGGGTGGGGCTCGGCGTGGCACCGGAGTGCACCACCCAGACCACTGGGGCCGGGGACATTGGCCGGGGGCGCCGGTGGACCACCTCGACCGGGACCGGGCCCATCCAGCTCGGCATGTGGAGCCAGTGCATGCTCAGGCCTCCACGATGGGAAGCTCTTTCACCACGCAGCCTTCGAGGTTCCATTGCACCGAGCGGGGCAAGCTCACCCGGGCGTGCCAGCCGTCCTCTTCCCACCGCTCTTCGAGGACCTCGCCGTGCTCATGCACGAGCGCCGTCAGCCGGGCTTCGGTGTGGGGGACCAGCACCTGAAGCTCGACCCAGTCATTGCTTCGGCGGCCAATCACGATGGTGGCGAGATCATCCAGGCCGGCACCCGTGACCGCGCTGATGGTGACGGACTCGCGGAACGAGGCCCGCAGGACGGTGAGGACCTCGGGATCGTCGACTTGGTCGGCCTTGTTGAGCACACCCACCAGCCGGTCCAGGTCGACCCCGAGCTCGGACAGCACCCCATGGACCGCCTCGATCTGGCCTTCGCTCTCGGGATGGGAGGCGTCGACCACATGCAGCAGCAGGTCGGCGTGGAGCGCCTCGGCCAGCGTGGACCGAAACGAAGCGACCAGGTGGTGGGGCAGGTCACGCACGAAGCCGACGGTGTCGGACAACGGAATGTCGACACCCGGGCGCACCGGCCAGCGTCGGCTGACGGTGTCGAGGGTCGCAAAGAGCTGGTCGGCCACGTAGGTGCCGGCGTCGGTCAGCGCGTTGAGCAGCGTGCTCTTGCCGGCGTTGGTGTAGCCGACAAGCCCCACCGTCCACACCCGGCTGTTGCGGGCCTTGACCTCACGCTCCCGGCGGGCCAGGACCTTCTCCAGCTCGTCCTTCAGCTTGCTGATGCGCTTTTGCACGATGCGGCGGTCGATCTCGATCTGCTGCTCGCCAGGGCCGCGGGTGCCGATGCCGCCGGAGCGCCCACCCCCACCGCCGGCTTGGCGCTCGAGATGGGACCACATGCCCCGCAAGCGGGGGGCGGTGTACTCGAGCTGGGCAAGCTCCACCTGAACCATCGCCTCGCGGGTGCGGGCGCGGGCCGCGAAGATGTCGAGAATCAGCTCGCTGCGGTCAATCACGCGGATCTGAATCCGCTTTTCGAGCTCGCGGATCTGGGCCGGAGACAGCTCGTTGTCGAAGACCACGAGGTTGGCGCCATGGGCCATGGCGATGTGTTGTACTTCTTCGACCTTGCCGCGACCGATGTAGGTCGCCGGATCGGCCGGGCGCTGGTCCCGCCCTGGGGTCTCGCGGCCCCGGCGCTGGATCACACGCTCAACGACCTCACCCGCGGCAGCTTCCACAAGGCTCTGCAGCTCATTGAGGCGTCGTTCAGGGGTGAGGGTCGTGTCGGTCGGGTACAAACCAACGAGCACGGCGCGGTCGCCGGTGCCCGTGGTGGAGCGGGAGTCGAGCATTCCGCTCACCTACGCGGGTCTTGGGTCAGGTGCAAGCGAACGAGGGGGACTGGGCGCTCGGGGTCCCGGCGGTGGTGCGGGCCATCCGCCCGCGGTCGTGCTACACGCCTGCCGTCTCGAACGCCACGCCCTCGACCTCCCGACTGCCCGTGTGTTGCCCATGATCGTCGCATTGGTGTGGATTGCGTCCGCGATGGCGGCCACCGACACCGACATCCCCCGACGCATTGTCGCGATGTTGCACCGGGGCCGCACCGACGCGGTCTTCCGATACGTCGAAGAGCAGGCCAAGCTCCATCCCGGCAACCAAGACGTGTGTGTGTTGGCGGGGGCAGCCCACGCTGTCGACCGTGAGTACGTCGAGGCCATCGCGCTGCTGGAGCGGTGCCAGGGCTCGCCCTTCTACGAGAAGAGCGCGATTCGCTACCATGCCGACGCACTGCGGGCAATGGGGGAGTACGAGGACGCTGCGACGCTGCGCACCGAGCAGCTCATGCTCAAGTCGATCTCGATGGATCAGGAACACTATGCCCTGATCAACCGCATTCTCGACTATCGCGAGGCGGGCGAGTTTCAGCGCGCGCTGGAGCTGGCGGACGAAGCCATCGGGCTCGCCCCAGGGCGGTCGTCGTTCTACGGGGTCAAGGCCGACATCTACCTGGACCTGGGCGACACGGGGTCGGCGCGGGCGGAGCTGCTCATCGCCGAGCACATGGGCTTCGAGAGCCGCAAGCCGACGTTGCTGGCCCAAGCGCGGCTGCAGACGGCCCTCGGCGAGCCGGACCTGGCGGTGTCCGCGCTGAACCCGCTGCGCAAGCGCTTCTTGCAGAGCCCAGAGTTCTGGGACGTGTACCTGCGGGCGAAGCTGGCCATGGGCGAAGTGGACGAGACGGCAGAGTTCTTGAAGCTGCGCCGGTTCGCGACCATCCGCTCGTCCGAGCTGGAGGCCCTCAAGGCCGAAGTGATGCTCGCCCAAGGTGATCTGGAGGGCGCCAAGACGATGATCCTAAGCGCACTGGACACCTACCCCGGGTCCCGGGTGGTGCAGGACACCGCCATGCGCATCCTGTCGAACACCCCGGACTGAGCCAGAGTCTTGGGGCGCGCTGTGCAAGCACGGCGTCGGGCCCACAGCTCAGCTCTCGGGGGCACCGCTGAGCGTCCCCAACAGCCGGACCATGGCACCGTCGGCCGAGCGCACCACAATGGTGTAGCCCCGCGACGAGAACAGCCGCAGCAAGGGCAGGTTGGTGCTGGAGGTGTCGGTCACCACACGCATGAGCCCCCGCGCGGCCAGCCAAGCCTCACCCCGGTCCAGCAGCTGGTGGGCCAGTCCAGATCGTCGGTGAGTCGGCGCCACCCACGTGGTCGAGAAGAGACCCGCGGGACCCCCATCGTGCACGTCCGGCCGCACGATGGTCTGGCCCACCACGGAACCTCCGTCATCGAGGGCCACGATGACCGCGCCATCGAGCCGCGCGGGGTCGAGGTGCGCGTCCACCCGGTCCATGAGCCATGCATCGTCGTAGTTGGCCACCGTGCGGTCCGCCCCGAGCACCTCGTCGAGCGTCCAGCGCATGCGGGCGGCGACCTGGACCACCAGCGTGCGGTCGTCCAGACCCACAGTGCGAACCACAAGCGCCATGACTACCCTCGATCCAACCCAGAAGCAGGACGACCGGGATAGCCAGTTGCCTGCACAACTCCCAGGTGAACATGATCAAGCTGAGCATCAACGGCCAAGACCACGAAGTGGACGTCGCTCCCGACACGCCCTTGCTGTGGGTGATCCGGGACACCCTCGGCATGACCGGCACCCGCTTTGGATGTGGCATGGGCTTGTGTGGAGCCTGCACGATGCACATGGGCGGCAACGCGGTCCGCACGTGCATCTTGCCGGTGTCAGCGGCGGCGGGCATGCCGCTCACTACCATCGAAGGGCTCGACAACCACGTCGTGCAGGACGCTTGGCTCAAGGAGCAGGTGCCCCAGTGTGGGTACTGCCAGTCGGGACAGCTCATGGCGGCGGCCCCCTTTGTGGAGGCCCACGCGGGCCAAGAACCCACGGACGCCCAGATTGGCGCGGCCATCACCAACATCTGCCGGTGCGGCACCTATGACCGCATCCGCAAGGCGGTCCGACGGGCGTGCAAGGCGCTTCCGGCTCCCCCTCCGCCGCCATCAGTGGAGCCGGTGTCCGAAGACGCAGAACAACCCAGTGGCACTGATGGAGGCCAGCCATGAGCGCCCCCACCCACAACCTAAGCCGTCGGGGCCTGCTCCAGGGCATCGGCAGCGGGCTGGTCCTGGGCTTCTCCCTTCCTGCCCTCGGCAAGGGCATTCCCGCGCCCGACACCACCATTGTGTTGGGCGGCGAGTCCGGCGAGGCTGTGCACCTCAACGCTTGGATTCGCGTTGCGCCCGACAACCGCATCACGCTGCGAGTGGGCGCCGCCGAGATGGGCCAGGGTGTGTTTACTTCTCTGCCCATGTTGCTCGCCGAAGAGATGGACGCCGACTGGGGCTCGGTGACCGCCGAGTCCGCCCCCGCCCACAAGGACTACCGCCGCGGCTCGGTCGCGTTCCCTGTGAAGGTCCAGCTGACCGGTGGTTCGGAGTCCATTCGGGGCTACTGGGATGTGCTGCTGAACGCCGGCGCCGCATGCCGAGAGATGTTGGTGGTCGCCGCGGCTCGCCAGTGGAAGGTGAGCCCGAAGGACTGCCAGACCGCGTCGGGCGTTGTGCGCTGCGGCGACAAGTCCGCAACCTATGGGGAGCTCGCGGCGGCCGCATCGAAGCTGAACCCACCTCGCAAGCCCACCCGCAAGTCACCCGACCAGTGGACCTTGCTGGGGACGTCCCCCCCGCGACTGGATCTTCCGTCCAAAGTGGACGGCAGCGCCGTGTTCGCCACCGACGTGAAGATCGACGGCATGCGCCATGGCGTGGTGCTGCCCTGCCCCCACTATGGCGGCACCCTCCAGAGCCACGACGCGGCGGCGGCACTGGCGATGCCGGGCGGTGTACAGGTCTTCCACTACCCCGATGAGATCGTCGTTGTGGCGGACTCCTGGTGGCAGGCCAAGAAGGCCAGCGAGGCGGTTGTGGTCGCGTGGGACCCTGGGGAAGGTGCCGGGCTCGACGACGCCCGCATCGACGCCCTGTTGATGAAGGCCCTCGACGGGAAGACCCACACCATCAGCAACCACGGTCGCTTCCTGGGCGAGGTGGCCCAAGGCATCGTTGAGTCCACCTATGGTGTGCCCTACCTGGACCACTGCACCATGGAGCCCATGAGCTGCGCGGCGCGGGTGACAGCGGACCGCTGTGATGTGTGGGTGGGCACCCAAAACCAGCAAGGCAGCGCGAAGACCGCCGCGAAGCTGACCAAGCTGAATGCCGATGACATCTACATTCACACGGCTTTTTTGGGGGGAGGCTTCGGCCGCCGGTCCGAAGTGGAGTTCGTGCGTGTCGCGGTCCAGACCGCCCGTGACAGCGGCACCCCCGTCAAGCTCATCTGGACCCGAGAGGCGTCGATGGCCCGGGGGGCATACCGGCCCGCGGTGCGCTGCCGGATGAAGGCCGAGCTCGGCGGCGGCACCGTCCAGACCCTCCAGTCGTGGCTGGCTGCGCCCAACATCATCGCCCGGTTCGCCCCGGATGTGCTGGCGAACAGCAAGCTCGCCGCAGAGCCCGCCATCGGTGGACTGGAGCACACCCCCTACACGCTGGCTGCGGTCCGCTCGGAGTACGCTCGAGTCGACATGCCCATCACTGTGGGCTGGTGGCGGTCGGTCCAAGGCAGCCACAACGCCTTCTTCCGGGAGTGTTTCCTCGACGAGTGTGCCGAGGTGCTCAAGCGAGACCCCATCGCGTTGCGACGGGAGCTGTTGGCCAACAACCCGCGCTTCCTCCACGTCTTCAACACAGCAGTGGACGCTGCGGGCAACGTTCCGGAGGGCCAGTCCCGGGGCACCGCAATCTATGCGTCATTCGGCAGCATTGTGGCCGAGGTGGCCGATGTGTCGGTGTCGAGCGATGGCGAGCTGACGGTGCACCGGGTGACAGCGGCCATCGACTGCGGCCAAGTGGTGCATCCCGACACGGTGAAGGCCCAGGTGATGGGGGCGCTGACCATGGGGCTGAGCATGACCCTCTATGAAGGGCTCAGCTTCAAGGACGGCGCGGCCCAACAACTCAACTTCCACACCCACCCGCTGCTTCGCATGGCCCAAGCGCCCCAAGTCAACGTGGTCATCGTGCCCAGCACCGAGCCTCCCGGCGGCGTGGGCGAGCCTGGACTGCCCCCGGTGCCAGCGGCGGTCTGCAACGCCATCTTCTTGGCCACCGGCAAGCGCATTCGGCAGCTGCCGGTTGGAGACCAACTCAAGGCTTGATCCCAAGTCCCAACCCAAAGCGTGGCCTGCGGAGCCCAACCCACCCTCGACCCTACAACACGTTGTAGACGTCGGGGAGTGTGTTGGGTTCTGGGGCAGACCACCACAGATAGAGTGCCACGGCAGCCACCACCAGCAGCGCGCCGACCAGCCACGGCAAGCCGTCGCGCAGCACTTGGGTCAGGGGGGGGGCGGGCGGCTCGGCCATCGACGGGCTCCGAGGGAACGAAGAATGGGACCACGGAGGGCCCGGTTGCCCTTGTAACGGATTGTCTCCCGGGCCATGATTGGGGTGGGCCCACGCTTGAGGTGGACCCGCGACTGGACCTCACCATGGACCTGCTCAACCTCGGCATCATTGTCGACCAGACCACAACACTGCTCTTGGTGGTGGTCTTGCTGTTGCTGTGGCTGTTGGTCCGGGTGCGCCGCCTCGCCAGCGACGACGACGAGGGCCCTCGGTTTCGCCGCCCAGACCCACTCACCGCGCAGGAGCTGGGCCACTTTGTGTTCCAGGCCGCCCGCAGCCACGACACCCGCGTCTGGCGCGCGCTGTTCCTCAACGGCGGCGAGGCCCGCGAGGCCCTGGGCGGGGACGCAGACGCCTGGCTCGAAGAACACACCGAGCTGGCGCTGGGGGACATGCTCACCATGGTCGCCGGGTGCATCCCGGCCCACGCCACGTATGTGGGCTGCGCCGAGCTGGAAGACGGTCGGCTGGCCCTGCGGGTGCGGGTGCTGGACGGCACCGACGACTTGCTCGTGACGTTCGGCCGGCCGGTGCAGGTTGGCCACCTGTGGCGCCTCATCGGCGTTCGGTAGACCACACACAGTCGGTACTGTCACTCCGGCACGGGGGCCACCCCAATATATCCATACGTCTCATATGTGTAGTAGTATGCCCCATACGGATAGTCGCGGAACCCAGTCTTAAAGTAGGCGTAGTCGTCAGTGTAGGCCTCCACATAAAGCCAAGGCGTCCACCCGTAGCCCACATCATAGAAGACACTGGGGCCATACGGGGTCGAGGGGCCGAAGCCCAAGGCCGCGGGAATGTCCGACTGTGCGTCACATCCGCCCAAGTCATCCTGCTGGAAGACCAGCGTGGAGTCGAACGCAAACGTGCAGTAATCACAGTCATCCCGGGGGCCGGCGCTCTCCACGGACCAGACCAGCAAGCAGTCCAGCTCACCGGGAAACGGCCGCAGCCCGTACGCAATGATGTAGGCACCCACGGTCTCGGTCTCGACCGGGTCGGTGTCGGCATCGGCATCGGCGTCGGCATCCGCATCCGCGTCAGCATCCGCATCGGCGTCGGTGTCCGCATCCGCGTCGGCGTCCGCATCCGCCTCGGCAGTGCCGGTGTCATCGTCTTTTTCGTCATCGTCCGGAGCGCAGCCCACCGCGAACAGCGAGAGGGTCAGGACAAGTGCAGAGCGGTGCATCGGGCCTCCACGCCCCCGCGACGTCACACGGGACAGATCGGGGGCAGCCGAGTCTACACCGCGCGTCCACACACCCGGGGGCTTCAGGCCGATCGCCGGCAGACCGCCCGCACCAAGCGCACCATCTCGGCCGGCGTCTCGGCCGTGCTCATCCGCGCGATGCGGGTCAGCACGTGCATCTCGGGCAGGAAGGGGCTGTCGGGGCTGACATCGGAGATCATGTGGGAGATGTCCCGACCCCGCGACAACAGGTCGAGCTGGAGCGTGCCCTGGTCGATGTCCATGCTGACGCCCAGCCGAAAGGGACCGCCCCGTTGCTGGTCCACTTCGAGAAACAGCGGCTCACCGAGGGCCCGCTCCTGCAACCGGTTCAGCTGCACGAAGCGATAGGGCGGGTACAGGCGCAGCTGGTTGGCCACGCCGGAGCGGTCGAGTCCACGGGCCACATGGAGCAGTGTCTCTCGCAGCCGCGCAGCCGGCAGCATGGCCGTGTTCAGCCGCTCCACAGGGCGCCACACCCCGCCCACGCCCACGCCGCCAGTGGGGTGGAGGGCTTCGAGAGACCCGATGTCGTGCTTGTACTCGAAACTGTCGAGCCCCGGCACCACGTAGCCGGAGTAGTGGTGGCGAAACCCCTGGCGCCGGCCCCAGTCGGCCTCGATGAGCATGGTGGCCGTGCCCAGTCCATACCGGGCCCACTCGGGATCGTAGATGCCCACGATGCTCTGGAGCGCGCTCTGACCGCGGTCAAAGATGCTCAGCCCGACCAAGCGGCCCTCGGGCGTGCGAATGCGCACTTCCCACGTGTCGAACAGGTTGCGGCCCGGGGGATCTGGGTCGCCGTTGGCGTCCAGGGTGGTGAGCGTCACCGGCAGGTTGGCGACGGCCGTGGCGTCCTCGAACAGGGTCTCTTTGAGGCTCGGCGCCCGGTCGCCCTGGGCATGGGCACGGTAGCGGCTGTAGAGCTGCTCCCGCTCACCATCGAGCACCATCGGCCCGACGTCCACGCGCAGATCCCGATGGATGCGGTTGAGCCGCCGGCGCTGGGACTTACGCAGCACCATGGTGTCCAGCGGCAGGCGGGTCCACACGACGCTGAAGAGGCCCGTGTCGCGCGTGAGAAAGCGACACGTGAACATCGACTGCCGCATGCGGTACCAGCCCCGGGCCAGCGCCCGATCGAGGGCGAATGGCTCAAGGAGCGGGGGGCGCGCCATACGAAGATGCACTGACAAGCTCTGGCAGGAGGGGGCGTGCGACGACCATAGCCCAGCCGGACGGCAGAGCCGCGCAAACATCGCTCAGCGGGCGCCGAGCCACGTGAGCAGCTCATCGTGAGAGGCGACGGCCATGGCGGCGGCCCGGCGGGTGTGGAGCTTGGCGAGGATGGTCTCGATCTGCACCGTCTCGGACTTGAGGCGCCGGTAGATGCGCTCGGGCAGCTCCAGCTCGGCCCAGCGGACCTTGGTCGCCCTCCACGCGGCCTTTTCGCGGGTCTTCAGGAATGCCGAGCGGGCCTTGTCGAGGGCCTTGGCGTCCCGCTGGCGACCGCTCGCTTTCCACCGCTTGATCTGTTGGTCGGTCTCTTGGTTCAGCCGCCCAATGGAGGCCCCAGCGGGGGCACTGGGGAGCAGCCGCATCCACTCGCTGCCCTCGGGGTCGGGGAGTGCGGCAGGACCGGCGGGAGCATCCGGAGCGCTGCCCTCGGGGGTGCGCGCTTCGAGGTCGCCGCGCTTGCTGAGCGCGTGCTTGAGGGCATCTTGGAGCATGGTCGGCCCGGGAAGACGGTGGAGGGGGGCATCGCTGTCATGCTGCGAACAGCCCAGGAGCCCGCGATGAACCCCCGAATGTATACCGAGCTGGCGCCTTGGTGGCCGCTGCTGTCCCCCGTCGACGCCTATGCCGACGAGGCCTCCCTCTATCATGCCCTGCTGGCACAGGTTCTGGAACGGGCTCCCGACAGCTTGCTGGAGCTGGGGTGCGGGGCAGGAACGCTCGCGAGCCACCTGCCGGCCGAGCTGGAGGTCATCCTCAATGACCTGAGCCCCGACATGCTCGCCGTGGCCGCTGGACGAAACCCCGGTCGGCAACAGGTGCCCGGCGACCTGCGCACGCTGCGGCTGGAACGCCAGGTCGACGCCGTGTTGTTGCACGATGCCGTGATGTACATGCTGACGGAGGCGGACCTGACGGCGGCCTTGGCGACCGCGCGGGCCCACCTCAAGCCGGGTGGGGCGCTGTTGGTGGTGCCGGACGTCGCCAAGGACGGCTGGGACGGCGGCACCGACGCCGGGGGGGACGACGCAGCGGACAGCTTGAGGGCCGCCCGGCTGCTGGAGTGGCGCTGGGATCCGGACCCCAATGACAGCACCTTCCAAGTCGAGATGGCGATGCTCCTTCGGGACGAAGATGGCGTCGTGCGCTGCATTCACGAGCAGCACACGATGGGCATCTTCAGCCACCAGACGTGGTGGCGGTGCATCGAGGAGGCGGGCTTTCAGCCGGTGGCGGCGGACCTGCTTGCGCTGGGGGTGGACTTCCCCACAGGTGAGCTGTTCTTGGCCCGTGCGACCTGAGGTTCAGCGACGGCCTTCGCCTTCAATGACCACGGGGATGGGGTTGCCCCAGCCCATGTCGACCTCGGTCTCGCACGTGAACGCGAAGTCGTCGGAGTCGACGCCGCCGTCCATGGTGCAGCTCTCGTCGAACCAGCCGTCGACGGCAAAGCCGACGTCGCCCTCGAGACCCCCGTCCCAGTCGATGACGCCCTCGAGGTTGAACTCCACGGTCGTGGGACGGCCACCGCCGCCGAGCTCACACGTGAAGGTCTCGGCGAAGGAGCCCTCGTCGTCAACGCTGTAGGTGGTGTCGAGGTCGCACAGCTCGGCCCAGTTCGGTTCGCCGCTCCAGTCGGGCCAGCCGATGTTGACCACCACAGAGCCGCTGTAGTCGCCGGCGTACGCGTAGACGGGGTCGGGGTCAGGCTCGTCGCCGTCGCCGCCGTCCTCTCCGTCGCCGCCGTCTGCACCGTCGCCGCCGTCCTCTCCGTCGCCGCCGTCTGCACCGTCGCCGCCGTCTGCACCGTCGCCGCCGTCCGCACCATCGGTGCCGTCTGCGTCGTCTTGGAGCCCGTCTTCGTCGGCCACGGTGTCATCCGCCTCGCCGGTCTTGGCCACGCTTGGCGCGCAGCCGACAAGGAAGACAAAGGCCGGGAGGAGGAGTCGCTGGGAGGTCATGGATTTCTCAAGGTCGAGAGGGGGGCATCTCAGAGGGAGCCAGGGGATCGAAGCCGTTGGCCCGATTCTGGCGCCGAACGGAGGGAACCGCAATGGCCAGCCGACTCCCTTCTGCAAAGCATTCGTGTGGAGGTTTCGGCGGACGCCCAGGGCTTGCTCCGGTCCCAGGGCCGGGTATCGGACCTCACTCCAACGACGGGTGATGACGATGGCCTTCGACTTCTTTCGCTCCGCATCGCGCGAACAGCCCCGCGTGCCCTCCGCCGCCGATGCCTTGCCGGGCCGGCCCGAGCCCCTGTTTGGGGTGCCGACGGCGCACTTTGTCCATGGTCGACCGATCAAGGGGCCCTTCGCCGATGGCCTCAAGACGGCCTTGTTCGGCATGGGTTGTTTTTGGGGGGCGGAGCGCAAGTTCTGGACGGTGCCCGGGGTCGTCTCAACGGCGGTGGGCTACGCAGCGGGCCACACGCCCAACCCGACCTACAAAGAGGTGTGCTCGGGCCGCACCGGTCACAATGAGGTGGTGTTGGTGGTCTATGACCCGATGGTGGTTGGGTTGGCTGGACTTATGAAGGTGTTCTGGGAGAGCCACGACCCAACCCAAGGCATGCGCCAAGGCAACGACGTGGGGACCCAGTATCGGTCGGGTGTTTACGTCGAGGGTGAGGCGGACCTGGCGACGGCCAAGGCGTCGATGCAGGCGTTTCAGACGGCGCTGACGGCTGCTGGGCTGGGGGGGATCACGACGGAGGTGTTGGAGATGCCGGTGTTCTTCTATGCGGAGGAGTATCACCAGCAGTACTTGGCGAAGAACCCTGGGGGGTACTGTGGGCTGGGTGGAACGGGGGTGAGTTGTCCGATTGGTGCGGGCATCTCGGCGACGTAGTCTCACCCAGACCCGCCCACCACAGCTCCTCCAAGTGGACACATCAAGGTGGTCAGTTTAGGCTGGTTCTCGCCACATGATGTGTCCACTCTGGAGGTCGATGTGCCCACTCCTCGAAGCGCGTCGAAGCCCGACCCGGTGCCCTTGAGCAGCGGCTCGCACACGTTCGCCACGGCCTACGCTCGACGAGCCCCGACGGCGCGCAAGCCACACTGGGAGTGGCGGATGTCCACACGCCACCCCGTGACCGGGGAGCGTGTTCTGCAGACCCTCGGGCGGCTCGCGCGGGAGGCGGTGCCGGCAGCACTGGCCGAGGCGTACCGAGAGGTGGATCCGACTTCAGTCACCGACGATGCCTCCGGGGTGCGCACCATCGCGGACCTTCTGTCGGTGTGGCTCGCTGACATGGAGGAACGGGGCCCCGGCGGCCGGCGCCACGACGGCGACGGCATCTCGATCTACACGCTCCGGAACGCGGTGACGTCGAGCAAGCGGCTGATCCGAGCCGGCGGGGACCAAGCCCTCAAGCGGGTCGCGGTGCGGGACCTCCTCGCCATTCGCGACCGCCTCGCCGAGAAGTACTCGCCGCGGACCGTGCGCTTGGACATGAAGATCCTCAAGCAGACGTGGACCTGGGCGGAAGACCGCAGTGTGCCCCTCCCCCGAGTGGCTTGGCGACGGGTGAAGGTGCGGGTGGTCCACAACGAGTGGGTCAACAACCACAAGACCCCGTCTCATGCGGAGGTGGAGCGCGTGTACCGGAGCCTCACCCCTCGCTCCAAGCTGGCACTGGGCTTGTACGTGGGCTGGATGACCGGCGCGCGGGTCAGCGAGCTCACCTGGGCTTGCTGGAGCGACATCGTCGAAGATGGGGACGGCTGGTGGATCTGGCTCGACGGAAAGACTGGCCTGCGCCGCTTTCCGCTCCGCGAGGAGGAGGCACGGGTCATCCTGAGCCACCGACAGGGAGCCAAGGAGGATGACCCCCTCATCGGCGGATACTTCGCCCAGAATGGCTCCGAGAGTCTAAAGGGCGCGTGTGAGCGGGTGGGCGTGGAGCCGTTCACCTTTCACGGGCTGCGGCGCCTGATGACCGACACTTGCTTGCGACGCAGAGTTGAGATCGGAACCTACGCGAAGCTGTTGGGGCACTCCCCTCAGGAGGCGCTCCGGGCATACCGTGCGGCCACAGCCGACGACCTGCAGGGGGCACTCGACCTGGTGCGTCCATCCGACGAAGACATCGGTGTCGAGCGGCTGCGGCTGTTGAAGGGCTGACTGCGCCGGGGTCCGTCCAGTCGGCTGGCAGCCCCGGTGAGATCCCTGCTCGACAAGGCTGTCGTGGCGGGCGAGCTCCTTCGCCCCGGTGGTCTACTTCCCCAGCAGGGACCGCAGGTGCTTCGACCGGGGCAGCGGGCGCGTGATGCGTGGCGGCGAGGCCGGACCATCGGGACGCGCTTCTCCACGCGCGGCACGCAAGACATCTCCCCAGACCACGCGCTTGGCCCTTCCGACCGTTCGCACCAAGCCCTTCTTTGCAAGCCAAGCCCGGGCGGACCGCTCATTCATCGCCAGGCGCTTCACAGTGTTGGAGACGCTGAGCAGGTCGCTGTCCGACCATGGACGCTCTGGCGCCGACCGCGCCTGGAGGGCGCCAAGGACCTGTGCCCACACAACCCGCTCTCGTCCTGCCACAAAAAGGATGAGGCCCCGCTCCTCAAGCCACGCGCGTGCCTCCACAACCGACAGCCCCAGCCGCACGGCGGCAGCCGGGACGTCCAGGACGTCCGCAGCGCTCGCTGGTCGCAGAAGGCTGTCGAGGGGCGTGACCACGAAGGTCTCCGAGTCGCCCCTGGCCGACCATCGACCAGGGACCCTCTACATCGCCCGCTGGGCCAATCGAATCGTTGAGCCAGTTCTCTCGCAAACACAAGGCCTCGGCATTGTGCCTTGAAGTGTCTCGAGGCTGCGTCATCCGTGTAGTGCGAGTCGTCCGTGTTGGCCCCTGGTGACCGGCGTCTTCGAAGAGTCAATCAATGAGTGGAACTCATCCTGTAGAGCCCTCCCGTGCGTCTCCTCCGCTGCCCCCCCTGCCGCTCCGAGTGGTCCGGCCCGCTGACCTGCTGCCGGGCTGCTGGGGTGACGTCCTGCTGTCCGTGGCCGGGTCCCGGGACGGCAAGCGTTGCGGCGAGGACGGGGCCCGAACGCACCGACGGCGGGCCAAGCGCACCAGCCCGCTGGTCGAGGCCCTGCGGACCCACCGAGGAACGACGCCCAATAGCACGCAGGACTTCGCTTCCCGCTGTTGCGCCGGAGGTGCTCTCCCGAGCTGCAGAGCACGCGGATCCACCCCAGCCAGGCTCGGACGAACGTGGAGAGCAAAGGAAACTGGGCCCACCACGCAACCCGAGCCAATTCTGCCTCCTGGAGGGTCATGGACCCGCCCGCGTTGTGGAGCTGCTCGAGGAGCCCCCTCGGCCCGCAGCCGACCAGGAGGGCCGAGTTGCAGCGCTTCCCGACCAGGCGCTGTGCCTCAGGCGACAGATCTGGCGCGAACAGCTCCCCCGTGACCGCTTGGATGCCCTCACCGACGGCCGTTGTGAGGGCGGGGTCCCGCGTGATGGAGGTGCCGAGAGTGCAACCAGGCTTTCGCGTCACTCCTGCGCATGCCCAGCCGCTGGACCGCATCGGAGAGGCTGAGCAGGTCGTGGGGGCTCGTCATGGCCAGACGGGTCCCTTGGCCACACCCGCAGCGGTGGCCGCAGGTGCTAAGCCGGCCTCCCCACCGCTGAGCGCCGGGCGGCCACGAGCGGCACAACCAGCCGAGGCTGGCGGGGTGCGGCGGTGGCGGGCGACGGGTGGCATCGGGTTCCGGGTGTGGAGACGGGGCCTGCTTGGGGCTTGTCTTCACCGTGCTGCCATGGCCGGGAGGCGAGCTGGATGGGGTGGATGGGGTGGATGGGGCGGATGGGGACTTGCGAGAATGGTTTGTTTGTGGCTGTTTTCGAGTATGCGTGGGCACATAGGATGATACGTGGGTTGGGCTGTGGCTGGTTGGTTGGCGAGGTGGGGGTGGGGGAGGTTGAGCAGGTGCTGCGGGAGGGCTTTCAGCAGCGGCCTCGTGTGCCCCGGCGACTGCAACCTGGGCTTTGTGTATACGGTGAAGAGAGACCCCCTCCGACGAGGCGCCCATGCCCCCCTCTCCGTCCCGAACCGTGACCGTCACGGTGTCTTGGCCCTGTGTGACCGACGCCACCACCTGTGCAGGCCTGCGGGACCTGCGACGCGCCCACCCTCGGTCGTGGCACGAAGATATGCGGTGGGCGGCCCGGCGGGTCGGCCCCAAGGCCACGGTCGCCGAGGCGCTGCGGGCCGGCGGGATGGGCGCGCTGCTCCCCGAGGGCTCCACCGACCGCGACGCCAACCGACTGAAGAAGCTGCGTGACTGTGCCCGCCGGCTGATTGAGGCCCACGGTGGTGTCTTGCTGGCCGACATCGACGAGACTTGGCTGTTCAGCCGGCGTCGACGCGCGCCCAAGAACCGGCACATCGAGCACCTGTCGCGGGACCGGATCAGCGCGTGCTTCACGCTGTTGCGGCGGGTGGTCCACGCCGTGCAACGCAAGGTCGGGCGGCCCAAGGTCAAGGCGAAGCTGCTTCCTCGATTGCGGCGGCCCATCGGCGACCCGACCGAGCGCGAGATGGCGTCGTGGCATGACCTTGAGTTGTTGGTTGAGAGCGGCCCGGCTCGCGTTCGGGCAGCCTTGGTGCTCCAGCTTCACGTGTCTGCGCGACCGGGGCGGGTGTTGGCCCTGCGGGTGGGCGACGTGAACCTGGACGAGGGCGTGGTGACGGTTCGGGTGCGCAACCGGGCGGGGCGGGCCAGCACGCTGCGCTACCCGCTGACGCCCCGCGCGGTCCGGGCGCTGAGGCCGTGGCACCGAGCCCGCCGCAAGAAGGCCGGCGACGACGGGCTCTTGTTCCCCATGCGCGGACAGCCCCACCGTCCGACCCGCAGCCTGAACCGGGCCATTCAGCGGGCGGCGGAGCGGAAAGGGTGGACGCCGGTCACGATGGCAGCGGTGCGGCTGCGGGCCCAGGCTGGGCTGCGGGCCGCTTCGGCGCCGCGAGGGATGGTGCGGGGGACGGGCGGCGTGGACTTGGCGGTCCAGGCGCGGGTTCTGGGGAGGCTGCGGGCTGCCTTGGAGGACTCCTACGGGACGCCGCAGGAGCATGTGCCCCAGCGGGCGCCGGCGAGCTGTGCGGCCAACCAGCCGGAGGTGGGGCGGCGGCGACGTCGAGCGGGGGTTGAAGTGCTGGAGGCGACGCCGCTGATTGCGCCCGAGACCGGGATCAGCGCGCTGCCGGTGGAGGTTGAGCTCGACGTGGTCACGGCGTGGCCCGAGGTTGATGAGCTGCCGCAGTTGTGGAGTGGGATGGCGCCGCCGATGGCGCCGCCGATGGCGCCGCCGATGGCGCCGCCGATGGCGCCGCCGACGCGGACGGTCTCCATGCAGATGCCTGCGGTGAACCAGCCGGCGCCACTGCGGATTGATCGCACGCACGCCATTGCATTTGGCCTGGGGCTCTCGACGCGGGAGATCGCGCGCGGGGTGGTGAAGCTGTTGGAGGACGGGGTTGGGGAGGGGGCTGCGGCGCAGGTGCTGCGGGCGTTGGCGGCGGCGGTGGGCGCGCCGGTGGTGGAACCGGAGTAGGCGCCCGGTGAAGTGGACGGCGGCTCGCTTCGGCCCGTGGACTTGCTGGATGGGCTGCGGCGGTAGGGGTTCTGGGCGGGCGGCAAGGCGTTGACTGCCCGCCATTGCTGTGCCGCCGGTGGGCCGGCCCCTCGGAGCCCCTGGCAAGACAGGCCACTTGCCGGCTGGTTTCTGTCGTAGATCGATGGACCATTTGCTGGTTTCTGTCGATGGAACGGCCGAACCTTGGGTCGGAGGGACGCTCGCTGCTTGGGATGCCCGCGAGCGGCATCCTGGGCCGGCAGACTTGGCGGCCCAGCGGTCGGCCGACCTGCGGGTGCACCTGTACACACTCCCAGAGCCGTGGAGCTGGACGCTCCCCGAAAACGGCGTGTGGGGCAGGTTTCTGTCGGCTGGTGTGGCGGTGGTTTCTGTCCGGGACTGCGTGTATTTTCGTCAGGCACGGGATCTGCACCGAGCCGTGTATGGGCGGGGTTCGATGCGCGACGCTGGGTCCAATTGCGGGACGCCGAGCAGCAGAGGTGTGCTTGACCGCGGCCAAGGGCTCAGGGCCGGGCCGAGCCCCGCCCGAACAGCGCCACCGAGACCAGCCGGAGGTCCCCGCTCTCGTGGCGCTGAGCCTTCCGGCAGAACGCACCCGCATCGACGGGTGTTCGCACGTTCCAGTGGACCGAGCTCTGCTGAGTGAAGCCAGGCACGAACCGGCTCAGGCCGGACGGTCCCGCCCCCGAAACCAGGCGGTGGCCGCATGCCGCACCGCGCTGCCCGGCAGGACCTCGTGGCGCAGCCGATCCGAGCGGAACACGACCAAGCGACCGCCCCTCGGCTGGACGTCGCGGTGCCCCCCCTCGGCATGCACGCGCAGGCACCCGCCATCTGCCTGCTGCCAGTCGGGGTTCAGGTACAGAATCGCCGTGACCCGCCGCGCCGCGTCGCCCCGAATGGCGTCGTGGTGTGCGTCATACAGGCCGCCCGGATCGTAGACGGCGAGCTGAACCGTGAACATCGCCAGCCCCAACCACGCGGTCTGGTTGAGCTCCGTGCGCAGCTCGACGAAGCGCTCCCGCAGGCCCGGGAACACGCCGGGCAGATCGGCCTCCCATCCAGTCCGGTCGGTGCGTACGCGGGCGTCCTGACGGCCTGTCGCCCCAGTCCCTGCCCTCGTGAACGCCGCGTCCGAGGAGGTCATCGCGGCCGACCAGCCCCGCACCTCGGCGTCCGACGCGAAGTCGTCGTGCTGGAGCAGGTCGCCCTCTCCCAGCTGTTGGACATCGGCGTCGGTCAGCTGGAAGGGCTTGTGCATGGCTCGATATACCCTGGAAATTGCGGGAACAAGGTCCCAAATCGGAAGCTGGGCCAGAGAGCGAGCCCGCTCGCCTCGGGGAGCGAGCCGTCCCTGAGGGCTGGGATCGGGCGGGTCAGTCCCCTGGCGCTTCACTCAGACATGCTGGCTGTGGTGGAGCCCGGGGCTCGGAACTCGACACGGGTTCAGCAATCGCCAGCAGAGACTGAGCGGGTCCCCACCGTCGGGATCCACGGTCACTGCGTCGCCCCCGGCAGCAGTCTTGCCGGGGGTCGGTGTCTCACCATCATTGGCACGGAGGGGACGCCCCCGGCCAAGCCCCGCACCCGCTTCCCCATGCCGTGAAAGGGCCCCGCAAACACCTCAGTCCCAGCTCAGGACTCTCGCGTAGTGCAGGATACCCGCCGCAGCCATCGCGGTGGCCAGCGCCGGAGGCACACATGCTCGACCAGCTCCTGTCGACCCTGGAGTGGTGTCCATCCGCTCTGGTGGGCCACGACGCCTTTGTCGCGCACTACACCGCGCAAGCCCGCGCCGAGTTGGCCAAGCAAGGAGCGTGGTGTCCCGCGGTGGCGCTGCCCGCTTGGTTGGCCCCGGTGGCCAAGGGCGAAGCGGTCCCGAGCCTGGGCATTCCCGCCCAAGACGCCGACGCCGAAGCCATTCCCGAAGGGTGGGGCGAGATCGTCGACATCGTGCGTGCGCTGGGCCGCCACGTCTCGCTCCCGCCGTCTCGGCCCATGCCAGTCGAGATCTCCGGACGGCCGCTGCACGCCAGGCGCGCCGAGCGCTTCGACATCGACTTGGAGCTGCTGGCACCCGCCGTGAGCCGCACCGGCCCCACCTGGACCGACTCACAAGGCCGGACCTGGCTGCTCCCTGCCCCCCAGCTCCACGCCATCCACGAGGTGGCCCTCGGGCCCCCCGACCAGCGGCCCGGCACGTCGCAGCCGGAGTGGAGCGACGACCGCTTCCTCTGGTGGAGCCAACGCCAAGAGCGGCTCAAACACGCCGGTCTGGCACTGCGGGGCCCCCTCGGCGCCCTCGATGTCCAGGTCTGGGATCGACTGCGCCCGAAGCTGGTCCAGGGTGAGTCCGGCGAGCTGGAGCTGACCGTCGCCCCGGGCGGATCCCCAGGCCACGGGCTCGACAGCGATGCCAGCGTGAAGATGACCCTCCTCCAGCTCCAGAGCCGACCGGACCTCCACCCCCACATCCGGCACGACGGGCGCAAGGTGCGGGTGGTCGTGACCCAGACCGGGCGTCGGGCGATCTCGACCCTGTTCGATGCGAACCGACGCTTGAGAAGCTCCCCAGAAGCCGCCGCCATTCTTCGCGACGCCCCCGAAGCGCTGCTGCCCCCCGACCTGTTCGACCTCGACGACTACACCGACCGCGTCATCGGCATCGCCATGGTGCCCCCTGTCTACCGACCCCGCGCC
Source organism: Myxococcota bacterium (assembly GCA_942491145.1). Taxonomy (GTDB): domain Bacteria; phylum Myxococcota_A; class UBA796; order UBA796; family UBA2385; genus CAXQUZ01. The sequence goes on along the minus strand of CALOBC010000016.1, from coordinate 55,678 downwards.
GCCGGCCGGGAGCGCTGGACCTTCGTGGACGGCGGAGGCTCCGGCGCACGGCCCGCCCTGTCCGAGGGGCAGTGGGCCGACGTGTGGGCCGAGCTCCACCGGGCAGCCCAAGATGGCCGCCAGTACGTCTTTGTGCATGGCCACTGGTTTCGGGTGCCACCGGTGCAGACCGACGCGCCCGAAGCCCGCGAGGGCGTCCCGAAGGCCGAGCTTCAAGTCCGCCAGAACATTGATGAGCTCAACTATGTCAACGAGGACGAGGGCAGCGGTCGGTCCGTCGATGTGCCCCTCCCCCCGCCCGGACTTGCGCCCCGGTTCCCCCTCTACGACCACCAGACCGCGGGGGTGCGGTGGCTCGCTGGCCACGCGAGCTGGGATGAAGGCTCGTCCGACCATGGGATGCTCGCCGACGACATGGGGCTGGGGAAGACCATTCAGGTGCTCTCGCTGATGAGCTTGCTGCTGGACCAGGGCACGCTGACGCCGATGCTGCTGGTCGCCCCGCTGAGCCTGCTGCACAACTGGCGGGCCGAGGCCGACAAGTTCTTCCCGGGTCGGTTCGGTCGCCCCTTGCTCATCGGGGGTCCGGACGGCGCCCGCAACCTCAGGGCCGAGCACTTTCGCCGCGCCCGCTGGACCCTTGCGTCCTACGAAGCCGTGCGCAGCCAGCAGCTTGAGCTGGGCCGTGTTCACTTCGAGCTCATCGTTCTCGACGAGAGCCACCGCATCAAGAACCCCAGCGCCGGCGTCACCCGCGCGATGCTCGCCATGCATGCCCGACGGCGGCTGGCCCTCACTGGCACCCCCGTCCAGAACCGGCTGTCCGAGCTGTGGTCGCAGTTTGACTGGCTCGCCCCAGGCTGGCTGGGAGACTTGTCTCAGTTTGACCAGAAGCACGCAGACGACGGCGATGCCGAAGCCCTGGAGCGGCTACGCAACTTGGTGGGGCCCCGCATCCTGCGCCGGATGAAGCGCCGGACGATGGCCGACCAGCTTCCCCCACTTCACGACAGCGAGGCCCGACACCGTCCGAGGCTGCAGATGGACCGCCACCAAGCCTCACTCTACGACCAAGTGGTGCACGACAAGAGCCAAGACGGCAAGCAGGGCAGCTTCGGCATGTTGCATCGCCTCTTCCAAGTCTGTGCATGCCCCGGAATGGTCGCCGACACACCCATCAGCGACCCCAAGCGGGCCTGGCTGTGGGGTCTGTTGCGGGACATCCAGCGCGCCGGCGAGAAAGTGCTCATCTTTGCCGAGTGGTACGAGCTTCAGGATCAGCTCACCCGCGAGATTGCGGAGCGGTTCTCGGTCTTTGCCGACCGCGTCAACGGCAAGGTGCCCGCAGGAGAGCGGCTGGAGCGGGTCGACCGCTTCAACGCATCCAAGGGCTTTGCAGTGCTCATCCTCGGTCCCCGCGCCGGCGGCGTCGGCCTGAACATCACAGGAGCCAACCACGTGGTCCACTACACACGGCACTGGAACCCCGCGCTGGAGGCCCAAGCCACCGACCGGGCCTACCGCATCGGCCAGACCCGCCCGGTCCACGTCTACCGTCCCATCGTGGAGCACCCGGACCGCCCGTCCATCGAGGTCTACTTGGATGGGCTGCTTCGGGAAAAAGAAGCGCTGGCGGAGCAGGTCATCGTGCCGTCCGCCCAGCTCAACGTGCGCGACGGGCTCGCCGCAGCCGTCGGAGGTGACCGATGACCATCGACAGCATCATGGCCCAGCTTGCCAACCCCATCTTCTTGGCATTCTGCGCCGCCGCGCTGCCGGTTGCGCTGGCGGCCCTCACCCGCCTCGTGAAGCTCCACCAAGCCCGAGGGGACGTGGATGCGCTCGGCGAGTCGGCCACGGGTCTGCTGCCCGTCTCTGCCGCCGATGTGCCCCCGTGGCTGGTCCCTGTGGCGTCCTGCCTGGGTGGGCTGCGCACCGAGCACCAGGGCAAGCCCGGCCGCACCGGCTCCGCGGCCCAAGCGGTGCATCCCGCCGACCTCGATCCCCCCTGGGGCGGGGCCGATGCCGCACCCACGCTGTTCGCTTGGCTCGGCATGCTCGGCACCTTCTTCGGCGTGGCCATCGCCCTGAGTGGCCTCAACTTACAAGACGCAAACGCCGAGGAGGTCAGCCGCCAAATCCAGGACATGGTGGGCCCGCTGGGGTCGGCGTTTTGGACCAGCATCGGGGGGCTGGGCCTCGCCTTTGTCTTTCGTGTGATGCTGCTGTGGTCCCGCGCCAGGCTCGACAACGCCGTGGCCCGGCTGCTCCACGAGTACGACAAGACCTACCCCTACGTGTCGCCCGCCGAGACCCTCGTCGCAGCCATCGACAAAGCGGCCGGCCCCTCCCGCGACGCCGCTGCCAGCCTCGCTGCGCTCAACACTGCCTTGGTCGGCGTTGGCCGCTCAGGGCTGCTCGCGGAGCTGCTTCGGGCCCAGAAAGCCACCACCCAGGCCATTGTGGACCGGCCTGACCCTGTTGCGCCTCTGAACACCCTGATCAAGCGATTGGATGCACATGCGGAGGCCGCGGCCACGAGGCACGCGGACGTGCAAACTATACGTGATAACACCGACACCTTGTCCGATGAGCTGGCTGGCGCCATCGAGAACGCCATCATCGACGCGGTCAAGGGCAAGGACGGCGTCCCCGGACTGATGCAGAAGGTCGAGGATGTCGCCAAGACCATCAGTGAAGGCCAACAGAGCAGCGCCGGCACGATGGCCGACCAGCTTGTCAACTCCATCGACGAGCGCATTGGTCCCCGACTCGAAAGCTTTGGCGAGAGCGTCGAGCGGGTGGTCAATGTCAACAATGGATGGGAAGGCCAGCTCGGCAAGCTCCATGCGCAGCTTGAGGGGGCCACCGCAGACCTTCAGAGCGCCAGCCAAGCCCTCAAAGACACCGGCTCCGAGCTGGACGCCAGCACTCAAGCCCTCGGCACAACCTTCACCCAAGCCAACACCACGCTCACCACACTCAACACCAGCCTCGCCAACATGGCCACCCAAGTCAACGGCCTGTCGGAAGCCACCGAAGCAACCCGCGGCGACTGGACAACAGAACGCGAGTCGTGGAAGGACACCGCCAACGAGCTCCACAAGCTGAAGGGTGCGGTCGAGGGTATGTCGGCGCTCTGGGGCGCATGGACCGACGCCCTGGACGAACAGACGAAGCTGACCCAAGCCGTCGCAGACGACCGCAAGCAAGGCGAAGCCCTCCTCACGCAAATCCGCACCGCGGCCACGGGCTTCGCGGACGTCAGCGAGAAGATGTCCACACTCTCCGGCAGCCTAAAGGCTGACCTGGACGCCATTCAGGCCCAGCGAGACGCCGGCGACACCGCCATCGATGACAAGCTCAAGCGCCTCGGTGACCTCGCCAGCCACACCCAAGCGCTCTTCGACGGCTACGAACAGACCTTCTCCGAGCTGGCCACCAGCATGCCCGACCTCACCGCCGCCTTGGGGGCGGTCGACAGCGTCACCGAGCGCCAGAGCGCCGCGCTCAACATCGCCGACAAGCTCGCCGGTCGCCTGGAAGACGCCTCCACCCAGGTCCAGTCCCTGGGCACCGTGCTCCAGCCCCTGCAAGACGCGGCCCTCAGCCTCACCCCCGCCGCCACCCAGCTCAGCGAAGGCGCCACCGCCCTCGCCGACGTTCTCGCCAGGTCCGTCCAGACCCTCGATGCCACCCGCAACACCGCCGCGGCACTGACCCAGGTCTCCCAGACGCTCCAGGGCAACACCAAGGACGCAGCCGACGCATGGAAGAAGTCGGCCGGCGACCTCCAGTCCTCCCGCGAGTCTCTGGAGGCTGCGGCCCTGGGGCTGCAAGACGCCGCGACGAGCTTCGGCGCCCAGGTGAAGGGCACCGTCAACGACCTCGGCGACCAGCAAGACAAGCAGCTCAGCAATGCCGTGGCCCACCTCACGAAGGCCGTCAGCGCGCTGTCTGGCATGGCGACCAGCCTGGGCCAAGCCGTGCAGCCCCTCGCCGAAGCCCTTGAAGACCACCATCGCCAGGGCCGGCGATGAGCCGCAAGCGCAGGGCCCCCGACGACGGGTTCTGGAGCAGCTACGCCGACCTGTCCACTGGCACGATGGTCATCTTCCTGCTGCTGCTCGTGTCTCTGGCCGTCCAGATGCGGGCCCAGCAGGAGTCCCAGTCCGCGCGGGTCGACGAGCTCAGCCGCCAGGTCCAGATCATCCTGGGCACCCGGGCCCGCCTCGCCGAGTCCATCCACACCGCGGTCGGCTCGACCCCGGGGCTCGCGGTCGACCCCGTCACCGCCCAGCTCGTCTTTGCCCAGTCCGAGCACACCATCGCCTTTCCCGTCGGCAGTGCCGAGCTCGACGCACAGGACCGAGAGTTCCTGCGCGGCTTCGTGCCCAGCTACATCTGCGCCCTCCACCAGCGGGAGTGCACCAACGCTGGCACCGACACCGCGAGCTGCCCCCGGCTGGACCCCGGTCGCCCCCAGGGTGTGCGCCGCATCCTCGTCACCGGGCACGCCGACCTGCTGGGCTCTGGCTCGGACAACCTGCGCCTCAGCGCCGCCCGGGCCAACGCCGTCGTCGACCACAGCCTCGCGCTCATTGAGCGGGGCGAGGGCCTGTCCGGCGACTGCCTCACCCAGCGCGAGGCCTTGTGGCAGTACGCCCAGGAGCGCTTCATGGCGCTGGGCGCGGGCGACGTGGAGCACTGCCGGGCGCGACAGAACGAAGCCCTGGGGGTGCCCTGCGCGACCGACCCGCTGCGCACCTCTCCCCGCGAACAACAGCCGGAGTATCGGCGGGTGACCTTCGAGCTGGAGCTGACCGGCGCCGACATGACCGGACTGGTGCTCGATCTCATCGCACTGCAGGAAGCCACCGGCGGCCTGGACAGCACCGGCTCAGACGAGGGCGAGCTCACCACCCTGCGCGACACCATTGCCGGTCGCTGCTGGGAAGACCCGAGCCTCTACCACGACTGTGGCCGCTACATCGACGCATGCCTCAGTGCTGACCCCGATGGCACGCACGGCTCCACCGGCATGGACTGTGGCCCAGTCCAGACCCCCAGCGCACGGAGCGAGTCGCTGCAGGCCTGGATCTGCCAACAGCGCCCGGCCGACTGTCCGGCAGCGCCATGACCGATCCGCTGTTCCCCCCGGTCTCCCCCCGGTCGCCCGCTCTGCCTTCCGTCGCCGGGCAGGTGGAGCTGCTGGTGGGCCAGTGCAATGGCATCATCGCCAAGGCCGAAGGCGCGACAGGACGGGCGACAGTCTTGGACTGGCAAAAGCTCCACAATTACCTACATCAGGCCATTGTCAACAAGGCCCGCTTGCCCCTGTCCGTGCGCTTCAACCTCGAAGGCATCATCGCCCACGCCGCCGCGGATGGTGAAGCGCCCGCACTGGTGGCGGCCCTCGCCGACCATGCCGTGCGGGAGGGCTACGCGTCGGCCCGCATGCTCGCCGCCCTCCTGATCTGGGCGCCGGCGGCACCACGCCTGTCCGCGCTGTGGCGCCAGAGCGCCGACCAGTGGCCCCCCCGCCGAGCGGGTCGCTGGCCGGTCGCCCACGACTGGCTGTTCGACAAGACGCCCACCGACAACCTCGCCGCCGAGCTCGCGCAGCACATCCGCCAGGGCCCGCTCCAAGCCGATGCGCTGCCCCGCCCCCTCAACGCCCACCCGAGCACACCCCTGGCTGCGCTGTGTTGGGACGAGCTGTTCGCGACCGCGCCGGACTGGTGGCGAGCCCGCACCGCCGATGAGTTGCAGGGCTGGCTCAACCACGAGCCGCCAGAGCGCCATCGGTGGCAGTTGGTGGACACCGTGCTGCGCCCCCACCACGGCCGCACAGCGGGCTTTCGCGCCGCGCTGTCCGACGAAGCACTCAAGGCCCAGCTCCGCGTGAGCATCGGCGGTCTCGGCACCTTGCGTGGCGGTCGCCCCGACACCGGGGGCCTCCAGCCGGCCTCCGCCGCGCTGGTCAACATCTGGCGGGTGCTCAACGATCTCGAGGGCTGGTTCCAGAGCTGGGGCGGCGACGAGGAGCGCTTGGCGTTCTGGCGCCGGCACCAGCAGCAAGTGACCGACGTGGAGTGGTTCGAGAGCTCCGGTTGGCTGGGCCTTCAGATCAACGGCTTGTGGTTCGCTGAACACAGCAGCGGCAAGGCGAGAGTGTTTATTCTCACCAAGCAGGTCTGGGAGACGGCGGCGGAGCGGATCTTTGCCCAGGCCAAAAACATCACTCGCGTGACGCCGGACACGGACGCGTCGACTCGGGGCCAAGTGCGCGCGTATGTGATGACGGTGCACACTCGGCCGAGGGTCGAGAAGGCGATCAGAACGGGTCAGCTTCCGTAGTTCCATGCCCCAGCGGCGAGGGCACCCGCTGGGGTGGGTTCTCCGTCATCGCTTCCCATCGAAGCTCCGCACTTTCCACGCTCTGGTCACCTCGTCCACGAGCTCCGGCAGCGGGCGGCGGCCGTCCAGCTCCAGCGCGAGCAAGTCCGGCTCCAGCAGGCGTCCGCGCTCCCGGTCCGCGTCGTCACGAGCTCGCAAGTCCTCTGGCGCCACCCTTCTGCGCTCGGCGCGGACCGCAAGCGGCGCGTCCAGCCACACGCGGAGGCCGGCCTCGACGGTCGGACCCAGCCCCCGACCCACGAGCACCGACGGGTGCTTCATGGCCTCGTGCAGCTCCGCCAACACAGCGTTGTCAACCCGGCTGTCCGCACTCATACGGGATTCTCGGGGAGTACCCTCCAGTCCCTTCCGTCCATTGGCTGACGAGCTGGGGCAAGCCCAGCCCTCGAACCGTACTGAATCCGATTCATCTCGGTTCAAAGCCACCACATGCCCCTCGGGCACGACGTTGGCAGACCCCGCGTGAAGCCTCGCCCGCTGCCCCGTGTCGAAGACCAGCCATCCGAGGGCCTCCGCCACCGCGCACCCCAGCGTGGACTTCCCCGCTCCCGCTGGGCCATCGATGGTGATGCGCCGCACGACCTGTCCTGGCTTCTCCGCCACGAGCAGCCAGAAGCGTGGCACCCCGGCGTCGTCGGCTGCCGCCGGTTCCGCGACGTGGCGGAGGCGCAGGCCTGCGCGCTCGATTGCCTCGACCCAGTCGCCCACGGTCCGGTGCTGGACGACGATGGGCTCCGGTCGACCAAACCAAGCGTAGGCTCGGGGGCCCCGTTGGTCGTAGTCCCGAACCCGGGCTGCGCCGTCGTCGGTCCACCGAGCGCCGGGTGGAGTCGCGGTCCGCAGCGGGTGCTCGGTCGACAACACAAGGCGGCCGCCGGGACGCAGCGAGTCAGCCACGTTCCGCAGCGCCGCGTTTATGTCTACAACGTGATCGAAGGAGCACGGGGCGACCGCGTAGTCGAAGGGACCGGGCAGCTCGACCGCCTCGACGGATCCGGGAATCAGGCGAAAGCTTGGGAGCTGCCGCGCCAAAGCGGCGGCAGCCATGGGCGGACTGACTTCCACGCCGACAACCTCAGCCTCCCGCTCGACCAGCATGGCGGAGAACCGTCCGTCGCCGCAGCCGAGGTCCACCACTCGACGGCCTGACAGCCCGTCGGGGCCCGGCAGGGCGCGGAGCATGAGGGCGTCCAGCAAGGCGTGGTCCCGCAGCGCCCCCCCACTGGAGTGGGCCAGGTACGCCGCCGCCCAAGCCGGGTCTGCATAGGCGAGCGGGGCGTCGTCTTCGGGGGGCCCCGTCCTTGGTGCCAGCGCGCCGAGGCGCTCCAGGAGGTCCGCGACCGCGCCGGCCGGGGAGTCCAGAGTTCCCATCCAGTCGGGTCGCGCAGCAGGGTCCCGCGGGTCCATTCCGTGCTCCAGCGGCACGATCTCAAGCGCTGGCGGCGTCGGAGAGGCGGGAGGCGGTCGCTCCCCCACCCGCACGACCACTGCGCCAGGCGTCTCTGGCGGCACGAGGCGCACCCGCCCGCCGGACCACCCGAGCAGCCGCTCGCAGAGCATGGCGTATCCAGCCTCGCCGGCCACATCGGTCAGCAACGCGATGTCGATGGGGGCTGCGGCCGACGGGGTTGTCTGGGTCTCGGGAGGGCCCGCCAGCCCGAGTCGCCGCCGCAGGACACCGCTTAGCTTGTGCAGCGCCGCACTCCAGCTTGCGACCGGCCAGTGGGACTCAAGGACCGAGACCACAGGGACCGGGCAACCCGCCGCGAGCTGGGCCTCTCCCTCGCCCCGCAGGAACACGACGTCGGGCGGGTGGCACGCGGCTGCGAGTCCGACCTGGGCCGCCTTGGTGGAGACTCGTCCACCGGGCAGGGTGACCGAGCAGGTGACGTGGAGGTGCGCCGAAGGGGGCCCCAGCGCGAGCAAGATGGTCTGCACGACGATGTTGTGCTCGGGCTCGCCCATGGTGCCGCCGACCTCGATGACGCGGCGCGCGGCCTTAGGCCAGCAGAGCGACGACGCCAGTGTGGGCACCAACCGCAGCGCCGGCTGGTCCGATGAGCGCTTGGCCAGCGCCGTGGCGAGCAGGTCCCCCAGGCTGGTGTCGGCGTGTGGGTCGGGCACAAAGCCAGGGACGAGGAACGCCGCCCGGCCCACGTCGGTGTCGAAGGCCGCGCCGGTCTCCGTCTCGATGACATCGCCGAAGTGGGCGTTGTCCACACCGTGCAGCGGCCCCTGGAGGCAGGGCTCCACCTTGCGGTAGTCCACCGGGCCAGCGCTTCGGGCCCACCACCGCGCCAGGACCGCCGCGCAGGTGCCTTTGCCAATGTCGGCCGCCACGCCGCCCGTGACCAGCACCCAACCCATCACGCCACCTCCGCGAAAGGAACTGTCGGGCGCACATGACGCAGGCGGTCGGCGGCCTCGGGCAACCGGGGCGAGACGAGGTCCAGGCCCGCGGTCTCGGCCAGCATCTCTAGGAACAGCGCCGTCGCGGCGAGGGCCGCCAGCGGGTCGGCCGGCCCGGGCATCTCCACAATCCGCACGTGCGGGGCGTGGTTCTTCAGCCAGTCCTCCACTTCGGCTGGCAGCGGTCCGCCGATGCGCACCAGGGTCCCACCGCCTGCCACGAGCTGGGCGTGGAGGCCGTGGCCCAGCTCACTGCAGGCCGCTGCATCGAGGGAGAGCTCCGGCGCTTTGGCCCGCACGCTGACCAGCAGGCTCTGGAGGGCATCGCTCGAGTGGTCGGTCAGGATCACGAGCCCAGCCTTTGCCATGGCAGGCAGCCGTGGCGGAGCGGGCCGCCAAAGGGGCAAGCCCATGCGCTCTCGCAGCGCGCAGGCCGCAGTGCGAACCCACGCCAACGGGACCCAGGCCCGCGGGTCACCCGCAGCGGGGACCTCCATCCGCGGCAGCCACGGTGGCGAGGCGCTGCCCTGCTCGGCAACCAACAGGTCGGGCGGCAGCCCCTCGGGCATCGAGGAGCTGCGGCTGACATGGACGTGCACCATGCGCGGACGGAATGCGTCGGGAAGTGCCGCAGCTGCGGGTCGGCCGAGCTGCAGCGCAGTGGACGCCGCCGCCTTGGCGATGGCGAATGAGGCGCCATGGCCAGTGAACAGGAGGGGCCCGCCGCCGAGGGAGGGGTGGAGTGGGAGAGGACGGTGCATCGGAGGCTCGCTGGATCGGGTTGCTCTGGGGACGCGGGCCGGGGGGGCTTGCGGACAAGGCTGCCCCGAGCTCGCCCACTGCTTGTCCCCCGGATCCCCGGACCACCGGACCACCGGTCCAACCGCCAAGAGACAGCAGGAGTCCATCATCCCAGCAAGATCAGGGTCCACTTCCCCTCGCCGGCGACGCCACATGGCCGCGCTCAGCGCAGACGCAGCTCGGCTCGACAACGGGCGGGGGTGTCCGTGGACGCGGGCCAGCCAGCACGGCCCGACTGTCCGTCTCTCACCACCCCGCAATCGCCTTCGCCAACCCAGCCCGGTCGTCAGCAGGGTGGCCCGCCATCAGCCACTCCACCGCCCGAGGCCGGAGCAGCCCCCGCAGGCGCCCATGTCGCGGCGCCTCGTGGATCAATCGGGCGAGGTCCTCGAAGACCTTGAACCAAACCGGTCCCTCCGCCGGCAGCTGTCGGAGCACTTCCAGCCCCGCGTCGATGACCAAGTCCTCCACGGGCCCGTCGAACCGATCCCGAGCTTGGATCCAGTAGCGCTCGAGCTCCCAGGCGTCCGGACCGTCGTCGGTCAGCACGCGACGCAGGGCCCACTGGTGCAGCGCGACGGCGAGCTCATCCCGGACATGCTCCGCCTCGACCAGCCCCCACACCTTCCAGAACCGGTCCCCCAGCGCGTTGGCCTCCAGCAGCGGCAGGGCCCGGGTCTGCAGGTCATCTCGGTCATCGTGCCGACGCCAGCGCGCACACCACGCGGCCACCCACACCTCGCTCCGCACCGGCTCCCGCAGATAGCTCTCCCGCAGCATGGCCCCCACATCCGGCACCTCCGCCGCCGCCAGCGCCGCCTCCGCCGCGTCCAGCGACCGATGCACCACCACCGCCGGCAGCGCCTCCGCCCACCGCGGCGCCGCCGTCGTCACCGCCACCACATGCAGCGGCACGCCGGCACGCGCCCCCTCGACCCACTCCCCGACCACGCGCCCCTTGCCTGACGCCGGCCAGTTCCGCTCGTCGTCCAGGCCGTCGAAGCCCGCCGCCCAGACCACCACACGGAGCACGTCCCACCGTTGGGCCACAGAGCCAGCCACCTCACTGGCCGCTCTCACGCCCCGGCCCCGTGCGCGAAGTCGCTCACGAAGGGCATCGTAGACCCGCACGGTCGCGCCGCCGCGCCGGTCGACAACGACCACCACCTCCCGGAGCAGCGCCCCCGCCGATCGCCCCGCTCCGTCCCCCACCGTCCCCGGGTCGGGCGGCTCCGCTTGCCCTCCCTTCGGGGCCTGGTGTGCACCGGTGCTGGGCGCTCCAGCTTGCTGGGAAGCGGCTCCGCCGCCGAGCTTGGGACCCCGGGCCAGGCGGAAGCCCTGGTAGAGCCAGCGATTGCCGGGGGGGGCCCCGCGGCGGCACGCCGCGCGGCAGTAACGCGCGCCGAAGTACCAGGACCCGCCGCGGTGGACCCGGTCGGAGGCCGCATCGCCCTCCACGAACGGGTCAACCACGTTTTCCGGGTGGTACCCATCAAAGCCGTCCGCACACCACTCGAAGACATTGCCCAACATGTCGTAGAGCCCGAGGGGGTTGCCTTCCTTGCGTTTCACCGGTTTGGTGCCTCGCCCCCCCATCCGTCCGAACCAGGCCACGTCCCGCAGCCGCTCCTCACTCCCCGCCCCCGACCACGGCGGCCTCGACTCCCCGTCGGGGTTGGGGGACCGGTCCGTGCTCACATCCGCCCGGCACGCCCGCTCCCACTCCGCCTCGGTCGGCAGCCGAAAGGCATGATCCCCCGGAACCGTCCCCGTTAGCTCCGCACAGAACCCCTGCACAGCGTCCCACGACACCTGCTCCACTGGCTTCTCCAGCCCGTCCGACCCAGGCTCTGCCGCGAACCTGCTCGGGTTGCTCCCCATCACCGCGACCCACAGCGCCTGGGTCACCGGGGTGTCGCCCAGCCAGAAGCCCCCGGAGATGCGCACCCACCGTCGCGGCCCCTCATCGACCCAACGCCCAGCCTCCCCCTCTGGCGAGCCCATCCAGAGCTCCCCCGGCGGTATCCACCGCATGCGCTGGACCACCCGCCCCACCGCAAAGTCGGCATACGCCCCCTGCGCGTCCACGCCCCAGGCCACCGCCCAATCCGGCGCATGTCCGTCCGCAAAGGGATGCCGCGCGCTCATCGTCCCTCCTCCCCACACAAGGCGGAGCCCCGGCGAGCGGTTGCGCGCCGCTCCGCGACGCCGACTGGCACACCGGGGCCCCTGTGCTGTTTGCCGCAGGTCGGTCGACCCAGGGACTGGACGGCGGCCGGGTCCCAAGGGCGCCACCCGGCGCACCCGAGCGCTCGGGCCCAGCGGAAGCCCAGGTTGTTCCAGCGGTTGTCAGGGGAGTTCCGGTTGCGGAACGCCGCGCGGCAGTTGCGCGCGTCGTTGTTCCAGGACCCGCCGCGGTTGACCCGGTCGGAGGCCGTGCGGCCACCGCCGCATTGTCGAGCGTCGTCCATCATGGGCTCACGCGTCCAGGTCCGATCGAACAGCATGGATTGCCCGCCGCCAGCCCGCCGCATCGGCATGCGCTGTGATGGACTGGGCCGCCTCGACCCGGGCCTGGAGGCCGGCACTGTTGATGCGCGCGAGGCGCCAGTCTCGCTCGGCCCGGCCCACGGCTCGTGTGCGTAGCGCAGGCGCAGGCGCAGGCGCAGGCGCAGGCGACGGAGCAACCGCAGCGTGCCGGGCTGCACGCGAAACCCCAGGAAGGACAGGCCATGGGCACTCCGGTTGACCTGGGCCGACGTCTTCACCTCGAGCCGGCGCTTGGACCACGCATGGGCCCGCAGGGCCGCCAGCGTGTCTCGGGCCTCCGCGCGGCTGCCGACCCACCAGACCAGATCGTCCATGTACCGCACCATGCCCCGCACCTTGCATCGCTCCAGCAGGAACCGGTCCAGGACGTCCAAGTATGCGTTGGCAAAGTGCTGGGAGGTCAGGGCGCCGATGGGCAGGCCTCGGCCGGGGGTCAGCGGCGTTCGGTCGAGTACTCTGTCGAAGATGGCCAGCAGGTCAGCGTTCTTGAAGCGCCGCGACAGCAGCGCACGGAGGCAGCCGTGGTCGATGGACGCAAAGTAGGCACGGACATCGGCCTTCACGTACCAAGGGTGGCGGCGGAGGTGGTGTTGGGCCCGCTGTACGGCAGCGAGGGTGCCCTTGCCCACTCGACAGGCGAAGCTGTCGTCCACGAGCCCGCGCTCGAGCACCGGTCCGGCATGGGCCATGAGGGCGTGGTGCACGACGCGATCCGAGAAGCAGGGTGCGAGAATCCGGCGCTGCTTCGGGTCGTGGACCGTGAACGATGAGTAGCGCCCCTCGGGTGCCAGTCCGCCCCGCAGGCGCCGGCCGAGCTCGTGGAGTGCACCGTCGAGCTCCCGGGCCAGTGCGGCCACCTCGGGCTGGTCTTGCTTGCCCCGAGACGCGCGCCAGTAGGCCCACGTCAGGGTGTCGATGCTGGCCACCTCTCGGAGGCCGATGGGGCTGCGGGGGGGCACTACTCTTCGCCTCCTGCGCCCGCGGCCGCCAAAAGCTCGAGCATCCCCATACCGAGCCACGCGCGCCGCTCCGACCCCCGAAAGCGAGCGAAGCTCCGCACGGGTGCGGACCCGACAGGTGACCATCTCGGCGAGCTGGGCGTTCGTGAATACCACGTAGGGCGGCAGCCCCGCGGCCTCGGCCAGCTCCTTGCGCAGGACCCGCAGCCGGGCAAACACAGCGAAGTCCTCCGGCGACAGCACATCCTTGTGGTCGACCCGAGGGCGCTCGCGCGCTGGATTCTTCGAGGCCGACCGCGCAGCCGCCGGCCCCTCCCCCACCACGGTCACACACACCGCCCAGAAGCTGTCGAGCCCCGCCTGGACGAGCTGGCGATCGATGCTCGCGACGCGGTGCTGGGCGCAGAAGGCCTGCAGCGCACGTTGGGCTTCGGCCGGGTCGTTGGCGGGCACGGCAAAGAAGTGGGGGGTCATCGGGTGTCTCCTCGCTCGACGCGGCGGGCGGCCGTCCGCGCCGCATCGTCGCCTGTGTCGGCGGGCTCCGCTCCGCCTCCACCGCTCCTCTCGCAGCGCTCCCGGCCTTGCAGCTCCGCTGCCCTGCTTGCTGGGGCGGGACCTCGGGCCAAGCGGAAGCCACGGTTGAACCAGCGATCGCCGGGGGGGGACCCGCGGCGGTACGCCGCGCGGCAGCGGCGCGCGGAGGAGTCCCAAGAACCCCCACGGAAGACCCGCCCGGAGGCTGCGTCCCCCGGAGCAAGCGGGTCGGTGACGGGGGACGTGCCGAGGTGGCCTGTCCACGCGTCTGCGCACCACTCCCAGACGTTGCCGAGCATGTCGTAGAGGCCGAGGGGGTTGGCGTCCTTTCGCGTCACGGGGTGAGTCCCCGCCGGGCTGTCCTCGTGCTGCTTCTCGGGCCAACCGCTGTTGTCGACGCCGTCGTCCAGGCCGAAGCCGACGCCGCTGTTGCCGCCATACCAGGCGATGTCATCGAGCCGAGGGGCGTGGTTCTGGCCGAGGAGGTCCAGCTCGCCCCGCCAGGTCGCGCCCGCCGTGCCCCCGCGGCAGGCCCGCTCCCACTCCGCCTCGCTGGGCAGGGCGATGTCGGCGTTTGCGGGGTCGGCGGCGTGGAGTCGACTCACGAAGCCCGCGAGGTCCTCGAAGCTCATCTGTTCCACCGGGCGGTCAGGGCTCTGAAAGCGGCTCGGGCTGGTCCCCTCCCCCATCACGGCCTCCCAGAGGGCCTGGGTGACCGGGGTGTCTGCGAGCCAGTAGCCCCGGGTGAGGGTGACGAGGTGGAGTTCTTCAGAGGCGGAGCGGCCCACTTCGCCCTCGGGAGAGCCCATCCAGAAGCGGCCGGGGGGGATCCAGCGGAAGCGTTGGGTGACCGTGGTGGTCGTCCCGAGGGCGGCGTCAGCCCAGAGACCGAACGGGTCGCAGCCGGTGGCCGTGGCCCAAGGAGGAGCCTCGGCGGCCTCCACCACCACGGTGTCGAAGCCGAAGTCCAGCTTGAGGCGCCCCGGCTTGCCGAGGGGAATTCGGTGGCCGGGCGCCAAGGCCTGGTCCTTCCCGCGCGCCGTCACCCACCCTCCGGCCCGGACCAGCGCCAGTGGAGCGCCCCTGCGCGGCGGCTCGACCGCTGGGTCGCGGGGCTCGAGCGCCGGCTGCAGCTCCAGAGACGGCCCCACCTGCCGCAGCTCCCAGTGCTGCACCTCCGTGCCCGCGGGAGGCGCCCCCCCCACCGCGGGCCGCTCCCGTCGGTCGGCGGTCGCACGCTCGTAGACCGCGCGCACGGCGTCGTCCTGCTCGACAGCCTCTCTTGCCCCGGCTCTCAGGGCGGCCCCCATGCGCTCGAGCACGGCCGCATGGACGCGGGGGACGCCCTCCTTGAGCCCCTCGCCCAACATGGCCACCCAGCGACGGGCCGCCGCCAGATCGGCGGGGCAAGCCGGCACCGGCGTGGCGCGCGAAGGACCCTCGGCATCGGCATCGGCGGCGTCGGCGTCGGCAACCCCATAGGCGTGGTGCCAGCCCAGGGTCGCCACATGCCGCGAAAACGCAGGCAGACCGGCGCTCCAGTGTCGGACCAGACGGTAGACTTGGCTTTGGGTTGCGGCCGGGAGGCGCCGAAACGCCTGCACCCGCTCCTCCCGCAGGCGCCCCCCCACCACAAAGCCCATGCGACCAGGACTCCCGACCGCCTCATGCGCCCAGACCTCCAGCTCCGTTGCCCCGTCCGCGACGCTCTCCGGCAGGAGCAGGCGCAGGGCCCGCAGCAAGCCCGGCCGCACGACCCAAGCCCCCGCGCAGAGTGTCAGCAAGGCCTCCACTCCCGCAGAGCGGTCCTGCACGCTGCCGGCCCCGTCCCAGGGCACGACGGTCCACACCTCGTGCAGCGCACGGGGCACGGCGCCGGCTGACCAGGGCACCACCGCCACCGCGTGCACGCCGCGCTCGCGGAGGGCCAAGCCGAGCGCGACCCAGCGCCGTCGCTCCCGGGGGCCGAGTCCAAAGTCCGTGACCGCCAGCACCACCCGGCCGGGAATCGGCACCGCACCCGTGAAGGTCGCCGCCCGCTCGCCCAGCCTCAGCTCGACACACCCGTGACCGAGCCGCGCCCGCAGCAGCCGCCACAGCGCGAGCTGGTCGTCCTCCAGGAGGACGTGCCGAGGAGCCGTGTGCAGCCAGAGGTGGAGGCGGGCCGGCCAAGCATCGCGGGGCTGACGGGGCACAGGGTCCAGTGCCAGGGCTTGGCCAAGGCGCAGGACCGCCCGCGGAATGTCGATGTCGCCCCGCGCCGCCGGCGCAGCCAGCGCTCGTCGCAGCCGGGGCTCCAGGCGTCCCAGCGGCGCCACCGGCGGGGTGTCCCGGACAAAGCAGGGGTCGCCGTCGCCCAGCAGCTCGGCTGGGCGGACCACAGGGGCCTTCGTCTGCGGTGGGCGCGGCCGCTCCTCCCGGTGCCCCGTCGCGACCACCTTCCAGAACTGAGGCGTGCCCGTCAGTCGGATGGGGCCCGGCGTCGCCCCCGCATGCGCGCCCTCGACGGGCAACCGAGCCGGTGCTGGCGACCTCGGGGGGGCGTGGTGAAAGCCCAGCAGACGGGCGACAGCCGCAGGATCTGCGTCGGGGAGGGCGTCCAACACGCGCGCCAGATCCCCCCGCCGTCCCGATGGCCGCCGACGGCTCACGCGAGCTCCGCCGCGTCGCTCGCAGGGCCGTGCTTCCCCACGGTGAATGCCCGAAGCTGACGGAGGAGGGCGGCGCGGTCATGGGGATTCTCCGCCCGCGTCTCGAGCTCTCGCACCGACTCGACCAAGTGGAGATACTCGGCCAAGCCCGGACGGGGGGGCCGAGGATGGGCAGCGCGGTCCTTCGCCAGCAGTGCAGCACACTCGCCGAGCAGGTCTTCGTCCAGCACTTTGCCGAAGGCCTCGGCATGGGCCCGCCCCCGCTCGACCAGGAAGTCGACCAGGGCATTGCCGTCGGGCACGGTCAGGCGCAGCTTCAGGCAGCGTCGCTCGAAGGCCGGCGAGAGCGTGCGGGTCTCGTTGGACGTGATGACGATGAGCGGCCCCGGCTCGTCGGCACAGACGCGGCCCCCCTCCGGGCAGGTGAAGCTGCGCTGCTCCAGGGCATCGAGCAGCCCCTCGGGAACGGCCGGGTCGGCCTTGTCGATCTCGTCGATGAGCAGGACCACACCGTTTTTGCCCTCGGTGCCGAGGTCGTGGGTGTAGCAGAGGCTTCCGCGCGCCTCGTTCTTCTGCTTCAGTGCATCGGCCCACCGATAGGCCCACCACAGCGCGCCCGGCTGCACGAAGGGGCCGACCGTGTTGGGGTCGCGGAAGCCGTCGGGCTGGGACTGGTCCTTGAGGAAGCTGGCGAGCTGGGCGTTCGCCAGGCGTGCGACGTGATCGACCGCCCAGCGGAGGTGTCCGACCTCCGTGCGATGGTCGACCGCGTGATGCACATAGGCCCGGTTGAGGTGGTGGGCCGCAGCACGGGCAAGCTGCGACTTGCCGGTGCCAGGCTCTCCGACCACCAGCAGCGGCCGCCCCGTGACGAGGGCAGCGTTCAGCGCGAGAAGCTCCTCAGCATCAAAGACGTGCACGCCGGGCCGGAGCCCGTCGCGGGAGAGAACCAGGGGGTCGTCGGGGGCAGCGAAGGGCATGAGCTTCATGTGGGGAGGTCCTCGAGCAAGAGTTCCTGGAGAATGGCATGGAGCGTGCCCACCTCGACGGGGGCGCCGCCCTCAACACACCGCATGCGGACGCGGCGCAGGGCGGTGTAGCGGAGCCCATCGTTGATCACCGACCAGGTGTGGTCGGGGTCTTCGGAGTGGCGGTCCCGAACGTAGAGCGTGGGCGTGGGCTTCATGCGGCGCTGCGACAGTCGGGCGATGTGCTGGTTGGCGAGGTCTGGGCGGGTGGCGTCGAAGCCAAGCTCGACCGCCAGCCGCTCTTCCAGCGAGCGGAGCTCTGCTTCGACGACATCGCGGCAGGCCTCTTTGGTGAAGGGCACGCCGTCTCCCACGAGGGTCGCCGGCAGCTGGTGGGCACCCTCTCCCCAGATCTCCCGTCCCTCCTCCTGCTTTTGGCGGAACCGTGCCGGGCGTTCCTCCGCAGCGGCAAAGACCGCCTCGCTCAGGCACTCCTCCTGCCAGTCGAAGACGAACTCGACCGCGCCAGCGTCGGCCTCGGCGCGGACGCGGGTGGCCGTGGCCTCGAGGTCGGCCATACCGGGAATGAGGGACGACCAGAACCTCGTGAAGCCGTCCTGGTTGGAGATGCCCCGGGGGTTCGCCGTGTGCTGGGTCTCGCGCAGGGTGTCCAGCGCATCGCCGAGGGCCTCGGCGGCCTTGACTCCGCTGGAGGCGAGGAGGACTTCCGCCACCGCGGGCTTCTCGCACTTCAGAGCATCGGCGAGCGCACCATGCAGCGGTCCTTCCTGCTTGAGGTGCCCCTCCAGGTCTCGCCGGAGGCGCTCCCGAAACGCCTGGTAGCTCTCCCGAGCCTTCGCAAGTCGACGGGCGGACGCGGGCCCGACCACGTCCGCGTACCACTGCGTCTCGCAGAAGCTGCGAACCGAGAGGGCCAGGAGCCGGGTTCCCCGCAGGCCAGCGACGGGGTTCGGAGCGGTGGGAGGAGCTTCGTCCACCGCCTTGTCGTAGAACCGGGGGGCGAACTGCACCACCACGGCCACCAGCTCCCCGCCGACCTCGAGCCCGGCACCCGAGAGCCCCTTCCACTGGCGCTCCTCGTCGTTGAAGCGCACCAGCACTCGGTCGGAGAGCGCCCCCCTGTCGACGGCCTTCCCATCGAAGGCGAAGGTGGTTCCACCCGCCTGGGTGAGGCCGGTGAGCGTGTTTTGCTCCTTGAGCTCCAGCCAAGGGTAGCCGCGGGCCGACCACGGGGTGCCCTCAGCAATGGGTCGGTACGACGGCGCCCGAGGCTCGACGTCCACGTCTTCCGAGAGAACGAGAACAGCGATGTCGAGGCCATCGTCGGCGTCGCCAGACGGAAGGTGGGCTCCGCGCTGCCCTTGGGTCGCATCGACGGGCACCGGCTGTTCGTCCACAGGCCCCGACTCCCCTACCCCGATGACAACGGCCAGGTTCTCGTACACGAGCCCCTTCGCTGGGCCGACGACCACATGCTTTGCGGTGAGCACATGACGCGGTCCGATGACCGAGCCGCTGCCCAGATGGATCAGTCCGCCGGGCACGTCTTCGGCACGCTGCACGATGGCCACCTGATACCAAGGCACCTTGGCCATGACCTACTCCCGGCCCCCACCGCCCAGCAGGGGCTCGCTCGAGGTCCCCTCATTCCGCGCACGTTCCTCGCGCTCCTCTTTGGTCAAGCGGCGGGGCTTCAGCGCAAACGACACCCGCTGTGTCACCGCGTTGCCCCAGGTCCGGCCCAGGCTGCCACCGCCGCCGAGCTCCACGCCACCGATGGCCGGCACCTTGAACGAGACTTTGCCCTCGGCCTTGCCCTCGGCGTTCGTCTCGGTCGTGACCACCAGCTCCAGCTCGACGTTGATGGCCTGCATCTCGAAGCGAAGGCCTTCCTCGTCGCGGTCAAGCTGGGACTCCAGGAGCTGGATCTCGTCACGGAGGGCGTCGATGACATCGGTGAGCTTGGCGAGGTGTTCTGTAATTGGGGCAGCGGCGGGCATGTCGACTCCGGGAGGTTGGTCGCGAGACGTGCGGCACGAATGGCCGCGGCATCCCCGGCGGCAGAGTCGGGCCAAGCCCCAGGCGAGAACGGTTCGTTCTGCCGGAGCCGTTCATCACGAGGGGGCAACGGGGCCGCTCGAGTGGACTCGCGGCAGCTGGGGGAGACCCCGAGGGAGGGGCGGGAGAGCCTGAAGATCTCGCCACGCACTATACCGGAGTCGAAGCCCTCGCGGCCTGTTCGAGTCAGAGCAAGCCAGGAGGGGCTCCCGTGCCCGAGACCGCACTGGGGAGGCCTGTCGTTCCACCCCGGCGACCCGGGTCGATGCACCCGGAGGGTTGCGCCGGTGGGCCAACCCATCGGAGCTCGTGGTAGGGCAAGCCCCCTTGTGGTTGGTTTCTGTCTTGGGTTGAGGGCACAAGTGCCGGTTTCTGTCGAAGAGACGGTCAGACGTTGGGACGGTCCGACGCCCACGACCCTGGGGCACCACTCGAGGCCCACAGACTTGGTGGTCAGGCGGTCGGCCGATCTGCGCGTGTACGAGAACACCCCGCCAGAGCAATGGATCTGCTGAACCACCGAAAACAGCGTGTGGGGAAGCTTTCTGTCGGCTGGTGTCTCGGCGGTTTCTGTCCGGACCTGCGTGTATTTCCCTCAGGCACTGGGTCTGCACCGAGGCGTGTCGAGACGTGGCTCCGATGGGTGCGGATAGTTGTCGTTGCGCACGGGGCCGTCCCGCTACCGCACCCGCTCCACGACCATTCCGCCCAAGCGCGGCCACGCGAAGAACTGCGCGGCGGGGCCGAGACTCACCCCGGTCGCCGACGTGGCCCCGACACTTCCATGGAGCCGTCCCATCGCGCGCAGCTGCTGCGTGAAGAAGGGCGCGAGCACCGGGCCGTCTTGCGCCCATGCCTGCGTGTACATCTCGAGCTGCTCCATTGCCGTGTCGCGCTTGCTCGCCACGTCCTTGCACTCGACGATGCCCAGCGTCCCTGAAGGAAGGTGGACGGCGAGCACGTCGGACTTCTTGCCCTTGCCGGCCGCATCGAGAAACCGCCACTCTTGGTTGAGAAACACCCAACCCTCGCCCAGCTCTGGGAGCCGGAGCTGGTTGCGGAGGGCTCGGTGCAGCCAACGGATGACGGCCTGCTCTTCTGCTGACTCGCGACGAACCGAAGGAAGCCATCGTTGAAAGCCCCGCCAGCGGTCCGCCAGCTCCGACTCGCCCGGCAGCGAGCCGCCAGGACGCAACAGGTGGCCGCCGTCGGCGGCGCTGGTCCGGAATCCCACAAAGCCAGGAGCGTTCGCGTCCAGCGCAATCTGCACCACCCCCGAATCCGTCGCTCGGAAGTAGATGCGCCCTCGACCCACCACCGCATCACACCGCTTGGCGTACGCATGGAACTCGGGGGTGTCCAACAAGGCCACGCACTTGCGGTGACCGGCGACAACCGCGTTCTTGCGCGCACTCGGCGTCGTGGACTCCGGGAGGGCCACCGCAGACGTCCCCCTGTTCCCCGAAGCCGTCGGGAAGTAGCGCTCGCGCATGGCCCCATGCCAGGGCACGAGCTCGGGGGTGTCGGGCGCTTGCCCGAGCCAGTCCGATGCCTGCCAGAAGTGAAAGCGGGAGGGGTCGGTCAGCCCGCCGCGCCACCCGGACTCCACGGCGCTCTGCCCAGCCATGGGCGCGCGGAGCTGTCGAATGGATGGGTTGTCGTCGTGGACCAAGGCCGCGAAGTCCACCCGCCGCAGCCCACGAGCCCGATCCGACTCGAGCACACGGGCCAGGAGCTGGTTGCGCATCAGCTGGTAGCCGTCGTGGCGAAAGGGGCAGGCGGTCTGGCCAGCGAGCGTGTCCCACTCAAAGAGCCCATGGCGGTCGGCGAGTGCCCAGTAGGTGCGGTTGTGCGGAGACTCGGTGAGCGGACAGCCCCGGCCCCGACCGCGCACCAGACCTTCGCCATCGGAGTTGCAGCGCCCCCGGTTCTTGGCACCTTTGCTGCAGCCTCCGAACTCGGCCTCGGTGAACTTCACCTCCACCAGCACGAGGTTGGTGCTGCCCGTGCGGTCCTCCCACCACACGGCAATGTCGACGCTGGTGCGGTTCTCGCCCCGACGACCGCTCGACGGCTCGCCGAAGCCAGGTTCGCCCCCGTCGTACTCCAGCTCGACCCGTGTCACCCGGGCCAACTCGGCGGCGACGCCGGAGGGGAGCAGCCGGCGGAGCGCGCCCGTCAGTCGCTCAGGGTTCTCCAGGAAGGGGCCGGCGAGGTTGAAGGCGAAGCACTGGGACGACAGCACATGGTGCGCAAAGGTGTGCAGGCCGATGTCTTCGCGCTCGATGTGTCGCAGCACGGCATCCCGGTGGCTGGGGAGTAGGTTCTCGGCCCAGGAGGGTGGGGGGAAGAGGAAGTCGCGGGGAGAGCCGGCATGGATGCCGCGCTCGACGATGCCCGCGGTGTGCTCCTTCCAGTGGACCTGGTGCTGCCTCATGGTCGCGGTCCAGCCTCCCGATGGATTCCGGCTCGGCGCGCGGACTTCGGGTGCGGACGGCGCCCCTGGCTCGGCTGTGGCGTGCGACTTCTTCCAGCGTGCGGGCGACCCGCTGGCCTTCTTCGTCAGCTTCTCGGGGTAGCGGCGCTGCCAGTCCGCGAGACCTTTGCCGCACACGGCCCGGCTGCCTCGGCTGCGAACCACCGGGCACCCCTGGCCACTCTTCGTGCCACCGGAGTTGGGGCAGGCAGCGATGAAGTCGAGGGTGGTGAAGGCCCCGCCCAGGCGCTCAACCACCTCGCCGGTCGCGGTGTAGGACAGCGGACAGGACATGGGCAGTCTCCGGGAGCGGTGGGGCACGGGTCAGGGGATGCACCGACGGTGGGGTGTCGATGCAGTATGGTGTCCATTGAGGGGAAGCCCTTGCTCGGCATTGCGGACTGTCGTGCGCAGCGCCTCGGGAGCCTGCGGACGCGGGAGTTGGCTTCGCCGGCGGGCCACCTGGGGCGTCGCCCTGTCTGTGTGGGCGCCCCCCCCCCCGAGCTGCCCTTCGTTCCTGGGTGTGGACCCAGGCCATATTCCGGGAGGTTGCCCACGACGCGACACGAGGCAACTCGAAGACCCGCATTAAACCCAACGGCTCGTTGCACTGGTTCGATCTCGGCACTCCCACTGCTGGCGTCTGCTGCGAAGACCATGGGAAGAAGGCGGCCGAAGCTCTGTGGACCCTCGCCGCGCCCATCAGCCATGCCGGGCTGAAGGCCCGCACCAGCGAGTGAATACGACCCCGGGAGGCACCCAACGAGCAGGCTCGGCCCGCTGTCCGCCACGTCTGCCGCGATGCTGGCCCTCAGGTCAGGCCCAAGCGAGTGGCGCGCCCTGCTCTTGGGCATCCAACCACAGGGCCAAGGGCTCCCCGGCGGTCGGCCCCCGACCCCACCGAGCTGCGTCGACCTGGAACACGCCCAGGCGTCGACCATCCGGGAGTGTGAGTTCTTGCAGGCGATGGCTCGCTGCATTGGCGTTCGCAGGGACTTCCCACGGCATCAGCACGAGGCCCCACCGAGCACTGGGCCACGCCAGCATGTACGTCATCAGCTGCTGAAAGTCGGACCGCCCCAGAGGGGCGTAGCTGCTCTGGTTGCGTTCCCGCTTGTACTTGGCGTCGCCGACCGCCACCACAGGCCCAGTCCCCGCCGGTCGACGCATGGCGAGGTCCGGCTTCAAGCGGTTGTTGCCCCCGCCCCGCAGCCACCGGATCCCGTGCCCCAGCTTCTCGACGTTGCCATCGGCGACTGACACGCCGTGTGGCTCAAGGAGCCCTCGCATGAGCTGACGCATGGCCGCCTCGAACAGCATCGCGAGGTCGAGCTCGAAGGTCTGAGCGGTGAGCACTGCGCCCGGCAGGAGGTCGAGTCCCGGATATCGCCCGGTCAGCGCCATCCTGCACTGCTTGACCGCGTCCTGAATCGGACCGGGAAGATCGCGTTGGAGGAGGGTCTCGCACATCCACACCTCGGGCTCGACCAAGCGAGCCTTGTCGAACGCGGCCTCCACGGCCTCGAAGCGGCCCGCCATCCATGCGCCCAGCTCACCGGCGTTCCGCAACTGTCGGACCATGTGGTTGGCGACACCGCGAAAAAGGCGGTTCTCCAAGCAGTCGGCACTCAGGAGGAAGCGGGCCACAGGCACCTGGTCGATGCGCTGCCGGGCGATGTTGTTCATCCAGGCACCCATCCGGATGGTGCCGACCGGTGCCCGCCGAACCTCGCGCTGGCGGACGTACTGGCGGCGTTGGTGTTCCGCGGCCAGAGTGAGAGCGTCAGCGAGCGCCAGCCAAGCAAGGGGACTGGGGTCGTCGCCGGTGGAGAGGCGCACCCGGTCTGGGAGCGTGGTCAGGCGGGTTTCGCGGTGCGCAAGGCGAAGCATCCCCAGGAGGGCATCTGGAGTGCCGGTGCACCAAATGGTGCGCGCGAGAAAGCGGTGGGCTGCGCTGTTGGAGGCTGAGCGACCACCAGAAGGGGCGAGGTCCACCGTGTGGGCTGTACGGGCCCTTCTGTGCGCCAGTCGGGGAAGGGCGAGCAACTCGACCGCGTACTGGGCACCGTCGACTGGAATCGTGCCCAGTGCAAGTCGCCCGACGACGGGCGAGACGGTGCCGTCGAGCCTGCCTGTGTGGACGGTCCAGCCGCTCGTTCCGTGCACCACCTGCCACCGGTCCGGCGCATCGGGCTTGGCGGCGGGCGACCGCGCACCGCACTCGAGGCACGCCAGAAGCTGGGGTGCGGGAATCCCCACCCCGTCGAGGTCATCGGACCGGAGCGTGAGCGCATCCCAGTCGTAGAGCACCAGCACGACCCGCTGGAGGGCGGCATCGAGCACGATGTGTGAGCCGTTGGTGCTCAGCGTCTCCAAGTCGGGGATCGGTGGCGCGAGGTCCAGGGTGCGACACGGGAATGCGGCGACTGCCTTCTTGCTCTCTCCCCCC
The DNA here is from genome assembly GCA_942491145.1 of Myxococcota bacterium. Lineage (GTDB taxonomy): Bacteria > Myxococcota_A > UBA796 > UBA796 > UBA2385 > CAXQUZ01. Next base: position 31,382 of record CALOBC010000016.1, on the reverse strand, counting down.
GCCCGGACCCGCACCACCAGGGGCAAGCGGTTCCAGCTCGCGGCCCGGGCACCGAGACGCGTCCGGATGAGGTGGGCCAGCTTTCCATTCCCCTCCCGCTTGATGTCCTCGGCATTATTGCCCGTGAGCTTGGCGAGGTCTGTCCAGCTCGTCGTCACTTGGAGAACTCGATCATCTCATCGAACAGGGCATCCACCTGCGCTTCGTCGCCCGCGAAACGCCGCTCTCGGCGGTACTCTTCGAGCAGCGGTAGGAGTTGGTATCGGACCTTGGACCGAACCCGGTCGGACTCGCCCAAGAAGTACGAGTGCCCGATGTGGTGCCGGGGGTCCCGGATCAGGCCATCGGTGCCCTCGCCGTCTCCGTTCAGGCGCGCCATCCACGCCTGGAAACGTCGCCGAACGGCCCGGTCAACCTCGCCCGCTTTCTCCACCACATCAGGGTCGGGGTTCACATCGTCAAAGTTGAAGCGTCGGCGAAGTGCGGCATCCACCACAGCGATGCTCCGGTCGGCCGTGTTCATGGTGCCGACCAGGAAGAAGTTGTCGGGCACACACAGCTTGGCCAGCAGTCGCTCGGTGCTGGGGTCGTAGTCCGCGAACGAGGTCGCGGGCGTGCTCGGGACGTAGCGCAAGGCCGCTGCTCCAGGCTCTTTTCCGCTCCAAACACTCTCGACCTTGGAGCGAGGGACCTGGCGGTCGAGCAGGTAGATGCACTCTCCCAGCACACGGGCGAGGTCCGCCCGGTTGATCTCGTCGACGATGAGCAGGAACAGAGTTTCCCGATGCTGCAGTGCCCAGCTCACCATGCGGGCGAACGGGCCATCCTGGAGCCTGAATGCCACTCCGTGTGCTGAAGCGACAGGGCGGAAGCCCCGGACGAAGTCCTCATAGTCGTAGCTGGCGTGGAACTGGACGAGTTCCTTGACCACATCTGCCTTCTGGCTGCCGTCGAAGCGGTCCGCCGGCAGGACGACCGGCTTGTCTGACTTGGTGAGGCTCTTGGCAAGCCGCTCCACGCGGTGGGTCTTGCCGGTACCGGGCGGCCCCTGGAGAATTGTGGGGCCCGACTTCACCAGCTTCACGAGTCGCTGCAGTTCGGGCGGCTCCTTGGACAGTGAGTGGACGGCCACCATCCATGCGCTGGCATCGGCGGGAGAGGCACCGCCGGCGGCAACTCCGGCCTCTTCCATCGCGGCACAGATGAGCGCGTAACGCTCACAGTATTCGACATAGCGCTCGGGGGATACCGTTGACTGCCACGGCAAGCCCGTGAAGATGCGGTCCCGGACGGGGCCGGCGTCGCTGCCGGTGTTGCTCGGTCGGATGAACGGGTAGCGGCTGTCGGCGAAGGACAGCAGCGTGGTGGGCACGGTCCACTTGGTCTTCACACCGTTCACCAGCTTCTTCTTGCTCTTCTCCTTGTGTTCTCGGGCGTTCGCCTCCATCCGCTCGATGACGCCCACCACGTCCCGGATCGCAGTGGCCGGCTCGTACGCCTTTCGCGCATCGTCCAGGTGTTCTCGGAGGGCCTCCACCAGCGAGACATTGTCGGGGTGCCGCAAGAGAATGCGCAGGTCGTGGTCCTCGTAGTTGAAGAGGTTCATCCCCTTGGCGAGTGCGTCCACCTCATCGGCGTCGATGGGCTCCCCCCGCCGGTCGAGCCAGGCGCGGAACCTCGGGCGCAGTGCCCGCCGATAGTCGAGCTCCCATCTCTTTATCGTGGGGTGGTCGAGGGTCGCCGGGTCAGGTCCGTGGTGGCGCTCGACCATGGCCTTCAAGACCGCGATACCGTCGTTGATGTCGTTGGCGGTGGGCTGTGTCATCGTGGATTCCTACGGGAATGGAGAGCGTGCTCGGTGAGGCCCGAGGTACCCCACGTCAGTTTTCGTTCAGACCATGCGTGGAGTGCTTCGACCGCAGTCGCACCTTCCAGCGGGTCTCCAGCTCGTCCAGCCGCCCCTTGCTGGCCTTGCCCAGCGGCACCACCTCCAGCACGCTCATGGTGACCTCAGGGTCGGCCTTCTTGATGGAGCCGTCTTTCACTGCCGCGTCGACGAGCTTGTTGCCCGACGCTCCGGCGGCGTATTGCTTCCAGCGAGACCAGAAGCCACCTCCCTTGCCCTCTGAACCGGCTTGGCCGACGTACAGGCGGTTGTTGCGATGGTCGGTGAGCAGATAGATGCCGCCCACCGATCCGAGCTTGGTGACCCATGAAGCATTCGAGGCCTCGTTCGCAGCGAGGAAGGCAATCTTGTTGAGCGACACGTCGATGTCGGGGTACTGCGGGCACGGCGCGATGCGGCCCGTCTCCCGGATTTCGAGCATGGCCTTGTCGGTATTCAACTGGGCCCAAGTCCGGGTGCCTGGGCCCCAGTCGATGACCACACGGCCTTCGAGGGCAGCGAAACGATCATCGCGCTCAAGTTCGTATCGGTACACAAGGGTTCCCGGCTCACGTATCTGCCGGCGGCACCAGTTGGCCCAAAGGGGCCGGATGCTTGATGGGACTGCCGGATCGTCGTGCTTGAGGCTGACCCGGCGGGCTGGGCCCGAACAACGAAAGGCACCGAAGAACAACGCCCGGCGTGCGGGCAAGCCGACGAACGAGAAGAACCCCTCGCACTTGCCGAACAGGTCTGTGTCCTGGAAGGACTGGTAGAACTCGACGGCAGACGGCTCAGTGAGCACCAAGTCCGCGAAGTCGGGCGCCTCTCGAATATTGTCCCGGTGTCGGACCGTTTTCCACTTCTTCGTGCTGAAGCCAGGCGCCACCTTCTCGACGAGTTGGTCGAAGGTGAAGAGGGGGGCCGGGGACCCAGAAGCCCCCTCATTGTCAGTGGAGGTGTCGTCGCGGGTCATGGCAGTCCCTTGAGGGTGAGCTGAAGCGATCGCACCCGACGCAAGAACGCCGGCAGCAGGAGGATGTGGGGTGGCGCCGTCGTCGCGGGGATGGCTTGGCCGGTGGGGTGACCGGCGAGGTTGCACAGCGAGCGCACGAAGTGGCAGGTGGGGCGCAGGCAGGTCTGGACCGATTCGCGGTCGGAGCCGAGGCCGGTGCCGACGGCGTAGAGCACGTCGTCGATGGGTCCCTCCATGCCCGGCAGCGGCTCCACAAGGCGCTGGGGCTGGGGCTGGGAAACTCGTCGAGAGACAGGAACCGCTCCACGAGGTCGGACAACCCGGTGCGGCCATGGCACATGAACCCGTCGCCGTTGCTCGTGAAGACGAAGGGCACGTCGAGGGCCTCGGCGTATCCAAGCCCTGCTGCACGCCGCCACCGACTGGGTAGGTGTTGTCCTTGGCCTCGACCGCCGCCAACGGGAAGCTCTGCCCCTGGAACAGCTGATAGTCGGCGCACTTCTGCTGGCCGTGCACCGCCACCTTGCCCCGCATAAACACTTGGCTGGCAGTGTAGGAGTACTCGTGACGGATCTGGCGGCGCTGGTGCCACCCCGCCCGCATGATGGCCGGCGTGATGTAGCGATCTCCGTCTCGGTCAGTGACTTCTTGGACATCGGGACCACAAGGGTGGGATTGACTGGCATGCAGGATGGGGACTATACCGGAAGTGAGCACGGGGAGTGCTTGGTCGGGGGGGCCGATCGGTGGTGTGATCTCGCTGCGCCGCCTCACGCCACTGCATCGGAGAATTCACTGTGCCAAACACGTCGCTGGTGCTTACGTTTGACCTTGCGCCATCGGATGTCTCCGATACCGCTTGGCACCTGGACATCCCGGACTCGGGGGCCGACCTCGGCACACTTCGTGTGGGGCCAAGCCGATTCGCTCAGCGTCTGGGTCAGCTTGTTGGACTGCCCGTTGCCGTCGGGAGCCCAGGCGAGCGAGTGGCCGCCACCATGGCCCTGCTCGACGAGGTGGACGACGGACAGCAGTGGTTCAGCGACACGCGCAGGGCAGACCCCATCGGCGCAGCGACGTGGATGCTGGGTGCGCACGACGCGCTTCGGTTGATGGGCTGGAACGGTGGGCCACTGGGTGGCTCGGACCGACTTGAGGCGCTCGCCCTACTGCGCCTGGATCGCGGGGAAAACCCGATTCCCCCCGGCCTCCCGGACGCGCTGCACAGGATGGGCCGCGCACTCGAGACCCGTCAGCCACCGGTTGCGCTTCGGATTCGCCTCCAGCAGCCCATCGACGCCTACTCTCCCATCCTCCGACGGATTCTCGACGGTCTGGCGCATGCGGGGGCCACTGTGGTGCCCTGTCCGTCGGTCGAGCCTGCTGCACCGGGGGACACCGACCTCGGACGCCTCCAACGAGCGCTGCTGGGGCTGGACGTGGATGGAGACGTGACAGGTGATGGCTCTTTGCGCATCTTGGACGGAGAGACGCCCTGGGAAGCGGCTGCCCTCGCGCTGGCTTCGGTGGGAGACGACGCCCTGTGGCTTGTTTCTGGCGAGGCGGAGGTGTTGGGTCGTGTGCGGTCTCGCTTCAACCGCCCACGAATCGGGGCGCAAGCTGCCAGCCGATGGCGTCCAGTCCTTCAGGTGTTGCCGTTGGTGCTGGCGCTGCAGTTCTCCCCGCAGGACCCACAGCTGGCCTTTGAGCTCCTCACGCTGCCGGTCGATGGCCAAGGGCTCGCGGTGCCCCGCAAGGTGAGCCAGCCCTTGGTCAAGGCGCTGAACGAGGCACCGGCCATCGGCGGCCCTGCTTGGATGGACGGTCTTGAGGCGGGCCTCGCGGACTTCGCGTCGGCCTACCCCGATGCCGATGTGGACCGCCTTCGGGAGCGGCTGGACACCTGGTTCCCGCGGGCACCGCAGCCGGCGCACTCTGCGGTGGCGCTCGCTGCCGTGGCGGACTCGGTGGCGGGCTGGTTGCGCGGTCGGTCCGTCGCGAGTGGCTCCGATCAGCTCCGCGCGGCCGCTGCCGTAGCGATGGATCTGGCGTGCAGTCTCCGACGCCTGCCCGCAGCCCAAGAGCTCACGGCGCTCCAGATCGGCCAGCTCCATGAAGTCGCGGTGGGCTCTGGCCTGACGACGGATGTGGAGGCCGAGCAGGGCGCACCGCCCACGGCCTCTTCCACCGACGCGGTCCCCCAGCGGGTTCCCAGCATGGCCTGGTTCGGAACAGTGGCCGGCAACGCGGAGGTCCCACGGGGCCTGGCGTGGACAGCAGGGGAGCGCCTGGCGCTGCAGGGCGCGGGGGTCGAGGTCCCCGCGGAGGGTGCGAGCCGTCGGCTCGAGCAGGAGGGTTGGCTGCGCGCCATCGCGGCCCCGCAGTCCCACCTCACGCTGGTGACCTGGCAGGGAGCAGGCGGCGAAGCAGCCGAACCCCACCCGCTCATCGACCTGTGGGCCGCGTGCCTCGGAGAACGGAGCCCGTCGACGGTGACCCTTCGGGCGCGGGACGTTCTGGCGACCCCGAACCACCCTGCGGTGCGCGCGCTGGCTGCCACGCGCCGAGTGGGTTCGGATGGCCTGTTCACAGTGCCAAAGAACTTGGTCTCGACCGAGAGGGCCTGGTCGGCTTCGTCCATCGAGACCATCGTGGGCTGTCCGCTGAGGTGGACGCTCCAATACGCCGCCGGCCTGCGACCCGGTCCCACGACCGATCTGTGGGAGGAGCGCACGCTCTCGGGCACCTTCGCGCACTCTCTGTTCGAGCAGCTGCTCTTTGCCGACGACCTGGACTGGCCGACGCTGACGCCCCAGGACGCCGGAGCGCGCATGGAGGTGCTCTTCGACCGACAAGTGCCGCTCGAGGCCACGCCGCTGACCTTCCCCCGCCACGAGGCGCTCGTTCGGCAGTTGAAGGCAAAGGTCCGTCGTGCCGCCGAAGCCCTCGTGGCGCAGCTCAAGGCCGGCGAGTGGGCACCCCACGCAGCCGAGAAGCCTGTGACTGAGCTGTCTGCCCAACTCGAGGGACAGCCTCTGACGGGAAACATCGACCTGCTGGTCAAGCGGCCAGACGGACGGCTTGCCGTCATCGACCTCAAGCTGGGTGGGCGGAGCTTCCGGTGGGGCACACTCCGCGACGGAACGGCCGTGCAGCTCGCGGTCTACGCCAAGGCAGCCGGAACGAGCGGCGCTGCACTGCCACCGACTGCGTACTTCATCATCGAGGATGGGGTCTTGCTCAGCACCGAGGCCGGCGCATTCCCGGAGGCCACCATCATCGACGGTCCCAGCCCCGGTGAGACCCTGCTCGACGTGACCCGTGCTTGGCAGGAAGCTCGCTCACTCGTGGAAGCCGGGTTGATCTTCGCGACACGGGAAGATGCGACGGCCCGACCCGGACCAGAGGAGGTGGCTGACGTACTCGGCGCCTCACCATCGGCCCATCCGTGGAGCGAGAAGACACCGCCCTGCCGCTTCTGCGACGCGAGGCGACTGTGTTCACTCTCTGTGGTGGGAGGTGCCGCATGAGCACGACCGTCATCAGCGCCAGCGCGGGCGCAGGCAAGACCTACTCCCTGACCGAGAAGCTCGTCGAGGCGATTCGCGACAAGGGGGTGCGGCCCGAAGCAGTGGTGGCCATCACCTACACCAACAAGGCGGCCGCCGAGCTCGCTCGACGGTTGCGGCGCCGGCTGCTTGATGCCGGGATGGGAGAGCACGCTGCGCGGGTGCGGGATGGGTACCTGGGCACGGTTCACAGCGTGTGCCAGCGGATTCTCGCCGATCTGGCCTTCGAAGCGGGCGTGTCGCCGTACCCGGCGGTCGCGCCCGAGGCATGGCTGGCGCAGGTGGCGTCTGACGTGGTGGGTTCTACGCTCGGCCCCGAGCGGTTGGCGACGCTGCTGCCCCGGGCGGAGGCGCTGAGCCTGAATGAAGTGAACAAGAACCCGTACAAGAAGGCGTACGGGTGGCGGGAAGCGCTCGACGATGTCTTGGCGAAGGCACGCGAGAACGGTTTGGAGGTGGCTGATCTCCACGCGGGAGCAGAAGCGAGTGTCGCCGAGCTGCTGGCGTTGTTGCCCGCGCGTCGCGGAGCTGTCGACCTGAACGGCCGGCTCACCCTCGCCATTGCGCCAGTCGCAGCGTTCATCGCTGATGAGGCGCAGGCGGAGATCGACAAGAACGGGAAGATGTCGGGGACCACGGTGAAGCGACAGCAGTGGCTGGACGAGGTCTCTCGTGCCCTGAGTGGCGGGCGGCGGCCCAGCTGGAAGACGCTGACCGACGCCACCAAGCACTTCGGACCGAAAAAGTACAAGGAGGTTGCGGCGGACCTGCTCTCACTGGTCACGGGGCACGTCCAGGACTCCACCTTCCAAGATGACCTCGAGCAGACCATTCGGGAGGTGTTCGGTGCAGCGGCACAGGTGCAGGAGAAACTTCAGAACCGCAAGCGAGAAGAGCGCATCGTCGACTTCTCCGACATGCTGGCTGACGCTGCGACGCTCCTACAATCCGACGCCGCGCGCACCCGGTTCGAAGGCAACCTCGACCTCCTGATGGTCGATGAGTTCCAAGACACGTCTCCGGTGCAGCTCGAGATTATCGCCCAGCTCGCATCCATGGCACGGGAGACCGTCTGGGTGGGAGACGGCAAGCAGGCCATCTTCGGGTTCCAGGGCTCAGACCCCGAGCTGATGCAGGCCGCCACGGTAGCGGCGCTGGATGGCCGAGCGGCGGAAACGCGCGACCTGAGCTTTCGGTCCCGGCCGAACCTCGTGGGCTTCGCCAGTGAGCTGTTCGTTCAGGCTTTGGCTCCGCACGGCTTCCCCGAGCGAGAGGTGCGACTGCAGCCGGCCTGCCCGGAGAGCCCCAAGATGGACGGGATCCCCGGTCTCCAGCTGTGGAATGTGGTCGGCAGTCCAGGCGACCCGAAGCCGAAGGTCTACGAGGGCGACGCCATCGCACGCCAGGTCCAGAAGATTGTCGATGACGGGCTCCTCGTACGGGAGCGAGACCGCCCCCCGGCAGAGGTGGCCGACTGTCGGCCCGCGCGGTTTGGCGACTTCGCGGTGCTTGCGCGGACCAACCACGAGTGCCGACAGATCGCCCTTCGACTCGATGCTCTGGGCATCCCGAGTCGCGTCGCCGAGGAGGGCCTTGGAGATACCGAAGAAGCCTGGTTGCTGCGGGCCGGACTGGCGTTGCTCGCCAACCCCAGCGACCGCCTTGCTGCCGCGGAGCTGTGCTGGTTGACGGGCAGCGTCGATGACCCGTCTGCGTGGTTGGAAGACCGCATCCGCGCGAGGTCGCAGGCGCAGGAGAATGACCAGCCCGACGTGGCGTTCGCCACCGAACCCGTGGTGCAGGCGGTTCGGTCGATGGCCGCAAGTGCCAGCCAGCTCACCCCAGAGGAGGCGGTGCTCGCGCTCTACGAGGCCCTCGACGTGCCGGCCATGGTGCTCACGTGGCCGGATCCGCGCCGCCGGCTGGCGAACCTCGAGTCTCTTCGGGCCGTCGCGCGGACCTACGAGGACACCTGCGCTGCCCGGCGCTCTGCCGCGACCGTCGCGGGCCTCGTCGGCCATCTCGGGGCGCTACCGACCTCAACCGCCCAGGCCATGCCCACCACCGAAGACGCCGTGCGGGTGCTGACCTACCACAAGTGCAAGGGGCTCGAGTGGCCGGTGGTGATCTGCGCCAACCTGGGCAAGCGCTTCCCCGACGCGTACTTCTCGGTGCGCGTCCAGGCTGCCGATCAGTTCGATGCCACGGACCCGCTCGCCGGTCGAGAGCTGCGCTGGTTCCCCTGGCCCTACGGGGGCAAGAGCGCGAACTTGGAGCTCGCAGACATTGTGGCGGCGGAGCCGTTTGCGGTCCAGGAGCGACGCAGACGCCGCGCAGAGCGCGCCCGTCTACTCTATGTCGGCTTCACCCGCGCGCGGGACCACCTGGTGCTGTGTTCGCCGTCGTGGGCGAGGGGCGCAACCGACTGGCTCGACGAGCTGACTGATGCCGACGAGAACCCCGTACTGTCCCTGCCGTGGGACCAGGACGGGCGGGCACAAGTGGCGGTGGGCGGGCTCGCGTGGGCCTGCGACGTGCATCAGGTGTTGGGCACGCCTGTGGAGCCGGCCGAATCCGACGGTGACGACCCAACTTGGTTCATCACCCCAAATCCCGTCGGGTCGCGACTGCCCCAGGCGGTGCGGCCATCGGAGGCCGTGGATGCGTCTGGGGCGGCGAGCATCGCCGAGGTGGTCTCCATCGGCGACCGGTTGCCTCTGACCGCCGTCGGAGACCGCATGGCAGCAGTGGGCGACACGCTGCATGGGTTCTTCGCGGCAGACCCAGGCCCCGATGATGCGTCACGGAGCACCCTGGCCTCCGACCTGATCGACCACCAGGGCCTCGCCGGGAAGCTCGCGACGACGACCGTGCTCGCGGCGGCAGATCGGTTCCGGGCGTGGCTGGATGCGCACGCGCCGGGGCAGAGGCTTCCTGAATGGCCGGTGCGCCAGCGGCTACCCGATGGCCGCTTCCTGTCGGGCGACATCGACCTGCTGGTGCCGATGGACGGCGGGTGGCTGCTGGTCGACCACAAGTCGTTCCCCGGAACCGCCGCGAAGCGGGATGAGCGGGTCGGAGGCTGGGCGGCGCAGCTTGGTGCGTACAAGCGGGCGGTGGAGGCCGCGACGGGACTTCCGGTGCGAGAGGTGTGGGTCCATCTCCCGATTCGTGGGGAGGTTGTGCGGCTCTCTGGGGTGTGAGGCTCTGGTGGTCCACGAGCCACAGGTCACCGGGGGCTGGCGCGGCCCACTACGACGTCGGAGCTGTGCGCTTCTCAGAGGCCTTTCGTCGCTTCTACGCCAGCGTTGGGGACTTTGCCCGAGCTGGCGTTGGATACTCTGGGCGAGCTGGCGTTGGGGAGTTTGGGCGAGCTGGCGTTGGGGAGTTTGGGCGGGCTGCCACACCTGAACGCGGCCGACTGCAATCAAGCTCTCGAAGTCGTGGCCAGCATCGCAAGGTCGCCGCAATTTTGTCGCAGGCTTCGCCTTCTTCGGATCGCCTACCCCGTTGGAGTACCTATCCCCAGGTCATTCCGAACGGTCAATGCGATAGCCTTCGCCATCAGAGGCGGTACAGCATTACCAATCATCCCGAATGCGGCGTTCATGGCACCGCAGAACTGAAATCCATCGGGAAAGGACTGTAAACGAGCGGCTTCTCGCACAGAAATCGTTCGGGCTTGGACGCTGTCGTAGTGGATGTGCGAGTAGGTGTCGTGCGACAAGTGGGCGAGGAGAGTACGCGAAGGAAAGTCGCGCTCCAGTTTGCGCCACTTGTTCGGGAACTTGCTAGGGTCGTAGGGAGGCACCGTAGATTTCCATAGGGCATTCCAGACACTGGTCCCCTCCCCAACATCCTGCCCGGCCACTTTCGCCGCTGCCAGACGCTCAGCGAAGATCTGTTCGGCAACATCACGCGCCCGCGGGTAGTCGGCGCCCTCCTCCATACGAGCGAATGTCTCGTAATCGCGCGGGAGCGAACGAATAACGTGAGCCGTCACCCCAGCGGCCGGGTCGTGCTCGAGCCAAGAGCGCATCTGGGCCTGATAGGGATGAGCCGGTTCGCCGTTGTACGGCCGAAGCGCCGACAGGTCGCGAGCTCCACGCTTTTGACCAAGTTTCGAGCGTGTGGAGATCACCGGGAGGTCCGCCAGAGCCTCCTCGCAAGTCACCGCGGGCGGCAGAGTCGGATCAACCTCCACAAGGGGCTCGGCGTGGTCAGGGCGATCTTCAGCCGGCAGACGAGACCACCGCGCCGCTTCTGCCCGGGTGCCTCTATAGCCGACGGGCAGCTCAAAGTGGTGCACCGGTATTGGGAAGCTGGGCCTGACCCCCAACGCCTTGTGGAGACCGATCAGGAACCAGCGCTCGCGGGTTTGCGGGACACCGTAGTTGGCTGCGTTCAACAGTGTGTACCGGGTCTCGTATCCGAGGTCGTCCAGCCCACGGGCGATGAGTTCGCCCACGTTGACACCACCGAAACGCAGTATGTCCGGCACGTTCTCCATCACCACCGCAACCGGAGCGGTCGCTTCGACCCACCGCAGGTATGCTGCATACAGGCCGCCACGGGGATCGTTGAGATGGGCTTCGGAGTGCTTGGCTATTTCACGGAGCTTCGCCCGTCCCACCCGTGCGTAGGCCTGACAAGGCGGCCCGCCCACGATGATGTCGACATCAGGAAAGAGGCCACCGCCCAGCTCCCTGAGAATGTCTGCGGGTGAATTCTCCGTTATATCCCTAGCAACACCATGCCGTAATTCGGCGGCTCCGGAGTGAAAATTGCGGGCATGAGTGCGTGCTCGGACAGCTTCTTTCTCGATGCCGGCCACGATGTCACAGCCCGCTGAACGAAAGCCGAGAGACATGCCGCCGCACCCTGAAAAGAGGTCAACCACGCGAACTCGAGAGCCACAGCGAAGGCGGGTGAGCTTCGTGAGTACGGCAGAGGGGGGGACAGTACGCATCTCACTGAAGATATCGCCAAGGCCGAACGCGGGACAGCGAAAGACCCCTGGTGTCACGAAGATGCCGACCAGGAGAGCCTCAATGCCGGCCCCGTTGGTCCTTTGAAATTCTTCGACTACCCTTGATTCAATACCCCAAAGCACGGACTCCACCACCTGTTGGGCGCCACGCACACCCGTTCGTGGAAAACCCAACCCGCGCCCACTTCCACCGGCGCAATGTGCACACCAGTTCACCGGTGAACAGCCCATCTGGACTCGACACCGGCCACCCCCTCCGGGCAACGACATGTCAACGCTTGCCCGGAGTATTCAGTGTCCAAGACGCCCAGAGAATCCACGTGGGACCCCCTCCGTGCCCGTCCCAGCATCAAGGTGGCTGCCCGGGTCAGGCCCCCGATACCCTCGGCGGGCATCGGTCCGTCGGCGTGAGCAGACCTTCGGGACATGGGCAGGGCCGCCACACGGCAAGGGCCAACGACGACCGCGACGACGAAAGGAGCGCCCTGACTACCCGGCGGCTCGCCGTTCAACCACGGCGCCGATTTCAGAGAGCTGCTTCAGCAGCTCAGTCGCGATCGCCTTGGAGAGAAGGGGTGGCACTGCATTGCCGATCTGTCGATAGTGGTCGCCGTGGTTGCCGCAGAACTCCACTCCGTCGGGAAACGATTGGAGCCTAGCCGCTTCGCGGATGGTGATGGTGCGCGCCTGTCGACTGTCGTAGTGGATGTGGCTGTAGGAGTCCTTCGACAGGTGTGCGGTCACGGTCCATGAGGGCTCGCTGGCCACAAACTTCCTCCACTTGTCCTGGAACGCATCCCGCCGGTACTTCGGGATGAAGCGGGCCTTCATCTCCTCCCACTCGGGCGTGCCAGGTCTGGGCGGGTCGGCGAGTGTGCCCACGTGTTCGCTCAACAACCGATGCCCGATTTCGATGACCTCAGGATATCGGTCGCCTTGAGCCATCAGTTCGAAGATCTTGTAGTCATGACGGTCGGTCTTGCCGCCGAGAAATCGATGCCAGTTGCCGCTGACCGTTTCCGGTGCGCACAAACCAGGCCAGTTGCGCAGGGACTCCACATATGCCGACGGACGTCGGCGAAGGGGGAGCCGCTGCTCGCGAGGACGCTCGCCCTTGAGGTGCGCCTTGAGTTTCGGCAAATCGCCGATAGCATCCCGCACGGACACGGCGGGTGCCGGGTCCTCCACCATGGGTATGTCTGGGCCGGCAACCAGCCAGGTATCTTCAGGGAGAGACGAGCCCTCAAGCACACTGTGGCCGACATGGGTTTGAACGGGCGGTCTGGGAATTGCACCCACTCCCAGATCGCTTCGAAGGCCAACAAAGAAGAGGCGCCACCGATTCTGCGGCACGCCATAGTTGGCTGCGTTCAGAAGGAAGTAGCGGACGTTGTAGCCAAGGCCGTGGGCTTCTCGGGAGATGCGCCTGGCGAAGTCGCCACCCATCTGCTCGCGCATGCCCGGCACGTTCTCCATGACAAAGCCGAGGGGCCGAGCCTGCCGGACCACCTCGAGAAAATACTGGTACAGAAGGTTGCGGCCCACGTCGCGTACACCTCCGAGGCGAATCCGATCCTCTTCCCCCAGCAAGCTCGCGTGCTTGCCTCGGCCGATACGCGAGAAACCCTGGCAGGGCGGCCCGCCCACCACGAGGTCTGGTGAACGACGAAGTGCAGCAAGAAGATCAGGCACTTCGAGTTGATTCACATCGCCGTGCACCGGCCCGCCAAACACCAAAGGCCGGTCCTCAGCGAAGGTCCGAGCGAAGGTCTGGGAGGCGGCTTCGCTCCACTCAACCGCGCCGATACAGCGGGCGCCGGCAGCCTGAAACCCCAGAGACATTCCTCCGGCTCCGGCGAACAAGTCGAGGGTCGTGGGCCGCATGTTTCAATCCAGGTCAAGGGGTGTCCGAGTGACGAACCGCAGGATGGTTATAGCCCGCGTCCTGCCGCAGTGAGCCCTCGGAGAACCAGCCCCTCATGCCCGACGTTCAGCCAAATCTGTCGAAGCTCTTTCCCGACCTGCCGACCCCCGTGGCCGAGGGGAGGGGCCGCATTCGACCGCGTGCGCGTCTGCTTCGAACCATCGGCGCCGAACTCATCAGCAGCGAAGTCGTTGCCGTCATCGAGTTGGTCAGGAACAGCTACGACGCCGATGCAACCGAGGTCGAACTGGTCTTCTCCTATCCGGAAGATCCAACCAGGGCGACTCTGGAGATCCGCGACAACGGCCACGGCATGACCCAGGAGGTCTTGTTGGGGCCATGGCTCGAGCCGGCCACAGATCACAAGTCCGGAATTGGTACCGGCGGCACCAGCGGCGAACGGTCCCCCAAGGGGCGGCGACGTCTCGGCTCAAAAGGCGTTGGCCGGTTTGCAGCTCAGCGGCTCGGGACCCGCCTTGAGGTGCGGACTCGGGGAGACGGAGCATCGACAGAACTCATCGCCAGGTTCGACTGGAGCGCACTCGAGCGCGATACTTACCTCGACCAGGTACGAGTCCCCTGGCGTGAAGGCCAAGTCGAGCACATCGAGCCTCATGGCACCCACCTAGTGATCTCAGACTTGCGCGACCGTTGGTCTCACGACCGTTTCGAGAAGCTGCGGCTGGGACTCTCTCGCCTTGTCAGCCCGACCATGCAAGAACAGTTCGGCATCGCCATCCTCATCAACGGAGCCCGAGAGCAAGTCGAGCCGGCCATCGATGCCAATGCCGCCATGTACTCGGTCCGCGGCGAAGTGGACGCAGATGGCCGCTGCAAAATTCACTACGAGGACATCAATGGCGATCAAGAAGACTGGGAGCGTACGGTCTACTGGCCGGCGGAGCGCTCCCAGCAGTGCGGACCCTTTATCTTCCGTATCAACGCTTGGGACCTCGACCGCGAGCCGCTGAAGCATTTCCTCAGCGAGACCGGCAGTAAGCTCGGTCTTCGCGACTTTCGCCGCATCATCAGGGACCACTCTGGCGTCTCCCTGTACCGAGATGGTTTCCGCATCCTTCCATACGGAGAATCCGACAACGACTGGCTTCGCCTCGACCAGCGCCGAGTCAACAACCCCACAATGCGGCTATCGAACAACCAAGTGCTCGGGTCCATCCAGCTCAGCGCTGACGAAAATCCCTACCTAAAAGACCAGACCAACCGAGAAGGACTGGTCACGAACGAGTCTTACACCCACCTCGCGGAAGTCGTACGCGAGCTTCTGAGCTACCTGGAGACCCGGCGATTTGCGGCACGAAGGGCAATGGACATCGATTGGCAGCGCAAGGCCTCCTCTCTCCCCGACCTCCACGATGACGAGGCAACCTCGCAGCTCGAAGGGCTCATCGACCGTTTGGCAAAGGGCAAGACCGACAAGTCCGAAGACGCGAAGCAGCTCCGCCTCCAGCTCAAGACCTTCCGTGAATCCACCGCGGACGCCGTGCGCCACTACGCTGGTCTCGCCGCCGCGGGTCAGATGTCCGGGCTCGTGTTCCGTCAGCTCGATCATCCCATGCGCCAAATTCGGTCTGATCTAACTCTCGTTCTCGGCGACGTCCAAGCAGGGGGGCTGGACGACGAGGACCTCGAAGATCTCCACACCAGCGTGAAGCGCGCGCTTCAGCATCTCGGCACGATGGAGAAGCGCATGCAGAGCCTCGACCCGCTCGCGATCGGCGGCCGCGGGCGGAGAATCGCGCCGGTGCAACTGAACGAATTGCTTCTCACAGTGCTCGAGCCATTCGATGAGGAGTTCCATCGACTTGGCGTCGTCTATACCCTGGAAGCCGACGAAGACGCGACGGTGAAGACCAACCAAGAGGTCGCGCAGCAAGTCGTCGCAAACTTGGTAGACAACGCTCTGTGGTTTGCCTCCCAAGGAGGTGCATCGACGCCAGCTGTGGCCTTGATTGTGACGAAGAAGGGCTTTCGGATCTCGGACAACGGACCCGGCGTGCCCAAGTCTCACAAAGGCGCCATCTTCGAACCGCACTTCACAACTCGTGATGGTTCCCACGGACTAGGACTCACCCTGATACGCGACCTTCTAAAGACAGTGGGCGGTCGAGTACGGCTGATACGGCTTGTGCCGGCGACATTTGAGGTAGAGTTTGTTCGGTAGAGTTAAGTCTCCAGGCCGCTGCCCCCCCTCTATTGCGACGCTCCAGAATGCGCCGACTCGGGACGTCAAGGTGCAATTATGTCGCTTGGCTACTCCCGAAATCCTGCTCCACGTAGCCGCTCAAGTAGCTTGAGAAGGTAGGTCCCTTGTTTCCCGATCGGGACGGAATTGCGTTCGAGCACGGCCTTCCGCATGATCTCAAGGTCCTTGGGTGTCAGCAGGCTGTTGCTGGTCCCGAATCGACGCACCTTTCGCCAGAAATGAGGGTCTCGATTCTTGAACTCAACAACGGCTGTAAGTGCTTCTATTTCGTCTAGGTCCTGCTGGTCCCTTCGGGCGCTGTTGCGGTTGTCTCGAATCCTAGCCGGATCCACCAGCTCCCGTCTGAACCGGGCAGACAGCTCGATTGGGGTGCCTCGGGCCACCTTCCAACAGACCTCCCTCTTGGCGTACTCACTGATATTCCGCACGCCCTCAGGCGGGGAAAGAAGAACCCGGTGCATTCGCTCGGCGACCTCAAGCAACATCGACTCGATCGCTTCGGTCATGCTTTGAAGCTTCCAGATGGCCTCGAAGTTGACGACCTTCTTCTCCTCTTTCACGGCGTGGGCCAGACGCGCAATGGCGTAGGCAACGACGTTGGCCCGATACCCCCCCTCGTACCATTGCTGTTTGCTGATTAGCTTCTCAAGCTGTCGGAACACTATTGCCTTGGCGATTGTCTCGCGAAAATAGAGATCGCTGAAGTCGCTCGCGTTCTTTCCCCAGGCCTCATCAATGTACTCAGCAAACTCGGCGAAGTTCTTTTGCGCCCCACGACTGACGATGTGGGGAATCAGACGCCATACGTTGCTGAATTTGGCCAAGTCGGTCTTCGTGAATACTTGAGACCGCGGAAACTCTCTGTCGAAAGTCCTTCTCTCCGCACCGGCCTTGTTGCGCGCACGGGCGTCTTGATACTGGCCACGGGCTCGCTCGTAAAACCAACGGGTCGAATGCACTTGCGTACCAGACATCGGCGTAACCGTACGCCTCGAGGCTTCCTCCAAGCGCACATGATAGAGATGGTTTGAGAAGAAGTCCGCTGCCTTCACAGTGTTCTGACTGTTGGCAAACCGAGAGATGTTCGGCACAACGACAGGCACGTCCTCAGGAGGGACGACCGACAGCTTCATCTGCACGAACACACGCGAGAGATCGCTGGCATCCCTTCCGCGACCCGTCGTGAAAATGGACGCTGTGGTCTGCCCTCCATTCACAATCTGGAGGTTTCGCAGAGTCCGGATATAAATCGACCCGTCGCGGTCTACTGTCTCCACATCTTCTGCAGTTGCCGTGATGCCGTTATTGTAGGCGAAGAACATCGAGGGTTCGTTCTTGATGGTGTCCCGAATGCCCTGATTCACCTTACCCCTTGCTTGTAGAAACACCCTGACATTCTGCTCGAGCAAACGCGTGCCCCACTCTTCGTAGAGTTGCGCGAGCATTTCTCCCGGAACTACCGCGAGGAAGGCCCGGTGGTCCGCGTCGCCGTAGTGGGCGGGAAGACAAGGCAATGTTCGGCCGAAGCGGTCCTCGAGGTCAATGACCATCTCCTCGCGCTCGCGCCCAGAATCGATCAGCTGCTTCAGTCGTTCGATATCCCAAATGCGGTGGTAGATAGGAATACCGTCAATCTGATCATCTACGAAGTCCCGAATGCGACTGCTCAGCTTCTTGTTGCTGACAAGGTAAAGACGCACCCCCTTGAGTTGGGTCCGACGGTCATGAATGAGTGCTGCGAGACCGTAGCCAACTCCAGATTCCTCCCAAGAGTGCCAGGTTGTGCCCATGCTCGCGCGAAGAAATCCCTTGAGCCTTCGAAAACTCGCATCAACCTCCTGCTTGCCCAATGTCGCAAGTTCCGGGGAGTCATCCCAAACAGCAACAACGAGCGATAAGACTCCGTCCGAGTCGCGCGGGTCTCCCGCGCTTCCGTGAACCTCGATGCCACGTTGAGCGTGGTATGCCTCGTCAAAGGCAGCGAACTCACCAGCATCGATAAGGTGGTCAGCAGCAAGCTCCGTGAACGCTGCCAGTTTGTAGTTTCCCGCGACGCCGGCGGCGAGTCCGATGTCCTCACGGAGTTCCGTGTAGAATTCATGGAGGTCTTGGCTCATTTTCAGACCTCACCAACGATTGAAGAACGGAAGGCATCCAAGTCTCGGAGCCAAGCACTGCATTGAGCTAGATCAACCCGGTATGTCACGCTACCGACCCCCCCCATGAGCGAGGTGGCGGTGATCCGTGGGAATCCATCGACCACCTCGAACAGGCGACTCCGCTGCGCCAGCCACCTGAACTCAGTGTAGTCGTCCTCGTGCCGGTACCCAAGAGACTCGAGGCGCTGCTCTAGTTTGGCGGACGCGGCCTCATCCCGCTGGGCTAGAACTGACCGCAGCTGCCCCACGAGGACCTTGAGGCTCGTTCCGGTCGCGTCCCCCGTGATTGCAGGGGCGAGGTCGAGTACGAACATATAGAGCTGATCCAGTCCTTCGAGCTCCAGCTGGTGTTCAGAGCTGATTCGTAGGTGGTCGCGACCGGACGCGCTCTTCGCCTTGCATTCCACACCGATCCGGCCGAAGGCGAAGTCCTTCGGCTCGTCTTCCGGGCCCTGCCATGTCTGGACGGCGAACAGGGGATCCAGCACTTGCAGAGACACCGTCTGAAGGAAGTACAACTCGCCAAACAGGCCCTTCTGCTCCTCCTTCGAGAGCCGGTTTGAGCCCCGTCGAAGCAGCGCGTGCCATCGATGCATACGATTCACAAACATGCTAACCGCACCGGCCTCCGTCGCGGCGCTCGACGAAGCCTCGGCCACGTCCACACAGAGCGTTTCGAAGAGGTCGCGATGCTCTGGATTGCGCAATCGGAGACCGACCATACCTGCGGTTCGTCCGTCACCCGTGTGTGAGAAAACATCGATTCCCTTCAACTCCGGGAGAGAGCTTCGGGTCGGTGGAGCGGCACTGTGCGTGGAGACCAACAGCATCGGTCTGCCATCCGCGTCCACTGCGAACCACAGCCCATGCGAAGAGTCAGCTCCGTACAAGCGCTTTTGGCCACGTGTAACGCCCTGCCAAGCTATGTCGTCACGCATCTACCATCTCCTCGTCCTCGTCGTCATCGCCGTTCTCAAAGCCCTCTACCGTCATCCATACGGGGTTCACAACATACTCGACCGTCTCTTCCTCGAACTCGCTGGACGGAAAACTGATGCTATAGGCGAGCACAGGGTCAAGTCCTTCGACCGGTTTGCCTTTTTCAGCCTTCTCCCCTTCGGGAGCCTTCGGGGCCGGCGTCATCATCTCTATTGCATGCAAGATCAGCAACGGGCGAGTGCGCTCCGCTCTCCAGATCCTTCCGGGCGGGTCAAGCTTCTTCCCCCGTGACTCAGCGTTCTTGAATGCCGAAGTGTTCTTCCAAGCGTCCTCGGCGCGGCAGATCTGGGTGCCGTTGAGGCCGATCTTCTCCATACGGGCATCGCCCACTCTATTCTTGTTGCCGATAAAAACACACTCGACACGACCGTCTGCACTAAGCTGGTGTTCGCGCGCATTGTTCGTGGGCCAATTACCTATGGTGCGGCGAATGCATTGGACCTGGACGCCCAGTTCGTCAGCGCCAAGGTCTCTTTCGCTGCTCCCGGTCTTTGTCAGCGCAATATCCCAATGCTTCAGCTCCCCCTCAGCCCGCCGGTCGATGTAGGCCAACAGTGGTGGTGTCTGGGTGTGAATGGACTCATCCCGGTTCTGGAAGCGCGCAAGGAAATGGCGAACATGCTTCACATGCACGGCAGACCAGAAGTGATATCCAAGGTCCTCAACGGCCTCTTGCTCACGGTCTTCAGCTTCCTTATGTTCACGGGCGGCGTACTGAGTCGCGTCGTTGACGAGGTTCTTCGCTGCAGCGAAGTTGTTCTTGGCGTGTCGTCGGTCGGCATCGGTACCACCGTACACCCGAGTAGTCTCAATGAACGAGGACGCCAACCCCACCTGAAGGCGCCACACAGTCCCTGCTCTCATCTTGTTTCGTGCCGTAATGAGCAAGGACGCTGGATGGCGAGCGACCTTCAGGCCGAAGTCACTGGGGGAGCGGCCAGCCTTGCTCATGGCCTTGATTTCCGACCGCAGCTCGGCGGATGCGCCTGTGATGAACTGGTACCACCCGGTCGACTCCTCTGTCATAAAGAGCCTGCATACGTCTTCATAGTCCGGCCGATATCCGAACCACCGCCCCATTTGCAACAGCGTGTCGTACATCTTGGTGTTGCGCAGCAGGTAGCTCACGGTCAGGCCCTCCAGCGTGAGTCCACGCGACAAGCTGAAGCCACCTATTGCGATCACCGTACGGCCGGAATCGTACTCGGAATAGTTCAGTGCATCGTCTGAGCTGCTGTTGATGGCAACGACCTCGATGCTTGCCACCGAATCAAGCAGCACAGACGCGAGTGTTTCCCAGTTCTCGTGTGCATCCGAGTACCCACAGCCAACCCAAGTTGCGTACAAGGCGTCGAACCTGTCGTCCGCACCTGGACGCTGTCGGTAGCGGATCGCTTCTTCCAGCATCTTCACCTCCTTCCGGACTAGGTCCTTGAGGCAGATCTGGACGTCCGTGAACCGCGACGCGTTGACCAACATGGACATGTGCTTGCCCTCATGGCCACGCAGCAGGCGAATTGCTCGAGCAATCACGAAGCATCGAATGGCCTCCCGCAAACTCGGAGGCAGGACATAGAGAGCAATGTCCTTCTTGTGGCGGAGGGGCAAAATGTCCGCATGGTCATCGACAGGTCGGACGCAGTGGGCAAGTTCAGCGTCGGCGCCGAAAAGCCGATCGGCGCCAACGTAGTTGCTGGGGGCATCGAGTGCGTAGACGAAGTCTCGAGGGAATAGATCGTCACCCACCTCCGTGCCGCCACTCGTCCCATCTGGCGGATTGATAAAGATGTTCGCAAACGGGGTGGCGGTGTAGCCGACGTATGTGCTCTTCTCGAACTTCGTGAGAAACTGTCGAATCAGGCGGTTAATTGTGGTCGCCCTGTCCGGGTCCTTCGATGTATTGATGGAAGCGTTGTCGGCTTCGTCATCGATCAACAACATCGGGAACCGATTGAGGACTCCAGCGTGCCGTCCACTGGTCTGATTGTCGATCCAACGATTGAGATGTTCTAGCGTGCTCTTGTTCTTCTTAATCACGCAAACGCCGGGGACATTGGTCTGCGCCAACCCGAACTTGGACTTATTGAAGGCCGCCCGATTGAAGTCCTCAAAAGTATCGGTTAGCGGAATCGGTCTCAATGCTGCGTCATCGCGGATGGTACCAACTCCAATCGGATTGTGTTGATTGGTACCCGGGGTGGTATCGAACCCAATGAACCCGGCATCGACCCGTTCTTGGGTTTGGCGCCTCAGATTGTTGTGGATTCCTGCAATAATCACGATCAATTTGTAGCCGGCATCGGCTGCTTTGCATATTACGGCCGCATAGTTCGCGGTCTTGCCAGATTGGACGTTTCCGACAACCATACCACGCCGGTCCCAGGCGTGATCGGAGTGAGGGTTTCCCAGCAAGGAACAAATTTTGTCCGTCACTTCATCGATACGGTTGACTACCGGCTCTGGGAAGCCCACGGAGTCGCGGAGGTACTCCATGTAGCGGTCGGCAAAGAATGGCTTAATATTCTTGCGAGCGTTTGGGTACCACTGAGAGAACGGCCGGCGCTGATCAACGATGACCTCGCCCGCATCCATCCGGACAGGGCGCTCCGCCATGTAGTGTCGCGCGACATAGTTCCGGTCCACTTCGGTCAGAGTCGAGAAGAATCCAATGGCGCACATCTCCTCAATCTGTGCTCGAAGGCCATCCTCAGTTGGCGAGGCAGCGGAATAGAGGGTTTTTAAACTCG
This sequence comes from Myxococcota bacterium, assembly GCA_942491145.1. Taxonomy (GTDB): domain Bacteria; phylum Myxococcota_A; class UBA796; order UBA796; family UBA2385; genus CAXQUZ01. Next base: position 9,909 of record CALOBC010000016.1, on the reverse strand, counting down.
AAAGCACCATTGCGCGCTTATCCATCAGGGTGCTCCGAATGAAATTGGGCAAGAAACCGCGAGGCAGACTCTGGGTTCATTTTGTAGGCCGGGTTGCGCTCGAGCCTAGCTACTGCATCAGCGGCGGAGAGACCCTGTCCAGCAAGCTGGGTGAACATCATTTCGAAAAAGACGGCGCAGTCATCGTCACTAAGAGCGGGCTGGGCCAAGCTATCAGGTTTAGCTGCATAATCCGCGAAAATCGCATCCAGCGGAAAGGCCTGTTCGATAGCCGCCAAGACGCTCCCAATCGAAATCGCCGCATCGCCTTCCAGTTCTCCAAGCAACGTGACCAGCGCAGGATGCTCCCGGTTGATCCTGTAGGACACGGCCCCATCAAGGATGTTTCGAACCCAAAGAGAGTCGGTCGCCACGGCTCGTGTATGCCCCCGACGGGAATACACCCGACGAGTGGGCTGCAGGATTCGATCAATGATGTTCTTCAGCCTGCGCTTGACGATGTAGGGCGGCTGGGCGGAGGCCTTCCGCACATCGATCTTCCAGAGGTGGTCGAGACTCGTTGGAATGTCCACCCGCACGCGAGCGAGGCGGGTCAGCTCTGACGCACGCACGAGTCCGAACCACGTACTATGGATGATGAGTCGGCCGGCCCGATATACATAGAAGCCTTGGCTACGAAGGTAGCCCTTGGCAGTGGCGTATCGCTCCCACTCTTTGGGTTTTAACTTTGAATGGTGGGGGAGAATGAACGCTTGGACCGTGACGCCCTCTCCGTCAATGTCCATACGTTCGGGCGGGTGGGCCTGCGTCGCCGGATGCTTGGAGTGGAAGGGGTCGAAGGACTCCAAGAGACTGCCGTTCCATCGGATGGCCGTCTTGGACCTCCCGGGTTCACCCTTGATGAACCGGTGAAATACCGTCTCAATGTGACGCCGGGCATCTTCCATCCGTTCCGTTAGATAGTGGATTCGATTTTCCCCACTGGTTGCATCCACAATTCTGTCAATAGCCTCCCAAACCACCATCGTACCCTGCGCCGGCAGTTGGCTGATGCATTCAGTATGTTCGAGGTCTTCGACCGACAGGATCTGAAGGCTCCAGTCATTGGTCACACGCACTCGGTCGAGGTCCCACCGGGCAGCGGCCAGCGCGCCATCCTTCCGAGTAATCACTGTCAGGCGACGACACTGGGAGAACGAGGCGGTCTTGAGTCCGAGGCCGAACCGCCCGAGGTCGTCTGGTGCCCGTTCGTCAAGCGGATCGCGGCACCCTGGTGTCATGGCATCCTTCAGCTCCAACCCTGTCATGCCCGAGCCGTTGTCGACGAGAGCGATGCTAGGCGGCTGGTTGTTGCCAAACCGCAGCCAGACGTCGATTTCGGTAGCTCCAGCGGTAATGGAGTTGTCGATGAGGTCCGCTATTGCAGTCTCGAGGGAGTAGCCGATATCCCGCATGGACTCTATCAAAGCCGAAGCAGGTGGCTGGACAACGACCTCATGCATTCGATGTTTTCCCTTGGTAGAGACGATGTTTCGGAGGCGTCTCATCCGGAAGGTGCGGTGGCCACAAGCCTAACCCAAGACGCCACTCCAGTGGCGATCTGCCGGTCAGACTCCATCGTCCCTATACGGGCACAAACAATCGGAGATGGGGGCCAGGACCGCCTTCTTGCTGACCGCTGGCAGGCGTCGGGAAGAGGGCAGGACACCCCTCCATCCTGAGGAGTCCCAGGCGCCTCGAGCGGTGCCTATCCTGGGGTTCGGTCCATCCTTGGCATAGCTGGCTCGACGACGCCTGCTACCTCCCGGATGGGGAGGTTGGAGTTGCGGCCGAGGGGTGCCTGATTATTGTCGGTGGACCGGCGCCGCCGGGGGCCTGCGTAGTGCGCGGCAGACCGCTCCCCAACACCGCCCAGGGGCCGTGGTCCGGGCCAGAGTCGGCAACCTTGCCGGACTTGGCACTGAGTCGTTTTTGGGCAAGCTGACATCGGGCAAACAGGGCGGGCTGCCACAATGAAGGGGTCCGGCGCCTGCTGCCACGTCTGCTCGAACAAAGGGCTGCCGCCTCTCCGGCATGGGGAGCCTCCGTGCCAGGGTCTATGAGCGTGGCGTTTTCGGATACCGCTTGGTGGCACCGACAACCGAGGCGGTGTCCACAGGTGCAGCGTGTGGTGTCTACGAACGACGAGGCCATCCAGAGTCCAACCCCTCCGCCGCCAAGCCGGCCCCCTTCAGCAACGCCAAGATCTCCGGCCGCTCTCCCAGGAACGTCCCGGGCAGCATCCGCACCAACGGCGAATACCCCTCAAGCCGGTTGTTCATCGCCTCGGACTGGCTGTTGTCCGCCACCCTGCCTACCCGTCGCAGGTGCTCCAAGTAGCCTCCGCGCTCGACACCGTAGTAGGCAGCAACCGCCCAAGGTGGATCAAGTAGGCTGGTGACGACGAGGGGGTGGCCGCCCAACCTCATCGCAGCGATGAACGGCTCCGTAAACGACCGCCGCACAGCCGCCCAGGTGGTGAGGTCCTCGCCGCCCTTTGTCCACGGCTTCGCTCGACACAAGTCCCGCCATGCGCGGAGGCGGGCTCGAGGGTCCAGCCCGGGGAAAGCCCTCTCGACCGCGGCGTAGAGGAAGTGGTCGGCATCGAGGACTGCGTCCGGATGGCTTGTGGCGAGGGTGCTCTTTCCCAGCCCCGAGATGGCGTAGACGAGCACAGGAGTGCCCTGCTCAGCGGAGGTGAGCGGGGGTGTCCGCAACGTGGGTCCTGGCGCGTCCAAGGTCAAGCCATCCCTCGGGCACAGTTCTTCGTCGGTTGACAAGCGCTCTCACTTAGGAGATCCAGATGCATCATCTTCGAGAGCCCTCAGAGACAGGGACGCCGTTCTCAGGCTGGCACGGGATGTGCTTAATCGTCAGGTCGGAGGTGAGAGTGCCGAAGCTCAGTCCACACGCCACACCCAGACGAGCGCAGCGAAGCGTCGCCCCAGACCACATCGAGCTCGCGCTCGACTGGGGCACACCCATCCACCAGCGCGAGGGCCGGGTCGCCTGGCACCTTGGACGAAGGGAAGTGTGCCACGCGCGCTCGGTCGGCGTCCAGGTGCCCCCTCGGGCCGTCGGAGTGGCCGTCATTCAGTCCCAGGACGGCACTGTGGTCACTGTGGCGCGGAGCCACAACCGCCACCGACTCCGCGTCCACGGCTGGCGGTCGCGTCCCCGTCGCCCAGCGCAGGGTGGCCTGTGAACGCCGAGACGGCTCGGGCCGAGCTCGCACAACACGGTGTCGCACTCCTGCGTGGCGTGCTGCAGTCCCATCATCTCGACACCCTGCGGGAGGCGGTTGCGGCAAACCGGTCCTTGAACCGGCCGATGAGCCGGCAGGTGCTCTACACGCACGGCAAGGCGCCCACGGACCGTCCACCGCTCAACACGCTCATGGACCAGTGGCTGAGCCCACACCAGTACCAGGGGCCGGGCTCGACCCGTGCGGTCGCAAGTGCGCTCCGCCCCCTCGCTGCCGAGCTCCTGGGCGAGCCGGGGGTGTTGTTTCAGGACCTGCTGCTCATCAAGCGCCAGGGACAGAGGGAGTTCCCTTGGCATCAGGACTACGGGTTCTGGCCGGTGGATCGGCCGCTTGGGGTGGTGCTGTGGGTGCCCCTGCAGCCGTCAGACGGCAGGTCGGGTGCGCTCCGCTTCGCCGCGGGCAGTCACCAGCTTGGGCCAAGGCCTGTGGTCGACCTCCACGACGGAAACCCGCAGCAGGCCGGGGCGGACCTGGCCTTTGACTCCGACGCCTGGCCCTCCTTCGCCCCCACCTACGAAGCCGGAGACGCTGTGGCCTTCAGTCCCGTCACCTTCCATGCCTCACCCGCGATGGGCCGACCGGGCGAGCGCGCGGCGTGGTCCTGCATCTTCCTGTCGCCCCGGGCGCGGTGGAGCCACGCCAACGCCCCGAACCACCCCTTGTGCAGGGTCGTTGCCGACGGCGCCCTCGTCACGGAGCTTCCCCATGCATGAGCTCAGCCCCCAGCAGCGCGCCCTCTTCGAGGCGCAGGGCCACATCGTCGTCGGGCCGCTTGTCCCTCCTGAGCAGGTCGCTCTCCTGCGGCGGGCCTTCGACGAACAGACTGCCGCTTGGGCCTCCGACATCAACACGCCGCTGGACGACTACCTCTCGGTGGTGTCGCAGTGGACGAACGTCTGGGAGCACAACCCGGCCTTCCGTGCCCAGTTGTTCCACCAGCGGGCCGCTGCCATCGCCGCCGAGCTCATTGGCTGCGAGAAGGTGCGGGTCTTTCATGACCACTTGATCGTGAAGCCGCCCCACGGGGGGAGCACCATCCCATGGCACCGCGACCTTCCCAACTGGCCGGTCGCCGAGCCGAGGGGGCTGTCTTGCTGGCTCGCCCTCGACGACGTGACCGCCGAGTCGGGCGCAATGCGCTTCATGCCCGGCGGCCACAAGGAGCCCATGACCCGCTCCATCGACTTCCTCAACGAGGCCAAGGACTGGGGTGAGCGCGAGAGGCATGCCGTGACCGCCGCTGTGCCCGCCGGATCTGCGATCTTCCACCACTGCCTGTCATGGCACACCAGTCCGCCCAACACGACACCGGGCTGGCGACGCGCGTACATCACCATCTACATCGACGCAGCCTGCACCTTCGCCCCGACACGGGCCGGCTGGCACCCCGTGTCCAGTCGGGTCTCCGTCCCGCCAGGTGCGGTCTTCAATGAAGACGCCTTCCCCACGCTGGGGCCAGATCTGCCGGCGGCGACCCTCGCCCGGATGGTGGGAGGAACGGCATGAACCGCATCCAGATGTACGCGAGCTCGACGCACCTCAAGCACGGTCTCCACCGGGTCCTTGCGGTGTCCCACGCACTCACAAGCCCCGTCGCGCCGGGTGAAACAAGCGCTTGGTGGTCGCTGCTCAAGCCCGACGAGCGAGAGCAAGGACGGCTCCACACGTTGTCGCTGGACGCGCTTGCACAGGTCTACTGTCGACCCGATGTGCGGGCACTCCTCGACGCCGGGCGCGCATCGGTCGGACTCCCACCGCTGGTGCACGAAGCTGTCGAGGCCGCGTTTAAGGTGGCCATCATCAGTAGCAAGGCGCACCGCGCTCACATGGGCCGGGACGTGTACGGGTCGAGCAACAAGGGGCTGTGGGACGCCGTCTGCGCCGAGTTCGGGCAAGCTGTCGCTGCGCGCTTCGGTTCAACGCTTGGCGACGACCCGGTGCCCGTCGAACAGAGTGCACCGTCGGGGCCGGACCTGGACACGCTGCGGACGCTGACGGCCTTCGACACCAGTCCCAGCGGCGAGGGCCACGAGGCCTGTGTCGTGTGGCTGGTCTCCCGCCTCTCAGCCCTCGGGTTCACCGTCGAGGTGGTCGGACGCAACCTCGGTCGACCGCTGCTGGTTGCACACCGCGAGGCGCGCGGACTGGAGGGCCACGTCGTGCTCTACGGCCACTACGACGTGACGCCCTTCGGCCGCGAGCAGCGGTGGACCCATCCCCCGAGGGAGATCACGGTGGCGGACGGCCGGCTGTTCGCCCGGGGCGTCGCCGACAACAAGGGGCCGCTGGCGTGTCGACTGGCTGCCCTGGCCGCCATCGAGGCCACCCCCGCGCTCACCTGGCTCATCCAGGGGGAGGAAGAGACAGGCTCCCCGGTCGCCCATGCACTGTTGCCCGGCGTCATGCGGGGCCTGCGGCCCACAGTGTGGCTGGACGAGACGGGCTACCACGACCACGAAGACGGCACGCTGCGCCTGCTGGCGCGAACCATCGGCCAGGACGACGCGAGCCTCCCGCCCGACTCAGAGCTTTCCGAACTGCTCGGCGCGCTGCGCGGTCTGGCGTCACGGTGGGGCATTGCTGCCCGCCACGAGTGCCGCGGCTTGAACAAGAGCGTGGTCGAAGGCGGCTGTCCCTTCAACCACTCGCTGCCGGAGGGGGCCCGCTACCTCGCGCTCGGTGTCAACGACTCTGGGGCCCGCATCCACGGCTTGGACGAGTCACTTCCGGGTTGGACCTTCCCGCTGCACACAGCGGAGCTCGACGTGGTGTTCCGCTGGGTGGCCCGCACTGCCGGGGGCGTCGCGTGAGGATCATCTGCGACCCCAACCCGTTCTGCTTCGGCTCGACGTCGACCATGCGGGCTGTCCTGCAAGCGCTCCCGGACGCCGAGGCATTGGTGCTCGGGTGTGGACCGACGCTCGACCTGTGCCGGGACCTGACCATTGTGGAGGTCGACGTGAGGAGGCCAGGCTGCCTTGCCGCCCATGAGCGCTTGCTTGCTGGAGCGGACCTCTACGTAGCCTTCTCGAACAACACAAACATTCCTGAGGTCGTTGCGCGTGGGCTCCCTCTGGCGTTCGTCGACATCCACTTCGAGATGAAGCGACGGGACACCCTCGCGATGCGCGAGGCGCGCGCGTACGTCATCGAGTCGCATCCCGGCGTGGAGGCCTCACTGGCACGCTGGCGCCCCGCCCACCCGATGCTCGTCGGCCCCATCATCGTGCCAGGCGTGGCCAGCGCGAATCCGACGCACCCGATGCTGGTGAATGTCGGCGGGGCGTCGTCTCCTCACATCCGCCCCGGCGTGAACACCGAGTACCCCGCGCGGGTGACCGAGCTGGTCGACCGGGTCGCAGGCCGACGGGGACTCCAGAGAGTCCCGGTGGCCATGGGGAGTGCCGCAGCCGCGACCGCGCCGAAGCTGATGGGAGCAGCCCCGACCACGCTGGCCCCAGAGGCGTACCGGGCTCGCCTTGAGGCGTCGCGCCTCCTGCTCACCGCTCCTGGCCTCAATGCGCCGATGGAGGCCTTCGCCAGGGGCATCCCGGTGCTCTTCCTCCCGCCCCAGAACCTCACCCAGGTGGCTCACTTGAACACGTACGCCCAGGCCGGGCTAGCCCCGGCCGCCGAGCGCTTGTTGGACCTTGTCCCCGGTGGGCCCATCGACATGTCGGCGCCGGAAGCGGAGGGCACAGCACGGGTCCTCGAAGCGCTCGACGCACTCGGGGCGCGAGGGTGGCGCGAGGTAGAGGCCGTCGTCGAGGCGCAGCTGCACTGGTCGAATGAGGCCCTCATCGCGCTCGCGGCGCGGCAGCGGGCGTGGTGGTCGCAGCTTGGGGAGCCTGGGGCCGCCGCCGCCGCCGCCGCAATCCGGAGGGCGGCGCGATGAGCGTGACAGTGATCATCCCCACCCGGGACCGGCCAGCGCTGCTCGCGCGAGCGCTGGCGTCCGTCCGAGCGCAGACTCGCTGTCCTGAGCAGGTCATCGTCGTCAACAACGGGCATGACTCGATCCAGATCGACGGTGTCGAGGTCGTCGACGTCCCTGCGGGGGTCGGCGCCTGCATCGCGCGGAACGTTGGGGCGGCGCGCGCGCGTGGCGAGTGGCTGGCGTTCCTCGATGACGACGACCGCTGGGAGCCAGAGTATCTGGAGGAGGCGGAGGGACTCAGCCCGGGCGTGGAGCTGGTCCTCACAGCGTTCCAGAAGGTTCGAGCGAGTGGCGAGACGAGTCCAGAGAAGGTTCCTCCCCTGAGCCTCGACGTGCGCGCGCTCCTGGTGCGAAACCAGGGCCTGCGTGGGAGCAACTTGTTCATCCGCCGTGACCGGCTGCTGGGAATACGCGGGTTCGACGAAGCGCTGGCCGCCGCGCAGGACCTGGACCTGGCCGTTCGGCTTGCGGACGCGGGTGTCACCCACCGAATCAACCCGGAGCCGCGTGTCATCTTCGACGCCCATGTCGGGCCACGAATCTCCTCGCCCGGCCGCATGAACGCCTTCGGAAACCGCGCATATCTCAGCCGGCACGGTCGGCGAATGACGGAGGCGCAGGTCTCGGCGTTCCGCGCGCGCACGCTCCGGCTGTTCGACACCGACCCAGGGCCCGTCCCGACGCTCGTCTGGGTGCTCGGGCCGAGCGGGGCGGGCAAGTCATCGCTGGCCCACCGGCTCGCGGATCGAGAGGGGGCGAGGGTCCTCGAGCTCGCGAGCCTCCTGGAGTGGCGCGACGGAGCTTGCACCGGCGTCGCTGAAGCAAAGCGCGACCTCGTCAATGGGATTCGTCAGGTCGAGCTCCAACGGCCCCCCACCGATCGACGGCTCTTTGTCGTCGGAGCGCGCCTCCCTCCGGGGGCGCTACGCCCCCTGGCCCCGAGGGAACACGTCATTGCCCTGGTCCCTCGGCGCGAGGACTGGCTTGAGCGCCTGTACGGACGGGACGGGGATGTGAGCGCATCGCACGAAGCCGACTACGGATGGTGGGTCGACTCGTTTGGCGTGGGCGTCGAGGCCGCGCTGCGCGCCGCCCTGGAGGCAGCGTGAGCTCTCTCTCGCCCGACCGAGTCGACGCCTACCTCGCTCGGCTCGGCACCCCCGACGTGCGCCTGGGCGCCGTCGGGCTCGCCCGGCTGCAAGCGGCACACTTAATGGCGGTGCCCTTCCACAACTTGTTGCTGCTCGCCAACAACGGGCGGCCGTGGGGCCTGCAGTCGCTCCATGCAGTGGTCGACGAGGCCATCACCGGTGTCGGTGGCAACTGCGACCGCACGACGCCGCCCTTCACTGCGCTCCTCCAGGCGGTCGGCTTCGATGCACGCCTCGCGGTGGCGACCGTGCGTGAGCCGGGGGACCACTTCGTGTGCGTGGTCCACGTGGACGGTCGGCGCTTCCTCTGTGATGTCGGCAATGGCCACCCCTACCTGCGGCCCTGGGACCTCGACGGCTTGGTGCAGGAGCAGGCCTTTCACGGCTGGCGCTTTCAGTTCGACCCACGGGGTGCCGAAGGTCCGACGCTGCGGCGAGCGCTGCCCGATGGTCGCGTAAAGACGGTCTACGTCGTCGACCCCGCGCCGCGCGCCTACGCAGACTTCGCACCGATGGTCAGCGCTCACTACACCCGGGAGGAGTTCGGGCCATTCCTGACCGGGCTGCGCGCCGTCCGCATCTGCCCCGACGCGGTCCTGACGCTGCGGGACGCAGAGTACGGCAGAGACACCCCGTTCGGTCGCTCACTGCGCCGGGTGGGCGGGAGAGATGCGGCAAGAGCGCTGCTGACCGAGCGGTTCGCCCTGCCGGCCCAGCTTGTGGACGATGCGCTTGGGGTCATCGCACGGCGTCGGCCCGAGCTGTTCTCAGAGCCCCAGTGGTTCGCCCTGGGGCGCGGGCTCGTGGGGGACCATGAAGACGTCCAGGCACCCTTTCGCGGCGAGGTGCCCGACGTGCTCGTGGCGCTCGCGACGGTGGGACGTCCGGCCTCCGTCAGTCGCCTGCTGAGCACCCTCTCCGAGGAGGTCCGCGCCTCCGGCTATCCTGGCCGGGTCTGTGTTTTCATCGTCGAGAACCATGCGCGGGACCGCGGCGTCCCTGAGCCGTCCCCGGCTGGCATCGAGGTCCACCGCGTCCACATCGACGAGCTGCGGCCTGCGCTGGAGCGCGCCACAGACGCTGGTGTGCTGCCGCCCCTCGGCGACCGCCTGCCCGTGCCCATCGGCGCCGCACGGGAAGCGCAGCTCGCTGTGCTCCGCGGGCACTTTGCCGAGCCCTTGGGGGGACTCCCGCACCCGTCCGACGGTCCCCTCGTCGTGTGGATGGTCGATGACGACGTGGCCTTCCAGCAGCTCGGCCCCGATGGTCGAGTCAACCGGCACACGAACCTGATGTACCGGGCCGCCCGCTTCTGGTCCGAGCTGCCCCATCGCGCGGTCGTGCTCGGCACATTCACCGGCGACCCGCCCATTCCGGGGCTCGACGGCCTCGGGGGCCAGCTCCACGACCTCTCCGTGAGCGTCTCGCAGATGCTGCGACTCGGTCCGGACGAGGCTTGGCAGCCCGCCACCGCTCCGCCGCCAACCTTCGACGCCTACTACGACCTCACCGAAGCC
>CALOBC010000015.1:0-218847 GCA_942491145.1 Myxococcota bacterium | reverse complement strand
TCATGGCCGTCTACAACCTGACGGAGCACGATCTGTCTGAGCCGGCCAACCAGCAAGAGCTGCTGGACCTGCTGGCCGCCGCAGCCGAGTAGCCCCCCTCCCGTGGCACACTGGCCGGGCCCCCCTGCGCCGGTGTGCCCCATGCCCCCCGTGACTGCCCGCGACAACCCCGACCACGTGCTCGATGCCACGCTGGATCCCCGCAGTGCCGACCTCTTGGGGGACGCACTGGCGGTGGTGCGTGCGCTTGTGCCGGCATGGTCCACCGTCCACAAGGCCGGCTCCACGGTCATCACGGGCGGCATCACCAACGTCCTGCACAGACTGGACGCACCCGGCAAGAATGCCGTGCTGGTGAGGATCTACGGACCCAACACCGATGTGGTCATCGATCGGGAGCGGGAGAACCGCATCTTCGCCTCGTTGTCTGCCGCAGGCTTCGCACCGCCCTACCTGGGACGCTTCCACAATGGCCGCGTGGAGGGCTTTCTCGAAGGCTTTCGTCCCCTGCAACCCGCCGAGATGGGGCACGCCCGCTGGCGTCGGGGGATCGGCACCCAGCTGGCCAAGCTGCACCACTTCGCCCCGCCAACCCCCCAGCCCCGCACGCTTGAGACGCTGCGGGGGTGGCTGACCACCGCTCGCCGGGTTGTGTTCGAGGGGCAGGCCCAGGCCCAACACAAGGCACTCCAGCTGGACCAAGTCGCCGCCCGACTCGACGAGCTGGAGGACCACCTCCACCGCCACATCCTGCCGTCCGGTCCCGCATCCGCCACCCGCGCGGTCCTCGCCCACAATGACCTGCTCAGCGGCAATGTGCTCGTGGACGATGCCACCGGAGACGTGCGCTTCATCGACTATGAGTACGGGGACTGTGGGTACGCGGCATTTGATCTGGCCAACCACTTCTGCGAGCACGCAGGCTTCGACAGCAACTTTGAGACGGGCTTTCCCACGGCAGGCGCGCGCGCAGACTGCATCGCAGCGTACTTGGGCTGTGCCGTCGAGGACCCCGAGGTGGAAGCCTTCGACCGGGTGGTGCGCTTCTTTGTGTTGGTCGACCACATCTGGTGGGCGGCGTGGGCGGTGGTGCAAGCCCGGCACTCCCCCATCGACTTCGACTTCATGGGCTATGCCGGGCTGCGCCTGAAGGGGTTGCAGCACCACGAACACGCATGGGGCCGATGGGGCAGCCGATCCTTGGACTCACGCCCAAGGATCAGCCCTGTTGTTTAGTCTTCGCGGCGGCGGACCGCACCCAATGCAAGGAGCGCCAGACCACCCAAGCTCCAGGGCACCGCCGACACACTGGAGCAGCCGCTGCCCTTGCCGTCGTCGCTGGTGTTTGCGGGGGACACGCCGCCATCATCCACACCCGTGCCACCACCGTCGCTGCCGTCCCCACCGTCGCCCCCTTCAAGCTCTTCGCCACACACCGCGATGCAGGACCGGTTGTTCTCGTTGTCGTCCGCAAAGCTGGTGACCTTGGACTGGCTCATGCCCGATGCATACAGCATGAGGTCCTGATCGGCGGTCTCGGGCGTGTAGCGCATGTGGATGCGGGTGAGGAAGTGGTTGTTGTACTCACCCACGAAACCGAGCGCCGCAAGGTCACTCTCGTCAATGGTGACCCCGCTGCAGGGGGAGCAAGAGTAGGGCTGGCCCGACCACTCCACCGTCCACGCGGCCTTGTCGGAGATCTCCCACAGCGCGTTGAACTCGTCTTCGTAGAAGGCGTTAAAGTCATCGGTGGACGGGTCGCCCCAGATGCACTTGTCCTCCACCACAAACTCATCGTAGTTGGAGATGCCGACGGCGCCGCCCACCTCGGTCTGATCGGTGAACGCATAGATCAGCATGTCCTGCTGGGTGCTTGCGTTGAGCGCTGCGAGTCGAATCGGGATCGAGATGTTGCTGCTGTTGTAGGCAACTTGGAGGGGCGGCAAGGAGCTGCCGTCCGCCGCCGTGGCCTCTTCGCTGACCTTGGCGGCCATGAAGTACATGCCCTGGGCGATGTAGTCTTCCAGCACGGGCAGGGTTGGCGCGGCGAGGTTGTAGCCGTTGGTGTTCAGCCAAGTGAACAGGCCGGCCGACTCTTCGGCGGACAGAATCGTGATCTGGTAGTCGCCCACCAAATACTCGGCCTCGACGTGCACCGTGCCGCCAGCGGTGCCGCCGCTGCCCCCACCGCCCCCATCACCATCGGAGTCCGCAGCGGAGTCGCCGCCCAGGGCACAGCCGGCATCGGCCATGGTCAACAAGCCGGTGTAGCCTTCAAGGTGCTCAAAGACGCTGCTGTCGAGCACCGCGATGTCGGTCTCCTGGAGCAGGGCGGGCACGGGCATCACGAGGGCGAATTCCTGAGACTCACCGCTGGGGTTGATGCTGACCGTGAAGGTCGTGCGGCCGTTCTGGTGGACGATGGAGGTCTTGGCGGTGTCGTAGGTCAGCCCGTTGGGGGTGCCGGTGGCGACGGTGGGACAGGCCACGGCGTCCGGTGCGAGGGCGACAAGGCTGGCGATGAACAATGGAATCATGGGGCGACCTCGTGTTGATGGGTCTTGTCGCCCACTTGGTAGGGGTGGGCGGTAGGGGCTGGGCCCGTTTCGATGTCGATCTCATTGTACCTCTCGTGTGGGGAACGGCAGGACTTTGTTCTCGGTAGGCATGCGGGAGAGCAGTTCCGATGCACGCCGCCGGGACGACTCCAGCGCATGGGCGTAGGAGTTGAGGAGCACGACCGGGGAGTGTCCGGTGATGCTGGAGGCGGTCTTGATGTCGACGCCCGCCGTCAGCATTCGAGTGACGGCGAGGTGGCGGAGGCCTTTGCAGGTCCACACGGGCACCCCCGCCTCGGTGGCCCCGACCTGGATCCAGCGGTTCCAGGCCCGCGTTGTGGAGCTCGCCGACCGCACGGGCGGGAAGATCGGGCCGTCCGGCAACGCCAGCATCCGGGCCAACAGCCCTGGTTGGATGGGGACGTAGCGGGCGCCCGTCTTGCCATCGCGAATGTGCCAACGCTGGGTGTGCTCGCAGAAGTCCTCGCGACGGGCCGCCGCACACTCGCCGGGCCGAGCGCCAGTCTCCAGCATGAGCTGGACCGCAAGCAGCGTCTCGGCACGCCGATTGGACGACGTGCGATCGGGGCCAATGCCCTCCAGAGCCCGCATGGTGGCGAGGACATCGGCCACCGACGGCATGTGCTGGGCCGGGTACTCCGGTCGCCACGTCGGCCACCTCGGAGCAGCACGCACCGCGCCGACCGTGACGCCCCACGCATACGCGGCCTTGAGGCCCGTCATGATGGACACCACCGTCCGGTCGGCGTAGCGAGCCCGCAGCCCGCCGAGCAGGCGCACGGTGTGTTGGTGGGTGACCTCGGACAGCCGGATCGACGTGATTGGCTGGCTCTTGAGCATGCGGACCATGGCCCGGTAGCGGGTGTGGCTCGACGCACGGAGTCCCGCACCCACCCGGTCCCGCTGGGCGCCGAGCCAGGCCTCAAGCAGGTCCAGCACGGTCTCGATGCTCCGGCGCTTCTCGCTGTTGCGTCGTTGGGATGCCGGAAGATGGACGCCCTCGCCCAGGAGCACCGCAGCCCGGGCGATGGCCTCGTCTTGGCCGAATCGCTCGCCGCGACGGTGGGACAGTGACCGAGACTCCATCCGGCCGTCCAGACCGGGGGGGTACCACTCCGCTCTCCAGCGCCAGGCGCCGGGCTCTCCGGCGAGGGCGCGAAGGGTGATGGGACCGAGTGAAACGACAGGCCTCTTGGTGCGCGACATGGTGGACTCCACATGGATGTCCGCCCAGAATGGCATGGAGGGCTGCATCTTCACCCCACCCGATCGAAGGCCGCGGCTGGAAGGTCGAAGGTCCCGGTGGACCGGCCGGTGGACCGGGAGGCACCGGACGCAAGCTCCAGCACCGACTGCTCCACGTCGGGCCACAGCCACAGCTCGTACCGGCCGATGGTCCCTGGAGGCAGTCGGGCGCACCCGTCGAGAATGCCCAGCTCGCGGATCCGGTCGGGGCGCACGCGGAGCTCGGCGGCGATGTCGGTGAGGGTGACCCACCGTCGGCCCTGGATTCCTCGGGACCTGGCTTTGCTGGCGCTCATGCCGCGGACTCCTCGTCTTGGGTTGGGGCCTCTCGCTGGGCGCGCTGGCGCCACTCGCAGCCGTCGACGGTGCGCACCTTGCTGTCGCCTTCCTTGCGGTAGCGAATCACTCGGTAGAGGGGTGCGCAGGGCTCGACGTTGGTCATGAAGGAGCCGAGAACGAGGGTCGGCTCGCCGTCGAGCCACCAGCGCTCTCCCTTTCGGGGCCAGAACGGCGGCTGGCAGGACTCGCAGGTGGTCCGGGGTCGGCCGCCGCGCCCTGGGTAGAGCTCGACGGGGCCCTCGCACTTGGCGCAGAGCCGAGCGTGGGGGAAGACGCCGGGGGCAGCGTGGGCGAGCTCAAGCTGTGGGGCCGCGGTGGCGGGCGCAAGTCGAGCCGGGGCCGAGACTTCGGCCGGTTCACCGGCTTCGTCGTCGGCTGTGAGCCCGCGCACGAGCACCAGACAGGTGGTGGCCTCGGGGGGGCTGGCCCGGGCACCCCAGTATCGCCAGCCCCGGATGGCTCGGGACGCGGGCACCCGCTCGAAGTCGATGAACCAGTGGGTGTAGATGACGGGGCCCCGTGCGGTGGGGTCGGCAATGACGGACGGGCGGGCGGTCTCGACGATGCCCCACTGGCCGGCGGACAGGCCGATTCCCCGCTGGTCGGCCCAGGACGCGAGGCGGAGCCGGATGGCTTCGGGGTCTTCGCCAGGGGGCGCGGCGATGTCGACGATGGCCACGGGCAGGGTGTTCATGCGGCAATCCGGATCAGCGCGTACCCGCCATCGCTCGGGTCGCGACAGACCACGCCACGGGAAATCAGCTCGGCCAGGGCCCGACGGACCCGTCGGGGCGAGCGCTCGGCACGCCGGGCGATGGACACACTGTCGGGTCGAATCCCTTGCTGGCGCAGGTCCGCGATGGCCTCGCACACGAGCCTTGCGAGCGAGTGGGGGCCGGCGTGAAGGACAGACGTGTGCATGGGGACCTCGTGGGAAGTGGTCACGGGACGGCTCATGCTGCCTCCCCGGCGGCCAGGACTGGAGAGGTGGGTGCGAGCTGGTAGACGGCGAGCAGGTCGGTGCTCTCGCAGGTCACCAGTGCGTCGAGCCGGGCGCCGTCGGGCGAGTCACCCCAGCCCACGACGGTCCAGTCCGGCGAGACCGCGATGAAGGCGGGCAGTCCGGACGATGGAGAATCGGCGCCCTCGGGGCCTTCACGCTCTACGGAGGAGTTGAGGCTCGGGGGGATGCGAGGCCCAGAGGGCGCCGACAGAAGGAGAACCAGCGGGCATGGCTGGCACGGCGCCGGCTCATGGGCGGGCGCCAGTGGCGGGAGGACGGCGGCGTGCCCGTCGATGACTCGCTCAACCTTGAGGGAGCGGAGCCAGGTCTCGACTGAGTACTGCGAGAGGGCGGGAATCCAGAGGTCGACGCAGTCGCGAGCGTCGTCGAGGGCTTCGCGCGGGGTGTTGCCTTGGCCCACCGCGGTGCCAGGCGGGCAGTTGCCGGGCGAGCGGGTGGAAGTGGCTATCCAGACTGGACTAACAAGCATCATCAGCTCCGGGCTGGTGATGTCTTATAGACAGCCTGTCGTGTGGACACTATCCGCTGTGACGTTTCGTTACATCTTCCGAGTCTTCGCGTGACGAAACGACTGAAGAAAGGCCGTGGACCATGTGCTCCAGCCCACTCTTGGCGTCTGGGCTCAACCTTGGGATGGTCTTGATCATCCGCACGATGGTCTCAGTGTCCCGAGGACTCAGGTGAGCGAGGTCGACGGTTGTGCCCTCGTAGTGAAGGGCCACCTCGGCACCGCAAGCTTCTGCCCACGCCTCAAGCACTCTGACTGTGGTGTTCTTGCTCCCACGCTCGATGTTGCTGATTGCCGATGGAACGAGGCCCACCATCGAGGCGATTGCCGTTTGGGAGAGCCCTGCCCGCTCCCGTGCTCGGACTAGTGCCAGACGGAGCCGGTCCGAAATGTGGTTGGAGTTCATCCCGATCAGGTACGCGATCGTGGGATTGACGGATCTCTTTCCATGAGACATATACGGTCACCTGTCCCATAGACAGAGGTGGCCATGGACCTTGAACACATCATCACTCGACTCCGCAACCGAGTTGGGCTCACACAGGCAAGCCTCGCCAAAGCGGCCGGAATCGATCCAGCCAGCTTGAGCAACATCGAGGCTGGTAGAAAAGGGGTCTCTGTTCCGTGTCTCCATCGAATCCTCCAGGTCGTGCACGCCACGCCTGAAGAGGCCTTGATGGCGCTCGAACAGTGCGCCTCCGCTTCAGAGTCGAGGGCCGCATGACGCCGGCCCCTCTCCGCCCCATCGACCATGGCACCGCCGCTCCGGAGCCGTGCCTCCCGGTGAATGGGGCGCCCAATGTCTGACCGCCATCCCGCTGGGTTTGTCGACCGCGAAGACGTACTGGTCGCTGCTCACGCTGCCCTCGCGTCCCTTGTGTTCCTGCTGATGGTGTGGGGCGTGCTCATGCTGGCCGTGCTGCGGTCCAGCCATGCCGATCTGGCCCCCATGCTCGTGCCTTTGCCGATGCTCGTGTTGGCCCGCTTGGTGCTCACTGTGGTGCCGGCTGTTCGGCGCATCTACGCCGCGACTGGGGTGACCCCGTGGGCGAACCTCGTCTGGCTTGTGGGCGAGGCGAAGGCTTGGTGGCGGTCCCATGAGTGACGCCGTCCAGCAAGCCTTCATGCGGGCCCTGCTCGACATGCCCGGGGTGACCCAACGCTCGGTGGCGAGTCGAATCGGCGTCAACCGCTGCATGGTGACCCGTTGGCTCAGCGGCGAGCGCAACCTGCGGCTGGGCGACGCGATGTACCTAGTCGAGCGCTGGGGCAGCCGTCCCCTTGTGGAGGCCGCCCGGGTGGTGGGTCTCACGCTGCGGGTCGATGAAGATGACGACGTGGACGGCATCGAGGGCGACACCGCCGAGGTGCGCATCACGTTTCTGGCGGGGCTGGCGGCGGAGACCTCGCGCCTTGCAGCCGACCTGGCTTCCACACCGGACACGCCCGATGGTCGGGCGGTGCTGATCCAGCGGGTCCGGGACATCGAGGACCTGTGCCGAAAGGTGCAGCTCCGCTTGCTTCGTGCGGACTGAGACCGCCGAGAGGGGACTTGCAATGACGACGAACGAGGACGCGCCCGCCGTGGCGGAGAATGCGGAGCCCGTCGAGGCTTCCCTGGCCCTCGCGCTGGATGCCGTCTGGTCGAACCTGGCGTCTGCAAGCGCCTGCCTGGACCGGTGGCACGAGGCCGACAAACCCACCGCAGCGCTGCCCGTCACGGGTCCCGGTGCTGCCTTTGCGGGCTTCCTTCGGATGGCGGCTGAGCAGTCGGTGCTCAACGGGCCCAAGGATGCAGCGGTGGCCGAGGTTCGCGAGGTGATGCTGCCCATCGCCGACACCTACTTTGGTCTCGTCGTGGAGCGCGTGGAGATCGTTGAGGGGCTCGCGCCTCAGCTCCTCGCGATGTTGCGGCATCATGCTGCTGTTTCTGCCGCCAACGACATGGCGAAGAAGTGCCCCGTGTTCGGCATCGCAGCGGACTGGACCGAGCTTCACAAGGGCGTGATGGCCCGCCAGCGGGCAGACCCGGACGGCAAGGTGCAGCTCGCGGACATGGAAGTGCTCGCGGCGGAGGAGCTGCTGGAGATGGCCGCGCTCTGGGCGAAGGAAGGCCGTCCGATGCCACCGACCGAGGACGATGGCGACTGTGGCGCGTGGCTGGTGGACCACTTGGACTGGTTGCCCCTCGCCGGGAACGACCAGATGGACCCAGCACTGGCGCTTGAGCTGTTGCTGACCGATCCGGCGGACGTGGCCTTGCGGGCGGCGGCAGAGCGGGCTGCGGGCGCCAACCAGTCGAGTGCCGCGTCGGCGATGGCCGGTGTGGCTGCGGACTGGCGGTGCCTGCACCTCGACCTCATCGCGCGCGCAGACCGAGCCCGCACGGACGGCTCGCCGCTGGTGCTCGACGAGCTGGAGCGCCGGCTGGCCCGGGAGTTCGTGGAAGCCGCTGTGCTCTGGGACGAGGGAGGGCGCCCTGAAGTGCATCCCGCCGACGCTGCTGCAGGCGCGTGGATGGCGGAGCGCCGGCACTGGATTCCGACGAGCCGTGTGGCCCCCCTCGCCCAAGACCACGCCCTTGAGTTGCTGGTCACCAACCCCCTCGACCTTGCTGCCCCGGCGGCCCCCGCCGCTCCGGTTGATCCCGCGGCGGTCTGAGGCGAGCCGTCGACAATTTGCCATTGCGAGAACCGCCGTTGTGATGGCGATCGTGGCCAAACGCCGCGAAGAAAAACCGACAAACACTGTGTCCGCAAGCGTCTTCATCACTGCCGGACCCAATCCCAGGACCGCACACATGCACCCCGTTGCACTCTCCCATGACCCTGCTGCGCTCGCCGCACTGGCCCCTGATGGCCCCGATGACGGGACCACTCTCGACACGCTGGCCCTCTACGATGGCCCGATGACCGACACAGCGGGGCTGCCGCTTGTCTTTCAAGTCGCAGCCGACAGCGTTCTCAACTTCGCATTCCTCGCGCTGTGGTGGCACCAGAGCGGTCGACCGAGCGGGGTCGGGATGGGCGAGGATGGCGTGCTGGGTATGGTTCTCGATGAGGTGGCGACTGTGGCGGTCGCGGAAGGCCCCTATGTGGCGGCCCAACACTTCGCGGCGTGTGTCCCCGTTGGCCACTGGTTCAGCTTCGGCGATGAGCCGGCACCGGGGGCAGCGGTCTCGGCGGAGCGGCTGACGGGCCTGGACACCGTGCTGGCCAGTGTGCGCCGGGAGAATTCCGACCTGCGCGTGCAGCTCGCGGAGGCTCGGGGGCTGGTCAGGGACGCCAAGGCATCGTCTGAGGCAGGCGCCCACGACGGGACCACTTTGCAGACCCTTCTGACGCAAGCCGAGCGCGTCTTGGACCGCGTCTGGGTGCTGGGCAGCGGGCCAGCGCTCGACGACCTGTGCCCCGTCGTCGACGAGGCCGCGTCTGCCGGCTGATTCCCCCTCCCTTCCCCGGGCGCTGGACGCCCTTTCTGCAACCGCGAGTGACTGATGGTCGAAGAAGCGATCGAGGCCGCGCCCCAGCCCGTGCCCGCTGCCATTGTGCGCCGTCCCCTTGCTGTCCTACGGCAAGAGGCGGCGGCAGAAGCAGCGGTGCAGCGTGCGGTCCGAGCCGCTTCCTGGCGACTGGCAAACGGCGGTGATGACCGCGACGACATCGAGCAAGAGCTGTGGGTGCAGATCATGCGTCGCATCCGTGGCTACAGACCGGAGCACGCACCCCTGCGCGCCTGGATTCTCGCGCACCTGGACCCATGGGCCATCGACGCATGGCGTCGGGTCCGTCGGGGTGACCTCGCGAGGGGCATCGACCTCGTGTCCTTTGTGCCCGAGCTGGCGGTGGAGCCGGAGCCACCGGCCGACTCTGCAACGGCTCCCAGCGCCGACTTGGCCCGACTGGTGGTGAGCCTGACCCCCGAGGAGCGTCGTCATGTGCGGCTGCGGATCCAACACAACCACAACGCATCGGCGGTGGCACGGGCGTTGGGCATCACGCGATGGAAGGAAGGGCAGCTATGGAAGGGGGTGATGGTGTCATTGCAGGTGGCGGCGGGGCGTGAGCTCGCATGACCGAGGACTACGCCACAGGGGTGCCTGCCGAGGCACCGGCCGGCGTGGAGCCGGAGGCGCCCGACGGGGAGAAGCCGAAGACGCGCTATCACGGGGGCTTCAAGCCGGAGCACCGCCAGACGCCCGTGGTGAAGCGCTCGCCCTACTCGGTGACCCAAGGGTACACGGCGGTGGGTCGGGTGTTGATTCCCCCGGCGGAGAAGGCGCTGTTGTTCGTCATCTTCACCAAGGTGGACTCTGAGACTTGGCGGTGGCCGCCCAAGCACTTGGAGCTCAAGCGGGGCAGCTCGGTGCTGGAGCTGGCGACCTTGATCGGTCGGTCGGTGCGGCACACGCGGCGGCTGCTGCGGAAGCTGGAGGGCCGGGGGGTGCTCATCACCTACGACCGGCGACCGTTTCGCAGCGAGTACCAGGTGGTGCCCGAGGTGTTGATGGAGCTGGGGCGGATGGGGCACCAGGCGGTTCGGGATGTGCTCGCGGCGGACCGGGATGCTGCTGTGGCGGCCCAGGCGGCCGCGAGCTGCCGCATTGACCGCTTGGCGGGGGCTCCGGAGGAAGACTCGGCGCCGAAGACCCCGGCCCCGAAGGTGGACCCGGCGCCACCGGTGGCCGAGGAGCTGCCGTTCTGGGCCAACCACCTTGGGCGGAAGCACGGTCTGAAGGCGGAGTTTGCGGCGGGGCTCGTGCGGGCGGCGTGGCGAGCTGCGGGTGAGCAGGGGCTGTGGACCCGGGAAGGTGGCACAGGTCGGCTGACGGTGAAGGTCTGGCGGGGCCTCGGCGAGCCGAGCTTGGAGGAGTGGGAGACGCTGCTGGTATCGCTGGCCTCGGCCGTGAAGGCGGGCCGGATGAACGGGCTGCTGCCCCGGAACTGGTCGGGCCACCAGACGAACTTGGTGAGGCTGGCCCAGAACGGGGAGGCCCGGCGGGTGGCCGCCCTGCACACCGCGCCGCCTCCCCCACCGGCGGCGGTCCAGCGGGATTCCCAGCCGGGTTCGGTGCGGATCGAGGGGCATGTGTTGTTGCCTGTGTTGCGCACGGTCGACCGGTGGAACGCCGAGAAGGCCCAAGTGCGGAGCCAGCTCGGGACGACGTTGTACGACACCTGGTTGAGGGCCTTGGAGTGGGTGGGTCTCGATGGCGATGAGACCGTGGTGCAGGCGCCCAACGCAGTTTTCGGGAAGTGGTGTGCAGAGCACTACAGCGCGGCGCTGGCCCACATGGCGGGGGGCCCGGTCCGGCTGAAGTGGGAGGGGTGATGGTGCCCATGTGGAAGCGTGTTCTCGACGAGATTGTGCGGCAGCCTGGGTTGCTGGACGTGGACGCGCTGGCCCGGCGGGCCTTGCCTCTGCCTGAGCCCCGGCGGCCCCTGCCGTACAAGACCTCGGCGGGCCGAGCGGCTGAGCTGGCGGCCCGCGCGGTGGAGCAAGAGCGCGCAGCGGCGCACCATGTCAACGCGCGTCGGCGGGTGACGAATGCCTGCCGGGAGCTCGTCCGTCGGGGGCTGGTGATGCCGGCGACGCAGTGCAGCCTGGAGCCCGAGACGGCCCGGCTGGTGCGGTCACGGGGCATCAAGGGGCTGCGGTCGTTTTCGTTCGGCGATGGTGCCGACCCGAACCGCATTGTCGACGGTGACGAGGTCACGGTCCATGCCAAGGCCATCGTGCAGGCGCTGCTGGACGGTCCGATGGCCCCGGGCGAGCTGCGGGCGTGCTCCGGTGGGCTGACGGCCGCGGGGAATCCACGGGGGAGCTGGACGTCGGCGTGGGACGGCCTGGTCGCGGACCTGGCGGTGCTGCCCCAGCGGAATCGGTGGCCGACGCTGCGAGGGCTCCAGGCTGCCTCTCAGGAGGCTCGGGAGGCCGGGGAGCGGGTGAGGGTCGCCGAGGCGCCGAGGATGCAACACAAGGCATCCTGAGCCGTTTTGCGGGCATCGTGGAGGGCTGACGGCCCCGTTCCTTGGGTGGAGCGGGGCCGTCGTCGTTGGGCTGGTGGTCGGCCGTCTGGGAACCGGACATGGGGCGGATTTCAGACCGGACGGGGGCGTCCGGTTGAACCGGGCATGGGTGGCCGGTTCAACCGGTCGGGGGTGTCCGGTGAGACTCGTCCTAGGACTCGACCTAGGACTCGGCACTCCCCTAGAGTCCCCTCTCAGCGGCCCGTGCTGCCCTTCGGGCAGGGAAGGACCGCCCTTCGGGCGGGCGTCTTCTGAATCCAGCGCCCTTCGGGCTGGGCTGCCCTTCGGGCAGGGAAGGACCACCCTGCGGGTGGCCCATTTCCGGATGCCCTTCGGGCAAGACGCCCTTCGGGCGGGCTTTGAAGACGCCGTGGATGGGCGGGCCCGGTGGGGGCGGAGGGCTTCTGTGGGCCGGTCGGTCAGGAATGCAGCTACGTGCCAGGTTCCGCGAGGGTCGGCCGGGGTGTGGGGAGTCCAGCGCGGGCCCAGAGGGGGCCCGCTCATGGGGTGGAGGGGCGCCGGGGGGCGGAGCTGGCGGGCGGCGGGGCGACGTGGGCCTACTGATCCCCCGGGGGGCAATCTCGTGTGTAGCTGCGGCGGTGGGGGTGGGGCGCCAGGTTGGGATCAGCGGGGTGGGCTGGCGGTGGGCGGGCCTGCACCCAGATGGGGCAATCTCGTGTGTGCCGGCGGCGGTTGAGCGCCATGTCGGGATCCGCGGGGCGGCCGGCGGCGGGCTGGCCTGCACCCCAAGGGGGCAATCTCGTGTGTGCCGGGCGGGGGCGGGCGCTCGGCGGCGGGCCGACCTACCCTCGACGGGGCAAGACTACGTGCGCCTGGTGGTCATAGGCGCCAAGTCATGGGCTCTATCCGGAGGCCAGCGTCAGACGGAGGCATCAGCCCGGCGAGGGAGTGTCTCGTGGGCTCCAGACGTGTGGAAACCCGCAACAATTGCGCCCAGTCTCGCCGGGGGGCATCAGTCGACGAGTTGGGCCTACCTAGCAGAAAGTAGCAGTTCGTTGAGTACAGGTTGAAGCTGGGAAGTTCCTACAGCACGCCTAGTGGAGGAACGTGTGGCAGCCTCAATACTCCCCCGGCTCCAGCATGACATAGTCCACCTTGCCATCATCCTTGTAGGTCACCTGGTAGGAGATTGAGTGGAAGCTAGAGCGTGAGGTCGTGCGCAAAAAGCACTCCCCCGAGACCTTGGGCTCTTCGGGAAACGAAGCGACAATCCACCGACCGACGCTGACAACGTCACCCTCGCTATCAGCCCCGCCAGAGGAGCAGGAGCTAAACAGAATCTTTCCGCGGACTTTCAGTCCCCGACGCGTCCGCGCAATCCTTGAACGTTTGATTCGAGCGTAGTCGCCGATGCCAGATTCCGACGCCTCAGCCGCGGTATTCACCAGACTGAGGTCCGAAACCGCCTCCGACGCAGCACCACCGGTCTCAGCGACTGCTGTTGCACCGGCGAAAGCTGAAACGATCAAGAGTGACATCATTACCTTGCTCCAATCTTCGTGGTCAGGAACGGGATAGTTCGTATGCGGCAACCGGGCAAGTGTCGAAGGTGGTCTGGGACCCTGGTGACCTCCAACCAAAGGGGTCTACCGCCCAGGCATAGACTCCGTTGCCAGAAGCAGTGGTGGAGGGCATCGACAATCTCGTGTGCATCGGGCGCAGGTGGGCGCCAGCCGTCGGATCCGTGCGAACGACGGCTCCGGGCGGGCGGGCCCAGCCTCGCCGAGGGGGCATCTCGTGTGCACGAGGCGGTCTGCCACAGACAACATCTTGAAGAACTCGGGGCCACCATTGCGTTGCAACACGCATTGGGCACCGTCCGATCTATAGTGGAGACCGGTGTTGAGCGGTTCCGATGGTCCAGAGGCTGGAGTCGTCTCCACCTCCGAGTGTTTTGGGGCCCCGTATCGACATGTACAAGTGGAGCCCACAGGCCAATGCCAAAGTGTGAATGAGTCCGCGACGGACCTCTTCTGCACAGCATCGCCGGCAGTCGACCAGTAGGCTACCTGCGCAAGGCGCTTGACTGGAGAATCGATGGAAGATCTATTGGCAGCAGCTACACTAATCCTGCTGATGGTTCTCAAGTTTGTCGGAAGCTGCGCTATCTGGGTGCTCATTCCTGTTGGGCTCTATCGCCTCGCAGTCCGATGGGGGTTCCTCAACGAGTCCCACGATCCGGTGGATGGTGAAGAGCTTGAAGAGGCGAGCAACCTTGTCGAGCTGGATTGAGTCGGGTCAGCAGTGCTGATGACTGCATGGTGAAGTCTACGGAACCACGTGGTTCCACGCGTCCGCGCAGCAGGCGGTCATAGGGAATAGTGGCCAACTCCTTCCAAGCCGCGGCATGATGCGGCATCGCCGCCAGCTTCGCCAGCTACGGCCCCACCACCGCCACCGCAATCCGCCAGTCCCGCCCCACCGGCAACGGAATCTCCACCTTCGCACCCACCGTCGGCTCCACCAGCCCCACCGCCACCACCTTCCCGGTCTCGTCCTGCCCGCGCTCGTAGGGCACCTGGGCCAGGTTCAGCGCACCGCGCCAGCTCCACGGCACCGACACCCGGATGTTGCCGCCGGCGTTGCCCACAGCAATGACGCCGAGCTTCGTCGTGCCGCCGACCTCGGAGCCGTCCTCCAGCGCGATGCGGAAGGTCGAGAGCCCAGACTGGTCGCGGACGTCGCCCACTCGGGCCTGCTCGAAGATGCTGGCCAGATCGGTGGAGCCCAGCATCGTCCGCACCAATGCGCCGACGATGCCTGTCAGCCGGGGCACCGTGGCGTCCACCAACAGCGGGGCAAGGAGTAGCGGTGGGACGGGGCTGTGAGGCCGGGAGCGAAAGGAGGTCCGCCGCGCCTTTGAACTCTGCCGTCCGCAGATGGTGCATGGTGGCATAGTGTCCACGACTTACAGCGTACGTGGCTATGGGGAACTCAATGAACCTGGCAAAGAGACTGACGAGTCCACTTCTGATGTTGCCCCTGTGCGCATGTTCGTCGTCAGGCATTGCTCTCGACGGGACATGGCTGCTCGATCTGACGCAAACGACATATGCGATTTCGGGTGCATCGGTTGCTGCCCAGTTGAAAGACACCGACTGGTACGGCTACCGCGTCGAGTATCTATATCTGGACATTCGTTCGTGTTGGCCATGCAAGGGGGCCCTCTCCGACTATTCACTGTCCGTATACATGGGATACAAGAACTGCGGAACGGATGAGCCACCGTATGAGTGGATGGTTGAGGAAAGCGAACTGTTCAGGTTTCCTGGTGAAACGGACGATTCGCACCTCTTGTCAATGTCGTCCGTGTCGCTGTCGTCAGAGGAACCGCTTCGGGCCGAGCTCCGGACTACCATCACCGACGGCTTCAGCAACTATGGGGTAATTTGGGACTGTGGAACCGTGACCGATCCCTTCCGGGGTGACCAGCACCTCCGGTGCGACCCGGTGTACCCCATCGGTGATGAGAGTCGAGAAGATCCCCCTTCGGCTATCCTGGTCGAATACCCTGGACCGCCCAGAGAGCCGAGCTGCGAAGAGCTTGAGACGATGAGTTCGCACCCTGACTATCGAGATGCAAGGAGGGTGTCGCCCGGCTAGTAGACCAGCATTCGCCCGCGCGCGTCGAGGTCGTTGTGACAGGAGCGCAGGAGTGTGGGCTCCTGGCAGGCCCGCAAGAGGACGTTGGCGGGACGCTCGTGGGCAAGGGCCGTTTGAGGGACCCAGACCCCCAGCAGCCTCGGTGGCGCGCAAGCTCCAGGGCACCGGCCGCCCCGCGTTGCCCAGCGCAATCACGCCCGCAATGGTCGTGCAGCCGTCCTACCCGGTGCCCCGGCGTGTCGGGAGTTGCGCTTGGTCACACGCCGCCAGCCCACCTCCGCGCACGGAGGCAAGCTCGTGTGCCCCAACCGCTCCCCCCAAGACGAACCAAGGCGCGCGAATCCCGCACGCCCTGGCCACTCTACGACACCCAGCCCACTCAGCCCGGGTTGACGACCTTCACCGCAATGTGCGCACCCTGCCGCTTCCCGATGGGCAGCGGAATCCGTGGCCCCGCGCCCGGCGTGGCGTCGGCGTAGACTTGGACCACAGGCCCACCGCGCTCATCGGTGCCCGGGATGCACTCCAGCCCGTGCAGCTTCAGGAACGAGCCCCAGCTCGCCGGCAGGGTCACGCGGAGCTGGCCGCCGATGTTGGCCACGGCGACCAGGCCCGCGCGGGTGTGGCCGCCCACCTCGTCCCCTGGCTCCAGGTGGACGCGAAACGCCGCGTGGTCGTCTTGAGTGTGGACGTCACCGACCCGGGCCTTGGCGAACAGGTCGGTGAGATCGGCAATCCCCAGTGCGGCCCGGACGGCGACACCGGCCAGCCCGCGCAGCTTGGGCACGGTGATCTGCAGGACGATGGGCGCGGCGGGGGCGGACGGACGGACGGGAGCGGCATCGGTGGGAGCCAGCGGGAGCATGGGGCCTCCTGTGGTGAACGGCGGGCATGAGGGAAGTGAGGTGGGCAGCGGTGCGGTCGGTCAGCTCGGGGGCTGCCCGTCTGGCGGGTCGTCGAGACTCACCGGCTGTCCACTGTCGGCGTCGATGAACTGGACCTTGCCCGCCGGGGGCGGTGGTCCCTGAACCGTGCTGGGGTCGAAGCTGTGCTGTTCGCCATCGAAGTGGTGGCCCGCGTCGACCGGCGGCAGGCCTTCGGGCATCGGGGACGGCTCAGCGCCGGGCCCCGGCTCGGGCGCACGGTTCAGGACACCGAGCACCAGCTCCAGCCCGTCGACCACGTCGGTGCCCGTGCCGGCGATGCCCTGAAGCAACGCAACAGCCTGTCGGGTGGCCTGGAGCTGGGCGGTGGCGAGCTGCTCGAGGCGGCCCATCTGTTGCGTCGCCAGGTACGCCAGGTGGGTGTCGATGTACTGCCGCTCGACCGGGTTGGCGCGGTACAGCACGGCCATGCGCTCGGCGAGCTTCTGGTCGGTGTCGAGACCTTGGAAGTACCGACCGTAGAGCTCGAGGGCGTGGGATGCGGGGGTGGGCGGCACGGCCGCGGGGCGCGGGGGATTCATGGGGTCTCCTCGGGGGAAGCGTTGAGGTCGTCGAGCTCGGTCATCTCTTCGAGGATCTCCACGAGCCCGTTGAGCAGGGCGGGGTTGTCCTTCACGCTGGCGAGCTTGGGCAGGACGGCCTTCAGCCGTGGGTTCTCGTTGACGATGTCGAGCAACGGCGCGAGGGAGGGGTCCAGGCCCTGGCCCATCAACAACGCACTGAGCAGCCGCTCGCCCAAGCTGCCAAAGGTCTGGACCGCGGCCCGCTTCGTCTCGGCGTCCACCACGCCGCCCTCGTTGGCGCCGGCGAGGGCCTCGTGCTGGAGCTCGATGCGCCGCCGGTCCACCTCGGTCTGAATCTCCCGCAGGCGACCGCTCTGGAGCTGCTCGGCGTGGCGGTAGCGGATGCGCGAGACCTTCTCGATCTCAGTCATGGTGGCCGTCGAGACCTTGTGGAGCTCGTGGTAGCCATGGCGCAGGGCCTCGAAGAGCACTTGGTAGTTTGCAGCGACCTGTTGGTGATGGTTGGTCAGTGCAGCGTTGCCCGCCAGCATCATGCGCGCCGTGGGGTCTTCGATGTATTCCAGGCTCTGTAGGTCTGGGGGCAGCTCGGGTCGGGGGTGGCCGGGGGGCTCGGTGGGCAGGGAGGGTGCGGCGGTGCCCGGTGCGACCACCACGGTGCGGGCGCCCAGCCCTTCGCCCTTCTGGGCATAGAACTCGACCTTGAGCGTGCGCGGCTGGGTGCAGCCATAGCCCCACTCCACAACTTCGTGGTGCAGCGTGGACACGGTGAGCTCCAGCAAGTCTTGGTCGCTCAATGCACGCCACGCCGTCGCATCGGTGTCCTCGACCCCAAACTCATCGCGGTAGCGCTCGGTGATCAGTGGACATGCGTTGTCGGCGTCAGTCCCACGGGGTTCGACCCGCAAGACGACCTCGGTGTGCTCTGTGTTGCCCTCGCGGACACGCTCGCGCACACGAATGTAGACGACGCTGGGCCAGACGGATGTGAGCGCTTGGACCATGTGGTCCCACCGCTGCAGCTCGGGGGTCGACATCGGCACCTCCACCTGTGGGTACGTGGGGCGGCGGCTGCGTTGCTGGTTTTTCTGGGCAAGAAGTCGGCGGAAAACGCGCGAAATCGCCCAAAACCCTCGGGCAAGTGGGGTTCTCAACACGGCGCAAAGCAGCATTTGCCGCTTGCCCGGGCATTCTCGGCAAATCGGGTGGTCTGGCTTTTTTACTTGCCCAGGCTGTTGGTGGGCATTCTCGGCGAATCACGGGCCGTTTTCGTTGCCGAGAATGCCGCTTGCCCGGTGGGGGCCGTTCCTGGGCAAGCAGTTTTTCCGGCATTGGGCAAGTCCGCGAGCGTCTCCATTGGTGCAATGCGGCGATGCCGCTTCCGACTGCCACAAAGGAGTCCCCCAATGGCATCTGCCCGAGACATCACCGACGCGGCCAGCGGTCGTGGTTCATCCCGCGGTCCGTCCGTCAAGAAGGTCATGGCCGAGCTTGACACGTCCCAGCGCAAGCTCACCAACATGAAGGCGGCCGCCCAGCGTGCCAAGGCCAACGCCGGCAAGGCGGGCATGTCCATGCTGCACACCGCCGAGACCCTCGGCACGGCCACGGTCCTCAGCGGCGTGTCGGGCCTGGTGCCGGCGAAGCATCGCAAGTGGGTGCGTGGCGGCCGTGTGGTCGGCGCCCTGTTGACCGGCGGCTACGGGCTGATTCGCACGCTCAATGGCAAGAACGGCTGCCACGCCACCGCCATCGCCAACGGCATGGCGGCCTCCGAGCTGAGCGAGACGGCCTTTGCCTTCGCGAACACGTGGACCGCGAAGAAGGGCATGTACGGCAAGAGCATGAGCAGCGACGGCAACGTCATCGGTGATGCCGGGGCCTACGTTCCCGAGGTTGCCCTGACCCCCGAGACCCCCCAGCTCGCCGACATCGGCATTGAAGAGGTCTACCCCGACGACCCGATTCTGGCTGCCTTCCGCCGCGAAGGCCTGGCGGCCGCTCGGGGCTGATCTGGGCGGCGTCTCGCCATCCCTCCACCAGATTCCATCGCCCGGAAGGGCACTCAACCCGCCCGATGGGCGACCGTCCAGGAGACCCTCATGGACTACCACTCGATCCCGAACCTCGCGGGTGATTTCGTCAGCGACGACACCCCCTACCTTGGCGATGAAGTCGGCCACGACGATGGCATCGAACTCGCTGGCTACGACGAGGTCGGCGCCCCCGTCTTCCGTCGGCGCTTCCGCGGTCAGTACCCGCAAAACGTGGGCCGCTTCCAGCGCGCTGCCTACAACCGCACCCGTGCCCTCCAGGCCCGCAACGCTGCCCAGGGCGCCGCTGCCCAGGCTGCTCAGCACGCCCAGGCGATGCGCGCCATGCAGGCCCAATTCGCCGCCCAGCGTGCGGTCCTCCCCGCCCCCAACGCGGCCAACATCCCCGAGGTGCGCTTCGTGAAGGACGATCTGCTCATCATCACCGCGACCGGGACCGCCGCTGGCGCCGTCACCAAGACCCACCTCTCCTCGTTTCACTACTACGTCAAGAAGGTGACCTTCGACGGCTCGTCCGCCGATGCCGAGGTGACCGGTCTGGCCGTGGGCAAGGAGAACATCATCGGGCCCCTGTCCAGCGACGATGCGCTGCCCGCGAGCGCCTTCAAGGCGGGCTCTCAGCAGGTCGTGGACCTCAAGGGCATGGAGATTGGGGCCTCCGAGCCCGTGATCCTCAGCGGCGCCATCGCAAACGCGAACGACCGCCTCAAGGCCATCCTCTACGTCAAGCGGGTCATCAAGAAGCCCGGTTGCCAGAGCTGATTCTGGGCACGGTCCGCTCGGGCCGGTTCGGTTGAGAGGGGTGACTCATGGTCCAGGCTGACCGCCGCAAGGTGGCTGTGTTGGATGCCGGCGCTCAGGGTGTGCTGTGGCTTGCGGGCCAAGTGGACTGCGAGGGCTGGCGACTCATCAACCTCACCACGGACCGGCCCGTCGAGGCCCGGATTCAGTGGGGTGGCGTTTATGGCAATGCGCCGGAAGCCCGCGTCACTGTCTCGCGCTCCACCAAGCTCTGCGTGATGGCCCAGCGTTGGAGCATCACCGTCGACAACTTGGACGGCGACAACGACGTCCAGCTTCGTGCGGTGGTGCTCGACGCACACGAGACCCTGTGCCCAACCTTTGAGGAGCGGGCCGCAGAGTCTCCGTCTCCGGACTGGGCGGACCACACGATTCCCGCGTGGGCCACCGACGTGCGCCTCGACACCACCGATCAAGCCCTCGTGGGCGCCACTCTCCAACTTCTCGACCCGGACGATGCCGTCCGGGCCAGCGCCACCCAGACCCGCCTGCCGCCGTGGATGCCACTCGGCAGCGCCCACAAGGTGCAGGTCCAGTGTGCGGCCCCCTACCGCCTCGTCTGGCGTCTTCAGACGGTGTGAGGACACAATGCTTGCTCGCTCTACCAAGTTGCTCCAAGAGCTCACCACCGCCGTCGACGAGGAAACCGCTGGCGATTCGGTGAGCATCGCCCCCAGCGGCAACGACGGTGTCAACAACCAGGAACAGGGCTTTGTCGCCGTGTTCAACCTGACGGCTGCCAACGGCAGCTCGCCCACCCTCGATGCCTCTGTTGAGACGTCGTGGAATGGCTCGGACTGGTACACCATCGCCAGCATGACTCAGCTCGTCGGGGCCGGGACCAAGAAGCAGCTCGTGGTCGCCACTCCGGCGGTGGGTCCGTATGTGCGGAGTGTGGTGGAGCCCGGCGGCACCACCGCGCCCGACGTCACCGGCACCATCGAACTGGCTTCCAGCGGGACGCTCCGGTGAGTCCCTCGGGCCGCCAGCCCACGCAGCTCGCCCTGAGCGCGCGCCCGATGCCGATTCTGGTGAAGCTCACCAAGTCGGAGAAGGGCCTCGTGAACCTGCTCAACTTCATTGCCAAGCACAACGCCCGGCTGCTCGCCGAGCGCCCAGACCTGCCCCTGCTCTACGAGTCGGGGGTGCGGTACGAGCGCGAGTGGCCCGAGGTGTGGTGCGACTTCCTGGCGATGTTGGAGCAAGGGCACGAGGACTGCGA
This sequence comes from Myxococcota bacterium, assembly GCA_942491145.1. GTDB lineage: Bacteria > Myxococcota_A > UBA796 > UBA796 > UBA2385 > CAXQUZ01. Next base: position 197,957 of record CALOBC010000015.1, on the reverse strand, counting down.
TGGGTTGGCGGCGGCGCGGGCGGGTGAGCTCATGGCCCGAGGTTGGGCGGCCATGACACCGGAGGACGGCGGCTTTGCGTTGGCAGAACGCCTGCGCCCAGCCTCGATTCCCGCCTGCGTCATTCTGCGCACCAAGGGCGAGCACGGCCGTCCGGCGACGTACCACTGCCTGGTTCTCTACAAGATTGGCGAGACCTGGTGGCGGGACGACCCGTCGGCGCGGCTGGGCATGTTCGCCGATGGCGACCGCCACCCGTACCGCGACCGTCAGGCCACGCCCTTGCCCCGGCGGGCCTCTGGACGGTCCGCCGTGGCGGGCTTGTCCCACAATCGCCTGTGGCCCTGTCCCCAGGCCCCCTTTCCCCCCGGTGCCGCCCAGCTTGCGCGGTCCCCTGGCGCGCCTGTGTGGGCGCGCCGCAACTACTGAGAGGTCGCCATGTCTCGATGGTCAAACCGACGGCACCAGCGGCGGAAGGACCGCCAGAAGCGGCGCAACCTAAACGCCAAGCTCAAGAAGCAGGGCTACTCGTGGAAGGACCGCAAGGCCATCATCCGCAAGCGTCGCCAGGGCGACCGGGCGGGCCGCCAGACTGAGTTCTACGATGCCAAGCAGCACGACAAGAACCGCTACCTGAACCGTCAGCACAAGTCCGGCGGTGGTGCCGGTGGTGGTGGTGGCGGCGGCGGTGGTGGTGGTGGTGTGCCGCTGCCCCCGGGGATTCCGACCCGCAGTGGTGGAGGCCAGTTCGCTTCGACCGTGCAGCAGGCCCAGGGTGGCCAGGCCCGTCCGGGGCCTCGGGGTCGGTTCGCAGCGTTGGCCCGTGCGACGGGCGGCGGTGGGTTCCAGCGTCTCCCACTCGGTCCCCAGCAGCGGCCCCAGCTTCGGCCGGGACTGCGCCAGGGCCCGCCCGGAGTGCCGGGTCCCATGGCCGCCTCGATGCCGATGCCGATGCCGATGCAAGCGCAGATGCCGCCCATGGCGTCCTATGTCGACCCCTATGGTGGTCTCGCAGACCCCTACGGCGGCTATGTCGACCCCTACGGTGGCCTCGCAGACCCCTACGGTGGCTATGTCGACCCCTACGGTGGCCTCGCGGACCCCTACGCCGGCCTCGTCGACCCCTACGGCGGCTATGTCGACCCCTACGGGGCTGTCGCAAACCCCTACGGCGGCGGCGCCGAGCTCTGGCAGGGGGACGTCTACGATCCCACCGACGACGCCGTGCTCATCGACGTCGACCGCGTCAACTTCTCGGGCATCGACGACGAAGACCTCGACGAGCTCATCAGTGAGTTCGCCGGTGAGGTCTACGACGTGGCCCACGAGATTGCGGGAGACCTGGCGGCTTCGTCGGTCTCCGGCATCATCGCGGGCGAGTACGACACGCCCGAGGGCTTGCTCGACTTGGCCGCCCTGGTCGAAGACATCGGCCACGAGCGCATCAAGGCGCTGCATGTGGTCGCGGTCGTCGACGCCTGGGCCCCCGAGGAGCTCGAGCGCGACGGGCGGGTGATTGTGGACGCCGTCAACGAGGTGCAGGCTGCCCTTCAGGAAGCCGCCGAGGCGCCCGAGGTGTCCGGTGTCGAGGTGGGTGCTGCGGGTGCCTTGGCTGCAATGTCGGCCCTGCCGCTCTTGTCGTCCATCGTCCCGGCCATCCTCAGCGCACGCGAGAAGCGGGACGACCGCAAGGACCGCCGCCGGGCCAAGCGCCGCAATCGAGCCGACGAACGCGAAGACCGGGAACAGGAGCGTCGTGACGCGCTGCGACGGGACGTCGACGCCCACCGAGGCGGCACCTACCACGCCGACGAGGGGGAGTGGGGCGGTCCGGCCCGGGCTGGCGACGTCATCGTGCGGGCCAAGGCCGGCAAGAGGGCCGCCCTCGCGACGCTTCCGGGCGGCTTCTACCTCGTCCGCGAGGTGCCCGAGGGCGTGTCGAGCGCCACCATCCAGTCCGAGATGGCGGCTGCTGCGGCCGCGGCCACCGAGGCCATCCAGGGTGCCGGCATCGCTGGCTGCAACTGCCATCGCCAACGCTGAGAGGTCGCTGTGAGCAAGACCACCATTGAACCCGTCTGGACCACCGCCCTCCGCCAGTGGTGGGAGGGCCTGCTCGGGCCCACGCTGGGCCAGGCCTGGACCGCCGTGAAGTCCACGGGCAGTGCGCCGGGGATGCTGGTGAAGGCCCACGGTGCCACGGTCACCAGCTTCGAGTCGGAGCTGGAGGCCCTCGGCCGAGAGGCCAGCGCCTTTGCGACGGCCGCTGCGGGCACCGAGTGGGAACCCTTCGCCGGGCTCTCCCTCGACGTGTACGGGCGCGTGCTCGGCCGCTGGACCGATCCCAAGGCGACCACACCCCTGGGTGTCTCGGGGATTCTCGATCCCGTGGCCACGGTGATGAAGACCGTGAACACCGCAGTGACGGCCATTGGCGTGGCCTGGGCGGTCGCCTCGCTGGCCCATGTTGTCCACGCCCGGCGCACGTTGGCCCGGTGGCGCGAGCACCTCGGTGCCGGCGTGTCTCCGAGTCGCCGCGACACCCGCCGTGCGGGCATCGAGGGTGATGACATCGCCGGTGTGAAGGACTGGTGGTCGAAGAAGAAGGCCAAGATGGCGGCCCATCGGCGGGAGCGCGAGCTCAACGCCTTCGAGCACCGCAAGGACCTCGGCGAGGGCGGGATTCTCCAGTCCATCAACCCCTTCGATGCCCAGTCCCGCGACATGCGGGCCGGTCGGCGGCGGGTGCGGGACCAGTTCTCGGGAGAGGACGACGTTGCCTACTGGAGTGCCGATCAGCGCGTAGACTACGCTGATCTGCCCAGGCATGGCTACGATGCCCTGTCCGATGGCTACGTGCTTCCCGCAGGCACGGTGCAAGACGCGGCCTACCCCCTGTCGTTGCCCCGGTCGTTCCACTCGCGGGCCGTCTGATGTTCGCCGCGGCCTTGCAAGAGCTGGAGGAGTGGGCCCGTGGCCTGTTCGGGGACCGCCTGAGCCGGGCCATGTCCTACGTCCGGGGCGCCAAGCAGTCCGGCGAGGTGGGCACCAAGGTGCAGCCCCAGGTGCAGGCCTTTGGCACGACGGTGGACGCCCTGCGCCTGGCGACCAATGCCTACGTCGCGAAGGCAGCGCCGCTGGCCAAGGACAACCCCGACGTGGCCGAGCGCATCGACCGCATGGTGGCGGCCTACCGGGTGCTCTACGAGCGCTTTCACAGCCCAGAGTCCGCCCGCAAGGCCACCAAGCTCGACGAGACCCTGGCCCGGACCGAGGGCATCATCGGCATCGCCGCCACAACGGCGGTGCTGGTCATCATCACCGTGGCCGGCGTCACCTATGCCGTCAGTGAGCTGGGCAGCGCCTACGCCATCGCGGCCCAGGGCGACGCCGAGCAGGCGCTGGCCCAGGTGCGCCTCCAGACCAAGGAGCTCGACGAGCGGGTGGCCGCCACCAAAGACGGCCGCACCCTGCCCCCGAGCACCCTGCCCCAGCCCAACCCGAACCCCAGCGTCGGCAGCCAGGTCAGCACCGGGGTGAAGGTCGCGGCGGGGGTGGCGGCGGCAGCCCTGGCCACCGCAGCGGTGGTGAGCCTCTGGCCCTCTGGGAAGAAGTGATGTCCCGGGTTGCCGCAGCACTGGCGGTTCTCGGGCTGGCCGGGGCCGGTGGGGTGGTGTGGGCGATGTCCCGCCAGCCCCCGCCGCCCGTGCTCCCGGTGCGTGACGACCGCTTGCTCCAGCCCAGCGGGGGCAGCCATCCGCTTGACCCTCGCGCGCTCGAGGCCACCGCCCGCCGACTGGCCCAGTCCGTGCTGGGATTCCGCTACTCCTACGGGGGCGGCCGGACCGACCGGGGCTGGCCCCAAGGGTGGGCCGGTGTCCACGGCGGCAAGGGCTGGGACTGCAGCGGGCTCACGCTCGCGTGGTCGGCCCTGCTGCTGCGCTACCGGTGGGACGCGCCAGATCGGGGTGCCCGGGACATCGACCAGCTCTGCACGCCCGTCGAGACCGGCCACCAGAAGGTCGGCGACGTCGCGGTCTACAAGAACCGCCACGTCACCGCCGTCGTGACCGGGCCCGATGCGTCGACAGGCCACAGCGCGGTGCTCTCGGCCTCCGGCGGTGGCGCCCAGACCAACGGCGACGACCCGAGCGCCATCGTGCGCCTGATGCCCCGGGGGGACTACCGCCGGGACTTCCTCCGCTACGCCAGGCTGCCCCGGTCGAGGTGAGCGACCGCCAGAAGGTGACCTGCATGGCCGTGCATCGGTTGCTGGCCGGTCAGCCGGTGCCCGAGGACCCCCGACTCACCATGGCCGAGCTCCGCGAAGAGCTGGCCCACCGGTACGCCGGGCTCGACGTGGTGCGCACCTGGCTGTCTGCGGTGAGCGGCGAACGTTTCGCTTGCGTTTCACCGGGGGGCCAGCGGCGCAACGCAACACAAACGCAAGCCGTCAACGGGAGGCGGGCATGAGCCGCACACCCCAGTGGATTCAAGACCGGCCCGGCGAGTTCTTCGCGTGGTCGGAGTTCCTCGTCACCCGCCGCTCCGACATCCAGACCCACCCCGACCTTGCCGGTCAGCGGGCCATTGTCGGACTCTGCATCAACACCCTCGACCCCTTGCGTCGGGCGGTGGGTGGCCCCGTGCGCCTCACCTCGGGATGGCGCAGTCTCGCAGTCAACACGGCCATCGGCGGGGCCCGGGGCAGCCTGCACACCAAGGGCCTGGCCGCCGACCTCAAGACCCGGGGGCTCAGCGCCTTCGACATCGTGCGTCTTGTGTTGAAGGAGGGGATTCCCTTCGACAAGATCATCGCCTACGAGACCGGTCTCGGCGGACACGTGCATGTCTCGTGGGTCTCCGCGGCCAAGAACCGCAAGCGGGCGCTGGTGTGTTTCCGCGACGATGACGGCAACAAGGCCTACCGGCTGTGGACCCGCTGATGGTGGGCTTTCGCGAGTCGCTGGTGCTGCGGGCTTCGGGGGAGACCTGGTCCGCAGCGCCTGTCTTCGAGCGCCCGGTGGGCCTGGGCCTCGTCGGTGTGGGCGCCTGGGTGGGCCATCCCACCGCCGCCACCACGGTGGTGCTCGAAGGCACGGTGCTGCACCCCAGTGCCCCAGATTCGGCCTGGACGACCCTGTGGCAGGGCGTTGTCAGCGCCGAGGCGCCGGCTGTCGTCGGTGCCAGTCCTCTCTTCGTCGGCGCGGTCCGTTGGCTGCGCTGGCAAACCACAACCGCCACCCCGCCCGGGGAGGCGTCGACACTGCACCTCGCCCTCGATGGCGACACCTCAGAGTGACCCATGCGCGTCTATGAATACATCGAACGAACCCTCGCCAACTTCTTCAAGATCGGCGATGTCACGATCAACGCCAACTCGGGCGTGGCCGAGATCAAGAATCCCGACAACACCGCGCTGGCCAAGCTGCGGGCGGCCGATCCCGTCGGCGACACCGACGTCGCCACCAAGGGTTGGGCCACGGCCAACCTGGGCGCCGCCAACGCTGTGCGCGAGACCGCGCTCACCTTCGACGACACAGATCTGGCGGACACGGGCACGGTGACCATCGACACCAACGACCTGCCCACCGGTGCGGTGGTCCAGAGCATCGACGTGAAGGTGGAGGAAGCGTTCAACGGTGGGGCTTCGGTGCTGGTCGGGACGGCGGCCGATGACGACCTGTTCATCACCGCCGGCCAGCTCGACCCGACGAACGATGCCGGCGTCCAGAGCTTCAACCTGCGCAGCGCTGCGTTCGGTTCTGCCGGTCCGGTGCAGTTCACCGTCGCGACGACGGGCACGCCCGACGCGGGCTCGCTCACCGCCTGGATCACGTACTCCGTGCCCTCCGTCGTCGTCTGATGATGCCGAGGTCGTGCGGCCCGACATCGACCGGGCCGCGCACCTCAGCCCCCTTCTGTTGGCCCCTGTTTCACCGCTACTTCTGCCCTGGACCGCCTCCCATGCCTGTCACCCCCACCCCGTCCCTGTCCCGTGCCCTCGCTGGTGGTGTGGCGACGCGCACGGCACTGTCCTCGGCCGCTGCGGTCCCGCAACTCAAGCGCGGCCAGCGGTTCCAGCGGTGGCTCAAGGCCTTGCCCTGGCCTGAGCTGTTCAGCTTCCTCGACCAGGCCGCCGACGACGGGCTCAGCCGTGAAGAGGCCATCACCGCGGCCTCCATCGTGTTGGACGGCGCGGTGGACTTCGAGAAGCGGATTCCCGGCCCCTTGGGCGCGTTTCTGGAGGCCAACGACCAGCGCCTCGCCGGGAAGGGCCTGGGCTTGGCTTGGGGCCTCATCGAGCGGCGCCGGGCCGCCCAGAGCGGTGGGTCGTGATGCGCCTGTCGGACCTGGCCGGGATGGTGCCGGGGCTGCCCGTGGCGATGACGAGCATCGCCGTGCCGCTGGTCGGGCTGCTGGTGGGCATCGCCTTTGCGGGGGATGCACCGCACACGTGGAGCGTCGAGACGAGCCTGGGCACCCTTCCCCTGGGTGACCTGTCGTTGCCGGCGGCGATGGTGTTCACGGCGGTGCGCATTGAGCGGGCGGCGGTGGCACTGTCGAAGTTCCGGCCGACCCTGCACCTTCGGGTGAGCAAGGCGATGCTCGACGAGGTAGCCGAGGCGCCAGAGTAGCGCGGGGATGGGGACAACCGCCAGGGCGGGGCTCGATGGGGTCCCGCCCTTTGGGGTGCGCGGAACCGCCGAATTCCAGCAACTCATCGCGGGCCGGGCGTACCCACTAAGGCAGGAGTCCGCCCATGGCATCCACCCGACGACCGACCTATCTCCGCATCGACAACGCCGCTGAAGACGTGCCACGGCGCATTCAGGGCCATGGTCGCACCCCCGACGGTGGCACCTGGGGCTTGGTGATTCTGCCCCATGAGCATCGCTCGATGCTGCTGGTGGCGGACAAGACCGCCCGGGGTCAGGCGCCGACGTTCCGTTGTTGGACGTCGGACGGCAAAGACCACCCGGACGGCAAGGTCGACGTCATCGGCCCGCTGAGTCCGGAGCACGATCCCGATGGCGCGGTCCAGGCGCTTCGCCAACGGGGCCACATGGCCCTCGGCAAGCGCACCCCCATCACCTTGCGAGGGAAGTGGAAGGGCTCGGTGCGGTGGGACGGAGAGCGGCCGGTGGTGGAGCTCACCCGCGAGGTGAGCACCTATGTGGCCCTTACGGTGGTGTCTTTCGAGACGAACGCTGGCCCTGCTTGGCGGTGGATTCTCAAGCGGGACGCGCGCTGGTTCACCGACACGTCCGCCGACTTTGGTGAGGCGCTGACCTTCAAGGGTGCCGTCGCGGTCGCCTTGCGCCAGCTCGAAGGCATCGTCGGCGAGGCCTGCACCGTGCGGGACACCCGCCGCCGGGGTGCGATGGAGACGGGCTACACCGGTCGTGCGGGGCGGGTGCGGGAGGCTCCCGTCACCGGGCGCGGGGTCGATCGGTTCAAGGTCCCGAAGAAGCGCACGGCGCCGAAATCGGCGGCCAACCCCAAAACCGGCAAATCCGGCAACTCGTCGCCACCACCCGATCTGGGGCCGCTGCCGCCGACCGTTGAGCGGGTATTCCGGGGTAGCAATCATGTCGCTTGGTCCAACGGCCCCAACGAGTTCATCTCGGTGGGGCCCTCGCGGGGCAATCCGCCGAAGGGCACCCCACCGACGCTGGCGGTGGTGCGAGAGCGCTACGGCAACGACTTCCACGACGACGACACCGCCGAGAAGCGCGAGAGGTTGCGCAAGTACATTCGCGATGGCTTCAACGTCATCGGCAAGCTGGCGCCTCCGCCCGCGAAGAGCACCACTCATGCCCGGGGCCTGGTCGAGGGCTTCCTGTTGCAGAACCAGTGGCCGGGCAAGGTCACGGGCGCGCGGAAGGTGCGCGGTCAAGACCTCTTCATCGTCGACATTGACGCACAAGGGACCACCACTGACCCCCGGTGGGCCTACCTCGCGAACGTGCTCAGTCCGCTGGGCTTCCTCGTGCGGGTCGATGGCGGCGTGCCCGCGATGCCGACTCGCGCTGCCACAAGCCCCGCTGCATTGCCGACGGCCCAGGGCATCCTCACCGCCGCCCAGCTCCTGAAGGCCACCGCCAAGCACGTCGACAAGTGGAACGCCAAGCGCGACGAGCGAAGCGCCAAGGGCTGGGTGCGCAGTGCGTTTCACCACATGGGCCTGGGTGCGGTCGAGCTGAGTGCCCAGCCCACAGCCCACAAGCAGGTCGTGGTGAAGCTGGAGAGTGTCGAGTTTGACGCGAGAGACGGCGACACCCAGGAGCGGTTGGTGGTGGTTCAGCGAGCAAGACCCGCCGGGCTCCTCATCTCGAACATCAACGAGGGGACTCCGGCACCGACGGTGGCCCAGTCGAGCCCAAAGGTGGCGTCCAAGGCCGAGCGTGCGCAGACCGTGGACGAGCTCATTGCACGCACCGCTGCCGAGCGCGACGCCTTCGAGAACGAGCCTACCCGCCGGAACGCGACCGGCTGGACCCGGGCCGCCATGAAGGCCCTCGGAATGCCGAAGACTGCGGTGGACACGGCGCAGAATCAGCCCGAGACCGTGAAGGTCATCGTGTGGATTCCGGAGTTCTACACCGACCGTCAGCCGGCCGGGGTCTACGAGATGATGGACCACGCGGCGCCGACCGGACTCAGACTCTGTTGGGACCGAAGCGCTGCCAAGGTCTCGACGTGGCGGGAGGTCTGGCGGTTCCTCGACGAGGTGATGCGGGCCTGGGGACTCCCCGACGAGCCCCATGGCCTCGCGACCATCTACGCGCTGTCTCGCCGAGACCTAGCGGCCTACCTGACGGACCTGCTGTACCGGGCGGACGTGTCCGAGCTGCGCTGGACCAGCGGCAACGAGCCGTGGGCGTGGGCCATCTGGCGGCTGGCGCGGCGCTTGGACTTGCCCCTGCCTCTTCTCTCGCCCAGCCGGGAGAGCTTGCAGGCGTTGCTGACCCAGCACGGTGGGCTTCCGGGCATCACCGGTGGGCGCCCGGTGGAGGCGACCGCCGCTCGACACAAGGTGGCGGCCTTCCGCAAGAAGCACGGGCCGTCCGCGAGCGCGGCACAGAGCACGCCGGTCGGGGTCACGACCTGGTCCGACGTGGTCGATGATCTGGATGCTGCCTACGCCGCGGCCGGCATCCCTGAGCAGCCGGCCCCGATCGGGCTGAGCCGGCGTGGGATGGCCGTGAAGGTCGCTGAAGCGCTGCGCACCGGCGTCTACGAGGAGTCGATTCGCACCAGCAACAAGGCAACGGTGAAGGCCCTCAGTGCGTTGCTGGGGCTCAAGGGGAGTGCCCGGCCCAAGACCAATGCGGCCTGGGAGGCCCTGTTCCAAGGGCGCAACCTCCTGCCCGGCGTCACGGGTGAGATGCCCACCGTTGCCCCGACGGTCATCTCAAGGCCCAAGGCCACGCCCACCCCGAAGCGGCCCAAGCCCAGCGCCTCCCGTCGGCCGTCCCCCAAGCCCAGCAAGCCCACCGACAAGGCCGACAAGAACGCCATCATCGCCGCAGCCGCCAAGGCTGAGGTCGCCAACCAGATGTCCATGTTCTTCGGCGGGGGTCAGTGATGCACGAGGACCTCCCGGGCGCCGACTTCACTGTTCATGCACCGCGCTTGATCGATCTGGTCGTCCGCGACTTCGCCGATGCCGTGCTCCGCAGCCTGGAGCAGAACCCGCCCGATGGCGTCACACGGGCCGATGTCGCCGCCTATCGGCGTGAGCTGGGGCCCGTCTTCGCCGCCGACATCTTGCCGATGTTCGAGGTCCACGAGGACCAGGTCGTCACGCGGGCGGCGGCGTCGGGCGCGCTGTCCGGCCAGACCCAAGGCATTGCCGCCGTGCTCGAGGCCCGTTGGCAGTCCGTGACGGACCAGGTCTTCAGCGAGCTCATCGAGGGCACCGGCTGGGCAGCCGTCCACCCCGAGGCCATGGAACAGCGGCCCCTCGGCACCACCAGCCGGCGAAAGCTCGCGGTGCAGCTCGCCGACACTGTGGTGTGGGGTGCCTATCTGCACGAGCTCCCCCAACGCTTGCAGGCGAAGGACTTGCTCAAGGCCAGTGGGCGGCACCAGGTCGTCCACCGCGCCATGGACAAGGCCGGCCGTGCCTTCGTCGAGGCCTGGCACAACGAGCGGGAGCGGCGCGGGCTGGCGAGCTTGCGCACCCCTGTCGCCCAAGTGGCCGAGCCTCGCAGCCTTGTCGAGCAGCGCTACCGCGAGGCCGTCCGGTCCAAGCGCACCCCCGAGGCCAAGGCATGGCTGCGCGCCTTCATTGCTGAGAACGCCACAGATGCCGTTGTTCTCAGCCTCAAGGGTGGCATCAAGCGCACCTCCAGCGGCCCCGTGGTCTCCCTCGAGGTCGAGCTGGCCGCCTCTGCGGACACCCTCCAGCGCATCCGCACCGAGCTGGACCGGGGCCGCCGTCCCGCCCATGTCAACGTCACCGCCCGGGCCACCGCGCCCGCGCCCATGGTCCCCGTCGAGGCCCGCAAGGCCGGCGACCGGGCCCGCGCCAACCTCGCCGCCATGGAGCTGCTCGCCACCCATCCCGACGGGCACCGCTACACCGCCGCCGAGCGCCGCACCCTCGGCGGCTACTCCGGCTGGGGTGGCCTGAGCCTGGAGGACAACGCCGCCAACCTCGCGGCCTTCGAGGGCCGGCTGCCCCTGCCCAAGGCCCAGGGCCTCATCCACGAGTACTACACGCCGAGCTTGGTGTGTGCCGAGACCGTGCGGGTGCTGGAGCCCTTCATCGCCAGCCTCCCCCGGGCCCAGAACGGCGCCCTGCTCGCGCTGGAGCCCTCCGCCGGTATCGGACGCTTCCTCGAAGCCGCCGAGCCACTGGGCGCCCGCTGGACGGCCGTGGAGTACAGCCCCCTGTCCGCCCGACTGCTCCGGGCCCGCTTTCCCGCCGTCGACGTCGTCCACAGCCCCTTCGAGCGCTTTGTGCGCGGCATGGGCCACGACTACAGCCTCGTGCTCGCCAACCCGCCCTATGGCCCCCGTGGCGCCGCCATCACCGACGACCCGGACCGCGCCTACCGCGAGCAGATGGCCTATGCCTACTTCCTCCGCCGGGCGTCCGAAGCCGTGGCACCCGGCGGCATCTCGGTGTTCTTGATTCCCTCCGGCTTCCTGTCCGGTCGAAGCAGCCACCGCATCGGACTGCGGGACAAGGTGCTCCGGCAGAATCACCTCATGGGCGCGTACCGCCTGCCTTCAGGCCTGTTCCCCGGCGCCATGCTCGTGACCGATCTGGTGTTCCTCCGCCGCAGAGCCACGCCACTGGATGCGGTCGCCGCCGAGGACAAGCGCATCCTGAGCGGTCACTACTTCATGGAGCACCCCGAGATGGTGCTCGGGCTCGAGGTGGGCAGTCCCGGCGAAGACGACGACCAGACCAAGATGCCGCGCTGGGGCTACCAGGTCGAGGGCACCTTCGAGAAGCTGCCTGATCTCGTCGAGCGTCCCCACTGCGACGTGTGCAGCATCGCCAAGGGCCACGTCATCGAGCTGCCCGCCGAGTCCGACGACGACACCGCCGAGGATGCCAGCGCCTTCGTCACTCGCGCCCGGGACTTGGGCGCACGGGTGGCCGTGTACCTCCGTGGACTGGCCGAGGGCGCCGATGTGCGCGACGTCTGGCCCGGTCTGCACGCCGATCTGCTGGACTTCGGCCGCCGACGCACCCCCGAGGGGGACCACGCGCTGCGCCAGGAGGCCCGAGGGGACACGGGCAACCGGGGGGTCGCGGCCTTGCTTGCGGTCTACGGTGCCGACGGCTCGCTGATTCCCAAGCTGCGCACGGCCCCCACCTACACGCCGCCCTACACCGGCAGCCGCGACGACGCGGTGGCCCTCGCCGACTGGATCTACCGGCTGGAGGGCAAGGTCAGCCTCCACGACATCGCCCACTGGCACGCCGACCGCGACGGCGCTGGCAACCCAAGCCGTGCCGCCGTGCGGTCCGCCCAAGCCTGGGTGGGCAAGCAGGTTGGCCACCTGCGGGAGGCCGGCTGGGCCTTCGTCGCACCCTTCGACCAGCACGGCCTTCAGCCCGCACGGGACTACCTGTCGGGCCACCTGTGGCCCAAGGTCGACGCGCTGGACCAGGCCATCGCCGAAGCGGCCGCCCGCACCGGCACTGTGGGGCACCTGCTCGCCCAGAAGCGCGAGGCCTACACCGCCCAGCGGGCCGCGCTGATCCAGGCCATCGCGCCCGTGCAGTTCGCCGACATCGAGCTCGTCTCGCCGGTGCTCCGCTACGTGAGCCTGTCGCTCATCCAGGATTGGCTGACCGAGCGATGGAGCAACGAGCGAAAGCCCGTCCGCTTGGTGCGCGAGAGCGGCTTCCTGCTGCCCGAGGGCCGCACCTATGAGGACTATGTGGCCGCGCCGTTGCGCAGCGGTGTGATTCACTTTCTCGGCTACATCAACAACGACAAGTCCGCGTTTAAGCCCGAAAAGATTGACGACGAGAGCCTTGGCGAGGCCCGGCGCCGCTATGCTGACGAAGTGGCTGAAGACTTTGTGGCATGGCTCAACAAGGACCCCAAGCGTCAGGACCGCTACACCGCATCCTACAACCGTGCGCTTCGGGGCTATGTCCAGCCCCAGTACAGCACGGCACCCCTGCCCATCGCCCGCTGGGCGCCGAAGATCACCCCCCGTCCCCACCAGTCGGCCGGCGCGCGGCGGGTCATCGCCAACCGTCGGGGGCTGCTCGCCTTCGGGGTGGGCGTGGGCAAGACCTACACCGGACTCATGGTGCTCGCTCGGGCGCGACAGGAAGGTTGGGCCCGGCGTCCCATTGTGTTGGTCCCCAACTCACTGGCATGGAAGTGGTACAAGGACTTCAAGAACGCCCTGCCAGACTACCGTGTCGCGGTGGTCGGCTCCAGCTTGATCCACCGCCCGCCGCCCTTTGGCGAGCAACTGGTGCGCGCATCGGCCGCCACCCCGGTCTGGATCAAAGACAACCGGCGCTCCCGAGTGCGCACCCAAGTGGCCCGCAGCATTCCGGGCGAGTGGACGCCCATCTCGCGGGTGCTGGGCGACGATGCCCAGCGGCTCACCCCGCACATCAAGGGGCTCATCGAAGACGGGGCCATCGAGCACGACGAGGGCGAGCTCGTGCCCAGCTCGCGCACCGACACCCCCGAGGAGCGGGCCGCCAAGTGGCGCCGGTTCCAGGCGGGCGAAGTGGACGCGGTCATCCTGACGTACAGCGCGCTGGGCCGCACCCGCATCGACGAGGACAAGATCGAGGAGTACGTCGAGCGGCGGCCGTCCATCCGTCGCCAGCGGGAGATCGAGCAGCGCAGCGCCAAGCAGGCCTTGGAGGCCGGGAAGCTCGGGATGGTGACCATCACCGACCGCATGTCGGACGACGCCCGGCGCAAGGCCCAGCAGAAGAACCGCTCCAGCGAGCGTCGGATGGCCTTGGCCACCGAGAAGGCCAAGGCCTGGATTGCCGAGATTCTGGAGCTGCCCAGTGGTCAGGAGTACGACCCGGGCATCACCTGGGAGGACATCGGCTGTGACTTGCTCGTTGTCGACGAGGCCCAAAACTTCAAGAACCTCTACACCCCAGAGCGCCGTGACGATGGGGCTGTGCCCAAGTTCATGGGCGGCAACCAGAGCAGCAACCGGGCTTGGCAGCTCGACTTCCGCGCCGCATCGGTGCGGGACCGCGCCGGGGGGCGGGGCATTGTGTTGCTGAGCGCGACGCCGGCGAAGAACAGCCCGTTGGAGTTCTTCACTCTGCTCAGCTACCTCGGCGAGGACGTGTGGCAGGACGTGGGGGTCGACACGGTGGAGGCGTTTATTGCCGTCTTCCTCCAGATCACCCGCAAGCTCGTCATCGACCACATGATGAACGCAGAGGAGAAGGACTGCGTCACCGGCTTCGTCAACATGGACGTGCTCCGCGACATCATCTTCCGGTACGCGGACTTCAAGAGCCCCGACCAGGTGGGCCTCAAGCTGCCCGAGGTGAAGGCCACCCCGGTGTGGGTGGACCTCGACGCGCGCCAAGACCAGCTCTACGGCGAGATGGCCGAGCGGATCGAGGAGCTTCTCGAATCCGGAGACAGCGACGCCCAGGGCAAGATCTTGGGCATGATGATGGTGCTCAGCATGATCACGCTGCACCCGAGGCTTGCGAAGAAGTGGAAGTGGACAGAGGTGCAGAAGGCCGACGTGGACCCGATGTCCCCCAAGATCCGTGCGTTGGTCTCCAAGGTTCGCCAACAGCCGGGTTGCGGGCACCTCGTGTTCTGCGAGCCGGTGGCGTCACACTGGTGGATTCAAGAAGCGCTCGTGCAGGCGGGCATTCCGAGGGAGCGCATTGCCATCCTGAACGGCTCGACCGCCAAGGACACGGCCAAGCGCCAGAGCATCGCAGAGCGCTTCAACGGCAACCCCGAAGAGGGCATCGCGCCCGAGTTCGACGTCGTCGTCGCGAATTCCATCGCCTACGAGGGGGTGGACCTCCAGACCCGCACCTGTGCCATCCATCACTTGGACCTGCCGTGGGAGCCGGCGACCATCGAGCAACGCAACGGGCGCGGGGTGCGCCAGGGCAACACGCTGGACAACATCGCCATCTACTTCTATCTCGCCCGCAACAGCATGGACGGTGCGCGATTCTCGCTCATCCAGGGCAAGCACGGCTGGATGAAGATGCTGCTCAACGACCAGATCAAGGAGACGGCGAACCCGCTGGCCACGGCCGACCAGGGCCGCGACGAGCTGCTGCTCATGCTCTCCCGCGACCCCGAGAGGACGGCCGCAACCATCGCTGGGATTCGGTCGACGCAGGAGCTGGAGGCCCGGCGAAAGGGCATCTGGCGCCTGTTGCGGCGGGTGTCGGCGATGGCGACCCGGTTCCAGACGGCGCGGGAGGTGGGCTCCACCGAGCCGGAGCGCGCGGCCATTCTGCGGTCGGAGGCCGAGACCTTGCTCGCGAAGTTGCAGGAGACGGACGCCGAGACCTGGCCGTGGGTGCGGTGGGTGGAGGCGGCACGCGACCGGGAGCTCAAGAGGCCCTCGTGGAATCCTGCGCAGGGCGCGGTGGAGCAGGTGCCGTTGCTGGTGACGGGCACTTGCCTAACCCTCCGCGATCCCGATGGCGAGGGCGATGGTCAGGAGTGGAGGGTGGGCGTGGAGGACAGCGACGAGCCCCGGCGCCACGGGGTGTGCCGGGTGGGCGAGCTGGTGTGGCACTCGGCCATCGGAGGCGTGGTGCCGAAGTCGACGCGGTCGCACACGTGGCCGCCGGGCTTGCACCTGGACCTGACCCATGTGTCGGCCAACCGAGTCCGCGAGCGGTGCCCGCTGGTGGGTCCGGAGGAGCTGGGGGCGGATGCCCTGAAGGGGCTGGCGAGCGCCATTGGGCTGCACTGGTCCCGGGCGGGCTGGCACCTGGCGGACGATGCGTGGCGGGTGGCGATGTGGCCGCTGGCGGAGGCGACGGTGCGGGAGTCGCTGGGCAGGTCGTACAGTGGGTACGGGAGTCAGCGCGATCTGCTGCGGGTGCCGGTGCTGAGCGAGGGCCGGCTGGTGGTGGTCAAGAGCTCGTACTCGCTCCGGACGGGGCCGGGGGACATCGTGCCGCCGACAGATGCGGGCTGGAGCCGGTTCCTGGCGGCGATTCCGAAGGGGATGGGGTGGAGCCAGGCGAATGAGGTGGGGAAGTGGTGGTGGGGACGGGGGGTGCCGCGGGGTGGGGGGTGAGGGGCTCTTTGAAGTTGGTCCGGCATTTCGGAGGAAGGTCATGGTCCGTCCTCCATGTGATGGACGACCAGCGGCGAGTGGCCTTGGTGGAGACACAGACTGTCGGGGGCTCGGACAAGCTTCTGAGGCTCCAGTTCACCGACCACCTCGGGACGGCTGCTGTCGAGTTCGATGGCTACGACGGCATGGGAACTATTTCATATGAGGAGTATCATCCCTATGGGACATCCGCGTGGTGGGCGGAGAAGAGCGCCTTGGAGGTCAGTCCGAAGCGGTACCGGTTCACCGGGATGGAGCGGGATGACGAGACGGGGATGCAGTACCACAGCCAGCGGTACTACATGCCGTGGCTGGGGCGGTGGGAGCGGGCTGATCCGATTGGGTTGGGGAGTTTGGGCGAGCTGGCGTTGGGGACTTAGGGTGGGCTGCCACAGCTCCCAAGGCGCTGCGTGAGGGTGAGCCTCGCCCCCCCGGGTTCGGCTCCTTCTCGTGGGTGTGCGCCCAGTGCCACGTGCTCCCAGATCCGGGCCAGCACACTGCGGAAGAGTGGCCGGCCGTCGTGGGTCGGATGCAGCAGAACATGCAGCGCATGGGAGTCCCGGAGCCCGACGACAAGACGTTGGCCGAGATTCTCGAGCTCTTGACCACGCAGTAGCGGCCACGACCCCGAAGCGACCCCGGCAGGACTTGAACCTGCGACCCTTGGTTTAGAAGGCCGATGGAGGTGCGGCGCGTCCGGGGATAGGCCACTTTCTGGGAGCATCTTCGGTTGTAGGAATCCTGTAGGAAAGAGCACGGTCTGCGTGCCCCGGAAGGCCTGAAGAGTCTCCATCCCGTATGATCACGCCGACACTTTCACGGCCCCATCACGCCGATCCAAGATGTCGAGTGTCCGCCTGCCTCGACGCGAGATAGCTGGGCGGCGGGAAGAGATGAGATTCCACTACCACGACGCTCATGACCGCGACTTCGAGGACCTCGTCGTAGAGCTGTGTCGCCACCTCTTGGGCATCGGCGTTCAGAAGTTCTCCAGTGGGCCTGACGGTGGCCGCGACGGGCGGTTCGAAGGAACGGCTGAGCGGTGGCCGAGCACGAGCAAGCCTCATGCCGGGAAGTTCGTCATCCAAGCGAAGCATACCCAGCATCCGTGGGCGAAGACGGGCGACTCCGGCTTCTCTAGTGAGACGGACAAGAACTCTGTCCTGTCGAAGGAACTACCGAAAATCGCCAAGCTGGTCGCCAACGGCGAGCTCGATCACTACCTGTTGTTCGCGAACCGCAAGAACGCTGGCGCCGCCGACGAGCGCATTCGAAAGTGGATCCTCGCCACGGGTGTGCAGTCAGCCACGGTGTTCGGTGTTGAGGATATGGACGACCTGGTGAAGATCGTCCCGGCAGCCCGAGAACTCGCCGACCGCTTCGAGCTTCGCGGGCCCCTCAACGTGACGCCCGAGGCACTGGCGGAGGTCGTACTCGCTCTGGTGGCCAACCCAGACGCATTTGCTCCAGACGAATCAGGTCCAGTCGAGCGCGTCTCGATGAACGACAAGAACCGCATCAACAACCTGTCGAAGCGCATGGATTCGTTGATCCGCAGGACCTACATGAAGGACTTCCTGCAGGTCAGGAGGTTCTTGGGCCACCCCGACAACGCAGAAACAGCTCAGGCCTACTCGAACGCGGCCATCCAGTTCAACGAGCTGCTCGTCGCACATGGGCGGGACGGCCAGGTCTTCGACGAGTTGTTGGTCAACTTGCATCGCCGCCTGCTGGAGAGGGACAGCGACCTCGCGAGCAACGTGAAGGTCATGAAGCTCGTCACCTACTACATGTACTGGAACTGCGATCTTGGGGAGGGGGACGAGTAGTGCTGCGGCCCACCAAACACACAGACCCGCAGCGAAGCTTGCTCTTCGTCTCGGCCACGGCGTTGAAGAGGCTTCAGAAGCGTCGCGCTGAACCGTTCGACACGCTGCGTGGATATGTGCTCGAAAAGCACACCGGCAGCGACCGCCTCTTCGTTCCCGCCCTCAATCTCCTGTTCGCGCTGGGACTCATCGAGTATCGGCCGAAGACCGACTCGTTCGAGTACGTGGGGCCAGGATGAAGCTCCAGCGACTCTACTGCGACCACCCCGATCTGTTCGGCCCCGTCGATTTCCATGAGGGGTTGAACGTCGTGCTCGGCGAGATCCGGCAACCTCGGAGATCGGAACTCGACACGCACAACCTCGGGAAGAGCCTGCTCGCACGGGTCATCGACTACTGCCTGCTCAAGCAGAAGAACAAGAAGGAGTTCCCGTTCGCGCAGGAGGCTCTCCGCGCCTTCGTGTTCTTCCTCGAGGTACGGGTCCAGACCGGGGGCCACGTGACGATCAGACGGGCAGTCGACCCCGGCTCGAAGGTGTCGTTCATGCGGCACCAAGACGCCCGCCAGGACTTCTCCGCCGTTGACGACGATGGCTGGCACCACGCGAACGTCGCCTTCGAGAAGGCCAAGGAACTGCTCGACGGCTACCTCGGGCTCCATGCCGCAAGCCCATGGGCGTTCCGGAACGTGGTCGGATTCTCGCTCCGCTCGCAGAAGGACTACGACGAGCCCTTCAAGCTGGCGAAGTACGCCGGGAGACACGCTGAGTGGAAACCTCTTCTTGGCCACATCCTCGGCCTCGACGGTCAGGTGTTTCAGGACCACTACGACACGGCGCTTGAGGTGACGTCCAAGGTCGCAGAAGAGAGCCGGCTCGTGGTCGAGTTGCAGGGCCTGGACAACAAGGACCGGCTCCGAAGCCTGATTCAGATCCAGGAACGGGAGATCACCCGGTACCAGAACGCTCTTGACGCCTACAACTTCGAGCTTGCGGACAAGGAAATCGATCGCGGGCTGTTGGAGGAGCTCGAAGGAGAGATCGCCCAGCTCAACAGCGAGCGTTTCTACTACGGAGCCGCGAAGCGAAGAACCGAGGATGCGCTGGGGCAGGAGGTCAAGGTCGATCTCAAGGGCATCCGCAGCGTGTTCGAGCAGGCCAGGGTCTATTTCGGCGTGCAGATTGTGAAGGAGTTCGAGGACCTCATCGCGTTCAACAAGGCGATCTCCGCCGAGCGGACCTCGTATCTGCGGGAGGAGCTCGCGGAGATCGAGAGCAGTCTCGCGATGATTGGCTCCACGCTCACGGATCTCAACGAGAGGCGCTCGGAAGCGTTGGCGCTACTGCGGAACGTCGAGACCTTCCAGAAGTACAAGCAACTAAGCCAGGAAATGGTGGGGCGAAGAGCCAAGCTGGAGCGGCTCCGACTGCAGTTCTCAGCCGTCGATGAGCTTGATCAGGTTCGTGGAGAGCTCGCTGACATACGGCACCGGCAAGACGACCTTGCGCAGAGGCTGCGAGACACCATCGACGGTGCCGGTGAACGCTACGCTGCCATCCGGGCCCGTTTCGACGAGATCATCCTGGCCGTGGTGAACGTACATGCGGCGCTCTACACTCGAATCAACGACAGTGGGAACCCCGAGTTCCAAGTTGAGCTGCTCGACGCAGAAGGGCAGCCAACCCAGCAGTCAGAGGGCAACACCTACGGAAGGCTGCTGTGCGTCGCGTTCGACATGGCCGTTCAGTACGCCTACCGGGATGATGCGTTCCCCCACTTCGTCTACCACGACGGTGTGTTGGAGACGCTGGACAAGCGAAAGAAGCTGAACCTGATCGAGGTGATGCGCAGCCAAGCTGCCACGGGGCTCCAGCAGATCATCACGGTCATCGACTCTGAACTCCCCGAGCTCCCAGACGGCACCACGTTCGCCTTCGAGGACCATGAAATCGTCCTCACGCTTCACGACGAAGGGCGGGCCGGCCGCCTCTTTCGGATGCCGGCCTGGTAGTTGGTATCGTCCGGCGTCTACCGGTTTTCGTTCATATGGTCGCGATCTGGGACTACATACTGTGGTCAGACGCACGGCGGCACCACCGGACTAGCCAAATGACTACTTGGCTCGGAGCTCGTCAGTTCTTGTTGTCTGGAGTCCGCGGCGTGAAGTACAGCGCCCGCTCGTGGTCACGCCACTGCATGTCGGGCCGACCCTGCCGCGCGTAGGCGACCAGGGCCTCGGTGAGGGTGCCGACGAAGATGTCGAAGTGGGGCCGCACGCGAGCGCTGAACCCCGCGACCCGCTCGGTCTCCAGCGCCCACGCCTCACGGACCGTGTCCTCATGATGGTCGAGCCAGGACTGGGAGAGTCGCTCGCACAGAACCAGCGCCTCATGGCTCAGGGCATCGGAATGCGCCCAGAGCTCATCGCGGAGCGCGATCTTGAGCAGCTCGCGATGTTCGCCAAAGTAGTCGAACGGCAGATTGCGTCGTCGTCGTCGTCGTCGCATCGAGGAGACCTCCATATCACTACGCGCGAGGTGACGAACTTGCGCTGCCGAGTCCGCAAATCGGCGTAGAAGAGGCCGCCCCGCTAACGGCGCATTGTGGCGGCCAGCAGCAGCCTTGGACTACGCGGAAGCTGACCGAGCCCCGCAGCGCATTCACGCTTGGTAAGCTCCTTTCGGAGCGATCTGCGTTCAAGCGCCCGACACCAAGTGGAGCTTCCATGCCTGACGCACCGAGCGGGTTCGACCCCATGATGCTCAACCACTGGCTGTGGTGGAAGCTGAAGTGCTTCGAGGCACAGGGGACCGAATTCCAGCAGCTATTCGAGCGGGTCATGCAGCGGGTCCTGGGCGAAGCCGAGCGCTTCGTGCCTGTTCGGCCCTACGGGAACATGGGCGACAAGAAGAACGACGGCATGCTGCTGCACAGCGGTGTGATCTTCGCCGCGTACTCACCCGACGAGTTCAAGCAGGCCGCACTGGTGACGAAGATCAAGGAGGATCTCGAGGGCGCGATCGACCACTGGAAGGACAAGGGACTCAAGCGGTGGGCTGCCACACCCCAGACAGTCTGTGTCTCCACCAAGGCCACTCGCCGCTGGTCGTCCATCACATGGAGGACGGACCATGACCGTCCCTCATTTTGGCGGACCACCCTCGAAGCGAATCGCGAGCAAGCCCGGCGAGCTTCGACGCTCGCATCCACCGCGGCAAAAACAGATGTTTTTGCCGCACGCAGGAAGGGGGTTTTTGCCGCACCTCAGCCCGGCATTCTCGGCCTGTTGCGCACGGGGGTTTTTGCCGCACCCTCCGCCCGCGCCTGGCTCCCCCGCCAGATGAAGGTCTGCCCACACCGGGGGCAGCGCCTCAGCCCAACGGCAATCGGGTGATGCTGGCACCGGTGGCACTCGTACACGGGTCCGCCGGTGGGCATGGCTGCCAGCAGCTCGGCGAGGGCCAAGCTCGCACCACCGCGGCCGGCGAGCAACCACACCCACTCGGGAACGTCAGCGGGTCGTTGCGGGGTCATCGCTCGTCTATTGCTCCGAGTCGGCGGCGCAGCCGGTGGTTCTCTTCGAGGACCTCGACAAGCCGCGCCTGGGCCCGGCCGCACTCGTCGACCACCAAGCCGGGCGACCATGTCTCGGGGTGCCATCCCAGCGCTGCACACACCGCACCGTAGGCAGCGCGAGCGGCATCCCGCCAGGTCGGTGGGCTCGCGGGCATTGCTTCGGAGGCCCAGGGCACCGGCGGCGGCGGACGCTGTTGGAGTCCACGGTCTTGCCACCGACGGGAATATCGGCCGAGCTCTCCCTGTACCGCGTCCAACTGCGCCACCGGAACCCGCGCCACCAAGTCCACGGAGACGCGGCGGCCGAGGGGCCGGTCCCCAGTGCGGAATGCGCCATGCACGATGACGCCATGCAGTCGAACAGGCCAACGTCATCTTGGTCGGCCCCAACGGCGTCGGGAAGACCATGCTGGCGAAGAACCTCGCCCACAAGGTCCTTCTGGCCGGCCACACGGTCCACTTCACAACTGCGAGCGCGATGCTCAACACGCTGGCGGCCGAAGACAGCGCAAGCGGCCTACAGCGTCGTCTGGCCCGTCTGTGCCGGCCCGCTGTGTTGTGCATCGACGAAGTGGGCTACCAATCGTACGGCAACCGACATGCAGACCTGCTGTTCGAGGTGGTGACCCGCCGCTACGCGCTGGGCCGCCCCATCGTGGTCACCACGAACAAGCCCTTTGGTGAGTGGAATCAAGTCTTTGCGAGCGCGGCATGTGTCGTCACGCTTGTGGACCGGCTGGTCCATCGCTCGGAGATCGTGAAGGTCGAGGGCGAGAGCTACCGGCTGAAGGAAGCCAAGGAGACCGCGGCCCGGAAGGCACTCCTTCGGACCAAGGTCGACGAGTAGCGGGGGCGAGCCAGGACGTCAGTGGAGCGACCGTCGGCACAGGGAGTGCCGACGGTTCGGCGGGCCGGCGTGCACCGGTGGGGACGCGCGGGGCTGTGCACCGGTGGGTGTGTGGCGCGGGTTGCACCGGTGGGTGTGGGGCGCGGATTGCACCGTTGGGTGTGGGGCGCGGATTGCACCGACTATGCGCGGGTTTACGGGGCTGCCAACAACCACTCGGACCGAGGAACGCAGTACACCAGCTACGCCTACCAGGCCGCACTCACCGCACTTCAGGCTCGGCCATCCATGAGCAGAAAGGGCAACTGTTGGGACAACGCGGTCGCGAAGTCCTTCTTCGGGACACTGGAGCAGGAACTGGTTCGCCAATCCTCGGGCTGGGCGGACCTGGAAGAGGCCAAGAAGGCCGTTGCTGACTACATTCACGCCTTCTACAACCGAGTCCGTCGACACTCCAACAATGGCCAACGCAGCCCTGTGGACTTCGAGCTGGCTTTTGCATTGGCGCAGTCCGGGCAGGAGGCCGCATGAGCCCGTCAGCGCGGTGGGGGCGGGGGCCCCGCCAAACCAACCTCCGGAGTCAAGACCGCGGCAGCAGCCAGAACACCGAAGAAGAGGCCGTTCTCGAAGCGATGGGTCCACAGGAAGGGAGGGGCCATCCATGGGAGCGCGAAGGCGGAGCGACGGCTCGTCAATGACGGAAAGGGTCCGGCAGAGGCGCGACCCCCTGCCGGACCGGGGCCATCCACGGTCGCACTTGGCTGTCGCAGACGGTGCAGCATACATCTTCGAGAACATCGTCAACATCAATGTGTTCAGCGGGCCACGCGAAGCCCTCGAATTCGCCCAACAAATTGGTCCGTCAAATCGGGGCAAGGTCAATGCGCAGGTAGGTCGGACGCTTGGCCATGCGGGCCTCCTGTGGAGGGAGGTACGCAGGGCGGGGGGCCGTTTTGGCGGGATTCTCGGCTGCGGTCCCGGCGAACATGCCGGAGGACCGCGTCGGGACAGGGCTGCTCAGGTCTGGCGGCGGCGTCGACCCAGCGGGAGCAAGGCCAGCAGTGCGAGAGCTGCTGTGCCGGTGCCCCCCGCGGCTGCGCATCCTCCCTTGTCGCCACCGTTGTCTGCGACACCGTCGGTCCCGTCGGTCCCGTCGGTCCCATCAGCTCCGTCGGTTCCGTCGGCTCCGTCGGTTCCATCGGCTCCGTCGGCCCCACCCGTCTCCGTCGCGTCGGCCCCATCGCAGTCCTGGTCGATGCCGTCGCCGGGAGTGTCGGGAGCGCCGGGGTAGATGGACGCGTCCCCGTCCGCGCAGTCGCCGGCCGCCGTCACCGCGAGCGCCTCCCCGGTGTCGGAGCAGTCGCTGTCGACGGAACGGACCGTGGTCTCATCGACATCGCGGTAGCCGTCGGCGTCCGCGTCGACGTAGCACAGCTCTGCGCCGTCGCAGTCCTGGTCGAGCTCGTCGCCGGGCAGCTCCTCCGCATCCGGGTGGACGCTGCCGCTGCTGTCGTCGCAGTCCCCGAACCCGACCGACGACCCCGCCTCGCCCGGGTCTTCGCAGTCCAGGTCGTCTGAGCTGAGCTGGAAGCTGGAGTCCACGGCAAAGCCGTCTCCGTCGGCATCCGCGTAGCAGAGCTCGGTGCCGTCGCAGTCCTGGTCGACACCGTCGGCGATGCCCTCCGTGGCGCCGGGATGCACCGAGGCTTCGCTGTCGAGGCAGTCGGTGTCTGGCGCGCTCGCCGAGCCCTCACCGCTGTCCGTGCAGTCGGTGTCGGAGCTGGTCAGCGTGTTCGTCCCGTCGGTGTAGCCGTCGTTGTCGGCATCGACGAAGCAGAGCTCCGCGCCGTCGCAGTCCTGGTCGACGCTGTCTCCAGCCACCTCCGTCGCCCCCGGGTTGATGGCGGCGTCCTCGTCATCGCAGTCGCCCGCGGGGGCTGCCGCCAGCGCTTCGCCAGCGTCCGTGCAGTCGAGGTCGGTCGAAGCGATGCTCGAGCCGTCGGCGGACCGGTAGCCGTCGCCGTCCTGGTCGGCGTAGCAGCGGTCGCCTCCGTCGCAGTCCTGGTCCGTGCCGTCGGCGATGACCTCGGCCGCGCCCGGGTGGGCCGAGGCGTCGCTGTCGTCACACTCCCCCGTGGGATCGGTCGCCAGGCCCTCGCCAGAGTCGAGGCAGTCGGCATCGCTGCTGGTCACCGTGCTCACGCCGTCGGTGTAGCCGTCGTCGTCGGCATCGGCGTAGCAGATCTCGCCACCGTCGCAGTCCTGGTCGACGCCGTCGCCCGTCAGCTCGGTCGCGCCGAGGTAGACGGTGGCGTCGCTGTCATCACAGTCGCCGGTGGGGTCGGTGGCCAGGCCCTCGCCCGAGTCGGAGCAGTCCACATCGCCGCTGGCCACTGTGCTCACGCCGTCGGTGTAGCCGTCGTCGTCGGCATCGGCGTAGCAGGTCTCGGCTCCATCGCAGTCCTGGTCGACCTCGTCGCCCGTGAGCTCCGTGGCCCCCGGGTGGATGCTGGCGTCGGTGTCGTCACACTCCCCGCTGGGCGCGGAGGCCAGCGCCTCCCCGGTGCTGCTGCAGTCGATGTCTGCGCTGACGACGGTGGTGGTCGCGTCGATGTAGCCGTCACCGTCGAGGTCGACGTAGCAGAGCTCCATGCCGTCGCAGTCCTGGTCGAGCTCGTCGCCGGCGCTCTCCGTGGCCCCGGGGTGGATGCTCGCGTCCCCGTCGTCGCACTCCCCCGTCGGGTCGGAGGCCAGTCCCTCGCCCGAGTCGGAGCAGTCGGGGTCGGTGCTGAGCACGGTGGTGGCGCCGTCGGTGTAGCCGTCGTCGTCGGCATCGACATAGCAGAGCTCTTCGCCGTCGCAGTCCTGGTCGACGCCGTCGCCCGTCAGCTCGGTCGCGCCCGGGTGGACCGCGGCATCGGCGTCATCACACTCCCCCGTCGGGTCGGAGGCGAGGCCCTCGCCTGGGTCGGCGCAGTCGGTGTCGGCGCTGGTCACGGTCGTGGCGCCATCGGTGTAGCCGTCGTCGTCGGCATCGGCGTAGCAGAGCTCCGTGCCGTCGCAGTCCTGGTCGAGCTCGTCTCCGGCCTGCTCCGTGGCCCCAGGGCTCACCGTGGCGTCACTGTCGTCGCAGTCGTCGACCGGGGCCGTGCTCAGGGCCTCGCCCAAGTCGGAGCAGCCGGCGTCACTGCTGACGGTAGTGGACGTGCTGTCGGGCCGGTAGCCATCGCCGTCCCCGTCGACATAGCAGAGCTCTTCGCCGTCGCAGTCCTGGTCGATGCCGTCGCCCGTGGTCTCCGTGGCGCTTGGGTTGACGGCCGAGTCGGAGTCGTCACAGTCCGTGCCGTCGGTCAGGTAGGACGATGAGAGCGCGCAAACATACAGCTCAGTCGCGGAGTCCCCGTAACCATCCCCGTCTACATCTGGGTGGGCTGAAATTAACGGAGCTCCAACACTCGCGTCGGTGTCGTCGCAATCCTCAGCGGCTCCTACACCGTCGCCGTCGGCGTCCTCGAATCCTCGATACAGGAGGACGGTTCCACTTCCGCCCACCAACAAGTCATCGTATCCATCAGCGTCTACATCTTGCCCTGATGACAGCGCCTGGCCGAGGTACACGTAGTTCGGCGTCACTCCCAGAATCGACGCATCCGTGGAAGGCCCATACCCGCTCCCGCCTCCGGCATAGATTTCAACGGTTCCCTGGCTGCCATCATAGGCTGAGTCTCCCGCTGCCAGGTCAAGGTATCCGTCCCCATTGAGGTCCCCGAGGGCCAGGGAGTCTCCGAAGTCCCTCATCGTTCCGGGGCCCGCCAAGCTTGAAGAAGAATACCAAGCGACGCCAGTCGAAGAGCCCATATACACGTAGACTCGCCCTTCTGAGCCTGTGCCCGCGTTGGGAGCTCCGACCACGATGTCGGAGAACCCATCTTGGTCGATGTCGCCCGCAGCCAGACTGGTGCCAAACTTGCATGAAGAGTCAGGGCATTGCATGGTCTGTGTTGCCGTGGAAGAGACCCCCGTTGCACTCCCGTGGAATACGAAGGTCGAGCCCCGCAACGAGCTCGTTCTGGGAGCGCCCACTACAATGTCATCGTAGCCATCGTTGTTGACGTCGCCCGCAGCCTCCAGCGTCTCTCCGTAGTAGGAACCTGACGTCCCAGTGAATGTCGTTGCCGCAACCGACGACGGTGCCGAAGAACCTCCCATAAACAGGTACGCCGAGTCTGAACTGTAGTCCGCAACCAACAGGTCGTCGTAGCCATCGCCATCTACGTCTCCCGCGTCTGACACCGTGAGCCCGAACGAGCCCGAGCCAACGATTGTGGCTGATGCACTTGATGGCGGCCCTGAGGTGTTGCCGTAGTATAGGAATGCCGATCCCGCGCCGTAAACTCCCACAATGTAGTCCGCGAGACCGTCCCCATTTGTGTCTCCCGCGCCATCAACACTGACGCCTAGCGCGCTCGCTGACGTTGAACCACTGTAGGTCACATCCGGTTGCCATCTGAGGCCAGTCGATGTTCCCAAGTGTAGATACGCCTGTCCGTAGTCGACGGCATATCTATCACCAATAAGTACGTCCGCGTAGCCGTCTCCGTCGACATCGCCTACCATGGCCAACTTTTCTCCGTAGTTGCCGTAGCCCGTGGAGGACGTGACAGTTTGTTGGTGCGACAGGGCCCCCGACGAACTGCCATGATAGACAAACACTTCGCCCGCGTAGTCCCTGCCTTCTGTGTTTGCGATGGCCGCGTCAGGGACCCCATCGCCATTGAAGTCAAGTGACCCAACGAGGCTCTTTCCAAAGTACAGGTCAGTACTGCCCGAGGTATGGGTCTGGGAAGACGTTGGAGAGACGCCGCCTGGGCTACCATCGTGCAGAAACACACCACCGTAGGAATTGTAGAGAATTGCACTGACGATGACCTCATCGTCCGCGTCGCCATTGAGATCTCCGACAGACGCGACTGCGTAGCCCAGAGTGTCTCCCCTCGTGGCTCCAGCAATGTAGCCACTCGCAAAGGAGTCGATTCCGCTACTGTTGCCGTGATAGAACCACACGGCGCCGGTATTCAAGGCGTTCGAATAGTCCGTCGTGAACACGTCGTCGTAGCCATCCCCGTTCACGTCACCGGCCTTGCCGCCATAGCCGCCGCTTCCCAAAACAACTGTGTTCGAGAAGCTGACCCCCGCTGCACTACTTAGTAGGATCTCGTTGTGTAGAACCAAGTCATCATATCCATTGCCGTCCACGTCGCCAGCGTATGTGAGGGTTGTACTATTGGAGGACGGTGTGGAGTCTATAGTCGTCACAGTCGAGTCGGCCCCGCTGGAACCGCCATAGGCAACTGCCAGGGTTACGTTCACGCTGGAAGAGCGGTAGGCGACTACGATGTCATCGTAGCCATCGCCGTTGAGGTCTCCGCCCGAGTCTACTTGACGGCCGAAGTAGGCGTAGGCGTAGGTGGACGGGTCGGGTATCTGTAGGTCGGGAGTGTTGGGTAGCCCCTGCGCTGTACCGTAGTACACGTCGATCGACCCGTCGCGACCAACCACGAGATCGTCGTAGCCGTCGCTATTGAGGTCTCCGTTCCCCCTGGCCTGGTGGGTGTAGTCGGCGTCCATTGGTGGTACGATTCTTTGCGTGGCGACGGCCTGAAGACCTGTGCTGTCACCGTTGAAGATATGAATCGAGTAGGGACGAGAACTGCTCACTGCAACGAGGTCGTCGTAGCCGTCAGCGTTGAAGTCGCCGCCGGAAAGCAGCGTTCCGAAATAGGCTTCCCCGGATAGAATCGCAGCAGCCGTCTCATAGATGGGATCCACCGTCACCGGCCAGCTCGCCCCCTCCGCATCCACGACAACCCTCAGCTCCTCCCCGCTCATCTCCAGGCGAGCCGGAAGATCCCGCCCATCGGCATCCCAGGCCGACACTCCACCGATCATCCAGTGGTGGCCGCTCTGATCGATGAGCCGCCCGCCCGAGCCTCCAGGAATCAGGTCCACACTGCCGGCGACGTCCACCTCGAAGACCAGCTCAGGGTCCCCCGCCGGGGCCGCTTCGACCGTCCAGCCCTGCTCCAGCCCCGCCTGCCGGGTGAGCCACCACTCCACCAGGCCGTCTCCGCGCTGGTACTCCACGCGCTCGGTGCACCCTGTGCGGGCCGCGAGCTCGCCCTCACAGGCTGTGATGGTCGGCTGGGCCCGGCTCACCTGCATCGAGGGCTCGCCCGCTCCCCAGCGCAGGGTGTCGACCGCAAAGGCGTCACCGAGCTCGCTGGAGACGATGGGGCCCCGCGTGTCGAAGCGCGCGGCCATGCCCACCAAGCCGAGGTTCGCGGTGGGCTGGCCGTTCACCATGTGAAGCGGCACATGCTTGCCCTGGGCTGCACGGCGGTCCGCTGGCGCGGTGTCGCCGTCGGGAGCGGGCTCGGTGGCGCAGGCGCTGAGCAGGGCAAGCAGAACGGCGGACCGTGAGGCGGGCATCTTCGTCTCCAAGAGCGGGAGCAACGCAAGTCGAAGACGAGCCTACTGGATCTGGCGGTCTACCCGGTAGTCCCGCGTAGGAGCGAGGCAGTATCGTCACCCGGGTGGTGGCGCCGCAGGGTCGCATCGGGGGAAGACCGTCGGGCCATGACGATGAGCCCAGGCTGCGCTGGGCGCGAGGCAGGCTCTCAGCCCTCGCCGCCGGCCCCCTCGCTCTCCCCCTCCGCCACCTGCACATGCCGATGCAGCACATGCAGGTCAAACCCCGGCCGCCACCCCACCACCGCCTTCGCCGCTCGCTCGATCATCCTCCCGAAGATCACCATCGCCATCGGCAAGGTCAGATCCCCGATGGGCAGCTTGAAGGCTCCCGTGTCGACAACCCAGCTCCCTGGCGCGTCCTGGGCGAAGGCCAGACCGATGAGGCCGAAGAAGGCCGGGCCCAGCAGGCTGCCCGTGCTGGCGCTCCAGACCTGCGGGTCGAGGAGCCCCTTCACGACGCACCGCCGGTGGCGTGGTCCGCGCGGCGCCGCTCGACGAGGCCCCAGGCGAGGTGCAGCCCCTTCTCGGCCAGCTTGCGGTCCTGGCGCTCAAGCCAAGCGCCGAGAGGCCCGTCGATGCGCTGCTCGAAGTCCACGGCCCCGTCGAGGATGATGGAGGCGGCGCCGATGGCCTCGTCCTTGGACATGCCGTCCTCGGCGGCCTGGGACAGGAATCCGAAGAGCTCGGACCAGGGGAAGCCCTGGAACCAGGCCTGGAGGCGACGCTTGCGGCGGGCCTTGGCTCCCGTTGTGGGCGCGGCTGCGCGCATGGCGCGGGAGAGCTCGGAGGTGGTCGAGTTGGGGGAGGGCGAGGCGGCCATGGGGCCTCCAGCGGTTCTGGCGAGGAGTTGGTGCCGCTGGCCGCCACGAGCGCGGCCAGCGGGGAAGAAACCCGAGGCACCGCCAGCACGCGGCGGCGACCGACGGCCCAGGCTCAGGGGCGGTCAGGCTCAGGCGGAGGCGGTCGGCACCGAGTAGGTGATGTAGGCCGACAGCGAGCCGGCGCTGGGCGTGCCCGAGGTGGTGAACTTGAACTTCACCGGGGCCGCGGAGGCGAAGGGCGCGCCGCGCAGGTTGAAGCTCTGCACGTTGGCCGTGTAGGTCAGGTCGACCTGGCCGGCAGCGATGAACTCGTCGTCGTCCGAGCCCGAGCCCACGATGAGGGTGGCGCCGCCGTCGAAGCCGGTGCCCACCTTGATGTCGATGGACTGGATCACCGCACCGCTGGGCAGGTTGGACGTGTCGATGGTGGCCGTGCCTGTGTCGGGCATGTCCGTGTCGTCGACCTCGAGCACCATCTCCCGCACGGCGTCGGCCACGTTGAGGTTGGACTCGGCCCAGCCCTTGGTGGCCACGTCGGTGTCGCCCGTGGGATCGGCGGCCCGCAGCTTGGCCAGGCCGTCGTTGGCGGCGTTCTTGATCTCCGCCACGCCGCTGTTGTTGTTGATGGTGACGCCACCGATGCCGATCTTGAAGAAGGCGGCGGTGGTCTGCTGGATGTACTCGACGATGCCCATGAGTCACTCCGGAGTGTCGCCGTCGACGGCGAGGTGCAGCACCGAGTCGTCGCTCGGCGCGGAGGGGGTGGAGAGGCGCCAGCGAACCCAGCGCACGGCTCCGAGGAAGAGGGGGCCGCTGGTGGCGGCGGGGGTCTCGTCGCCCACGGTGGCGGACCAGATCAGGGCCCAGCCGGCGGCGGGGGCGTCGGGGTGCAGAGCGGTCCCCTCGAGCACGACAGCGGTGTCGGATTCGGGGTTCTCGACCCACGCCCCGGCGCCCACGGTGGTGAGCCCGGGCGGGCGCTCGACGGGGAGGCTCGCCCCCCAGGCGGCGCCGTCCCGGCGGAGCGCCAGGGTGCGGCGCCACGGGGCAGTCACGGGGTCCACCGCAGGTAGACCTTGCGGCCGGATGCGTTGCGGCGGCACCAGTAGATGAGGCCGCGGTTGCTGGACTCCGAGACCCAGGAGACGTGCACATGGCCGCCGACGGCAGTGTCGTAGGCGATGAGCTTGTCGAAGCTGAGCCCGAGGGCGACGATGCGGCGCACGAGCTCGCGAGCGGAGACGCCGCGGACCTTGAAGTCGGCCGCCATGCCGCGCTTGTGGCGGCTGTGCCGGGCTCCGCCGACGGCCAGGTTGACCGCCTCGCTGCGTGACCCTCCCCCGAACCACCGGACCAAATGCTAGGAGACAGCAGGAGTCCATCATGCCAGCAAAATCTGGGTCCACTTCCCGTCGCCGGCGGCGCTACACCTCGGAGTTCAGAGCCGAGGCCGTTCGGCTCGTCACCGACGGCGGCCTCACCCAGGCTCAAGCCGCACGCGACCTTGGCATCTCCGCAAAGTTGCTCTCGAGCTGGGTGCGCGTCGCGCGGGAACGCTCGCTGCCCGGCGCGATTGGAGACGCCGAGCGGGACGAGCTGAAGCGCCTCCGCAAGGAGGTTCGCACCCTGCGGATGGAGCGTGACATCTTAAAAAAAGCCGCCGCCTTCTTCGCGAGCGAGAGCCTGTAGACCACGTCTACGAGTTCATTGCCGCGGAGAAGGCGCGATGGCCTGTGCGTCGGTTGTGCGTCGCGCTGGAGGTCTCCCGGTCGGCCTACTATGACTGGTTGGCCGTCGACACACCGAGCTCGACGAGCGCCCGGCTGGATGTGCACATCAGGGCCATTCATCGGCGTTCACGAGGAACGTATGGCAGCCCGCGGGTTCACGCCGAGCTGGTGGACGAGGGCTGGACCATCGGGGTCAATCGAGTCGCGGCGCGCATGCAAGCCCTGGGATTGTCGGGGATCCCAAAGCGCAAGAAGCGCGTGACGACCACTGTTGTGGGTACGGAAGACAAGTTTGCCAGCAACGCGCTCAACCGGGAGTTTTCGGTTGAGCAACCCAACCAAGCCTGGGTCGCGGACATCACGTACTTGGCTACAGACGCTGGCTGGGTCTATTTGTACGTGCTCATCGACCTTCACAGCAGGCGGGTGGTGGGTTGGGCCATCGCCGACCACATGGAAACCCGCCTCTGCCTCGACGCTCTCCACCAGGCTGTGGCCTTGCGCCAGCCCCCGCCCGGGCTCCTGCACCACTCGGACCGAGGAACGCAGTACACCAGCTACGCCTACCAGGCCGCACTCACCGCACTTCAGGCTCGGCCATCCATGAGCAGAAAGGGCAACTGTTGGGACAACGCGGTCGCGGAGTCCTTCTTCGGGACACTGGAGCAGGAACTGGTTCGCCAATCCTCGGGCTGGGCGGACCTGGAAGAGGCCAAGAAGGCCGTTGCTGACTATATTCACGCCTTCTACAACCGAGTCCGTCGACACTCCAACAATGGCCAACGCAGCCCTGTGGACTTCGAGCTGGCTTTTGCATTGGCGCAGTCCGGGCAGGAGGCCGCATGAGCCCGTCAGCGCGGTGGGGGCGGGGGCCCCGCCAAACCAACCTCCGGAGTCAAGACCGCGGCAGCAGCCAGAACACCGAAGAAGAGGCCGTTCTCGAAGCGATGGGTCCACAGGAAGGGAGGGGCCATCCATGGGAGCGCGAAGGCGGAGCGACGGCTCGTCAATGACGGAAAGGGTCCGGCAGAGGCGCGACCCCCTGCCGGACCGGGGCCATCCACGGTCGCACTTGGCTGTCGCAGACGGTGCAGCATACATCTTCGAGAACATCGTCAACATCAATGTGTTCAGCGGGCCACGCGAAGCCCTCGAATTCGCCCAACAAATTGGTCCGTCAAATCGGGGCAAGGTCAGCCCACACCGGGGGCAGCGCCTCAGCCCAACGGCAATCGGGTAGTGCTGGCACCGGTGGCACTCGTACACGGGTCCGCCGGTGGGCGTGGCTGTCAGCAGCTCGGCGAGGGCCAAGCTCGCACCACCGCGGCCGGCGAGCAACCACACCCACTCGGCAACGTCAGCGGGTGGTTGCGGGGTCATCGCTCGTCTATTGCTCCGAGTCGGCGGCGCAGCCGGTGGTGCTCTTCGAGGACCTCGACAAGCCGTGCCTGGGCCCGGCCGCACTCGTCGACCACCAAGCCGGGCGACCATGTCTCGGGGTGCCATCCCAGCGCGGCACACACCGCACCGTAGGCAGCGCGAGCGGCATCCCGCCAGGTCGGTGGGCTCGCGGGCATTGCTTCGGAGGCCCAGGGCACCGGCGGCGGCGGACGCTGTTGGAGTCCACGGTCTTGCCACCGACGGGAATATCGGCCGAGCTCTCCCTGTACCGCGTCCAACTGCGCCACCGGAATCCGCGCCACCAAGTCCACGGAGACGCGGCGGCCGAGGGGCCGGTCCCCAGTGCGGAATGCGCCATGCACGATGACGCCATGCAGGACGACGGTGCGCCCAAGCCGCTCCAGGGCGGCTCTCGTGGTGTCCAATGCGATGGTGACGACGTGGTAGTCAGTCGGCATCGGAAGCCTCGGCCAGCCGTCGCCGAACGGTGCGCTCCGACACTCCGAGCGCCTGCGCAGTCTCCCGGATGCTGTGGCGCTGCCGGAGCATCGACTGCACCGGGCGCATGTCCAGGCGGCGGCGTGGCCGTCCGAGCACCTTCCCCTGACGGCGGGCGCGGTCCAGGCCGGCCACGACCCGCTCCCTGACCATCGCCCGCTCCAACTCCGCTACGCTCCCGAGAATCTGGAGAGTGAATCGGCCCTGGGCCGTGCTCGTGTCGACGTGGGCGTCTCGCACCGAGCAGAGACCCACGCTACACGCTTCGAGCTCGCCCGCGACGTCCAGAAGGTGCCGGACATCCCTGGCGAGGCGGTCCAGCTTCCAAACGGCCACCAGGTCGATTCTCCCCCGGCGGGCCTGGTCGAGCATGGCCGCGAGGGCGGGCCGGTCGCGGTCACCACCGGACAACCCGTGGTCGACATGCTCAGCCACGACATCCCAGTCCCGCTGGGCGGCGACTTGGCGGAGCTCGTCGAGCTGGAGCCCCACGTCTTGGCCGTGGTTCGCGGTCGAGACCCGGGCGTAGAGGGCTACGCGCTTCATGGCTTGGTCCAGGGAGGCAGCTCAGCGCGAGGAAAGAAGCTGCGGAGCAGCTCGCGGGTCGCCTGGCGGCAGACATGACAGACGGGAAGGTCGTACCAACTGGGGTCCCACGAATCCTGCTCTTCGCGGACGGTGGGAAGCATGGTGTCGTGGCCACACCCACACCCCCCGGGGACAACTGGATGAAAGCTGTAGTGGACGACCGTGCGCTCATCGTCGGTGATGGCCACCATCGGCGGCTCGCGGAGATCGCGCACTTTCATGGCGCACCCAGACTGGGGCCTTGCTCACCGGCCACCTTGGCGGCCGGCGCGTGGGACGCCGCCCGACCTCCTCTCCCAGAACCCGGAGGCGGTGAGATAGTGGCGCAGCGCAGTGCCCTTTCCAAGCGCTGTCCCCTCTCCCGACGGGCGTCGAGAAGGTCCGACTGGTGGCGCTGGTTGGCCAGCAGCCAACTCTGGGCTTCCGCGGCCATGAGGATGACGATCTCTGAGGCTTCGACGTGAGACGGGCATGTGTCCGGGTTCGCGAGATCAGCAAGGTAGTCGACCACTTCGGCCAAGCGATTGTTGTGGAACGAGTGCCGCTTCAGGCCGGCCGCGAGGGCGTGTACGGTTGCCCAGCTCGGGTTGGTGATGCCGCGCCTCGATCGGCTGACAGTCTTTGCAGGAACCCCGGTCGCGCGCTCGACCGCCGCGTCGCTTGGCCCGATCACGCGGCAGAGCTGGTCGAGGGCGACGGCGAGCGCCACCCTCTTTCGGCCGGCATCGGAGTCTCGCCATCGGGTGTCGGACCAGTCCGCAATCTCCTGGTAGCAGTGTTGAGCGCGCATCTGTTCGCCTCGGTCTTCATGGGTTGTTCTGTCGTGCGAAGTAGGAGGTCACCGCCGGTCCGGACTGCCCAGGTCGAAGGGTGGCCACCATTCCCATCTTTCTTGTGTTGGCCCGCCGCACACTACGCGGCCGACACCAGCGACCAGTCAGCCGGCCCTGCACCTGGCCCGGCCTCCCATCGCACCTTGTCCACCCCGGCCAGCGACTCATCGCTCGCACCCCGGGCCCCCGCCGGCGCTCGCCCCGCCACCCGAACCGTCGGACGCAGCCCCTTTTCCCGCAGCGCCTTGTAGACCGTCGCTTGCTCGGTCGACAGGGAGTAGGTCACGAGCAATGGCAGGGCCGATGCCTCACCTCGGGGGGCCACGAGGGGCAAGGCGTCGATGACCCGGGACACGAGCGCCGACGACGCACCGCGCACCGACCCATCGCAGGCCACGCGGGTGAGCTCCACCACGGCCGACGGCTCCGCCCAGCGTCCGGTGGGCGTCCCGACCGTCCCCACACAAACCAAGCGCGCACCCCGCCGCACACCGAGGGCGTAGAGCAGGCCGCGGAGATTGGCCCGGGGAAGGTGGCTGTGGTGCTGCTCGATGAACTCGGCGGCCTCCCGTGGGGACACCGCCGTGAGCCCAGGCTTGCGCGCACCGCTGAATCCATCGGCGAGCACCGCCTCGGCTGCCCATCGAGCCAGGCTGCCGTCGTCGTCCGACTGGACCCGTGTGGCCGCGTCGCCCTGGCCGACGGTCCAGTCCTGCCCTTCGTGCCCCCAGAGGCCCGCCGTGTGGGCGTAGAGCCGTAGCGCCAGCCCCGCGATGTCGTCGCGGTCGTCGTCGCTCAGGTGGCCAAAGGGAAGGCGAGCCGGCACACCCAACAAGTCACCGAGGGGCTCGGCTTCGTCCGCTTCGAGGTTCGCCGACTGCCACCGGACCCATGACGAGTGGGTCTCGGGCTCGTGCCAGAGGTACTCCGCGCTGGCGAGCAGCACCTGGGCCCACTCCATCGCTGCAATCCAGTCCGACTTCACCTCCCGCACGCCGCGCTGGCCCGGCTGTGGTGCCGCGAGGGGGCCGAACGTGTCGCGGAGGGGGGACCGGGGCGTCAGCGTCTCGTGGAGCTCCTGGGCGATGGATGCAACGTGACTCTGCCACCAGTCGGACACCTCGCGCTTGGTGACACCCGGCGGCGGCGAGCGGAGAATCCCGCGCTTGGTCGCCTGCAGCAGGCTGAAGACTGCGGCATTGCGGCTGACTTGGGACGTGGACGTGTCGGCGAGGTGCACGGTCATGCCCGTCCTACTCTTCTTCGTCGTCGAAGTCGCACATGCGGGCGGGAGGCTCGCCGTCGGTCACAAAGCGCCCTGTGCTCTGGATAGTCACCGAGTCAGCCTCCAAGACCCCGCCGGAATCCAGGCCCTCGATCCCTTCGTTGAGGTCGATGATGACGTCGCCCAGGAGGATGGCAAGCGACAACAGCCCGCTCCGCAGCGCCGCCGCCTCGTGCTTCCCTTGGGCACCGATTCGCAGTTCCGTCCCACCGTCCAGACGGACGAGGATGGTGTACTGGTCGGGCTGCCCGCCATTGGTGCGGTGGACGACGACGTGGTCGACCTGGCACCCGTCGTCCATCGTCGTGGTCCGGAGCAACCAGCCTTCCACCGCCTGGTCGGGTTCGTCCATCTTCTCTGGATCTGGGCAGATGTCGACCCACTCGTGGGCAGCAATCCAAGGCCAGGGCAGGCCGGTGTTGGTGGACGGCGGGCTGGTGTCGGCGTCAGCGGGTGGGGAGGTCGAGGGGGTTTCGGTGTTCATGGAGCATCCTGTCGGCTGAAGTAGGTGGTCACCGCCGGCCCGGACTGCCCGGGACGAAGGATGGCCACCATGGAGTCCCCGCGATTGCCGGCCGTGGGTTTGCTGGTGTCGGGGTGGAGAAAGGCGAGGCGCCGGTCCGGCATCCGCAACTCAACAGCCTCGCGGTGCAGCAGCCGGTGGTACCGAGTGCCCGGCGAGGGCGGGACCAGCATCACCACCACGAGGCCCGTGTCTCGGGCCCGCACCGCAGCACGCGCCCAGGCCAACAAGCCCTCTCCCCGCCCACCTTTTCGGGAGTAGGGTGGGTTGTTGAAGACGGCCAAACGCTCGGGGTCGCAGCGGTCGCGCCAAGAGCAGGCGAGGGCGTCATCGACCGGCGTCAGGAAGCGCTCGCACAACGCATCCGAGGGCCCGGCCGTGGCGGCGTCGAGCCCGAAGTGGAACTCGCCATCGAGTCGGGCGAACAGCCACGGCGGCGTCCGCCAGAAGTCGCGTGCTTCGAGGTTCCACTGGGAGGCCAGCGCCCGGGACCGGGATGCGGTGCCTCGCCAGCCCCGGCTCCGACACCGCCCGCTGCACCAGCGCTGCCGTCGAGTCGCACGGTGGAAGGTCTCGCCACAGCCCATGCAGAGGGCCAGCGCGCTCAGCCCGTCGGGATTGCGGTGGGCCCAGCTTCTGCACCGTGATGAGCAGAACCGAGTCCGAGGATGGCGACCTTCGAGGCTGGCCTCGCAGACCGCGCAGCGCCGAACGCCGGCGACGTGGATGGGTGCGTTCATCGTTCGCCTCGCGTCACAGAATCCGACGGGCGCGTGACGCAAGCGCAACGCAAGGGCTCACCATCTGGGCCCCCACCGAAGGCGGAGGCTGCGGCGCGGACGAAGCGCAGCCTGCTCCCCCGGGCTCAGCGCCATCCAGGCATCGGCGCGAGCTCGGTGGTGCAGCCAAGCCCCAAGCGTCCGGGGGTCGCAGGGCTTGCCGGCCTTCGCGCCGCACCGCGAACAGCCCACCAGCTCGGCGCCGTCGACCCATTTCCTGGCTCGCCCGCGAAAGAGGCGGGTGAACGCTGGGCCAGGTGCCATCGCAGCGAGCCAGGCAAGGACGCCGAGGTTGCGGCCCCGGCTCATGGCCCATCCCCCCGGGGCACCGTCGGCAGCGACGGCCGAGGCCCCTTCGCCCACGCGCGGGCCGTCTTCGCCGACCGCGCCGCTTCCTCTAGCAGCCCCGCCAACAACCTGCACTGGGCCGCAGTCTCGGCCTGGGCGTGGCTGTCCTCCGAGTAGCAAGCCGCCGCCGCGCCCAGCTTCGCGGCCGTCTCGCGCATCCGGACAGCCCGCCGACTCAAGGATTCCTCAGCAGCGGCGCAGTCTCGACGAGCCATCCCGAGTTCGCGCTTCGCGATGTCGACTAGGCTTGTGGGCTGGCGAGCTCGCACCAGGTGGAGGCTCATCGTGCCCTCCCGACCCGGGCAATCACCCGCGACAAGCTCACCGGCCGCAGAGCCCCCACCTTCTGCCAGCGCTCATTGCGGACCTTGTAGACCGTCCACAGCCGCACCTCCGGCCTCTCCCGAGAGAGCGCCGACGCACCCTTGAGCGCCAGGTCCAGCGACCCGAACGCCGTCCCGCTGCTCCGTCCAGCGCCACCCGTGCCGGGCAGAACCACCCACTCGACACCCGGCTGAACGGTAGGGGTCTTGGTAGGGATTGGGCTCGAATCCGGTCCTACCGAGGGGGTTTCAGCCCCTACCGATTTCCCGAGAACACCCGCTCCTACTGGGTTTGTTGTTTCCCGACCATGAACAATGGAATCATGGTGCTCTCCCGGGAATGCTTCAGCCCTCAAGATAGCGGTGCCCACCCGCACCTGCCCTGCGCTGCCGCACATTTCATCCCGCGGAGTTGGGGGCCGGTGTGCAGTTCTGCATGATGCCATCCCCCGACGCCAGCGGGCGACTCAGCCTTCGCGACGGCGAGCCGCACCCAATGCAAGAATCGCCAGCCCCGCCACACTCCACGGCACCGCCGCACTGGTGCACCCACTGCCCTTCGACCCATCATCGTCCACAACATCGTCCCCTGAGCCATCCTCGTCCGTGCCGCCATCCCCCGGCGCTTCCCCGCATGCCAAGATGCAGGCCCTGTTGGATGAGTTGTCGTCGGCGAAGCTGGTGACCTTGGGCTGGCTCATGCCCGAGGCGTACAGCATCAGGTCCTCCACCGCCGTCTCGGGGGTGTAGCGCAGGTGGATGCGTGTGAGAAAGTGGTCGTCATAGTCCCCCTCGAAGCCCAGCGCCTCAAGCCCATCCGCGTCGAAGCTGGTGCCGCTGCACGGGGCGCATGAGGCTGACCCGCCGGCCCACTCCACAGTCCACGCGGCCTTGCCGGACGCCGCCCAGAGCGTGTGAAACTCATCTTCGTAGAAGGCACCGAAGTCCTCGGTCGATGGGTCGCCCCAGATGCACTTGTCCTCGATCACAAACTCATCGTAGTTGGAGATGCCCACGACGCCGCCCACCTCGGTCTCGTCCGTGATTGCGTAGATCAGCATGTCTTGCTGGGTGCTTGCGTTGAGTGCCGCGAGTCGAATCGGGATGGCGATGGTGTCGCTGTTGTATGCTACTTGGAGCGGAGGCAAGGAGCTCCCGTCCGCCGCTGTCGCACTCTCGCTGACCTTGGCCGCCATGAAGTACATGCCCTGGGCGATGTACTCTTCCAGCACCGGCAAAGTCGCCGACGCGAGGTGGTAGCCGTTGGTGTTGAGCCAAGTGAACAGGCCGGCCGACTCTTCGGCGGACAAGATGCTGATCTGGTAGTCGCCCACCAAGTACTCGGCTTCGACATGCACGGTGCCGCCCGGGTCGCCACCATCACCACCGTCACCACCCCCATCCCCGCCACCGCGAACCGCACAGCCGGCATCAAACATCGTCAACAAGCCAGTGTAGGCTTCCAAGTTCTCAAAGACGCCGTTGTCGAGCACCTTGATGTCGCTCTCCTGAAGCAGGGCGGGCACCGGCATCACCAGCGCGAACTCCTGCGACTGGCCGCTGGGGTTGATGCTGACCGTGAAGGTCGTGCGGCCGTTCTGGTGCACAATGGACGTCTTGGCCGTGTCGTAGGTCAGCCCATTGGGGGTGCCCGTCGCGATGGTGGGACACGCCACAGCGTCGGGCGTGAGGGCCAACAAGCCGGCAATGAACAACGGAACCATGGGGCTCTCCCGGAAGGTGTGTTGCCATCAGAGTAGCGGCCCGTCCCCGCACACGCGCTGCGGTTCTGCACATAGAATGCCGCAGAACTGGGCGGACCTGTGCAGTATTGCTTGATGCCCGCCACTCTGCCCGCACATCCCTGGCCACCGCTCCAGCGTGCTACAAGCGCCGCGGAGGTCCGATGTCCCCACGTTGGCTGTTCATCACCATCCTGGCCATCGGCTGCGCCAAGAAGTCCGACGCCCCCAAGGACAAGGGGCTCAGCATCGACCGGGTGGCCCGCCATGTCCGCAGCGATGTCGTCGACAAGCGCGGCTGGGCCGTCGATGTGCGGGATGCGCTGCGGGGGATCGGCCGACCGGTGCGCCCCGCGACCGTGTGCCAAGTGCTCGCGGTGATCGAGCAGGAGTCCGGGTATGCGGCAGACCCCGCCGTGCCCGGACTGGGCAAGGTCGTGAGTGGTGAGCTGGACGAGCTCTTCGGCAAGCTGGGCCCCGTGGGAGCGCCCGTGCGGCGGGCCCTGCTCGACCATGTCGCAGAGGGCACGGGTCAGACCTTCGAAGCGCGCTTGTCCGGCCTGAAGACCGAGCGGGAAGCCGATCTGCTCTACCGGGAGATCGTGGACTTCCACCGAGAGCGCCACCCCGCCGCCGCCCGGGCGATGGACGTGCTGGCCCCCAACATGGTCGAGCGCCACAACCCCATCACCACCGCGGGGTCCATGCAGGTGAAGGTGGACTGGTCGAGCCAGCGTCCCGAGAGCGCCGGACTGACCACCGCCCAAGTGCGCGATCTGCTCTACACCCGCCGCGGGGGGGTGCAGTACGGCACGGCGCGGCTGATGGACTACCCGGCCGACTACGACTCGCCGCTGTTCCGCTTCGCCGACTTCAATGCCGGCGCATATGCCAGCCGGAATGCCGCGCTGCAGGCCATGCTCACCGATCTCATGGGCACTGCGCTGGCCCTCGACGGGGACATGCTCATCTACGACAAGAAGGGCCGCCCCTCGTCCAAGGACTCCAACACCCTCAAGGTGCTCATCGCCTTTGCCGCGTCGGTGGGCATCAGCGAGCGACAGGCCCGCCGAGATGCCCGGCTCGAAAAGGACGACGAGTTTGCCCACACCGAGACCATCCAGGCCCTGCGTCGGGCGTGGCGACAGGCCAACCCGGGAAAGCCCCCTCGCGCGCGCTTGCCGGATGTGGCCTTGGACAGCCCCAAGATGAAGAGCGGGCGCACCACGGCCTGGTTCGCCAACAACGTGATGCGCCGGTACAACGATTGCCTCAAGCGGGGCAAGGGCGGCTGAGCCGGACCGGGACCCGCTACAGCGCGCGAGTGCGATCCAGCCCGCCGTAGCCCAGCATGTTCGCCAGCTCTCCGCAGATCTCGGTCAGCGTGCCCAGCTCCTCGGGAGTGGGCTGTACCGGCGGCTTGTCGATGCCCCGCAGCCGGCGCTTGAGGGGGGCCGGGGAGATGGCCTTCAGCCCGCAGTGGGCGCCGATGCCGACCAGGGGAATCTTGCCGGTGACGATGTCTTCGTGGCGCAGCATCAAGCCCGCGCGGTCGGTCCACCGCAGAAAGCTCGACGTGTTGTGTTGCCACAGCGCACCAAACTCCGCGGCAGTGGTCACCACCCGGTCCGGGGCGGTGTGTACCCAGGAGACCCCCTTGAAGGAGGACCAAGCATCAAAGGGGTTGCGCACCAGAAAGACAAAGCGGGCGTCGGGATAGATCCAGTGGAGGAACTGGGCCGTCTCCACATCGCAGCGCACTTCCTTCAGGCCAAACCGGGGCACACCCGCCCGCTGGGCCGGCGCTTGCAGCCATCGATCGAGCTGGGCGCGGTAGCTGGCGCGGAGGTCTTCGGGGCGCGGGTACAGGTTGGCCACCCACCGCCCAGACATGCCGTGCAGGGCCTCCGGACCGGCCGGAAAGTGCCGCGGGTCGAGCCAGTCTTCCGCGAGCAGCGGCCGAGAGGACGCCGCCAGGGCATTGAGCAGACCCGCGTTCCCGTAGGGCTCTCCCCAGATGACGATCTCGTCCGTGGAGCAGATCAGCCGCTGGAAGAGGGTGCTGCCCGCCCGCCAGGCGGAGGCGAACAAAAACACCGGCCGGTTGGCCGTGGGCAGCGGGGCCAGCGACCACTTGGCATCAAACGCGGCGTAGGGACTGGCGGTCATCGTCGGGCTCCACGGCGAGCGATCCGACGGGGTCCGGACCGGCCGATGCCCCCTATGCCACCCCCGCGCCGGGACCGCTACCCCCGTGCCCCAGAAGTGTCGGACCGCCGCCCCAACCCAAAGAACAGCACCCCAAAATTGAACAAGGCAGGGAGTGTTCCCTGCCTTGTCAGTTTGCAATGATGTGTTCGCTCCAGCACTCAACCTTCCGCAATGGATCCCAAGCGAAGGAAACCCAAGCGTGCCTGACGTCTGCGCCTGTGCCGCACGAGCGGCGGTGGGCGGTGCCTGCAACTCATGGAGTGCAGCGCAACTCTATACCCCGATCTGGCGTCGTCAGGACCGGTGGAGCACCGGCATGAGCTGCTTCGGCGGACTGTCGTCTGAATCAATCATGCAGACCCCGAGTTGGTGGTTGCTCTTGGACATCGTGGTTCGGCACCATTTGGTCAATGGCCCGATGAGGCGACCTGTCAGGACGGGAACAA
This sequence comes from Myxococcota bacterium, assembly GCA_942491145.1. Taxonomy (GTDB): domain Bacteria; phylum Myxococcota_A; class UBA796; order UBA796; family UBA2385; genus CAXQUZ01. Next base: position 155,847 of record CALOBC010000015.1, on the reverse strand, counting down.
TCGGAGCACGCCAGCCTCGTTGGCGTTGAATCAAGCTCCAGAACCCGCTCTTTTGCCGATCCCAGAACGAAATACTCGTTCAGGACAGGCGGACCCCGACGGGTCGTTGAACGTTCTCAGGCGGATCTTCAGTCGAATTCATCGACACCTCCCTCGCTTGCGTTTGTCGCACGTTCGTAGAATGCAACGCAGTGGCCCAATGCACGTTCTCCTGCGGAGATAGAGTGTTCGAATCACCCAAAGCGGGCTGTTGTTCGAGCTTCTGCGCGGCTGGTTGCGTTGTCCCTCTGGACACCCATAATGTACGGCACTGAAACGGAGATGCGAAGAACTTTTTTCGAATATTTTCAAGAACGGAGCAATATCAATGATTTAAAGTGGCGAGATCGTGACAGCCCCGTGACGGACTGGCCCCCAACCCTCCGACCCGCCCCTGCTGAACCCGCGCCAACAACCCAATGGGTCAGCGCCGGCGAGCCGGAAGGTCGAAGGACTGGCCATCTTCGGCGGCGTGCACGTCGGGATGCACCTGGGCCGCCTCATCGACAAAGGCCTGGGTGTCGGGGTGCCGCTGGGAGAAGTGGGTGAGCACCACCCGCCGAGCGCCGGCGTCCACGGCGATCTGGGCGGCCTGCCGGGCGGTGAGGTGGCCCCGCTCTTCGGCTTCGTGGGCTTCGCTGTCCAGGTAGGTGCTCTCGATCACCAACAGGTCCACATTGCGCGCCAGCTCGATGGCCTCGGGGCACCGGGAGGTATCCATGACGATGGCGACTGACTGGCCAGGGCGGGCCTCGCTGACGTCTTCGAGGCCGATCCGCCGACCGTCCAACCACAGCTCACCGTCGGCTTGAAGCTGAGACACGGCCGGCCCGCGAATGCCCGCTTCACGCAGCTTGTCGGGCAGCATTCGCCGACCGTCCGGCTCTTCCACCCGGAAGCCGTAGCAGGGTGCGCTGTGCCGCAGCGGCAAGGTGCGCAGCCGCAGGGCGGGCTCTTCGTGGAGCACCCCCGGGCCCGTGATGGGGCATGGCACGATGCGCGAGCGATCGTGGAAGATGCTGGCATGGCGCAGGCGCTCGAAGAAGACCTGACCACTGGCCGGGTAGTGCACCCGCACGTCGTGGGGCACGCCGTCCAGCGAGATCCGCTGCACCAGCCCGGCCAGCCCCAGGCAGTGGTCGCCGTGGAAGTGGGTGACACAGATGTGGTGGATGCCGTGGGCCTTGACGCCCGCCATGATCATCTGGCGCTGAGTGCCCTCGCCCGGATCAAACAAGAAGCCCTGGCCATCCCACCGCAAGAAGTAGCCGTTGTGGTTGCGGTGGCGGGTGGGCACCTGACTGGCGGTGCCGAGCACCACCACCTGGCGGCCGGACATGGGGACCCCTTGGCCACGGGCAAGCGACAACGGGCAGTGAGCCCGGCAAGCCGAGGATCCACGACCGACCGTGACCGGCTCAGCGACCGAAGTTGATGAACCGGCTCGCGGACAGGTTCTCGTAGGCACCGCACGCGAGCAGGCCGAAGTTTCGGGCGACGTCCCGTGCCCAGCGCGCATCGTCGCCATCGGCCTTCAGGGTCAACCGCACATCGCAGTTCTTCAGCACCGACAGGCGGGCCGCACCATCGACCGCGTCCGCAGCCGCCGCGCGCAAGGCCGCCCACTCGGGGGCCTGGGCGTCGGTCAACGACACCGACACAGCCACGGGTTTGCCGTCCACCGTCAGGCCGAGATCTTCGCCACGCTCGTGGGGAGGCGCATCACCCTGAAGCTCGATGGCGAAGCCCCGGGAGGACATCGCACGGTTGAGCTCGGGCACCGGCGGCAGGGCACCCTTCTTGTAGAAGACGTGGAATTCGACCATCGCTGCGACTCCCCGGGCACGGTGGCCCCGACGCAAAAATCCAAGGGGCCGCGATTAACGTGGTCGGCCGGGGTCTGCTCGCACAACCTGCGGTGCGCCCCACACGCGACGAGGCCCACGCCCCTCTCTTCGGACGGCTTCGGCGCCCCAGCACGCCGTCATCCTGGCCACTCAGGGCAGTGGGGCACACCTCGAGCGCGCACACCGACCTCCGGCCGGTCGGCGCCCACGCCGCTCGGAAACTCGTCCTCAGGGTCGGTCCAAGCGAAAGCCGTGCACCACACCATTCCCGTCCCGCTCTGGGCCGGTGAACCGAAAGCCGAGCTTCTCCAACACCCTGACCGATGCGACATTCTCGGGCATCGCCCGCGCGACGATGTGGTCCAGCCCGAGGGGCCCCCAGGCCTGCGCGATGCACGCCCGGCTCGCCTCGGTGGCGTAGCCCCGGCCCCACCGTTCCTCCAAGAAGCGGTAGCCGAGATCGGCCTCCCCGGCCGCGTCATGCCACCTCAGGCCACACCAACCGACCGGTGCGCCCGAGGACCGCTCCTCGACCAGCAAGCGGCCCATCCGAAGGGCCACCCACTGGAGCCGAAGCGAGGCGATCACGGCGTCGGCCTCCGAAGGGTCACCGAAGGCGCGGTCCCCCGTGTACCGAACACAGGCCGGGTTGGCGTTCAGGCGAACCATGAACGGGGCGTCCCCTGGCAGGTGGGGCCGCATGCGCAGGCGGGCAGTCTCGAGGAAAGGGCCGGTCATGAGCACAGGGTAGCCGACTGGCCAAGTCGCCAGGAACAGCATCAGGGGGATAGCCGGACAAATGCCTGCCCATCACGACGTCATCACCCACGCGCCATTCTGGGGTCCCGTGGCCGCAATGACCGCGGCGGTGCTGCTGATGGTCCCTGCCTGCGTGTTCGGACCGGCCGCCCTCGGGGACGCGGGCATCCTGCCCCGGGACATCGTGCCATTCGTGATGATTGGGTGCATCGTGCTGGGCACGCTGGCGCTCATCCAAGGCCTTGTGTGGTCCTCGGCCCGTGCGGGAAAGGGACACGGTCCCCAGTTGCCGGGCACCAAGACCGCCAAGCTCCGCATCACGGCGGCGGGGATCGAGGGGCCGAAGCCGGTCTTTTGGGACCAGCTCGCTGAGGTGGTCCACATCCCGGGTGCAGTCACGGTCTCTGCTGCGGCCGCAATCCCCCAGAGCATTGGCGGCGTCCCCATTCGGCGCAACGTCGGTGCGGTCATCCTCGTCCTGCAGGACAACACCGAGGTTGTGCTGTCGCCCCTGTCGGCGGACGCTGGGGCGGCCCTTGCGCAGGACCTCGCTGCGAGGCTGGAGCGCCACACCGCTGGGGGTTGAGCCCATGGGCAACCCAGTCCCTAAAAGCTGGCCGGGGGATGAGCCGCCCACCACGCTTGGCGCTCACGCTCAAGATCCAGCCACGCCGTCAGCAAGGGATCATCACTGCACTGGCCCGTGACCAGTCCGGCCACCCGCTCAAACGTTGGCCCATCGCGGGTGTCCACCGCCACCTGCATCACGCCGCGCAGGCGGTCCCGCCAGAGCTTGCAGTCAAAGTCCGAGACCTCCAAAACAGCCATTGCTGCGTCATTCTCAATTTGCACCCACGGCGGCAGTGACACCCACCGGCGCGATGCGCTGAGCGTCAAGCCGTACTCCAGCAAGAACGCCCAGACCTCCGGCCGCGCCGGAAACTGCTCGGCCAGCGCCCGGGCTCGGTGCTGGGACTGGGCATGGGATCGTGCCGTCAACAGCCCCGCCACGCCCTCTTGGAGCTCCGGGTCTCGAAGTGCAGCCCGGGTGCGCCGCAGCGCCGTGACGTCGTCCCCCGCCTCGGCCCGCACCGCCAAGCGCTCGGCCATCGCGCGGTCCAGGGCCACGAAGTCCCCGATGTGCAACAACACCTTGACTCGGTCGTCCAGCAGGGCGTCTTGGTCATGGGCCTCGGTGGCGATGGCGCCGTGGGCATCCAGCAGCGCCAGCGCATCGCCATGGCGTCCAGCGAGCTGGAGCACCGACACCCGCTGATGGAGCAAGCGGGCGCTGGGTTGTTCCGTGAACAGTGTCTGGTAGGCCACTTCCGCCGGTCCGTACGCGCCCACCCGGGCCAGCTGCTCGGCGTCTTTTTCCAGCGAGCGGGTGCGGGAGCCCACCTTGGGGCACTGCTGGTCCAAGTAGGCCGGCCGCAGCTCGGGATCGAAGCGCTCTGCCGCCTCGGAGCGCGCCGCCAAGTCCACCGGCACATCCGCGAGAAAGGCCCGCCACTCAGCATCGAGCTCTTCGAGCGAGCGCCCATAGGTGGCGTGCCAGTCGAACGAGGTCTGGAAGGCCGCCCATGCGTCCACACCGTGGGCCTGAATCAGCCAACCCACAAACGACCCGGCGGACGTGTAGGCGTTGCCCTCGTTGACGCGAAAGAAGCCGCCGATGCGCATGAAGTCCGCCGCCGAGGGCAAGTCCCCGTTCGCCAGCGCCGCGGCCTGGGTCTCGTGGGCGGCAGGCACCCGGTCCAGCTGTTCTTCCCAAGCCTTGGCGGTGCCCTCCAACACACCGCGCATCAGCAACAGCCGGGGGCGCATGCTCCACTGGACGTGCTGGGCGTGGACCAGCTCATGTTCCAGTGTGTCGCTCAGCGCGCTGTGCAGCACGATGTCGACCCAGAAGGGCCCGGCGTGGGAGGCCTCGATGCCGGTCTCGGCCCGCATGTGCTCGCTGCTGTCGTAGATCCGCAGCTCGATGGTGTCTTCAGGGTGGATGCCCCACCGGCGGCTCAGCTCGTCGAGGGTCCACTCGGCCCGTGCGGCAATCCCGGGCACATACGGGCCGACGTAGCCGTCGCTGGCGTAGCGAATGCGCAGGTTCTGGGTGTCCACCACTTGGTCCAGACCAGACTCCAGCGCCCCTTTGCCCACGCCCACACCCATGTGGCTGCCGCCGAGGACACTGACCAGGGCGAACACGCCGGCAAACACCGCACTCTTGCGCAGACCTTGACGGTCGAGCTGGTGCACCAACAGGGCCAGTCCCCCCAACCAACAGCGCTGGAGCACATGCACCGGGGCCAGGGCCATGTCGGCGCGCTGGTCGGCGAGCTGGGGCAGGCCGAGCAGGGGGTCAACCAGCCGCAGGCCCCGCAGCCCCTGGATGCCCACCGTGGCCAAGTCCAGCGCCACAATGGCGATCACCAGCGCCCCGTGACCCCTACGGTCCAGCCGCCGTGACGCGGTCCCGCCCACATGCCCTGCCAGTCCCAGGGGCAGCCAAGTGACCCAGAAGTACACCCCTCCTTCGGCGATGCGACAGTCCCACAACAGCGTGCTGGTGAGCATTTGCACCAACCACGCGCCCATCCCCAGCGCCACCACGCGGGCGAGCGCCAGGGCAGCCGGTTGAGGGCCACTGCGGCGGGCTTCACGGCGGCTGATCCACCACAACATCCCCGCCCCCACCAGACTGACCAGCTGGCCAAACTCGTGGGTCAGCGGCCGGGTCGGGGGCAGCGCCTGGGCCGCCGTCGCCAACAGCACACCGATGGCCAAGGCCCGCCCCACAGCCGGGAGCATCGGGACCATGGTGGCGCGAGGGGCATCGGGGGTGGGCAGCTCAGGACTCGTCGGTCAGGGGCGATGGGGTCGACAGGGCCGCTTCGATGTCTTCGACCTGCCACCGTCCCCGCAGCGCCGCTTCCACCGGGCCGGACGCGGCGTAGCCTGCCGCCGCCAGACAGAAGGCGAGGGACCCGTCGAACTGGGTGGCCAACACCAGCATCGATGCCAACACAAAGGTGACCACCATGAGGTGGAGCGGGCGCAGCTTCAGGGTCTTCCAGCCCCGGTAGGGCACCGAGCTGACCATCAACAGGCCCAACACCACGGTGAGCAGGAACACGGAGATGGGGGCATCCGGCAACCCGCCCGTCGCCGCAACCGCCATCGACGACGAGGCCACCATCGCACCGGCCATGGTCACCGAGAGCCCCTTGCTCCAGGCGTGCTTGGTACCGTCCGCTTCGACGTTGAAGCGCGCGAGGCGGAACGTGGCGCACAGTGCAAACCAAAACGAAGCGGCCAGCCCGAGCCAGCCCAGCGACTGGAGCCCCTGGGCGTAGAGCAGCAGTGCCGGTGCCGCACCGAAGCTGATCACATCCACCAAAGAGTCGAGCTGCACGCCAAAGTCGGAGCCTGTGCGCGTGAGTCGGGCCACCCCACCGTCGATGGTGTCGAACACCCCGGCGAACAGGATCATCAGCCCCGCACGGTAGAAGTTGGGGTCGCCGTCGAGGCCCACCGCCAACACAATGGCGTACAGCCCACAGAACATGCTTGCGGCCGTGAACCAGTTGGGCGGGTTCAGGAACTGCTGCTTCATCAGGACTCCCGCCATGCCAACGCGGACCGTCCGGTGCCGCCGCTCGCTTGGGGTCTTTGAGGGGTGCGCGCCGCGGGAGCTTAGGTGCGAAGGGTCCGGTCTGCAAGCACCGCCGGTGTCTGCGCCGTCAGTCCCCGGGAGTGTCCGGCACCAGGGCGCCGTGGAGCGCTTGGGCCACCACGGCCGCCGATGCCCGGTCCACCACCAGCGTCAGCTGTTCCCCCGCAGCCTGCCAGTGCTCGACCTTCACGTGGGCCACCGCCGCCAGCGCACGCCGCACCGTCGCCGGATCTTGGACCACATGCCGTCCCACCGCCGTCACTGCCGCCACCGGCCGGCCCCCCACAAGGCCGATGCCGTGGAGGTTGCGACCGTCCACGAGCCCCACCCCTCGCCCATCTTGGGACCACACCAGCCTCAGCGCGTCGCCCACGTCGTCCGGAATGCAGTCGAGCGACACCCTGAAGAGCTGGTCGTCCACGCTGATGCCGACCGCCGCCGCCGGGGCCGGTCCCGGGGGCAAGCGGGTGCCGGTGCCTGATGGTCGACCGGTGGCCGCCGCATGCAGCTCCACACCCAGCTCCCGGGCCAGCTCCACCGCTTGGGCATGGAGCACCTTGGCGCCGGCACGGGACAGGGACACAGCAGCATCCAGCGGGAGGGTGTCCAGCCGCCGGGCACCGGGCACCACCCGGGGATCGGCCGTGAACACACCGTCCACGTCGCTGCACAGCTCACACCAGTCCGCCCCCAAGGCCGCTGCCAGCACCACTGCGGTTGTGTCGGAGCCGCCGCGCCCCAGGGTCGTGACTTCCCCGTGTCGGCTCACGCCCTGGAAGCCCGCCACAATGGCCACCCGCCCTTGATCGAGGGCCCCACGCACCCGCTGGGGACGCACTTCCAGCACCCGCGCCGAGACGTGGTTGGTGTCGGTGATGATGCCCGACTGGCTGCCCGTGAACGAGGCCGCCGGGATGCCGAGGTCTTCAATGGCCATCGCCAGCAGGGTCATGCTCACCCGCTCGCCCACACTCACCAGCAGATCCAGCTCGCGGCGGCCGGGCGACCGGGACACCGCTTGGGCCAAGGCGAGCAGCTCGTTGGTCGTGTTGCCCATGGCACTGACCACCACCACCACCTTGAGCCCTGCCGCGACCGCCGCCGCCACCCGCCGAGCGACCTGGTGGATGCCTTCGACATCGGAGACGGATGAGCCCCCGTACTTCTGCACCACAATGCCCGTCTTTGCATCATTGTCGGCGATTTCTTGGCGCGCATCTGGACCCACAGCCGCCTCCGGAGCGCAGCCTGTCTCAGGTCCGCCGCTCGCCGCCAGCCCGTAGCGCGCTGACCTGGGCCGGCAACGCTGCCCATGGGCCCACCGCGGACAGTGGACTACAGTGGCGCGCGAGCCCCAAGCGGAAGTCTGAACGTGCGCATCGACATCGAGAACCTGTGGCGGGGTCGCCCAGCCACCCGAAATGAAGCGGCCATCCTGCATCTGAGCGGAACCCGCACGGATCTGATCGTCACCATCGACGCCACCTTCCACCGCGATCCGGCGCCCGACGCCCCGGTGGGCCCCACCCCCGAGCTGTGGGAGACCGAGGTGGTGGAGCTGTTCATCGCCGGACCGGGGGAGAAGTACATCGAGCTGGAATTCAACCCCTACGGCCACTGGCTGGCCCTGGGCCTGGACGGGGTGCGCAACATCGTCGACCCCAACCTGCCCATCCGCTTCCACACGTTCATCGCCGGCGGCATGTGGTCCGGCCGGGCGACCATTCCCCGGTCCGTGCTGCCCGAGGGCCCCCACCGCATCAACGCCACATGCATGCACGCGGGCCGCAACCCCAAGCGTCCCGCCCAGAAGCGGCGCTATCTGTCGTGGCAGCCCCTGAAGGGCGACAAGCCGGACTTTCACCAGCTCGATGCGTTCGCGTCTGTGATCCTGCCCTGATCCAACTCAGCTTGCGAGAAGGGTCTCCCGAAGCGTGTTGATGAAGCTGCCCGAGCAGGGGTCTCGGTGGCCCTCGGCCAGCACCGTGCGGCTGATCAGCTCACACGCGTACTCCACATCCGGTCCCTGCAGCGTGGCCTGGGCGGCACCGATCAGTCCGACGCCACCGCTGGTCCGTGCAATGAGCACGAGGCTCCGGCGAAGGGCATCCCGCTCGTCTTCGGGCACACCCAACTCCGCCATTGCGTCGTCGAGCGCGTAGAATTCCTGACCTTCGGACGAGTGCTCTGCGATGAGCACAATGATGCCGACGGCAAGGACCGCTTCAATCCGGCTGAGACGCGGGCTGGCGGATGTCATGGACACTCCCGGGGGCACAGATTGCTGCGCCTGCCCCTGAAACGGATCGGCGGCGGCCGCGCAACAGACACGTCGAAGATTCGTTCGGGGAGAAGATGTGGCCCGATCTCAAGCCGAAAAGCAACATCGCATGCGACCTATCACCAATAGTGATCCGTCCCTGCCCCAGGCCGAAGGGACCCAGGCCGAGGGCTCGCCGAGTGCGAGACGGCGCGGTGGGCCCGGTCCACATTCCCCGTGGGTCCGCTATACTCGCCAGCCGGGTCCGCCCGGGGGCCCCCGACCCTCCGCCGCCGAGCGCTGCCACTCGGGGCCCATCTCGCGACCCAGGAGCCCCCATGATCACCCTCGCCGGCACCGCTGTCGACGCTGTCAGTGTCGCGGGGCTCGAGACGAGCATCTGCCTGCCCGGGCTGGGGTGCGCCCTCGACATGGGGGTCTGCCGGCCGACGGCGGTCCAGCGGGGCACCGTCCTGTTCACCCACGCCCACATCGACCACTTGGGTGCCCTGGCCCAGCACTGTGCCACCCGCGCCTTGCTCGGCATGGCGCCCCCCGTCTATGCCGTGCCCGAGGAGAACCTCGCGGGTGTGGAGGCCCTCCTGGACGCGTGGCGGCGCCTGGACCGCTCCGAGCTGGCGTGCACGCTGGTGCCGGCACGGCCAGGGACCGAGGTGCGACTGCGCCGAAACACCGTGGCACGGGCATTTCGCAGCATCCACCGGGTGCCGTGCCTGGGCTGGGGCATCTGGGAGACCCGCACCAAGCTGCGCGCGGCCTTCGTGGGCCGGCCGGGCACCGAGATCGCCGCAGCACGGGCGGCCGGGGAACCGGTCACGGAAGCCACCACAGTGCCGATCGTGGCCTTCACGGGGGACTCCCGTGTGGATGTGATCGACCGGGAGGACGTGCTGCGCCAGGCCCGGCTGCTCATCATGGAGGTCACCTTTCTCGACGACGCGGTGTCGGTCGAGCGCAGCCGCGAGATGGGCCACATCCACCTCGACGAGGTCATTGAGCGCGCCGACATCTTCGAGAACGAGGCGATCCTGATGACCCACAACTCCGCGCGCTACAGCCCCGAGACCGCCAAGGACATCGTGATGAAGCGCATTCCCGACGTGCTCCGGGGCCGGGTACACGTGCTGCCCAACACCCGAGCCTTTCGCCCGAGTGCGCCCCCCACGGCCGCCGCGAAGCAATAGGAGCGCGCGGCAAGTCCTCTGTGGAGCCCTGATGTCGACTTCAGCCCCCATGCCCCGCTGGGCGAAGGTCCTCATCGTTGTGGGCGTGCTGCTGGGTGTGGTCATCGGCCTGGCCATCAGCAGCCTCCGCGTGCTCCAAGGAATGCTCGAGTATGGCGTGTCCGCCGTCGCTTTCGACCTGCCCCAGAGCCACGTCGAGGGCCAGGAGTGGGGCGCCACCCACGATGAGGCCTCGTGCATTGAAGAGGGCTTGGTGCGTGCGATGCCCTGCGCTGACCCCATGTTGTGCCCCGCGGCGGCGTCCCTGTTCACCCATGGCTGCCTCGCGGCCGCTGCGGAGACCACCGAGACCTGTGCAGCAGTGCCTGCGCTCGACGACCGCGACGGGATGCGCACTTGGGCCGTGCAGTCCTGCGAGGCCCGTGGGCTGGGCAATGCCCCGAATTGTGTGAGCCTCTTCGAGCAGGGTGTCGCCCGGTATTGCGCCGGCGATGGGCCGGGCCTTGGTCAGAACCCCCAAGAGGAGGGCACAGTCGAGACGATGAAGTCGGAGTGAAACCTCTGGCGACATCAGCCTGCACTCAGCGGGCTGGGGACCGATGGTAGCGTTGCCATCCGACAGGTTCAGGAGGTCTTGATGTCTCGCTCCATGTTCGCCGTGTCCGCACTCGCCCGGGGGCCCCTGCCCGTCGCCCTGCTCAGCTTGCTGGCCGCATGTGGCCCGCCCATCGGAGAGCAGCAAGGACTCGGACCGGAGCTTGAGCCGAACGTCGACAGCGAGAATGAGACCGCGTCGAATTTGGAAGACGAGTTTGCCGCAGCGGCTGCTGAGTGGGACGTGCCCGCGTCCCTGCTGAAGGCCGTCGCCTACGAAAACAGCCAGTGGCAGATGGTCGAAGGTGTCGAAGAGTTTGAGGACAAGGCCCCGCTGGTCGGCATCATGGGCATTCCCGAGGATCGGGTGGAGCTCGCCGCGGCCACGCTGGGTGTCGACTGGTCGTTTGTGCGGTGGGACCGGGCCACCAACATTCGGGCCGCCGCAGCACTGCTTGCGGGATCGGTCCCCGGTGGCTTCGACCGCGCCGACGTCAATGAGTGGGCCGAAGCGGTCGCGCAGTTCTCCGGCATCGACTTGGAAGAAGGCCAAGCCCACTATGTGCACGAAGGGGTCTACAAGGTCCTGTCCGAGGGCGTTCAGACCGAGCTGGCCACCCTCGTGCCGACGCCGGTGCATCCGAACTTCCGCACCCCCTCTGCCACCCGTCGGGGCGCAGACCGCTCAGGTGTGGTGTGGCGGCCGTCGCCGAACACGTCCAGCCGCCCGTCTGGCGCATCGGGTGACCCGTCGATGGTCATCATCCACACCTGCGAAGGCTCGTACTCGGGCTGCTGGAGCTGGCTGACCAACTCCCGATCCGGCGTGAGCGCCCACTACGTCGTCAACAACGACGGCTCCGAGGTGTCCCAGCTGGTCGCCGAAGACCGCAAGGCCTGGCACATCGGCGCAACCTATGACTGCGACCTGAACAGCCGCCAGGAGTGTGGCCTCGATGGGGTGAGCTCCAACAGCTTCACCGTCGGCATCGAGCATGCGGGCTACGCCTCACAGTCGAGCTGGTCGGGCGGTCTCATCGAGACGTCCGCGAGCTTGGTGTGCGGGATCACCGATGACTGGGACATTCCCCAGGACCGCTACCACATCGTCGGCCACGGCCAGCTCCAGCCCTACAACCGGGTCGACCCAGGCCCCAACTGGCCCTGGACCGCGTACCTCGAGCGCATCAACGACCTGTGCAACCCCAGCTCCGGCAGCGGCTCGGGCGGCAGCGGGTCCGGTGGCAGTGACTCGGGATCGGGCACCGACTCGGGGTCGGGAACAGACTCGGGCACCGACTCCGGCACCGACGCGGGCCCGGCCAGCATCGACATCTTCATCGACAGCAACAGCAGCCGAAATGGTGCCGACGCCGAGATCGAGGTCAGCAGCTACTGGACCCCGTCCAACAACGTCGCTGGCTACTGGCAGAGCGGGTACTGGTGGCGGTCCACGGCCGAGTCCAGCGACTTGGCCAGCTTCTGGTTCTACCTGGACAGAGCCCAGACCCTCGAGGTCCAGAGCTGGTGGGCTGCCGCCAACGACCGCTCCCGCTCGGCGCCCTACATTGCCTACGATGCCGATGGGCGCGAGGTGGGACGCTCCTACCAGGACCAGAGCCGCAACGGCAGCCGCTGGAACACGCTGGGTGTGTTCGAGTTCCAGGCGGGCTGGAACAAGGTGGCCGTCAGCCGCTGGACCACCCCCGGCTACGTCGTCATCGCTGATGTGGTCCGCGTGAAGACCCCGTGAGCCACCGCTGCGCATGAACCGCCTCCCGCCCGCCCTCGCACTGTTGCTGGGGGCGGCGTGTGCGTCCGGGCCCGTGCTGGACACGTCCCAGGACCTGGTCTGGTCCCAGGCGGTGGAGGGGGACCTGGACGTGTTTGCCCGTGTGAAGGGCCAACAGCGGCGCCTGACCACCACACCCGGCAGCGACTTTGCCGGCCCGGTGTCGCCGGACGGGCGGACCGTGCTGGTGCTCCACAGCAACGACCAGGACGAGGCCCACCAAGAGAGCCTGTGGGCGGTGTCGCTGGATGGCCTCACCACCACCCCGGTGGCCGGCCCGAGCGCAAAGCTGCGCAATCCCCGGTGGCTGCCCGACGGCTCGGTCGTCTATGAGTCCGATGCCCAGAGCTTTCGTGATCTCTACAGCGCCGTCCCGGGCCAGCCGCCGACGCGCCTGACCGCGTCCCCCCATGGGTGCTTTGAGCCGGCGGTCTCGGCAGCGGGAGGTGTCGCCGGTGGGCCGCACCATGCGGTGGTGCACGTCTGCTCCGGCGCAGATCCCGATCTGTGGACCGTGCCCAGCACCGGCGGAGCCCACCGCGTGCTCCTCCAGAGAACCGGCGAAGACATCGCACCCGCGGTCGCTCTCGACGGCACCGTGGCCTGGCTGGCCAGCGAGAAGGGCCGGCTCGGGGTCTGGGCGATGGCGGCCGATGGCACCGGTGTCCACCCGGTCTGGACCAGCCCCGATCCCGCGGCCCAGGTGGTGCCCGAGCAAGGGCTGCACTGGTCCCCCGACGGCGCCCGCTTGGCGCTGGTGGTGCGAGATGGCGACGGCGTGGCGGGCGTGCGGGTGCTCCAGATGCCGAGCGGCAAGCTGGCGCTGTCGATCACCGGTGAGCTGCCGGACTGGACCGCCGGGGGTGCGCTGCTGTTCACCCACGAAGATGCCGCCGGGCTGGGCGTGTTCCGCTTGGACGACCCAGGCGGCGCGGTGCGGCTGACGGCCCCCGGGGGCTGGCTGGGGCGGGGCATTCCCCGGGGCCACGCACAGCGGTAGAGTGGCCCGGCTGTGCATCGGAGGCGGACGGGTGGTCTGTCACCGACGCACGATGCTCCGCCCAAGGATCTTCTGTTGTCCGACGACCGGCCCGCCGCTCCGTCCGCCGCCGAGCTGGCCCTCGTGGGCGCCGGGGGTCTGGTCCTCGCGCTCCTGCTCACGCTACCGGCCTGGATTGCCGACCACAAGGTCATTCTGGGCACGGCGGAGTCCGAAGCCTTCTCGGGCGCGTGGGTGCTGTGGTGGGCCCAAGAAGAGATCTTGCGCACCGGGGCGGCGCCGGTCTTTGCCGCCGATCTCAACGCCCCCATTGGCCGGGCACTGCACGCCTTGCCACTGCTGGACGCCCTGGTCAGCCTTCCCTTTCATGGCGTACACGCCGCCACCCTCCACAACGGGGTCGCGGTCTGGGAGCTGACGCTGGCCTTCTTCGGGGCGTGGCTGCTGTGCCGCTGGGAGGGGGCGGCGCGCTGGGCCACGCTGCCCGCCGCGGTGGCCTTTGCCTGCACTCCGGCGCTGCTCTCGACCTTTGCCAACGGGCCGGTTGAGTCGTTTTCCATCGGCTGGGTCGCGCTCAGCCTCGCCATCGTGCGCCGGGCCCTGTCCCAGGGGGGCGCCCCGTGGATCGTGGGCGGCGTGTTGTGCCTCGGGGCGACCTTTCTCAGCAATCCGTACCACCTTGTCTTCGCCGCATCGGCCGGCGCCCCCCTGGCCATTCTCGAAAACCGGGGGCGCCCCTGGAAGCCCTGGCTGCTGCGGGCCGCGCTGATCGGCGGGGGTGCCCTCGCCATGGCGGTGCCCCAGCTGATGGCCATCTCGATGAGCGCTGCGCTGTCGCCCCGGGGCTCCGACGCCGGGCTGGAGGCCGAGCTCCGCAACACCCACTTCGTGCGGGACTTGCTGGCCTTTGTGCTGCCCACCGACCGCTTCGATCGCCCCGGCGTGCCCCACCGGGTCTACCTGGGCGGGGTGGTGCTCCTGCTCGGCTTGGGGGGGCACAAAGTGGCCCGGCGGTGGCTTGTGATCGCCGCCATCGGCCTCGTCTTTGCCCTCGGCGACGTCGTCTCGGTCGCGGGCTGGCGCTTGGGACCGAACCCCCTCACCCTGCTGCTCCGCCAGGTCCCCCCCTACTCCGAGCTCTCCAGCGCCTTCCGCGCCGGTGTGCTGGTCAGCCTCGCCCTGGGTGTGGCGGCAGCCCTGGGGCTCAGCCGCTTGCCCCGGCGGTACCAGGGCCCTGCTGCAGTGCTCGCCACCGTGCTGGTGCTGCTCGACCAGCTTGTCGTGTCCCCCACCCAATTCCCCCTGCCGGTCAGCGGCGCAGACATCCCCGCCTTCTACCAAGATCTGGGCGCCGCACCGGCCGAGACCATCGTGCTGGACTTCATTCTCGACGAGGGCCAACTCAACCCCAGCCGTGCATTGATCTTCCAGACGGCCCACCGCCAGCGCCTTGTGGTGGACTTGCTGCCCCCCGCTCCCCCACTCGATCTCAACCCCCTCGTCCGCCTCGCCCAGTGGGACCCCCGCGGCCCGGAGCAAGCGCCCACCCGGGGCCTCTGTGCCGGTGTGGAGCAGCTTCAGGGCCTCGGCCTGCACACCCTCGTGTCCCACACACCGCCGGATGCGCCGTTCGCCGACCCCCGGCTGGGACTGGTCGCCCAGTGTGGGCACAAGATCGAGCGCGCCGGTGCTGTGGCCGTGATTCAACTCGACGCCAATCGCTGATTGTGCCGCTTGCAGGCCGGTCCCCGGCGGACCCCACCCCACCAGCTGCCCAGCGCCCCATCCGCGAGCCGCGTCCCAATCTGCACTTCTCCGGTGCCGAAGTGCATCCCACCCCTTGAGCGCGTCTCACGCTGGGGTACATCTCCCTCTATGCACCGTAGCGCCATCGCAAGAGCCGCAGAGAACCTCCCTCTGTTCCCCCTGCCCCGGGTGGCGTTGCTGCCGCACACGTTGTTGCCCCTGAACGTCTTCGAGGGCCGCTACCGAGCGCTCGTGGCGGACGCGATGGCGGGCAATCGCTTGATCGGCGTGCCGATGCTGCAGGACGGCTGGGAGGACTGCTATGCCGAGTCCCCCCCGATCCACCCGGTGTTTGGGCTGGGCCGCATCGTGCGGCACCACGGGTGTGCCGATGGGCGATGCGAGATCGTGGTCCAGGGCCTCGGTCGGGTGCGGTTGGTCGAAGAACACCAAGACTGTGGACTCTACCGGCGGGCCAAGGTCACGCTGCTCGACGGCGGCCAGGGCTGCACGCCGATCACCCCACCGCTGCGGCGCACGCTGTCCGAGATGCACATGTCGGTGCGCCAGCTCACCGAGGACCGCCCCGATGTGCGGGCCGACGTGGAGCGTCTGATCGCGGCCGACCGTGATCCGGCCGAACAGTGCGATGTTCTCGCCCACATCTGTGTGCGCAGCCCCTGCCTGCGCCAGGAATACATCGAGCTGGAGGGTGTGGAAGCCCGCGCCGACTTCGTGCTGGGTGTGTTGACCGAGCTGCGGCTGGAAGAGGGCTGCTGCCGGGGCATCGACGCCTGAGTGTGGAGCGTGCTTCAGCCGCACCATGCATTGGCACCGGGCCCCGGATGCAACACACGGCCCCGCCCGTGTCCCGGGTAGGCCCCGACAATGCTCTGCATTGCGGCATTGTCGAGTTCCGCATCCACGAGCGCCACCACACAGCCCCCGAAGCCGCCGCCCATCATGCGGGCACCGAACACCCCGTCGGTGTGGCGGGCCAGATCGACCAGTGCATCGAGCTCGGGGCAGCTCACCTCATGGTCATCGCGCAGGCTGGCATGGGACGCAAACAGCAAGGCGCCGAAGTCCGCCGCTCGCCCCTCCTGGGCCGCCGCCGTGGCTGCGATCACCCTCTGGTTCTCTGTGATGCCATGCCGCAGACGCTTCTGGAGTACAGGGTCGAGATCGCAGAGCATGTCCAACGTGAGCTCCCGCCAGTGGTCCGCACCGGTCTGGGACAAGCCCCGGCGCACCTCGTCCACCCTCGTCGCGTAGCCGCTCGCCGCCAGCGCGCGCCGCACCCCCGAGTCGAGCACCAGCCACGACGTGCCCGGCAAGGCATCGGGCACAGGGGTCACGCACACCGGGTCCCGAAAGTCGATGGCCAGCAGCCCACCCTCAAGTCCTGCCGCACTCGCCAGCGGATCGAGCAGACCACAGGGCACCCCCACCCAGCGGTGCTCCACTTCCTGCACCAGCCGGGCGATCTGGAGGGGGTCCAGCCCCACGTCGGCGAGGCAGGCCAGGGCCTTCATCCACGCCACCCCGAGCGCGGCCGAGGACGACAGGCCGGCACCCTGGGGCACCGCGCCAGAGACCGCCGCCTCGAGACCACCCACCCTCCCGTGGTGGCGGCCAAAGACCTCCACCGCGCCCGCCATCGCGCCTTGCCAGCCGCCCTGGGGCACGGTGCCCAAGGCCAGATCCACGGACTGGTCCAGATCGAGGGCATGGATCACCAAGCGGTCGTCCCGCCGGCGCCGCAGCACCACCGTCGTGCCCAGCGCCACCGCTGCCGCCAACGCAAGCCCACCCGTGTAGTCGGTGTGTCCACCGATCGTGTTGATGCGCCCCGGCGCCCACGCCCCGGCTTCAGGGGCCCCCCCCAAGGCAAGACGCAGGCGCTCTTGCAGCGCAAGGGACGGTCCCCCCAGGCGCTCAGCTGAGGTCATCGAGCACCCCCTCTGCCCAAGCCAGGTCTTCCGGGGTGTTGAGGCCCACCAGCTCTCGCCAGTCGGCGATGGGCACCGCGGCCACCCCGAGCCCTCGGTCCATCAAGATGCCGATGACATCGGTGAGGTAGCGCTCGCCCGTGTCGGGGTTGGGCACCACCGCGTCCAGTGCCGACCACAGCGATGGACCGTGGAAGGCAAAGTGGCTGGTCAGCAGCTCGTCGATGGTGCGCTGGGCCTCGGTGCAGTCCCGCTCTTCAATGCAACACAACACATCGCCGCCATCGTCTCGAATCACGCGCGCGTAGGGATACGGCACGGGGAACCGCGCGGTCAGAAATGCACAAGCCACCCCAGTCTTCGCACGGGCTTCGGCCAACACACGGATGCTCTGGGGCCGCAGCAAGGGACTGTCCCCCACAAACACAAACACCTCGTCGGCATCCCCCGCTGCCCCCTGGGCCGCCAACACCGCACCGGCGGTGCCATCTCGCACGGGCTGCAGCGCCGTCGACACGCCCGCGGGAAGGGCCGCCCGCACGGCATCGGCACCGTGCCCGACGACCACCACCGTGCGGGGCACACCCGCCAGCGCGACCGCATCAAGCAACCGCAGCACCAGCCCTCGACCCGCCAAGGGCACCAGTGGCTTGGGCAGCGGTGAGCCCATGCGCGTTCCCTTGCCCGCCGCGAGAATGACCGCCACTGCGTCACTCATGGGGATTCTTCCGGAGCCTGTGACCGGCGGATGGTGTCGATGAAGGGCTGGGCCCCGGGGCGCAGGGTGCGGGCTTGGGTGGGGTAGTCCACCGCCAACAGCCCGAAGCGCATCTGGAAGCCCTCGGCCCACTCAAAGTTGTCGAGCAAGCTCCAATAGAAGAAGCCGCGCACATCCACCCCCTCGTCCATCGCCCGACGCATCGCGAACAGGTATCGACGAATCCACGTGGCCCGGCGGCTGTCATCGCTGTCAGCGATGCCGTTCTCGGTCACATAGATGGGCAGCCCCACGTCGGCCAAGCGGTGGAGTGCCCGCCACAGGCCCTCCGCATAGGTTGCGTAGGGCATGTCGGTCAGCACTTGGCCGGGTCGGGTGTGGGCATCAAACGGGGGCTGGGTCGACATGAAGGGGTCGAGCAGCAAGTTTGCATAGTAGTTGAGCCCGACAAAGTCGCCCCGGGGGCCCTCAATCTGTTCGTTCCACCACATCAAGCCCGGGATGCGCAACCGCAGGCGACCGGTCTCCAGAAACCCCAGGATGCTCTGGTTGTAGACATGGTCGGCGACTCGACACAACGCCCAGTGCACCGGGCTCCACCGCCGCCAGGGGTCAAACTGAAAGATGTTCTTCACCAAGCCCACTTGCACCCGGTCGCCTCCCGGCATGGTGCGAATCATCTCAACCAGCCGCACATGGGCCACACACAGGTTGCGGATGACCCGCGCCAGCGTGGGCATCGACCGCTTGCCGGGCGGAAACACCCCCAGACCCCAACCCATCACCGAAAACGGCCCAGGCTCGTTGATGGTGCACCACAGCGGCACCTTCTCACCAAACTCGGCAAACATGCGCCGGCCAAAGTTGACCATGTATTGGATGTTGCGCTCGTCCTCGAAGCTGCCAATGTTCTCAAACCAGTCGGGGTGGGCGAAGTGGTGGAGGGTGAGCATAGGCGTGATGCCCCGCGCCAGCAGCTCGTCGATGAGCTCGTGGTAGTGAGCAATCGCATCGGCATCAAACTCACCCCGGCGGGGCTCGATGCGGCTCCAGGACACACTGAATCGATAGGCGTTGACCCCGAGGACTTGGTCCATCGCGTCGATGTCCTCCCGCCAGCGGTTCCAGTGGTCCGCGGCATCCCCGCACCGGTCACCGCCCTGGATGGGGGTGGTGCCGTCGTCGCGCACCTTGGCTTCCCACTGGGACCAGTTGTTGTGGGTGTGGCCGCCCTCGATCTGGTGATGGGCCGTCGCGGTGCCCCACAAGAAGGACCGAGGAAAGCGCACAGTGTCGAGCTTGTGCTCCAGCGCCGCCCAGGTCCACCGGGGCTCGGGGAACAGCAAATGGCACCGCAGTGTCCACAGCCCAATCAACACCACCACAACACTGATGAACACAACCATTTCGCAACTCGGAGCAGCGGGGGGAGCCCAGGAGCAGGGACATGCAGTATAGTCCGTTCATGTTGACCCTCCCCGCCGCTCTGCTGTTGTCCCTCACGCCCCACGCCCACGCTGCGGGCTACTACACAAGCGACGTGGGGGTGCGTGCGTTCTCCCGGGGCGGTGCGTATGTTGCGGGCGCCAATGACTTGTTGGCCATGTGGTACAACCCCGCCGCCCTCACTCGCGTCAAAGACGGGCTGCTGACGGTCGATGTCGCCGGTGTCAGCCAGTGGTCCCGCTTCGACCGCGCCGACTACCCCGGCGAGGGGCCGGCGGACGCCGACGGCAACCCCACCGACCTCATCAACCCCGCAGTGGAAAATCAGTCCGGCGCGTACTTGATCCCCCACATCGGGGCAGCGTGGGACTTTGGGTTGCCCGACACCAGCTTTGCTGTGGGCTTCTACCCGCCCTATGCGCCGGACGTGTCGTACGCGGCGGACGGCCCCCAGCGGTACTCCTTGACCGACTCGCTGGTCATCCAGACGTTCACGGGCGTGAGTGCGGCCCACCGGCTCTGGGACCGGTTGAGTGTGGGAGTCGGCGCGTCGTGGAATGTGTTGGTGGTGGAACAAGAGCTCAAGATCAACATCCCGTTCGACACCGAGAACCCAACCGCGGTGGAAGACCCGAAGTATGACGTGGCCTTCGGCGTTCGCGGCAAAGACCGGGGGGCGCTGGCGTGGAATCTTGGGTTGTTGTATGAGCCCCCGTCGAACCGGTGGGCGGTGGGCTTGATGATGCAAGCCCCCACGCGGTTTGAGGCCAAGGGCCACATGCGGGCCGACTTCTCCGACAACTTCTTTCGCACCGATGAGAACCTTGGCGTCATCGACGCCGACACGGCCCGAGACAACAACATCAGCTTCGCCGTGTCGATGCCGCTCATCCTCAAGGCGGGGGTGCTGGTGCGCCCCATCGACAACTTGGAGATAGAGCTGGCGGGGGTCTGGGAGGGCTGGAGCGTCAACCAAGAGATCGTCGTGACCGACGTGAACATGACCGTTCCCGTCGACAAAGAGAACCCACTGGGGGCGGCACTGGGGCTGGAGGACATCCAGGTCACCGACGACATTGTGCTGCCCGCCGGCCACCGCGATGCGTGGTCGCTGCGGCTGGGCGGGGAGTGGTGGCCGGACGACGCGTGGGCCGTGCGGGCGGGCATGTTCTACGAGATCTCGGCGGTGCCCGAGACGTCAATGGGGGTGGGGCTCATGGACGGCAACAAGGCCGGGTATGGGCTGGGGGGCACTTGGCAAGCCCACAAGCGCATCGGGCTGGACCTGGGCATGATGCAGACCTTCGTGCCCAAGCAGACCCTCGAAAACAGCGAGCTAAAGTCCATCATGCTCAACTGGCAGACCGGCGAGATGATCGACGGGCGGCCCATTGGCGACGGCACCATCCAGGGGCGCAACCTGATGATTGGCGGCGGCGTGAACTACGCGTTTGGCAAACACCCCGAGCGCACAGTGAAGCTGGGGCACGCACCCAAGGGTTAAACCCATCCGGCCCTCAACGCAAGACGATGCCCGACAAGGGGGGCAGCACCAGGCCCGTGCCCGTGTCGACGGCGCCGTTGACGGTGAAGCAGGTCTGCTGGCCGCCCGCGCTGGCGAACACCACGGTGTTGGCGCCCATGTTGGCGAACACCCGCAGGGTGTCGGTGGCGGTGGTGCGGGTCCACGCCAACACGTCGCGGTCCGGGCGAGGAAGCAGCGTCAGAACACCGTGCTTGAGGGCATCTTCGCGGCGTCGTAGCGCGGTGAGCTCCCGCAGCGTGCGCCAGAGCGAGCCGGCCGTCTCCCGCTGGTCTTCCACATTGCGGTCGTCCATGTCTTCGGGCATCGGCAGCCACGGCGTGCCCGACGAGAAACCCCCTTCTGTGGTCCAGGGCATCGGGGTTCGACAGCCGTCCCGTCCCCGGTACAGCGGCCAGAAGCGCCGCCCCGGGGGATCTTGGATCTCCGACCGACGCAAGGACGCCTCCCGAAGGCCAAGCTCGTCGCCCTGATAGATGAAGGCCGGCCCCCGCAAGGTGAGCTGCATGAGCATCACCAGCGCCATCCGGTCATCGGTGTGGTCCTCAGTCCACGCCGCCCAGCGGGTTGCCACCCGGGGAAAGTCATGGTTGCCGACCACCCACGTGGGCCACCGCGCCCCCCGCTGGTCCCGGCTCCACGCGTCGATGGCGCTGTGAAAGCGCTCTGCCGACCAGGGACTGTGCAACAGTCGAAAGTTAAACGCGAGATGCAACCGACCGGGGCCGGTGTAGCCCGCGGCGCGGTCGTAGTGAAAGCGCTCGTCGAGGGTCTCGCCGATCAACACCCGGTCGCCCTTGGCGTCGGCCAGCGCCCGCATGTCCGCGAGCACATCGTAGAGCTCTGGTCGGTCTCGATCCTGGGCGTGGACTTGGCCGATGAAGGGGTAGAACAACCCACCGATCCGGCCCACAAGGTCGGTCCGCAGCGGGTTGTCCTGTCGGGACAAGTCCTTGGCATAGCAGTTGAACACATCCAGACGGAAGCCGGCCACACCCCGGTCCAGCCATCGCCCCATGCACGCGACGATGGCTTGCTTCACCGCAGGGTTGGCCCAGTTCAGGTCGGGCTGTTGGGCCGCGAAGCTGTGCAGGTACCAGTCCCCCGTGGTCGGGTCTTGGGTCCAGGCCGAGCCCCCAAAGACCGAGCCCCAGTTGTTGGGCGGACGGACACCGGTGTGCCAGTGGTACCAGTCGCGTCGCGGGTTGGAGCGGTCCTGGCGACTCTGCACAAACCAAGGATGTTGGTCGGACGTGTGGTTGAAGACCCCGTCGAGGATGACCCGCAACCCGAGGCTGTGGGCGGCCGCCAAGAAGTGGTCCAGCGCGGCATCCCCGCCAAATGCTCGCGACACCGCATCGTAGTCCGCGACGTCGTAGCCAAAGTCACAGTTGGGGCTGGGATGGATGGGGGACAACCAGACCGCGTCGACGCCGAGCTCGGCCAACACCGCCAAGCGCTCGGCGGCCCCCCACAGATCCCCCACACCGTCACCGGTGCTGTCCTGAAACGACCGAATGTAGATCTGGTAGAAGACGGCGGAGGCCCACCAAGGCGCCGATGCGACATCCATGGGGGCTCAGTCCTCGTCCCGCATCGCCACGAGGCTGCCAATGAGGGGGCCATGGGCCCGGCGTCGAACCTTGAAGCCGGCGTTCACCAGCCACTTCTCGGCGAGGCTAAAGTCCCAGAAGAACTCGTCGGCGATGGCGTCGGCGACTTCAGGTGGGCACCCCTCGCTGGCCAAGAACGCGTCCTGGGCGCGGGCATCTTGGAAGCCCAGGTCACCGATGCACACCCGGGCGCCCGGGGCCAAGCGGCGCACCAGCGCATCGAGCAAGTGGACCTTCTCCGGGGGATCGAGGTGGTGAAGGGCGAAGGTGCTGCCGACCGTGCCCAGTGGCCCCTCGTGGTCTGTGAGCCAGGACAGCGCGTCGTCTTGCACAATGGTCACGGTGCGGCCCTCGAGCTTGGCTTGGGCACGGGCCAGCATCGCGGCGCTGATGTCGACCAGCACCAGCGGCCGGTCGGCGGGCAAGGCCATCGCGAGGTTTCCCGTGCCCACCCCGAGGTCGACCATGGGCAGATCGGGGAGCATCGGCGCACGGCTCAGATCCTGCGCCACGGCATGCAGACACGCGGCATAGCCCCGGCGGATGAGGTTGCGCTCGTCTTGGACGTGGACATCGTAACCGTCGGCGTCTTCGTCATGGTTGAAGCGGTCGACATGTACACTGCGCATCTGGGCACTCCATCGCCGGCGGACTGTAGCCCGCCCTTTCCCTCCATCGCGAAGGAATCTGGTCGGCTACACTGGCCGCCCACAGGAGCCCCCATGCGAAACGCCTTGACCATGCTTGTGCTGCTCAGCCTCATCGCGTGCGGCGACAAAGAAGACGTGCCCACGGGCAGCGCCGACGGTGGTGAGACCGGTGGCGCCACCGGGGCCGATGGCGCAGATGGTGCGGACGGCGGTGATGGCGCGGACGGCGGTGATGGTGGCGATGGCGGCGATGGCGCGGACGGCGGTGATGGCGCGGACGGCGGCGATGGCGGCGACGGCGGCGATGGCGGCGATGGCGGGGAGGAAGTCGACGAAGATGGTGATGGATACGACACTTCCGTCGACTGCGACGACAGCGATGCAGGCGTGCATCCCGACGCCCTCGAGGTCTGCAATGGCATCGACGACGACTGCGACGGCAACATCGACGACGACGACGACTCACTCGACTCGGCGTCCCTGCGGACCTTCTACCTGGACACCGACGAGGACACCTACGGCGACCCGCTCAACACCGTGGGCGCTTGCCTTGCGCCCGACGGCGCAGTCGCCGACAACACCGACTGTGACGACACAGACCCAGCCATCAGCCCCGACGGCGACGAGGTCTGCAACAGCGTCGACGACGACTGTGATGGGTTGGTGGATGACCGAGATCCATCGCTGGACCTGACCACCCGCGGCACGGTCTATGCGGACCGCGATGGGGATGGATACGGCGATCTCACGTCCACCGACGCGGCGTGTGGTGTGTCGTCTGGCTGGGTGCTCGACACCACAGACTGCGACGACGGCGACCCCGCTGTCAGTCCCTCGGCCACCGAGATCTGCGACGGCATTGACAACAACTGCGACGGCGACATCGACGATGATGACAGCACGGTGGACCTGAGCACCGGCGCCACCTTCTACGCGGACGTCGATGGCGACGGCTACGGCGACAGCACCCACACCACCGTCGCCTGCACCGAGCCCTCCGGCCACGTCACCGACAGCACCGACTGCGACGACGGACTCGCCGCCATCAGCCCCAGTGCGACTGAAGTGTGCGACGCCGTCGACAATGACTGCGACGGCGACATCGACGATGACGACGCCAGCGTGGACCCCTCCACCCACACGGAGTTTTATCAAGACGTCGACGGGGACGGCTTTGGCGACCCCTCGGCCCGCACCAGCGCATGCGCGGCGCCCTCCGGCTACCTCAATGACAACACCGACTGCGACGACGGAGACCCCGCCATCAACCCCAGCGCGACCGAGGTGTGCGACGCCGTCGACAACGACTGCGATGGGGACCGCGACGATGACGACAGCTCGCTCGACACCAGCACGGGGTCAACGTTCTACGCTGATCTGGACGTCGATGGCTTCGGCGACCTCTCCAACACCACGATGGCGTGCGTGGAGCCCGCTGGCTTCCTCACCGACAGCACCGACTGTGACGACACCGCAGCGGCGACCAACCCGGCCGCGACCGAGGTCTGCGATGGGGCCGACAACGACTGTGACGGCGACATTGACGATGACGACGCCACCCTCGATGGCTCGACAGCGATGACTTGGTTCGTGGATGCCGACGGCGATGGCTATGGGGACGCCACGACCACACTGGCCGCCTGCGCCGAGCCCTCGGGCTACGCCGAGCTTGGCACGGACTGCGACGACGGTGCGGCGGCGATCAACCCAGGTGCGACCGAGATCTGCGACGGCGGGGACAACGACTGCGACGGCCAAGTGGACGACGACGACACCGATCTCGACACGTCCACAGGCACCACTTGGTACATGGACCTCGACGGGGATGCCTTCGGCGACCCGAGCAACCCTGTCCAAGCCTGTTTGGTGCCCAGCAACGCAACGGCAGACAACCAGGACTGTGACGACACGGACCGCACCGTTCACCCCGTGGCTTCCGAGATCTGCGACGCCGTCGACAACGACTGCGATGGTGACGTGGACGACGACGACAGCTCGGTCGACCTGACCACCGGCACCACCTGGTACGCCGACACCGATGGGGACGGCTATGGCGACCTGACCGCCACCCTCGTCGCTTGCGGCGCGCCCACCGGCTACACCGCCGACGACACCGACTGTGATGACGGCGACAGCGCGACCAACCCGCTGGGCATCGAGGTCTGTGACGGGGACGACAACAACTGTGACGGGCTCACCGACGACGACGACCCCACCCTCGACACCACCACCGCGACCACGTTCTACAGCGATGTGGATGGGGATGGACACGGTGATCTAACGGCCACCCTGCTCGCGTGCGTGCTGCCCTCCGGGGCGTCCACGCTCAGCACCGACTGTGATGACAACGACCCCTCGTCCTACCCCGGGGGCACCGAGGTGTGCGACGGTGCCGACAATGACTGCGACGGACTGTTTGACGGGGACGACCCCAGCGTAGACAGCAGCACCGCGGCCACCTACTATGCGGACACTGACGGCGATGGATACGGCGACCCCACCACGTCCACCACAAGCTGCTCCGTACCCTCGGGCTACGCAGTGCTCGGCACGGACTGCGACGACACCGACGCTGCCCTGAACCCAGATGCGTCCGAAGCGTGCGACAGCATCGACAATGACTGCAATGGTCTGGTGGACGATGACGACCCCGGGCTGGACCCCACCTCCGCCTCACTCTGGTACGAGGACTTCGACGGAGATGGCTACGGAGACGCGCTGGTCGACACTCTCGCGTGCACCCAGCCGAGCGGCACAGTCAGCGACGACACGGACTGCAACGACGGCGACGCGGTCGTCAACCCGGGCGCCACCGAGGTCTGCGACCTGCAAGACAACGACTGCGACGGTGACATTGACGACGACGACGCCACCCTCGACACCGCCACCGCATTGACGTTCTACGCAGACGACGACGGGGACAACTATGGTGACCCCACAAACACAACGCTCGCGTGCGTCCGCCCCTCCGGCTACGTCACCAGCGCCACCGACTGTGATGACACCGACCGCACGGTCAACCCGCTGGGCACCGAGGTCTGCAACCTCGTCGATGACGACTGCAACGGCACGGTGGACGACCCGGCCTTCGATGACTCCCTCGACGGCGCGACCCCCTCGCGGCTGTCCTTCAATGGCGATGCGTACCACACCTTCTACGGAAGCGACGGCTACGCCCACCTGACCAGCGGGGCCAACACCTACGAGAGCAGCACCGTCATCTTCAAGGACCCGGTGCCCGCGAACAGCTTCTTGGTCGCCGCCGAGGCCTACTTCGGCAGCAGCACATCGGGGGCCGACGGCATCGCGATCGCGTTTACCGACGGCGTGGACTCCACGTGGGTCAATGGGTCCGGCAGTGCCTTCGGGTTGGAGGGACTGTCAGGCTATGCGGTCGTCTTTGACACCTACCAGAACGCCACCGACCCCAGCGGCAACTTTGTGGCGCTGGTCCAGCTCGGCTCGGTGCCCTACACCGTGCTCGCGACCACCATCAGCATCCCGACCCTCGAAGACGACGCAACCCACGACCTTGAGGTCCACATGGACGGCGGCGACGTGGAGGTGTATATCGACGGCACAAGCTACCTGAACCACACCATCACGGGCTACTTCATGACCGAAGCGCTCATCGCGTTTGGCGGCGGCACGGGCGGCGCTGCAAACTATCAGAACGTAGACGACATCTACATTGGGTGCGAGTGATGACTGGGGGCCGCAGGGGTCTGGGCCGCTGGGGGGCGCTGCTACTCGGGCTCAGTGTGGGGTGCGCAAGCGGCGACAAAGCCGGCGATAGTGCCGACTCTCATGCAGTGCCAGAGACCGGGTGCAACGGCCACGATGAGTTGTGTGCACGGCCGGTGACCGAGGTGACCTTCCCGGGCACCCACAACAGCATGTCCAACGCCGACGCCGAGTGGACCCCACCCAACCAGCAACACGGCATCACCCAACAGCTTGAAGACGGCATTCGCGGCTTGATGCTCGACACCCATGAGTGGGAAGGCGGGCTCTGGCTCTGCCACAGCTACTGCAGCTTGGGAGCCCAGCCGCTGGACGAGGGCTTGGCCGAGATCGAGACCTTTATGGCGGCCCACCCCCGCGAGGTCATCCAGATCATCTTCCAAGACGCCATCAGCTCGGCGGACAGCCGGGCATCCCTCGACGAGTCCGGCTTGGGCGCACGGCTCTATGCATGGCAAGCGGGGGCCGACCCCACACTCGAGCAACTCATCGACAATGGCACCACCCTGATTGTGGGTATGGAGTCCGGGAATGGAGATGAACAAGGCATTCACGGGGCATGGGACCTGTGGGTGGACACACCCTACTCCTTCGAGACGGTCGACGACTTCTCGTGCGCACAGAACCGGGGTGACCCCAGCAACACACTGTTTCTGGTGAACCACTGGCTGAGCAACCCGTTCTCGTCGCCGGAGAATGGGGACCAAGCCAACACCGCCGAGCAGCTCCAGGCCCGGGCCGAGCAGTGTGTGGCCGAGTGGGGCCGTCCCATCAACTTCTTCGGGGTTGACTTCTACGACCGGGGCGCGCTGTTTGTGGTGGTGGACCGGCTCAACGGTGTCGCTTCGGACGACGGAACCCGCTGAGCCACCCGCCCTCCGAAGGGCCTTGCTTCACGGTGTCTTGCGCTCTCGCGCAATGTACTGCAACACACCGGCGGTCGCGGGGCTGTCAGGCACCCGAGCATAGCAGGCCTCGGCAACGTCGGGAAGCCCCATGGTCGCAGCCATCCGGCCCAACACCGCATGCCAACCGACCCCCAGCTCGTCGATGGTGCTGAGCTTGCTGTGGTTCCACTGGGCCAGGAAGATGTGGCGGGCGGACTCCACGTCATCCGCCGCAGCGAAGATCAAGGCTTGGAGCAAGCGGCCATCGGGGGTGGCGCTCAACGTGTTCCCCAATGCGGGCACCAGGGCCTCGGCATCCTCCCCGACCAAGTAGCGGTTCCAGATCAACAGCTCCGGCGCAGCCACGGGAGCACCCCCGGCCTCGGCGCTCTGGGCGGCCTCGACCGCAAGCTGGGGTTGTCCGGCCAGCATCGCAGCCATCGCGGTCCAGTTCCAGTCCATGCCGGTGCGCTCCGGCTTCGCGTCGGCATTGTGGATGAAGCCGGCAGGGTCCACAAACACCTGCAAACCATCCAACACTACGGCCGTCGACGGGTCGGTGGCGGCCACGTCGGCGGCGGGCGAGCCCAAGATGGCGGCCATGCACTCGGTGCTCTGGACGTCCAAGCAACGGCTCGCCGCGAGCATGCCCACCAGCGGAGCAAGCGCCATGCCGGACTGGTGGAGAACCGGCAAGCGCTCATTGAGCACTGCGCGCCCGATGGGGTGGGTCACGGCCGCGAGTCCGCCGAGCAACAGGCGAGTGTCTGCGGGCTCGACGCCGGCGCCCACAAGCTGCTTGCGCAGCTCTCCGAAGGTGGTGGTCATGCCCCCGTTGTCCATCAAGCGGGTCGGGTCGAGCCAGCCCAGCCAGCGGTCCGCCGCCTCCAGCTCCCCCTTGGACGCCAACAGCAGGACCTGGCGACCCAGCGCAGCCGTGTCGCCTTCGGGGGCCAACAGCCGGTACCGGCGCTTCTCATGGACCACGTAGGACCGAAAGCGGGTGTCGCTGCCGATGAACGTGGACTCCACCCGGTAGCCCGTCTCGTCGTCTCCCTCGACAGCGTGGGACGCACCCCACAGCAGGTTGTCGATGAAGGAGTCCCCGAGCACTTCTGCGTCGGCCAAGGAGTGCATCGTGGCGTTGGCATAGGCCGCAGCGGTGGCCGGAGACGCCCTCGCCCACGCCGAGAGGTCCGGCCCCTCGGCGTCAAAGCCGCCATGGTCGATGGTGTGGGCCAACATTGCGATGAGGACGTGCTCGGGCTTTGTCTTGGGGTCCAGCGTGTCGCCCCAAGGCCGCATCGCGCGCACCAACGGGAGCTGGGCCCGCACGCGGAGGGGGTCGCCGAGCAGCTCCGGCCGGGCCTCCACCAGCCCTGTCGCCGCAGGGTAGGCCTGCCGCCGCCGCAACAGCTCGTAGGCAGACGCCACAATGCCCAGCTCAGCCGTGGGTGCGCTGGCCTTGTTGCGGGCCAAAGCGAGGGCGGCCGGCGCGCCCGACTCAAGCGCCTCCACTGCAACGAGATGGCCCGTCATCACGTCACCTTGATACACTTGCCCCAGCTCTTGGATGCGGTCAAAGCGCCCGCTGTCGAACAATGCAAGGAGCATCCGCGCATCCAGCTCATCGGGGTCCACGGCGGCCAGCCACCGCTCCCAGGCGTCCGCCGCCGCCGGCGCCCGCGAACGGCCAAGGTCCAGAGACGCTTGGGAACGGGCCAACAACGCAACGTTGGTCAGCGGTGTGTCGGGGTCCAGGCCCAGCTCCACCGATCGCTCAAAGGCCGCGACCGCACCGGCCGTGTCGATGCCACGGAAGCTCTCGACGCCCGCCCCATCGGCCATCCTCTGCCAGCCCAGGTCAAACCACACATCGGGCACATCCGGGGCCAGCACGGTGGCGGCGAGCGCGTCTTGGACCGCCGCGTCCCCCAAGCCCACGCCGCGCAACACTGCCGCCCGCCGCGCCCGGG
This sequence comes from Myxococcota bacterium, assembly GCA_942491145.1. Lineage (GTDB taxonomy): Bacteria > Myxococcota_A > UBA796 > UBA796 > UBA2385 > CAXQUZ01. The sequence goes on along the minus strand of CALOBC010000015.1, from coordinate 126,400 downwards.
GCCACGCCGCCTCCGGATCGGCCGCAATCAACGTGTTGTAGTGGTGGACCGCTTGCACATACTGGCGGCGAGCCAGCATCTCGCGGCCCGGATCATCGACCACCACCGGCTGAAGCTCGGGCAGCTCGCCGTGTACCCAGCGCCAGAGCTGCCGGGCCTCCTCCGCTGAGAACGCACCATCGCCCGTGTTAAACTTCAGCGTGGTGGTCAGTGTGTTGGACGGCGCATCCCACACAACGGTGCGGTGCAGCGTTGCGTCTCCCGCCGAGACTTGAGTCTCGCCCGGTTCCGACACTAACGCATAGCCGGGGGGAAAGTGGGTCACTTCCACCAGATCCGCCGTGTAGGGAAACGAGCTCCACGTCCGGCTCCACGCGTCCTCGACGGGCGCGTCCCCCACCGCCCAGCCCGGCAACCACTCCAACAACACAGACGTGTGGTTGAGTTGTTCATGGGCAAGGTGCCAGAGGGTGAGGACCGGGGCCGAGCCCGCCACTTGCAGTGTGGTGGTCGACACACCCGCGCCGGACGGTGTCAACGACAGCGTGGGACTTGTGTCGCCATAGATCTTCTCGGCATAGTTGCGCAGGCCCGGCAGATCGGCCGACGCGCCGTCTCCGACGTGGTTGCTGGCGACCATCTCGCCCAAGAAGCCCGTGGCCTCCACCGTCTCCACATAGGTGGCGGGCGCACCGTGGCGGAGCTGAAGCTCCCGCCGCTCGGCGTAGTGGTGCGCTGCGGGGTCATTGGCCGGCACCTTGACCAGGGCGCTTGTGTGGGGATCGATCACCAAGGCGAGGTGGCCCGCGAGCGACACCGGCAGGGCCCCCAAGTGGGTCCAGGTGGCGGTGGGGTCGATCCACAAGTCATCTTCGGGCAGGTGAACAATCGCATGGTCAAACGCATGCAGCCCCGGGTGGTCTGGGTGGATGGGATCGGGGTCGGCCGCAGCGATGAGGGCCAAGCGAGCAGGCACCCCCACTTCTTCGAGCACTGTGACCAGCAGGTTGGACTGGTCCTTGCAGTCCCCAAACCCCCGCTCCAGCACCTTGGACGGTGCATAGGGCACAATCGCCGACTCTCCCAGCTCCAGACCCACGTAGTGGACTTGGTCCCGCACGGCGTCCACCGCTTGCGCGATGCGGGCACGGCGGTCCCCGGTTGCGTCGACGGCCGCCACCAGCCCCTCGGTACCGGCCGGGTCCTGCTGCGCCGCCACCCGCCCCAGATACTCAGCAGCCACGGCATCCCAGCCCTCCCCGACCGAGAACTGCCAGGCTGGCTGGGCCGCGTCCGTGTCGACACGCAGCTCGGCACCGGTGCCCTCCCACACCCACGCAGCCGTGCCATCGGTCTTCTGGTGCTTGGGCCGGGGCCGGCCAGCAGGCACGGTCGACCGCAATTCCGCACCGGCCGGGGTCACCACCGTCAGGCGCACGAGCCCTTGCTCGGCCCACGCGGCGGGGGTCCAGTCAAAGCCCGCCGAGACCGCCGAGAGCGGCTCGCGGGGATGGCGCACCACCACTTGCTCGATGACCCCGCCGAGCTCCAGCTTGGGCAGCGGACCGGTGAGCACACTGTCTGTCGTGTAGATCGCATCGCCCCCTTGGGTGGAGGCCCCCTCGACGAGCTGGTCGTCATGCAGCCACAGCTCGGTGCCATCGGGCTGGATCACCCGGGTGCGGACCTCCGGCCGATCCTCCAGCCATGGCGCCCAGCGCAGGCTCACATCGCGAAACCACTGCAATGCATACGGCTCATCGATCACCATGATGGCATGGGTGGTCTGGGACAAGCGCTGGTCGCCATGAAACACAAACGCATCGGCGTCCAACAACACCCGCAGGGGTGGTGGATTGTCGGCATCCCGGGGACGGGCAGCCAGCGCCAAGAGCGCCTTGGGCTCGGCCGAGAAGGGCACGTCCGCGGCGCGCTCCAGCACGGTGGGACGGGCGGCCGACGCCACCCCAAAGAGCACAATCCATGCACTGGATGACCACACCATCAGACCCCTCCTCGACAGCTCGAAGTCCCCAGACCCACACAAGCCTGGCGCCTACTGGTCGTCGGGGGTGCGCACCCGGGTGCTCAAGATCCAGCTCTCCAGCATCGGCAGGGCTTGCACCCGCGCCGCCCGGAACTCTGCAGAGACCTCGGCGTCCAAGGTCTCCCAGGCCAACACAACCGGGAAGCCGGGCTCGCTGCCATACATGCCGAGAATGTTGAACATCACGCCATCCTGGCTTGACTGCAGCTCATGGAAAGCGCCGGTTCTGCGGGCCATCACGGAGTCTTCCTTGCGCAAGTCCGCGGCCGTCAACAACGTCCGCAACGAGCTGCGATCCATCTTGCCCAGGGGCTCGCCCATGAGCTCTCCACCGATGAGGTCCACGTAGCGGGACAGCGTGCTCCACCCCTCGCCGTAGGATGGGTTGCAGGCGACCGCGCGCACCGCGGCATTGAAGCCCAGGCGCAGGTCGGCGGGGTCTTGATCGGGCAACGCAAACGTGGTGTCGGCAATGAAGCGCCACGCCACATGGTTGCAGGCGTCGACCTCCACCGCCTTGCGGTAGCGCCCAATCGCCGCCCGGGGCCCGCTCAGGTACAGCACCGCGTCGCCCGACCAGGTCCACAACACGCTGTGGGTCGGACACTGCTCCAGCGCAGCATCGTAGAGGGTCAGGGCGGCGGCCCGGTCCCCGGCAGCGAAGGCAACCTCGGCTCGCTGGTACAGGCCGTCCACGCCGGGCGCACACGGCGGCGGGATGACCTCCAGCAGTGCCGCGCCAAAGAGCTGCTGCAGGGCACCGCGGGCGACCGCCAGCGACACACTATTGGGGGCCACCGACTGGAGTTCCGCGATGCTCGCTTCCACCCGGGCCAGCGGCTCGAAGCCCTCGGGGATCTCCATCACGCCCATGCCCTGCAGGATCTGCACGGCCATGAAGAGCTCTTTGATCTCGATCTGGACGGCCGCTTCGAGCGCCTCCACCGCACCGGTCTGGGCGTAGACCTTGCGGGCAATCCGCCGGGCCGGCCTGAACTTCAGCTTCTCGGCTTTCTCCTGCGCCAAGGCGAGGCGCTTGGTGCTCTTCGGATCGAGCTCGCCGGCCGAAGCAGACCCCAAAATGGCCACCCACAAGGCCAAGAGACCCGCACGGCGAGGGATTGCAAGCATGGGCGGACTCCGGGGGCAGGTTCCCGGCGGCACCGGGGGGAGCGGACCTCATACCGGACCCTCCCGACAGGGGCGAGGTCCCCCCAGGGCCCGCCACCTGCCGAGTGCAGGGGTTTGAGCTACCCTCGGCCGCCTTGGAGAGCGCCATGCCGATGCCCGAGTTCCTGGAGGCCCTGCCCACCCTCGGCGTCGGCGCGAGCCTGAGCTTCGGCATGGACCCCGATCCCACCACGCTGGTCCAGTTTGACGGCGGGCCGGACTTTGTGGAGTACGCCGGTGCGGTCCACCCCGAGCTGGTGGCCGCGTCGGTGGCGGCGCTGGCCGAGCGGGGCGTGCCGGTGCTGTACCACCCGAGCTGCCTGAACTTGTGTGGTCCGTGGCCCAACCCGGCGCCGTGGCTGGACGCGGTGCGCCACCATGTCGAGACGGTGCGCTCGCCGTGGCTGGCGCAGGACGTCGCGGTGTGCTTCGTGGGCGACACGCCGGGCTACTCCAACCAACTCGGCTACTTCTTGGGGCCCATCCTGACCCGGGCGAGCCTCGAAGAAGCGGTGCAGCGGGTGATGGAGGTGCGGGCGCGGGTGCCGGTGCCGCTGCTGTTGGAGCCGCCCCCGGCCACCCATCGGCTGGGGTCCATGCCCATGCTGGCGTGGCTCAACGAGCTGGCCCAGCGCACCGACTGCGGGTTGCTGCTGGACGCGGGACACGTGTGGTCCCACGTGCTCGTCGAAGGCGCCGACACCCTCGACATGATCGATGCTGACCGCGTTGTGGAGCTCCATGTCGCCGGTGGTCTGCACCGCAAGGAGGGCCAGCGCCGCTACTACATCGACGCCCACGACCTGCCGATCCAGCCGGAGGTGTGGGGGGTCTTTGAGGCGTTGCTGGACCGGTGCACGTCGCTGCGCGCGGTGTGTGTGGAGTGCGAAGGGGCCGCCGCCGCGCAGGTCTTGCCGGTCCTCGCGGATGTGCGCCAGCGGGTGATGCTCAAGTCGGCCAGCCCCACGCTGCGGGCCCAGTCCCGAGTCGGCCGCCCACCCATGCCGGGCGTGGTGCACCAGCGGTGTGCCCCGGTGGTGAGCGCAAGCCAGCCCCCTGTCGACACGGGCTACCCGGCGCTGCTCCAGACCCTGTTTCATTCTGAAGCGCTGGCCCGGCTGGTGAGAGACGGCCGGGGAGACCTGCCGCCCGCGCTTGCCCAGAACATTGATGTAAAGGGCGTTGTCATCGACGCCGAGGGGCGCCATCAGTACCTGATGAGCGCGCTGTGCCGCAGCTTCCCCGTGAGCGCTGCGGCCCTCGGTGCCTTGCTCGGCACCACCCCGCTGGAGGCCTTTCTCGCGTCCCCTGCCCTGCTTGGCCCCATGGCCGCCCGGACGGCAGCCTTCGGCGACCACCTCCAGCGGCTCGTGGATCTGGTGCTCGACGGTCCTGCCCCCGTGGTGGCGGGCGTCGGCGCACTGCTGGCGTGGGAGCGCGCGCTGGTGGACAGTGCCCGCGCCCTCCGAGACGCCGTGTCTGCAGGCGCACCAGTCCCCAACGTGACCGACACACCGGGGACCGGTCCGCTGGCCGTGGCCCCCTTTGCCGTGGTCATGGAGCTTCCCCTGTCTCCCTCAGTGGTCCAGGCTGCGCTGCAGGGCGTGGGACCGGGCGACTGCTGGCGGCGCATCGCTCACGGAGATCTGGACGGCGACCGCTTGGTGGCCGCCCTCCTTGGAAAGCCCAGCCCGGTCACGCTGCTCGCCCGCGCCCTCGTGCCCCCCCAAGCCCCCATTGCGGTGTCGGGCATCGCCGGTGTGCCGGATGTCATCGAGGTCAGCCACCGCACAGCGGAGCTGCCAGGACGCCAGGGGGGGCGGCTGCGGGCAATGTTGGGTGAGCGCCTGGATGGCTTGCCTCCACGCAGCCAGAACACTGCGTTGCAGCTGGTTCAGGCGGGGCTGTTGGTGGCCGGGTAGGCGGTCCCGAGCCGCTCACCAACACGTCGCCCGACAGGGGCAGTACATTGTCGGCACCGGACCCCACCACCGGTCGGCGCCGGCGTCGGGCCACGAAGAGTCCCGGCTCACGGTCACGGTGCCCGGCCGCCACTGAAGGTCCACCCCCTCAGCCAAGCCGCGCACATAGGCCGGCACCAGCTCATCGGGCATGCCCTCTGGCACGGGCAAAGCGAGGCCAGGCCCCCACTTGGTGCCCAGGCCGGTCCCGAGTCCCTCCGCAAACGAGGACAGTCCTTCCGCCGAGCGGGGTCCAACAATCACGACGGGCCACGGCACCGCGCCGGGCTGGCCCCAGCGACCGTGCACGATGCCCCAGCGGCGGCCGAGGCTGTGCAGCGCGGCGTGGCGAAGGTCCGGCGACAGCGTCGTGGTCTGACGCAGCAAGCGAGACAGCGTCGACTCAGCGAACAGGTCCCCCCGGGCGAAGCCGTAGTCACGGTCCCGAAATGCCCTCCACCACGTCGCTTCGTAGATTGCCGGCGCCACCCCCTCGGGGGGCAGCGTGGCCAGCAGGTCCTGGACATCGGTGAGAACGGCCAGGCCGCCCACCGCATCGGAGTCCCTCCCGTCGATGACGGCTTGGCCAACGCCCGCGTAGAAGGCGTCCTCCGGGGCCATCACGTCCAGAGGCAGCGGGGAGAAGCTGTTCAAGCCCGGCAGCACCCCCTGGGCGCCATGGCGACCCAACGCAAACGCGTGTCCAGCGACGTGGTCGGGATCGGTGCCGCCACAGGTCTCCTGGTCCCGGGGGTCGAGGGCGTAGGAGTTGACGTAGCGGAAGCTCTCGTGGTCAGGGGCGTCCAGGCCAAAGGCAAACGTGTTGGGGAAGGAGCCCCCCAGCACGGCGGCTTTGGTGAGCAGCCCCGACAGCACATGGGGCAGCAGCAACGCAACGGCGAGCTTGCGGCGGCCCCCCGTCCACCACCGGCCGGCTTGGACCGCGATGAGGGCCCACAGCAGCGGCATCCAGGGGGCGGCATAGCGGAGTCCAGCGGCAGACGGCACGCCGGGCCAGGGCCGCTGCTCCAGCGTGAAGGCCACGACCAGATAGAGGGCCAACCAGATGGTCAAGAAGCCGGCGAAGACACCACTCAGGGGAATCCGGGACGCCCCGTCTCTCCGCCAAGCCACCACCCCCGCCCGCGCGCTCATCGCCCAGGCCACAACGGCCGCGATGAGTCCAGCCCCACCGAGGGGAACACCGATGTTTACGTTGTTCACGCTAAACAGGCCCGCCCACTGCTGGGGCAGGAGCAGCGTGCGCAGCTTCCCCGGAATGCGCATCAGGCTTGGGATTGCCTCCCCCTTGCTGTAGATGGTGCCGAACGGCTGCTGGTCGGTGGACACGAGCTGGGCCAGCCACATCAGAGGTGCGAAGAGCGCACCCAGCGCGAGCCAGCCCAGGGCCGCCCACCGCCGCTGAAGCGCTCGCACCAGCACGAAGCCGAGTGCCGCGTAGGTGCTGGAGAACCCGAACCACATCGCAAAGCCAACGAGCAGACCCACTGCGGCGTGGGCACGGTCGCCCAGCGAGGACCCCCGTGCTGCCAACAAGGCGAGGGCCAGACAGAACAGCCCGGCTTCGTAGTGGTTGCCCCAAGCCAACAACGCGAGCCGCACCCACGGGGGGGGCGCCAGGGACACCATGGCCACAAAGAGCACCGCCGCAGTGGGAGTGGCTGCCCGCCACAGCCCCCGAAAGCCGACGGCGCTCAGGACGGCTGTGAAGGCCAGCGGCACCAGCTTCCAGACGGCAAACACCGACGGCAGCACCGAAAAGAAGACCGCACCCGCGCCCGCCGTAAACGTGCAGCCCCCGCAGAACTTGCGGTACTGCAGATCAAGCAGCGCGTCCCAGTGGCCGGCCGCCAGCGACACGGCGTGGGCCGCGTTGAAGCGCTCTTCGCAGTCCACCACCACAAAGTCGGGGTTCAACAGCGCCAAGATCTGCGCGAGCGTGGGCACGGCCGCCGCCAACAACACTCGAGACAGCGAGGGCCCGGACACTCAGCGGAGGGTCGCGAGAATGGCGCTTGCCAGGAGCTCTTCGGGGAACTCGGCCTCGAAGCGGCGCACGCCCGGGGGAATGGCCAGCGGGAAGGCGGACGCATTGCGCACCAAGGCAAACTCATCGCACCGGGCCGCCAACCGCCGCAAGTGGCCATTCAGTGTGGGCGGGCGCACCGGGGCACACAACACCACAATCTGGAGATCGGACAGCGCACCCGCGAGCTCGTCCAACCAAGCATCGGGCGAGTGGCCGGTCTCGTCCCGCACTCCGCCTTCAGCACGAAGCAGGGCCGCACCCCGAAGTCGGGACACCAGCGAGTGGCCAATCGTGCTGCGCAGCGGTGCTTCGGCACCCGTGAGCAGGACCACCCGGGGCCGCCGGGCGGGGGCGCACAGCAAGCCCCACGCGTACCGGGCCAGCACCGACTGGGAGCCCAGGCTGAGCTCCGATGGCGACGCCTGGGCCAGCCGACGAATGACCGCCAAGACCTGCAAGATGGGCACGAGCAGTGGAGCCCGTGCATCGTTCTCGGTGGCGAGCCAGGCGCCGTGCACCGTCGCACTCAGCCGCCAGTGCCCGGCCAGCTCCAGATCGACCAGGAGGGCCGCCAGCTCTTCGAGGGGATCCGCTTGGCGCCACGGGCCCACCCGGGACACGCGCAGATCCACGCCACGCCCTTGCACCCGCACACCGGCCATGCCCCCGACCACCCGACGGTGCAAGCGCTGGCTGCGCCGCAGCTCCAGCCACGGGATGACCCGCTCCACCGACGACAGGACCACCCGGGACAACCGCCCGACGATGGCCGGCGTCAGCGTGGCGGCGAAGTCGTCGAGCCGTGACAGCCACCCCCCGATGGTCTCGAGGTTGATGGCTTCGCTGTCGCCGGGCTCTCCCGGCAAGCTGCCGAGCTGCACCGCGAGCGAGGCGACGGAGGGGCCATCGAGCTCCCCCAGCGCAAGCGCGTCGCGCAGGGGGTGAACCGGCGGTGCAGGGATTGGCCAGGTCATGCAGTGCGGGGGTGTGGGGACAGAGAAGGGCGAATTGGGGGGAGGGTCAATTCGGCTCGGCGACTGGTCTACCACGATCGGGGCCTGCACCGTTGCCGCGCCGCCCCTCATCCCGCGGTGGAAGGACCGGGATACGCAGGAACAGCCCCTTGCGGAGGTTCCCATGCCCCAGAGGCCCAGTCCCCCCGGGGCCCGGATCGGTCCGGTGCGGGTGCATCGAGCGCCCCCCCAGCCGCCGGCCCCAACACTGGCCGAAGCCATCCAAGATGCCGTCGAGTCGGTCGTTGTCGGCGAGTTGCTCCGGCCCGGTCTGGCGAATTCGGCCAAGACTGCGGCGATGGCCGTGCTCCACCGCCGGGGCATCCGAGGGGGGCACGTGACGGCCCGGATCGAGGGCGGTGGCGTTGCACTCCACATCGTGGTTCCCGCCGGCCCTCAGCGGGTCGAGCGGGTGGTGCTCAACGTGGGCGCCTTGTCCTGACCCATCCTGCGGCGGTTTTTGCCCTTCCCCTCCTCCCGAGCCTTGCCTCCATGCGACCCTACACGCTGCACCTCGGCGACGCCCCCTTGCTGGTCAGTGTGCCCCACTCTGGCACGTGGTTGCCCGAGACTCTGCGGGCGCAGCTCCGTCCCGAAGCGAGCGGCTTGCCCGACACCGACTGGCACGTGGACCGCCTGTACGACTTCGTTCCCAGCCTCGGTGCGAGCTTGCTGGTGGCCCACCCCAGCCGCTTTGTGGTGGACCTCAACCGCCCCGAGGACGACACGCCGCTGTACCCCGGCCAAGCCGGCACCGGCCTCATCCCCACCGAGCTGTTTGGCGGAAAGCCCGTCTGGACCACCCCGCCCACCGCGGCCGACCGCGACGACCGGGTCACCCGGTGGTGGCGCCCGTACCACTCGGCCCTCACCACGGAGCTTCAGCGGCTCAAGGCCCGCCACGGCTTCGCCATCTTGTGGGACGCCCACTCCATCCGCAGCACGGTGCCGCGGTTGTTCGACGGACGCCTGCCGGACCTGAACCTGGGCACGGCCGACGGGCGGGCGTGTGCCCCCTCACTGCGCACCCGTGCCGCCGACGCGCTGGCCGCAGGACCGTGGAGCACGGTCGTCGACGGGCGCTTCAAGGGCGGCCACATCACCCGCAGCCACGGCCGCCCCGCCGACCAGATCCATGCCCTCCAGCTCGAGATGGCGTGGTCGGTCTATCTGGACGAGGACGCCCCGGACGTGTGGTCCGACACGCGAGCGGCCGGGGTCAAGGACCACCTGAAGGCCGTGATACAGAGCATTGTCACATGGAAGCCCCAGTGACCCCCACGCGCTGGTGGGCCCCCTCGGCGCTGCTCGACAATGGCTGGCACACCGACGTCGCCTTGGACGTCGACGCCACGGGCACCATCGCCGCCATCGAGTGGGGGGTGCCGCCCACCGACGGAGATCAGCGCCTCGCCGGGCCGACCGTGCCGGGCATGCCGAACTTGCACAGCCACGCCTTTCAGCGGGCCCTGGCCGGGCTGACCCAGACCGCCGGCGACACGTCGGACAGCTTCTGGACGTGGCGTGAGGTCATGTACCGCTTCGTCGGCAAGCTCCACCCGGACGACCTGCACCACATCGCCGCCTGGCTGGGCGTGGAGATGCTGGAGGGAGGCTTCAGCCGGGTCGCGGAATTCCACTACCTGCACCACCAGCCCGACGGGCGCCCCTACGCCGACCGCGCCGAGACCGCAAAGGCCGTGCTGACGGGCTTTCGTGCGGCCGGCATCGGTGTGACGATGATGCCGGTGCTGTACCAGACCGCCGACTTTGGGGGGGCCCCCGCCCAGGAACCCCAGCGCCCCTTCCTCAACGACCTCGCTGGACTGTTCAACATCGTCGAGGGTGTGCAGGCGGCCGTTGCCGACGACCCGGACGGGGCCTGGGGTGTCGCGCCCCACAGCCTGCGGGCCGTCCCGCCGGCGGCCCTCCAGGAAGTGGTCCAGGTCGTGCGGTCCATGAGCGAGTCCGCACCCCTGCACATCCACATCGCCGAGCAACCCCGCGAGGTCGAGGCCTGTGTGGCGTGGTCGGGCCAGCCGCCCATCGCGTGGTTGCTGGACCATGTCGCCGTGGACGACCGGTGGTGCTTGGTGCACGGCACCCACGCCAACCCCCAGGAGCGGCGGGACCTCGCCCGGTCTGGCGGGGTGCTCGGCCTGTGCCCCACCACCGAAGCCGACCTCGGCGACGGCATCTTCGCGCTGGAGGACTACCTCCACCACGGTGGCCGCATGGGTGTCGGCACCGACAGCCACGTCGGCCGCAGCGCACCCCATGAGCTGGCCCTGTTGGAGCTGGGCCAGCGCTTGGTTCGGGGTGGACGCAACCTGTGCCGTCCCGGGGGCGGACGGTCCACGGGGGGCGCACTCTGGCGGGCCTGTGCGGCGGGGGGAGCCCAAGCGCTGGGGCAAGCCTGCGGTCGCATCGCCGTGGGGCATCGGGCCGACCTGCTGACGCTGGACCCAGACCACCCTGCGATGGTGGGGCGCCACGGCGACACGTGCCTGGACAGCTACATCTTCGCCGACGCCCGGGATGCCCTGCACTCGCTCGTGGTCGGCGGGCAACCGGTGGTCCAGAACGGACAACACCCACAGCGCGAGGCACTGCGGGCATCGTTTGTCCAGACCCTCAAGCGGCTGATGGACGCCTGAGCGTCAGTCGGCGGCGCCTTCGGGGGCAAAGGTCTCACCACCGAAGCGTGCGACCCGCTCACCGTGGGTGAGCATGCCGTCGGCTTGGCGCAGCTCGTCTTCCACCCGCAGCTCGTTGCGGTGGATGCGGCGGGCCAGTCCGGTCATGGCACGCCCCAGATCTTCATCTGTGGCTTGCCCACCGTCCCGTCCGTCCATCACCACCAGGTCGAAGAGCGCCGACTGAGCGACCCCCTGACCACGGCTGCCCAGCGCACAGATGTGCACATTGGCGGAGGCTCCGCTGCGGTGCTGAATGGCCAGCACAGCGGCACCCTGGGCGACAGGAGACAGGCCCGAGACGGACCATCCCTTGCCCAAGGAGGAGCCGGGCTTCAGCGGGGCGACCAACCACCAAGGAGCCGGAGCCCCTTCGCGGAGGGTGGCAGCAGCGCGCCGCACATTCTGAGCCCTTGCGGCGGACGAACCACCAGCAACGGTCAGCGCTGCAGCGCCCAGCCCCATCGAACGAAGCACATCGCGTCGAGTACTCATGGGTTCCTCTCAGTACGGGCAGTCGGTGCTGTTGCAGGTCCAGGCGCCGTTGGTGATCTCAAGCTCGTATCCCCCGCAGCTTGTGACCGCGCTGCTCTGCCGCGTGACCTTGACATAGTAGGTGTTGCTGTTGTCTTCGCACACATTGCGCGAAGTTGAGTTTCCACAGGACCGTGCATCCGCCGGCTGCGAGTGGACACCGTCGGCGGCGTCGTACTTGTAGTCGTTGTATGCGTCGTAGCCTGTGGTGGCGCACTCCAGCCCGGTGCTGGACCCGCGGTAGACGACCATCTTGTACAGCGTGGACGCCGCACCGGTGGCTTCGTCGTAGAGGCGAATGTCCAGGTTGTAGTAGTCGATGCCGGCGGTCGTATCGGTCGACGAGTTGTCGTCCGTCTCGATGACGTACCAGTCCTCGGTGTCGCTGCCATCTTCCAGGATGTTGGCCGTGACGTTGATGGTGGTCAAGCCATCATCAGCGAGAATGGCCCACTCATCGACAGGATCAGTGACCGAGTCGCCGTAGCCCGTGCCATCTTCGTAGGCGTCTTCCGGGTCACAGACCGTGGTGCTGACCGTGCTCGAGTCGCCAGACTCATTGCCCGCCGCGTCCGTGCCGTAGGCCACACAGTTGGTGGGCACACCCCGGGCAACGCCCGAGATGGTCAGGTCCCAGGTGCCGTCGGTCAGACAGGTGGTGGAGCTGGAGAAGGTCCCATCCACGCTGTTGTTGCACTCCACCGTGATGTCGACGTGGTCGCCGTAGGTGCAGGTGCCGGACTGGTCCAACGCATCGGAGTTGACGTAGGTGAGCGGCGTGTCGATGGTCGGCGCGCCCGGAGCGGTCTGGTCGCTGACCGTCGTGGTGGCCGCGCCTGCGCTGCCGTTCGCGGTGCCATCGTTCGGGGTCAGCACACACTGCCAGGTGGTGGCGAGGTGGGTGTAGGTCGCCGGAACGGTGTCGTTGGGCCAGGTGGTCGTCGACAAGCCGGTTGTGTAGGCCACCGAGTCGGCCAACCAGGTGGCCGTGTAGGTGATCGCATCGCCGTCGGCGTCGTAGGAGGCGGTCGCCACACCACAGACGAGGTCGTCGATGTTGATGCCCGGAGAGGTCGGCGAGATGCTGACCACCGGGGCCTCAGGCACCGTGTTGCCCACCGTGATGGTGCTGGACGTGAACGCGGAGCCGGCGGTGGTGCCGTCGGTCGGGGTCACCACCACATAGACCGTGTCGCCGCGGTCGAAGTAGGTGAGGCCATCGAGGGAGCTGGACGCTCCCGACTGGACCAGCGCGGAGCTGACGTACCAGTCATAGGTGTAGGTGACCGCGTCGCCGTCCACGTCAGACGAGGTCGCGCTGGCGGTGACCACATCTTCGGTGCCGATGGTTGTCGGGGACAGGGCCACCGCCGAGATGACCGGCGCCGTGTTCGAGATGGTGACCGTGTTGGAGGTCACCGCCGAGCCGTTGTCGGTGCCGTCGTTGGGCGTCACGAGGCAGGCGACGTTGTCACCGCGCTCGTGGTCCCCGGAGTCCAGCGTGGACGAGGTCTCCGAGACCGTCGACCCATTGACTTGCCATGCGTAGCTGTACGAGACCGCGCCGCCGTCCGCGTCGGTCGACGAGCCCGGGGTGCAGGTCATGTCGTCGGTGGTCGTCGCCGTCGTGGGGGTCAAGCTCACGCTCGACAGCACCGGTGCGGTGTTCGAGATCGTGATCGAGTCGGTGATGGTGTTGCCCGTGTCGGCGCCATCGTAGGCTTCGACCGAGCAGGCCACCGTGTCACCGAAGACAAAGCCACCGGTGAGGGTGGAGCCCGTGCCGGCGCTGGTGCCATTGATGGTCCAGGTCACCGTCGATGCGTCGCTGTCGCCGTCGACATCCGCGTACGTGTAGCCGCAGGTCAGCGTGTCGGCGGCCTTGGCCGGGTCGGGCGTGATGGCCGCTGTCGACACCACCGGGGCGGTGTTCGAGATGGTGATCACATTCGAGCTGGCAATCGTGCCGTAGGAGGTGCCGTCGAAGGGGGTCACACCGCAGTAGACGTTGTCGCCCGCGGCGAAGAAGGTCGAGCCCAGGGTGCTGGTGCTGGCCGAGACCACCACTCCATTGACGTACCAAGAGTAGGCGTCGACCACGGTGTCGCCGTCGTCGTCGGAGCTGGTGCCCACTGCGCACACCATCGTGTCGCCTTCGTAGGCGGGGTCGGGGGTGAGGGCCGGGGCCGTGGTGACCGGCGGCGAGTTGCTGATGGTCAGCGAGGCCGTGGCCACATCGCCCGCGCCGTAGCCGTCAAAGGCGGTGACCCGCGCTTCGATGGCGTCGCCCCGGACCGTGTCGGTGCTCGGGAAGGTCGCGGTGGTGATGGCGGTGAGCGTGCCGTTCTTCCACCACTCGTAGGCGTAGGAGATCGCATCGCCCTCGGCATCGGTCGCGTTCGCGTCGATGGACACCGTGACGTTGTTGCTCGTGTACGCCGGGTCGGGGTCGAGGGAGATCGTGGCCGCGCTGGGCAGATCGTTGATGCGCAGGGCGATCGTGTCGACCGTGTACATCGCATCGCCGTCCGTCGCGCGGAGGCTGATGACGTGGGTGCCGATGGTGAGGTCGGAGACCCCAAAGCCCACTTCGCCGGAGTCGCCTTCGACGCCGCCCAAGTCGGGGGCGGTCGAGGTGTCGAGCTCACCGTCGAGATCGGAGGTCCAGCGGACCGCGAGGTCGTGGGGTGCGGTCTCGGAGTCGGCGATGGTGCCTTCGAAGGTGATCAGGTCGCCTTCGTTGACCACGTCCCCGTCCGCGGGGTTGTCGATGACCACCGAGGGCGGCGTGCCGATGTTGAACAGGATGCTGTCGGTGCAGCTCAGACCCGCGTCATCGGTGACCGTGAGCGTGATGACGTGGGTGCCCACAATGAGAGTGTCCACGTCAAAGTCGGTGATCCCATCGGGGGTGACCATCTCGCTGTGGAGCTCACCGTCCAGGTCGCTGGACCAGACCGCCGTGAGCAGCTCGGGATCGACGTCCGGGTCGTCCGCCGTGCCGGAGAAGTCGACGGACACGCCACTGTCGGACGCTGCGCCGTTCTCGGGGGTGACGATGTCGCAGTCGGGCGCCTGGTTGGGCTCACGGACGGTGATCTCAACCGAGTCCGAGCCTTCGTAGCCATCCGCGTCCACCGCGAACAACGTCACGATGTGCAGGCCCGCCGTCAGCCGCGAGCTGCCGGCCAGATCGCCCGCACCGTCGGGGCTGTCATCCACATCGAGATCGCCGTCGATGCTACTCTCCCACCGGACATCGAGGTCGCTTGGTGAGGTCTCAGAGTCGGCCACCGCGCCCGTGAAGGCGATGTCGGTGCCCTGGTAGTAGTTGACCGAGCCGTCGGGGGTCAGCAGCTGAACCACCGGCGAGTTCGAGGCCTCGACCACCACACTGACGCTCTCTTGGCTCACGCCACCGTCCGGGTCGGTGAGGACCAGGGTGATGGTGTGAGATCCCGTCGGGAGCCCCGCCGTGCACGTGGTCGTGCCGTCGGAGGCCAGCGCCACGTCTTCGCAGATGGGCGTGCCGTCGATCTGCCACTCGGAGAGGAGCTGCTCGTTGTCGCTCTCCGAGTCTTCTCCCCGCCCCGTCAAGGTCACGGGATCGGTCCCCTCAATGACCTCGCCGTCAGACGGCCAGGTGATCACAGGCGTGGGATTGGAATTGTAGACCGAGAAGCCCCCTTCCTTGCCAGCACAGGCAGCAAGGACAAGTAGGGGAATCACAGTCGCAGAAAGGGATCTTGCCATGCCGGCCTCAGCGCAGGAGAGCTGCCCCACTCTCGGGACCCGAAGATACTCGCCGCACAGTAGCGCCTCGAAGCGTGTTCGTGGGAACAAAGACGTGTCGCCGCCCTCACGATGGCGCTGCCGGCACCCGGGTCGGCCGAACCTGGATCCCGGTCATCACGCTGTCTGCGACGACAACAACGAGTAAAGATGCTGTGCAGAATCAGCGCGGGTCAAGATCGAGATGGCTCCGGCGCACGCATCGCTCGGGGGGCCGAGGTCGCATGACCGGCGAGCTCAGCGTCGCCCACCAAAGCTGAACCGGCCCGCCATCTCACGCACCTGGATCTCGATGCTTCGGTCATCGTGGATCCCCCGAGGCACACGATCATCGCGGGCAATCACCGAGTCCGGCGGGGTGAGGTGCTGGCTGATGAAGAGCACTTCGGTCTCGGGCAGCACGCCCCGAATGGCCCGCACCACGTCCAACACACTGGCGGTGGCGTCCACCAAATCGACCACGCCCGGTTCGAGCCCGCCCATCGCTGCCGCTTCCAGCGCCCGTGCGCCCGCGTCGACGTGCAACAACGCGCGGTGCTGTTCCCCCGAGCCGGTCACTTGGATGCGCCCAGAGAACCACGCGTCGAAGAGCAACCGGTTGACCAGCGAGTCGAATCGCATCGCCGGCGCCATGCCGTGGACGTTGCCCATGCGCAGAACAAGCAAGTGCAAGTCATCGGCGAGGTTGGCCAGCAGCCGCTCGCCCTCCAGCTTGGAGTGGCCATAGGCCGAGACCGGTGCGGGGGGGGTGTCCTGTGCCGAGGCGGGCCCGCCGTGGGTGTCGCCATACACGGCAGTGCTGCTGGCATAGACCACCCGCTGGACCGCGCCACTGCGCTCGACGGCGATGGCCAGCTCGCCCGTGCCCCAGCGGTTGATCTGGTCGAAGCCATGAAGGTCATCGTGGGCGAAGGGTGTGGTCACCCGCGCAGCCAAGTGCACCACCACATCGACGCCCTCAAGGGCTTTGCCGAGGGAGCGGGTGTCGAGCAGCTCCCCGTGGATGAACCTCACCCGCTCGCTGCTGCCCGGTGGCATCGCGGCGAGAAACAGGCCACGGCTGCGGCTGAGGTTATCGTAGATCACGACCTCGTTGACATCGTAGCGGCCCGCAAGCCGCAAGCAGAGGGCACTGCCGAGGTAGCCTGCGCCGCCGGTGACCAGAATTCGCATCAGGAAGCTCCGTCGAGGTGCAGACCACACTCGGTCTTCGACATGCCGGCCCAGCGCCCCGCCCGCTCGTCGTCCACCACACCGCCCAGATCCGGTTGGTCGACGAAGCGGCGGGTGCAGGGGGCACAGCCGATGGATGGGTAGCCCTCGGACTCCAGCGGGTGCATCGGCAGCGCGTGGGCCTGAAGGTAGAGGTAGACCTCGCGGGAGGTCCAGTCGAGGATGGGGTGGAAGCGCTCGATGCCCCGCCGGCCCTGGGCGGTGCGCCCCATCGACGCACGGTGGGCCGACTGCCCCGCCCGCACACCGCTGATCCACACGTCATGTTCCGCAATCACCGGGTCCAGTGGCAGCACCTTGTTCAGGTGGCAGCACCGATCGGGATCTGACGTAAACAGCAACCGTCCCATCCCGTCGCGTTGCTGATACCGCGAGACGGGAGAGTACAGATCGAGAACATTAATCCCAAGCGTCTTCTCAAGCCGCTTTCTAAACGCCAGCGTCTCGGGGAAGTGGTACCCCGTGTTCAGGAACACCACCGGGGTCGACGGCGCGAACCGGCTGAGCACATGCAGCAACACCAAGCTGTTCGTCTGGAAGCTTGAGGTGGCAAACAAGCGACGGCCCCCGTCCCGGTAGGCCTCCAGCTCGGCATGAATGCGCACGAGACGGTCCACCAGCACGGTCGGATCGGCAGCTTGGGTCGGGGCGGACAAAGGGCACATCGGGACTCCGGCGGCGCCCCGTATCCGAACCACAGCGACCGCCCCACATCCCGCTGAAGGCCGGTTCTACCCGCCCCGCCGGCGGCAGCCCCCCACCCACGGCGATACCGGATCAGGTCCCGCCCCGCAGGAGTGCGCCATGCCTGACAGCACCCGTCCCCCCGTCGACCCGCTTGAGCGCGCCCCCATCACCGTGCTCAACGCCGCTGGCCTCGACGAAGTCAACCACCGCGAGGGGCGCTGGGGGGGCAGCTACGTCGTGCTCACCCCCAACACCCGCACGCTCGGGCGGGGCCTTGGCGTCAACCAGTCGCGCCTGCCGCCGGGCTGCGCACTGGTGCCCTTCCACTTCCACATGCGCGAGGACGAGGTCTTCTACATCCTCACCGGGCGGGGGGTGCTCCGCGCGGGCGACACCTTGCGCGCCATCGGTCCCGGCGACTGCATCTCGTGCCCAGCTGGCACCAGGGTCGCCCACCAGATCGCGAACCCGTTTGACGAAGATCTGGTCTACCTCGCCATTGGCGGCCACGACCCCCACGAGGTGTGCGGCTTCCCGGACACGGGCAAGACCTTCGTGCGGGCCCTGGGCCAGATCGGCCGCCTCGACCCTCAACCCTACATGGAGGGCGAATCGGACGTGCCCGGCATCTTCGCCTTGATCGAAGCCGAGGGGCTCCAGCCATGAAGAACGTCCTGTTGCTGATGCTGGCCGGGTGCGCAGGGAGCGGCAAGACCGCCGACTCCGGGGTCACCCAGCCGTGGGGCGGGGACGGGGGGACCGACTCCGGGCTGTGCAGCCTCGCCACAGATCCCGATGGTGACGGGTACTGCGCCGACGACTGCGCACCGGACGACCCCACCATCCACCCGGGGGCCATCGAGGACTGCAACGACGTGGATGACGACTGCGACGGCGCTGTGGACAACGGCGCCGGCACGGTCTGGTACCTGGACGAAGACGGAGACGGGTGGGGCGGGGACAGTGTGGTCCAGTGCACCGCGCCCGCGGCATATGCCGACAACGGCGCAGACTGCGACGATGACGACGACACGGCCCATCCGGGCGCCGTGGAGATCGCCGATGGCCGGGACAACGACTGCGACGGCAACATCGACGAGGACATCGGCGCCGATCCAGATGTCGCCGTGAGCTTCACATGGGACCGCGAAGGCCTTGTTGTCCGGGTGGTCAACAGCACCGCCGCGTCCCACGAGCTGGGCATGGCCGAGACCGGGGCCGGCAGTGGCGGGTGGTATGGCGAGACCTGCATCGCCGGACCGGAGCCCGGCGGCGTTGATGACTATGGCTATGACGTGTGCCACAGCATCGCGGCGGGCGGCGGGACCATCGAGAGCGTCTACCCCGACCTCAGCCAAGTGGGCGATGGCCAGACCCTTTTCCACCAAGGCCTCCGTGACGACATCACCTATGTACTGGCCGATCCCGCCAGCGGAGACTGCTGGGTGGATGGCGAGAACACCGGATACTACGCCGCTCTCGGATGCGCCGAGCTGTAGGCAGACGTCACATTGCCGGCACGGTCACCGCGATAGTCCAGCCCGCTCGCCGAGTCACCAGGAGACGGTGTGGACACCATCCGCGAGATCTACAGCATCATCTGGGCGGCGCTAAACACGTCCTTGATCACCCTCGCGGGCACGCCGGTGTCCGTGGTGACGGTGATGACCGTGCTCATGATTCTCATCGTGGCCCATCGTGGGTCCACCCTGGGTCAGGCGGCGTTCCTGCGCTTTGCCCGCTCAAGGGGCGTGGGGGACGAGGGTTCGGTCGGCACAGTCATGCGGCTGCTGCACTACTCCATCGTTGCGGTTGCCTTGGTGGTGGCGCTTCAGACTGTGGGTGTGCAGCTTGACGCGCTGCTGACGTTCGGCGCCGTCTTCGCGGTCGGCATCGGCCTTGCGCTGCAGGGCATCGCCCAGAACTTTGTCTCCGGCATCATCCTGTTGTTGGAACAGAGCATCCGTCCTGGCGATGGGGTCGAGGTGGATGCCCAGCTCGTGCGCGTGGAAGAGATGGCCGTCCGCAGCACCATCGTCATCAGCATCAATGGCGACCGGCGCATTGTGCCCAACTCCGCCCTCGTGCAAGCCACCGTGCGAAACTTCACCATGCGCTCGAAGGCCGTGCGCCTGAAGACCGAAGTGGGGGTCGCCTACGCCACGCCGCCCGCCCACGCACGGGAAGTGCTGATGGCGGCCGCTCGGGCGGTGGAAGACCGCCTCGAAGAACTGGATCCGGTCGTGCAGTTCAAGGCATTTGGCGACAGCGCACTCATCTTTGATGTCTTTCTCTGGATTGGAGACCCTTGGCTCCTTCCCGTCATGCGCGACCGCCTCAACCAGCACATCTGGGAAGCGCTTGCCGCAGCCAAGATCACGATCCCCTTCCCGCAGCGCGATCTGCATGTGAAGGGCGCTGTGTCGGTCGTGGACCATGTCTGACGTCACGATGGCAGAGGCCGCAGCGCCCACGCTGTGGGGGCCCACCTCGATTCCGCTGGGCGAGAGCCGGGGCTGGCGGGTGGGGCCGCTGAACCTGCTGGTGGAGCGGCGCCCCTGGGAGTGGACCTTTCGATGGTGGCGAGACGGACGATGGCTCGACAATGTCCTTGACATCAGAATTCCCGGCGACCAGATGGTGGAGCCGGAGGGCGTCGAGCGGCGACGATTTGCCTTTGGGGCCACGGTCGATCCCTTGCACCTCGCGCCCCGGCTGGGCGACCGCTCCTTCGTGGCGACGCCCGACGAGCCCTTCTACGTGCTGCCGGCCGAGAGCATCCGCGCCTACGTCTCGATCCCGGTGTGGGTGCAAGCCCTCGTCGGCCAGAAGCGCCAGCTGACCGTTGATCTGCCCGTGGTCCGGCCCCACAACACGTGGTTCGGCGGCCCCACATCCGGGGTGCTCTGCTACGCCAGCCGGACGGCCATGCGGCTCGAGATTGACCGCTTCGCTGCCCTCGCCCACCGGGCGCTCGTGTCGGTGGATGTGATCAACCGGGGCGCGACCGCCCTCACGGTCTCTCGTCTCAACATCCCCATCCCCCACCTCGCGCTGATGCAGGACGACCGAGGCCAGCTTCGCACCCCGCCGGTGGTCTTCACCCGCGACAAGGACGAATTCGCCGCCGTGGACATCGGCACCTGTCCGGCGAGCTGGACCGAGCTGTCGCCCCCCCGAGACCACCGTGAGCGGGGCCCGGCGGTGGTGCAAGCCTTCAACGCATTCTTCTCCCGCGGCCAGTGACCTTCATGGACTTGAACCAGCTCACAAGCGCAATTCCCGACAAGGCCCTGCCGGTGGCCTCGGCCTTCCTGGTGCTGGTGCTCAGCATCTTCTTGGGCCGGTTCATCGGGGGACTGCTCGCCCGCGTGGTGCAGCGGTTCGCCAGCCCCGGGTGGGAGCTGATGGCCCGCCGGTTCGGCCTGTGGGGGATCATCGGCCTGGGCATCGCCGAGGCGCTCCAGATCATTGGCATCGACCTGAGCGTGCTGCTCGGTGCCGCGGGGTTCGCCACAGTGGCCATCGGCTTTGCGGCCCAGACGTCCACCTCGAACCTCATCTCGGGCCTGTTCCTGATGCTCGAGAATGCCATCAAGGTGGGCGACTTCATCGAGGTGGGCACCCTCTCCGGCGAGGTGCTGAGCATCGACCCGTTGAGCGTGCGGATGCGCACCTTCGACAACCGCATGGTCCGAGTGCCCAACGAGCTGCTGGTCAAGTCCCCGCTGACCAACCTCACCGGCTTCCCGATACGGCGGATCGACCTTGTGCTGCTGATTCCCCAAGAAGCGGATCTCCGGGCCGCCAGAGCCGCCCTGATTGGCCTTGGCGAGGCTGATCCGGACGTGCTCCAGCAGCCCCCGCCGGTCGTTCAAGTCCAGGGATTTGAGGGGGGCAACGCCCGGTTTCAGTTCAGCGTGTGGGCGATCCAGGACGGGTGGGTGGCGGTGCGCACACAGGTCTCCTTGGGCGTGCCCGCAGCCTTGTCGGCGGTGGGCGTGGCGCTCGGTCAGCCCCGGATCTTGGTCGACTCCGTGGCCCAGGCTGTGGCATCGCCTGACATTCTCAGACACGACACAGCAGACAGCGGCGAAGGCCCGGTGTAGCGTTGGGGGGCGGCGGTGAGTCCCGTTGGATTCCCCACATGTCTTTGCGTTTCGCTGTGTCCTCCCCGCGGCTGTTGGTCGCCCTGCTCGGTCTCTCCGCACTCAACGGTTGCTACGACGCCACCGCGCTGTCGGAGAAGGACGCCGGCGACCGGAACAACCGCTCCGACAGCCGAGACCGCGCCGAGGGTGCCGAAGACGGTGACACCGCTGTGGCGCCCCCGTCCACCACTGCCGAGGTGTGCGACGGCATCGACAATGACGGCGATGGCGAGATCGACGAGGCGGACGCGGGCTGTCGGGACGCCGAGTCCTGCGTCGACGAGGCCGTGCCCGACAGTGGCTTGAGCACCAGCTCCACGACCGTGGCCTTCTCGCTGCCGGGGATCCACGACGAGCTCGTGTTCGCCGATGGCGCCCAGCTGGTCGAGAACTCCGATGGCACCGCAACCCTCACCGGCACCCTCTACCCGGCCGGCGACACCACCCGGGGCTTCGACGCCATCGTCTGGCTCACCCACCACACGATGACCGCCCCCGGCGGCAGCCCCATCGAGGACCTGCGCAACACGGCCTACTCCCCAAGCGGTAGCATCGACAGCAGCACGTGGTACTACTATGATTGCTACAATGCGAGCTTGGAGGGGATCGGCGCCTGGGTCGGTGCGGACATTAACCTCAGCGACGACGGCATTGCCTTTCAGGTGGGCGACGGTGCCAACGGACGCAACGCAGAACGCGGGGCATCGGGTTGGATGACGTGGTCGGTGGCCTCGTTGCCGACCAGCACCAGCGTGGGTTGGGCCGGCGCCGGCACCGCAGAGATCACAGTGGACCTGGACGGGTGCGAAGCATGCGTCGATCTGGACCTGGGTGCGGCAGCGGACCACAATGTGTTTGTGTTCGGGAACTACACTGGTGGGCTCGACGTGCTCGGCAGCGTGGCCGCCGGCGGACGGGTCGACATGCAGTACTTCTCCGTGGGCTCGGCCATTGGCAGCGGCCCGGTGCTCATCGCCGGAACCGCGGCCAACCTCGACTCCGGGACCGTCCATGGTGAGGTCCACTACGGCACAAGCGCCAGTGTTCCCGAGAATGTGCACGTCACCGGGGGCACCCCCATCCAGGGCAGCCCCGTCGACTTTGTGGCCGAGCAGGACGCCCTCGAAGACCTGTCCCTCGCCCTGGCCGCCCTGGCCCCCAACGGCGACACCGACGTGAGCCCATGGGCCGAGGTCAGCCTGGTGGGCACAAACCCAGACGCCAACATCTTCACCCTCAGCGGCAGCGACTTCGTGGCCGCCAGCTACCTCTCGATCGACGCCCCCGCGGGCGCCACGGTTGTCATCAATGTCGATGAGTGCATCATCAACACGGGCCACTTCTACATCTCGCTCGAGGGCGGCGTCGACGACACCACCGTGCTGTGGAACTTCTGGGATGCGTGTTGGCTGGGCATGGAAGCCTTCGGGATGCGGGGAACCGTGCTCGCACCCTTCGCCGACGTGCGCTTCAACAACGGCAACTTCGACGGCAACATGATCGCAGCCAGCTTGACCGGCACGGCCGAAGGACACGACTTCGCGTTCGCCGGCGAGGGCGAAGTCTGCGAGTAGAACACAAACACCCCAGGGCTTCCAGCATGTCTGCGGGGGGGCCTGGGGCCTCGTGTGCCGTCCACGACCTACTCGACGTAGCCGAGCATCCGCAGCTGCTCCGTCTCGACATCCGACGGGACCACCAGCGACACCGACTCGGTGGCCTTGAGGTGGTCAAACGCCACAGCACCACGGCTCCACAGCGCAGATGCAACCCAAGGGTTGGCCGATGCAATGTTGTGCTGTTGGATGCGGTCTGAGGACGGAAACAGCTCATTGGCGACCCGGCCGTGCTTGAGCTTCTTCGGTTGCAGGGCCTCGATCGCGGTCCACTCCGGCGTGGTGATCCGCCAGCGATCCGTGCGCATGACCCGGGTCACACTGAGCACCTCTGGGGTCGGGGACACCGACACTTCACCCCGAATCGCGGGCCCGAGGTCGGTGCCCGGCAACTGGGGGTCCGCGGGCAGCCCCGCGAGGCCCAGGACCGTGGGCAGAATATCGAGCTGTTGGGCAATTCCGCCCACACGGTGGCCCGCGGGCACGCCCGGTCCGTGCACGATGAGGGGAATGTGGATCTGGGGTTCATACAGGGTGAAGCCATGGCCGCCGGCGGCCCACTCCGGGACCCGCAGCCCCTCCCCGTGGTCACCTGTCACGATGAGAATGCGGTCTCCACGGCCAATCTCAACGAGCCTTCGGTCAAGTTCGGCAAAGGCCTGATCCAGCGAAGCCAACGACGCGTCGTAGCGGTCCGCGCCTGAGGTGCCTGGCAGTCGCCCTTGGCGAAGCTGTTCGAGTGGACGCAGGTCCCAGGGGTCGTGGGCATCGATGAACACAACTTGAGCGAAGACGGGCGCCCCCGGAGAGGCCGCTTCTGCAGCTTGGACTTGCTCGATCAGCCGGTCCACCATCTCGGGCCCGGGCACATGGGACTGGCCGTCGCGAAAGAGCTTGTCGGTGCCCTGGTAGAATTCGAAGCCTTGGGGCAGACCAAAGACCGGGTTCACGTTTGGGTTGCCGGTGGCCCCTGCGGTCGCCCACCCCGCCGCGGACAGGCGCTCCGCCAAGGTCTCGACATCGTCTGGCAGGCCGCGATTGTGGATGTTGCGGCCGGTGTCGTCGATGCCCCAGCGGGCCGGCGAATAGCCGGAGACCAGCGCAGCCACCCCCGCGCGCGTCCAGGCCGCGTTCGCCAGCATTCGGTCAAACAACACGCCCTCATCGGCCAACCGAGCCAGGTAGGGCGTCGTGTCGACCGTGTGGCCATATGGCGTGGTGCGGTCGGCGCGAAAGGTGCACCCAATCGCCAGGATGATGGTGCTGGGGACCGACGAGTGATCCAAAGTAGAAACTCCAGGAGGCCCAGGCACTTCGTGCTGAGCACACCCACTGAGCACACTCAGAAGGACTCCCGAAATCGACAACCAGAGACGCATCCGCCCAGCCTAACGGACCGGCTGCCGGCCCGCAGATGCCCTGCGCTGGTCCCACCGGCGCGGTCTCCCCCTACCCCCCCCCCCACAGCCCAACGCCAAGCCAAATGGGATACTCGACCCGCACACTGGGGAGCGAAGATGCAATACAACAAGCTGGGCGCGAGCGGCCTTCGGGTCTCGCAGTTCTCGATCGGATCCTGGGCAAGCTTCGGGGTCCACGTCGACGCCGCGAAGGCCAAGAAGATCCTCCAGACCGCAATTGAGGGCGGTGTCAACTTCATCGACAACGCCGAAGCGTACGCTGGCGGTCGGGCCGAGCAGATGGTGGGCGAGACCATCGCCGACTTTCGCCGCGAGAGCTTGGTCATCTCCAGCAAGGTGTTCTGGGGCGGCAGCGGCCCGAACGACCGGGGCCTCTCCCGAAAACACGTGACCGAAGCCTGCAATGGCGCACTGCGGCGAATGGGGATCGACTACCTCGACCTCTACTTCTGCCACCGGCCGGATCCCGAGACGCCGGTGCTTGAGACTGCCCTGGCAATGGACATTCTCATCCGCAGTGGTAAGGTTTTGTACTGGGGCACAAGCGAGTGGTCGCCCGAGCAGCTCGACAAGGTGTTTCGTATCTGCGACCAACACAAGCTGATCGGTCCCCAGATGGAACAGCCCCAATACAACATGTTCCATCGCGAACGTGTCGAGACGGAGCTGCGCCCCTTGTACCATGAGCGGGGGCTGGGCACGACGGTCTGGAGCCCCCTGGCGAGCGGCATTCTCACCGGCAAGTACAACGCAGGGATCCCGGATGGGTCTCGCTTGGCCCAAGACCAATACAAGTGGCTTGCGGCCGAGGTCACGCCGGAGCGGGTGCAGAAGGTGCGCACCTTGACCGAGCTGGCCGGCGACCTGGGATGCACCATGGCGCAGCTTGCCTTGGCGTGGACGGCGCGGGACACCACCACGGTCAGTACGGTGCTCACGGGCGCCAGCCGCCCCTCACAGGTGATCGAGAACCTCAAGGCGGGGGACGTCATTGAGAAGCTCACGCCCGACGTGCTCCAGCGCATCGAAGACGTCCTGCGCAGCTGAGGCTTGGCCTGCAACCACCGAGGAACACCGGGTTCCGGTCGGTTGCAGGGGGGCCCTTGCCGCAGCCCGTCCACAAGGGGAGCACGCCGTTGCCCACCCAAGGGTTCAGTCGAGGTAGCCCAGAGCCTTGAGCGCGGCCTCGGTCTCTTTGTCGTACTCGGCGGGCCGGAACGGAGGGCTGGCTTGGTCCCACTGGCGCAGCAGACCCACCATCTCGGTGGCCCGAGCTCTGGCATCCGGCACGTCTGAAGCCGCCGGAGCACCGGGTGCCAGGTGGTGCAGGCTCGCGAGGCCCCCCTCGGATGGTCGCAGCCGCAGCATCAGCGCGCCTTGAGGGCCGGCCACAGTGACACTGCGTTCCATCGGCAGGTTGTTCCACGCCGTCGTCGACTCTTGGCTCATGGGCTTGGTCGCTTCGGCAAAGGACGGCTGGGTAGCTGGACTGGTGCGGCCGGACCAGATGGGCTGAAGGTCCTCACCATCGCCATGCACGGTGCCCAAGCCGGCCACGCTGGACACCGTCGAGGCGAGGTCCATCAGGCGCACGGGGCGCTCGACGACCACGCCCGAGGGCATCTGGGCAAAGCGGGGCCCGAGACCGGCCATCAACAGCGGCACATGCAAGGCCACGAGGCTGGCTTCGGGACCGTGGGTGTAGGGGTGGCGCTCCGACTCATCGAGGGTCTCGCCGTGGTCGGACGTGACGATGATGAGCGTGTCTTCGAGCACACCCCGGGCCTCGAGCCCCGCCAACAACACCCCGACTTGCTGGTCCACCCAGGCCACCTCGGCGAGGTAGCGCCCCCGGGCCGCACGGGCGTCGCCAAAGCGCAACACACCTTGGCGCCGGGCCGCCGTCAAGTGACCCACCGACTCCATGGTTCCGTCGACAAAGCCCGTGTAGCCGGCCGGGACGAAGCGCTGGCGCAGGGCCTCGGGCGCAAAGACCCAGGGCATGTGGGGGTCGTAGTAGTGGACGAACAGAAACAGGGGGGCATCGGCACTCGGGCGCTGGTCGACCTCAGCGAGGGCCCGGCGGGTCACCTCATCGGCCGGCAGCATCAGCATGCCGCCCGGGGGCTGGGGACCGGGGTCAACATACCGCCGGAAGCCCCTGTCCATCTGCATCTTGCGCTCGAGGGCGCTGCTCCCCAACACGGCGATGGTGTCGTACTGACCCGCCGTTGCGAGGCGCTCGGTGACCATGGGAACATCGGCGGACACGGCATAGCCATTGCGCACTACCCCGTGTCGATGGGGGTCCCGACCCGACAGCATGGACGTGTGGCTGGACAAGGTTGTCGGCGCATGGGCCAAGGCCCAGCGAAAGCGCACGCCCTTGTCGGCAATGCCGTCCAACACGGGCGTCTGGGGACTCGGCCGCGCTTCGGCCGGCATGGGCAGCCCCCAGTGGTTCGTGTCGGCGTAGCAGGACAACGCATCCGCACGGGTCGTGTCCATGCTGATGAAGATGATGTTGGGGGCCTTCTCGACCACCGGCGCTGGCGGCTCTGAGGGCACATTGGTGCACGCCGCCAACCCCAACCAAAGCCACAGCATGCGTCTCACCCGTCCTCCACATCACCAGAGTCAGACCCGGGCCAGCCGCTCGCCCAGCCACAGTCGAAAGTCGGCACGGGCCGCCTCGCCATCCTCGAGCCCGAAGACCTCCCGAAAGCGACCGCCGAAGATGGCATCCCCGAACAAGGCCGCCGCCATCAAGAGGCTCACATAGCGGGCTTCTTTGTCGGAGGCCTCCGCGTCGACACTGCCCTCGGGCACCGCCACCAGCCGGCCCGGAAGGTCGACGAGCTGGTCGACGATGGCTTCCGGCGGGAGCTGGGATCCGGAGAGCAGCAACCACGCCCCAATGCGGGCATTGCCGCGCAAGCGGGCCGCCTCGTCCACGCGCTCGATGGCGTCCCCGATCGAGGGGGTCTCTCCATCGCCCAGGCCTTTGAGATCGGCAAAGAGCGCCGCCCAGGCCCGTCCCACCGCCGCCCGCATCAAGCCGTCCCGGGACCCAAAGTGATGCAGCACTGCTTGTCGGCTGATGCCCACTTCAGCAGCGACGGCGTCGAGGCGCACCTTGGCCGGACCGTGGGCCCGCAGCAGGGCGTCCGCGGCATCGAGGATAGCGGCGCGGGTCTCGGCGCCGGAGTGGGTGGCGCGTGGGGGTCGACGGGGAGGCATCAGGCCCCCTACTGCCCCACCGGCGGACTGGCGAGCGGCGCCCCGCGCCAGGGGACACCCCCGGTGCGCTATGGTCCCACAATGAAGCCAAACCTACACTCGTTGAGTTTGCTGTGTGTTGCCTTGACTTGGGGCGGCTGCAGTGACGAATCTGCCCCCAAGACTGGCACGCCCGGCACCTCCGGCGGCGACAGCGCCACCGTGCCTGCGCCCACCTTCGCCGAGTGTCAGCAGTGGATGGCCGAGGTCCCCCACGACGGTGGCGCCACCCGCTGCGAGTCCGCCAATGCACGAGACGTCGAACAAGTCATCAGCGACGGCGCCCGGGTCATCACCCTGTCCAGCGGGCGCACGGCCCTCGCGTGGCTGCCCGAAGACTGGGAGACTCGGGACGCCCAGAGCCTGTTGGTGTTGGTCCATGGCAGCGCCGGGTGTGCGGAGGGCACCTTCGGGGACTTCCGCCGCTTGATTGAGTCGGACCACGCCCTGTTGAGCCTGCAGTACCAGAATGCCGACGGCAGCTACGCCCGGGGAGACGCGGTGCACGACGACCTGACCGAGGCGATGCAGGCCCTGCGGTCGGCCTGCCCGGTGGCCAACGCCAAGGCCGCCGTCTACGGCCTCTCCCGGGGCGCCGCGCGCACGGTCCAGCTCGCCGGGCAGGACCGAGCGGGCCCCCAGCGGTTCACGGCGTTTGTGGTCGACTCGGGCACCCTGCCAACCTCCGACTACAACGGCCGGTCGCTTGAGGGCGCCCGGTTCTGGATGTGGTGCGGCGAGCACGACCCCGATCCCCAGCGGCCGGACCAGTCCACGTGCGGCGTGATGGCGGCCGACATGGTGCCCACCATCGAGGGCCTCGGCGGCACTGTGGACGCCTTCATCCAAGGCGAAGACAGCTGCCATGGTGTGTTCAAGTGGGACTGCGACGCGACGTGCTCCACCTGCGCCGGCAGCGCCCACCCGACCGACCTCGGGCCCCACCTCACCGCCCTGCGCGAGTACCTGAATCAGACGCTAAAGGACTGATCTTTCAGCTCTTTGGCAGTTCTCGGCGCCCATCGGGGTGGATCGCAAAGCGTCCGGCATCCGCGGCATGGGCGGGGTCCGATCGAGACCACGGCCATCCCCCAAACCCGGTGCGCCGATAGTCGGTGAAGGCCTGGGCCAGCTCTTCGCGGGTGTTCATCACGAACGGTCCTTGGGACGCGACGGGCTCGTTGATGGGCCGGCCCTGCAGCACCAAGATGCGCGTGACCATGCCCTCGCCAGCGACGATGTGCACCGCGTGGCCAGGACGAATCTGGACCGCGGACGGCGTGACCACGTGCTGGCCGCCGACCCGGGGTTCGGTGCCCTGAAACACATAGAGCACCCGGTTGGCATCGGCCGGCCCGGGGGGGAGCGTGTGGTGGGCGCCCGGCTCCAGATCGAGGGTCCACACCGCCACATGGTTCGCGGGGTCGGCGGCCCAGGAGTCCGGCGGCGGCGGCGGCGGCACGTGGTCCCCATAGGCACCCGCGACCACCCGGGTTGTCGAGGTCCGGCCTTCGCGGTCGGTCTCGCGAACGGTGGGGACCTGGGCGTCCCAGAACATCGTGAAGTAGGGCGGCACCATCTTCGAGCGCGACGGTAGGTTGATCCACAGCTGGAACAGCTCCAGCGGGTTGGGTTGGTCTGGGTTCACCAGCGGGAACATCTCGCTGTGAACGATGCCCGAGCCCGCCGTCATCCACTGGGCATCGCCGGGGCCAAAGCGCGCGGTGGCGCCGAGCGAGTCGGAGTGGTCACACAGCCCGGACCGCAGCACAGTGATGGTCTCGAAGCCCCGGTGGGGATGGCGGGGAAAGCCCGGCACAACGTCACCGTGGTACATGGACCAGCCGTCTTTGCCGCTGAAGTCGCTGCCGATGTTGCGACCGGCGAGGGCCGCCGCGCTGGGCGCCATCCGAGCGTCACCCTCGGGATAGTTGTCTTTGTGGTGCACGCAAAACAGGAATGGGTCGAGGGTGGGCCACGGCGGCGCACCGAGGGCACGAACCGCGACAACGGCGCTCTGATCAGTCTCTCTGGGCATGGGGACTCCCGCATGTTTCATCGTCAGACCTATCGCAACGGCGCCGCCACGCTCCGCAAAGCACTGTTGCGCAGCTCGGTGCAGTGCGGCCGAGTGCGATAAGGCCGACTCCGGCCACCACAGGAGCTGCCATGTCCATCGAAGAAGGCCTGATTGACGGCATCCTGGCGCAATGGGCTGCCTCGCCCGAAGCGGACTGGCTCTGCCCGGGCGTGCTTCGGCGTGCGCGGCGGGTGCCCGTCATGGCGGCGGCCATGGACCCCGTGCTGACCGACGCCGTGTCCCGGGCGCTCGCTGGCCTGGATGCCGCGCCCGACTCCGGCGGCCTCAGCACCGAAGACGCGCTGTGGGCGGCCATCTCACGGCATGACGGCGGCGAGTCGGTGCCTGTCGATGAGGCCCGTCCCCTCGCTGAAGCGCTCCAGGACCACCCCACCCTGAGTGTGCCCGCGCTGCGGCTGTGGATTCAGGCCGACGAAGGCCGGGAGCGAAAGGCCCGAGCCGCGCTGTCCGAACAGGACCTGCCCTACGTCTTTCCCGGTGAGCTGCACCCGCTCAGCATCGAGCTTCTGGCGAGCGCCGACCGGGTGATGACCGCGCTGCACGTCGACTGGATGCGCAAGCTGACGACGTGGGCCTCCGATGCCCTGCGCGCCGACGCACGGGCACTGGGCTTCTGGTTCTGGCCCCACCTGCCCTTTCTCGACGAGCGCAAGCTGGCCACACCCCTGCGACGCCTGTCTCGAATTCGCCGCGGACCACCGGGTGCCCGGGGGTTGGCCTTTGCCTACATGCACCGCATCGGGCTGGACGTGGGCCCGGGACTGAAACTGGCCGAGCCGGCGGACGCCTTTGTCGCGGCTGTGGCCATTGCAAGCGACCGCTCCGGGGGAACGGCGAGCTGAACCGGGGCACGCGGCCCACGGTGCTGGACCGCCCCCAGTCGGCGAGCGCAGTGTTCAGACCGGACAGCGCGCCCGCAGCTCTTCGGCCCAGCTCTCGGCATCGGGCACCCGCCACATGTGCACGGTCTGATCGGCCGTCTCCACCCGCAGCACGCTGTTTTTGCCCATTCCGAGGGCAAAGTAGTCTCGCACATCCGCGAGTGGAATCAGGTCTTCCTGGCGCGGCCACACTTGCTGAAACCACAGATACTGGGCGTCCATCACCAGCACACCCATGCCCCGAAGATGCCACAGCCGTCCGCGCTCTGGCCCCATCACTGCCGCGTAGGCGTCCGCGCGCCAGTACACCGGGAAGCGGGTGCGGGCCGTCCTCAGCAGTCGCCGGCGCAAGAGCCGCGCAGCGAAGCCCACCAGCACCGGAAGCACAGCCAGCTTCCAGAGAATGCTGAGGGTGGCGAGGACAATGATCTGCATGAGGGGGGGCTCTCGGGGGGCAGGGCAGGCACAAGCAGCGGCCGACTATCCACACTCGCCATGGGTGCATAGCCGGACCACCGCCGGGCACCGTCGGCAACCTGTCCACCGAGGGCACCGGTGACCAGTGCCAGCCCCATCTGGGGACAAGCATTGATGGGCGCTCGGAGTCTGGCGCACTGTTGCGTTGCAATCCCGCGTGGGCTCCCCCGCCCGCAACCCGCGCCCACTATCGGGGGCCCCACCGGCCGGCCGGATGAGGTCCTGCGTCTCCGCGTGCATCCAGCGTTCCAAAGCGCTGCGCCGCGGGATACCCGGCCGACCCCCACGGTGCCCACGGTGACCCCGCCCACGCGGTGCCGGCGACCGTCCACGCCGCGAGCCCTCCGGCGACCCTCTCCACCATGCGAAGGCCATGGATCCCGCTCTACAACAACTCCAGAACGACCGTCGGCGCATGCTTGCCGTGCTGCTGCTCGTCCCCCTCTTCGTGTTCAGCGGGGCCACTTCGCTGGTCTATGAGACCTTGTGGGAACGGCAGCTCCACCTCGTCGTCGGCACGTCCCAGATCGCGGTGATCACGGTTCTTACGGCATTCATGACCGGTCTGGCTGCGGGGGGATTCCTGTCCTCCCGGAAGGCAGACACCGTCAAGCGCCCATTGATGGTCTATGCGCTGCTGGAGGGCGCAATCGGCATCTACGCGGTGATCTTCCCGTGGCTGCTGTCGGCGCTGGTCCCGGTCTACACCGGCATCTGGCAAGTCTTCCAGCCGTCGCCGACGGTGTTTGCGGTGATCCAGTTTGGCTTGCTGGGCGTGTTCTTGCTGCCGCCCACGATCTGTATGGGGGCGACGCTTCCGGTGCTGGCTCGGTTCGCCCAAGTGGCGACCCAGGGCAAAGATGCCGGGCGCCAAGTGGGCCGGCTGTACGGCGCCAACACGATCGGCGCGGTGTGTGGGGTGGGTCTCGCGGGCTTTGTGTTGCTGCCCGGCTACGGCCTGAACGCGACCACCTGGATCACGGCGGCCAGCAACGTGGCGCTGTGTCTGATGGCGCTGGCGCTGGACCGGTGGACCGGGGCGCTCGAACCCCAAGCCGAGCTGTCCACCCAGACCGCAAACCCCACTGCCACGCCGGACGGTCTCTGGCTCAAGGCACTCGGCCCCTTGGCGGCGGTCGCGGGCATGACGGCGCTCATCTACGAGGTGTCCTGGTTCCGCGTGATGGTGCTCACGTTGGGTGGTTCCGCCTATGCGTTCAGCATCATGTTGCTGTCCTTCTTGCTCGGCATCGGCTCGGGCGGCTGGGTGGGTGGCCACATCGCGGACTTCGCATGGAAGCGCGGCGGGGTGCGCGGCACGATGACCGCCTACGCCATCTTGCAAGTCTGTGTCGGTTCTTTCGCTTATCTTGCCATGTGGCAATACAATGAGCTGCCCTACATCTTCATCGAGATGTACTCGGTGGTGCGCAGCTACCCCAGCCACTGGCTGTGGATCGGCAAGCTGAGCCTGTCCATGATGATCATGGTGCCGCCGGCACTGTTCATGGGGGCGTCCTTCCCGGTGCTTGTGCGGGCCGCCACGGTCGGCGGCTCCCTCGGCCGCCCGGTGGGCCGCATCTATGGCTGGAACACGGTGGGCTCCATTCTCGGCGCCTCGCTGGGCGGCTTGCTGCTGCTGCCGACGCTCTATGTGACCGGAAGCACCCTGCTCGCCGTCAGCTTCAACCTGCTCGGTGCGGCTGCGGCCATGTGGGCGGGCAGCCAAGCGGCCGCCAAGCGGCCCAGCACGGGCCACCAAGTCGGTTGGTTTGTGCTCGCGGTCTGGGCCATCGGACTGGTCCAGTGGGCCCGGCCGCCGTGGAACCCGCTGCTGATGACGGCCGGCATGTACAAGTACGCCAGCCACCTCGACGCCAGCGAGCTCACCCGAGAAGGGGTCAACGAATTCGCCCTGGATCCCTATGAGCTCGTCTACTACGCCGAGGGCTTGTCCAGTGTGGTGACGGTCGCGCGGTCCAAGGAGTCCGGCAACATCTGGCTGGCGAACAACGGCAAGGTGGATGCGTCGACCCAGATCGACATGCCCACACAAGTCATGGTCGCTCACCTGCCCTTCGTGTTCGCCCCAGAACCCGAAGACGTCCTGGTCATCGGTCTGGCCAGCGGCATCACCGCCGGCTCGGCAGTGCTCCACAGCGACGCGGGCACCTTCGAGATCATCGAGCTGGAACCGGTCATCGTCGAAGCCAGCCACTTCTTCGACGAGCACAACCACCGCCCCCTCGAAGACCCCCGGGTCACCCTCATCGCCAACGACGGGCGCAACCACCTGTTCCTCCAAGAAGACGGCCACTACGAGCTGATCATCTCGGAGCCGAGCAACCCTTGGCTCACCGGCGTGAGCAACCTGTTCACCGCCGAGTTCTTTGCGTTGGGCAAGTCCAAGCTCGCCGAAGGCGGCGTGTGGGCCCAGTGGGTCCAGATGTACGGCATGGACCACGAAGACCTGCGCTCGCTGCTGCACACGTTCACGTCGTCCTACAAGTATGTGCATCTGTTCAGCACCATCGAAGATGCCGACCTGGTGCTCATTGGCAGCGACTCCCCCCTGGACCTCACCGCCGACCGCATCGGTGCGATGATGAACCGGGACCAGGCGGTCCGCGACGACTTCAAGATGATCGACGTGGAGTGTCCTGAAGACGTGCTGACGCGGTATCTGGTCGACCAAGACAAGATCTTGGAGTTCGCTGGGGACGCCCCGCTGAACACCGATGACAACATGCGCATCGAGTACTCGGCCCCCCGCCACCTCCACGAAGACACCGCCGAGCTGAACTTCTACAAGCTGCTGGAGGGCAGCCACGCCCGCAACATGGTGCCGCTGCACATGGTCAAGGACGTGCCGGGCATGTTGGACCTCGCGGAGGCCTACACCCGCCGGGACGACTACCTCAAGGCCCTGCTGGTGCTCAAAGAGGCACTGGTCCGGGAACCGGAGAACCCCGTCGTGTTCGAGCGCTACGAAGAATACCAGCACGAGCTGCGGCTCAAGCTGGCGGCTCAGGACGCAGAGGAGGAGGACGAGGACGAGGATCAGGACGGCAAGGAGTGAGCCCCGCGCTCAGGCTTGGAGGTCGATGACCACCTTGCCGAAGTGGGCGCCGCTGTCGAGGTGGGCCAGCGCGGCCGGCACCTCGCCGAAGGGGAACACCCGGTCCACCCGTGGCCTCATGTCGGGGTGGGCCGACAGCGCCGCGCACAGGTCCTGCTGATCGGCCAAAGAGCCCACGAACACGCCCTGAAGGCGGAGTCCACGCATCAGGATGCGCGTCACCGCGAGCTCGGTCTTCACACCGGCCAGCACCCCAATCATCGAGATGGTGCCGCCGGTGCGCACCGCGCGGAGCGACTGGTCCAAGGTGCCGGCACCGCCGAGCTCCACGACATGGTCGACCCCATCCCCGGCCCACTTCGCCACGGTGCGCCCCCACCGCGGATCCTGGGTGTAGTTCACCGTCAGCTCGGCCCCCATGGCCTTGGCCTGCGCAAGCTTCTCGTCGCTGGACGATGTGATCGCCACACGGGCCCCCTGCATCCGGGCGATCTGGAGCGCAAACAGGCTCACGCCGCCGGTGCCGAGGGTGAGCACCCGGTCGCCCGCCTTGATCTGACCCAGCCGCACCAGCGCCTGCCACGCCGTCACGCCCGCGCACGGCAAGCACGCGGCCTCGGCGTCGCTGAGGTGGTCCGGCACGGTCGTGAGTGCCGACGCCGGGACCACCATCGCGCGGCGCAAGGTCCCGGGCACGATGCACCCCAAGGTGTCGCGGCCCATGCCCGGGCGGAAGGGCCCAGCGGTCCAGCCCTGGACAAACGTGGGCGCGCACCGGTCCCCGACAGCGAAGTCCACGACGCCTGGCCCCACCGCCTCCACAACCCCCACCCCATCGGAACACGGAGTCAGCGGCAGCGGCACCCTCGGGTCGTAGTGGCCCCGGATCATCAACAGATCGCGGTAGTTCAGGGAAGCCGCCCGCATCCGCAGGCGCACTTGACCCGGTCCCGGCGCCCCGGGGTCGTGGGCCGTGCGCCCCAAGTTCTCCACACCAAAGCCGCTCGATAGTGCCCAGGTCTCCAATTGTCCTCCCGGAAGGATCTTGTGCGATCCAGCATTCGAGGGAGTATCCTTTCGTCAGGGCGGTGCGGCGCGACAGCCCTCAACGGTTTCTTGCACGCTGGGGAACCACACTTCAGACTTCGATTCCGGTCAAAGTTGAAGCTGTGGGTCCGACAAGGACGCTGAGTCCAGGTGGTCCGCGGGGACCGCCAGCTCAGCAGTGCAATGGGATCCCGGGCACGGGGAGATCACCGATGATCGTCCAGAACCTCGACAACCGCCGTGAGCAGCAGCGTGCTGCCGTTCAATTCCCAGTCCGCTGGGACCACCGCCGCCTTGAGGCTCAGCCCGGCGAAGTGCGGGATGTGTCCGAGACTGGGCTGTTCCTCCGGCCAGCCGGCGGCACTGTGCGCTTCCGCCCCAATGACGTGGTGTGGGGCTCTCTCGACATCGGTGGCAAGCCGCGGGTGTTCAGCGCCGTCGTGCGCTGGCGGGGCTGGTCCCTGGAGCACCGCTGCGTCGGCCTCGGCCTCGAGTTCGAAGCCAGCAGCAAGCTGTCCGACGACGAGATGCGCGGCATTCGCTGGCCCCAAGACCCATCCGGTCGACCAGTCCTGCGCCTCATTCGCCGTCCCGAGATCGTCTCGCAGCCCTGAGCTTCACGGCCCCCTCGGCGTCACGCGCAGGGGGCCACCGACGGCGCTTCGACCTCGAACAGCCGGCCCGAGTGGAAGGCCATGCCGTGGTCGACACACACGTAGCCGCCGTCCGGCACCTCTTGCCAGACGTTGGTGCCTTCGCTCATCACCTCGCTCGACACGAGCAGGTGCTGCACGATGCCGTCGGTGACGGGGCGCTCGCAGCGCTGTGTGTCGTAGGCCCAACACAGCGCACGCTCGGGGCAGTGGCTCTTGTGGGTGCTGTAGAACAGGTCGACGCCGAACCGGAAGCCCACCAGCGCAGCACCGTTGGTGATGAGCATGTTCAGCCGCGTGGGGCGCTCGCCCTCGGTGTCGTCCGGGGCGGCGATAGCGCGCACTTCTTCCACCGTCTCCCGCAGGGCCTCGACGAGGTGGCGAGAGCCGATGCTGGGGTGCTGGATGTCGCCCACCGTGCGCGCCAGCCGAGACAGCAAGATGTAGAAGATCCGCTCGCTGTCGGTGTCACCGAGCACATACCGGCGGAACCGGGGGTCGATGAGGCGGTCCAGCTTGGCGCGCACTTCTGGGTCGCCGAAGCCACACACTTGGCCGTTGTGGGCGAAGCTCCACGCACCGTGCTGGAAGGGATGGCAATTGAGCACCCGCACACTGCCGGCGGTCGCTTGGCGGATGTGGGCCAGGAAGGTGCGCGTGCTGACCACGGCGCTGACTTCACGAAACAGCGTGTCGCCGAGGGCTTGGGCGTCGTTGCGGATGACTTGGGGAAAGCGGCCCACGTAGAAGGCAATTCCCCAGCCATCCCGATGGTTCTGGCTCTGGCGAGACATGGCGTTCTCGGCCTCGACCAGGGAGCGGTGCACAGCGCTGTCGATGGCGGAGCGAAATCCGTAGAGTCGGCACATGCCCCCGGCTAGCGGGTTCGGTGCGCCTACGCCACCACGTCGTCAAGAGGATGTGGGGCGGCCGCCGATGTGATCGGTTGGGGCGAGTGGGGGCATGGGAGGGTCCACGCGGGTGCATCCACGGGGCCCCCGATCGGCCCCGGTTGGCCCGGCAGACCGGGGTGTTGCATGTCGACCCATCGCTTGTTCTCGCTGATGTTGTTCCTGGGTGGGTGCGCCCCCTCACTGGTGGGCGGCGGCGGGGACAAGACCACAAACGACGGCGACTCCGCATCCCCAGTCGACGGCAGCGACGGCGCAGATGGCAGTGACGGAGCAGCCGGCAGCGATGGCGGGGACGGTGGCGATGGCGGGGACGGTGGGGACACGGCCAGTCTGGCATCGCTTGTGGACCAAGACACTATGATGGTGCACCTTGTGGAGCTCCAGCGCATCGCGGACGCCCACTCCGGCACCCGTGAAGCCTTCGGCCCCGGCTACCGGGCGAGCGTGGCCTACGTCGTGGAGGTGCTCGAAGCCGCCGGCTACACTGTGGAAGAGCAGCCCTTCACTGTCCGTGGGTTCTCCGAGAATGTCCCCCCAGAGCTTTCTCTGCGCGTGCCCGAGGCCCGGGACTTCACGGCCAACACCGACTTCATCACGCTGACCTGGTCCGGCTCTGGCACGGCTGCAGCGCCCTTGGCCGCAGTGGACTTGGTCCTGCCGCCGACCGCTTCGTCCAGCTCCACGTCGGGCTGCCAGACCAGTGACTTTTCGGGCTTTCCCACCGGCGCCATCGCCTTGGTCCAGCGCGGCTCGTGCACCTTCTCGGAGAAGGTCGCCCGGGCGGAAGCGGCCGGTGCATCCGGGGTCATCGTGTTCAACGAAGGCCAGTCTGACCGTCAGGGCTTGGAGGCATGGACCCTCGACGAGAGCAGCCCCGCGTCGATCCCGGTGTTCGGGACCACGTTTGCGGTGGGCGAAGACCTCGCTGGCCTCTTGGACGACGGGCCGGTGGAGGTGACCATGGTCGTGGACGCGTCCAGTGGCGACATCAGCGTGAGCAACGTCTGGGCCGACACCCCCGAGGGGGACCCCACCCGGCAGGTGGTCGTGGGTGGCCACCTCGACAGCGTGGGCGCCGGCGCAGGCATCAACGACAACGGCACCGGGACCGCTTTCATCTTGGCCGCCGCCGAAGCGTGGGCCGCCGAGGGGCTGACATCACCCAACCAGATCCGCTGGGCCCTGTGGGGCGCAGAAGAGCTGGGCTTGTTGGGATCCACCCACTACGTCGACAACATGGACCGAGAGGCCCGGGACGCCACCCTGGCGAACTTGAACTTCGACATGATTGGCTCGCCCAATGGCGCACGCTTCGTCTACGACGGCGACGGCTCAGCCACAGGCGGCGCGGGTCCTGCGGGCTCTGACCGCATCGAAGCCCTCTTTACGGACTGGTTCGATGACGCGGGGCAGGACTGGGAGCCCACCGCCTTCGATGGACGGTCGGACTACGGGCCGTTCATCTGGACGGGAATACCCGCTGGCGGGCTGTTCTCGGGGGCCGAGAGCCGCAAGGGTACCGACCTCGCCGAGCGCTTTGGCGGGGATGCCCGCGAAGCGATGGACGCGTGCTACCACCAAGGATGCGACAACATCGACAACCTTGATCCCGTGTTGCTGGACGAGATGGGCCGGGCGGCCGCGCATGTCGTGGAGAGCTTGGCCCGAGAGACCGGGGACATCGGCGCACCCGCAGGGGCCCGCACCGCGATGCCACGCCCCTCTTGGGAGGCGCTGCATGGTGAGGGCGGCCCGCAGCATGGCCACGGATGCCACCCGGTCGCCCGCTGAGTGAGCGGCAGGGCCCGATGGACCCTATGCCCCCCAACGCGAACATCAGAACGGGATGTCGTCGTCGACGTAGGGCATCTCGGCGCCAGCGGGAGCCGGTGCAGGGGCCGGGGACTTGCGGCTTCCACCGCCGCCTCCACCGCCGCCGGAATAGCCACCGCCGCTGCCCCCACCGGAGAAGCCACCGCCGCTGCCACCGCCGCCGTCACCATCGTTCTTCCCGCCCAGGAACTGGACACGATCGGCGACCACCTCGGTGCTCCACTTGTCGTTGCCGTCGCGGTCCTGGTACTTGCGGGTGCGCAAGCGACCTTCGACGTAGATCTGGCGACCCTTGGTCAAGAAGCGACCGGCATTCTCGGCAGTCTTGCCGAAGGCGCTCACGGTGTGCCACTCGGTGTGCTCACCCCAGTTGCCGTCTTGGTCCTTCTTCCG
Organism: Myxococcota bacterium; assembly: GCA_942491145.1. Lineage (GTDB taxonomy): Bacteria > Myxococcota_A > UBA796 > UBA796 > UBA2385 > CAXQUZ01. Next base: position 87,372 of record CALOBC010000015.1, on the reverse strand, counting down.
CTCGGAGGTGGCGAGTCGAATGTTGGCGATGGCCAGGCCCGAGTTGGTGGTCCGCATTTCGGGATCGCGGCCCAGTCGCCCCACTAGAATGACCTTGTTCACGGTCATGTCGTTCTCCAGGATGGATGAAAATCGGGCGCGGTTGCGCCAACTTGCACAGTAGGAGTGCCCCGTCTTCGCGACGCCGGCAAGCTCGCCAGCGGACAGAAAATGTCCTTGACACAAACCTGAAGTCTGGCCAATCGTTCAGCGTGCAAGCTCGGAGAGCCTTGCCCACCGTGGATCCGACGCAAATGCCGCTTGCACCGCCGCCCAAGCATCATCGACTTCCGGCGCCGGCACCCCGATCGGCGCACACGATCGCACGCTCTCGTTGATGTAGCCCGGGTCTTCCGGCCCATAGAAGTGCACGCCGTAGTTGTCCGGGGCGTAGAAGGTGCCCTGGCTGGAAGAGCCGCCCCACACGGCGTAGACACCGTCGCCGGGGATCAGGGTGCCGCCCGTGTCGGTTCGGTAGAACGCCCGCAGATCTTCGCCCGACTGCTCGTCGAGAACCCCCCAAGTGCTGCGGACCATGAAGTCCTGCACCCCGTGGGGGCTGGTGCACGTGGGCAGCGCGCCGATGGGATCCACCGGCGTGACATCCGAGGGATCGCACAGCCCGTCCTGGAAGCCCACCTCATCGTAGGGGTAGCGCCAGTTCTCGGGCCCAGCACCCGCGTAGACCAGCTCGGCCACCGTGCACAGCCGGCGGCCGTGGGCTTCTGCGAGCGCCGAGAAGGTCTCGATCCCGCTCCAGCTCAGCTCATCGGTGGTCCACGCATCACCCCGGCGCCCCGGAAACGGGAACTGGTCGATGCAGTAGCCGTCCAGCACGTACTCCCGCTCCACCAGGACCTGGCCCAGATAGAGCTCGATGCGGTCTTCCGACCACTCGCCCAGAATGACCGTTGCTGGGGCAATCTCGACCATTCCGACCGGGCAGTTGGCCGGGACATCCTCATCACCACCATCCCCTGCACCGACCACCGCCCCTGACTGCACGGCAGAGCCCGTCTTGGGCTCTTCGGCACCACAGGCACCGAGGATCACGCCAAGGACCACCACAAGCGCCCGGCGCAGCATCAAGGCGCTGCGTATTGGGAGAAGCCGATGTAGACCGAGCCCTCGTTGCCGAACACGTCTTCGCCCGGCACGCCGAAGACGAGGTCACTGCGGCCATCCCCGTCCACGTCGCCGGTCGCCAGCGCGCCCCCGAGCCCGTCATCCGGCGCACCGCCGTAGAGGGTGGCGTCGGCGTTGGCCAGCGCCCGGTCGCCCCGCAGGCCCGAGACCACCATCCAAGCGGCGCCTGAATTGTCGCCCCCGTCGTCATTGCCTGGACCACCGAGGAACAGATCGTCGGACCCATCGGCGTTGACATCGCCAGCGTGCACCACGCTGGACGCCAGACCGTCGATGTCAGTGCCCGTGTGGGTCACGTAGGCATCCGAAGTCGCCGACAGGCTGCCGCCTCCGACCAGGGAGCTGTTCAAGATCACATAGACCTTGCCGGCCCGGGTGACCGCGCGGGGAGCACCCACCGCCAGATCCGGGTCACCATCACCATCGAAGTCGCCCGCCGCGATCGAGTGACCGAAGCGGCTGTTGGTGGCCGGATGGTCCAAGGTCGCAAACGCCGCCGAGCTTACCGCGCCCCCGGTGGGCGTGGCGGTGCCCAACACCACCCACGAGCGTCCCGCGGCGTTGTTGTAGCCGGGCGCACCAAAGACCATGTCGCCGTGGCCATCGCCATTGACGTCGAAGGTGCCGATGCCCTTGCCCAGCTCGTCGCCGTCGTTCGGGCCCACCCAGCTGGCGTCGGCATCGCCCGCCACCAGCACCGCGGACGCATCCAGGGTGTCGGCGGTGAACAGGAAGACCTCGCCCCCATCCGCGCCGGGAGCGCCGACGAGCACATCCGCCAGCCCGTCATCATCCACATCCACCGAGCGAACGGTGGTGCCAAACTCCGTCGGGTCAGGCGCCGGCGTCCGGCCCGTGAGGATCCAGCTCGCGTTGGTGTTGACCTTGTAGCTGGCCGAGATGCTGAGCAGGTTGTGCTTGAAGATCCAGACGCTGCCGACCATGTCGCCAGAGCCGTTGATCGCATCCGGACCAGAGATCGCAAGCTCACGCTTGTTGTCGGGGCCGTCGACGTCGAGCAGGAAGGCCACATCGGTCAGCTGGCCCGAGAAGGGGTCGGATCGAATCCGCGACACCGCGATGCTGGCGTCAGTGGCGGAGGTGCCCAGATCAGCGCCCTCAAAGATATAGACGAGGCCATCACCCAGATCGGAGATGCCATCGTCGGTCGCCTGAATCGCTGCGATGTCGGCCCGACCATCCTCGTCGAAGTCGCCCGCTGCCACCGCGCTGCCGAAGGCATGGCCCGACTGGACGCCGAGGATCCAGCCTTGGCCGAAGTCCTGATCGGCGCTGAAGGTGTCCTTCACGCCATCACAGTCGGTGTCGCGGCCGTCGAGGGCCTCCACGGTGCTGGTGCGAATCGTGGGATCGGTGTCGTCGCAGTCCGTGCCCGCACCCGCAGGAGCGTGGTCCAAGCTGGCCTCACCATCGCCGTCCGCATCGTAGTCATCGGCTTCATCACAGTCGCTGTCGATGCCGTCGTACCAGATCTCAACCGCACCCGGCCGCACATCCGGATCGTTGTCGTTGCAGTCCTGCTCTTCGCCATCTTCGGCGTAGAGCGCCGCCACAACACCGTCTTGGTCGGCATCGTAGTCGTCTTCGCCATCACAGTTGCTGTCGACCCCGTCGTACCAAGTCTCGGGCGCGCCCCGGTAGATGGCCGGGTTCGTGTCGTCGCAGTCCGTGCCGCCCACGTCCACAGCGGGCTGGCCGTCAAAGTCGGCGTCACCGTCGTTCCAGCCATCGCAGTTGCTGTCGACCCCAGCGGCGTCGTACCAGACTTCGGTGGAGGCAGGGTTCACAGCTGCGTCGCTGTCATTGCAGTCGTTGCCGCCGAAGGCGTCGCTGCGGAACCCGTCGGCGTCGGCATCAAAGTCGTCGTCGCCACCACAGTCCGAGTCGACGCCGTCGTACCAGATCTCGGTCGCACCGGGGGCCACGGAGGCATCGGAGTCGTTGCAGTCCTGACCCGCGGGAACACCGTCCTGATCGGCATCATTGGAGGACTCGGTGGCCGTGTCATCGCCCTTCGAGGAGCAAGCAGGCAGCACACAAGAGATCAAGACCGCCAGAGACAGAGCGCGGCGGCGGGGGCGGGCTGGCGCGAGCACACCAGGCAGCGGGGACAGCGTCGGAAACATTGTGGAGCGGTCCTCCCCCTGCATGAGCAGGGCAGTCGAGGCGGCACGATAGACCGGCCGCTGCTCACGGGCAAGCGCCTCGGGCAGAGCGCGTTGTAGGGTGGAGCCGTCAATCGGTTCAGGAGACCCGCATGGGTGTGCATTCGGTGGAGCCCGCCGCGCCCTCGGTGGGACGCCAGAGACCGCAACGAACGGCGGCTCGGACGCTGCGGATGTTGGTCCTCGCGGGGCTCGGGGGGTTTGGGGGTGCGCCCAGCCAAGCGGCGTCGCGCGCCCGTGTGCTCAAGTCCGCGATCCTCACGGAGCAGCGGGGCGAGTCCACGCTGGCTGTGGATGCCGGCGGCGCGGTCTGGCTCGGCACAAAACGGCTGGAGGAGGTGGCCCGGATCGGTGGCACCGTCCTGGGTGGCGTCGTGCGGGACGGCGTGGGTGTGGTGTGGTCCGGTCGACGGGAGGGCCCCCAGTGGCTCGGCCAGATCATGCGGGTCCACGGCGATCAGCCCCCGGTTGTGCAGTCCTTGGGCACGCCACCGCTCGATGTGCGCATTGACGAAGATGGCGTGGTGTGGGTGCTTCAGCCGGGCAGCGTGCTGCGGGTGGACCCCCGAGGGGCCGCGTCTCGCACCTTGCCCGTGGACCGGCCCACATGGACCGAAGACGGCGCGCTGGCGATCAACTTCGGCAGTGCCCGCTTGGCGCTGGACCCCACCACCGGCTGCCCGCTGTTGCCCCCGGTCGACCGCTGGCCCTTCAGCGATGCCCTGCTGCTGGGGCGCATGGACGCGTCCCGCTGCACCACCGGCACCCCCTTGCCCTCCACCCTGGCGGTGGCGGCCGGCTGGGAGCTGGAACAGGCCCGCCTGGCCGCATGGCGCACCGGTGACATTCTGCGCACCTGGGCGCTCGGCATGCCCGAGAGCGACCCCGAAGACACCGAAGCACCCGGCCGGTGGGAGGGCCACAAGCCCAAGGTTGTGATGGTGAATCGGTCCATCGTGGCCGACGTGGGCGCCCCCTTGGCCGTCGTGCTCCAGCCCCTCCCGGCGGACGGGCCCGAGGCGTGGATGGGAGATCCCGGCGCTCCGGCGTGCCACGGGGGGGTGATCCTGGTCGCCTCAGACGCGGCCCAGCTCGCAGCGTGGGACCTGCGCCTGCGTCAGCTCAAGCGCAGCCGGACTCCGTGCGTGGAGGGGCTGCGTCTGGTGAGCCAGCCCTCCCTCCAAGTGGCCCCCACAGCGGGAGCCACGGTGGTCTACACCGACGCGGATGGGATGCTGGTGGGGGAGCGCAGCGGCCGACCGAGCACCGTGCTGATCCGCGATGATCTGGTGAAGCTGGCGGGCGCCGCGGACCCCCTGCACGCCGTGGCGAGCGCACCGGAGCTGACCCCAGGTTGGAAGCGCACACCGGGGCCCGGCTCAGACATGCTGATCGACGTCGACGGCAGCATTGTGCTCGGTCTCGGCCATCGCTTGCTGCGCAACAGCTCGAAGGGCCACCGTCCCGAAGAGATCGCCTTGCCGGGGCCGGTCCAGTCGATTCGGCTGACGGAGCGCAGCTCGTACGAGATCGTGGTGGCCGGCCAACGCGCCGAGGCAGTGTTCGAAGGGGGCCACCTGGGCGCCGGCAAGGGGCTGGTGACTTGGCAGACCGAAGGCCCGCTGGACTCGGTGGGCAGTCCCCCGCCGCCGGGCGCACCGCTGGTGGGATGGATGATCTCGGGCCGCTTTGTCCAGCCGCCAGGGGGCATCGGCCCGGTGGATGTGGGGGCCCAGGTGCGGAGCATTGTGACGTGGACCGGGGGCGCGGTGGTGCAGACCGACCGGGGCGCGGTGGGTCTGTGGGCCGACGGTGAGCCGGCGTGGCGGGTGCCCGATGCGGTGGACGTCGCGGTGGTGGACGAGCTGATCGTGGCCAGCTTGCCGTGGGGCGCGGCTGGCTATCGGGCTCCGCTGCGGCGCTTGGAGCCGGAGCCCAGTCCGGAAGCTGAAGAGGAGCCGGAGGGAGGCTCGGGCCAGGACCGGCCGCAAGGTGGTGGCAACCGGGGCGGTGGTGGCCAAGGTGGGGGAGGACCCCAGGGCGGCGGACAAGGCGGCGGCGGTGGTGGACCTCAAGGCGGCGGTGGACAAGGCGGCGGCGGTGGTGGACCTCAAGGCGGCGGTGGACAAGGCGGCGGGGGTGGTGGACCTCAGGGCGGCGGCGGTCAAGGCGGCGGCGGTCAAGGCGGCGGTGGACACGGCGGCGGCGGTCTAGGCGGCGGCGGTCAAGGCGGCGGCGGTCAAGGCGGCGGTGGTCAAGGCGGCGGCGGACAAGGCGGCGGCGGACAAGGCGGCGGGGGTGGTGGACCTCAAGGCGGCGGTGGACAAGGCGGCGGTGGTCAAGGCGGCGGCGGTCAAGGCGGCGGCGGTCAAGGCGGCGGCGGTCAAGGCGGCGGCGGTCAAGGCGGCGGCGGTCAAGGCGGCGGCGGTCAAGGCGGCGGTGGACAAGGCGGCGGCTGACACGCCGTCAACGCCCAGGCACGCGCTGCGGCAGTACAGGTGCTACAACGTACTACCGGTTCAAGCTGTCATCCCGCGGCCGCCATCCGGTACAGTTCGGCCATGCCGTCTGCCTTCTCCCAGACCCTCCGAGCGCTCCACCGCGACCGCCTGCACCGCTTGGCCACGGCCGGCTTCGCCGTCCTGGGAATGGGCCTTCTGGCCGGCTGGTCGGCGTGGTTCTTCTTCGCGGAAGTGCCCATCCAGGCGGCCTCCACGCAAGCTCGCCTGGAGTCCACTGGCCATCCCCGCCAGCTCAGCGCGCCATTCGACGGCGTGGTGGTGCGCGTCGCGGTGGGACTGGGACAGGCGGTGCAGGCTGGCGATCTGCTCATCCAGCTCGATGACACCGACGCCGTGCTCGCCCTCGCGGCCGAGACCAGCCGCTGCGAGAGCATCCGGGAGCAAGCCCGGGCCGCCAACGCTGCGGTCTCGGTGCAAGAAGCAGCCCGGGCTGCGGCGGCCTCTTCCGGCGATGCCGCCGTCCAAGGAGCTCTTCGCAGCGCCAGCGCGGCGGACGAGGTGGCGAAGCTGGCCACCCAAGATGCCGACCGTGCGGCCCGCCTGGGCATCGAAGGGACCGCCCCCGAGGCGGAGGTGGCGGCACGGGTCGGGGAGGCAAGGCAGCGTCAGGCTGAAGCCCAAGCCCGGGCCTGGATTGTCGAACACCAGCGCGGGTCCGCCAGCGCCACAAGCCTGGACCGCCAGGTCGATGTGGTGGTGAGCCAAGGCCACGCGGCGGCCCAGGCTGCCGACCTCCGCGCCTGCGAGGCCCGACGGGACACCCTCGATGGTGCCGTCGGGCGACACCGCATTCTGGCCCCCAGCGACGGCATTGTGGGCGCTCTCGCAATGCTGGCACAAGGCATGCGAGTGTCGAAAGGAGCACCGGTTGCCTCAGTGGTGCCCGTCGACACGCTGCATGCCGTCGCAACCTTTCCCCTCGTTGTGGCAGGCCGCATCACCCCGGGTGCCGAGGGCCGAATGCGGCTGGATGGCTTTCCGTGGAGCCAGTTCGGGATGGTCCCCGTCCGTGTCACCGCCGTCGCCAGCGAGCCCGATGCCAGTGGCCTTCGAATAGAGCTCGAGCTGGATCCGACCGCAGCGCCCTCCCAGATTCCGCTCGCCCATGGCTTGCCGGGGGTCGTCGAAGTGGACTTGGAGCGGCTGAGCCCCGCCGCCCTCGCACTGCGGGCCGCTGGGCAGCGCCTTCTGCCGTCTCCCGAATGAGCGCCCGCCGACTGGTTCCCGAGGTCATCCAGACCTCCGGCATGGACTGCGGGCCGGCCGCCCTCACCGCGCTGCTCGCCGGCTTCCACCTGCCTGTCAGCTACGCCCGCCTGCGGGAAGCCTGCCAGACGGACGTGGACGGCACATCAATCTCCGCAATGGAAGAGGTGGCCACCCAGCTTGGCTTGGCGTGCGAAGAGGTGATGCTCCCAGCAGACCACGTGCTGCTGCCCGAGGCCCACGCACTGCCCGCCATTGTGGTCATCCGCACGCCCAGCGGGGTCTCCCACTTCGTGGTGGTCTGGTCGGTAGTGGGCCCCTTCGTCCAAGTGATGGACCCGGCGGTGGGCCGACGCTGGTTGCGCCGAAGCGACCTGCTCGACCTGCTCTACAAGCACAGCCTGCCAGTGCCGGCGGCCGACTGGCGGGAGTGGGCCGGCGACCAGGAGTTCCAGGCGACGCTTCACGCCCGTCTGCGGGCCATCGGTGGCGAAGACGCCGCAGCACTGAGCGCTTCCGCGCTGGCCGATCCCAGCTGGGGTGGCCTCGCCCGCCTAGACGCAGCCACCCGCATGGTGGCTTCGGTGGTCGCCGCTGGCGGTCTAAGGCGGGGCGCAGAAGCCCACGGGGCCTTGGTCAAGCTCGTGGCTGAACCATCCACCATCTCCCCCAGTGCGTGGTCGGTGCAGCCCACCGAGCCCGACGAAGAGGGGGACCCTCAGCTCCTCCTCCGCGGCGCAGTGCTGGTACGGGCCAGCGGACGGGCCGACGTGGACGAGGCCAGCTTGGGCCCCGAGCTGCGTGCTGCCTTGAGCGAGCCCGAGCCTGCACCCCTGCGGTCCTTGGGAAGGTACTTGGCCGAGGACGGGCTGCTCGCGCCCGCCGTGCTGGTGGGGGCGCTCGCTGTCTCGGCGATCACGGTGCTCCTCGAAGCACTGCTGTTGCGGGGGCTGCTGGAGCTCGGCACCCTGATGCCGGTGCCCCTCAACCAAGTCGGTGCCCTCGCGGCCGTCATCACGCTGGTGGCGGTGGGTGTGTTCCTGGAGCTGCAAGTCACCCGTGGCGTGCTCGACTCCGGGCGGGCCCTCGATGCTCGACTTCGTCTGGCCTTCATGACGAAGCTGCCTCGGCTCCCGGACCACTACTTCCAGAGCCGCCTCATCTCGGACATGGCCGAGCGCAGCCACGCCACACACTTGCTGCGACGGGTGCCCCAGGCGGGCCAGAGCTTGCTTCAGGGCGTCGCCCGCCTCGTGCTGACCACTGCGGGCATCATCTGGCTGGCACCGGCCGCGGCCCCCCTCGCACTGCTCGCGGCGGTGGTCGCAGTGGGCTTGCCGCTGCTCTGCCATCCCCTCCTGGCCGAGCAGGACCTGCGTCAGCGAGCGCACCTCGGTGCCTTGAGCCGCTTCTACCTCGACGCCTTGCTGGGCCTCGCAGCCATTCGCAGCCACGGGGCCGAGCGAGCGCTGCGACGGGAGCACGCGGCCCGGCTGGTGGAGTGGGGCCACGCGGGCCTCTCCCTGCAGCGCACCGCGGTCCTCCTCGAGGGTCTCATCGCCAGCGTGGGCCTTGCGGTGGCGGCCAGCTTGGTCGCCCTCTTCGCCGCTGACCAGGGCGGGTTGCTGCTCATCTATTGGGCGCTCGCGCTTCCAGCCTACGGTCAGCAAGTGGCCGTGGCCACCCGCCAATACCCGGCCATGCGCAGTGTGCTGTTGCGCCTGCTGGAGCCACTTCTGGCGCCGGAGTCGGCGAGTGCTGCCGACGCACCAGGGACGCTGCCCGGCAACGGCGCGGTGGCCATCCAGGCCGAAGCCCTGTCGGTGGTGGCCGGCGGACAGACCATCCTGAACAACGTAAACATCAACATTCCCGCGGGCTGTCATGTCGCCATTGTGGGTTCCTCGGGCTCGGGCAAGTCCAGTCTGGCGGGCTTGCTGCTCGGGTGGCACCGCCCAGCCAGCGGCACCCTCTCGGTGAACCAGGAAGCCCTGGACCCCGCGCGGGTGGCGGCGCTCCGACGGTGCACGGCCTGGGTGGACCCCGAGGTCCAGCTCTGGAACCGGTCCCTCCTCGACAACCTCCGCTATGGCGCACCGCCGGAACAATCAGTCGCGCAGGCCCTCCAAGACGCCGACCTCATGGACGTCCTCGATCGCCTCCCCGACGGACTGCAGACCTCCCTCGGGGAGGGGGGCGGACGGCTCTCCGGCGGACAGGGCCAGCGGGTGCGCCTCGGCCGAGCGCTCAGTCGGGGCCCCACACGACTGGCCATTCTCGACGAGCCCTTTCGGGGGCTGGACCGGGACCGGCGCCGGGCGCTGCTCGGTGTGGCCCGACGCCACTGGAGAGACGCCACGCTGCTGTGCATCACCCATGACATCGACCACACCCTCGGGTTTGACCAAGTCTTGGTGGTCGAAGACGGCCGGGTGGTCGAGGCCGCTCCCCCCGCGGAGCTCCTCGCGGGCCCCTCTCGCTACCGGCAGCTGATGGACGCGGAGGCAGCGCTGCAAGGCGCATCCTGGGCCGGCATGGACTGGCGCAATGTGTCCTTGAATGACGGCATTTTGGTCGAGGACCAGCCATGAGTCTGGACCCGTGCCAGTGGTCTGTCGTTAACCTCGGCCAAGCCCTCAATGTGCTCGCCGCGCACGGTGGGTACGGGGGGCAGGCCCCGACCCGGATCGCAGATCCCCCCGGTGCCCTCCCCGACGGCGCCTTGGAGGACTGGCTCGACGTGGCCGCCGGGCGGGCGGGCCTGGAAGTGGAGCCGCTGGTCGCCGCGTACGGGGACCTCACCCACGCCCTCCAGCACGTCGCGCCCGCCCTGCTCATGCTCCCCGAACCGGGACCAAAGCGCCTGCTGTTGCTCGCATCAGTCGGTCGTCGCGGCCGCCAAGCCACCCTCATTGGCCCGGACGGCCGTCGCCAGCGGGTGGCTGTGGAAGCACTCCGCGCGGCCCTCTCCGCACCCCTCGAAGACCGCTTTGGACCGGGCATCGACGCCCTGCTCGACGGCACTGTGCCCCCTGGGCGCCGAAGAGACCGCGCCCGGCGGGCCCTCTTGGCCGAGCGCCTCGCTGGTGCCCCCTGTTCGGGCTTGTGGATGCTGAGGCTGCCCCCGTCAGCCAGCTTGACCGCTCAGCTCAAGGAGTCAAAGTTGCTGCGCCAGGGTGGGGTGGTCGCTGTCGCCCATCTCACCCAGTACGTCATCTTCGTGTTGGCATGGGCTCTTGTGGGAAAGGCGGCGCTGGACGGAGCGCTGCAGTCGGGCTGGCTGCTCGCCTGGGGTTTGCTGCTGCTCACCACGGTGCCGCTGCGCCAGCTCACCACCTGGGCACAGGGAGTGCTGGCAATTGAAGGCGGGGCGCTCCTCAAGCGCCGGTTGTTGGTCGGGGCGCTGCGCATGCAGCCCGATGAGTGCCGCAGCGATGGCATTGGCCTGACCATGGGCCGGGTCAACGAGGCCGAGGCCATGGAGCAGCTCGCGCTGAGCGGTGGGGTGGCCGCGGCCCTGGCGCTGCTGGAGCTGGTGGGCGCCTCGTGGGTGCTCTCCCTTGGCGGCCCAATGCTGCCCCTGTTGTTGCTCGGCTGGATCGGCACTCTGGCCCTTGTCGGCACTCGCCACCTCCGCCACCACCGCGTGTGGACAGCCGCACGCCTCTCCATGACGGGCTCCCTTGTGGAGCGCATGGCCGGCCACCGCACCCGCCTCGCCCAGGAACCCCCGGAACGGCACCACGATGGTGAAGACCACGAACTGAGCGCCTATCTCAGGGCCTCGGCGGCGCTGGATGCCACGGCCGCGCACCTCCGGGTGACCCTGCCTCGGGGGTGGATGCTCGTGGGGCTCGCCGGCGTAGGCCAGCTCTTGGTCTTCGGGGCGTCGTCCACCCGCATCGCCGTCGCCCTCGGGGGGGTGCTGCTCGCCGGCCGGGCGCTGCACGCCCTGTCACTCGGCATGACCCAGCTGTCGGGGGCCGTGGTGGCCGTCTCCCAGGTCCGCCCGCTCTACGATGCTGCCGGCCGCCCCATCACCCACGGCGAGGCCAATGCCCAGGTCATCGCTGCGCCGACCGACGGGCTCCTCTCGGTGCGCAAGGTCGACTTCGCCTACCCCGGCGGTGCGCCCGTGCTCCGGGGCTGCTCGCTGACCATCCAGCGCGGGGATCGGATCCTGCTCACGGGCAGCTCAGGCGGCGGCAAGTCCACACTCGCTGCGGTGCTCCTCGGCTTGCGGGCACCCTCGGCGGGCCTGGTGCTCAGCGGCGGCTTGGACCGCGCCACCTTGGGCGAAGCGGGCTGGCGTCGGGTCACAAGCTGTGCGCCCCAATTCCACGACAACCACGTGCTGGCCAACACCTTTCTGTTCAACTTGCTCATGGGTCGTGCGTGGCCGCCAGCGCCCAGCGACATTGCCCTCGCACAGACCATCTGCGAAGAGCTGGGCCTCGGTGGGCTCATTGAGCGCATGCCCGGCGGCTTGATGCAGCTCGTGGGCGAGACCGGCTGGCGGCTGTCTCATGGCGAGAAGAGCCGGCTCTACATCGCCCGCACCTTGCTTCAGGACTCCGACGTCATCGTGCTGGATGAGAGCTTTGCTGCGCTGGACCCAGCCAGCCTTCGCCGAGCCATGGCCACAGTGCAGCGAAGGGCGGAGGCGTTGGTGGTGATCGCCCATCCTTGAGGTGCCAGCCCTTTCGGAATCAGCCCGAGAACACTGATTAGACAGTCATTCTCGCGACACACGTCCAAATGAGAGTGCCCGACGCCCCGGACCGATGTCAACGGGCCGCGCAATCCATCAGTGGACCCGTCCACCAGACCCAAGACGCACAGACCTCCCCCGCGCGCAGCGTGAGGGAGGAACAGAAACCCCACGGCGTGGGGCGCTGGATGGGGGTGCCGCCAGACGGACGGTCCCAGGGCCCGCCCCGACTCGGTCGGAGGGGCCCTGGGGAGATCTCAGTTGCCGTCCCAGACGACGCCGCCAGCCTTGATCTTGGACTTGGTCTTCATGGGTTCTCCAGTGGTCTTGGGTGGGTTGGTGCTCGAACACGGGGACAGTTCCAGGAACTGCCTGAACAGTTCAGAGAGCCCGGGGAAGCGCTAGCTGCCGTCCCAGACGACGCCGCCAGCCTTCATCTTAGACTTGGTCTTCATGGTCTCTCCTCATGGTGGGGATGGGTGGGTAGGGTCTCAGATGTTCGTGAGCTGTCCGCCAGCCTTCACGCGGGTCTTGGTCTTCATGGTCCTTCCTCTTGGTGGGGATGGGTGGGTAGGGTCTCAGATGTTCGTGAGCTGTCCGCCAGCCTTCACGCGGGTCTTGGTCTCATGGTCCTTCCTCTTGGTGGGGGTGGATGGGTAGGGTCTCAGATGTTCGTGAGCTGTCCGCCAGCCTTCACGCGGGTCTTGGTCTTCATGGTCTCTCCTTTGGGGTGGGGGTGATGCCGCGTCGGCGGCGATGCATGAGTTCTACGACCAGCCCTGGGTGTGGGGTGGGACGAACTTGGCTGGATTCTGTCCATGTCCCCAAACTGGCCAAGCGATGTCCCGAGCCGGGGTACACTGGGCCCTGAATGGGCTCGACATGGGGCATGAGATCGACGGCAGTGCCAGCGGGGAGGATCGAGCTTGCCCCGCCTGGCGCACGCCCAACTGTGGCCCCAGGCTGCAGCGCCCTGCCAGCAGCCCCCGCACCATGCGCCGAAGGAGGAGCCCTTCGAACCTGCTGCGCCGATCCACATCCGACCGGTCCGGCAACCACACGCAGCTCACCAACGAGACCCCAAGACGCGGGTCCCACCAGCCTGCTCCAGCTCAGGCGCGGCCCAGTCCCCAGGCACACCTGGCGGCCGCCGTCACCCCTGGCTCGCCTTGAACTCGGTGGGGGTCATGCCGAACTCCGCCTTGAACTGCTCACTGAAGCGCCCCGGGCGACGGAACCCCACTGCGTAGGCGACCTCGGAGATGCTCCCCGCGTCCTGCTCCAACAACGCGCGGGCCCGTTGCAGGCGGATCTGGCGGATGAGGGTCGACGGAGGCTGGCCGATCAGGGCATCCAGCTTGCGACCGAGCTGTCGCCGGCTGAGGGAGACCGCGTCCGCCAGCCCCCGCACACCAAAGTCCTCGTCGGGCAGGTGGGCGTGGATGGCCTCGCGCACTTGGGCAAGGAATCGATCATCCACCGAAGCCTGCTCGGGCGTGTCATCGGCCATGACGAGCTGGCGGTGGTGCCGGGCGCGCAGACGAGACCGGGCGACCAGCAGGTTGTCGAGCTGAAGCAGCAGCTCGTGCGGATGAAAGGGCTTGCCCAGGTAGGCATCCACACCGCTGGCGAGACCCTCGACCCGCCGGTCCGCTTCGCTGCGGGCCGACAGCATGACGACCGGCAGGTGGCAGGTGGCTGGATCGTCGCGCAGCGCACGGCACAGCTCCAGCCCACTCATGACGGGCATCACTGCGTCGGTGAGCACCACATCGGGCACGTGGGCCCGAGCGAGCTGCAGCCCCTGTCCGCCGTCCCCGGCCTCCAGCACCGTGTACCGCGCTCGGAGAACCTGGCAGATCCAGGACCGCAGCTCCTCATCGTCCTCCACCACAAGCACGGTCGCCGTCGCCGTCGCCGCAGCTGCGTCTTCGGCCTCCGGGAGCACAATGGGGATCACTGGCGCTGTCGGGCGGGGCGGCTCGACACCCACGATGACGTCCTCATCGGCCAAGTGGTCTCGACCCAGCGGCAGCCGCAGCGTGAACAAGCTGCCCGCACCCACCTCGCTGTGTGCCGTCAGCTCCCCCCCGTGGCGCCGCGCCAGCTCCCGGCTCAAGGCGAGGCCGAGGCCCGCGCTGCCCGACAACGCGCCCGAGCCGTCGGGGGCTTGGTAGAAGCGGTCGAAGATGTGGGGCAGGTGCTCGGGGGCGATGCCACTGCCCGAGTCCTGCACATCGATGCACCCGTGGGTGGGCGTGGTGGTCAGGCGCACATCGACTGTGCCCCCGGCGGCCGTGTGGCGCAGTGCGTTCGCCACCACGTTGTCCACGACCTTTGCGAGGCGTGCTTCGTCGAACCATGCGGTGACGGGCACGCTGCCCAAGCTCAGGTCCACCCCCCGCTGCTCGGCCAGCGGGGCAAATGCGTCGACCCGCTCGGCCACAAACCCGGCAAGGTCCGCTTCCCGAGCCCGCAGGGGCAAGCGACCGGCGTCAAGCCGCGCGATGTCGAGCAGTTCCTCAATGAGAACCTCGAGACGATGGGCACTTCGGGCTACTCGCGCCAGGTCGACCGGACCCAGCGACTGGCCCGAGGACAGCGCACCGCTCACTGGGCCTCGGATGAGCGACAGCGGCGTCCGCAGCTCATGGCTGACGTTGGCGAAGAAGCGGGTCTTGCGGGCATCGACCTTCTCCAGCTCGTGGGCCTGAGTCTGCAGTCGCGCAGCCTGCTCACGGCTGCGATCCCGGGCAGCACGCAGCTCAGCGGTCCGTTCATCGACCAGCGCCGTGAGCTCTCGCTCTCGGATGCGGTGAAGCTGAACTCGGACGAGAACGGCGCCCAACGCCAGGACCCCGAGGCCAACCAGCAGCCGAAACCAGGTTCGGTCCACCAGTCGGGCTTCCACAGTGAACGGCAGAAGTGCATCTTCGGCGCTCAACACCCCCTCGCCACTCCGCGCTTGCAGGCGGAAGGTGTGGGTACCCGCCTCAAGATTGGTCCAGAAGGCCACCCGCCGCCGCTCGGCCTCGACCCAGTCGTCTTGGTGTCCCTCCAGGCGATAACGGTAGGTGACCCCAGCGGGATCGCGCAGCGCCGGGGCTGAGTAGTGGATGGCCAGCGAGCGGGCGTGGGGGGGCAACACCAAGGTCCCGTTCCAAGGCACCGCTTCGCCGTCGACCTCCACCCGTCGAATGGTGACCACCGGTGCAGCCATGTCCCGGCGCAGCTCGCCCGGATCCACCTGCACCAGCCCGCGCATGGTCGGGATGTGGACTCGACCCTGCCCGTCAACCATGGCAGCGGGGTGGCCGCTGTTGCACTCGAGGCTGGGGAGTCCATCCTCGACGCCGTAGGTGTGGAAAAACAGTGTTCGCTGCGGGTCACTCGCCAGGGCGTCCAAGCCCTCTGCGCTCGTGCGAAACACCCCGCGGTTGCTGGGCAGCCACACCGAGCCGTGGTTGTCGAAGGCCACGGTGTGTAAGGTCCCCGAGGGAATTCCTTGGGCGGCGCCGAGCTCTTGGACCACGCCGTCCACCACCCGGACGAGGCCGCCCCTCGCGAGGGTCGCCCAGACCTTCCCTTTGGGTCCCACCGCGACGCCCCGAACCGGCCCCAAGTTGAACACCTCGACGCCCGCGGCCCCCCAGCGGATCAGTCCAGCGTTTGTCGCAGCCCACACCTGGCCGTCAGGATCCTCCACAATGGGTCCCACCACCGGGTAGCCGGTGCCCAGCTCCACCGGCAGGGGCAGACGCGCCAGCGGTTGGTCCCGCCCCTCGGAACGCCAGATGGCGTACCTGCCCCCCGCCCAGATGCGTCCAGCGCGGTCCTCAAGCACACCGCCCCGCAGCAGCACGCCAGGCTCAGCAAAGGCCAGGCGCTCCATCGCTTCCCCCGTCCATCGGTGCAGTCCATCGTAGCCACCCACCAGCACGGAGCCGTCGTCGGTGACATGCAAGGCATACACCGAGGCCTTCGCAATCCCGGGCAAAGCGCGTATTTCCCCTGATGGTGAACGCTGGAACACCCCGTCATCGGTGGCCAAGATGAGGGAACCGCTCGACGTGACCATCGAGGTCCAGACCGGTGCCTCGCCGAAGCCACTGTCCAGCACCGAGAAGCTCTGGGGCGAGCTCAGCCGGAGCGCTCCGAGGCCTCGGGTGGCCGCCCAGATGCTGCCCTCCCGGTCCTCATAGAGCGCGCGAACGGTGGACCGCAGGCGGGCGTGCTCCCGCAGCGCAACTCCGTCCCACACCAGCACCCTGTGGTCATCGGTGTTGATCCAGATCTCGCCGGAGCGTGCCTCGAGGATGCCTATCGCTTCGACGGCCAGCGCCTCCTGAACCTCCAGCTCCCGAAAGCCCCCTGCCTCCCGGATATATCGGTGAACACGACCGGGCGTGTGGACCCAGCTGATGCCGCGGCTGTCTCGGAGCAGCTCGGGTCCAGGGAGGGGCGCACCGGCGACGTCTCGCAACACCCGCAAGACGCCATCCTCCAATGCCAAGGGGACCCCACTGCCTGCGCACCACAGGCTCGCCCCCTGGCCGACCTCAACCTGCCCACAGCCATCGGGGGTGTCCAAGTGCCGGTTGGGGTCGTCGACCCGGGTCAACCCGGTATCACCGGAGATCCAGACCTCACCGGTTCCGTCCACGTGCAGCGGCATGCCGCGGTGCGGTGGCTCCATCGGCACGCGCTGAAACACACCGTCGTCCAGCCGCCACAGCGTCTCCCTCGATGCGATCCAACCGACCCCGCGGGGATCCATATTGAGCTGGAGAATTCTCACTCCGTCGAGCTCAGGGACCTCCGCAGACTCGACCCCGTCGTACCAGACCAGCCCACTGTCGGTGCCAATCCACAGCGCCCCATCCGGGTCTTGCAGAAACGCTGCCACCCAATTGATGGGCAGCCCGTCTTCCGTCGTGAGGGCCTGGAGCACCCCCTTGACGGGCTGGTGGGCATGGGCCGCTCCGATCCAGCCCAAGACCAAGCCGCCGACCAGGAAGCGGCCCAGGACAGCGCTGGCCAGCAGCATCATGGTGTGGCGGAGAGAGGCGATGCCGGGGGCATATTCCGGACGTTGCAGACCGACGATGCGCGGCGCTCTGACCGGCCCCACGGACGCGATGGAGGCGGGTCCCTTTGGCCCGCTGGACAAATCAAGCGGCACCTCGCCAACCCGACGGGCCCGCGAGACCGAGCCCAACCCCAACCTCTGCAGCGCGGCGGCCACCAGGGTCGCAGGCCTGCACAGCGGCCCGGGCGGCCGGTCGAAGGTTGTGGAGCGTCGCGCAACGGCACCACACCTGCCCGGCGATCGGACCCCGCCAATGCGTGGGGATCCGCGAAGACATCGTGCTGAACGGCACTCAGCACACCGTCCTGACACAAGCGACCCTCGACCCGGCCACACTGCCGATGGTCCCTTGCGTGCAATTTCCACCCCGTCTTTCACCAAATTGCACGCCCTCGCAGGAAATTGCACGCAATTGCAGATTTCGGGGAACCCGCCACCCACCCGGCGGTCGATCCCCTCGGACCCGGTGCACAGCGCGACGCCCACGGGTCCCGAGGCCCCCCATGTCCACGCAACGCTCGCCCGCCCACGGACTCGTCCTTCGCCTTGGCGTCGTGCGCGACCGGCGCCTCACCCATGAACAGCTGGTCCCCCTGAAGTCGCCGGTGACCGTGGGCGTGGGCGCCCAGACCACCGTGCCCATCCCCGACAACGGCATCCCCGAGGGCTTTCCTGAGGCGTGCGTGCTGGTCAGTCCCCAAGACGGGGTGCCGGTGCTCCATGTGCATCCCGGCATGACCGGGCGCCTCGTGTGGCCGGGGCACACCGTCGACCTCGACCACCTCGGCGATGCCGTGCCCGCCACCCTTCCCTTGCGCCCCGGTGTGCGCGGCAAGGTGCGGATCGGGCCCACCACCATCCTGCTCCAGCTCGTCCCGGCTCCCGCGGTCCAGACCCTGCCCCCGCTCCAGTTCCGCCCCCAGCTCCTCGATCCCGACGATCCCCTGTTCCTCGGCCTCCTCAGCGGGTGGTCCGCCGCCGCCGCCGTGCTGCTGGCTTGGGTCTCCACCCAGGGACCTGTGGGCCCGGTCACCTTGGCCGACCTGCCCCAAGATACCGTACGCATCTATCTTCAGGCACCGCCCGAGCCCCCGCCCAGCGAGCCCACACCGCCGCCGGAGCCCGAGCCCAACCCCGAGTCGACCCCCGTCACCAAGACCGTCGATGCCGAGCCGCCGGCCGCCGCCCCGTCCCCGTCCCACAAACAAGTCATCCGCCAGTCCAGCCTGCTCAGCGCATTGTCCTCCGGCAACACCACCGCCAGCGAGATCTTCGGCGCCGGCACCGGCTTGGAAGGCATCGCCCAGACCCTCGACCGGTCCACCACCGTCGACGAGGGCGGCCGGGTGGGCGGAGTGCGCCACGGCACCGGCACCATACTCATCGACGGCCGTGTCGACCCCCTGGCCCGCCAACACGTCCACGACGCGAGAGTCCAGCGGGTCCGGACCACCGCGCGCCAGCCGACCGTCACCGGTGTGCCCGAGACCCAAGGCACCGTCGACCAGACCCTGCTCACCGCCATCCGCCGCCAGCTCCCCAAGCTCAAGCGGTGCTACGAACAGCGGCTGCTCATCTACCCGGAGCTCGCCGGCCGTGTGGCCCTCGACATGGAGGTCATCAACGGCAAGGTCGTCGACGCGGTCGTCACCGACAACACCACCCGAGACCCCAAGCTGGCCGAGTGCATCACCAGCCGGGCCCGCCGCTTCGCCCTGCCCGAGGGGGTCGACGGTGCGCTGCTGCTGCCGCTGATCTTCGAGCCGGGCTGAGCGCCGACGCCCAAGTGTGCAGTCGCTACACCGACGCGCCGGTGCGCGCCCAGTCCCCTCGGGCCACGAAGACACCTCCCAGCACGGCCTTCCCCACAAACGAAAGCGGGAACGCCAGCCAGATCCCGAACGTGCCCAGACCCAAGGAAAACCCCAATACATACGACAAGGGAATCTGGAACAGCAGGGTCATCGCGGCGTTGATGCCCAGCGAGGTCCGGGTGGCACCGCTGCCCTGGAACAAGC
Source organism: Myxococcota bacterium (assembly GCA_942491145.1). Taxonomy (GTDB): domain Bacteria; phylum Myxococcota_A; class UBA796; order UBA796; family UBA2385; genus CAXQUZ01. The sequence continues at coordinate 68,455 of CALOBC010000015.1, read as the reverse complement.
CCACAAAGGCGATGTAGACGCCCACCACAGGCATGCACCAACCCAACAGCTCCATCCACTGCATCGCATAGCCACCGAGCGGCCCCGCGGGGTTGATGTCGAACACCGACACGATGCCCGCCTTGCCGAACACCAGCACTGCCGCGAGTGTGCTCATCACCACGACACACAGCCCCACGCCGCTGCGCACCACCGCCTTCGCCCGCGCCACGTCATTGGCGCCCAGCGCTTGGCCAACCAACGCCCCAATCGCTTGGGAGATGCTCATGCCCGGCACAAACGCCAGCGCCTGGACCCTCAGGCCCACCCCGTGGGCCGCCACTGCCAAGGGGTCGACCCGTCCGAGCATCCCGACGATGCTCAAGAAACCGGCGTTGAGAACCAGCATGTCCACTGCCGCTGGTGCCCCGATGCGGAGCAAGTCACGCACATGGGCGCCGTCCAGCGCAGCGAAGCGAGGCCGCACTTGCATGGCCGGCTCCGCACCCCGGGCCAAGAGCACCGTCAACACAACCACCGACGCGAGCTGGGACAGGCCCGTGCCGATCGCTGCCCCCGTCAGCCCCATCGCGGGCATCCCCAGGTTGCCCAGGATCAGCACATAGTTGAGCGCCACGTTCAGCACATTGCTGCCGATGGCCACTTGGAATGGCAGCCGCGTGTTGCCCACCCCCCGAAGCACCGCCGCCAGCAAGATGTTGAGGTAGTTCACCGCCGCAAAACACAAGGTCGGACGCAAATACTCAAGGGACGACACCACGTCCGGCCCCGAGGCGCCCAGCAGCTCCAGAATGGGCACAGCAAAGACGTTCCCAACGACCGTGATCAGCAGCCCGAGCAGCACCGCGACAGTCGCTGACTGGGCCACAACATGGTCCACCCGCTCTCGGTCGCCAGAGCCATGGGCACGGGCCACAAACGCAACGCTGCCGACGGTCACACCGATCATCAGCACCATCAGCAGAAACGCGATCTGGCCCGAGAAGCCCATCCCCGTCAGCGCCGACTCGCTGTCGGGCAAGCGCCCCACCATCACCGTGTCGACAAACAACGCCATCACGGTCAAGACGTTGAGACCGATGACCGGCAAGGACAGCCGAATCAGGGCCGGCAGCACCGGCACAGCCGCCAATTCAGGAGGACGAGCGGACCCGCTCACCAGGTGCCCACGCTGGGCATGCTCAGCCAGGGTTCCTGGGGCGGCAGCGCATCACCGCTCTGGAGCAGCTCCACACTGATGCCATCGGGGCTCTTGATGAAGGCCATCCGGCCATCCCGCGGCGGCCTCAAGATGGTGACGCCCCCCCGCTGAAGCTTGTCGCAGAGGGCATAGATGTCGTCGACCGCATACGCGAGGTGGCCGAAATTGCGCCCTTGGGTGTAGGCCGTGGCCTCGTCCCAGTTCCACGTCAGCTCCACAGTCGCCGCGTCGCCCTCGGCACCCGTCGACAAGAACACCAAAGAGAACCTGCCCCCCTCATGGTCCGTCCGACGCACGACCTGCAAGCCGAGCTGGTCCACGAAGAAGTGCAGTGCGGCGTCGAGGTCGAGCACCCGAATCATCGAATGGAGAAAGCGCATGGTGGCTCCGGCTGGCCAAAGTTGGGGATGGCCGCCACGGGCTAACCCCAGCGGACGCCGCTGACCGGTGCCCCCCGGCCCCTCAACCCCGGCGCGCCACTTGCTCCAGCCGCTCCAGCACCTTGTTGGCGGGGATGATCTCCGCAAACGGGACCACGCGCTTGGCCAGGGTGGCCGGCAGCGCGGTCTTGTCCCCCATCAGCCGCTTGGACACAGCGAGAATCACGTTGGACGGGGTGTTCTCGATGCGCTTCTCCAAGTAGCCCTTGCGCCAGAAGCCCACGATGTCGAGGTGGGCCACCCGGCCGCCCTTGCGAAAGCTCAGGTCGGGCAGCACGAGGTCTTGGCGCCCCAGGTCGATCAAGGTGCCCTCCGACACCGCCCAGCCGGTGTCGAGCTTTTCCCACCGCTCCAGAAACCACTTCTCGGCATTGGAGCGCCACGTTCCTTGAGCGGCGTAGTGGCTGCGCAGGCCGCGTGTGTGGGACACCATCAGTTGTTTCTTTAGCTTGCGCTTGCCGCCCCAGAGCACCTCGGCTTCGGCGGTCCAGCCCACCGGCAACAACGGCAGCGCGGGGAAGAACACGGCCAGGGCGAGCCCGTAGCGGGTCGACTGTTGCAACAAGCTCTGGGGACCATCGAGTTCCAACAACACATCACCGCCGGTGGTCTTCACGCGGTACATCAGCTGCTGAAACTTGAGCCGGCGAAACAGCGCCCGCAGGTGCTTGGCGGGCGGGCGGGCCATGCGGATCTGGAGGCTGGTGGCGCGGAGCAACAAGGCCTGGACCAGCCCCAGGTTGTAGGCGTGCAGCACGTCCTCGGGGGTCTCGGGGCCCTTGCGAGACACCAAGCACTGTTCCTCGGGATGGTCCGCGTACAGGGCATTCTGGAGTTGTTGAACCGTCCACGGTAGCGTGGTGGAGGGGTGGGGATCGAGGGTCTGGGCCAGCTCGCCCAACACCACGGACGCAGTCGGTCGCACCCCGGCGCCCCCCGGCCGCTCCAGCGGGGCCGCGGCGGTGGCGGCCTCAAACACGGTCTTTCGGAGGACCGCCGGCTCAACAGGGCAGTCCATCTCAAAGACACACTTGTCGAGCAGCAGCTTGGCCATGCCCCGCATCAACCGGTGGCGGGGGTCGGAGCCCTCGGCTTCGAGCAGCGCAGCGTCCACATCCGCCCGCCGCCAGTGTTCCAGCGCGGCTTGCTGCACGATGGCCAAGATCGTCTCGGCCACTTCCAGCATCCGTGGGTCGTCGGTGTCGACATAGCCGACCTCCAGGTTCTTCCCGCGAACCCGCACCCGAATCATGTCCTTCTTTAGCACCCCCGCCCCCTGCGTTTGGCCAGCCGGTGTCGCGCTCGACTCATCGCCCCTCCACAGCGGCCCGGGCAGCCCGGACCTCTCGGCGCAAGCGTGCCACAGCTTCATCGGCCGAGTGGCGGTCGCCGCCCCGTCCTCCCTCCAGCTCGCGGCGCGCCTGGCTCGCAGTGCTGCAGACCTCCAGCAAGCGCGCAGTGGTCGCGGCGAGGCGGGACTCGAGCATGTCTTTCGCCGAGAGGTCCCGCTCATGGGCATCCAGGGCCCGCTGCAGCGACTGAAGCTCCGCTCGACTCACCGACTCTCCCGCGCGGTCCATTGTCGCCAAGCGGTCCAGCCGGGACTTCAGCATCGCCGCATCCACCGCCCCCGGGCTCGTCTCGCTCAAGCCTCGCTCCAGCCCCCGCAGCTCTTCAGCGAGGTCCACTGCCGCAGTGCGCAGGTCCCGAGATGTGTCCCGCAGGTCCACGAGCGCCGGATCAGGCAAGGTCTCAGCATTGGCGACAATGCTCTGGTCCAGGGCATCCAGGGCTTGGTTGGCCCGGCCGAGGAGCGCTCCGGCCCGATCGGGCAGCACCACAGGCGTCGGCGGCGCCGGCACAGGCGCGTTCACCGATGCTTCGGCAGCCGAGACGGCGTAGCGAGGGGAGGCGTGCTGGCCGTCCTTCAGCGCCGTGCGCAGGTCTGCCCGAAATGCCGCCGGGAGCTTGCGGGCAGCGGTGTCGATGGTGGACCGCCGCGATGCCAACATCGGCAGCCCGATGGTCAGCAAGATCATGCCGATGATGCTGCCCAGCGCGGCAATGCCCGCGGCCGGCTCGTAGACCGAGGCAACCAGGCCCACAAAGAACGGGAAGGACGCCCAGCCCCCCGCAATGATCAACCCGAACCACTGGGCGATCAGATCGAGGAAGCTCGTCGGCCCCCCAATGCGCTTGGCCGTGGCACCAAAGCCCAGGCCCCGAGCGGCCGCCACCAGCCGCAGCGCGGTCTCTTCGTCCGTGCGGTCCACCAGCCGAAACTTCTTGTCGTAGACCACCTTGCTGGGCAACACCGACCCGATGGGCAGCCCCGCCTCGTGGGCCACAATCGCGGCGAGCTGGTCTTCGGGCGCGTCCACCTCATCGGCCATGCCGACCGCGTCTTTGATCCCCCGCATGATGTGTTCACCCAGGCGCTTCAGCTCCCCTTCGGTGGTGCGACGGGCGCGGTGGCGTCGGCGCAAGCCATGTCGCCGCTGGCGATCCGAGAACGCCTCGCTCACCACCACCGTCCAGTCGCCCGGAGGCAGGTACTGGCGCACCACGTCGGTGGCTGGGGACACCACGGGAACCGGCCGGGGAAGTGCCCGACCGGCCAGCAGCTCCCGCAGCTCGGCGGCCCCATCGGGACGGCGGTCGGGGTCGGCGAACAACAGGCTCTCGATGGCGGCACACAACGCCGGGGGCAGGTCGGGACGCAGCGTGCTCAAGGGCTCCCAGACATCGTCCATTTGGGCCTTCAGGGCAGCCATCGGGTTGGCGGCGTCGAACGGCGGCTTGCCAGAGGCCGCCAGATACAGGCAGCCCCCAAGGCCGTACAGATCCGAGCGCGGGTCCACCCGGCTGCCCATGTAGACCTCTGGTCCTGCAAACCCTGCCGTGCCCAACAGCCCCGTCGTGCGGGTCTGGGTGCCCCCCTGGGTGCGGGCGAGGCCGAAGTCGGTGAGCACAGCGTCTGTGCCGTCCTGATCAATCATCACATTGGCTGGGGTGACGTCCCGGTGGAGCACTCCGGCGCCGTGGGCCTCCGCCAGCGCTGCCGCCAAGCGGATGCCCAGTCCCCGCAGCTCCGCTTCCGCCATCGGTCCACGGGTCGCGACTTGCTCCGACAGCGTGCGGCCCCGATGAAAGGGCAAAGACAGCACCAAGTGGCCGTCGAGCTCATGCAGATCGAAGGGGACCAACAGCCCTTCGCCCCCCAAGTGGGCCGCGGCCGCCACCTCACGCCGCAGCCTGCGCCGGGCGTCGGGATCCGCTGCGAGGTGCGGGTGGACCACCTTGAGGGCAACCCGTGTCCCCCGCAGCCGGTCCTCCGCCAGGTACACCGTCGCCGAGCCGCCCCGCCCGACCACTCCGTGGATCGTGAAGCGCTCGCCAAGTACCGTGCCGGGGGAGAGGACTGCCATCTGTGCGGCTAATCGGCCACACCGGCTTCGGCCCCACGGTCAGGTGCCGCCACCCACGGCGAGCAGCACGTCATTGAGGATGCGGGCCAGCTCGCGGACGCTGTCGGGCTTGGTGATGAGCCCCCGTGCCCCCAGCGCTTCCGCCACCCGCACATCCGACGGATCGTCCGACCCAGTCAGGAACCACACCGGCACGGGAACTTGCCCCCCCGACATCCGGGCGAGGGCCGAGAACGTCGCAAATCCGTCGAGCAAGGGCATGTTGATGTCCAGCAAAATGGCGATAGGTTGCGCAAACTCACCTTCTCGCACTTTGTGTTGGTAGTCCAACATGCACTCGCCGCTCTGCAGACACACCAGCGGGGGTGCTTGGCCGGTCATCTCATAGGCCCGACGCGCGAAGAACAGGTCATCGTCGCTGTCGTCCACGATCAACAGCGGCGGCATGTCTGGGACTGCAGTCAATCTGTTGCCCCACCGAGGGTGAACCGGAAGTGCACGGTGCCGGCCTCGCAGTCCAACCACATGCGCCCACGGTGGCAATCTACCACCCGCTTGCAGATGGCGAGCCCCAACCCGGCCCCACTGTGTTGGGTCGTGGCCCGGCGGAATGGCATGAAGATGGTGTCGGCCATGCCCGGCGGGATGGGCGGACCGACACTGCACACCCCCAACACCAGCTCATCGCCGACATGCTCGGCCGTGACACGAATCGGCGCACCCGGCGCCCCGTGCTCGACCGCGTTGGTCAGCAGGTTGGTGAACAGGGTCTGGACCAACGAGGGATACACACTGGCGATCGGCAGGGACGCGCACTCGACTGGCCCAATCACACCCGAAAAATCGCCGTGAATGGTCTGTATCACCTGATCCACGAGGGGTGCCAGCGGGAGCACGGTGCGGGCAGCGGGCACGTTCATCCCAGTCAAGCGGCGGAGGCCTTCCACCAAGTTCTGCATGCTCCGTGCTTGGCGCTCGATCTGGTCGAGGGTCCGCAACGCACCACTCGGTGCTGCACCGTGGAGCTCCTCCCGCAGCAGCTCGACGTGTTGGCACATCCGCCGGGTGGGCGCTCGCAGATCGTGGGCAGCCATCTGAGCGAAGTGCGCTTCGGACTCCTTGGCTTCCATGAGATCGGTGATCTCGACAAAGGATCCGAGGAACTGGCTCATCTGCCCATCGGGGCGACGGGCAAAGCACACGTCGTAGGACCGGCACCACACCCAAGCGCCGTTCTTGTGCCGGAACCGGTACTCAATCGGCACCAGCTTGTCATCGGCAGAGCGTCCCACCGCAGCCATGTGGTCCAGGACCGACTGGAAGTCGTTCGGGTGGAACAATGCGCTAAAGCGCTGTGGATCCAACGCGTTTAGCTCATCGAGGGTGTAGCCCAGACTCGCCGTGTACTGCGAGTTCACGTAGATGTTCTGACCGGCTTCCAGGTCATAGACATACACCCCGCAGACGTTGTTCTCGCAGAGCTTCTGGAAGAAGTCGTGGTGGTCGCCCAACAGGTCGAGCTGGGCCACGCTGGCGCTTGGATAGTTCGGCATCTTGCGCAGCCCGTGGAGCTGTGACTCCAGCTCTGCACAGCGCGCATTGGCGAGCGCCAGCTCTTGCCGCAGCCGCTCGACGTCGCGGTGCGGTCTTTCGGTTTGCCTCTTCACCACTTCACCACGCTCCAAGCCGCTGCAGGGCGTGGTCACCGTAGACCATGCGGGGCGATGACACGAGGACAGTGAGAACGGGAGCTTGGACAACGCGGCAGCCGGGCAGCACATCGGCAACCGACAAGCTGGGGCCCGCCGCCCACGGTTGTTTCCAATCTGAACCTTGCAAGGCCAGCTCCACCGACTAAATGATGGTCACCCGGAGTACGATTCATGACAAAGAGTTCTGGTGTCTCGACTGTTCCTGACGACCACCCGTCGCTCATCTACACCGGATTCGGTCGCCCCACCGCGGCGGATCTGGGCGCCAGCGTGGTCGTATTCTTGGTGGCCTTGCCCCTGTGCTTGGGCATCGCGCTGGCATCGGGGGCACCGCTCACGTCCGGCTTGATGGCCGGCATCATCGGCGGCACTGTGGTCGCCCTCATGAGCGGGTCCCACGTCCAGGTCAGTGGCCCAGCGGCGGGCCTCACCGCCATCATGGTCGCCGGCATCGCGAGCCAAGGCAGCTTCGAGGCTGTGCTTCCCGCCATCATGATCGGCGGCGGCATGCAGCTTGGGCTTGGACTGGCCAAGGCGGGCGTCGTGGCCCGGTACGTGCCCAACTCGGTCATCAAGGGCATGCTCTCGGCGATCGGCATCATCCTGATCCTCAAGCAGATCCCCCACCTCGTGGGCTGGGACGCCGCGGCGATGGGCGATGACGCCTTCGTCCAGGCCGACAGCCAGACGACCTTCTCCGAGCTGTTGATGGCGGCGACCCACATCCAGCCAGGCGCGGCCATCGTCGGCATCCTGTGCCTGATTCTGTGCTTCGCCCTGCCGAAGGTGCCGATCAAGGCCATTCGCTCGATGCCGGCCCCGCTCGCGGCAGTGCTGTTTGGCACGCTGCTGTCCGAGGCCTTCATCCAGCTTGCCCCCACCCTCGCCATCGACGCCAGCCACCGGGTTGACCTGCCCCTCGGCGGCTTCTCCGGCGTGGTGGCTGATCTCGCCCGCCCAGACTGGAGCGTCATCACCGACTCCAAGACGTGGACACTGGCGCTCACCCTGGCGCTGGTGGCGAGCTTGGAGACCCTGCTCAGCCTCGAGGCCAGTGTGAAGCTGGACCCTTGGCGGCGAGAGGCCTCCCCCGACCGGGAGCTCATCGCCCAGGGTGTGGGCAACATGCTCGCCGGCCTCGTGGGCGCACTGCCCATCACCGGCGTCATCGTGCGCTCATCTGCCAACGCCGACTCCGGTGCAAAGACCCGCTTCTCCGCACTGTTTCACGCGGCTTGGCTCGTCATTGCACTGCTCGTGTTCCCCGAGCTGCTTGCACGCATCCCGCTGGCTGCGCTGGCCGCCATCCTGCTCCAGGTTGGCTACAAGCTCGCCCGCCCGGCCCTGTTCAAAGAAGCATGGAAGGCCGGCCGCTCCCAGTTCTTGCCCTACCTGATCACCATCCTCGCCATTCTGTTCACGGACCTGCTGGTGGGCATCGGCGTGGGCCTCGTCGTGGGCGTGGTCATCACCCTGCGCGAGAGCGCCCGCATCCCAGCGCTGCGGGAAGACCGGAACACCGAGACCGGCTGGGTGCGCTTCACCCTCGCCCAGCAGGTCACCTTCCTGCACAAGGCCGGTGTGACCGAGACCCTCGCGATGATCCCCGCGGAAGTCCATGTCGAGATCGACGGCAGCGACTGCGAATACATCGACCTCGACGTGCTGGAGGTCATCAACGAGTTCCAGACGTCCACCAAGGTGCGCGAGATCGAGTGTCGGTTGATTCAGGTGCCCGGCTTGCCCCGCACGGCCTGAGCCTCCCCGCTCACGCGGGCGATACTTCGACGGGAACACCGTTCAGCACGGCATTCCCACTGATCGCATCCACAACGAGGGGATCGGTCAGGTCGTTCATGCTGACCCCCGCGTGGGCCGAGGCGACCGCCATCCGCACGCCCTGCCGACCGTGGCCCCAGCCGTGGGGAAGGCACACCACGCCGGCCATCACGGTGTCAGTGATCGCCACGGGCACGACCACCTCACCCACCCGGGACCGCACCCGCACGTCCGCCCCGTCGCGCAAGCCCAAGCGGTCGGCGTCGTCGGGATGCACATGCAGGGTGCACCGCGGCTTGCCTTTCACGAGGCGCTGGCTGTTGTGCATCCATGAGTTGTTGGACCGCAGCTCGCGGCGCCCGATCATCACCAGCGTCGGTGGGGTCTCCATGGCCTCGCGCAGCCGGGGCAGATCGACGAGGAGCACGTCCGGCGCGAGCAACACGTGCTTGTTGGTTGTGTAGAGACGCCCTGGCAGGGCGGGCTCGAGTGCACCGAGATCCATGCCGTGGGGATGGGCCTTGAGGGTGGCCATCGACATGCCGCCCCACACCTTCCAGCGTCCGCCGTAGGGGCCGGTGCGCAGCGCAAAGTCCAGCATGCCCGTGGGTCCGATGCGGGCCCGCACTTGCCGAGAGATCCGGGCAGCCAGGCCGTGTTGGCGGCTCAACCGGGCCTCGAGGCCGATGAGGATCTCCCAGTCGTGGCGCTCCCCAGGCCCTCGCGCACACATCGGCGGCGACCACTTGGCCACATTGCGCACCGCGAGGGCGTTGAAGGCGAGGTCGAAGTGGTCCCGGGACAGGGGCCCACTGGGCGGCAAGATGATGCTGGCGTGGCGACTGGTCTCATTGATGTAGGGATCGAGGGAGACCATGAAGTCGAGGGAGTCCAGCGCCTTGTCGAGCTGGTGGCCGGCAGGGGTGGACAGCACGGGGTTGCCCGCGACGACGAGCATCCCGCGCACTTGCCCCTTCCCCGGCGTGGCGATCTCTTCGGCGAGCGTGGCCACCGGCAGCTCCCCACCAAACTCGGCCAGGCCCCGCACCCGGCTGGTCCACCGTCCGTGGCTGCCCTGGCGGGTGATGCCAGCGACACCACGCACGATGTCGACGGCGGGCTTGGTGAACATGGCCCCGCCCGCGCGGTCGAGGTTGCCCGTGACCGCGTTGAGCACGAGCAACAGCCACTGGCACGTGGCGCCGAAGGCTTGGGTGGACAGGCCCATGCGCCCGTAGGCCACCGCCCGCGGTGCTGCGGCAAAGCGACGGGCGAGGGAGCGGATGGTGTCGGCCGGGATGCCGGTGGGCCCGCACACGGCCTCGGGGGGAAAGTCCGCGACGGCCGCCCGAATCTTCGATACACCGACAATCCAGTCTGGCAGACCATTTTCGTCAACGAGAGCTTCATCGAAGAGGCACCAGAGGAGCGACGCCAGCAACAGCGCGTCGGTGCCCGGCCGGATGAATTGGTGCTCGGTGCACAGCGCCGCTGAGGGGGTGCGCCGGGGGTCCACCAGCACCACCGTGCCGCCCCGGGCGCCGATGGCCTTGATGCGGCCTTTGATGTCGCCGGCCGACATGAGCGAGCCATTGCTGGCCGCCGGGTTGGCCCCCATCATCAGCAAGAAGTCGGTGCGGTCCACGTCGGGAATGGGCAACAGGAGCTGATGCCCAAAGCAGTGGTACGACACGAAGTGGTGCGGGAGCTGGTCGACGCTGGTGGCGCTAAAGCGGGTGCGGGTGCCCAGGGCCTTCACCGCATACAAGCCGTAGAGCATCTTGGCGTAGTCGTGCACGTTGGGATTGCCCAGATACACGCCCACCGCGTGCTTTCCGTGGGACCGGCGGACCCCGTCGAGCCCCTCGGCGGCAAAGTCGAGCGCCGCGTCCCAGTCCATGGGCGCCCAGCCGTCTTTGGTGCGCCGCATGGGCTGGCGGAGGCGGTCGGGGTCGTCTTGGAGGTCCTGCAGCGCCACGCCCTTGGGGCAGATGTGGCCCTTGCTGAAGGGGTCATCCCGGTCCCCTTCGATGCGCACGATGCGCTCGTCCTCCAGCGTGATGCGCACCCCACACATGGCCTCGCACAAGTGACAGGTGCGCAGGTGGACTTGAGACATGGGGGACTCCGGAGGGCGTCAGGGCGCGAGGATCAGGTCGGCGAACAGGCCCGCCACCCAGGCGTTGCCCTCGGGCACCAAGTGCTCGTGATCGCCGTAGCGTTCGTTGTAGACCGCCAGACCGCGCTGCCGACCCTCAGCAAGCAAGGCGCTGTGGGCATCGGTGGTCTGGCACCCGAGGTCGGCACAGACTTCGGCGGCCACCCGGGCGAACGCGGGCTGGGTGCGCTTGCGGGACAGGTCCAGCGCATGGCCCTTCACAAGCTCATCCATCGCTTCGCTGGGGTGGCCGGTGCCGTCGAGGCCGAGCCCCAGCAAGTGGTGTCCAGCGGCGCTGCTCGGGTCGACCGCCACACACCGCCGGGCAGCTTCGACCACACCCGGCCAGTCCCGGCGCTGCTCTGCCGGCCGTGCCGCGTTGAGGGCCTCGGAGAAGGCGCCCAGCTCGGCGGGACCGAGGGCGGGGTCGTGGCCGGTGAAGAACGGCAGGTAGCCGAGGTGGGGGGCGGTGGGCACGACGTAGACGGCCACACCGCGATCCTTGGCCTCGGTCACAATCGTGCGCAGGTTCCGCTCGAAGCGGGCCAGCAGCGCACCATAGACCTCGTCGGTGGGCTCGCCGTCGCGCATCAGGGGATGGCCGGCGCTCTGCCACTGGGTGAGCGTGATGCGGCCGAGCACCTCGGGCAGCATGCCGGAGACTTGCTCGGTGGGGGCTTGGGCCATGCGCTGGCGGGCGGGGAGCACAAGGTCGGCGAGCACGCGGTACAGCCGCACTTGGTGCATCACGGAGCGCATGGCGGGCAGTCGGGGGATGTCGACGCCGCCCATGCCGGCCGACAGCCCGATGCCTTCGTTGTTGCCCATGTAGAGCACCAGAGCGGTGGGCGAGAACTCGAGCACCTCCCGGGCGATGCGCTGCACGCCAGCGCTGTCTTGGGCAATCATCCCGGCGTTGATGACCTCGGCGCGGCGGCCGGCTTGGATCAAGCGCTGCTCAAGCTGTCCGGACAGGGCCAGCCCATCGGGCAGCGCTTGCACCCCATTGGCCAGCTTCTCGGGTTGCCAGTGGGCGCCTCCCCGGCGGCCGATGGGCGCTTGTCCCATCGCGGCGGAGCCCCCCAACACGACGTAGCGCTCGGTCCCGGGTGCCGGCACGGTGGTGAAGTGCTCATCGCGCATGGCCCCGTTGACGGGAAAGCCCTTGCCGCGGCCCAAAGCGAAGGCCTCGGCGGTGCGCATGCCCGGCTGGCCGTCCAGGAGCTCAGCGACGAAGTGAGCACCGGCGCCGACCTCAAATTCGCCCTTCACTTCACCATTCTCGACGACATAGACCAAGCGCGAGGGCCGCCAGCTCACCCCATCGGCGGCCCCCACCATCCGCAGGGCCAGCTCGGCTACGGCGATGAGACCGAGGCCCAGACCCAGCGCGGCGAGACGGGCCTTCCAGCGACCAGTGCGGGCCACGCGTGCTCCCAGGGACAGCTCAATGGCGAGGCTATCACAGCCGCTGGGGGGGCACGGCCGCCGCCCTCAAGCCAGCCCTGCTGTGCACTCCCTCAGCCCGGGCCACGCCACCCTTGGGCGCAGGGCCTCCGCTCGGCACCGGCCAATGCAACACCTGTGAACACCCTACTCATCAACACTCTCACCACTTTACAACGGAAGCGCCGGCAGCCCGCCCAGCATCCCCCGCCCCTGCCACCACTTCAGCGCGTCCACCACCGCGGTGTCCAGGTCGCCCGGGTCGTAGCCCAGCTCCGCGCGGGCCTTGTCGGACGAAAACGCAAAGCCCCGGGCATAGGACCAGCGCACCGCGTTGAGGTTGACCAATGCATCCCGGTTGGTCAGTCGCTCCCAGGCCGCACCGAAGGCGCCCGGAATCGCCGCCACTCCGAAGGGCACCGTCAGCCCCGGTGGCTTGACCCCCGCCAAGGCACAGAACCGGGGGAACGCTTCGGCATAGTCCAGGTTCTCGCCCGCCAGGATGTAGCGCTCGCCCGAGCGCCCTCGCTCCAGCGCCGCCACCATGCCCCGCGCCACCGCCCGCACGTCCACAAAGCTGTTGCCACCCCCGGTGAGTGCGGGCACTTCACCCTTCACCAAGCGCAACAACAACTCACCGGATGACGGCCGCGCATCCAGCGGGCCCAGCATGTAGCCCGGATTGACAACAACAGCGTCAAGACCGTCACTCACGGCGTTGAGCACCAGCTGTTCGCTCTCTCGCTTCGAGCGCGAGTAGCCGTCGTCCAGCCCCCGCGCCGGCAAGTTCCAGCTCGCCGTCTCATCGCAGGGTTGGTCGTCGTCGGACAAGCCCACCGTCACCGTCGATGAGCAGTGCACCAGCCGGTCCACCCCCGCCGCCTTCACCGCTTCGATGACATGGGCCGTGCCATCGATGTTTGCGGCCCGGATGCTTGGGGTCAGTGCCCAACGCAGGGTCACCGCGGCGGCGCAATGAACCACCGCGTCCACCCCCGTGAACGCATGCGTCAGCGAGTCGGCATCTTGCAGCGTCGCCTCGACCCACTCGATGTCGAGGTGGTCCAGGTGGTCGATGACCGAGCTGCGGCGCCGGGTGGCCCGCACCTCAATCCCCCGGTCCCGCAACACAGCGGCGAGGTTGCCCCCGACCAGTCCGGAGGCGCCCGTGATGGCGACGATCATGGGGGCCCCCGTGTGTCGGTGCGGTTCAGTAGATGCCTTCGATCAGGCCCGGCGGCACAAGGATGCCAAAGAGGCCCAAGCACATCTCGTCCAAGGTCTCTTCACCCAGCACCACATCGTCGGGATCCGACAGCCCCCGCTCTGCCAGCGCATCGGCCACAAAGGGATTCTCAAGGGAGTTGTCGTACGTGCAGCGCATCCGCAGCGAGTCGCCCGCGTCGATGTGGGGCAGCTCGTCCACCGGCGCATCGTAGTCATAGACCCGCTGCCAGTTGAAGTCCCAAGCGGGGGTCTGGATCAGGCACTCCTCGTCGACATCTCCCGTTGCCGGGTCTTTGTCGAGGAAGTCAATCTTCATGTCGGTGCCCACATAGTGCATGTGGGTGCCCACGCTAAAGATGGGGAACTCGATCGGCACCGACTGGGTGTAGAGCAGCGTCTCGATGTGGCCCCGCTCACCGGCGGGAATGATGAACGCAGGGCCACTCTCGGGGTCGTTGTCGCCCGGTTGCAGCCCCGTGCCGTCGTCATCATTGTAGCGCGAGTCGTTGCCGACCAATGCCTGGGCCGCGTCCCACTCGGGTTGTTCCGTCGTCCACTCCAGCTGCACCACCGTCTGGTCGAACTCGGTGGACGCGGGATCGGGATGGTAGTGCATCTGGACGATGAGCCGGGCGCCCGCCGCCATCGGCATTCCCGCAGACTCCGGCGTGCGCATGGGCGCGGCCCCGGGGGTCCAGGTGGCCATCAAGAAGCCGGGCACGCTGGGCGTGTTGAAGCAAGGGAACTGTTGGTCCCCTTCGGCGGTCTCGCCATAGACATCCAAGAAGACCAGCGCGTGGTGGTCCACCTTGGGGTTGCCGGGCAAGATCTGCGCCCCGGTCACCCACACTTCTTCGGTGTTGCCCGGGTCGAGCACGAAGCACTGGAAGTCGTCTTTGGTGCCTTCGACCTTGTAGGGCTCTTCAAACTCCAGCTCGGCGTTGGGGTTGTCCAGCTCGAGCGACGGCGGCTCAGCGAGCCCCGGCGAGTCGTCGGGATCACCCTCCAGCGCGCCACCGTCGGCCCACGCGCGCAGCGTCGCTTTGTCGTCTTCGGACAAGCGCGTGTCGCCCTTCCACGGCAAGCGGGGGACACACTCATCCGTCTCGACCGCAAGCCAAGGGGGCATGGTGCCCGACTCAACCGCCGAGGCAATGGCCTGACTCAAGGCCGCGGCATCGCCATAGGTGGACAAGTCCAGCGGCGCGATGCCACCCGACACATGGCACGAGCCACAGTGTTCATGCACAATGGGCTGCACATCGGCATACCAAGTGACCTCAGACGCGACGGGATCCGGCCGGCCGTCCGCCGCATCCTTTGCGCTGTCGCCACTGTCGCCATCGCAGCCGACCAGCGCGCCGAGACCCACCACACACCCCAGCCAACTCAAGCTGCGCAACGCTTTGCCCATTGTGTCCCTCCCGCCAGTGCTCACCAGCCCGGGGCGGGTAACGCATCTGGGCAGGGTGGGCGCGCCCAAAAGCAGCCAGGGTCGGGCATCGGTCCGGTCCCCAGGCTCAACTGCCCCCGCGCAACCGGGACCGGGCCTTTCTCAGCATCGGAAAGACGGTCGGGTGGGCCTTGATGCGGCGCTTGGCTTGCAACCACAGCCGGATGCCATTGGTGACCGCGACACCGCGCAGACTGCGGGCCAGCAGCAGATCCTGAAGCGGCGTGACCTGCTCACACCAGCGCCCCTTGTAGGCCTCATCGCCGACGGTGAAGTCCACCGTGTGGATGCCGGGCGTCTCGCAGGCTTGCTCCAGCAGCCAACACACCAGCGCACTGCCGGGGGACAGCCGACTCGCCACGTCGTCCCGCCGATAGCCGGGAAACAGCACGTAGAGGGTGCCTTGGTGCTGTAGACCCAAGTGGGTCGCCCAAAGCTCGTCCCCCACCCACAGCCCGCTGAGGTGCACCAGCCCATCCAGCCTTCCGGCCAGCTCCCCAAAGAAGCTGCGGTAGCGTTCATCCGCGAAGATGTCGGTCACGCCCATGTCGCGGTAGCCGGCGGACTTGAGCGCAAACGCATCCGGCAGCAGTCGGTCCACGGCATCGGCGGTGGTGGCCACCTCAAACCGGAGCTCACCGTGGCTGGCCAGCTTGCGGAGCTTGCGCCGGTGGGTGTGGCGGGTCTTTCCGGAGCACTTGGACCGGTAGTAGGCCTCCCAGTCATCGCCGACGCGGGTCTGGTGGCAGCTGCTTGGGTTCATGCTCAGCTGGTCCGCCGGAAACGGCAGGGGCCGGCCACACAGCTCGGCCGGCATCCGCTCCAGGGCCACACAGTCAAACGGGGGCAACGCATCGAGAATGCCCGCCCACAGGGCATCAAAGCCATCCCCCAGCAGGTCCTCCGGGCAAGAGTCCGACACCACCGGAGCACCATAGTCGCTGATGGTGCCGCCCATCCAGACCAGCTGGCGCACGCCGCCCCGGCGCTGAATTCCCAGCGGCCAGAGCATGCTGGGGACACCGTCGTCCGCAGACACCACCACAATCGCGGGCTTCACACCGTCGCTCTCGCCGATCCACCGGTGCCAACCCGACAGCCAGTCCCAGCGCTGGAACGGGTGACAAGAAGCACCGTCAAGGGCACCCCAGGCCGCTCGGGCCTCATGGAAGCTGGACAGGACGGCGATGCGAGGGGACATCAAAGGCTCGGATGTGCGAGGTCTGCCGCCCCCTATCGGGCTCAAGCAGCGACGTTTCGCTCGAAGCTGTGCCAACCCGGCCCACAAATTCCGCGATACCCGGTGACACCGCTCTGGACCCCCGGTGTTGGAGTGGTCCGGACGGGAGACGAACATCGATCGTCTCCGAGCCCAACCGCGACCCCCGCGGCCAGGCAGTGAGGACCTCAGTCGATGCCCCGAGACCCGCTCGGACCGCACGAATGAGCACGGAGGATGCACCTTGGCCGTCGACGTCGACGCTTTGTACCGTCAGTACGGACCGATGGTCCTGCGTCGCTGTCGCACGCTCCTCAAGGACGAAGAGCGCGCGGTGGAGGCCATGCAGGACACCTTCGTGCTGCTGATTCGCAACCAGCATCGCCTCGACGACCACGCCCCCTCCAGCTTGCTGTACCGCATGGCCACCAACACCTGCCTGAACCACCTTCGAAGCCAGCGGCGTCGCCCCGAGGACGCCGACAGTGAGCTGATCATCCGCATCGCTGCCGCCCCCGAAGAAGGGGAGCGCTCGGCGGCGCGGTTGCTGCTCCAGAAGATCTTCGCCCAGGAACAGGAATCCACCCGCACGATGGCAGTCCTCCACCTTCTCGATGGCCTCACCTTGGTGGAGGTCGCCGAGGAAGTCGGACTGAGCGTGTCGGGAGTGCGCAAGCGCCTGCGCACGCTGAAGGCCCACGTGGCCGAGCTGCACGGAGTCTGAGATGAGCCCTGCCCCCCCCAATGGGTCCAATGCTGCCCGCCCGGTCTCGGGAGGTCCGATCCCCCAGTGGACGCTGGAGCGGTACGCCTTGGGCGAGCTGCCGCCGGACCAGACTCGGGTGATTCGCCAGCAGATCGCCGACGACCCGGCCGCTGCCGCACAGCTCCGTGAGCTCGAGAATGACGACCGGGCCATCCGCATGCGCTACCCGGCCGGCAAGATGGCCGAGCAGATCCGCAGCAAGGCGGGCGTGGTCGAGCCCCGGCGGCGGGTGTCTCGCTGGGCGATGGCCGCCCCGGTGCTGGCGATGGCGGCGGCACTGATGCTGGTCGTGTTGCCGGGCATCCCCGACACCATCGAGAACACTGATATACAGCTCATTGACGACGGTGACATCATCGCCAAGGGCACGGGCGATGCCATCCTGCGGGTGGTGCGCCAAGCCGACGACGCGGTGCTCGACGACGGTGCGCTGGTGGCCGCCGGCGACATCCTCGGGTTTCGCTACAATGCCGCCGGGGCGCGCCATGGCGTGTTGTTGAGTGTCGACGGAAACGGCGTTGTCACGCTGCACTTCCCGCCGGAGATGCTGGGCGCCACGCTGCTGGAGTCGGGGACTGTCACACTCGATCTGGCCTATGAGCTGGACGATGCCCCCGAGTTCGAGCGATTCTTCCTCGTGACCGCCGACACGCCCATCGACGTCGGAGCCGTGATCGCCGCCGCCCGGGCCCTCGTGAACGACGACGCCCGCGACGGCGACCCCACACTGCCCGAGGGCGCGCAATGGACCGACCTGCTGCTGCGCAAACGAGCCACAACGGAGGCGCCGTGACCCGAGCGGCACCCCATCGATCGTGGCGAAGTGTGGCCGTGGCCGGACTCCTGGCCACCTCCCTCCCCGCCCTCGCCACCCCGAGCTCCCCTCGGGGCGTTCGACGTCTTGCGCTCATCGCCGGCGCCAATGATGGTGGTCCAGACCGGGCCCAGCTCCGCTACGCCGCGTCCGACGCACGCTCCGTCTCCGGCGTGTTGACCGAGCTGGGCGGTGTGTCCCCGGCCGACCGGGTGCTGCTGGTGAACCCCGACCGGGCCGCGATGGCCGCCGCGTTCGAGCAGCTGGGCCAGCGCTTGGCGGAAGTGCCCGAAGGCCAGCGCACCGAGGTCATCGTCTACTACTCGGGCCACTCCGACGAGCGCGGCCTGCTGATGGGCACCGAGCGCTACAGCTACAAGGACCTGCGGGCATCGGTGAAGGCCCTCAACAGTGACGTGCGCATCGCCATTCTCGACTCATGCAGCTCCGGCGCACTGGTCCAAGGAAAAGGCGGCAAGCATGTGCCCGGCTTCCTCGACGACGGCCAGAACAAGGTGGAGGGCCACGCGTTCTTGACCAGCTCCGCCGCCGACGAGGTGAGCCAAGAAGCCGAGAGCATCGGCGGTTCCTTCTTCACCAACGCGCTGGTGACGGGCATGCGGGGCGCCGCAGACGCCAACAATGACCGCCTCATCACGCTCAACGAGGCGTACCGCTTCGCCTATGACGAGACGCTCAGCCGCACCGAGTCCACCCGCTTTGGCGCCCAGCACGCCAACTTCGACATGGACCTGTCGGGCTCCGGCGACCTGGTGATGACGGACCTGCGCCAGCGGACCGCATCGCTGCACTTGGAGGCCCCGCTCGAAGGGCGGCTGTTTGTCCGAGATCCCGGCGGAAAGCTCATTGCGGAGCTGGGCAAGAGTGCCGGCCAGGGCGTCGATCTGCTGGTCGAACCGGGCAGCTACACCCTCACGCTGGAGCGCCCCGAGGGCCTGTACCGCCGCACCGCGCGGGTCACCGGTGCCGTGCCGGTTGCGGTGGCCTTCTCCGACTTTGAAGCGAGCACCGTGCAAGCCACGGCGTCACGGGGCTCGGAGCGCGTGCCCCCCGGCAACGGCGTGGTGCGCGTGGCCATCGACACCATCGCCAACATCGGCGTCACGGTGGGTGAGCACGCCGCGGATGGCTTCGAGGTGGGTGTGGTCACCCTCGGCGACGCACTCGATGGCGCCGCCCTGTCCCTCGGCACCAGCCACTACGGCGCGGTCTCCGGCGCCCAGATCTCGGTCGGCCTCAACACCGCCACCGAGTCGGTGGACGGCGCCCAGCTTGCGGTCGGCATGAACCTGAGCGAGGGTCCCCTGAGGGGATTCCAAGGTGCGGTCGGCATCAACATCGCCCACGAGATCCAGTCCGGCGCTCAGGCTGCCGCGGGACTCAACTTCGCCAATGGGGGCAGAGGCGCCCAGCTCACGGCCGGCGCGAACATCCAACAGGGCGACTTCACCGGCGCCCAGCTCGCCGCGGGCGCGAATCTCTCCACCGGCGTGATGCACGGGGTCCAGCTGGCAAGTGGCTACAACTGGGCCCAGGAGGTCCACGGGCTCCAGGGCGCGGTGATCAACACCGCCGGACACGTCGAAGGGGCCCAGCTGGGGGTCATCAACCAAGCCGGCGATGTGAAGGGTGCAATGGTCGGCGTCATCAACATCGCAAGCTCCGTCGAGGGCCCCACCATCGGCATCATCAACATCGTGAAGGACGGCATTCACGACATCGAAGTGTACTACTCACCAATCTCCCGCACCACCGGGACCTTCAAGATGGGCAGCAAGGTGTTCTACACCGGGCTGACCGCTGGCTTCGATGACCAGGACCGCTACGGCTACGGCAAGTGGATGTTCGGCGCCGCGCTGGGCACCCGCTCAGACTTCGGGCCGTTCACATTCGATGTGGACCTCGGCGCGGACACCCTCGGGGCGATCCAGAACACCGTGCGGACCCAGCCCCAAGTCGTCGCACCCCGGGCGCGCTTTGTGTTGTGTCTGCCCCTGGGGCGCTGGGTGCAACCCTTCGCGGGAATGACCGCTGCGTGGGGCATTCAGCTCGACGGGGCCGAGGGTGATGAGCTGGCGGACGGTCTGGTGCAGTTCCAGGACCAGGGCACCCAAGGCGGCTGGGTCAGCTGGGAGTTTGGCGCACGGTTCTGAGCCCGCTCACGGGGTCGTCGGCGGGGCAATCTCGCCAAGCTCCACTTCGACAACCGGGGGCGGGGGCACAAGCGTGATGCCCCCCATCAGCGGCAAGTCTTCGGGGTCCAGCGGGAGCTCCTCCACGGTCTCCGGGACCGGCTCGAACTCGATGCCGCCTTGCACCTCACCGAGGTCTTCGTCTCCATCCACGAGGTCCAACAGGCTGTCCCAGAGATTCGCGAGAACACTGACCTCACCAGTGTCTTCGGAGATTGATGCCACGGCGGGCATCGCGAGACCGGCACTCA
This sequence comes from Myxococcota bacterium, assembly GCA_942491145.1. Taxonomy (GTDB): domain Bacteria; phylum Myxococcota_A; class UBA796; order UBA796; family UBA2385; genus CAXQUZ01. The sequence continues at coordinate 48,348 of CALOBC010000015.1, read as the reverse complement.
GCGTGGCCGCCGCCGCGACCCGCAGCATGAAGCGCTGGGGGGCGCGGTGCTGGATCTGTTGGGTGCGGGGGTCGACCCGGTAGCGCACGCAGACCTTGGGCTGGGCCACCACCGCCCGGGCCTCCGCCTCGGTCATCGCGGACAGGTTGTGCACATCCTTGGCGCACTGGCCGCAGAACCGGGACTTGGCGTCGCCCTGCATGGCGTTCCAGTCGGCGGAGCAGGGGGTGCGGATGGGGGCGTCTTGGCGTTTCATCGGGCGCTCCAGCGGCGGTGTGGCCTCGAAACGCACCACCAAGCCTTCGCTTACACCCCTGTTCGCTGCGGTGGGCAAAAACAACCGAACAGGGACCCGGTCAGTCCGCCCGGCGGGCCGCCACCCATGCCCGCAGCTCGTCGGGCCGCTGCGCCAGCCACGCCTCGACACAGTCCACATGCACCTCAAAGTGGCTGTTGGTCGTGCTCTTGCGCGGATCGCTGTAGACGTCATCCCGCACCATGTCCGCCAGGGCCCGCAACCGGGCGGGGGCATCGGTCGCTTCAAGGTGGTCTGCGGCTTCGAGCATCTTGTCCATCACGGCGTTCTCGCACGCTTCGTCCGCCCAGCAACGCGCCGAGATGACCCCCATGGTGTAGGTGCCGGGATCGACCCCGTGGCGCCCACACTCGGAGTAGCTCCACGGGCGATAGCCGTAGCCGAGGTCCATCGACGCCGGAATCAGGCTCCATGTGTTGGTGGTCGGCTCGTGGTACCAGCGAAAATTGCTCTGGTCGAACGAGTAGCTGTCCCAGTGGGCCAAGCTGGCTTCCATCGCCAGAAAGCCCGTGTAGCGGTCCCAGTCGAGCAGATCGCGCACGGGGTCCATGCCACCACCCGGGGCGTTGACCGCCGCGATGATCTCATCGAGGGCGTCGTGGTTGCCCTCGTCGCTCTCTTCGGCCTCAAAGCAGGACGCACCGTCGTCGAAGTCGCAGTAGTTCGCGCGGTTCTCGTACAGGTTGCCGTCGGGGTCGTCGTACCACTGCTTGAGCAGCGGGTCGTCCGGGGTCTCGACAATGGAGTACAGACCGTAGTCCACGCCATCGACCGACACTCGCGCGAAGCCGGTGCGCGACGCCGGCAAGCCCGCTTCCCGCCAAAGTGCATAGTTCAGCGCTTCGCTGATCTTCATCGGGTCGTAGCGCATGTTGTGCAGGTTGAGCTTCTTCTGGCCCCCGACGCGCATGCCCTCGATGACAAAGTCAAAGTCGAACTTCATGGACGGCTTGCCGTAGAAGTTGTCGAGGCTGCTCGACCCCTTGAGCCGCACGCCAATGGGCAGCTCCAGGTCGTTCCAGCGGACGACACCCTCCACATAGGTTGTGGGGCTGCGGTTCAGTGCGTCTTGGGCACTGCGGCCCAGGTCCAGCTCGACCACTTGGATCTGGTCTTCGAGGAAGAAGTCCACTGAGGTGTCGACGGTGGAGCCACCCGCCCACTCCACCTCGTCATCGCCTTCGTAGACGGTGCTCGGGTCACCGGATCCGTCGGTGCCATCACCGCCGTCGATGCCGTCCCCACCGTCACTCCCGTCCGAGCCATCGCCCCCGTCGCCGCCGGTCGCGTCCCCATCGGTCTTGCCTTCGGACTCGGCATCCGGGTCGCCGTCAACCAGGCTTGGCGCACAAGCGGCTAGGCCCAAGAGCAAGCACCAGCGGGATGCATCAGCGGGAAGCATTCGACTCTCCTGGGGTGGCCGAGGCGGCGAGCGCCCACTCGGAGCTGCCGTCTTCGGTGCGGGCCAGCGCGACGTTGTCGGGGAGCGCACCAAACTCGATGCGGTCCATGGCGGTGCCGTCCGGCGCAAAGACCCCGATAGCCTCGCCCGCGGACGACAGCTTGAAGGGCAAGTGCGCAGCACCCGCGTCGGGATCGCCATCCGCCCACAGCACCAACCAGCCCCCCGGGGGGACCACGAGGCCATCCGAGAGCGGCGCGAGGTCGGGCGTGTCCAAGTCGTCGGTGGCCGTCCAGCCAGCCAGCGACACTTCGGCGTCGCCGGGGTTGTAGAGCTCAAACCAGTCGGCTGTGCCGTCCACATCATCCACCACGGCGCCGGCGTTGGCCGACATCACCTCGTTGATGAACACACGCACAAAGACTGGATCGGGGTCAGGGTCGCCGGAGTCATCCGGATCTTGACCGTCTTCGCCTTCGCCATCGCCACCATCGGCATCGCCCCCATCGGAGCCGCCCTCACCGGAGCCGCCGTCACCGGAGCCGCCGTCACCGGAGCCGTCGGACGCAGCCGTGTCTTTGTCGGCGTTGCCCGCAAGCTGGGGCGCACACCCGAACATCAACACACACAGGATGGAGAGCTGCTTCATCCGCCCAGGCTAGGGCAGCCCCACGCCGTGCGCAAGCCCCGACAGGAAGTTGACGCGTGCCCCCCGGAAATCGCCAGTGGCCTGCCAGCGGCATAGGCACCGTGGCCCCGCCGTCGCTTGCTTGGAGCCTCCGATGAAGCTGTCACCGCCCCGTGGAACCCGCGACTTCTTCCCCGAAGACATGCGCTTGCGCACGTGGCTCTTCGACCACTGGCGGGACGTGTCCGAGCAGTTTGGCTTTGAGGCCTACGACGCACCCGTGGTCGAGCACGAAGAGATCTACATCCGCAAAGCTGGCGAAGAGATCACCGGCCAGCTCTACAACTTCGAAGACAAGGGCGGCCGCCGGTTGGCCCTGCGTCCGGAGATGACGCCGTCGCTGGCGCGCATGATCCTCCAGAAGGGCAGCGCCCTGAACCTGCCGGCCAAGTGGTACGCAATCCCCCAGTGTTGGCGGTATGAGCGCACCACCCGGGGTCGCAAGCGGGAGCACTACCAGTGGAACGTCGACATCTTCGGCGTGGACGGCATGACCGCCGAAGCGGAGCTGCTCGCCATCATCACGGCGTTCTTCCAGCGGATCGGCCTCGGCGCCGATGACGTGGGCATCAAGATCAGCTCGCGCAAGGTGCTCCAGTCGGTGCTCAAAGACCTCGGCGTCACCGACGCCCAGTTCGCGCCGGTGTGTGTGTTGGTCGACAAGCTGGAGAAGGTCTCTCGCGAGGAGCTCCAGGGCGAGTTTGAGGCGTTGGGACTCAGCGAGAACACCGTGGATCAGCTCATTGCCACGCTGTCCATCAAAGACCTGGATGGCCTCGCTGCTGTGCTCGGGGAGACCCACGAGGCGGTGCAGGATCTGCGCCAGCTCTGGGGCTTGGCCGAGGCCTATGGCTATGCCGACTGGCTGCAGTTTGACGCATCCATCGTGCGCGGACTGGCCTACTACACGGGCACGGTGTTTGAGGCCTTTGACCGGGGCGCCACGCTGCGCGCCGTGTGTGGGGGTGGTCGCTACGATCGGCTGCTGTCGACCTTTGGCGGCAAGGACCAGCCCGCGTGTGGCTTCGGCTTCGGTGACGTGGTCATCCTTGAGTTGTTGAAAGACAAGGGTGTGTTGCCCACGCTGGCCCAGGTGGTGGACGACGTGGTGTTTCCCTACAACGAAGAGCTGCGCCCTGCCGCCGTTGCAGTGGCCCAAGCGCTGCGGTCCACGGGACGACGGGTCGACCTCATCTTGGAGAAGAAGCGCACGAAGGCCGCCTTCAAGCACGCCGACCGCCTCAACGCCGAGCGCATGGTCTTGGTGGCCCCCGACGAGTGGGCCCGAGGCGAGGTGATGTTCAAGGACCTGAAGTCTGGTGAACAGACCGTCGTGCCCTTTGCGAGCCTCTGCGGCTGAGTCCGGCCCCCGTGGGTCTCAATGCCCGGGCGGCCACCACTCTCGGCGGATGCCCACCTCTCGGGCGTCCGCTGCAGTGGTGTTGAGCGCGGCAGTACCCAGGTCCAGTGTGCGCAGCTGGGTGGCCGGTCCTCCGGTCTCGCCCAGTCCTTCGCCCACACCCTCCGCCCACACGTGCTCTTGAGCGACAGTGAGCCCTCGGGGAGGGTGGACCACCAGTGACAGGTCGCCGGACTCGGTTCCATGGCGCGCCCCCACCATCCAGCCCTCGACCCAGATGCGGGCGTCGGGCCCATCGGACAAGGGACCCGCCCAGGCATCAGCCGAGATGCCGCCCCAGATGCGCAGCAGTCCCGCACGACGGGCCCGCTCATCGGTGTCCGCCGGCAACAGCGCCAGCTCGGGCAGGCCACCCCCCGGCTGCATCCGCAGCGCCGCCTCGCCCCGTCCTTCGTGCCACGCGCGAGCCCCCTGAGGACCGACAATGCCCTCCCGACCGAGGCCATAGGCGTGCAGGTCCCGGGTCCACGGGTCCAGGGACCTGGCCCCCCGGGTGTGGGCTTCGGCATCGAAGACATAGGACAAGCGCTCGCGCACATAGCGCCAGTCCACGGCGTTGTGGTGCAGTCGTGCGGTGGCGATGCCCCGGTCGGCGACGGTGCCCCGGTCCACCACCCCAACGACCAGCCAGGGCAGCACCACCACCCCCGCGAGGACCTTGTGCCCACGGCACCACAATGACGTGCTCATCAGTGTCATCGCCAAGATCGCGATGGGGTACCAAGGCGCCGCATAGCGCAGCCCGCCGGCATACATCACCCCCTGCTCCGCCACCTTCACGCTGAAGTCCGTCAAGCCGTAGACCGCGACAAAGGCCACCATCGAGAGACCCACGAGGCGTCCGGCGCGGGTGCGGCCCCGCAGTCCGGCCAGCCCTGCGACCACCACCAGCCCGCCGACCACCGGGCCCAGCCACAGGCTCAGGGTGCTGTCGCCGGCGCCAAAGAGCCCCGCGAGCTGGCGAGGCGCGAACAAGGTGGCGAGCTCCGAGGGCACCCGAAGTGGGTCGGGAATGCTCTCCCGCTCGGCATAGATGGTGTGGAAGGGATGCTGCCCGGCGCTCAGCCACTGCACCAGCCAGCCGACCAGCCCCAGCGGCACGGCCACCAGCACGGTCCCGGCGTCCCGGATGCGACGCTGCCAGACCAACCAGCCGAGGACCGCCAGCACCAGGAAGCCACCGGAAAAGCTGATGTAGACAGCAAAGCCGAGCACAGCACCGAGCACCACCGCAGGCAAGCGCTCGCCCCTGGGCAGCCCCAGCGCCAGCCCCAGCGCCCCCACGCCGACGATGCCGGCTTCCATGTGGTTGCCCCAGCCGATGAGGGTCAGGCGGGACCACGTGCCCGGCGCGAAGACCCACAACAAGGCGAACAACCGCGCCGCGCCCCGACCCTGGGCCCGCAGCACCAGCCGCCAGCCGAGGCCCAGGCCCAGCATCCCCCACGCCAGCGGGATGAGCTTCCACGTCAGGGCCACCGGGGGCAACACCGAGAACAAGCCCATCGCGGTCGCCGCATGCACCGTGCAGCCGCCACAAAACGGCCGATACTGCATCGCGAACAACGCGCCAAAGTCCCCGTGCAAGGCCAGCCACGCTTGGCCCGCGCTGAACAGCTCCTCGGCATCCCGCTCGATGATGCCCGGTGCCAGCAGCATCTGAAGCTGGAGCAGCCCGTAGAGTGCGAGCAGCCCCAGCAGCTCCCGCCGTGCCGACCCACCGTCGTCCCGCGATGCAGAGGCGCCCATCGTGCGAGGCTACCACAGCCGCTGGTGCCGCCGGCGCGAGACCTCCACGGCCAAACGCCATAGGCCCGCCATGACGCCCGCCACCCCCGCCCCACCGGAGCGCTTGTGTTCCAGACCCGCCGCATCAGCCGCGTCCGTGTTCTCCAGTTTGCCGTGGCCACCGCGCTGCCGGCGACGCTGTGGGGCTTTGTTGTCTTCGTGCTCTACGCGATTGTCGGCCTGGACTTCCTGCGGGTGCCCTTCTTGCCGGTGGCCACCATCGGCACGGCCGTGGCCTTCTACGTCGGCTTCAAGAACAACGCGTCGTACGACCGGTTCTGGGAAGGGCGGAAGATCTGGGGCGGGGTGGTCAACACCAGCCGCAGCTGGGCCGTGGCAGTGCTCAGCTACGTCGACGCATCGGGCGAGAACCCTGACACCGCGGCCACAAAGCGCGAGCTCGTCTATCGCCACCTCGCATGGACCAACGCTCTGCGGCTGCAGCTCCGGCGCAGCTCCCGGTTCTTCCACCAGCCATCCCGGGGCACCAAGCGCCGCCTCGACCGCCACGACGACCACATGCGGAACGACTGGGACACCGAGATCGCGCCCTTTCTCGACCCCGAAGAGCTGGCCGAGGTCACCCCCAAGGTCAACCCCGCCACCCACCTCGTGGCGACCCAGGGTCAACAGCTTGCCCAGCTCGTGGAGCACGGCCGCCTCGACATGTTCCGTCAGATCGAGATGATGGCCTTGTTGACTGAGCTGTACACCCTTCAGGGCAAGTGCGAGCGCATCAAGAACACGCCATTTCCCCGCCAGTACGCCGAGTACAGCCGCATCTTCACGCGGGTGTTTGTCTTCCTCGTGCCCCTGGGCATGCTCGACGTGTTCGGCGACCACATTCGCCAAGCCCAGGACCTCGCCACCACCCGCGACGCGTGGCCCTACGTGGTGCCGATGCTGCTCGCGTGCACCCTCGTGAGCTGGGTCTTCCTGACGATGGAGGGCATCGGCGACTCCAGCGAGGACCCCTTCGAGCGCAGCATGAATGACGTGCCCATGAACGCCCTGTGCATCGCCATTGAGCGCGATCTGCGGGAGCTGCTCGGTGAGACGGAGCTGCCCCCCAAAGAGGTCGCCGTGGACGGCATCCTGTACTGAACCCCTGCACGCTCAGGTGATGACCAGCTCGCCCACGCGGCCCCGGCGTCCACCCTTGCAGTTGATGGCCCGCCCACACAGCACGGTCTTGTGGTCAAAGCCGTGGCGGTACAGATCCCGCACCTCTGGGGTGTCGGAATTGCTCAACATGACCTGCACATCGCGCATCTTGAGCTCAGCGGCCACATCCCGCAGCCGGGTCTGGTCCTCCATCGAGAAGCCATCGCGGGTGTAGGTCGTGAAGCTCGCGGTGGTCGATGCCGGCACATACGGCGGGTCAAAGTAGACCAAGTCGCCGGCCTCTGCCCGTTCTCCGGCGGCTGCGAAGTCCTCGTGGTGGACCTCAGCGCCTTGCAACACTGCGGACGCCGTGCGCAACGCCGACACATCACAGATGTTGGGCTTGGCGTAGCGGCCGACAGGCACATTGAAGCGGTTGCGGCGGTTCACCCGGTACAGCCCGTTGAAGGCCGTCTTGTTCAGGTAGATGAACCAGGCCGCCACGTCCACGTCGTCGAGGCTGTCAACCTCGAGCGCACGCACCTCGTAGAACTGTTCTTCGGTGTGGCCCTTCGCATACTCTTCCAGCTTGCCGATGAGCACATCGACATGGTCCCGCACCGCCCGGAAGGTGCGCACCAAGCGCAAGTTGGCGTCGGAGAGCACCGCCCACCGGCCCGGCAGCTGCACCCGGCCCGCGAGGGAAAAGAACAGCGCCCCACCCCCCACAAAGGGCTCGTGGTAGCGGGTGAAGCTCCCCGGAATCTCCTCCAACAACTGATCGAGCAAGCGACGCTTGCCACCCACCCACTTCACGAAGGGCTTGGGGGTGACGAGGGGCAGGCGGAGGTCTCGCTGCAGTTCTGCGGGTCCGTGGGGGACCGGGGCAACGGAGAGGGCTTGGGGCATGTCTTCGACCGGGAACTTGACATGCCAACAGTAGTCTTGGAATCAGCATCAAGTCCAACGAACTCCGACCGACACCCAAGGTCGAAGATCCCGACAGTCACTGCATCATCGTGGAACTTCCCGTTTCACGGGCGGTGGAAGCCCCCATGGCCGCGAACACCCGGCGATTCGCGGCACCGTTCCCCGACAATCCCGTCAGCGGGACCTTCCTCAGCATCTTTTTTCGAGAGTGAGCCAGCTGGGCAGATCGATCTTGGAGGGGCTGGCTCGACAATTCGGATCAATGGTCATACCATTGCACCATGCAGCCTTCCCTCTTTGCCCCAGTCCGCCGCCTGACCGCCGCGGATGCCTGCGCCAACGCCGTGCGCCAGGCCATCGTGTCCGGTCGACTCTCCCCGGGGGTGCGCTTGCCCCCCGAGCGCACGCTGGCGACCGAGCTCGGAGTGAACCGGGTCACCCTGCGGTCGGCCCTGCACCAATTGGTGGCCGAGGGCCTCATCCACCAACGCCAAGGCCAAGGCACCACCGTGCTCGACTGGCGCTGGGCGGGCGGGCCGGGGCTGCTCGGCGCCGTCATCGACACCCAAGCCGACGGTGCAGCGTCGGTGCGAGCGGTGTCGGACCTGTTGGCGGTACGCCGGGCCCTCGCGGTCGTGGTGCTGGAGCAGCTCAGCGGCCACGGCGGTCCCCTCGATGGGGTGCGGGCCGCGGTGGTGGGCTTTGAAGCGGTGGCCACCGCGGCCGAACCCGACCTCAACGCCCTGGCTGAGGCCGATCTCGCGGTCATCGCGTCCTTGTTGGAAGCCACCGGCAGCCCTGTCCTCCCCTTGTGTTTGCACCCCGTCGCCCGGGCCCTCGCCGAGCTGCCGGCCCTGCGCGCCGCTGTCTACCGCGCGCCCTTGTCCAACCTCGCCGGCTGGCAGGCCACCCTCACCTGGCTGGAGTCCGGTGGTGTGGGGCCATCTCGCCAACAGCTGCTCGACCTGCTCGCCGCCCGCGACGCCGAGACCCTTGCCCAGATGAGCGCCCCCCAATGACCGCCGAACCGTCCCCGTCCACGGCCCTCCAGACCACCGTCCCCTGGCATGCCCGGCTGGTGCTGCTGTCCCCGAACACCGTGGCCCAGGGCCTTGCGCGCATCGCGTCGGTCTTCGGCGCTGAGCGCTGCCCCAACCTGTGGCAGGTCGAGCTGGGGGTCATGCGCATGTGGTGGCGGCTGCTGTTCCGGTCCGAGACCGTCGGCACGTGCTCCGACCACCCTCCCCGGGCGAACCTGCGGTCCAGAGTGCTGAACTGGAGGGTGTTCCGGGGACCGTTCTTGCTGTGGGAGCGGGCCATCGCACCCTGGGACATGTCCGGCTTGCTCAGCTCGCCGGAGCGCATCGTCCGCCACTTGCTGGGGGCCCACCACGACCGGGCCCAGTTCGGCTACGACTTTGAGCTGCTGCGCATGCATCCCGGCTGGCTCGACACCCTCGAAGCCCGGGCCGCTGCCGTGGTCACCGGGGCGGACCCCCGCGCGGACTGGTTGCGCGACTTGACCGTCTACGAGCAGTATCACGAGAATCTCTTGCGCTCGATTCGGGCCTTTCGCCAGGGGGACCCGATCTACACCCCGGACGAAGCCGCCGACCCCGACATCAGCTTCCAAGCCTGGCTCGACTGGTGCAGTGCCCAGCCCCCCACCCCCGCCCAGTGGTGGTCGGCCCTGCGCAGCGGCCGCTACGACTTCACCCAAGGTGTCCGGATGCCCACCCCATGAACGCCGTGCCCTCCCCCATCTTCGACGTCCACCCTCTGGTGCGGGAGCTGCTCGACGCCAACACCGCCCGCCTTCAAGCCGCCTTTGATCGGGGCCACACCCCCACCGATGCCGCGCTGATGGGAGAACTGGACAGTGTCATGTGGCGCGGGGTCAGCCTGGGGCTGCCGGCCTTCGTCGACCGGCTGGCGTGGAAGGTGTTCGTGAAGACCATCGTGCGAGACGGCTCAACGCTGCGCGGATGGAACGTGAGAATACACCAAGATGGCGCACTGGACGGCAATCTCGAGATCTGGCCCCGACCGATGAGCAGCGGTGGACGGGCCCGCACATTCGGGCACTACCACGTGACCGCGTGCCCGACCGGACGCTTGCTGGACTACCGGCTGGGCGCCAACCCGAAGCTCGATCCCGGCCGCCAGGTGGTCGACCCGGTCGTCGCCCTCGACCCAGACCACAACGTGCTGCTGGGGCGCAGCTTCGTCGCACTGGGGAGCTGGTGGGTGCCCACGCCGAGCTGGTTTGTGCTGCAGCGAGCGGGGCCCTTGCCCGAGATGATGTGGCCCGAACCCAGCTGACGCCAGGTCAGGGCACGTCCATCTTGTGCACGCGCACGATGGTCGCGACGAGGCAGACCACGATGAGCCCCACCAGGCCCGCGGCCTTGCCCCCGTCGAAGGTGCCGTCCCAGTCGCTCCAGAACGACAGCGCGTTGCCCGGCAGGTAGTCGCGGACGGTGCCGGCCCACTCTTTGCCGAAGCTGGACAGCAAGCCCAGCCCGAGACCCAGCAGCCGGTCGGCCATCAGGTACAGCGCCAGCCCCACAACCACGCCCCCCACACTGCGCAGGAAGCTCGACACCAGCAACGTCATGCAGATGAGGCCGAGGTCACACAACAACGTGGCCGCGTAGCCCGCAAACGCATCGCCCAGCCCCTCGGCCATGCCGAAGACCGCCGCCCCCGCCACCAACGACGTCGCAAGGGTCAGCCCCAGAGAGGCCGCCGACAGGGTCATCAGCGCGCCAAGCTTGGCGATGACCACGCTCCACCGGGGCACCGGCCGCACCAGCAGCTCACGGAAGGTGTTGCCTGCCAGCTCACCGCCGAGGCTGCCCGCAGAGGCCAAGGTGAGCAACAACGGCAACACAAAGAAGTTGCGGAACTGCAGCGCCCAACCGAGGGCCCCCCGCAGGTTGAACTCGATCTGGGAGGCCGCGGGAACACCGTTGGCTTGCACCTCTTGGGCAAGGTCAGCGGCGCGGTAGAGGCCGAAGACCGCGATGATCCCCAACACTGCGGCAATCACCAAAGCGGCCCGCCCGGAGCTTCGCCCGAACACTGCGCGGATCTCCGCCCGAATCATCTTGAGGAGCTGGGGGGGCATCAGGTGAGCTCCTTGCTGGTGAGCTGGAGGAAGAGGTCTTCGAGAGAGCGCTGCACAGGCACCATCGCGTCCACACTGAGGCCCGCATGGACGAGGTGGGCGGTGAGCTTCGGCACCACCAGCCCGTCGGTGAGGCCCACGCGGAAGCGGCCGTCGTCCAGCCCACCCTCGAAGCTCGCCCCCGGAAGGTCGGCCAGCGCCGCACGGAGGCCCGCTTCGTCGTCCACGCCGACCTCAACTTCCTGGACCGCACCCTTGCCGGCCACCAGCTCGGCCACCTCACCCTCGGCGACCATGCGGCCGCGCTCGATGATGCCCACACGGGTGCACAGCAGCTCAATCTCACCGAGCAGGTGGGAGCTGATGAAGATGGTGAGCTGTTCGGTGCGGGCGAGGCGCTGAAGCAGGTCGCGCACTTCTTTCATGCCCCGGGGGTCCAGCCCATTGGTGGGCTCGTCCAGCACCAGCAGCCTGGGCTTGCCGACCAGCGCCCGGGCGATGCCGAGGCGTTGGCGCATGCCGAGGCTGAAGGTCTGGACCCGCTCGGACTCGCGCCCCCACAGACCGACGAGCTGCAGGGCCTTGTCGACGTCGGCGGACGTGCCCTGGCCTGCGTAGGCGATGGCGTGCTCGAGGTTGGCCCGGGCGCTCATCCACGGCAAGAAGTGGGGGGTCTCAACCATCGCGCCCACATGTTGGCGCTGGCGCACGGGGTCGGTCTCGCCGAAGATCTGCACCGCGCCGGCATCCTTGGCAATGAGGCCCAAGATGCAGCGAATCGCCGTGGTCTTCCCGGCGCCGTTCGGACCGAGGAAGCCATAGACATCACCCTGTTCCACTTGGATGGTGAGCTGGTCCACCGCCGTGCGGGCGCCGAACCTTCGGGTGAGTCCTTCGGTTACAAGGGCGGGTGTGCTCGCAGAGATGCTCAACTTGGACTTCCGCGGATTCGGGGGCGCAGTGACTGCAGGTTCGCCGAGAGGACCCCACCAACAAGTGCGCTTCCCCGCGGGACGCGCGCTCTTGGCGAGCGTGGCACTCGCCGGATGTGTGCCGCCATCCCTCGGGGGGGGCGCCTCATCCCAAGGCAGTGCCAACACCGTCACCGTGTATGACGTTCGCCGGGGCATCGTCGAATCTGGCAGCACGGTGTTGCTCTCTGGCTTGGCCGCGACCACCCCACGCACTGCGGACGACCGCGAGTTCTATGTGCAAGCGCCAGCGGGCGGCGCCGAGAGCGGCATCCGGGTGGAGCTGGAGCACCCGTCCCACGGGCTGGAGATCGCGGTCGGCGACAACGTGCGGCTCCAGGCCACTGTCATGTCCCGCTATGGCGAGACCTACCTGCTGGTGGAGGACATGAACCAGGTGGCGGTGTCCGCAGGCACGCCGGTGCTGCCGACCGACGTGGGCATCGTCTTGTCCTGGAACGCCTGGAATGGCGTGCTGGTGCGAATCTTGGAAGTCGACGTACTGGACTGTGGGGACGTTCGTGGCGTGTTCCCGCTGGACGTGGGCATCGGCCTCGACCCCGCACAACAAGCGGTGTCGCTGGGCGCCGGGGACCACGTGGACGGGCTCGTGGGGCTGATGACCGGCCGGTCCGATCGGTTTGACCTGCGCTTGCGGCCCGGGGACGACCGGGGGGTGCGCACCCCCGGTGAGGGCTGCGCCACGACGGTGACCGCGCTGCGGGACGACCCACCCACGGGACGGGTCGCGTTGGCGGGGGTGGTGGTCACCGCTGTCACGCCGGACGGCCGGGGCCTCTTCTTGCAGGATGCGGGCGGGCGCACCGGGGTGGAGCTGGTGTCCGCCGACGGTCCCGTCGATGTGGACGTGGGCGCCGTTGTGGACGTCGAAGCGATTGTGGAGCCTTGGGAGGGACGGCGACGGCTTCGGCTGGACCAGCACGCCCTGCTCAGCGAGACCGGCACGACCACCCCCGTCGCACGGGCAGTGGACCCGAGCGCGGACACCTTCGATCCGGCCGGGGTCGACGGGGCCCTGATCCGCCTCTCCGACCTCGTGCTCGGGGACCTTGTCTCGCCAGGTCGGGTGGCCACAGACGGGCCCTTCCTCATCGACGATGCCCTCTACGACGGCATTCCCGAAGCTGGCACGTGGACCGTCACCGGCGTGGTGCGGGCCCAAGATCCACCGCTGTTGCTGCCCCGCGGCCCCGGTGACCTCGTGTACGCGGGCGGAGACACCGGGGCGCTGTAGAGGGCACCGGTCCAAGACGGACAGAGCCGGCGACAGCGCAAGCCCCCGAGGGGACCGTCGGGTCGCCGGCACAGGTCAGCCCGCGCGTGCTCAGCAGGCGCAGTCGGAGCCGTCCGAGCTGGGGCACATCTCGTGGCAGTCCTCGTCGGGCACACACTCGACCGAGCTCTCGCCGTCTTCGTTGCCTTCGAGGTTCTGGATGTCGAGGCCCAGACACAGCTCCGCGCCGTCGCTCAGGCAAGCCTGACAGGACGCGCCGAAGCTGCCGAGGGTGGCGCAGTTCACGGCGGCGTCGGTCGAGCCGGTGAGGCCCGAGAAGAGGTCACCGAGGTCGCGCACGTCGATCTGGCCGGCGAGGCGGCCGTCTTCCATCGAGCTGCAGTCGGCGCTGATCTTGCCGCTCAGCTCAAGCTGGGCGATCGTGATCTCGGTGCCGACGAGGGACAGCGTGGTGTCCTGGGGACCGAGGACAAATGCCGGGTTGGTGGAGAAGTCGGCGGCCGGGAAGGCCACAGTCGGGGAGCAGTAGTCCTGGGCTTCGCCGAGGCCGGTCGAGAAGGCCATCTCGAACTCGATGTCGGAGCCGCTGGCCGAGCTCACACCCAGCAGCCAGTCTTCGCTGAGCAAGGCGCCGAGCAGACCGCCGATGCCCGCAGGCTCGACGAAGTTCGCGCCGCCCAGGTCGAGCCGGTAGCCGCGGCCCGCCGGATCACAGTCCAGTGGGTCGTCGCCCGTGCCACCGTCGGAGCCCCCACCATCGGCGCCGTCCGAGCCGTCCGAGCCATCACCGCTGCCGCCATCGGCACCGTCCGAGCCGTCACCACCGCCGTCGGCGCCATCGGCACCGTCGCCCCCTCCATCACCACCCACACCGCCGTCTTCGCCGGTCACGTCTCCATCGGTGGTCTCTTCTTCCCCCTTGCCAGAGGCGCAAGCGACGAGGCTGAGGCAGATGGACAACGTGAGCAGGTGGGTGATTCGCATGGGGTCTCCTCCGAAGGGCGCTGGCTTCCGGTCGACATTCGTCCACGACGCGCGGACCGCCGGTGCAAAGCGGGCACAGTGGTAGCCGATTCTGGGCAGGGTCGCTGACCCGTGCCGTCAGGAAGCCGTCATGCAGCGCGCGGAGATCCCCCCCCGGCCCAGCGCCGAGGGGCCAACGCCGCCACGCCAGGTGACGCTCAGACCTGGAGATCGACCTGGCGCAGGGTGCCGGCTCCGCCGTGTTCCCCCACCCAGACGCCGGTGTCACGCATCTGGCCCAGGGCTTGGTCATCCGCCCCCCGCAGCGTGAAGGGGGTCGAGACCCGCCCCACATACAGCGCGCCCAGCCCCGCGACGCCGAGGGCCACCAGCTTGTCCCCTTCGCGGGTCTGTTCCCAGATGCGAAGGCGCGACCACGCCGCGTCCCCCTCGTCGACGAAGCCATTGCCGTCGCCGTCCAGGGCCGCCAGCTCCGCAAAGCCGTCGCCGGTCGTGGGCCCGAAGAGCTCGGAGCCATCGTCTGCCACACCATTGCCGTTGCGGTCATCCACCAGAAAGGAGCTGCCGAACCCCAAGTTGGGGACCGCGTCGAGGGCACCGTCCAGATCGAGATCGAACGCGAAGCGGGTGCCCGGGAGCTTGGCCGCCGGGGCACCGAAGTCGACCACCAGTGGGTCCTTCACAGGCGCGTCCCCCATCCGGATCTCGGTGGACGACTCGCGCCGGATCCGATGGTCCATGCGCATGTCGACCCGAAAGTTGAGCTCGCGGCCATCTTCGGTGCGGATGCGGCCGGTGGCGCCAAAGGCCACGGACTCGGTCTCTTCGACGACGTGGGACTCCTGGTAGATCAGGCCCCAGCCCTGACGCGCGCCGGCTCGCTCCTGCTCGGCGACCCGCTGCATCTCGCCCAGCGCCTGCTGTTGTTCTTCGTTCAGCTCCAGATCGGCGGGCTCAAAGACCTCGATGGGCTGGCCGGTGAGCCGCTCCAGCAACAACGCCAGAATCCGCATCTTCATGTCGTCGATGTGGTCGGCGCGCTCGGTCTCCCGCATGGGCACGGGCTCAACGAGCCCTTCAGCCTCAGCCAGCGCCGTGACGCTCATGCGCACGCGGTCGCCCTGTGGGGGGGCCGGGGGGTCGACCCACACCGTGAGGGACTGCTGGGTGGTCTCGGTCCGCGACCGCTGGGCCGAAGCGCTGAGTTCCACGTGTGATGCGGCCACTTGCATGGCACCCTCCAATGCTGGACCTCCCCTCCCACGGGGGGGACGTCGGCTTCCTCGGATGATGCCGCGAACAGATCGAGCCCGCACGTGCGGATCGCTCTGACATTTTGCCGTCCGCTCAGTCTGGGTCGAGCGCCGGGAAGTCTGGGGGTGAGCTCTGCAGACAGCGCCGCGTGGTCGGGGAGGCGGTTCCACAGCTCCGTCGTGAGGGTCTCGGCCCCCACAACGCCCAGGCCGCCTACATAGATGCGATGCATCCGCAGCAGCGGCAGCCGCACCGGGAATGTGCGCGCGGGCGCCCCGAAGAGGCCCTCGAACACATCCACGAGGCCCAGCTGGTCCGCAAGGATCGGGGAGATGCGCTCCCGCCAGTCGTTGAAGTCGCCGGCCACCACCAAGGGCGTGTCAGGGGGCACCCCATCGCCGATGCGCTGTCACAGGCGCTCCACTTGCCGAATCCGACCCGACCCGCGAAGGTCGAGGTGCAGACACACGACGTGCAGCGGCTCATCGAGACCGGGAACCGCGACGCGGGCATGCAGCGCACCCCGGCGCTCCCACCGACTGTTGGACACATCCACGTTCACCATGTCGACAATCGGATGCTTGCTCAAGATCGCGTTGCCATGGTGGCTGGCGGCAAACACCGCATTCTTTCGGTACGCAACATGGGGCCAGACCTCATCGGCAAGACAGGCGATCTGGGACGATGTGGGCCAGTCGATGAGGTGTCCGTCGTGTCTCTGATCGTGGCCCTGCTACTTCTTGCAGAAACACCAGCTCCGCGTCCAGCTGCTGGAGGGAGGTCTTCGTCCGCCCCAGCGTTGACCGCAGACCCAGCGGGCTGAAGCCCTTGTGGATGTTGTACGAGAGCACCTTCATGTTCAGTGTCTTCACGTCACATACAGGTCCGAAAACGGCGAAAGAAGCGGCCGGCCACAGCATCGAACCACGCCCCCGCTGCTCATAGGACTCCAGTGTGACCTCCTGTGACTGCGAAAGGTCCATGGCGAGCTGGCGATCGACGGCGGCCAGCGCACCCCTGTCAGTCAGCCCCAGGTCCACCTCCGAATTGTGGAGCAGGATGAAGTCGTCCAGGTTGCTCGATCCCACCGTGGTCCAGCCGTCGATCTGGAAGATCTTGGCGTGCAGCACACTCGGGACGTACTCAAAGATGCGGACAAGGTGGCCGTGACCCAGCGCACCAGGGGCACATCGGGGTGGCGGGACACCAACAAGCACACGTCCACACCGTGCTGGTGGGCCCTCGAGGCACAGGCCGGCCATCATCCGCGGGCCGGGGATGAAGTAGGGGTTCGTGATCCAGATGCGCGCCTTGGCCGACGACACCCTGCGCACCAAGTCGTGGTGGAGCGGCCACCGAGCGGGCCACCGATGATCCGGCCGCCCGGGGCTTCGTGCAGCAATACATCATCACCTTGGAGGCCAGCCTGAAGCACACACTCGAGGGCGCTATCACCCGCGGTGAGCTGGTCCCGGACCTGGATGCCCGGGCGTGGGCACGAAAGCTCGCGACCACACTGCTGGGGATGATGGTGCTGATTCGGGCTCGGGTCGACCCCTCGCTGGCCCAGGACGGCGCCGCCGTGGCCATCGACGAGCTGCACGGGCACGCGAGGCCGCCCCAGACTCAGGCGCCCGAACAGACCCCGCCGACATAAGGCGTTCACCTTACCGTGCAACCTGGGGCGTGCGCGCCCTAACGCAGGTCTCGCACCAGCCATCCCGCGATGAGATCGGACTCTACAGTGCCGATGAGCAGGTCATTCTTGCCATCACCATCACTGTCGGGGACCGCCGCAATGTCTTCGCCAGCGGCATCCCAGCGCACGTCGCTCATCACTGTCAGCGCGGCATCTTCCATCCGCTGCATGCCCGAGACGGGGCCGTGGACAACATAGACCGCGCCCACCTTGGATGCATCGGGGGTGTGGAGGTTGGGGGCCGACACCGCCAGATCATCCAAGCCGTCGGCGTCGAGGTCACCCAGGTTCGCAAGCGCCGCGCCGGCGCGGGAGGACGTGCCCGCTTGGCCGACGAGCATGTTGGGCAAGTCCCGAAAGAAGGTGGACCCCTCGGTGCCACCCGGCACAACCGCCACCACGCCGCTGTCATCCCGGTTCGGTGCCGAGAGCAAGGCGTCATCGTAGCCATCGCCGTCGAGGTCCCCCGCGGCGCTCACCGCTTGCCCACAGCCGTCGCCAAGCTGGAGGGACGAGATCTGGACGTCCCGCTCGTCCACCAACAGCGCGCCGCTGGTCGGTCCGAAGAACACCAGCCCGCCGCCATAGTCGAGGTCGGCACGCCCCGCGATGATGTCCTGCATGCCGTCCCCGTTGAGGTCTCCTGCCCCGGCCGCCACCTGAAGATAGCTGGGGGCCGCCTGGAGGATGGAAGATGGCTCTTCGATGGTGCGCCCCCCTGTGATGGGCCCAGCCATCACGTACACACCGTTGCCACCCGCGCCGTAGTCAGCCAGGAGCAGGTCCGCGACGCCGTCCCCCGTCAGGTCCCCCGGGCCCGCACCATCATCGAACACACCATGGATGCGGTCCAAGCGAACCTGCACCGCTGCCATGGGATCGATGGCTGCGCTCACCGGCCCGGAGACCAGCAGCACGCCCACCCCGTCCGCGTCGGAAAAGCCCACCAACAAGTCATCCCAGCCGTCGCCCGTCAAGTCGCCCACCCCGGTGGCCACCCCACCCAGCCGCTCCACGGTGCCGCCGATCGACAGCTGGATC
The DNA here is from genome assembly GCA_942491145.1 of Myxococcota bacterium. GTDB lineage: Bacteria > Myxococcota_A > UBA796 > UBA796 > UBA2385 > CAXQUZ01. Next base: position 30,366 of record CALOBC010000015.1, on the reverse strand, counting down.
GGGACGTCGGCCAGCACCACATCCCCCACCACTGCGCTGGACACGAGGGTGACCGGGGCGTCGGCCGTCAGCCCAGGCGCAGCGAGAACCAAGTCGTCCACACCATCCCCGTCAAGGTCACCGGCCACGCGCACCACCCCACCCACACGGTCCCGCTCGTCGGTGCGCAGAAAGACGGCATCGGCCGCGGACAACAGGCGCTCCCGCTCGATGGGGGGGTCGCCCGTGTCTTCGCCGGTGTCGTCCCCGCCGTCCGTGCCGTCACCGCCCCCGTCACCGCCCCCGTCATCGCCCCCGTCGCCGCCGGCCGAGTCTCCAGCGGTGTCGTCGGGCTCAACATCGGCGCCTTCAGGGACGGGGATGCCCGGTCGGTCCCGGTCATCAGGGGACTTGAACGGGTCCGGGGTACAGCCCACACACCAGATCAAGGCAAGGTGCATCCGCATGGGCTGGCTCCAAGTCGTGGGACGTTCGGCAGTCGGACGCTGGACCCTACCGGAAGCTTGGCGCCCGTCCCCTTGCAACCCATTGCAAACGGCAACGCAACACCACCGTCAGTCGGCCGAAGGCGGCGGTCCACCGCCCATCTCGCTGTAGGGTGTCGACTGGCAGGTCACCATCGCATTGCCTTCCAGCACGCCGTAGTACGTTGGGCCCACGGTGTAGGGAAAGGTCGAGGTCATGTGGTAGTGATACCCGAGACCATCGTGGTCATGACCATTGTGCTCGTCCATATACTCGGTACCCAGCGCGGTGCAGTCTGCATCATAGTAGTGGTCTTCGAAGTAGAAGCCTGAGACCGCAGTAAACACATTGCCCGACAGCGACGTGACCACATCGCTTGTGTTGGGGCCATCGCTGCCGGCCGCAACCGTGCCCGAAGTCGGGTCGAAGGGGTCGACCAGCACGCAGCTTCGCTCTCCAGTTCCCCCGCAGCCCAGGTCATTGTCGGTGTCGTAGTCCCGGGCGATCCAGCAGCTCTGGGCCAGCGTGTCCGCCGCCACATACGGTCCGTGCATGGGCACCCCATCGGCAGCCCACGCATAGATGGGCGAGTGGCCGGCACCGTCATCATCCAGCTGGTCACCCAAGCACGGCGCGGCGCTGTGGTGGTGGTACTCGCCGCCCGCCGCGTGGCCCGCACAGACACTCACATCGTAGATCTCAAACTTCTGGGCGAGGTTGTACCAGTCGCCGGCACTCTCGTAGGAGAAGCCGTCGGTCCAGTTGAACAGCGAGACGCCGTTGACGTACAAGCCGGCCGTGCCGATTGGCGTGTAGCAGGTCTCGGTGCTCTCGGTGACCACAGCGGGGATGGTCATGGACTTCTCGGTGGCCTCAGGGCACTCCGGTCCCGGTGGCCAGAAGCCTGCCCCTTCATCGATGCCGTCCCGTTCACATCCGGTGCTGTCAAAGCCGATGTCGTCACCGAAGTTGACCGAGTCGCCCGCCGCAACGGTGGGGGCCCCTGTCTTGAAGTCGGTGGTGGCGAGGGGGCGGGCATTGAGGGTGTCGATGTCGTCTTGGGAGAACGTGATCGAGTAGTTGGGAATGCCCATGCTGGCGATGGTCACGTAGTCGCGGTCGCCGTCGGTGGACACCGTGGCGGACTGGACATTGACGAGAGGCATCGTGCCGTCCGTGCTGATGACGGCGGCGCTCTCGGACGTGTTGAGCATCCATGAGGCGCAGACATCGTCCGCGGCCAGCGTGCTGTCGTCGCACGCATCACCCGTGGTGCCGCCGTCACCGCCATCGCTGCCATCGCTGCCGTCACCGCCATCGGCGCCGTCGCCGCCGTCCGTTCCATCACTGCCTTCACTCCCCCCGCCGGTGTCGGCGTCCTTGCCCGAGCAGCCGAGTGTGAGGGTCAACAGCAACAGTGTTGTGGTGCGAGTCATAGGGTCTCCAATGGAAGAGGCACACGGTGGTGACTCAAGGCGAGTAGAGGGTGACGCCGGCGGTCATCGCCAAGTTGTCGAGCACCGCGAGGGCCACCCGGTCGGGATGGTCGTCCAGATCAATGTTGTCGAGCATGTGGGCCGGGCGAAGGGACACCTGCACCCCCACGGGGTCGGCCGGGGTGGTCTCGGGCAAGGCCAGGTCCGCTTCCGTGGGCAGTCCAGACGTCAGGGTGAGCGCTTCCCAAGGGGCCTCGGCAGACCGGCGCAGGCGGCCGCTCAACACCAGGCTCACGCCATTGAGATCAGGCTCCAATGGGGCATTCTCGGTGACGGTGTCCCCCCGCAGCAGCGCGATGCCCACGTCGCAGAAGCGCCCCTGGTCGAAGGTCTGGGCGCCCCCGTCGGCGGCGTCCAACGTGCGCAGCGACAGCGCTTGGGCGCGGGCCATGGTGGATGCATGGTCGGGCAGGCCGTGGGGCGGGGGCACCGCGACGCGACCGCTGGGGAGGGTGCCGCACGGCTCCAACACCAACACATAGACGACCAGCCACCCATCGTGAACCTCGAACTCGACGCCATCTTCGCGGGTGGCCGAGAAGCCACCGTCCGCCAGTGGTGTGAGCCCTGCTTCATCGAAGTCGATGCCCCAGGTGACGCCAGAGAGCATCAGTCCGGGGTCGGCCGCCGTGTCGTCCACCGGGGTGCCGGAGTCCAGTGGTGGGTTGCCCGGTCCTTTGGGTGCGGTCCCCCCACAAGCACCGGCCCACAGGCCGAAGACCAGACCGCACCCACACTGGCGAAGCAAGGACATGGGGGAGGCGCTCCAGTGGGGAGAGGCAGCCCGGAGGGCCGGTCAGCTCGGATCAGGTGCCAGTCTGCACCATGACAAGCGGCCCGGGGGTCGCAGGCCAGTGTCGAACCGCCCACGGCACGGGCGGGCGCGGGCTCACCCACCCCACGCAAGCCCCCAGCGAACCCTGACACGCAACGCCCAATCTGGCGCAGCCGGCCGGTCAAGCCCACATCCTTGCCGCTTGCCGCAGGCCGCATCGGGAACCAAGAGCAGGACGTGCACCACTGGAGCTGACCATGTCTGCCGCGACCGATCCCCTGTCCTTCTGCTGTGCGAGCTGCTTCGGCATCAACCGTGTGCCCGCCGCCCGCCTCGACAGCGGTCCCAAGTGCGGCCGGTGCCACGAGCCCCTGGACCTGACGGCCCACCCCATCGACGTCGACGACGCCACGCTGGCACGCATCACCCGCGCATCCCCGGTGCCGGTGTTGGTGGACTTCTGGGCACCGTGGTGCGGGCCCTGCAAGGCCGTCGCCCCTCACTTGGTCCAGCTCGCCCAAGCCCACGCCGGTGCGCTGGTGGTGCTCAAGCTCAACACCGACGTGCACCAAGAAACCGCCCAGAAGCTGCAAGTGCGGGGCATTCCCACGCTTGCTGTGTGGAAGGGCGGCACGCTGCAAGTGTCCCAAGCTGGCGCCCTGATGGGTCCCCAGCTGCAGGCCTTTGTGTCCCGCTACCTCTGAGCGCCACGCTCGGGTCGATCCCCCGGCACCTCAGTCGCCCCGGGCCAAGGCATGGTCCACGCGCCAGACCGTATCGCAGGGCCGGCACAGCGCCGTGGCCAGCCCCGAATTGCGCCGGGTGCGCCCCGCCACCGCCTTGAAGACCGGCCCGCTGAGGTCCTCGTCGCACTGCAAGCACGCGTTCAGGCTGCCGTCGGGCTCGTGGTAGGGCGCACTGAGCAGCTCGATGCAAGGTCCCAGGCACTCGGCCTGGGTGTGTTGGGTGTTGTACGCCCAGATGCGTGCACATGGAGGTGAAAACCCCATTTCTTGCAAGCACTGATCCACGGACTCCACCCCCTCGGACAGCCCCGCCACCCCACACGCCCGCACGGGCGACGTGAGGTCGGCGATGCCCGCGTAGACCGCGAGGTCCTCCAAGGACGAACACAGCCCACAGGCCCCGCCGTGGGTGACGTCGGCGCCTGCTGCGTCGGCCGCGTCCACGCTGGAGTAGGTCTCCAAGGTGTAGGTCCCGGCAGTGCCGTCCACCACCCGCATCCCACACACACTCTGCTCGTCCAACACCGGCGGGCTGACCAAGTACGGGTCGCTGTCGGGCACCGCTGGCGCACCCTCCAGCGTCCAGGCCCGCAGCCCGGCCAGATCTGCTGCCGTCCATGCCGGGGGCATCCACGTCTCGGTGGCGCCCTCCACCGCCGGAAAGCACTGGTCGTCGTCGAGCCCCGTGACCTCGTTGGGCATGCCGTACAGGCCGGCACAGCTCCCATCGGGGAGCGGTGCGGACGACGCGGCCGCATCCCCCTTGTCGACGTCCGACGCGCAGGCGAACAACCAGAGCCAGAGCAAGGGGACTACTCCCGCCGACGGCGCAGCCCGGCCAGCATGGCGAGCACGAGGCCACCCATGGCGCCCCCACCCCCGCTGCATGCGCAGGTGCTCAGCTTGGCGTCCGGGTCCAGCGGAGCTGTGAGGCCCGTGTCGAAGCCAATGTCGGGATCGCCGCCATCACCACCGTCACCACCACCATCGCCGCCGTCGCCACCCCCGTCACCCCCGTCACCCCCGTCACCCCCGTCACCCCCGTCACCCCCGTCGTCACCACCCTCGTCATCGTCGCACGCCGAGCCAATGCCATCACCGTCGGCATCGGCCTGGTCCTCGTTGGCCTCGAACTCACAGTTGTCGAAGTCGTCGGCAATGCCGTCCCCGTCGTCATCGAAGGCGTACAGCTCGAACGCCCCGTACGCGACGATGTCTTCACCCCGGAAGAAGTCGCCGCCCATGTTGTAGGCGAACACCCCGGCGGACCCGGCACCAAAGGCACCCTCACCGTCCGTGACCGTGATGGTCTCGTCGGGGCTGTCCAGGTCATCGCCGCTGTCGCCCCAGTACATGCCCACAAGCTCACCGTCGTTCATCGACACGGCCATCCGGCCGACGCGGCTGGTCTCGTAGGAGAAGTCCGCCGTCTCGAGAATCTCGAAGTCGCCATCTTCCACCCGCACAATCATCGCTGTGGGGCCCGAGACTTCGTCGTAGGGGTTGGAGAAGTAACCACCCCCCCCACCGCTCTCGCCCGTGAGCGTGAAGATGTAGTAGTTTTCCGCATCCTGGAAGTTGAACACCATGCCCACGGTGTCATCGTCCGTTGCGTAGACGATCGACGTGAGCATGCCGTCCAACATGCTGATGTCTTCGTGGACCAGCCAGTTGTCTTGGGGGCCGCCCTCACCGGGGCTTGCGCCGGGCTCGTCGTCGTCCGTGGCGGAGATCGCGTAGTTGGCGGACTCCCCCTCGTAGCCGTCCCAATCGTCCGCTGCGTAGCCCCCCTCCCAGCCGTCGCGGCCGTTGTAGGTCGACCCCGTCTCGAAGTCGTTGTAGCTCCACTCCAAGATGGTGTCTTGAGCAGAAGCAGCCCCAGTAAGGCAAAGCAAAGCAATCAGCACGGTTCCTCCGACCCGGCGGACACACACCCCGACCGGACACCCAGGCTACCCTTGTGGCGCGCCACCAGCGTGCAAAGTCGGCGTCACACCTTCAGCGACGGCGGGGAGGCGCGTCGGGGTCAGGGTCGTTGTGCATCACCACTTCCAAGCTGAGCCCGGCCCGCCAGTTGAGGCCGAAGATGCCATCCCACTCCGGCCCTGCTGTGAGCTCCACACCCATGAATTCTGCGAAGCGCCAGCCCACACCCACCTGGGCCGCCACCGCCGCACCCAGCCGGGGCTCGAAGGTGGTGTCGGAGCTCGCCGCGAACTGAGCCGAGCCTGACGTGTCGGTGGAGTCGGTCGTGGCCGTCGACGCCGTGTTGTCGAGCTTGCGGTTGGGCATGTCGCCGATCAACCCCAGAGGCATCCGGCCGGCGAGGTAGGCGCCGTTGCGGGGGTGTTCACCGGGAAACCAGCGCACCTCAGGCGACACACCCGCGTGCCAGATGGCCGCAAACATCACGCTGTAGAACAGCTCGCCCGACATCCGGCGGTTGGGCTCGAAGCCGAGGCGCAGCCCTGGCCGACCGGTGATGCTGGAGGCCGGCCCCAGCAAGCTGAGCTCGGGGCCCACCGTGACCGCGGGATCTTCCATTCCGGCGTGGGCACTGGTCACCAGAAGCAGCACACCACCGAGCATGCTCACCACTGGAAGACACCTTCCACGGCGAACTGGGGCCGGATGACACCGACGGTCTCGCGCACAGTGGGCTGGTAGGAGCGCCAGCCGAAGGCCTTGCCGCCCACGCGGATGCCGATGCGGTCCCAGCGAATGAGCGCGTCGGCACCGAGCACGGCGGACGGCGCCGAGATGTGGACCGGGCCACCATCGGACGTAGCTTGGCTGGGGTCATGGGCCCAGATGGCACCCATGCCGGCCCGACCGATGAGATCCCAGTTGACGCCCGTGTCTTTGTAGCGATGGGGGATGCGCAGGCCGGGGGTGACGTACACCCCGTGGCGCAGCTCGAACCAAGTGCTCGGTTCGGTGGTCGCATCAAAGGTGGTGTTGGTCGGCTCGCCGCCGGAGAAGAAGCCGCCCACGTCGACAAACGCCAGTTGCGTGAGGCGGGAGTCGAGGCCGATGGTGCCGCCGATGCCGCTGAACTGGTCCGACACGGACAGACCGGCATGCATCCGGTTGAGCGGATCGAGGGACATGCGCCGGGCTTCGGCCGGACGCGCGCTCAATGCCCCGACCACAAGAGTGGTGATGACTGCGGCGTGGGGGAGCAAGCGCGACACGGGACCTCCAGCAACTCTGGGCCCCGGACCCGGGCGGGCAGGGGCGATGCGGACGGCGGCGAAGACCACAAGGCGCCGCAAGGCAGGCGCACAGAGCCGTCAGAGCACCCCATATCCGCTCGGGTGCAGGGTGGGCGCCAAAGCGCCTGTCGTCAACCACACCTTGCAGGATTCACCGAAGCCGCCACGTTGTTGTCACCCACCGAACCAGGCTCAGCGGCGGCGGGGAGCGGGCTTGGCCTTGTCGTCGGTGCCCGCGTTGCTGGCGGAGGCGGCGAGACTGCCGGGGCTGACATCGATCTCGAAGCGCCAGCTCGCGAAGGCCTTGTCGGGATCGGTGGCCCGCACGTCGATCTTGTAGTGGCCACCGGGCTCATCCTTAGAGCCCTTGTACTTGATGACCCCCCGGGTCTTGTCGATGGTCATGCCCTTGGGGGCACCCGAGAGACTGAACAGCAGCGGCTCTTCGTCCGGATCTTCGGCGATGACCTGGAGCCCATCAATCTGGCGCACCGAGCGGGGGTCCATGTTGAACACCGGCGTGGCATTGCCGATGGTGATCTCCGGGCTGCGCAGGTTTCCGGTCAGCCCGTCCCGGTCGGTGGCCACCACCTCGACCTCAAAGACGTCCCCCTTGGTCATCTCGGCCGCCGGCACGTTGTCGCGCACCAAGTGCAGGATCTTCTTACCGTTTCGGTACCACTGGTAGCGGGTGGACACGTAGTCCACGTCGCTGTCGCTGGTCTTCACCGTGATCCTCAGGTGGTCCAGCGTCGTCGGGCGTGGGGGATCCCAGCGAATGCTGTCGACCCGGGGCGCCGTGTTGCGCTCGGGCTTTGCGGTGTCGACCGCCGACTTGGGGGGCTCGGGGGGCGCCTTCACGACGGGGGCCGGCGCAGGGGGCGGGGCCTCGGTCGTGCACCCGAACCAACACACCAGGACCAAAGGCAGGACTCGTCGGGACACGGTGCACTCCGTCGGCAGAGCCGCTCGAAACAGCCCACCATTGCGGTGTTCTCGGAAATCTTCGAGCGCGAATCAGGCAAGGGCCCGCAGGGTTGGCACCGGGGGAACCTCACCCGCCCAGCCCTGAGACCGCGCTGCTGCACGGCAGTCTGCCATAACGGGCTCGTCGCCCGCCGCCGAGCGACCGGAGCCGGGCCAGCCGAGGGACCACAGAACCCATGCGCTGGCGCCCGCATGGCCCACCCCGCCGGTTGCGGTCCAAGATCTGCTGGATACAGCCCCACTTGTCTGGGATGCGCGACCGCGCCCCAGGGAGGCCCACCGTGCGAGAGTCCCCGCAGTCCCCCCGCATGTTCGAGACCGAGTGGATCGACCGCTTGTCTCGCACGCCGTGGTGGACCGTGCCCCTCGTGTGGCTGCCCATCAGCCTCTTCCTGCTGGTCTCCGGTCTCCAGCACGATGCCGTGCGGCTGCCGGCGGCTGCCGTCAGCTTCGCCGGTGGCTGGCTGGTCTGGAGCTTCACCGAGTACGTGCTGCACCGCACGCTCTTTCACTGGAAGCCGAAGACGTCCTGGGGCCCCCGGATGCACTTTCTGGTCCACGGCGTCCACCACGACTGGGTCTTTGACCAGTACCGGCTTGTGATGCCCCCCGCCGCCAGCATCCTCATCGGCACCGCATTCGGGCTGATGTTCCGTGCGCTGCTCGGCCCGACATGGTTCTTGACCACCTTTGCTGGCTTCACGTTTGGCTACATGGTCTACGACGTCGTGCACTACGCCACCCACCACCTCAAGCTGTCGAACCGGTGGTTTTTGGCCCTCAAGAAGCACCACCTGCTGCACCACCACAGCCCCCGCCATGCCGACCGCAAGTTCGGGGTCTCCTCGACGCTGTGGGACCATGTGTTCCGCACGTACTGACTGGTGGCGGCCCGTGGGTCACTGGCCCTCAATGGCGGGTCAGCGGTCATCTTCGCTGTCTTCATGGGCACCGCGCACGCCGGTGCTGATGCCTTGACCGACGCCCGGGCTGCCCAGCGCAAGGGGCTGCCAGACGCTGAAGCGGCGGCGTGTGCGCACGTGGTCCAGGCCGCCGAGAGCCCCCGGGGGGTGGCCGCATGCACCAAGCGGCTGGCCTGGCTGGACGCCCGCCGGGACGAGGATGACCGCTGGACGGGACTGACCGCCTTGCTCGCCGTCCGCCGGTTGCCCCCCCCACAACGGCACGACGCCCTCAACACGCTCTCGGAGCGCCCCGGCCTGTCGCCCCTGCTGCGGCGAGAGGTCCGCACGGCCCTGGCCCGACAGCGCCTCGACGGGGAGCAAGATCCCGAGGGGGCACTGCGCATCACCACCCCGCTGTGGGCCTCCGCTGACGCCCTCGACCCCGCAGAGCGACGCGCCATCGCCGATCTCCACGCCCGCGCCCTCTTCGCCACCGGGCACGAAGACGAGGCCAACGCCGTGGAGCGGTCCGCGGGGATGCTGCGCTCCGGCTTGCCCCACGAAGGCCTGCCGCTGAAGCAACAGCAGCGCCGCCAAGCCCGCCTCGACCGCCTCGCAGCAGGCACCCTCGGTGGGTGGTTGCTGTTCGCCCTGCCCCTCGGCACCGCAGGCTGGCTGCGTGCCCCTCGCCCCCGTCCCCTGGGGCTGGTTCCCCTGGCGGTGACCGCCGCCGGGGCGGGCGTGCTTCTGGCCTTGCGGGACCCGTCCCTGTTGCCGGCGCTGGTGGGCTTCTTCGCGGGGGCTGCCGCCATCCACTTGCTCAGTGCCGGCGCCCACCTGCGCCTCGTCGACCGTCCGTGGCTGCAGCGGGGGCTGGCGGTCGGCGCACTGCTGGCGACGGTTGCGCTCGGTGGGCTCACCCTGGGCCAATGGCGACCAGAATGGCCTAAAATACGCCATTGTCAGGGCATCGAACGAGCGACCGGCGAGGACCACAGCCCCCACCGGTCGCCACTCGCTCACAGGCCGTTGGAGATCTCGAGCTCGTAGGCTGCACAGGACGTGACGCCGCTGCTCACCCGAGACACAGCCACGTAGAAGGTCGCCGAGTCGTCCTGGCACTCATTGTAGGTCGTGCCATTGGCGCAGTAGCGGTCGTCCCCGGGGGCGGTGTGGCCCGTCGCGGTGCTCACGTCCTGGGTGTACCAGTCGTACTCGGTGTAGCCGGTCAAGGCGCACTGAAGCCCCGTGACGTCCACCGTGTCGCGGTACACCGTCATCTGGTAGTCCGTGGACAAGGCGCCGGTGCTGGGGTCGAGCAGCGCCACATCGAAGTTGAACGTGTCGATGCCGCCGCTGGTGCCCTCGGACCCCACATCGCTGGCGTCGATGACGTACCAGTCGATGACGTCGGAGTCGTCCTGGAGAATGTTGCCTTCGATGTTGACCAGCGTGCCGGTTGCGTCGTCGAGCACGCTCCACTCGTCCACCGGGTCGGTGTCGGTGTCGCCGTAGCCGGAGACCAGCTCGTAGACGTCTTCGACCTCACAGACTTGGGTGCTGACCGAGGACGAGCTGCTGGAGTCGTTGCCGTAGACATCGGTGCCGTAGGCGTAGCAGGTGGTCGAGACCCCTCGGGCGATGCTGGTGACTTCCTGTTCCCAGGTGTCGTCCGATGCACAGGTCGCGGCGGTGTTTGTGACCCCGTCCGTCGTGTTCTCACACACCAGCGTCATGCTGGCGTAGTCGGCGTAGTCGCACGTGCCGCTGAACGTGATGTCGGCGTTGTTCACGTAGGACAGGGGCAGCGCGATGGTCGGCGCGTCGGGGCCGGTGAGGTCATAGACCCCGACCGTGTCGTCGCCGCTGTCGCCGTCCCCGTAGCCGTCGTTGGCCACCATCACACACTGCCAAGAGTCCCCGTGGGTGGTCTGGGCGGCCAAGATGGTGTCGTCCGTCCATGTAGTCGTGGTCGTGGCGCCCGTCCACTCGACACCGGAGAGGTACCACGTGACCGAGTAGGTCAGCGTGTCGCCATCATCGTCAGTCGCGTTGGCCACAAGGTCGCAGTACAGGTCGTCCTCACCGGGCTCCGGCGCGCCGGGGTCGATGGAGACCACCGGGGCGGTCGGCAGTGTGTTGGCCACAGTCACGGTCGACGAGGCCACACTGGCACCCGCGTCCACCCCATCGGTGGGGGTGACCGTCACGCGCACGGTGTCGGTGCGGTCAAACTCGGTGGCCCCGTCCAGGTAGGCGTCGGCGCCGCTCTGCACCGTGGTGCCGTTCACGACCCAGGTGTAGGTGTAGAAGATCGAGTCGCCGTCGAGGTCTGCGGCACCCGAGACCGACGCGAAGGCCTGGTCTTCGGTGCCCAGGGGCGACGGGGTGATGCTGACGCTGGCGATGGAGGGGGCGGTGTTGTCGATGGTCACGCTGGCCGAGGTGACCGACGCGCCGTCGTCCGTTCCGTCGTTGGGCGTGATGGTGCAGGCCACCACGTCACCCTTGCTGTGCTCCGAGGCCGACAGGGTGGCGCTCGTCTCTGAGGAGGCCGATCCGTCGACCGTCCAAGCGTAGCTGAGCGAGACCGACTCGCCGTCATCGTCGCTGGTCGCACCGGCCGAGCACGTCAGGTCCGACGCGGTGGTGGGGCTGGACGGCGAGATGCTTGCGCTGGCCACCACCGGCACCGTGTTGCTGACCGTGAGCGAGTCGGTGACCGGTGTGCCCACGTCCACGCCATCGTTGGGCGTGACCGTACACACGACCACTTCACCATTCGAGAACCCGCTGCTCAGCGTCGTTCCCGTGCCCGCCGACGCGCCGTCTACCGTCCATGCCACCGTCGAGCTGTCGCTGTCCCCGTCCGCATCGGACCAGGTCCAGGAACACGTCAGGGCGTCGGCGGCGTAGGCCGGGTCGGGGCTGATGGTCACCGAGGTGACGTCACCCACGATGTTGTCGATGGTCAGCGTGCTGGACGTGAGGCTGGCGCCGTCGTCGGTGCCGTCGTTGGGGGTCACGACCACATAGACCGTGTCGCCCTTGTCGAAGTACAGCGTGCCGCTCAGGGTCGCGGTCGCGCCGCTGCGCACTTGGGTGCCGTTGACGTACCAAGCGTAGTCGTAGGTGAGGGTGTCGCCGTCCGCGTCCGTCGCCGAAGCCGAGGCCGTGATGGTCTCGTCGGTGGTGGGCGAGGTGGGGCTGAGGCTCACGCTGGCCATGACCGGCACAGCATTGTCGACGGTGACGCTGTTCGAGGCCACCACGGTGCCGTCGTCGGTGCCGTCGTTGGGGGTCACCGTGCACTGGACCGTGTCGCCCGAAGACGTCGAGCTGGACGACAAGGTGCTGCTGGTCTCGCTCACCGTCGTGCCGTCCACCGTCCAGGTGTAGGTGTAGGACACCGTCTCGCCGTCCGCGTCGGAGGACGAGCCGGGGGTGCACGTGAAGCTGTCGGACGTGTCGGCCGGGTCGGGGGTCAGCGTCACCGTCGAGAGCACCGGCGGCGTGTTGCTGATGGTGAGGGTCGCCGAGCTGGACGCGCCCACGTCGGTGCCGTCGTCGGCGGTGACCGTGCACACGACCACGTCGGTGTTGACATAGCCGCTGGTGAGGGTTGTTCCGGTGCCCGCTGAGGTGCCGTTCACCGTCCAAGCGACCGTCGAGGCGTCTGCATCACCGTCGTCATCGCTCCAAGTCCAGGAGCAAGTCAGCGTGTTGGCGGCGTAGGCCGGGCTGGGGCTGATGTTGACCGACGAGACCTCACCGACGAAGTTGTCGATGGTCACCGTGCTGGACGTCAGGCTGGTGCCCGCATCGGTGCCGTCGGTGGGGGTCACCACCACATAGACGGTGTCGCCCTTGTCGAAGTAGAGGTTGCCGTTGAGGGTCGCGGTCGCGCCGCTGAGCAGCAAGGTGCCGTTGACGTACCACTTGTAGTCATACGAGATGCTGTCGCCATCGGCGTCGGTCGCCGCCGCCGTCGCCGTGATGGTCTCGTCGGTGGTGGGGGACGCCGGGCTGAGCGTCACGCTGGTCATCACCGGGGCGGAGTTGTTGACCGTCACGGCGTTTGAGGCCACGCCCGTGCCGCTGTCGGTGCCGTCCGAGGGGGTGACCGTGCACTGGACCGTGTCGCCCGAAGACGTTGCGCTCGACGACAAGGTGGCAGATGTCTCTGTGACCGCGCTGCCATCCACCGTCCAGGCGTAGGTGTAGGACACCGTCTCGCCGTCGTCGTCGGAGGCCGAGCCGGGGGTGCACGTGAAGTCGTCCGACGTGGCCGCGGGGTCTGGCGTCAACGTCACCGCCGCGAGCACGGGGGCCGTGTTGCTGATGGTGAGGGAGGCCGACGTCGTGTTGCCCGTCGTGGATCCGTCGTTCGCCGTGACCGTGCACACGACCACATCGTTGTGTACGTAGCCGCTGGTCAGGGTGGTTCCGGTGCCCGCCGCCGTGCCGTTGACCGTCCAGCCCACGGTGGACGCATCGGCGTCGCCGTCGTCATCGGTCCAGGTCCAAGCACAGGTCAGCCCGTCGCTCGCCGTGGCCGGATCGGGCGTGATGGATGCGCTGGAGACCACGCCGGCGGTGTTGTCCACCGTGATGGTCGCCGAGGTGACGTCGGTGCCCACGTCGATGCCATCGCTGGGCTGGACCACCACATAGACGAAGTCGCCGCTGCCGAAGTGGACCGTGCCGTCCAGGGTGCTGTCGGTGCCGCTTGTGACGGCGCTGCCGTTGACGTACCAAGTGTAGGTCAGCGTGACCGCGTCCCCGTCGGCGTCGCTGGACGTGACCGTGGCGGTGAGGGTGTCGTCCGTCGTGGGGCTGGACGGGCTGAGCGAGATGCTGTCGACCTCGGGCGGGGTGTTGGACACCACCACCGAGTTGGACTCAACCGTGGCGCCAGCGTCGGTGCCATCGGACGGGGTGGCCCAGCAGGTGACGTCGTCGCCGGAGCTGGTCAGCGATGCCGAGAGCGTTGCGCTGGTCTCGGCCGCCGTCGTGCCATTGATGGTCCACGCATAGGTCAGCGAGACGGCCTCACCATCGGCATCCGAGGTGGTGCCCGGGGTGCACGTGAAGTCGTCGTCGGTGGACGCCGGGTCGGGGGACAACACCAGGGTCGCCAGCTCGGGCGCGGTGTTGCTGATGATCAGGCTGGCCGACTCCACATTGCCGTCGTCGGTGCCGTCGTTCGCCGTGACGGTGCACATCACTTCATCGAGGTGCACATAGCCGCTGGTCAGGGTCGTTCCCGTGCCCACCACCGCACCGTTGACCGACCACGAGACCGTGGAGCTGTCACCATCGCCGTCGGCATCCGCCCAGGTCCAGGCGCACGTGAGCGCATCGGAGGTCGTCGCCGGGTCGGGCGTGATCACCACATCGGAGACTTCACCGGCCGCATTGCCGATGACCACGGCATTCGAGTCAACCGTGAGGCCGTCGTCCGCCCCGTCATTGGGGGTGACCTGGCACACCACCGTCTCGCCGCGGGAGAAGTCGTCCCCGGTGAGGGTGTCGGTGGTCACACCAATGTCGATGCCATCGACCAGCCAGCCGTAGGACACGGTGACCGTGTCGCCATCGCCGTCGGACGTGGCGCCCGCCGTGCACGTCAGCGTGTCGGTCTCGGATGCGGGATCGGGCGTGAGCACCGGCACGTCGGCCACTGGCACGCTGTTGCTGATGGTGATCGACGCGATGCCGTAGTCTCCCAAGCCATAGCCGTCGTCGGCGGCCACCATGACCTCGATGACGTCGCCCCGGGCGTGGTCCGCCGCGTCGTAGTTTGCGGTCGTCTGGGCGGTGACCGTGCCATTGCGGGACCATGCGTAGACGTAGGTGAGCGTGTGACCCTCGAGGTCGACGGCGTCCACATCCACCGACACGGTCAGCGCGTCGTCGGTGCCCGCGGGATCGGGCGTCAGCGAGACTTCGGGCGCCGAGGGCAGGTCGTTGACCACGAGGCTGACGTAGTCCTCGTCATACATGCCGTCTTCATCGGTCGCGCGCAGTGTGATGGTGTGGGTGCCGATGGACAGGCCCGGCGCGGTGAAGGCCACCGTGCCCAGGTCACCCTCCACCCCACCCAGATCCGGCGCACCCGTCGTGTCGAGGCTGCCGTCCAGATCGGAGGACCACGCCACCACGAGGCTGTGGGGCACTTGCTCCCCATCGGAGATCAGGCCCTCAAAGTCGACCAGATCGCCCTCGTTGACGACGGTGCCGTCGGTCGGCAGCACGATGTCGGCTTCCGGCGGCGTGCCCACCGTGAACAGGATGGTGTCTTCGCAGTCCAGCCCGTACTCATCGGTGACCAGCAGCGTGATCTGGTGGGTGCCCAGCGTCAGGGTGTCCAGCGAGAAGGTGGTCTCACCGTCCAGGGTCAGCATGTCGCTGTGGAGGTCGCCGTCCAGATCGCTGGACCAGCTGGCCGTCAGGTACTCGGGATCGATGTCCCGGTCGCTGCCTTCTCCCTCGAACTCCACCAACGAGCCAATGTCGGTGCTGTCGCCGTGCTCGGGGGCCAAGATGGCGCAGTCCGGCGCGCGGTTGGCCACCCCCACCCGAATCTCGACAGAGTCGGAGGCGGACAGCCCGTCGGTGTCCGTGGCGGTCAATGTCAGGTTGTGTAGACCTTCACTGAGAAACAAGCTGCCCGCGAGGCTGCCGTCGGCGTCGGCGGCGCTGTCGACGTCGATCTCGCCGTCGATGCTGCTCTCCCACCGAATCTCCAGGTCGGGGGACGCGGTCTCCACGTCGGTGGCCAGTCCGGTGAACTCCACTTCGGCATCTTCATAGTAGACGATGGACCCGTCTGGGGTCAGAATATCGACCACCGGA
This sequence comes from Myxococcota bacterium, assembly GCA_942491145.1. Taxonomy (GTDB): domain Bacteria; phylum Myxococcota_A; class UBA796; order UBA796; family UBA2385; genus CAXQUZ01. The sequence continues at coordinate 14,919 of CALOBC010000015.1, read as the reverse complement.
GCATTCTCGTCTTCCACCACCACGTCAATGGACGCCTCGCCCACCCCGCCTTCCAGGTCGACCACCACCAACGTGATGGTGTGGGCCCCCGCCGAGAGCTCCGCGCTGCACGTGCTAATGCCCTCTTTGTTGAGGTTCTCCGGCCCACAGAGCTCGGCCCCGTCCACCGCCCAGCCCCCCTGGAGCTGCTTGGGCCCATTTTCGGGGTCGCTGGCCCGTCCGATGAAGGTGACCGTGCTTGTCGAGAGCACTGCGCCATCGGCCGGAGACGAGATGAGCACCGCCGGGTTGGCGTTCTCGGATGTCTCACCGGTGGTGCCATCGTCCTTGCCGGCACATGCGGCGAGCACCAGCAGCGGAATCATGACGGGGGACAGCTTCTTGGCCATGGGACTTCCTGGGCGCAACTGGAGCAGGACGGGGGCGCAAAGAGTACCGCTTCTGAGACCGATTGACACGTCGCAACTGTGCTGCAGGGCTTCCTGCGAGATCTGCAGGCAGCCCTGCGGAGGGCGCAGAAGACCGGGAAGGTACGCAGCCGAGATCGCCGCCGGCAAGCCCTTGTGGACAGTGGACCGAGACTTGCAACAACCCCACAGACCACCCCACCGGAGGTCTGCCATGCCCACCTGCACCTTGCCCCTGTCCACGCCGATGTCCGGCCTCGTGGCCCTCGGCCTCTTCGGGTGCATCGACAACAAGGGCACCCTCGAGCTGAGCGAGGCCTCCGCCGACCACACCGCGTTCTCGGCCGCCACCAGCAACCTGCCCGCCGCCTTCTCGGCGCCGTCGGTCACCGCGCTCGACAACACGCCCTCGGACAACCCCCTCACCGACGCCGGGGCCACCCTCGGCCGCGCGCTCTTCTACGATCCGCGGCTGAGCCGGGAGGGCACGGTCTCGTGCGCGTCTTGCCACCAGCAGGACCTCGCGTTTGCCGATGGCATGACCCTGTCCGAGGGGGTGGACGGCGGGCTGACCCGACGACACGGCATGCCCCTGGTCAATGTGCGCTGGTACGCCCGCAGCGCGATGTTCTGGGACGAGCGGGCGAGCACCCTGGAGGAACAGGTGCTCATGCCCATTCAGGACGAGGTGGAGATGGACCTGGACTTGGCCACACTCGAGGATGTCCTCGAGGTCGAGCCCATCTATGATGACTTGTTCATCGATGCTTTCGGGGACGCCGAGCGCAGCAGCGACCGAGTGTCCCTGGCCCTCGCCCAGTTCGTGCGGGCCATGGTCTCGGCCGACGCCCCCTACGATGTCGGCCTCGCGGACCAAGGCGGAGATCCCCGGCCGGACTTCGCCAACTTCACGGTGCCGGAGAACCGTGGCAAGTCAGTCTTTCTGGGCCAAGCCGGCTGCGGCGACTGCCACCTGTCGTCCGCCGGGCGCACCCGCCAAGCGTCCATCTTCTACATCGACGAACCCACCAACAACGGGCTCGACCGCCGCACCGGCGCCGACGATGGCGTGGGGGACATCACCGGGCGGGCCCAGGACCAAGGGCTGTTCAAGTCCCCGTCGCTGCGCAATGTGGCGGTCACTGGCCCCTACATGCACGATGGCCGGCTGGAGACCCTCACCGACGTCGTCGAGCACTACCGACGCACCGTGCAGCCCCACCCCAACCTGGATCCCCGACTGCAGCACAACGGCGCACAGGGCATCAGCAACCAAGACGCGGCCGACTTGGTGGCGTTCCTGGAGACCTTGACCGACGAGGCCTTCCTCACGAGCCCCTTGCTCGCCGACCCCTGGCAATAGGGCCCAAGGCCGGTGGGGGCCCCCAACGAGGGGCTCCTGGTCCCCGTGGGGCGCGCTATGGTGGGCGCTCAGTTCGGACCCAAGACCGGGGCATCGGTGCGCAAGAACCCACCACACATCACCCTCCTGGCCCTTCTTGGGCTGGGGTGCCAGTCGCCGGACAGCCCCAAGCCTGGCGCTGTCGACCTCGACCCCACCGAAGACACGTCCGACCCCGGGGACGACACTGGGGACGACACCGAAGAGACCGACCCCGTCTATGACCTGGAACACGTGCTTCAGGTGGAGATCGAACTCGACCCCGATGACTGGGAGACCCTCCGCCACGAGACCCGCAACATCTTGGAATTGCTGGCCGGAGACTGCCTCACCGAGCCCTTTGGCAGCCCCTACACGTGGTTCCCGGGGACTGTCACCATCGACGGCCAGACCTTCTCCCCGATCGATGTGCGGAAGAAGGGCTTCATCGGCTCGCTCAGCGACGACAAGCCCTCGCTCAAGCTTGATCTGGTCGAGTATGACGACGACCTCAACTTCGAGGGCGCCGAGCGCCTGACGCTGAACAACGCGGTCTCGGATGGCTCACTCATTCGCCAGTGCATTGGGTACGGCATCTTTGCCGACGCCGGCATCGCGGCCCCCCGGTGCAGCTTCACCCATGTTCACGTCAATGGCGTCGACATGGGCGTTTACGTCAACATCGAGCCGGTCAAAGAGCCCTTCTTGGCCCGCCACTTTGGCGATGGCAGCGGCAACCTGTATGAAGGCACCCTGTCGGACTTCGACACCGAGTACATCGGCACGCTGGAGAAGAAGACCAACGAAGACGACCCGGACCGGTCCGATGTCAACGCCCTGGTCGCCGCGCTCCAAGCCGACGATGACGCGCTGATCAGCGAGCTCGAAGCGGTCATGGATCTGGACTGGTTCTTCACGTACTGGGCGACCGAGGTGTTGGTGATGCACCGCGATGGGTATGCATCCAACACAAACAACTTCTACGTCTATGCAGACCCCACCGATGGGCGCCTGCACTTCATGCCCTGGGGCACCGACGACATCCTCCACGACGACTGGGGCGACGACTTCGGCTCCCCGAACACCAGCGTCTATGCAAACGGGGTGCTCGCGCGCACGCTGTACCAACACCCCGAGGGCCAAGCCCGCTACCTCGCCCGGCTGCGAGAGCTGCTCGACACCGTCTGGCGGGAAGACGTCTTCGCCGCACGGGTGGCCACCATGGTGACCGTGCTGACGCCCGAGCTCAGCGCCGATGAGCTGCGCACGATGCAGCGAGAGGTCCGCCAAGTGGAGCGCGCCCTCAACGAGCGCCGCCAGATCATCGAAGAGGCCACCGCCGATGGTCCCGAGCGCCTGCGGCCGGGCAGTGGGGCCACGTCCTGCTTGGATGAGAAGGGCGCATACGAGGCCACCTTCACCGCCGCATGGGACGTGGGCTCGTTCAGCTCCATCCCCGGGCTGGGCACGCTGGACCTCGTGATGAGCCTCGACGAGGAAGACTTCGCGTTCACGTCCACCGGCGCCTTTGCCGCCCGAGACGGGGGCACCCGCTTGGTTGTGTTGGAAGCAGAACCCGGTGACGGCCGTGTCTTCACGCTGTACATGGAGCTCCACGAGGGGGCACTGGCACCCGGTCGCTACAGCCTCGACCTGATCCACAACGCTGGCTACTTGCTGATCTCCGATCCGTCGGTGGGTCTGGAGTACGACTTTGTGGGGTACCTCGGCGGCTCCCTTGTGTTGGATTCAGCGGCGGAGACCCGGGGGGCACCCATCGAAGGCACGGCGGGGGGCGGGATCTACGACTGGTGAGCGGCGGCGCCGTGCCGGGGATTCCGGGCTACGTGGCGCCCATGACCCGGTCTGAATTCATCGATGCATACCTGGCCACCGGCGAGGTGGACCCTGACTGGGCGCCCTGGGGTGGGGACGCCGTGGCGGGGGCGGCATCGCTGGTTCGGGTGCTGGACCGCATTGTGGCCTACCGCGCCGGCGGCGCCCCCCTGGCCCGCCGCAAGCCCCCCGCGTCGCCCCACAAGGCCTTGCTCAAGCGGGTGGATGCGCTCATTGATGGGCTGCTGGCCCCCGACGAGGCCGCCGCTCTCCGGGCTGCGCTGCCGGAGCGAGTGCGGGTGGTCACGGTGGCGAACCTGACCACCCACTTGTCCGCCTTGCCCGTCGACGACGCCTGGGCGCTGACCAACATCGTGCTGGAGGACATGGGCGCGCCCCCGCTGTCCGATGGTGCGCCCCAGCTCGACGGCCTGTGCACCGCTGGCCAGATCTGGATCCCGCCCGGCGCCTTCACCCGGCCCACCGAGCGCATCGATGTGCTGGTCCACGAGGTCGCCCACTTGATCCACTCCGTCGATCGCAGTGCCCTCGGCTTGCCCGGCGAAGGGGCGCTGATTGCCGTGCCAGACGACCAACACGAGACCTTCGCGTACGCCTGCGAGCTGTGGGTGTGCCAGCTCCGGGTGGGCGCCACACCCGAGCAGCTCCAGACCCTCGCGCGGGACGTCGGGCTCGAAGACTCCCGGGTGGACAGCGCGCGGCTGAGCGAGGCCCTCATGGCGGCCTCCCAGCAAAGCTGGCCGGGGCTGCTCGGCGTGATTCGGGGTCCCCAGACCGCCGGGTGAGCCGGGCACCGCTCAGCTTCGGTCGATCAGCTCGTCTTCGGGGCGCAGCACCAGGGCGAAGTTGCCCGCACCATCGGGGCGAATCAGGTCGGGGCGCAGCGCCTCGGCCCGCAGCTTGGACCGAAGCCTCGACAACACCGTGTCAAAGCGCTTTCTCAGCAGATTCCGGTCATCGTCCGGGGACCAGAGCTGGGCCGCCAAGCCTTCCCAAGGCACCGCCGTGCCCACCGCCCCCAGCTCGCTGATGATGCGGGCGGGATGGCCGGTCAGGGTGACGCTGGGGTAGCCCTCACGGTGGATGTGCACGGTGTCCCAGTGGGTCTCGATCCGCAGCGGCGGGTCCACCCGACCGAGCGCCCGGGTGGGGGTCTGGCTCGCCCCGGCCAGCGCAATCTCCACCGCCCGGATGGTGCCCCCAGAGACCGGCAAGGTCCAGCCCAGGTCGAGGGCCGACTCGCCAGCATCGGTGCGCACGGTCCAGCCGTCACCCGTCGTCCAGAACACCGCGTCACCGGCTTCTCGAGCGCCCGGCAACAGCACCGGATGGGGGCGCAGCCGCAAGGTGGCCACGCCAGGGATGGGCTGGCGCACCAACCCAGGACCCTCCAGGCCGAGGACCGTCTCGGGCAGGACCACGTCCACCACCCGCACGCCCACATCCCGGGCGAATTCAATGTGTTGGCCGTCCGCGAGCACCTGGCTCTTGCTCGGCTTGCCGTCCACCGCGAACAGGCCGCGCAGGGCAAGCAAGTGCAGCTGGCCACCCCGCAGGCTCACGAGCGCATGGGCCTCGGAGACATGGGGGCTGGAGAGCTGCAGGCGGGCGGACCACAAGCGCCCGATGAGGTCGCCGTGGCCGAGGGTGTGGCGCTTGCCGTCGGCGGTCGTGAAGGTGACACATGCATGCATGAGGGGAGTCTACCGCCAATGGAGGCGCACGGGGGCCAAGCCGCGGTCGGATGAAAGCCGCTGCAAGGCGGGCTGCGAATGCAGTCGACGTGGGACCAGTCGAGCGCAACACACAACCACTGGAGCTCACCATGCAGACCCCCCGCCCCGCCTTCATCGCCGGCCTCGCCGCCGCCCTGGTCATCGCCGCAGGCTCCCTCGCCGCCCCCCGGGTCGCCCAGGCCATCCCTCGGGCCCAGGCCGCCGTGCCCGCCGCCCGCAAGGCCCTCGAAGACCGCGCACCCCAAGCGGCCGAAGCCCTCGGCATGCGCAAGGCCGCCCGACCCCAAGCGGCGGACCGCCCCCAAGCCGCCGACCGGTCCATCGCACCCGCCCCGGAAGAGGCACAGGGACTGCGCATGCCCACCCGGGAGCTCGCTGGGTTTGACGTGCCCGACTTCGGCGCGATGCTCGGTCGGGCGGAGGCCACCCCAGCCGAGGCCGCCGCCGCGGAAGATGCACCGCAGCGGCTCATGCCGAGGTTGCGCCGAAGTCCGTGAGCCACCGGCCTCGACCGGCCCCACCAATCAACGAAGACACCCTCACAAGGGGTGTCTTCAGTGGTTGGGGCCCAACAGATCTTCGCCGGTTCGGTGCCACTGCTCTTCGGTCGCGTGGATCAAGACATCCGGCGAGAGTGCGGCGCTGGAGACATCCCAGATGCGCAGGGTCTCGTCCCAAGACCCGCTGGCCAGCCGCCGCCCATCGTCGGAGAAGGCCAAGCCGGAGACCCGCTCGCGGTGGCCGATGAGCACCAGCTCCAGCGCAAGCTCGCCACTTGCGGGCGCCCCCGAGGAGAGGTCGCGCGCCCACACCCAGATCTCCCCATTGCGCAGTCCCGCCGCCACCCGGTCGCCGGCGGGAGACACCGCGATGTCGATGGGCTCCGACGGCGTGGCCAAGACCCGCGCCGAGCTCGCGCCAGTCAGGTCTTGCACCTCGACCCCCGAGGGGCCACCGAGGAAGACCAGCCCTTGGTCCTCGGGCCCCATGGCCACGGCCCCGCCCTGCTCGCCCTTGGTGAGCTGAGCCAGCACCGGAGGGTCGCCGGACTCCACCGTGTACACCTCGCCCGAGTCGAAGCGAATGACCGCTTTGCGCCGACCGGGAACCGGCTCCGTGTCGACGCCCACACCAAATGAGACCCCGAGCTCCGGCCAGATCTGGCCCTGCAACGAGAAGACCGTGGGGCCACGGCTCTGGCTCTGGCACACCCCGATGGCACCCTCCAGCCAGACCACCCGCCGGCACGCGAGCGCGGGCGGGGCGGCCGGCGCAGTGGGCCAGAACACCTGGCCGGTCTCGCGCTCCTCTTTCGAGACCAGCTGCGCCCCGAGCACCTGGCCCTCGGGTCCCAGGGCCACATCCTTGGCCACCCGCCCCGGGACCAACAGCGCCCGCTCCTTCGTGCCGGTTCGGGTGTCGATGCGCAGCAACGCCCCTTCCCCAACCGCCGCGGCCAGCCAGTCCCCCCGCCAGTCGACGCCCGACACCCCCGACCCGGTGCCAGTCACCCCGACCAGGCCCGGCTCGGGCAGTCGCCACCGGGTGATCGAGTCGTCGATCACCGCGAGCAAGTTGGGTTCGGGAAAGCCGACCACACGGGCTTTGCCGGGCAATCGCATCCGTGCGGATCCCTGTCCGGCGGGCCAGACCCAGGCCGCCCCCAGCTCATCGACCACCGCCACCCAGGGTGAGGGCCCCCGGGACATCGCGACAGAGACCATGCCGGGGGGAAGCTGGACCCGCTCCGTCAAGCGCCGTTCTCGGAGGTCCCAGGTGCGCACAACACCCGACAGCGAGCCCTCGATCACCCAGCGCTCGTCGGCAGAGGTCACCATCACCCACGGAGAGTCGGCGGGGTCCGTGGCCACCCGATCGATGACCAGCAGCTCTTCGACAAGGTTCTCGTCGACAATGCTCAGCTTCTGCCGCTGGGCGATGAGCGCCCGACCGTCCGCCAGCATCACCAACAAGCTGCTCGGCGACTGCCGGTAATGGGACCAGCCCTCCTGCAGATTGGTGACCTCGACCAGCTCGGAGGTGCTGGAGGACACCAGCTCGTTGCTGTTGCCCTCGATCAGGCGCTCGGGCCGCAGTTGGCGAAAGGCCATGTCGCCCAGTCCGGCCCCAGTCTCTCGATCAAACGAGTGGAATTTCAACGTGTTCTTCGACACCGCCACCACACGGGACCCGAGGAAGGCGAGCGCTTCCATGGCGAAGGGCTTGGACCACTGCTCGACCCCATCGGGGAGGGACCGCAGCGAGAATCCAGTGTCGGAGACACACATCAGCGAGCGACCGTCATTGGCGATGGGGCCGAGGGTGCAGTCGTCGAGCGGCACGGCACCCGCCCACTCCAAGCCCAGGTCCGACCCCGCCAGAATGCCCCGCAGCCGCACATCATCGCCACGCTTCAGGCCTTCTGCAGCCAGCAGGGCCGCCGATGCCGGGTCGTGGTTCAGGGCGGCGTCGACGGCGAGCTGGCGCAGGGCGGCCACGGCCAAGGCGTCGGCCTCCACATCCGGCGCACGGGTGGTCAGCCACAGCAGGGCCAGCCCCACCGCGGTCAGCACCACCGCCAGCGCGGGGGCCCAGGGCCGGCCCGTCGCCGGAGGAGCAGGCGCCGGGACATCCTGGACGGCGATGGCACCGACAATACCCTCCGCTACAGCATTCCCATCGCCATAGCGGTCTTCGGGATCCCGAGACAGGCACCGCGCGACGACCGAGCCCAGCGGGCCCGGCAACGCAGGAATTGGCGCGTGCACGACGCTGCGCATCTGCTCGACCGCTGTGGCCCCCACAAAGGGGCGAACTCCCGTCACCAGCTCCACCAGGCACACCCCCAGCGCCCAGACATCCGAGCGGGCATCAACAGCGGCGCCGATGACTTGCTCGGGGCTCATGTAGGCGGGCGTGCCCAACACTTGACCGCTGGCCGTGGCCATGGAGCGCGTGAGCAGGGCGTCCCAGCTCGACCCGGCGTGGGCGCTGCCGGCGATGCCCCAGTCCAACATGAACACGCGGTCATGGGGGCCGACCATGATGTTGTCGGGCTTGACGTCCCGGTGGACAATGCCCGCTTCGTGGGCGTGACCGAGCACCGCCGCAGCGCTGGCCAAGGCCCGGAGCAGCACGTCCTGGGACTCGCCCGCCTCCCGCATCTGGGTGAGCGTCCGGCCCCGCACCACCGGCATCGAGAACCAAGGCCGGCCCGCCGCATCGGTGCCTGCATCGAGCACTTGCACCACGCCGGGGTGGTCCAACGCCGCCGTGAGCCGCGCTTCGCGGAGCAGCCGACGGGCCGACGCACTCTCGGCGTCCTCCCGCGCAGACTTCAGGACAACTTGGCGCCGCAGCAGCGGGTCTTCGGCCAACTGGACCGTGGACAGGTTGCCGTCCGACAGCACCTCACCCCGCGCCAGTCGGTCGCCGAGCGGCGCGGTGCTCCACTCCCCGCTCTGGTCCGGGGCGTCGCTCCACGACCACAGCGGCACCGTCTCCAGCTCGATCTCGGGCTCGACGGGGCTGGGCTCGGGGGCTGGGGGCTTGCGACTCACCGGGGCGCCTTATCGCCGCGCGGCCTCTTCGTCCCTCAAGTCGAGAACACCGACCAAGTCGAGTATTTCAACGGACCCTCCTCGGTTGCCAACCGCAAGCTGCCGGCCATCGGGGGACCAGGCCAGCGCGGAATACCGGTCCATGCCGGCCTCCACACGCACGTGCTCCACTCCCGTCGCCGTGTCCGCAATGGAGATCCCGCCCATCGGAAAGGCGGCCGCGACCCAGCGCCCGTCCGGCGACACCACGAAGTCCGTCGACCGGAAGCTCATGGGAATGATGAGGGTGTCCTCGGTCTCACCGGCCGGTTGCCGCCACATCCGCCTGACCAAGCCGGTCTGGCCGTTGAGCAGCAGGCCCTCCCCGTCCGCGGTCAGCCCTGCAGCGGTGGCCCAAGGTGCCTCGGTCAGGCGCTGGAGGCCGTCGCGGGTGTAGCTGTAGTAGCGGGTGTCCCAGTCCATGAGCACCACGTTGCCCAGCACCGACTCGGCGTCGTGCCAGCGATGCCAGGGGATGGTGTGGCGCTCGTCCACGGCGCCGGTGGCCAGGTCCAGTCGGTGGGGCCCCCCGGTGGTGGTGATGCAGACCAGCTCGTTGGCCGCCGCCCACGCCACGAATGCACACGCCGGGCTGGCAAAGGCTTGCACCCCACCGTGCTCGTCCCACACCTCGACCCCCGCTTCGCCCCGCGCCACCGCCGTGCGACGCCCGTCGGCGGAGACCTTTGCGTCGAAGACCTGCCCGGCTAGGGTCCGCACCTCTCCCCCCAGATCAACCATCACTGCGCCACCCACGCCCCATCCCAGCAACCCTGCGGCGGACCACACCAAGCCGTTGAGCTCGGGCACAATCTGGAGGTGGCTCTCGCTAAAGCGCGGCGGCAGCTCCCATCCAGACAAGCCTTCCAAGCCAACCACCACCAGAGAGTTCTCGTCCAGAAACACACCCGAAGCGGCGATCTCCGGCAGCGCAAGCCGGTGCTCGTCGGCATCCAAGGTCCAGACCAGCACATGGCCCAGCCAGCTCAGGGCCGCCCGCTCCCCTGAAGGGCTCAGCGACGCCACGTGCACACCCGCGGCCCCCGTCTCCAACCACGGGGACCACTTCCCCGTGGACAGGTCGAGCCGAGCGGCATCGCCGGTGTGGGTGATGACCAGCACAAAGTGCTCGGTGGCCCCCATGCCCAGGCGCCGCGGACGCCCCCGCTCGGCCGGCACCTCCCAGCGCCCTTCGACCCCCTCACCCGAGGGGTCGGTCAGCACGACGGATGTGCCGCGCACCTGGACTTCTCGGCCATCTGTCCGGACGATGACTTGCTTGATGGGATCCTGCGGATCCACGGCGGTCTGGGTCTGGGTGGAGCCCCACGCGTTGACGTCTCCCGCGTGTTGCTCCCGCTCCCGGACCGCCTGGGACAAGATCACGGTGACCAGCGGGTTGCGGCTCTCTTGGACCGCCCCAAGCGTGGGTCCCGTGCGGACGTATGGCGACGCCTCGCCAGTGGAGACCGACAAGCGCGCCGGCGTGGCCCGTGCGGGCGCCTGGGCAAAGACCTGGTCCTGGCCCACAAAGCCCACCTGGTGGAACTCCTCGGGGCGGCTCCAGAGCAGCCGGCCGCCGCTTCGATCCGCACCGTAGACCAGGATCCGGCCGGCCTGGGCACATGCGAGGGCCCGCCCGTCCCACCGCAGCGCTTCGCCGATGGCACACCGCTCAAAGGGGAGAGACCACAGCGGCTGGAGCTGGGGAGGGGTCGCGAGGATGGCCCCCCGGGCGATGGCATTGGTGGGCACTTCGGCCAGCACTTGCAACGCCAGACGGCGGGCCCCGGCCTCGTCGCCCAGGCGCAGCAACGCCGTGATCAAGGCTTCTTTGCTGGTCCAGTCCACCACCGGGGGCGCAGGGTCCACGTCGGGCATCCGGACAACGGCGACCGCCGCCAGCCCAACCAAACTCGCCCCCAGCACGGTTGCGGCCACGGGGCCCCACCGACGCGGGGGGACCGGCGGGGGCGGCACCACCGGGTCCAGCGCCACGTCCAGGGCCGCCAGAAAGGCCCCTGCATCGGCATACCGATCCGACAACGGGGACAGCGCACGACCGACCACCGCAGCCACCGCAGCCGGCGTGTCCGGGGCCACCCGCGCAAGGGGCGGCGGCGGTCCCGACAGCACCCCCGCCAGCACTTCAGTCGACGCCCGCGACCGGTACGCACGCCGGCCCGCCAGCACCTCCCACAGCATGACGCCCAGGGACCACACGTCGGCCGCCGGGCCCACGGGCTCCCCCGCCGCTTGCTCCGGGCTCATATACGCAGGAGTACCTATCCTTGCGCCCGCCTGGGTCAGGCCAGCGCCCGCCGGCACCGGGGATGCTTCGGTCAACACCGCCGCGAGCCCCCAGTCCAGCACGCTGACCGCCCCATCATCGGCAATTCGCACGTTGGCGGGCTTCAGGTCCCGGTGGACCACCCGCTGGGCATGGGCATGGGCGACCGCCGCGACCACCCCCCGGAGCTTTCGGGCGAGGCGCAGCCGGGATGCCGGGTCCACCGCCGCCCGCCGCAGCTTGGCGATGTCTGGCCCCACCGCGATGCGCATCACCAAGAAGGGTCGCCCATCTGGGAGGTGCCCCCGGTCCAGCAGCGCCACGATGCCGGGGTGGTCCAGCCGGGCCAACACCTCGGCTTCTCGCTGAAGTCGACGAGAAGCGGGGTCTGAGGGTCCGCCGTGGGGCTCTTTGAGGGCAACCAGCCGACCGAGCTGGCTGTCCCGGGCCTCCCACACCCGCCCCATGCCCCCTTCACCGAGCAAGCGCTGTCGGTGGTAGCGAGCGGACTCGCCGTTGCTTGCCACGATGCCGTCCGGGTTGAAGGGAAGCGGCCCTTCAGCGCCGCCGACGCCGAGAGACCAGACCGAGCCCCCCTATCCAACCCATCGCAGTGATCGGCAAGGCCCCTGTGCTGCAGCCGCCATCCTTGCCCCCATCGCCGCCGCCGTCCAACGTCTCACTGCCATCGTCGACAACATCGTCGGGCACGGCAGAGTCATGGGGTTCGGGATCGGGGTCTGGATCGGGCTCAGGCTCGGCCGAGTCCTCCTCGCCGCTGTCGCCTCCCCCCTCGTCCACCCAGATCCCCACCGCATCGATCTCGATGGTCCACGCCAGAAAGCCGGTCTCGTCGGGTTCGCCGGACTGGTAGGGCGCGTTGAGGTACGCGGCGCCATCGGAGGCCATCACCAGCCGCACAGAAGCCTCTGTCGCGCCCAGCGCCATCGTGCGCACGACAATGTCCAGCGTGAGGTCGGACTCGGCGGCCAACGGGGCCGTCAGCAGCGTGCCGTGGCCCGTGGCCGTGTGGTCACCGGCATCGGGCAACACCAGCGCATCCCCAGGCGCCCAGGGGGTCACCGTCCAGCCCCCGGCATCCACCACCACCACGCTCTCATCGTGTTGCAGGAGCACCGTGGCCTGGCCCGCCGCCCCCACGTTTTCGAGGGTCAGCGACACCCGCCCTTCGCCGTCGATGGTGGCATCGGACACCGCCGGCAAGCGGGGCACGGCGGTCTTCAGGGCACGGCTCGCCGACAGCCGGCCGTCCGCTTGCACAATGCCCTCCAGCTGGCCATCCTTGAGCGCGCTGGCCCGCAGCACCCGGGCGGTCTCCACCGCGGTGAGCCCCGAGAAGCGCCCGCGCAGCAAGGCCGCCACACCGGCCACGAGGGGGGTGGCGTAGCTGGTGCCGCTGGAGCTGTAGGTGTCGGTGTTGCTGGACACGCCGAGGCTGCACAGGTTCACGCCGGGCGCGGCGATGTCGACGGTGCTCGCGCCGTAGTGGGACCAGGAGTTCAAGGCGCCCGACTCGAGCGTGCCCGCCACCGAGACCACGTGGCCGCTGGAGAAGCCCGCCGGATACAGGGGGTAGCTGTCGTTGTCGGCATCCCAGCAGCTTGCCGACCCGCAGTTGCCAGCGGCGGCGACCAGCAGAATGTCGGCGTCCCCGAGTGCATCCACGGCGGATGTAAACGCGGTGGTCGTGCTGGAGCTGGCGATGGAGTAGCTCACCACGCCCACACCCAGGTCACCCTCGGCGACGTCCGCCATCGCAGACGCGGCGTAGGAGTAGTACAGCGCGCCGTTGTGGTCCGCGATCTTCTGGAGGTTGAGACGGCCCTCGGGCAGCACCCCCGCGCGGCCGACGAGGTTGTCCCCCCGGGCCGCGATGATGCCCGAGATGAAGGTGCCATGGCCGGGCACGCCGATGTCCCACTCCACCTCGGGAATGGTGTCGCCATCGCCATAGTCGTATTGTCCTGACACCTGGCCCACGAGGTCTTCGTGGGTCAGCAGAAAGCCCGAGTCTTGCACCGCCACCACCGGCGAGCCCGCGCCGTGGTCGCCGGCCAGGGTCCAGGCTTCGTCCATGCCGATGTCGTCCAAGCCCCACAGATCGGGGCATGCGCATGGCGAAGGCGTTGCTAACCAAGGAATACGGTGAAGGCCGGATATCAGAAGATCCACCTCGACGCTTCCATGTTCTGCGCCGACGACGAAGGTGATCGCCATCGGCCGCTGGCCGATGAGATCGTTGCATCGCGTGCCGCCGCCATGGCGAAAGTCGCTGAAGAGACCCACGCAGCGTTTCGTGCCCGCCGGCCTGCGCCGGTTTACATCATCGGCACCGAAGTCCCGATTCCGGGTGGTGCCGAGGAAAGGGAAGACACCGTAACGCCGACCACGCCGGCCGATGCCATCAAGACCATCGAAGTCACTCCAGGCCGCCTTTGAGGCCGAAGCGCTTCTCCGATGCCTGGAAGCCGCGTCTCTGGCGTCGTCGTTCAGCCGGGCGTCGAATTCGGCGACGACCGGGTTTTCCGCTACAACCGTGACGCCGCTACAGGCCGCAGCCGAAGAGATCATGAAGCAGGATCGTTTCGGTTTACGAAGCGCACTCTACCGACTACCAGTCCGAAACCGTCTGGACCTTTGGTGGAAGATCACTTCTGCATCCTCTTGTTGACTTGCTCAATCCCTTCGATCGCCTCGTGCGCGCCCGGGCACCGTGCTCGCGCGCGGTGCAGCGAGCGCGCGTAGCGTGTTGTACAGCACGTCCTCGACCAGCGAACTCTTGCCACTGCCCGAAACGCCGGTGACCGCGGTAAGCGTGCCGAGCGGAATGTCGACCGTCACGTTTTCAGGTTGTTGTGCCGGGCGCCCGACGATCCGCAACGAGGGAAACGGCAATTCGAACGTGGACAGATCAGCGGCCGACGGCGGTTTCCCATTGCCGTTTTTCCCGGTTGCCTTTCCAACGGCGATGCGTCGATTCTTCGGAATGGGTATATTCTTCTTGCCGCTCAAGTAGGGCCCGTGACGCTCCCGCGGCGCTGGCCACCTGGGCGGGGGTGCCGCGGGCGACGATCTCGCCTCCCAGCCGTCCGGCGGCGGGACCAAAGTCGAGCAGCGCGTCGGCGCTCTCGACCACTTCACGGTCGTGCTCCACCACGAACACGGTGTTGCCCGCGTCCCGCAGGCGCTGCAGGGTGCCGATCAGCTTGCGGTTGTCCGTCTGGTGCAGGCCGATGCTGGGCTCGTCCAGCACGTACAGCACGCCCTGCAGGCCGCTGCCCACCTGGCTGGCCAGGCGGATGCGCTGGGCCTCCCCGCCGGAGAGGGTCGGGGCAGGGCGGCCCAGCGTGGAGATATTCCAACCCGACGTCGACCAGGAACCGCAAGCGATTGCTCACCTCGCCAGCACCAGCTCGCCGGCAATCTTCCGCTCGCGGGGGTCGAGCTTCCAGGCTTCATCGTACTCGCGCGACCAACTCGCCGAGCGGTGTCCGGCACCACTTGTTCGATCGTCCGAGCCCCGCATGCCGCACGGCCGAAGCGTCGTCGCGCAGCCGGCTGCCACCGCAGGTCGAAGCACTCGACTTCGCCGACCAGATGCTCGAGCGCCGCCCGCAATCGTACCGAC
>CALOBC010000014.1:0-183447 GCA_942491145.1 Myxococcota bacterium | reverse complement strand
CCCGCGAGCGCAGGTAGCTCCAGCCCGCCGTGGCCGACTCTTTGAGCGTGTCGCCCAGCCGGCCGGTGAGGATCAGCTTGCCCTTGCCAGGGACCACGGCGACCTCAATCTCCAGGACCTCTCCGCCCCAAGGCGTCACCGCCAGACCACTGACCACGCCAATCTGGTCGGCCACATCGACGGCCGGGCGGACGTGCTTGGGGATCCCCAGGAGGTCTGGAATGCTGTCTTCATCAGCATTCACGGAAGCCGTCGGCCCCTCAGCCACCACCCGCCGCGCTGCCTTGCGGGCCAGCCGCGCCAGCTCACGCTCGAAGCCCCGCACCCCCGACTCTCGGGTGTAGTTGCGGATGATCCGGTGCAGCGCGCTGTCGGTCACGGTCAGGTTGGCCTCGGTCAGGCCACACGCCTCAAGCTGGCGGGGGAGCAGGTAGCGCCGCGCAATCACCAGCTTCTCGTCCTGGGTGTAGCCAGGCAGCTGGATGATCTCGAGGCGGTCCCGCAGTGGGATGGGGATGCCCGCGAGGCTGTTGGCCGTGCAGATGAACAGCACCCGGCTGAGGTCGTACTCGAGGTCGAGGTAGTGATCGAGGAAGGCCCCGTTCTGTTCGGGGTCGAGCACTTCCAGCAGTGCCGCACTCGGGTCACCCCGGACGTCCGCCGTCATCTTGTCGATCTCGTCGAGCAAGAACACGGGGTTGGACGTCCCCGCCTTCTTCAAGCTGCGGATGACCTTGCCGGGCATGGCGCCGATGTAGGTGCGCCGATGGCCTCGAATCTCGGCTTCGTCCCGGACCCCACCGAGGGCTTGGCGCACAAAGTCGCGGTCCGTGGCCCGAGCGATGCTTCGGGCGAGTGAGGTCTTGCCCACACCGGGCGGCCCCACCAGACACAGGATGGGCCCCTTGGGGCGCTTCACGAGGCAGCCCACAGCGAGCTGCTCCACGATGCGCTCCTTCACCTTGTCGAGACCGTGGTGGTCTTCGTCGAGGATGGTGGCCGCGCCGGCGAGGTCCTGGCTCTCGTCGGCGTAGTGCTGCCACGGCAGGGCCAGCACCTCATCGACATAGTTGCGGATCACAGCGGCCTCGGCGCTCATCGGACTCATCATCCGCAGCTTGCGCAGCTCCCGCTGGACCCGGGCTCGGGCCTCGGTGCTCAGGGGCTTGTCGAGGACCTTTGCGTCCAGGGCCGCTAGCTCGGCGCGAAACTCGTCCTTCTCGCCCATCTCTTTCTGAATGCCCTGCATCTGGTCGTTCAGGAAGTACTCCTTTTCGGAGCCCTCCAGTTGCTTGCGGACACGACTCTTGATCTTGTCTTCCACCCGCAGAATCTCGACCTCACCCCGCAGGTAGCTGAGCACCTTCTCGAGCCGGGCGATGGGCTCCACCAGCTCCAACACGACTTGGCGGTCTTCCACCTTGAAGCCGCTGAGGTGGCCCACGATCGTGTCGGCGAGGGGGCCAGGCGCGCTGACCGCCTCCACCCGCAGGATCATCTCGGCGGGCACACCCTTGTCGTGGCGAGCGAAGGCCGCAAAGGCCTCGTGGACCGAGCGCACCAGCGAGGCGGCCTCTTCGCCCACCGTCTGGTCTTCGTCGGGCAGCACCACAAAGCCGACCTCGACCCGCTCGTCGACCTCGACCCACTCCCCCAGCTCGGCCCGAACCTCGCCTTGAACGAGCACCTTGAGGTTGTCGTCGGGCAGTCGCAGCAGCTGCTTCATGCGCGCGACGGTGCCCACGCGGTGCACCCCGTCCGGTCCCGGCTCGGCAGACATGCCCGAGCGCTGGGTGGCCAAGATCAGCCGACGGTCGCCCTCCCAAGCCGCGATCAACGCCGCCCGCGATCGAGGCCTCCCCACGATCAACGGCACCGTCATCTCTGGAAACACCACCAAGTCGCGCAGCGGGAGGAGCGGCAGCCGCTCCCCTCCCCGTCCAGAACGCCCGCTGTCTGACATCAACACCTCAGTTCAAGGCCATGGCCCCGATGGGTGGTGAGTAGACCCCGGAGCGCTCACGGGCAAGCGCAGATCAGGCCCACTCGGCTTCGTTTTCATAGACGAGGATGGGGTCCTTCTTCCGGTCGACCACTTCTTCGCTGATTATGCACTCGCGGATGTTGTCCCGCGACGGCAGGTCGTACATCACGTCGAGCATGATCTCTTCCATGATGGCCCGCAGACCCCGTGCACCGGTCTTCCGGCTCACCGCTTCGAGGGCGATGGAGGCCAGGGCCCCTTCGGTGAACTTGAGGAGCACTTCTTCCATCTCGAAGAGCTTCTGGTACTGCTTCACCAGCGCGTTCCGGGGTTCCGTGAGGATTCGCACCAGCGCGTGCTCATCGAGCTCTTCGAGGGTCGCAGCCACGGGCAGGCGACCGACGAATTCCGGGATCATGCCGAACTGGAGCAGATCCTCGGGCTCCATCATCGCCAGCAGCTCGCCCTTGTTGAAGCTGCGCTTGCTGCGCTTGACCTTCTGGCCGAAGCCCATGCCGGACTTGTTGACCCGGGTCTCCACGATCTTGTCGAGGCCCACGAAGGCGCCGCCACATACGAACAAGATGTTCGACGTGTCGATCTGCAGGAACTCTTGCTGGGGATGCTTGCGGCCACCCTTGGGCGGCACGTTGGCCACCGTGCCCTCAATGATCTTGAGCAGGGCTTGCTGGACGCCTTCACCGGAGACATCACGGGTGATCGAGGGGTTCTCCCCCTTCCGCGCGATCTTGTCGATCTCGTCGACGTAGATGATGCCCTTTGTGGTGCGCTCGACGTTGTAGTCGGCCGCCTGAAACAGCGACAGGATGATGTTCTCGACATCTTCGCCGACGTAGCCAGCCTCGGTGAGGCTCGTGGCATCCACGATGGTGAACGGCACGTTCAGGAAGCGCGCGAGGGTCTGGGCAAGCAACGTCTTGCCCGTGCCGGTGGGCCCAATGATGAGGATGTTCGACTTCTTGAGCTCGACCTCGTCATGGCTGGTGCGGCTGTCGATGCGCTTGTAGTGGTTGTGCACAGCGACGCTCAGGATCTTCTTCGCGCGCTCCTGGCCAATCACGTACTGATCGAGGTGGTCTTTGATCTCTTTCGGCTTCGGCACCAGGGCACGAGACGCGTAGTAGTCCTCACGCTCGTATTCCTCAGTGACGATGTCGTTGCACAGCTCAACGCACTCGTCGCAGATGTAGACCGAAGGCCCAGCAATCAGCTTTCGGACCTCTCTCTGCGACTTCCCACAGAAGGAACAGCGAAGATCTCGACCAGCTTGTCCTCGAATCGGCACGTTCCCTCCAAATGGGTCGCACGGCACTCCCCCAACACCAGGGGGCGGCCCGCCTCACTCATCACCACCGACGTATCGGACCGAGACGGCCCAAAGACAAGGCGCCGGTGGGCGTCCTCCGCGGTCCGGGCGGGACTGTCGGGCTTGCACCCGCACAATCCCCAAGCCCAGCTCAGTCCTCAGTGTCGGTGTCGGAGTTCTTGCTCTCCAGCACTTCGTCGATCAACCCGTACGCGCACGCCTCGGCCGCGGTCATGTAGTTGTCGCGCTCGGTGTCGGCCTTGATGCGCTCGACCGGCTGGCCAGTGTGCTTGGCAAGGGCCTGGTTGAGCATCTCCTTCATCCGCAGGATCTCCCGCGCCTGAATCTCGATGTCCGTGGCCTGACCGCGGGCACCGCCCAGGGGCTGATGAATCATGACGCGTGCGTTCGGGAGCGCGCGGCGCTTGCCCTCGGCACCAGCCGCCAGCAGGAAGGCACCCATCGAAGCGGCCTGACCCACACAGATGGTGGCCACATCGGGACGGATGAACTGCATCGTGTCGTAGATGGCCAAGCCAGCCGTGACCACGCCGCCGGGGCTGTTGATGTAGAGGAAGATGTCCTTGTCGGGGTCCTGGCTCTCCAGGAACAGCAGCTGGGCGATGATGGCGTTGGCCACATCGTCGGTGACCTGGGTGCCCAGGAAGATGATCCGGTCCAGCAACAGCCGCGAGTAGATGTCGTAGCCCTTCTCGCCACGGTGGGTCTGTTCGTGGACCACAGGGATGTAGTAGGAGGCGCTGGGATTGACAGGCATGGGTTCCCTCAAGAAGTGTGGAGAGGTTTGACTCAACGAGGCGCGATCAACCCCGACGCTACGCGACAGTGCGCCCAAGAAAGGCAATGCGACAAATGGGTCGGCGAGGTCACTGCTCTGCGAACGCCGACGACACCCGCTATCGGTCCGGGCATCCACATGCGAGAGGCACTTTTCCCCTCTCGCGTGGACCACGCCGCTGGGTGTCGCTGGCGGCGACCGACCCTTGCGCACCGATGGCCCCACCGACCAGGGCTTTTACCCAAGAACTGGACTGCCCACAATGGCAGAGGCCCGCTTGCGCGAGCCCCTGGTCCACGATGCTGGGCGACGACTACTCTTCGGAGCCGGCAGCTTCAGCGGCTTCGTCGGCCACCTCTTCGGACTCGACCACCACCTCGGGCTCGGTGAGGTTGGCGTTCTCCAGCACCCACTCCAGCACCTTCTCTTCGAGAATGCGCAGCTCAAGGGTGGGCATGGCGCCTTCGTTCTGCAGGTAGCCACGGATGGCAGCAGCGGTCTGGTTCCGCATCGACGCAATCTCATTGATCTTGGCGTCGACGTCTGCCGACTCGACCTTGATGTCTTCCTGGCGGGCCACAGCCGCGAGCAGCACCGAGGCCTTGGCAGCAAAGCGGCCCCGGCTGCGGAGGTTTTGGAGCTCAGCTTGGCTGAACTGGACCGACCGGGGATCAGCGCCCGCGTAGGTGCGGCGGACCTTCATCTCTTCAACGAGGGCCTCGAACTGCTCCTGGACCAGGGCATCGGGCACGTCGAAGTCGTGGCTGGCGACCAGCTTCTCGAGGATCTTGACGCGGGCGTCCATGCGAGCGCTCTCGAGGCCGCGGGCGTCCATTTCCATGCGAAGCGCGGGACGCACACCGTCAGCACCACCCTCGAAGCCGAGGGCCTTGGCGACCTTGTCGTCAAGCTCGGGCACCACGCGGGCCTGGATGGCTTGCACAGTGACCGTGGCGGTGCCGGAGCGACCGCGGAGGTCCTCACGGAGGGACTGGGCACCGATGGTGGCCTCACCCGTGTTCTCTTCGCCGATGGACAGGCCCTCAAGCAGGCCGTCGATCCCCGAGTAGAAGCGCTCGGCGCCCACGGTGATGAGGGTGCCGGGCTCGTCGAGGATGACGTCTTCGCCGTCCACGAAGTTGACCTTGGCCAGGACCTGGTCGCCGGCCTGGACCGGGCGGTCGGTGACCTCACCAAAGCGAGCCTGACCCGCGAGGCGGGCGCTCAGCTCGGCTTCGACTTCCTCGTCGGAGACGGTCGTGGCCTTGAAGGGCACGTCAATGCCCTTGTAGCCAACAGCTTCGACGGTCGGGACCACGTCCACGCCGAGCGTGAAGGTGAACTCGACACCGCGCTTGAGGTCACCACGGTCTTCGACCTGGGCTTGGCCCGCGAGGTCGAAGTCGGCGGACGCCTGACGCCACGACTGCTGGATGAGGTCGGTGGCCACATCTTCGGTGATCTTGCCGCCGAAGCGGGCCTCAAGGATGCGGCGGGGCACCTTTCCGCGCCGGAAGCCGGGCAGGTTCGCCGTGCGGGAGATCTCTCGGTAGGCCTTGTCGAGCTCGGCGTTCACCACACCCTGGGGCACGGTGAAGGAGACGGAGCGACGGATCTGGCTGACTTCTTCGACGTTGAGCTCGTACTGCATCAGTTCCTCGAAACCTTGGGGGGCCGGGGGGCACTTCCACCGGGGGAAGCGCATCGGACCCGTGGGGGGCACAGCAAGCGTCGGGCCTGGCCGTGCACCTGGGAAGGGGAGAAGCGACCACAGCCACCGAGGGCGACGGGTCGGGATGAAACGGGGCGACTGTGGGAGAGCCTTGGCACCGGCCAGACGACGGTTCCGGTGATGGGGACCGGTCTGGCGCAGGCAGCCACGCCGTGCGAGGGCGACACCGTGTTCCCCTTGGACAAAGGGCCACACAGGCGTCCACCTGTCGCACGAGACCCGCTGAAGCGCCGCACCTTAGAACACGCTGGGCACCCTGCGGCAAGCCCGGCATCCACCCACATCTGCAGCGGGCGGCGCTGGGCACCGTCCAACAGCAAGAAGCAGAAAAGCCGAGAGCATCGCTGCTCTCGGCTTTCTGAAGTGGGCCCACCAGGACTCGAACCTGGAACCTGCGGATTAAGAGTCCGATGCTCTACCAATTGAGCTATAGGCCCGTATCAACCCTAAGGTCACATCCGGCACCGCCGGGTATTTCATTCCACCGCAGAAGGCAAGGGTAAGTGATGGGGATTGAACCCACGACCTCTGGTGCCACAAACCAGCGCTCTAACCGACTGAGCTACACCTACCGCAATCGTTGCTACCAAGCTTAGACGCCCTCCATGCTGAAGACAACATGTTGAGAATGTCTGGGCCGGGGCGATGATTATTGCCATCCGAGACGCCCCCGCTTTTATGGACTGGGGCCCCACCGCGCAAGGGAAAATCGTGGACTCCATGGATCCACGGTGCGTTCGTCCCACGGCGCAGTGCCGAGGACGTCGGCCCCGGGGGGCAGTCCGCCGACATCGATCGGACCAATGAACCCACCGGGAAGGATGCTGGCCGGGAGGGGGCCGCCATCGTGGATGAGGTGTTCCAGCACCGCCATCACGATGGCCTCATCGGCGGGGTCAACCATGCCCAGAGACCCCACAGGCAGCACATTGACATCGAGGGGATCCACGCTGGCATCCAGAGACGGGGGCAGCCACTCGACCGCGGGATCCACCCGGGGCATCGCGAGGCCGGCATCGATCCACGGCGCGGCGATCTGCCCCATCGCCACCAGCATCCCGACCGGATCGTGCCACGGCGACTCCGGCGCCCAGCCCGCGGGATCGAGCACACTTCGCTCCGAGTCGCCGGAGCTGGCCCAGGGCCACGCCAAGCTTCCATCTAGGTTCTGACCCGCGATGGGGTCCAGACAGCGGCCGTCGCCCCCCAAGGTCGGCCCGCCACCAAACAGCTCGATCCGACGGGCGCCGACCACCGATGCGTCCGCCAGTCCGGCACCCTGGCCCGCGGGCAGCATCCGGCGCTCCAGCGCTTCTGCGCCATGAACCGCAAGGATCGGCGCGTCCAGACCGGGCCGGGCCAGCGCGCCCGCCCCACCGTCCAGGGTGGACCAGCCCAGCGGACCCCGAGGCGACGGCAGCAGCGCCCGCATGAGTCCGGGGCCGTGGGCCAGCAGCGGTGCCGGTCCCACATCAGTCGGCGCCGGTGACCACAGCAAGCCGTGCCCCTCCCCCGCCGGCCACTCCACAAGCCCCGGCCGCCCCCGGGCATCCCAGCGCACCGTCCACCGGGAGCCACCCAAGTTCACTTCGGTCAGCCGGCTGAGCACGTCGTACTTCAGACGAGCTTGCCCTTGGTCACCCGCGATCGTCTCCGTGCGCCCGACGGCGTCCCGATGCACCGCCAGCCCATCCACCGCCACCCCCCAGGCGGGCACCGACGTGTGCAGGCGTGCTTCTTGCAATCGCCCGAAGCGATCGGTCAGAAACAGCTCCCCGTCCGGTCCTTGGGTTGAGCCAGGCAACATGGCCCACGCCCGCTGGTCCGTGCCCTCCACACCGATGAGCCGGCCAAAGCCATCGGTGCGCCAGGTCTGCCGGGGTTCCCCCAGGATCTCCGACCAGCGGGGCATTCCCGACACGTCGGGGCTCCACGCATGGGCCAACAGGGTCTGGTCGGCGCTGCCCTGCACCCGGGTCTCGACACTCGCTGGGGAGAGGGTCCTCAACAGCATGGAGCCGCCGGGAAGGCGCTCCAACACAGCTCGTCCGGACTCGTCTCGGCCGACACCCAGCGCCGGACCATCGGGGCCGATCACCCGCAGCACTGCGCCGGATGCATCCCGCATCCACTTCCAGGCGCCCCGCAGGCTCTCGATGCGGTCCACGAGGCCCCGGGCATCCCGCACCACCGTCACCCGACCCGCGGGGCCGCTCTCCGCCCGCACCCGACCGTCCGCGTCGCGCTCCACCCGCACTTCCCCATCCGTGCCGGTCCACGCCAACGCCCGACCGAGCGCGTCCCGTTGCACCGCCAAGCGCCAATCCCCCGTCCCCACCGCAGTGAGCCAGCCGTTGGGGTCCCGAGCGAGCTCAAGCGACACCGTCGGGGTCGCGAGGGCGTCCACCCTGCCGGCGCTGTCGTACTGCCAGGACACCGGCCCAGCCGCGAGC
This sequence comes from Myxococcota bacterium, assembly GCA_942491145.1. GTDB lineage: Bacteria > Myxococcota_A > UBA796 > UBA796 > UBA2385 > CAXQUZ01. Next base: position 175,152 of record CALOBC010000014.1, on the reverse strand, counting down.
GGCCGTCCGTGGGCATCGCGCAGAATCTGCACACGGACGCCGTCGATGAGCACGGACGAGACCTCTCCCGCCGGCCCCCGACTGATTGTGAGCTGCCGGCCGCCCGTTGGCCGCACTGCCCGCACGCGCCCCCACGCGTCCCGGACGATGCCCGTGTGGCGCCCGTCGGGTGCAGTGACCCGGGTGACCTCCCCCGAAGCGCCCCGCAGCAGGCCCACTCGGTCCCCGCCCGGCCCGATGAGGGTGCGCACCCGTCCCATGCTGTCCCGCTCCACTTGCCAGAGCTCCCCTGTGGGCGCACGGACTTGCCGCACTTGGCCACGGCTGCCCCGCTCGATCTCCCAGCGCCCTCCCGATCGGGTCTGGAGAACACTGATGCGTCCGGCACTGTCGAGCTCAAAGGCGACGGTTCCGCCCGCGCCGTCCTCCAAGGCGGACAGCTGGCCACCCGCGTCGCGCAGCACTTGCACCGACACCCCACCGCCCCGCTGGAGAGTGCGCAGTCGCCCCTGTCCGTCGCGCAGCAGCGCCCATCGCCCTTCGTTGTCCTCGATGAGGATTGCGTGTCCATCGGCATCGCGCTTCCAGTGGCTGGAGGTGCCTGCCGGTGTGAGGACATCGAGCAGCCGCCCCTCGCCGTCGACCGTGTAGCGCCACCGATGGCCCAACGGGTCAACAATGCCTGTCACTACGTCATTGTCATCGAGATCGATGGTCCACGGGATCCCACCACCCGTGATGATGGACGCCCGCCCCTCGGACCAGGTCACCGTGCCCTGCAGCCCCCGGGGGTCGGTCCACGCCACCAGCCGCCCACCGCTGTCAAAGGCGCTGCGCACGATCTGGCCGGCACCTCCCTGGAGCTCCAGCAGCGTGCGGCCGTCCGCCATCACTTGCTGGCGGAGGGACTGACGACGACCGAGGCTGTCGGTCATCACGAGATCTCCACTGCCTCCGGCTGGCTCCAGCTCAAGCCGCGCTGCCCCCGGGCCATAGATGCCCCGCAGGGTGGCCGCGTCCCGCCAGACCAGCCGCACCAGCGCCCCACCCGGCAGCTGCAGCCGCACAGGCCGGCCGGCGTCATCCTGCTCCAGCACGTGGCCTTCGACCAGATCCCCAGGCGCCTCACCGTCCGGCGTCCACGTCCACTGGCCGCCGTCCTTCAGCGGCACAGAGAGGTGGAGACCACGGTCGTCGGGACGGACGAGCACCTCGGCCCCACCAGGGCTGGGTGGAAGCGGGCCCAACCACACCGCACCGCCTGCCCCCAGCAGCGCGGGGGCGCAGCCAGAGCCAGTGCGGAGTGGAGCAGCAGCGTCGCCGGCGCCAGCATGAGGCCTCATTCCGAACGTTCAGGCCGCGCGACTCAGGGAGTCGTGAAGAGGACGAGGCTGCCCCAGAGGGAGGGGTCGTCGAGGTCCTCCCCGAGCAGTGCGTCCCGCATCAAGCTGTCCCTCGCCTCAGCCAGCGCCCGCGCCACCGGTCGGTCGCGGTTCAGCGCCGACCAGAACCCATCCAACATCCGCTCCAGCACGTCCTTGTGGACATCCCAGGACAACACCAGGACCGCCGCTGCGCCCGCATCGAGGAAGGCCTCAGCCCGCCGGCGCTGGACATCGGGGCTGCCGCTGGCGGTCACCACCACGATCTGCGCGATCAGCTTGCTGCGGCGGATCTCTTCGAGACCCAGCTCACCGTCGGCCATCTTGAAGCCGCCCTGCACCCCTTCTTCCACCCCGCCGATGTGGAGGTAGCGGGCGTGGGGGCCGAGCTCGAGGAAGCGGGCACGGCTGGCGAACACGCCGGTGCACTGCTCGACAAATGCAGGCTCGAAGTGGCGCCGGCCGGCGGCGAACTCCTGGGGACCTTCGACCTGGGCCACGCAGCGGGGGCCCTTGCTCGCGGCCTCGACCAGCTCGCCGGCCTTGTCACCCGCCTTGGCCTTGGCCTTGGCTTTCGCCTTGGCCTTCGGCTTGTCTTCGGGCGGTGGCTCCGGTTCAGCCCCTTCCGCCGGCGCGCCAATCATCAGGTAGTCGGGGTTGTACCGGTCGGGATCGAACTCGTTCTCGGGCCGGTCCGGCACCATCGCAAACAGCGGCAGGTTGCCCACCGTGCGGATGTCGGCGAGCCAGCGGAGGCCGTTGGACTGCTCGGGGAACGTCGTGAACAAGAATCGCTGGAGGTGGGCCGGGCCCACGACGAGGTACCAACCGTGGCCGGTGAGCACGCCCGCGAAGGGGTCCACAAGCGTGTGCCTGAGGGCATTGCCAGGGGCATGCGTTGCCCGCCCTTTCTCGTGGGCGGAGGTGAGCAGGGACGCGAGGTGGCGGTCCGACTGGGTGGACAGCGCAGCGGCCGATCCAAGCTGGCGCATCAGGCCACCGGAGGGCCCGATGGCGAGGCCCCAGACCTCACCCCGTTGTTCGATGTACGACAGCAGTGCGAGGCGGCCGTGGCGCTTGGTGATCGCGGCGAGATCTGGCGCCTTTGCCTTCAAGGTCAACGCGGCGAAGCGCGCATCTTCGGCTGCTGCGGTCTCGGCGAGCTCGAGTTCTTGTAGGAGCGCCTTCGGGAAGGGGGCACTGCCCGCGTGCCAGCGACCCATGCCTGCGCGCAAGGCCGCGGAAGCATCGATGAGCGCATCCTTTTTGCCGGCATCGAGGCCGAAGAAGCGGTCGGTGGCTTCTTCGAGGTGGTTGCGGATGCGGCGGTCCCGGTGGCCGAGCTCGTGGAGGATCAAAGCGCTGGCCAGCTGGTGCTCGGTGGGCGCGCCGTTCCCGAGGGCCAGCAGATCATCCGCGATCGGCAGGCCCTGAGACCCGTCGAGGGCGGTGCCGGACGACAACGGTCCACGGCGATGCAAGGGCAAGCCCTCATACGCGCGGGCATAGGCTTGGGTGGCGGCTTCGGCCGACCCAGCCCCGGATGCACGCTTGACCCGGGCTTCTCCGAAGGCCGCGATGGGCAGCACCCCGGGACCATTGGCCATCGAGGACTGGCCTTCCAGCGCGCTGCGCCATGCTTGTCCCAGTGCAGGCAGCTCACCATTCGGCAGGCGGCCAGTGCCGTCGGCCAGCGCGCTGCGGACGGCCAGCTCAACGCGCAGTCCAGCGCCCGCTGCCCCCTCGGGAGTGAGCTTGCGAAGCTGGTCCCGCATGGCGGCGCTGGTGCGGGGATCGCTGTGCCTGACGTGATCTTCGAGGTCCAGCCGGGTGGCGATGCGCAGTGCTGGGTCGCCTGCGTCGTCTGCTTTGCGCACGGCCTCGGTCAGCCGAGCCTCAGCCTTCTTGCCGGCGAAGGACGCCGCGGCCTGGGCCACATAGACCGCGTCTCGGGCGCTCAGTCCGGAGCTCGGCAGCAGCCCGAGCGCATCAGCCGTGCGGCCCTCCAGCGCGGCGGAGAGACCCCGAGCAGCCTGTCCCCGCGCACCGGTGAGCGCGCCGGCGTACTGGGTCAGCCCGGCCCGATCTTGAAGGGACCAACAGCTCCACAAGCCCAGCCACGCGGCGTCCTCGGCGGCCGGTCCCGTGGCCCCATCAAATGCAACCTTCGACGCCGAGCGGGCGACGACCAACCGGCCCGCTGCCAGCGCGACCGATGCGTGGGCCCCAGCGAGATCCCGCTCGAGGTCCCCACCGGCGCCGAGGTCAGCCAGAGTCTTGCGGACCGATGCGTAGAGATCGGCGGCTTCGTCGGCCCGCGTCCCCTGGAGGAGCCCACGGCGTGCGAGCTCTAGGCCCCGCAGCACGGACGCCGCATCCCCCTCCCCCGCAGCCAAGCGCGCGGCTTCAGCTGCCCAGCGACCCGCTTGTGCGGACGAGACAGGGCTCGCCGCGCCCTTCTTGGCACCGGGCGCCAGGACCGCCTGGGCACGCCCCAGGTTGCCCCGGACCGTTGCCACCGGAAGCCCCTGCTTCACCACTTCTTCGAACTGAGCCAACGCATCGTCGAGCTCGCCTCGCTCCGCCAAGACCTCGGCCCGAATGAGCGCCGCACGCCAGCCCGTCACTTGGGCCGCGACCGCAGCGTCCGCCGCAGCCTTGCGCGCATCCTTCGCCGTGACGAAGCGCACCAGAGCAAGCACAGGATCGGTCTTTGCGTCCGTGCCCTCCGGCGCTTCAGGCATCGGTGCCCCCGCGAGCACCGCCCGGGCCACCAGGGCAGCAGCCGCACCAGGGTCGTCCGCACGGGCTTCCATTGCCGCAGCCAGCGCGTCGGCGGGGCGGCCAGCGGCAAGGGCAAGATCCGCCCGCAGCAACGCCAAGGCGCCCGGAGGCGAGTTCTTCAGCGCCGCGCCGGTCAGCGCATCGTAGGCATCCGCTTGTTTGCCTGCGGCCAGGGCTTCCTGGAACACCAGACGCCAGACAGCCGGGTCGCTGGCATCGGCCGACAGCAGCTGTTGGGCTGCGGCCAGCGCACCCGCATGATCTCCCGCAAGGGCGAGCGCGCGGGCCTGATCCACCGGTGCAACCTCCGGCTCCGCCGGCGCCTTGGGGGCCTTGGCCTTGCTGGGCGGGGCAGCTTGGGTCGGGACAGATGGCTCGTCGCTCGTGTCGCCACCAGAGCAAGCAACGAGCAGAGCCAGCATGAGGACCAAGGAACGCATCCCAACCTCCGGGAAAGGAGAGTGAGTACCATATGCGTGCAATCGGCGGCCCAGGAACCGCCGAGAATGGCTTGCTGGTGGGTGGTGCCCGCGAACCCCTCCGATCGCAAGGGGCTGCGCCGACTCGGGGTCAAGCTGCCGCTGCAGTCACTTGCACCGGCGGCTGCCCCCAGCAAAGCAGATGAATGTGTGGGGCCGGGTGATGGACACCGTCGTCGTGAACGCGCCGTCCTCACGCTCCGCCGTCATGCGGCAGGGCCCCGGACCGGCCTCGGACACGGTGACCGACCCCACCCCACTGACCTCACCCCCGAGGTGGCACGACACCGTCAGCAGGCGCACGTCCGGATCGGCAACTTGGAAGACCACGGGGAAGATCGCCGGCGGCGGGGGCGCGTCGTTGGCCTCGGGCGCGGGCTCGTCTGGGGGGGTCCAAGGCCCTGGTGCCTGGATGCGCACCCCATTGCGGGGCGCGGGGTCCTCGTCCGGTGGAGCAGAAGGACGTGCTGACGAAGGTTGCGGCTCGGGAGAGGCACGCTGGGCCGGGGCAGCACGCGGGGCCGGCGCTCGCTGGGGGGCGGGTGCGGCACGCTGGACTGGAGCCGCCCGGGGGGCCGGGGCTGGGGCGGGGGCGGCCATCGGCACGACGGCAGCCGCCTCGGGCGCGGATGGGGTCCGGTCGACCGGCGCTGGCGGCGGGCTGGGCGGGTCGGCCACCACGTCCACAGGACTGGCTTCTGGCGTCGGCTGCGGCGCTGGGGGCGACGGCGCCGCGGTGAGTCCACTTCGCACGCCTGATTCCACGTCTTGCCCCGCCCACGCGAGCACTTGGTTGGTTCCCCGCTCCATCGAGTGGCCCGAGGCCAACAGCACCAACAAGCCCACCGACAGCACAAGTGTCGCGGCGACCAGCAACAGCATCACGACATCCGGCCCCCGTCGGCGGTCTTCGGCGGCAGCGTTGGCGGGCTCCACCCGCATCGCCAGGGTGTTCTCCTCCACGGACGGCTGCAACCGAATGGGCGAGAGCGCGGCCACATCGGCCACCGGGGGCGGGGCGGTGAGCGCTGGCGCAGTGGGGTCCGGAAGGTCCAGTGGGCGGACATTCTCGGCCTTGGCATCCTGGGCAAGGGGTGCCAGCCGGTCTAGCGGCGGCTCCAGGGAGGCCATGTCGAGATCCATGTCGGAGCCGAGCTCTCCGTCGTCAAACGGGGGGTCATCCCACTCCTCGGACTGCGAGGCCGGGTCGCCGACCAGTTCTTGCATCCAGGCGCCGCCAACCGCGGCCTCCGGGTCCACTGCAGCCCGGTCAACCCGTGCGCGCGCTGCAGGCGGCGGGCCCACCTCCCCCGGAAGGGCCACCACAGTCGGCGCGACCTCTTGAGAGTCCTCTTCAACCGCACGACGATGGCGGAGCTCGGGCACCGGGACAGCCGCCACCAAGTCTCGCCGGCTGCTCTGTTCCTCTTCCCACGCTGCGCGCCCCCCAAGTGCACCCAGATCACCGATCGCTGGCGGGACATGACGCTCCGCCCAGTCGCGCAGAGACCGCCCTGGCAGATCCCGAAGCACCTTTCGCGCCAAGTGGAGCGCCCGGGGCAGCGGCGGTCGCAGTCCGGGCTCGGGGTCCAGACAACTTCGGATCAGGTCGAGCAGCGCGTACGGCACCGTCTCATTCGGACGGGCGTTGAGGCTGGAGAGCATGCGCTCCACCCGGCGGGCGTCCCGGCCTGTGCCCCGGGGCGGCGCTCGCTCCCCACTGAGCAGCTCGGCCAACAGCGCACCACACGCCTCAGTCCGCGGTGCGAGCCCCACTTCAACATCGGCTCGCACGCGGGCCGCTTCCATCGCCCGGAAGCCGCACACCCGCACCCGGCCTTCGGCGTCCACCAGCACGTCGACCGCTGACGGCCCGGGGTGCACCACCAGCACACCCGCGATGTCCTGGGGCACGAGCATCATGCACCGCATCACCTCGATGCCCAGCTCCAGTGCACACCGCAGTGGCATCAACCGCCGGCGGGCCCGCAGCCCCCGCAACAGGTGGGCGGCGCTCGCTCCCGAGAAGCCGTCGTACACCGAGACCACACCCGCGGACTGACGGCTCAGGTGCCGCAGCTGCAGCACCCCAGGCGTCTGGAGCTGCGCCAGCGTCCGCTTCTCAAGCTGAAGATCCCGCTCCGGCTCATCCGGTTCGGTGAGAACCAGCACAGCATCGGCAGTTCCATCACCATGGTGGATCTGGCCGCTGCGCACACCCACGCGCCACGCTTCCCAGGGATCCCCAAGCTTGATCCGAATCGTGGCCACGACGCGCGCCTCCGGTGGTGCCCCGGCAACGTGCGCGATGCCACGGGGCTGACCATCCTACACGGGATTGTGTCGTTCGCCCTTGTTGTCCCTTGGCCCCCCCCGACGAGCCGTCCACTCAGCACGACCGGTTAGTCCCGACAGATGCCTCAGCATCCCGGACAGCCGCTGGCTCCCCCGCTCCTCGGCGATCACGGTCCGCGAGAACGCCAGGAGCACAGCTGGCGCCAACGCCCTGCCGTGAGCGACTGGGACACTGCACTGACGGGTATTCTCGCGCCCCTCGGCCCACTGATGATGCATGCATTTCGCCACGCGCACTCCCCGGATGTGAAGCCCGACGGCAGCTTCGTGACCCAGACCGATCGCACGGCGGAAGCCCACATCGTGGCAGCCCTGCACCAAGCATTCCCTGCCCACGGCGTGGTCGGCGAAGAAGGCAGCCGCCGTCCCGCCACCGGCGGCGCGCCCACTTGGTACATCGACCCGCTCGACGGCACGGGCGCATTCATGGAGGGGCTGGCCCACTGGGGGCCCGTCCTGACCGCGATGGATGACCAAGGTGTTGTGGGTGGGGCCATGTTCCTGCCCCGCCTCGACGAGCTCTGGTTCTACGAGCGCGGCGTGGGCGCCTTTCGCGACCGTCAGCGGCTTCTCCCGCGCAGTGCTCGGCCCGCGCCGCCCACGCGGACGCTGCTGGTTGGCGGGGCCATGCTCCAACATCTGCACATCCGGTGGCACGGGCGGCTGCGCAACCTGGGGTCCACGGCGGCCCACCTCGCGATTGTGGCTGCCGGAGGCGCCAGCGCCGCCATCGTCGGCCCGGGCTGGGGCACCTGGGATACCGCTCTGGGACTGGCCCTGATACGGGCCACCGGCGGGGCAAGCGCCTGCCTGGGCACCCCGCCCACGCCCGCCGACGCCCCGCCCTGCTCACCGTCCATCGACGCGCCCAGCCCGGCCCATAACGTGGATCACCCGAGTAGTGACACGAGCTTGTCAAGCGTCCACCCGGTCGCAGATGCCGGCCTTCCGTTTGTGGCCGGCGCCCCCACCGCGGTGGCCCGGGTCCTCCGACCCGAGACCCTCCGGCCCCACCTCGATCCGAGCTGACCATGCCTTCCGTGCCACAAGAGCCCGACGTCGAAGTCCTCGATGCCCAGGGCCGCCCCGTCCAAGACAGCCGCCCGGACACCGTCCCCGGTCATGCCGGCACCAAGCCAGCTCCCCAGGGCGCCGACGGCGATGATGCCGAAGGCAGTGGCGCTGAAGACGATGGCCTGGACCACAGCTTGGACGACGCCATCGACACCGCTGGCACCGAAACCGCCCCCAACGCCCCGCGCTCGGGCCCTCACCGCATGGTGCCGGCGCTGTCCCCGCCCAGCACCGCCGCGCGCCGGGACGACCTGCTGTCGTACTACCTGGCCGAAGTCCGCCGATACCCGCTGCTGGACGCCGAAGAAGAGACCGAGCTGGCCATCCGCTACCAGGAGACGGGCGACCCTGAAGCGGCCCAGCGACTGGTCACCGCCAACTTGCGCTTGGTGGTCAAGCTGGCATTTCAGTACCACCGCCAGTGGTCGAGCGTGCTGGACCTGATTCAAGAAGGCAACGTCGGCTTGGTCGAAGCGCTGTCCAGGTACGACCCCTATCGGGGAATTCGCTTCAGCAGCTACGCACAGTACTGGATCCGGGCGATGATTCTCCGGTTCCTGATGGACAACTACCGAATCGTGCGCTTGGGCTCCACGCGCCATGGCCGCAAGCTGTTCTTCCAGCTCCAGAAAGAGCGGGACCGCTTGATCAAGCAGGGTGTGCACCCCAGCACCCTCGCGCTGTCGAAGGCCTTGGATGTCCCCGAGCACGAGATCATCAACGTCGACCTGCACCTGTCTGCCCCGGCGCTGTCCCTCAACGCGCCCGCCGGCGGCGACGAGGGACGGGCGCTCGACGAGATTGTCAAGAACCACAACGCCGCGAACCCCGAGACCGCTGCGGCCCGTGCCGAGCTGAGCGACGTGTTCCGCGAACAGCTCGCGATGTTCGCCAAGACCCTGGTGGATGACCGCGAGCGGGCCATCTGGACCGATCGCCTGACCGCCTCCGAGCCCGTCAGTCTTGCTGCACTGGGCACACGGTACGGGGTGAGCAAAGAGCGCATCCGTCAGGTCGAGGCACGGATGAAGAAGCGCCTGCGGGAGCACCTCACCCGCGAGCTGGGCGATGAGATCCCGATCTACCTTGAGACACCTGAAGACTGAGCGGCCCGACGGGTGCCCTCACCCGGTCGGACCGTCGCTCACCGGGCGCCAACCAGGGCCAGCCTGAGTGAGCTTGGGCTCACAGAACGCCGATGGGCAGTCGCAGATAGCGCATGCCGTTGTCGTCAGGGGGCGGCAGCTTGCCGGCGTCCACGTTGGCCTGAATGCTCTGGAAGAGCAGCCGGGGTGGCCGCAGCACCGCGTCGCGGGCAGTCCGAAACGCCACGAACTCTTCCTCAGTGGTGTCGGCACGGAGCTGCTTGTTTGACGTGCGGGACTCGCCGATGGTGGTCTCGAAGGCGAGCGCGCGACCGCCAGGCTGGTAGTCGTGCCCGACGAAGACCCGGGTGTCCGCGGGGAGCATGTAGAGCTTCTGGACCGACGCGTAGAGGTCCACGGCGCTGCCTTTCGGGAAGTCGCAGCGGCCGGTGCCGAAGTCCGGCATGAACAGCGCATCGCCGACGAACAGGGCGTCTTCGATCAGAAAGCTCATGCACGCGGGCGTGTGGCCCGGCGTGGCGATGGCCTTGATCCGCAGCGAGCCCGCCTCGAAGACCTCGCCGTCCGTGAGCAGGTGGTCGAAGGCATCCACCGAGAGGTCGGCGCGGTTGAAGACCGGCCCAAAGACCTCCTGCACCAGCTTGATGTGTTCGCTGATGCCGATGCCCGCGCCGTAGCGCTCCTTGAGACCCTGAGAACCACTGATGTGGTCGGCGTGGGCATGGGTCTCCAGGACGGCCCGCACCTTGAGGCCTTGCGCGTCCACCACCGCGGCCACCCGCTCCAGCGACTCGTCGAAGAACCGCACTGCGAGGGCATCGTAGTCGTGGACGGGATCGATGACCACCGCGTCTTTGGTCGCTTCGTCCCAGACCAAGAAGGTGAGGGTGCTGGTGCGGGTGTCGAAGAAGGACTCGATGCGCATGAACTCTCCAGTCTCGGGCGGGCCGCGGGGCGCCGTCCAGAGGGGGCTTGGCGATGGTGCCGGCACACGGTGGGCCGACTTGGCCAGCTCATTTGCAAGGGGTGTGCCAGCGCATCCTGCACCACCAGCACGGCACTCTCCGGCACTGACTGGAGCGCAGCACCGGGCGGCCCACGACCAAGGGTGCCCCACGTTTCATGCCGGACCGCTCAATCCACCAAGAATGGACCAATGCTGGCCTTTCTCATGCGTTCACGGAGGCTGAAACACTGTTTCAGGATGCTGCAGCACTGCGTGAAACAAGGGCGGCCCCGCACCAGCGATCTTGATCAGCGTCAGACCAAGCGACCGCGGAACGGCCCACCATTGCGGACAAATGCCACCGCGGGCAGCCCGCTAGCGAGCTTCAGCATGCTGTCGGCATACGCGACCTCTTCGCCCGAAGCCACGTCCGCCAGCCCCAAGAAGACCATGCCTGCACCCGCAGAGTGTTGGTGGATGACGTCGACGACACCCTGCCCTTCTTCCGGCAGGACTACCTCCACTTGAGCCGCGATCCGCGAGGACTCCAGCAGCAACCGCAGCTCTCGCTCCAGGTCCGCTGCTTCTGGCGCTGAGCTCGCCACACTGGTCAGCACCACCGGACAGCCCAGCCAGTCGTCCGAGATGCTCAGCAGGTGCGCCAGCAACAGCATCAGGTCGCCGTTGTGCTCACGTCCCTTCCACCACACCCGCAGCTGTGCGCCTCGCTTGGGGGGTTCTTCAGGCAAGCGTGCGATCATCGTCGACTTCTGGAGCAGCGCCAGCTGGCGACTGTGGCGCACCAGAGAGCCCACCGCCACGTCATTGTCGCCCGGCCAACCGAACAGCACCATGTTGGAGTCGATGCCCCCGAACCCATTGGCCTGGGCCACCACGAGGAAGCCCTGGTCGAGCGACGGAATGGTGATGACCTCGGGAAAGGCGAGCAGCCCGGCATCGTCGAGCAAGCCCTGGTTTCGGCGGGCGATGCGCTTGCGGGCCTCCAGATCGTCGTGGTGCCCGACCATCAGGGTGCACACGGTCACGATCCCGCGGTCCTGGCCCAGGTTGGAGCCCAACGCGACCAGGCCCACGTTCCGGGCGAGATCGGCGGTAAACACCAGAACGTGGGGGCGCCAGTTGCGAGGATCCTGGCGGGCACGGCGGAGCTGGAGCATCGACATCCGGGCCACCGCAAACCAGAGCCCGGTGCGCAGGTCTCCCCACGCGGCCTGGATCGTGCGCCGGCGGAGGTACCACCAGATGCCCAGCTCGATGACCACGGCGGCCACAAACGCCAGCGGGTTGATGGCGGCCATGGCGACAAAACAGCCGAACGCGCCGAGGAAGCTCACCCACCAGGGCACCCGAATGCGGGGGCGGTAGTGCGGGTCGTTGACGAGGTCCTCGAGGCCGGCCGCGAGGTTGAGCATCCCGTAGGTCGTGAGAAAGAACATCGAGACCACAGCAGCGACCGCATTCAAGTCGCCGAGCGCCACCGCCAGCAGGGCCACGCCGCCGCTGATCCGCAGCGCGACCATGGGCTCGCCCGTCTTCTCGTCGAGCTCGCCCAGTGCCTTGGGTGCCAGCCGGTCCATCGCCAAGGCTTGGAGGGTGCGGGGTGCGCCCAGGATGCTGCCGATGGCGCTGGAGAGGATGGCCCCCCACAAGCCGGGCATCACGAACCATGCGCCGCCCATCGCAACTTGGGTCCACAGCAGCTCGTTGTTCCGCAAGCCGTCCGCGTCGGCGGCAAAGCCGAGCACCCACGGGGCAGCCATGTAGACGAAAAAGCCAGTGAACACGGCCAGACCGACGCCCATCGGGATGGAGCGGCCCGGATCCTTGAGGTCGCCGGACAGGCCCACGCCCGCCAACACACCGGTCACCGCCGGGAAGAACACCGCGAAGACCTGCCAGAACGAGGCATCCGGCCACTCGCCCTGCAGCGCAATGCGGGGCCCCTCGAAGTTGACGCCAAGCACCAAAGCCGCGAGGGACAAGAAGATGAAAGCCATGATGGGCAGCTGCATCTTCAGCGCGAGGACCGTGCTTCGGCTCGCGACGAAGACCACCAGAACCACGATGACCGCGGCCATGAACTGGACCGGCACGCCCGGCCAGATCAGCCGGAGGCTCTCGGCGAGACCGTATGCGTACAGCGTGACCGACAGCGCTTGGGACAAGTACAGCGGGATGCCCAGCGCGCCGCCAAGCTCCAACCCCAGGCTGCGCGAGATGATGTAGTAGGCACCGCCCACCCCGACCCGCATGTTCGTCGACAAGGCGCTCAGCGAGAACGCCGTGATGGCCGTGATGCTGTTCGCGAGCAGCACGATGAGCAGCGCCCCACCGATGCCCGCGTTGCCGACCACCCAGCCCATGCGCAGATAAAGAATCACCCCAAGAATCGTGAGGACTGTTGGGGTGTACACCCCCAGAAACATCCCGAGTCCCAGCCCCTGCGGGGCCCCGTTTGGGGAGGCTGGCGGTGTGCTTGGCGTGGACGGCGGCGTGGACATGGCATCTCGAGGGTGCTGCCCGGCGACCCAGGCGAGTGGGGTCAGCAATCAGGCGGAGAAGGTGTCCAGGAGACGCTCGATCTCCAGCTCGGCCTCAGCGGCGGCCCGGGCGTCGAGTCCGGCCTGCTCCAGCTGAGAGATGTCTTCCTCCAGGTTGTCGAGGGCGGTGTCGGCCAGCGCACGGTCGCCCACCCGGGACAGGTCGGAGAGCTCGGCCAGCGCACCGGAGACCTCGTCCAACAGGGCGCCCGTGCCCGCGCCGGCGTCCAGGCTGACCTCAGCGCCCACCACCACCTGACGGGTGTGGCAGCGGTCAGCCAGGTACCCAAGCGTGTCGGCCAGGCGGTCCATCCGGTTCTGAAGCTCGACATAGGTGCGGCGGGCCCGATCCATCTCTTGGTCCACCGCATCCAGGTCTTCGGGGCCCATCTGAGCGGCCCGGGGCGGCTTGGGCACGCACATCGCGAGATCGGCCAGTCGGCCCTCGATCGCAACCACGAAGCTGCGCACGTCGGCGGCTGCCGCTTCGTAGCGCTCCGCAAACTTCGCAAGCTCGCCCACGGGAGGCGGCGCGTCGTCATCGGGCAACCCCACCAGCGCCGGGCGCGCTCGGGCGGTCTCGGCAACATGGGCCCGCAGCAGCAGCACGGCCCGCGTGCGCCACACGAGCGCCAACACCCGCACCATGTTCTCAGCGCGACGGTCCAGCAGCAGCGCATCTTCTTCGTAGCGCGCAACAAGCTCGGACCGGTCTTCTTTGGCCGCCACCCGCTCTTTGCGTACCCGCAGGTGATCAGCTTGGGACCGGGCCTCGACAAGGGAGCTGGCGAGCTGGTTCTCCAGGCCACCCAGGCGCTTGGGCACGGCATAGAGATCTTCGCTGCGCACCGGCAGCGGCTTGCGGGCCGGGGACTTGGGCGCGCCCACCGGGCGGATGTCCAAGGCCGGCGTCGAGTGGGCGTCGATCACCGGCCCGCCCTGGTCGCCTTCGATCGCCCGACGCCCAGCCTGAAAGACCATCACCACGGCATAGACACCAAGTATACCGAGACCCGCAAGGAACATCATTCCCAGAGCGAAGAACAGGGGGAGGGCAGCGACCACAGGCATCGACCGGACCTATCCGCTCGCTGGGCCACCGGCTCCCGGAAGCCTCCGCCGCCGGCGGTGCACTAAAATGGAGCAACCCCACCGAGTCGGGGCCATGCGGCTCGTGCCACGGTCAGCCATGGGCTACTCAACCCGCCCCGAGAGTGCCCAGTGGACCCCTGCGTTGACACCGGGGCGGGCCCTGCCTGCAGCCCTCCATCGCACGAAGGCCCCCTTGATCCTCGTCCCCCACTCCGTGGTCTCCAGGCTCGCCCACTGTGGCGTAGGGGTGGTGATCGGTGTGGGCCCCGGTGACCGGGCGCGAGCGGTGGTTCAGCCGCCCGCAGCCGCGCCGGCGAGGACCTGAGGGTGAGGGTGCTTGAGCCAGGCATGGCGATCGACGGCCACAAGCTCGAGGTGCGCCTTGGGTACGGGGCCGGCGGCGAGGTGTGGCGGGTGCGGCGGGCCGACGGCAGCCAGTGCGCCTTGAAGTGTGCGCCCCGGGGCGCCCTCGGAGACGCTGCGAGCGAGGCACGGTTCCGGCGGGAGTTCGAGCAGCTGCGCACGCTGCGCCTCCCCAACGTGGTGCGGGTGCACGACATCGGCGCCGACGACCAGTTCGTCTGGTTCACGATGGACGAAGCCCGCGGCACCACCTTTGACCTGTACGTCCGCGCCGGGGTTGGGCTCGCGGATCAAGCGCTGCGGCTGGTCCGGGCCGGTGCCGGCGTGGCCCGAGCGCTTGCCGCCATCCACCGCCTGGGCCTCGCCCACCGCGACATCAAGCCAGCGAACATGTTGGTCGACGACGCCGGTCGCCCCACCGTTCTCGACTTTGGCACAGCCCGCTTTGCGGCCGCCCACGACGGGAGCTCCGAGCTGATGGGCACCGTGTCGTACATGTCGCCGGAGCAGCGCATTGGCCTGCCCAACGACAAGCGCGTCGACATCTATGCGTTCGGGGTGACGCTGCACGAAGCGCTGACCGGCCTTCCCGCCGGCGGGTGGAAGCCCGGCCGCCCCCGCGCCCCCCTGTGCAAGCTCGGCCCCCAAGTGCACCGCGCGCTGTCGTGGTTGGTCGACCGGATGCTGGCGCTGGATCCAGCGAGCCGACCCGGGGCCGATGAGGTCGAGTCGGTGCTCGGCGCCCTGGCGGAAGGCGGGCACTTGGCACCGGCACCCTGGCCCACAATGACCTCCTACGCCGGTGACGCGTCGGCCCTACTCAGCGCGAATGCAGTGGTGGTAGGCCATCCCGGCACGGGTCGCCGCCGAATGGTGCAAGAAGCGCGGTGGCAGTGGTACCGCAAAGGCTACCGCTCCATCGCAGGACGGTGTGCGCCCGAGCGGCCATTTGGACCGTTTCGCGCCATCCTCTCCGAGCTGTTTCTGTCCGCCAGCCCAACCCAGCGTCGTGTGCTCGCGGGAGCTGACGCTGCGATGCTCCACGCCGTCTGGCCGGGGCTTCCGGTGCCCATCGGCCGACCGGTGGGCTGGCCGCCGGATCCCAAGGCCGCCGCCGCCGCGCTGGCCCGCACACTGTCCCGTGCCGCTCCCCTCGCCATCGTGCTGTGGGAGGCCGACGAGGCCGATGTCGGCACCGCCGCGGTCCTCGAAGAGCTGGCGCGGGCCATCCCGGAGGGGCTGCGCATCTGGGCGACCGCACGCCGGCCGGTGGGCCCGCTGCGCACCATCCGTCCGCCGCCCTGGAGTGCCCGGGCCGAGCGCGGTCTACTTCCCGACCTGCTTCCCGAGGGACTCTGGCCTGAGGG
Source organism: Myxococcota bacterium (assembly GCA_942491145.1). Classification (GTDB taxonomy): domain Bacteria; phylum Myxococcota_A; class UBA796; order UBA796; family UBA2385; genus CAXQUZ01. The sequence continues at coordinate 159,643 of CALOBC010000014.1, read as the reverse complement.
TCCACCCGGCGCGACCCCACTGGAGAGCTGTGCACGGGCCTGGGCAGTGTTGGCCCGGTACCGCGGAGAGCCCGCCCCTCACCGACCGACCCGTCGCCGTGGCGTCGACGAAGACCTACTTCACCTCGCGGTTCTCGAAGAGCCTTTTCCCGTCCATGTGGCCCGCAGCCTCTGTGAGGACCTCGACACGGTGCTGAGCGACGGCCACCTCGCCTGGACCGCACCAGGGTCCGGCCGCTGGGAGCACCCCGGCCCGCCATCTGAGGGCGCCGACGAACCCACCGAGACCACGGACTTGTTTGCGCGTCACCGCACCGCAGGCTCCGGCAGCGGCCAAGAGCCTGTGCCACGGGTGCCGCTGGAGCAGATCGCGCCCGGGGGAACCGCGTGGCTGCGCTTTGCCGACCCCGGCACCCGGCTGCTGGCCCGGGCCGCCGGTCGCCACCGCAAAGAGCTGCGCCGTCGGGCCGCCCAAGCGTGGGCCCAGGCGCCCCCATCGGCCGAGAGAAGTCTCAGGCACGCACTTCAGAGCATTCGTGCCGGCGCCCCGCAGATCTCGGTGCTGCGCCAAGCGGTCGACGTGGCCACCGCACGGGGGGAACCTGCCGAGGTCGAGCGGTGGTTGCAGCTACTGGAGCTCCACGGCGGTGCCGACGAGCGCTGGGACACCCAATTCGCCAGCATGTTCGCCAGCTCAGCCCTGCGTCCCGGCAGTGTGGACCGGTCCGCCATCCTGGCCCTCGGGCGCTCGGCCGACGACGAAGCCCGGCGAGGAAAGGCGGGCTGGTTGCTGCTTCGCGACGAGATCCGCCGAGGCGAGGCGGAGCGGGCGGCAGCCCAGGGTCGTCGATGGGCAGACTCGCTGGCGTCGAGCCACCCGGGGCTCGCGGCGGCACTTCGCCGGGAGGCCGCCGAAGCGTGGCGGGTGATGGGCCGGCCCGACCTGGCGGTGGCGGATGGACGGCTGGCCCTCCAGCTGGCCCGCCAAGCCCGAGGCCTCCAAGATGACGACTCCATGCCGATCTCCTTCGAAGAGGTACATGCGGGCATCAGCCTCGCGGGTGCACTCGTTGAGACCGGCTCCCTCGAAGAGTCCGTCGCGCTGTGCCGTCGCCTGATCCCCCACTGTGCGGCGGCAGGACTGGAGCGGGGCGAGGCCGGGCTGCTGGCCACACTCGCGCGGGCCGAGCTGCTCCGCGGCGACCGACAGGCCGCGACCGACACCGCAGCCCGGTGTCGCAACAGCCAACCCCGCCATCGGGATCCCCGGATCCATGCTTCTTCGTCCTTGGTCCGGGCACGGCTCGCGGTGGAGCTCGGCGACCTTGCGGCGGGTGATGTGCTCCTCGACGAGGCTCTTACCGCCGCGCGGGCACTCCGGGACCGGGGACTCGTCGTGGCCTGCAGTGCCATTGCGCTGGAAGCCGCGGTCCACCGTGCCGACGCCCGCGAAGCCCGCCGCGCGCTGGCCGAGCTCACCAACCCCACCCCACCCCACCCCGTGGGGCTGTGGCCGGTGGCGGCGGCCCGGTGGCGCTGGATGTGTGGAGACCTCGGGCGGGCACTGGACCTGCTGGAGCCCGCGCTGGAGCACACCGGACACGCGGCCTGCACCGCCGCCGCGGAGCGCTCACGCCTGTTGCTGGTCGCCGGCCGCTATGCCGAAGCCCAACAAGCTGCAGAAGCCGTCATCATCAACGCCACGGTGGCCGGATACCGTGAGCTGGCCCACTTTGGGCGGCTGGTCTCCGGAGCAGCCGACCGCTGGCCGGACCACCGATACGCCGAGCTGGTCCGGTCCACCCGGCGCAGCCGACAGGTGCACTTGTACCTCGGAGCCCTGCACCTCGACGCCATCCGGCGCCAGCTTCGGGGCGACCCGGTCTCGGGCGTCCTCGGAGAGCTTCGCTTTCGCGCCAAGGACCTCCGCCACCGCCTGTACATGGCCCTCGGGCGCGAGGAAGGCTGGTAGGCGGCCACATCGGGGCAATCAGTGGGGCCTGCTGCGGGGACATGGAGCCAGGACCACGCTATAGCCAGACGCCCCAACCGCCCCGCCGGGTGTTGAGGGCGGCTCATCTGGCCCGGACCCGACTGCGTGGCGACCCCTCCGACCAGCTTTGGCAAGTACCGCATCCTCGAACGGGTGGCGGTCGGCACCATGGCCGAGATCTACAAGGCCCGGCTGGACGGCATTGGCGGCTTCCACCGCACCTTTGCGATCAAGCGTGTGTTGCCCCACCTCGCGACCCGCAGCGAATACGTTGATCTACTGATCGAGGAAGCGCGCGTGGCCGGGCTGCTGAGCCACGCCAACATTGTCCAGATCATGGACCTCGGTGAGGTCGATGGCTCGACCTTCATCGCGATGGAGTACGTCGACGGCCCGGATCTCGGCAAGATCCTCGCCGTGTGCCGACAGCGGGGGATCAGCCTCCCGGTGCCCCACGCCATCTTCATCGCCATGGAGATGCTCAAGGGGCTGGAGTACGCCCACCAGCGCCAAGTGATGAAGGGCGGACGGTTGGTGCCTCTCGACGTCGTGCACCGCGACATCTGCCCCGAGAATGTGCTGGTCAGCCGCCAAGGCGAGGTCAAGCTCACCGACTTTGGTGTCGCCCGTCCCACCACCGGCGAAGGTGCCGAGCGCTCGCTGCGCTACCTCAGCCCCGAACAGGCCATCGGCGAGCCGGTCGACCAACGGGCCGATCTGTTCTCGACCGGGGTGGTGCTCTTCGAGATGCTGACCGGGGTGTCCCCGTTCGACAAGGGTGACCGAGCGCGCACCATTGACGCACTGCGGTCTGGGGAGCACGAGCCCGCCGGCAGCGTCAACGCCGACGTGCCCTACGGCCTCGAGCGGATCATTGAGCGGACCCTGTCGCGCTCGCCCGCCGACCGCCCGGCCAGCGCGACCGACATGAAAGATGCGCTCGACACCTTCTTTCACGAAGCTGGGTTCATCTTCACCCACAGCACCCTCGCGGCCTTCTTGAAGGGGCTGGAGCATGTCCCCGCGACGCCCACGCTCCACCCCGGGCCGGACGACTTCATCGAGACGGGCCGGGAAGACACCGAGACACGACCGATCCCCGAGCTGAGCTTTGAGGATGACGAGGTCAGCGAGGCCCGCCCCACCCGGCTGGCCGACGAGGGGCTCGACCAAGAGCTGGCCGAGCATGGCCGCGAAGACGACGACATCGATGTGGCGTCGTTGGCCTTCGAGCCTTCAGGCCCCGTGCCGCCGCCCCGTCCGCCCCCTGCGCCTGTGCCCGCGCCGGCCCCAGCCCGCCCGCGGTCGATCCCGGACCTGAGCCAGGTCGACACGAGCATTCGCTCGGTCCCCGCGATGTTCCAAGGCGCCGGCCACGGCATCGAGCGGGCCAGCATGCTCGACAACCTGCAGGACATGTCCCACTCGGTGGCCATGGGCCAGATCGCAGGGCTCGGCGACGAAGCGACGCTCATTCGGAACAGCCCGCTGCCGGGCAGCCCCACCGACTGGTCCAACGCGGCCACCAGCATTCGCATGGACCCCAGCGCCGGCCCGGGCGAGTCCATTGACGACGGCATCTTGCTGCCGGATCCCGATGACTGGGGCGAAGCCGAGACCCGGATTGGCCCGGCCATCCGAGAGCTGTCCGAGTCGCCCGCCACCCAGGTCGCCGGTGTCCCCACCCAAGTGCTGCCCCCGCCGCCCAAGGTCCCCGCGGCCCCGGCGCGATCGGGCACCAGCGGGCTCCAACAGCTCCTCTACCTGCTACTCGGGGCCGTGGTGACCGTGGTGGTGCTGTTCGTGGGCTTCTTCCTCGGCATGCGGGCATCGAACCTGGTGCCCGACCAGAGCGGTGTGCCAGCGGGCACGCCCCGCATTGTGGTCGAAGCCCCCATCAACAAGACCGTCACCATCAACGACCAGCCCATCGTTGGCCCAGGCCCACACCATGTGGCGGCCGGTGTCCACATGGTGCGCTTGCTGGACGGCGACGAAGAGCTGTCCAAGTCACGGCTTGAGCTGAGAGAGGGCGAACACCGCATTCTCAGCTTCCAGCTGCGCACGGTGGAAGCCCCCCCCAGCGAATGAGCACGCTTCCCCGCCACCGCCCGTGCCCGGCGTGTGGCCGATGCGGCGGCCTTGCCGTCTCCCCTTCCCTCGCACTGAGGCACTCCACGTGACTGCGCCCCCCGCCGCGCCTGGCCCCAAGGGCGCCGCTGACCTCGTTCTCGCCGCCATCCAAGCGATGCGTCCCAAGCAATGGGCAAAGAACGTCTTTGTCCTGGCCGCCATCTTCTTTTCGATGAACTTCCGCGACGTCGACATGTGGATCGCCACAATCGGCGCCTTTGCGGCATTCTCGATGCTTGCGAGCTCTGGCTACCTGTTCAACGACGCCCTCGATGTCGAAGCCGACCGGGGCCACCCGACGAAGTGCAACCGGCCCATCGCCGCGGGGCGCTTGCCCCTGAGCTTTGCCTACGTCGAGATGGTCGTGCTCTTCATCACGGGCGCTGCGTTGGCCTGGTGGATATCCCCCTGGCTACTGCTTGTATCGATGCTGTATTTTGCCAATACAATGTCGTACACGTTCTATTTCAAGCACGTGGTCATTCTTGACGTGATGTTCCTGTCGGGCGGATTTCTCTGGCGGGCCGTGGCCGGCGCAGTGGCCATCAACGTCGACATCTCGCCATGGTTGCTGGTGTGCACGGGCTTCGTGAGTTTGTTCTTCGGGTTCAACAAGCGGCGGGGCGAGATGGCGCTCATGGCGGAGCGTGCCCAGTCCACCCGGAAGATTCTGCTGGAGTACAATCAGGAGATGGTGGTCGAGTTCCAGGCCATCACCACCAGTGGTACGATTATTTCCTATGCGCTGTACTGTGTGCAGGGCTCGCCAAGCCCTTGGCTGATTCTGACCTTGCCCTTCGTGCTGTACTGCATCTTTCGCTACATCTACTTGGTGAGCGCCCACAACGAGGGCGGTGCACCCGACGAGACGCTCTTCAAGGACAAGCCCATCCTGGTGGCTGGCTTGCTCTACGGCATCACCGTCGTCGCTGTGCTGATGCTGTCCACACCGATGGCCGCACTGCCAAAATGACCCACACGGGCCCATAGTGAAGGCGGACCGGCCGTCGCCGAGCACACCTTGAGGCCGCCCACACCCGGCGCCCGCTGGACCCTCGCCGTCGCCATTCTGGGCTGGCCACTGGTCGCTGCGTGGCCCCTGCCCCTGCGCTTCACCACCGACATCCTGGCGGCACCCGACCAGGAAGCGGCCACCCACATCTGGGGGCACTGGGCGGCCTGGACCCTCGGACGGGTGCTCGATCTCCAGACAACACTGATGGCCTGGCCGGACGGGGTGGAGCTGCTGCTCATCGACCCGCTCAACGCGTGGGTGGCCGGTCCGGCGACCGCCGTGTGGGGACCAGCCGTCGGCTACAACCTGTTGCTATACCTCGGTCTCGTGGTTGCGGGTTGCAGTGGCGCCCTCCTCGCCCGCACCCTCGATGCCCCACCCCTGCCCGCGGCGATGCTGGCGGCCACGTGCCCCACCCTGCTCGCCAACGCCGCGGACGGGATGACGGAGGGGTTCTTGGTGGGACTGGTGGGCTGCCAGCTGGCGCTCGTTGTGCGCGCCAGCCGCGGTGGACAGAGGATGGCCTTGCTCGGGGCTACATTGTGCCTCGGAGCGACGGCGTGGACAGGCCCCTACAACGCCGTCTGGGCGCTCACTCTCGATGGGGCATGGCTTGGCTGGAGCCTCGCTCGCCGGGACCGGGCCGGTGCAAACTCGACCGCGCTGACCATGTTGATGGGCGGCGTGCTCATGGCGCCAGTGGCCCATGGCATCTTCACCCGCCGAGCAGACTCCTTGCCGGGAGGGACCGCGCGGGCCGGCCTGCCAGAGATTGTCGATGCCTCCCAGATCTTCCGGGGTGGCGTGCGCACCGGCGCCGACATGCTCGACCTCTGGCTCCCTGGTCCCCTCACGGGCGGCGAGGCCGATCCCAGCCACACCGCGTACTTGGGCCTCGGGGTGCTGATCCTCGCCACGGTTGCGGCAGCTCGGGACCGGCGCCTGCGCCCGTGGCTGGCCGCTGCGCTGACCATGGCCGCCCTCGCACTGGGCCCCTGGCTGTACTGGAAGGGTACAGTGGTCGAGGTTCTCGGGCGCCCCCTCGCCGGACCCGCCGGGGTGCTCATGCTGCTGGTGTCGCCGCTGGCCCGCCTCACCCGCTGGTACCGAGCGGCAGCCGTGGCCAGCTTGCTCCTTGCTCCCCTGGCCGCGAGGGCGCTCACCCACCTGCCCCGCCCCCTCCGTGTTCCCGTGTTTGTCGTGGTTCTTGCAGACCTGCTGCTGCTCGCCCCGATGAGCTGGCCCCTCCACCACACGCCGCCGCCCGCGCCCTGGCCCATCGAGGGACCCGGCGCCGTGCTGGAGCTGCCGCCAGTGACCACCGGTCAGCCGCCCAGTGGCGCTTGGCGGGACGTGGGCGCACTGGCCCAAGTGCAGCATGGCCGCCCGGTCGGAGGCAGCTTCATGAACTTGGGCCAGAGCCAAGCCGCGCGCGCCGCCACCGCACGACTGCGGGAGGCGTTCCGGGACAACACGGTCAGTGACACCACCTTGATTGAGCTGCAGGGATCGGGCTTTCGCTGGGTGGCCGTTCACCGGCGCCACTTCACGATGCCCGAGCGCTCCATTGCCACCCTCAAATGTTCGGGCTTGGTCGTCGTGGACACCGCCGATGCACTTGTGGTCGATCTGACCGGTCCACGGGGCGCCGAGTGTGCCGGTCCGACCCATTGACAGGCCTTTCCAGGCGCAGTACGCGACCCGACGATGGCCCGGTAGCGGCCTGTGCCACGCGTCAGCTCTCCGTCAGACCGCGCGGTCGGCGTACCGAACCCGTTTCGCTGCGCTTGAATGCTGAGGGCGCCCTCGTCGAGGTTGCCGTCGGAAATCGGTGGGTCCGCCCCATCTGCAACGAACCTTTCATCGGGTACCCAGCATGCGAGTCGTTTGCGACAACTGCGGCGCCACCTACAAGATCCCGGACTCAAAGCTCAAGAAGGAGGTCAACAAGGCCACCTGTCGGAAGTGCGGCCATCGGATGCTCATCCGCCGCCCCGATCTTGAGCCTGACAGGAGCGAACGCGCGGCTGCGCCAAGCGACGAGAAGACGCAGATCACGGACATTCCGGTGCCCGCTGCGGCGCCCCGCCCGTCCCCGCGGCCGGCCCCTGCTCCCGCACCGCCCCCCGGGGGCTGGTCGCCTGAGCCAGAGCTTGCCGACGAGCGCCCCACGGTGGCAATGGACAATCCGCCGTCGGCTGGTCCGGTGCGCGCCCGCCAGTCGGCCCCCGCCGTGCCCTCTGCACCGCGGTCGGCGCCCCAGCCCGCGCCCGCCCCCGCTCCCGCCCCCCAGCGGATCGCTGCCGTGCCCATCCAGCCGTCGGCGCACGATCCGTCCGGCGACCTGATCTGGGTCGTCATCGGCAGCTTCGCCGCCATGGCCGGTGCACTCGTGCTTGCGATCGACGACGGCTCCTCGGCGGGCTTGCGCGCCGGCGGTCTCGTGGTTGCCCTCTCCGGTGCCTTGACCGCGCTGTTCGTCGTGGTCACCAGCAGCCGCGGCCGCCAGCCCGCCGCGCTGCTGATGTCCCTCGTCCTCGCGGTCCTCTTCGCGGCCACCGCCGCCGGCGGGTTTCATGTGGTCTACGGGACCGCTGCCCCCCGCCCCGAGCCCGCGCCCGTCCCCACGCGGGTCGCACCAGCCCCGGATCCCGAGGACCAGGACTTGCTGGCCGAGGAGGAGCCGGAGCCGGAGCCCGAGCCCGAGCCGGAGCCCCAGCCGGAAGCCGCCCCCCGCGCTGCCACACCCCGTGCGCCCACCGTCCCCGTTCGTGGGTCCGGTCAGGACGTGGCTGCCGAGCGCTCCACCCCGGCGCCCGAACCCGCGCCCCCACCGCCGCCCAAGAAGGCTGGCCCGCCGGTCCATCCCGACGTCATCCGCACCATCGTGACCTCCAACAAGAAGGTCAAGCGGTGCTTCTACGACGAGAAGCAAGCCAGCGGCACCCTCCCCCGCCGCGTGAACATGGTGTTCACCATCCAGCCCACGGGCCGGGTCTCCACCGCCCGGGTCACCACGGATCAATACAGAGGGACGGACTTCGACGCATGCCTCAGCGCGTCATTTCGCACACTCCAGTTCCCCGGCTTCGACGGTGCGCCCTACGAGACGGGCTACCAGTTCGTGCTGTAGCCCCAGCCGGCTGGCCTTCGTGATGCTGCTCCGCCCCTGGCTCCCCCCCGAGCCAGGGGCGGCGTGCGTTGTGGAGCGGCCGCTCGCCCGGCAATCGTCACCGACTCATCGGCTGGGACGATTGCTCGCCCGGAAGGCCCGCCATACCGACCACCCCCACCGCCTGCGGCGCTTCCTCCGCAAGCCCGACCGGACCAGCAATGAGCACCCTGCCCCCCGAAATGATTCGCAATGTTGCCATCATCGCCCACGTCGACCATGGGAAGACGACCCTCGTCGACCACATGCTGCGGCAGTCTGGGACGTTCCGGGACAACGAGGCGATGGTCGACCGCGTGATGGACTCGATGGACCTCGAGAAGGAGCGTGGAATCACGATCCTCGCGAAGAACACCGCGGTTCGCTACGGCGACTACAAGATCAACATCGTCGACACCCCCGGGCACGCTGACTTTGGCGGCGAGGTCGAGCGTGTCCTCAAGATGGTCGACGGCGCCCTGCTCCTCGTCGACGCCAGCGAAGGCCCCCTGCCCCAGACCCGCTTTGTGCTTGGCAAGGCGCTGGAAGCCGGCCTCAAGATCTTCGTCTGCATCAACAAGATCGACCGTCCGGACGCCCGCGCCGTCGAAGTCCTCGACGAGATCTACGACCTCTTCATCGACCTCGACGCCGACGAAGATGTGTTGGACTTCCCGGTGCTCTACGCGTGCGCCCGGGACGGCTGGTGCCACACCGAGATGAAGCTGGAAGAGGGCGACCTTCGCCCCCTCTTTGACGCCATCATCGCCACGATTCCTGCGCCCAAGGGCGACGTCGACGCGCCGGTCCAGATGCTCGTGACCCAGCTCGACTACGACAACTACGTCGGCCGCCTCGCCATCGGGCGGGTGTTCAACGGCACCATCCGGCGGTCCAACGACCTCGCCCTCGTCGGCGCGGATGGCGAGCCACGCAAGATCAAGGTGCAGCAGCTCTACGGCTACGAGGGCCTCAAGCGGGTCGAGGTCGACCTGGTCTCCGCCGGTGAGATCTGCGCCATCGCCGGCATCGCGGACCTCGACATTGGTGACACCATCACCTCTCTCGACGATCCCCAGCCCCTGCCCCGGGTGACCGTTGAAGAGCCCACCATCGGCGTGACCTTCGCGGCCAACACCAGCCCCCTCGCGGGCACCGACGGCAAGTACATGACCGCCCGGCAGATCCGGGACCGGCTGGACCGTGAGTGCCAGACCAACGTCGCAGTGCGGATTGACGCCGAAAGCGTCACCGATGGTGTCCGACTCTTTGGTCGGGGTGAGCTCCAGCTCGCCATCCTCATCGAGCAGCTTCGCCGGGAAGGCTGGGAGTTCTGCGTCAGCAAGCCCGAAGTGGTCATCCGCATGGACGGCGAGCGCAAGCTCGAGCCCTTCGAGACCGCGCTGCTGGACTTCCCAGAAGACTACATGGGCATCATCAGCGAGAAGATGAACATGCGGAAGGGCCGCATGCAGGCCATGAAGATGGCGGGCTCCGGTCGTGTGCGGGTGGAGTACACCATCCCCAGCCGCGGACTCATCGGCTTCCGCACCGAGTACATGAACGACTCGCGCGGGCAGGGCATCATCAACACCCTGTTTGCCGGCTGGGACGACTACCAGGGCTACATCCCCTTCCGGAAGAACGGCTCGCTCGTGTGTGACCGCCTCGGCACCACCACGGCGTACGCGCTGTTCCACCTCCAGCCCCGGGGCAAGCTGTTCCTGGGTCACGGTGAGCAGGTCTACGAGGGCATGATCATCGGCGAGAACAGCCGCGAGAACGACATGAACGTCAACGCCTGCCGCGGCAAGGCGCTGAACAATGTCCGGACCGCTGGCGCCGACGAGAAGCTGATTCTGGCCCCGCCCGTCCAGCTCACCCTCGAAAAGGCGATGGAGTTCATCGCTGAGGACGAGCTGATGGAGGTCACCCCGAACCACATCCGCCTGCGCAAGAAGCAGCTCGCGGGCAACCTTCGGTCCGTGGTCCGCGGCGACAAAAAGAAGAAGAAATAGGTCAGCTCGGCCCGCACTGCCCCCGCCACAGCAGGAGCTGGTCCACCAGGACCAGCGCCATCATGGCTTCCACCATGGGCACGGCGCGGGGCAGCACACAGGGATCGTGACGCCCACGAGGGCGAATGAGAGCAGGACGACCGTCCACATCGACGGTCTCCTGCTCTTTGAAGATCGTGGCCACGGGCTTGAAGGCAACCGCGATCTCGACGGGCATTCCGTTGGAGATGCCGGCTTGCACCCCCCCCGAGTGGTTCGTGCGGGTGCGCACCGAGCCTGGGGTGTCTCCAGGGATGAAGGGGTCGTTGTGCTGCGAGCCACGCATTCGAGTGCCGGCAAAGCCTGAGCCGTTCTCGAAGCCCTTGGCCGCAGGCAGCGACATCATCGCCCGAGCCAGCTCCGCTTCGAGCTTGCCGAAGACAGGCGCGCCCAGACCGGCGGGCACACCCCGGGCCACACACCGGACCACTCCCCCGATGGAGTCCCCGTCCGCCCGCACCTCGCGAATGAGCGCTTCCATGTCGATGGCCGCCCGGGCATCGGGGCATCGCACCGGGTTCACATCGACCGCGTCACGGGTCACCGCATCCCCGTCGACCGACGCAACCACATCGCCCACCCGCTCCACCCAACCCACAATCTCAATGCCGGCGAGCACGGCGAGAACCTGGCGAGCGATGGCACCGGCCGCCACCCGGCCCACGGTCTCTCGCGCGGACGCCCGGCCGCCGCCTTGCCAAGCCCTCAGCCCGTACTTTGACTCATACGTAAAGTCCCCATGGGACGGACGGAAGAGGTGGCGAGTGGGCGCATACGACTCGGGACGGGCATCCTGATTGCGCACCAGCAGCGCAATCGGCGTGCCGAGCGTTCGCCCCTCGAACAGCCCACTGAGCACCTCCACGCGATCGCCTTCTCTGCGCTGGCTGACCAGTGCGGACTGGCCGGGCCGACGACGGTCCAGATCAGCCTGGACGGCATCGAGATCGATCGTGAGCCCCGGGGGGCAGCCATCCACGACGGCCCCCACGCCCCCACCGTGGCTCTCGCCAAATGTGCTCACCCGAAACAGCCGGCCGTGAATCGAACCCATCGCACCCTCCGAGGCCTGGGGGAACCCAAGCACTGCCACGGACCCTCGGGTTAGCCACCGCAGATGCCCAACGCCCCCCGTTCGCCTGCGGTCGTGGTCGTCACCTGGCGCGGTGGGGACTGGCTGGCGCGCTGTGTGCAAGCGCTGAGGCCCCAGCTCTCCCACCCCGATCAGCTCTGCGTTGTTGCGGCACGGCCGGACCCGCTGCAGATCCCCAACGGCGTGACCACCCTGCGTGCTCCAGCGCCCGTCGGCTACGCGGCCGCGGCCAACCTTGGGTTCGCCCACTATGCCGGCCAGGACGTTATTCTCCTCAATGACGACACAAGGCCAGCGCCCAGGTTTGTGGCGGCGCTTGCCCAGGCCGCCCACAGCCACGGCGCGGGGATCTACCAACCCCGAATCGTGCTCGCTGGCTCAGCCCCCCAACACATCGACAACACTGGCCACCGGCTCTTCTTCGATGGCTTCAATGTCGCTCGGGAGCGGGGCCTGCCCGCCACCGCCAGCCGAGCGCCAGCGTGTGGAGAGGTCGGCGCCTTCTCAGGCGCAGCAGCGCTGTTGACCCGGGACGTGCTGGCGGCCACCGGTGGATTTGATGGCAGCTTTGGGGCGTTCGGCGAAGACCTCGATCTGAGCCTGCGCGCACGCCGCCTCGGCTTTCGGATTCGGTTCGTGGACGAGGCCCACATCGAGCACGCCCTCGGCCACAGCTACGGTCGGGGCGACCGCCGAAAGGTCTTTCTCGTGGAGCGCAACCGTGTGCAAGCCGCCGTCCGCAGCTTGCCTTGGTCGATGGTCCTCACCATGCCGCTGTGGACCACCTTGCGCATTGGCGCACTGACCGCCGCATCCACTGCGGGTCGGGGAATCGGCGCGGCAGCCGCCCCAGGCGCGTCCGTCGCGGTGCTGGCCGGCGGGGTTGCGGGTGTCCTGCGATTGCCCCGCGCGCTGCGAAAACGCCGCGGTGATCAACAGATGTGGACCACCAGCGACCGGGAGCTCTGGGCCCACGTGCTCCGTCACCACGCCCGGCCCACCGATCTGCTCCGCCGCCCCGCCAAACAATAAGGTCACCCCCGTACACGCCAAGGCCCCCCCCGGACCGCGGCCACCCGATTGTGCGTTCAAGGTGGCGGGTCGCCGAGACTGCGGCCCATACTGAGCGTGTCCCCACGGGACATGACGGGTGCGGCGCCCCGAGGACCTTCGGGTCCCAGTCTGGCTGGCCAGTGGGCCGGCGGAGAAACTGATGGACGCCAATCCGGGCCACGCGGAGATTCTTCGGAATCTCGACACCCTGCCACACACCAACCTGGCCGATGCTGCCGCGGCGCTGGCCGTGCCTGAAGCCGTCCTGGTCCACATCCGGCGAAGCCCTGATCTGGTCCGCCTCAAGCCGGACTGGCCGGCCCTCTTCGGTGCATTGAGTTCCCTTGGGTCTTGCACACTGCAGCTCAGGGCCAGCGCCGGCGTGCAGCGTGCAGAGTGCGCCATCGCCCACACGGGCATCACCCCGTCGACCACTGTGTTGCACAGCGACCTCGGGCTGGCCGAGCTGCGGGTGCTCAACCCGCGCCTTGGATCGGTGTGGGCCGTGTGTGCGGAAGGCCACGCTGCCGGCCCGATGGGCATTCGGGTCTTCGACCGCCACGGGAACCTGGCGTTTGAGTTTCTCCATGGGAACCAAACGGACCGGGCCGCCTTCGCCGGTTTGGTCAGCAAGCTGCGCGCCGACGACCAAAACCAAGACCCGCCGTGCGCACCGGCCCCCATGGCCCTCGCCAACCCAGAACCCCCCAAGCAGCCCGAGGCACTCGTGCGGGCATGGGCCGGACTGCGCGATGCCAAGCACATTCTCCGCATTCAGCGGCAGTTCGGCGTCGACCGGCTCAGCCTGTACCGCGCGCTGGACCCGTCCTTCACCACGCCCCTGCACTCCGGCGGCCTGAGGGACATGCTCGAGCGCTGTGTGCACGAGGAGCTTCGCGTCGCACTGTCGGTCGGCAACCGGGCAGCGGTGCAGGTGCACACCGGCATCATCGAGCGGGTCGCCCAGATGGGCCGCCACCTGACCATCACCGATCCGACGTTCTTCTTGCTCCACGACGAGCGGAGCATCAGCAGCCTGTGGATCGTTCGCCGTCCTGATCCCCTCGGGCTGCGCACCTCCATCGAAGCCCTCAGCCCAAGCGGTGATGTGCTCCTGTCTCTGCGGTCCCCAGCGGTGCCGGACGTCGGAGAGAGCTGGCGGTGGCGGCGAGCCTTGGAGCACTGCGCCCACCAGTTTCGCTCCCGCTGAGCGTCGCGCGCGGCAGGTCCGGGCGGCAAGTGGGCTTGCTGTCCCCCACGATTGCCACTTCAGGAGCGGTTTCTCTGGCGCCGTGCCTTCACTGCCAAGCGGGCCTCTCGACGCTCCGCAGCGTCGTCCCACCGTCGAAGGGCATCGCTGTCCGCACCCAGATCGAGGATGGGAATCGCCGCGGGGCGCCCATGTCCATCGAGCCGCACGAAGGTCAAGTAGGCGGAGCAGCAGTGCACCCGGGCGCCCGTCAGCGGATCTTCGGCTTCGACCCGCACCCCGACCTCCATCGAGCTTCGCCACGATCGGTTCACCCGCGACCGCAGCACCACCACCATCCCATTGCGCACCGGGCGCAGGAAGTGGAGCTGGTCCATCGACGCCGTGACCACCGGCCCCCGGCAGAAGCGCTGCGCCGACACTGCAGCGCAGATGTCGCACCACGCCGCAATCTGGCCACCAAAGGCGTTGCCGAAGTTGTTCGTGTGGGTGGGCAGGAGGAGCTGGGTCATCTCGGTGCAGGTGCGGTCACCGGGCACGCCGCCCGGATCAAGGGGGGAGGCACTGGGCACTCCTTCGCTCGGCGTCGGCATCGGGTGCCTCCATGTGGTGGTGCGTCGACGGTCGGTATCTCATTCGAGATCGGCGAGGCCGGTCGCCCGGCGGGCACAGGTCACACGGGGAACGGGGCGTCGCTCAGCGGCCTCGGCGCGCGCCCACCCACTGGCCCAGCAGCTCTCCTGCGGCGGCGGCCCCCACCAGCGGACCGTGGTGAACCACGTCCCTGGCCACCGCCGGCACCCCCGAGAACAACGCATTGATGGAGACCACCGGGGTGTATAGGCCCGCCTCTCGACGGACTTGGTGCTCGGCCCGTGCCCGACGAAACTGGGCGATGGGTGCCAAAGGATGGGAGTGGAGCACGACCGCGTCCGGCACCAGCCCCACACGGCGCCCCATGCTCCAGACCAGATCCTCGGCGATGTCCACCGGCGGCAGGGGTGCCTCGCGCAGCAGGGCCGTGCGGTGCAGCGTGGCGACATGGTCCGCCTGGGGCATGGACTGAACGCTCGGCGCCCAGGGCGTCCAGGCCGCGATCCGGCGCCGAACGGCAGTCGGTGCGTCCGGCCAGGGCACTTGCCGCGCCACCACCGCGTCCCAGGGCCCGTCCACAAACGCGTCGGCAAGGGTGCCCACAAACCCAGCCCCCACCGGCAACGCATCATCACTCAGAAACAGTACCAATGGCGTTTCGACGTGGGCCAGCGCGTCCTGCCGCGTGCGCCCGTGCCCCCGCCACGGCAACCGCACCACGCGGGCGCCGGGCACCCGCTGGGGGCCGCTGCCGTTGCTGATGATGAGCACGTCCACATCCCAGTCTTGCCGCAGAAGGGCAGCCAGGCCAGTGGGCACATGTCGGTGACAAGGAATGACCGCAGTGACCGCAGGACCTGAAGGAGAGTGGACGCGCCGGCGGGTGCCCCCCGGACTGAGGTTGTGCCCTGAGGCATCAACCACGCTGGCGCAGAGCGGGAACAGCTGCTGCTGCTGCCAACGCTCCAGGTGATCGGTCCGTCCAAGCCTCAGGTGGACGGGCTCTCCACGAGAAAGCGCCGCCGCCATCCGCCTGCGCGCCGCACGGTTCATTCCCCGGACCACCAAAACATTGCTCCCGGACAGCCGACGCCCAACCCGCTCAGCGTATCTCAACCGGACCGCTCCACCGATTTGACCCTCCATTCTCGCGAGATCGAGTCCCGGCTGGACCGCATTGTCAACAGATTGTCGGCCGAAGTGCGCCCCAAACGAGCCTTGTAAGGACACGGGACCGGCCTGATCCGCTATGGTGGCGCGGCTCCGGTCCTCCTTGGCCCAAGTTCCCCCTGCGCTGATGTCCGCCGCACGCTCCCCCGCCCCATTCCTGACGCTCCAGGCCTTCGCGATCCTTGTGATCACGGTGGCTGTGCTTGCATTGTGGTGGGTCGAACGGCGCACGTTCACGTTCGAAGTCGAAGATCCCCGCAGGCTCAGCCGCGAGCTGCGCATTGCCGCTGCCGAAGTCACGACTGCCCCGTACGCATATGTGTCCAGTGCGTATCTCGACCGCAGCGCTCAGTGCGGCCGACAGCTCCAAGCCTGCAACCTCAACATGCCCCAGGGCGACTCGGTCGCGCCGAGCCCGGACGAAAAACGGCTGGCCCGTGCCCGCAAGGCGATCGAGACCACCCGGCTCAAGCTGGCCCTGATCAAGGCCACCACGCCCGCTGTCGGTCGCGAAGTCGACCAAGCGTCGGTGGCCATCGACCAGATCGAGACCACCCTCGGCCTCATGGTCCGCTCCAGCCCGAGCACCGACCTCTCCAAGGCATTCCCCGAGATTGATGCCGCCACGGGTCGACTGTCCGGCGCGATCGCTCGGATTGAGGCGTCTGTCGCCAAGAGCGCCGACGCCCACTTCACCAACACGATGGAAGCCTTGATGGCGGCCTGGGGCGCCACGCTGGTCATCGTGCTGACCTCGTCGCTGGTGGCCCGCCGCCGCTACCTGGTCGGCGAGCGCATCAAGGCCCGCACCACCCGTCGGGCGGTGCAAGGCGTGAAGGATGTGCTGCAGGCTGCGCTCGATGGGGCGGACCAAGCGCCCGAGACCGCACCGGTGCCGGACTACGAAGCGGTCAATGAAGCGGCCACCCGCGCCTACGCCCAGATGCGCGACCTGCGCAGTCGCTGCGCCCGCCTCCAGCGCAGCACCAGCTTCATCCAAGATCTCCAAGACACGTTGATTGTGGCCGAGACCGAGGACGAGGTGCTCGCCGCAATCATGCGCGCCTCACGGGTGGCCTACCCAGAAGCCGGGTTCCGCATCTTGATGCTGGACCCCGCCACCAACAAGGCCCAGATCCACGGCGGCGACAACCACGGCGCCTTGCTGGATGGGGTGCGCAAGGATCCCGCGGTCCAGAAGGGCCGCACGGTGCCCTTCCGCGCTGAAGAAGATGCCACGCGCGGCCCCTGGGCCCCCACCGGCGAGTCGGCCTACACCAGCACGCCGGTCAGCGTGAATGGACAAGTGGTGGCCCTTCTCCAGCTCTACAACTATGAAGCGGACGAGACCCACTACGAAGAGATGGAAGCGATGGCCCTGGCCATGGGCGCCCGCCTCGGTGTGGCCCGCAGCCTCGCCGCCCGGGAGCTTGAAGCGGGCACCGATCCCCTCACCGGCCTGCCCAACCGCCGCATCCTGAACGACCGTCTCGCCAGCTTGGACGAGGCCGACCTGCCCTACGGGATCGTGGTTGCCGACCTCGACCACTTCAAGGACTTGAACGATCGATTTGGCCACGAGACCGGCGACCGGTGCCTGCAGCTCTTTGCCGAAGTCATGCGCGAAGCCTGCCGGGACAGCGATGTGCCGTGTCGGATGGGCGGCGAAGAGTTCGTCATCATCCTGCCCAATGTCGGCGTCAAGGCCGGCTTGGCCGTCGCCATGCGGATCCGCGAGTACTTGTACGAGGCCGTGGCAGGCCAGCCAGCACAATTCACCGTCTCGCTGGGTGTTGCCGCTCGCCCCGAGCATGGGCGCACCGCCGAAGCGGTCCTGCGGGCCGCCGACACGGCGATGTACGAGGCAAAAGAAGCCGGCCGCGACCAAGTCGTGCCCGCCCGTCTCTTGCCGACCGCGGAAGCCGTATAGGCAACAGAAGCCGTGTTTGCTGAAACACGGTGAGTACCCCGACCATGCGCCTCACGTTGAGCGTTCGGGCAAACTTGGCGAGTGCGCGACGCTGAGTGTGGCCGCCTGTCGAGTCGACGACGACGAGATCTTGGTGCGGTCTATCCGCCCCAATGCCAACGACTGACGAGGGCGCTTCACGTGGGTGGCCCGACGCACGAGCTCGGTCAGGCGCAGCTCGGTTGAGTACGCTTGAGTGGTGCTCGGTGCCGTTGAGACGACCTCACCCAACATGGGTCAAGCACGGCGCAGGATGGGGACGGGCCACGCCAGGGCGAGATGTCCCCCGCAAGTCCATCCCCTAGTCGGGAGCGTTGTCCAGATCTTGCAGCTCGGTGCTCTTCTCCATGCGCCCCCGCGCCAGCGCGACGGGGTACTTGCGACCGTTCTTGAGCATCTTGCGGTCGACCGCCGCAGCGAGGTCCACCCCGCAGTGGGCGGCCAAGTTCAACAAACACACTGCGACATCGGCCAGCTCATCGGCGACCCGAGGCTCCCGGGAAGGGACCGGGGGCTGGGGCCCTTCGTCGCGGCTCCACAGATACAGCTCCAACAGCTCCGCACACTCCACCGACAGCGCCATCGCGAGGTTGCGGGGGCAGTGGTATTGGGACCAGTCCCGCGCCGCATTGAACTCCTGTACCGCGTCGGAGAGCTCGGCCAGCGTCGTTGTGGCATCGGACCAGCCTCGGGTGCCGTCCTGTGACGGATTCTTGTCCGGGTCCGGCTTCGTGTCAGGCATCGTGGATTCTCCGCAGTCGGCGGGACGACGACATGCCCCAGCCCGTGAGCCGTTGCGGCGATCCCGCGCGGCGTGCTAACCGTTGCCCCCGCGCTTGACGTGCGGGTGCACTGCCATCGCACAGGGCCGGCGTCCCCAAGTCGACCGATCGACGCGGCAAAGTCACCCGCGCATCCCATTTCTATGCGGCAAAGTGGACGACGCGGCCAAGCTGGCACCCGTCCACATCTTGGCCCGCGTTCCTGCTCACGTTTACACCCACCCCGTCTGGCACCACCATCAGCCGAGCGCCCCATCCTGCGCTGCGACCTGACGGGTTGGACCGAGGAGACCCCCAATGCTCGCCCTTCGAATCGCTGCTCTCAGCATGCTCCCACTGTTCGCCTGTGGCGGCGGTGCTCTTGATCAAGGTGCCAACTACAAGGTCGACAGCGACAATGGCGGAGACGGTGGTGGCGACGGAGGCTCCGACGGTTCCGACGGCGCAGATGGCGGCGACGGCGCAGACGGCGGCGACGGTGCAGACGGCGGCGACGGTGCAGACGGCGGCGACGGCGCAGATGGCGGCGACGGCGGCGGGCCGAGCGCCTGCGAAAACAACTGGGACCCGGTCCACATCCCCGGCTGGACCAAGACCTACGCCGTGACGTACTCGGGCGGCACGGGCACCGGCACCATCACCAGCTTGGGTCCCGTGACGGACCACGCTGCCAGCGCGACGGGGGATGTCTACGCCATTCACGAGACCGTCGACACCACCACGGGTGGCTACGACCTGACCTTCAACATCGGCTGCGACACCGACGCTGAAGGGCTCTTTGTGCACGACTACACCGGCACGTTCGAGACCATCATCTTTGAGCTCTTCCCGCTCACGGGTCAGTACTGGAGCGAGTTCTCCCCGGGCCGCCAGTACCTGCCGCCCGAAGACTGGGTCGGCTCCGTCGGTGCTTGGAACTACAGCTACGTCAGCAACATGACCATCGGCATCGACGATGGCAGCGGCACGGTCACCCCCACAACCAGCCCTGTGACCTTCACGGGCACGATGCAGGAAGCGGGCATCTCGAGCATGGTCCTCGCCACCGGCGACACCGTAGATGCCTACAAGGTCATCAACGCGTTCACCAGCAGCGGCTTCCCGCCCCTTGGCGTCACGGTTCCCGCTGAGGGCTACTTCGAGTACTGGTACGTGAAGGGCCTGGGTCTCGTTAAGGAAGCCAGCTACGACAACGCGAACCCGTCCGTGCCGCTCATCACCAAGGAGCTGGCCAGCTACTCTGGCCTGACCATCATCCGGGACTGACGCCGCAGACCATCTCCCTCTGGTGCAAGCCGGGGGGATGCGGTCTCGGGGCGTCACCACTGCACCCGCGCGCCCGGCCGCCTCGGAGACCCCCGTGACCACTTCTGCCCTCGGACTCGGACTTGTGCTGGCCGCTTCGGCGAGCGCACGCCCCCAGGTTGACGCCCTCCCCACCCTGCCCAGCCGATCGACGACCTACGTGATCGACGCGACCCAGTCGACGGGCTCGATGGAGAACTTCCGCGAGATCTGGGTCTCTCCGGTCACCGTCGCCGAGTCGCTTCAGCCAGCCGGTGAGAAGAGCCCCCTTGTGCAGGCCTACGGTGGCGCCAAAGCGACGGATCTGCCGGTCCGCAACGACCGCAACTCCTACGCATCGGTCAACGTGAACGGTGTGGACATCGGCGTTGTGGGCGCTCTCACCCATGCGGTGGTTCACGGTGTGAAACCGGGCATCTACACCGTCGCCTACACCTACCAGAACGGCTTTGCCGAGACCCGGGAAGTCGCCACGCGGACCGTCACCACGCCGCTGACCCCCGGCAGCGTCGCCGGCGCGGCGTATGTCGCCGAACCGGTGCCCAGCTGGAACAAGTCGCCCGCCGATGGCTACCAAGCGCCGCCCCCACCACCGAAGCCCAAGGTCAAGGTGAAGCGCCCACGGGTGAAGCTCGGCGCCGAGCGCATTGAGATTAACGACCGGGTCGCCTTCGCTGTGGGAAGCGCCCAGATTGAGGCCACCAGCCATGGGCTGCTCGACGAGATCGCGGGTGTGTTGCGGACCCACCCCGAGCTGATGCGAGTCGAGATCCAAGGCCACACCGATGCCAGCGGCAACCCCGCGGCCAACCGCAAGCTGAGCCAAGCCCGCGCGGAGTCGGTGATGGGCTACCTGACCGCCGCCGGCATCGACGCCACTCGCCTGAGCGCGGTGGGCTTCGGACCGGACCGCCCCCGGGTGGCCGCGGACTCCGCTGAAGCCAAGGCCGCCAACCGTCGGGTGGAGCTTCACGTGCTGGAGCGGGCCCCCCCCGCCGCGGTGCCGCGGCTCGACGCGGACACGCCTGAGGACTGATGCACCCACCGCGCCGCTGCTCTCCCACCAAGCTCGTCGGGCTCGTGTGCCTGCTCGCGGCATCCAGCACCGGCTGTGGCGACGACTGCGTCGGCGTGGGCTGCCAGGATGACTTCGCAGCGGCCCTCTTGAACGTTGTGGACGGCAGCGAGACCGACAGCCGCACCATCATGAGCCCGCTCGAGTCCTGGGCCGAGGTCCGCGGTGCCCTCGATGAAGGCCCCAACTGGGATGTGCTGCCCTCCGAGGGCGCGCTGGTCGCCGGTGGGCCTGGCACTGGCCAGGTGCAGAGCTTCTCGCTGTCCGAAGGCGACAACCACCGCAGCACCGACCGGGACGGCAGCATCCTCGGCGACCAGCCCGCCGACGGCTTCGGCAGCCGGCTGGCCCGGGGCCAGGATCTTGATGGCGACGGCAGCGCGGAGCTGGTTGTGTCGGCGCCCAACTGGGACCGGGAGCGGTCCACTCGTCAAAACGGCGGTGTCTTCATCTTCAACCAGCTGAGCAATGGCTTCAGCGGCAACCTCGATGCCGGCGGCCAAGCGGACTGGATCTTCGCCGGCGAAGAGAACGGTGCGCAGTTCGGCGATGCGGTGGCGGCCTGCCCCGATCTGGACGGGGACGGACGGGGCGAGCTGCTGATTGGGGCCCCGAGATCCGACCGCGGCGCCCACCTTGCCGGCGCGGTCTACCTCGCCCCAGGCGCCCGCCTGGAGCGTGGCCGCCAGGTCCGCAGCGACACACTCAAGTATCGTTGGACGGGCGCCGCGATCGGCGAGATGGCTGGATACGACGTCTCTTGCACCCATGATCTGTTGGGGGACGGCTTGGCTGAGCTCATCGTCGGCGCGCCCTTTGCCGATGGCGACCACGAAGCCGAGGGCGCGATCTACGTGCTCGACGGCGCAACTCCACCCGCTGCTGGTGACTTGAGCACTGCGGCCCGCCACACCCTGCGGGGTGCACAGACCAATGGCTGGCTGGGGTGGGCGGTGGCCACCGGCGACATCGATGGAGACGGCCTCCCAGAGCTGGTGGGCGGTGCGCCGGGCACGGTGCGGTCGGACTCCAACTCGGTGGCCCGCCGAGGGGCCGGCGCCGCGCTGTTGTGGGACGGGGCCGACCTCCGGGGCGGTCGCAGCCCGCTTCACCGCATTCGCTTGAACGGCGAACAAGACGGCGATAGCTTTGGTCGAAGCATCACAATCACTGATCTGGACGATGATGGCTACGCGGATCTACTGGTGGGCGCTCCACGTAGAACACCTGACCCCGACCGGGCCGAGACCTTCGAGGCCGGCGCGCTGTACCTATTCCGGGGTGCCGCGGGCTACCTCGGCTGGCGGCCGAGCATGGATGCCGAAGATGCCGACTTGATCTGGGAAGAAGAGCGCCAGTTCCTTAGGACAGGTCAGCGCGTGCGCGCAGGCGACCTCACCGGCGACGGCCGCCTCGATCTCATACTCGTCAATCGCTCCGACTGAGCCGCTCCCCATCGGCCCAGCGTGCGGCCGTCCCAGGGTGCTCTCGTGTTCAGGACTCTCATTCCGGTGCTGCTCACGGTCTTTCTCGACCTTGTGGGCTTCGGCATCGTCATCCCGCTGCTGACCTTCTACGCAGAAGACCACGGCGCGAGCGCCATCCAGGTCACCCTGCTGATGGCCTGCTACTCCCTCGCCCAGTTCCTCTTCGCCCCCTTGTGGGGCGCACTCTCGGACCGTGTGGGACGCCGCCCTGTCATGCTGTTCAGCGTTGCAGCGACGTGCCTGTGCCTCGCGGGGTTTGCGGCGGCCACCGAGCTGTGGATGCTGTTCCTCTTTCGCAGCCTCCACGGTGTGGCCACGGCCAACATCTCCACAGCCCAAGCTGCGGTTGCCGATGTGACGCCCCCCGAGAAGCGCGCCATGGGCATGGGTCTCATCGGGGCGGCCTTCGGCGTCGGCTTCACCCTCGGGCCCTTCATTGGCGGCGAGCTGTCGGTGTTCGGCTACAGCGCGCCCATCTGGTTTGCCGCCGCCCTCAGCGGGATCAACTTCTTCGTCGCCCTGTTCATGCTGCCGGAGACCCGCCACCCGGGCTCCACCACCCGCCCCCGCCCGCTGCATCCTGCGGCATTCTTTAGCGTCATGAAGCACCCGGTGGTGGGCCTCTGCGTCGTCCTCACCTTCACGATCACCATCGCGTTCGGCATGATGGAGAGCACCTTCACCCTCTTCGCCGAGCATGCGCGGGGGCTGAGCGCGCCCCAGGTCGGACGCATGTTCGGGGTGGCCGGTCTCGTGATGATTGTGGTTCAGGGCGGGCTGATCGGCCGCTTGGTCAAGCGCTTCGGGGAAGCGTCCCTGATTCCGGTGGGGGTCGGCATCCTCGCGGTCGCCATCACCTTGTTGCCGTTCGCGCCGCCGACCGTGCCAATGGTCACAGTGTTCGTGATCATGGCCATCGGGCAAGGCGTCGCCAACCCCAGCCTCCAGAGCCTCATCTCTCGGGGCGCCAGTGCCGACGAGCAGGGCTTTGTGCTCGGCACAAACCAGTCGCTCAGCGCACTCGCGCGGGTCATCGGTCCTGCGATGGGCGGGGTGCTCTACAGCGGGATTGCCCCATCCGCGCCGTTCATCGGCGGCGGCGTGCTGCTCGGGGGCGGCGTGCTGCTGTCCATTGTCGCCGTCCGGCGCACGGTGGCCGCCAGCAACAACGAAGGGCCCACGTCCGCCCAGCTGTGACCGGACTCAGCCGGCCTGTACATCGTGGGAATGACGTGCAGCACGCGCTTCAGCGACCCGTGTTGCAGCGCCGTCCACCGCGGGATCTGCCGGCCAGCGAACCCGGGCGTGGGCCAGCTTGCGCTCGGCTTCGGCGAGCAGGCCTCCCTCGATGAGGTTGTCGACCAACAGGGCAAAAGCGAGGGATGTGGGAGCACCTTGGAGGGGGTCCCCAGCCAACTCCTTGGCCAGCCGACGGCACTCGCTCCGAAGCTCACCGGTGGCCTTGAGCTGTGCCACCGCGTCCTCGGCCAGCCCCCTGCGGTTCAGCCTCAGCGCCTCGTCGGCGATCGCCACAAGCCCCGGTCCATGGCCCTTCACAAGCGCCATGGCTTCGGCCTCCATCGCCTGGCGGGCGCCACCCTCCAGCACCCGGGACCGGCCCAACAGCTTGCGCGCTTGCCCCGTTCGCATGTTTCGCACCAAGCGCGGCAGCATGACGGCCATCAGCAGCAACGCAAACGCCGGCACCCCCCAGGCAGGCAGGTGGATTCCGGCCGCTGCCATCAGCTGCCCCACCGCTTCGATCATTCCGCCACCCATGGTCCGTCTCCGTCGCGCCGACCCGGAGCCCACTTAGGCACCATTTGGGGCGTGCCCACCCTCGTCAGCCAAGCTCTGCAACAAGGACTGCGTCGACGGCCCCGTGGGGGTAGACTCCGGGCTCTGGAGGTGCGATGCACGCGGCTCACCGACATTCCCGTGTTCTGCCTCTCCTCGCTGTGTTGGGCTGCAGCCAGGACTACACCGTCAAAGACATTCCCGACCCTGAGTCGGTTGTCGACACGGGCACCCCGTCTGTGGTCGGAACCGACGACCAGACCGTGGCCCCCGCGTGGTGCCCCCCCGACGATGGCCTGCCCCAGACGGTCGGTCTCGACGAGAGCTGCGCCCACAACATCGTCACCGGCACAATCGAAGGCGTGGTGGAGTGGGAGCTCACCACGTGGTCGAACTTTGGCGAATACAGCCAAGTTGTGATGGCCCCGCTGGTGGGACAGCTCGACGACGACAACGGTGACGGCGTGATCGATCGGAACGACGTTCCCGACATCGTTGTGGTCACCGACGACGAAGGCCTGAACACCCACAAGAAGGGCATTCTCCGCATCACGCCTGGCGATGGTCTCACCGGAGGCAAGGCGCTTCAGCGAGTCGACACAACCATCGGTGACTTCACTTACCAGGTCTATCCGTATCGCTATGGCAATGCCGCGCTGGGTGACGTCAACCAGGACGGTGTGGTGGAGATCATCGCCATCGTGCAAGTCATTGAGGGGCCGAGCGGCGGCGACGAGGGTGGTGGCGGCATGGACGAGGGTGGCGACGAAGGCGGCGGCGGCGACATCGGTGAAGACGGGGGTGGTGACGAAGGGGGCGAAGACGGAGGGGATGAAGGGGGCGGCGGCGACGAGGGTGGCGAGGAGATCCCCATCTTGCTCGACACGGGCGGCGACGGTGCCAGCGATGGCATCGGCGGGCCGAACAAGTGCTATGTGGCGGCGTTCTCGCCGGATCTGGACCTGGTCTGGCTGGCCCTGGAGGGAGAGCTGCCCTGCGGTGGGCATGCGCCGGCCATCGCGGACTTGGACGGGGACGGCGACGTGGAAGTGGTCGTCGGGAACACCTTTCTCGAGGGTGCCACCGGCGCGCTGATCGCCAAGGGCACCGGTGGTGTGGGAGCCTTCCGCTGGCACCCCGAGATCGGCTACTTCGCAGTGCCCGCAGATCTCGATGGGGACGGTCTTCAGGAAGTGATCACGGGCCAGACCATCTACGACGCATTCGGTGCGGTGCACTGCGGCTGGGACGACGAAGCCCTCGACGGCTTCCCCGCTGTGGCGGACCTCGACATGGACGGCGATGGCGACGTGGTCAGCGTCGGGGACGGCATCGCACGGGTCTTCGATGGCGACTGCAACCTGCTGACCACCTTCGGTCTCGAGGGTGAGGGCAACGGCGGTCCGCCGACCATCGCGGACTTCGACGCCGATGGTGAGCCGGAGATCGGCATTGCCACGGGCACCCGCTACGCCGTGTACGAGCCAGATGGCACGCCGCTGTGGTCCAACCCTGTGGAAGACGCAAGCTCCGGGGTCACCGGGGCCTCGGTCTATGACTTTGAGGGCGACGGCCAGCCCGAGGTGGTCTACGCCGATGAGACCCGCTTCTGGATCTTTGCCGGCAACGACGGCGCCGTCCGGTACGAGACCACCAAGCACGCGAGCCGCACGCTGCACGAGCTGCCGACGGTCGCGGATGTCGACGGTGACGGAATGGTGGAAGTCCTCATCCCCAACGGCGGTGGCCACCAGGACGAGGACAAGACAGGCATCTGGGTGCTGGGGTCGGCCAACGGCGACTGGCTGCCCGGGCGACAGGTCTGGAACCAGCATGCCTACAGCATCACCAACATCAATGATGACCTGTCGGTCCCCTCACCGCCCCGCGCCAACTGGCCGATCCACAACAACTTTCGCTCCGGTGACCCCCAACCCGTGAGCGGCGGGGACTCGGCGGATGCGGTGCCCCTCGCGGAGCTGTGCCTCGAAGAGTGCGGGCAAGGCCGGTTGGTCGCCCGGGTGCGCGTGGGCAACAGCGGGGCGGCGTTCATGCGCCAAGACGTGCCGGTGTCGCTGTATGCCGAAGATGTCAGCGGCCAGCGCACCTTCCTGGGCAGCTCATTCTCGCTGGATGTGGTGGAGCCGGGCCTGACCACCGACGCCATTGTCCTGCGCATCGACTGGGACGGCTACCAGGGCCAGAGCCTCGTGGTGGTCGCGGATGACGACGAGGGCCAGCAGTGGCTGCCGGAGTGCACCGAGTCCAACAATGAGCTGCGCTTTGAGGCGCCCGACTGCAACTGATTGCCAACTCAGGATCCCGTGTTCATGGCCCTTGACGTCATCGGCATTCCCGTCTGGAACGACAACTATGCGTGGCTGCTGCACGACCCCGAAACGGGGGTGTGTGCGGTGGTGGACGCCCCCGAAGCGCCGCCGATCTTGAATGCTCTGGACGCCCAGGGCTGGACGCTCAGCTTGTTGCTGAACACGCACCACCACCCCGATCACATCGGCGCCAACCTGGACCTCAAGCGGCTCACCGGCTGCACCATCGTGGGCCCCCGCGCGGACGCCGCGCGCATTCCGGGCATCGACGTGCAGGTCGGCGAGGGGGACACCGTCGCGGTGGGAGCGAGCCAGGCGACGGTCTGGGACACCCCCGCCCACACCCGGGGCCACATCACCTATGTGTTCGACGGGATGGCCTTTGTCGGCGACACGCTGTTCGTGGCGGGCTGCGGGCGGCTGTTCGAGGGCACCGGGGACCAGATGTGGACCGCGATGCAGCGCTACGCGGCACTTCCCGGCGACACGCGCTTGTACTGTGCCCATGAGTACACGCTGTCGAACCTGCGCTTTGCCCGCAGCTTGGAACCCCAAAACCCGGCCCTCATCGCGGCCGAGAGCGCTGCCCAGGACGCCCGAGCGGCGGGTCGGTTTACGGTGCCGACAACGGTGGAGCAGGAGCGCCGGATCAACCCCTTCATGCGGGCGGGCTCCGCCGAGATGCAGTCTGTGGTGGGCATGATGGACGCGCCCGGTGGGACGGTGCTGACCGAGGTTCGCCGGCGCAAGGACCACTTTCGGGGCTGAGCCGGCCAGAAAGCGTCGACACTGTACAGGTGTTCAGGTTACCCGGGATCCATGCCCCGGTACCTCCTCTTGCACCTGCCCGCCTTCCGCCTTGAGCGATGTGGCTGGACCGCTGATCAGCGGGTGCTCCTCGCCGACAACGAGAAGAACGCCCTGCGGGTGCAAGCGCGCACGCCCGCGGCCCAAGCGGCTGGGGTGCGACCGGGGATGACGGTGGCCGAGGCGCGGGCCATCTGTCCGGATGTGCAGATCGAGCTGCGCCGGGCGGAAGAAGAACAAGCGGACCTCATCGAGCTGTGCGGCCAGATGTTGTTGATCTCGCCGAACATCGCGCCGCTCGAACCCGAGTCCCTGGTCGCCGAGATCAGCCGCTCTGCCGCGCTGTTCGCCCAACCTGACGAAGACGCCGAGGCGGTCGTGCTCGAGCGCATGGTGCGCCGCTTGCGAGACCTCGGTCATGTCGCCCGGGGGGTCATCTCCGATGATCCCGCCACCGCCTTGGCTTGTGCTGCATGGGGTGAACAGGACCGCATCATTGCCCCCGGCGAAGGCGCGGCGGCCCTGGGTCCCCTCCCCCTCGCCGCCCTCCACCTGCCATGGGCCGAGCACGACCTGCTCATCGGCCTGGGCATCGAGACCATCCACGCCTTTGCTCGACTGGACCCCGCCGCGCTCGCCGGTCGTGTGGGTCCGGTCTCCCTCGCCGCCCATGCCCTCGCCCGGGGACGTGGCACCACCCCCACCCTCCCCCCCGTGACCCCCTCCGAGCTGCTGATGTTGGAACAGGATCTACCTGATCCTGTCGACAACATCGAAGCGATGCTCTTTGTGGTCAACGCCTTGCTCATGGATGGCGCCGTCCAGCTCGCAACCGCCGGACGCGCCGCCACCCGCATCACCCTGCTGCTCCGGCTCGATGGTGGGCCGGAGCAGCACATCTCCCTGCGTCTTGGGGCCCCCACCCGCTCCCCCGAGCGCATCTTGCGGCTGCTGCGGCTCCAGCTCCAGAACTTCACACTGCCGGGGCCGGTCATCTCGATCTGCACGGAATTCACGAACACGGTCTGCTTCGATGGGCGCCAGTCGAGCCTGCTGGGGCGGCACCGTGTCGATGATGCCCTGTCTGACGTCATTGCAAGGCTGCAGGACGGCCTGGGCTGTGGGGCGGTGAGCTGGCCCCGCTTGGTCGACAGCCACATGCCCGAAGCGAGCTGGGTCGCCCAGGCCCTCGATCCCGCCGACGTTCCCGAGCCCGTCCGACACGCCCCGGGATCCTGCCCGCTGTCTTCTCTCGAGCCCCGCCATCCCGATGTGATGCATGGGATTGCCGAAGATCCAGCGTCCGAGTGGGAGGGCTGGCCCGCTCCCGAAGTGCCCCGCCGTCCTGCGCTCATGCTCCTGGCATCACGCCCCCTCGATGTGCGGGCCGGCGGCTGGGGACTGCCCCAAGCGCTCCACCTGGATGGGCGCTGGGTGAGTGTGGTGGGCATGCGCGGTCCCGAGCGCCGGCAAGGCCAATGGTGGCTGGACGGTGATGGCGGGGACTTTGACCGGGAGTATTGGACCACCGTTCTCAAGGATGGTCGCAAGGCCTGGCTCTACCGAGAGTCCGGTCACTGGCTGCTTCAGGGCTGGTGGGATGGGGCGGCTGCCCGATGAGCCCACCGGCCTATGCCGAGCTGCTGTGCCGCAGCTCCTTCTCCTTTCACGAGGGCGCGTCCACCCCCGAAGAGCTGGTGGACCAAGCCGCGTCGCTGGGGCTGCATGCCGTCGCCCTCACCGATCGGGACGGCGTCTATGGGCTGCCCCGGGCATGGCGGCGCCTGAGAGAGCTCGACCCGGATGGTCCGGGCCTTCGCTTGGTCTGCGGTGCGCGCATCACCATCGAGAGTGGCCCTGGCGCCGTGCTCCTCGCCCACAACTCCCACGGGTGGTCCCAGCTCTGTCGGCTGCTCACCCATGCACGCTGCGCCGGCAGCCTCTCTGAGGACCCTTCCGGCACCCCCCATGGCCGGGACGGGCTCCGCAAAGGACGAGCGCGGGTGTCCCTGGAACGCTTGTTGACTGCTGGGCACGAAGGTGGCCTGGACATCATCATTCTCGACGACTGGGAGCCCTTCTCGGCACGGCGGGTGCGGGAGGTGTTCGGGCCGCACTGCTCGGTGGCGCTCCGCCGTCGGCTGGATGGCCACGACGACCGGCGCGTGTTGGCGGCCGAGACACTTGCGAGGCGCGCCCAGATGCCCTTGGTGGTGACCAATGACGTGCTCTTCCATGCACGGGAGCGCCGCCGGCTCCACGATGTGCTCACGTGCATCCGCCTCAAGTGCACCCTCGACGAAGCGGGCCGCTCGCTTCAAGCCAATGCCGAGCGCCACCTCCGGTCCCCGGCCGCCATGGCTGCGCTGTTTCCCAAGCACGGGGCCGCCCTCGCCCGATCGGTCGAGATCGCTGACCGGTGCACCTTCAGCCTCGATCAGCTCGCGTATGCCTACCCCCGGGAGATCGTCCCCGAGGGCCAGACGCCCATTGGCTGGCTGCGCACCTTGTGCGAAGAAGGGCTGCACTGGCGCTACCCCCAAGGAGTGCCCCAGAAGGTCCACGAGCAAGTCGAGCACGAACTGGTGCTCATCGAGCGGATGAACTTCCCCGCCTACTTCTTGACCGTGTGGGACACCGTCCGCTTTGCCCGCGAACAACAGATCTTGTGCCAGGGCCGGGGCAGCGCGGCCAACTCGGCAGTGTGCTTCGTGTTGGGCATCACCTCGGTCGATCCGGCAAGCTCCAGCCTGCTCTTTGAGCGCTTCATCTCTGAAGAGCGCGGAGAACCGCCGGACATCGACGTCGACTTCGAGCATGAGCGCCGCGAAGAGGTCATGCAGTATGTTTACCGCAAGTACGGGCGCCACCGTGCGGCGATGGTCTGCAACATCATCACGTATCGACGGCGGTCCGCGCTGCGGGATGTGGGCAAGGCGCTGGGGCTCTCCCAGGACCAAGTGGACCGCTTGGCCGGCCAGTCCCAGTGGTTTGATGGCGGCAGCGGGGAGCTCCTGTCCCCTGAACAGCTCCAGCTCGCCGGCGTCGACCCGGGTGACCGCCGTGTGGTCTTGGCGCTGACGCTCGCTGAAGAGCTGCGCAACCACCCCCGTCACTTGGGCCTCCACAGCGGTGGCTTCACCATCTCCGACGGCCCCTTGGTCGACCTGGTCCCGATCGAGCCCGCGTCGATGCAAGCCCGCACGGTGCTGCAGTGGGACAAGGACGACATCGACACTGTGGGCTTCGTGAAGGTCGACCTGCTGGCGCTCGGCATGCTCACGTGCCTGCGCCGCTGCTTCGAGCTGATCAAAGCCCACTGGCAGCGCCCGCTCACCCTGGCCAACATCCCCGCGGGCGACGACGCGGTCTACAACATGTTGTGTCGCGCAGACTCCGTCGGGGTCTTTCAGATCGAGAGCCGCGCCCAGATGTCGATGCTGCCCCGCCTCAAGCCCCGGTGTTGGTACGATCTGGTGGTGGAAGTGTCCATCGTGCGCCCGGGCCCCATCCAAGGCGGGATGGTCCACCCCTACCTCAAGCGGCGCAATGGTGAAGAGCCAGTCATCTACGCACATCCCGCGCTGCGGCCGATCCTGGAGCGCACCGCGGGGGTGCCCATCTTCCAAGAACAAGTCATGGCGATGGCGGTCGCGGTGGGGGGCTTCACCCCGGGCCAGGCCGACCAGCTCCGGCGGGCCATGGGGGCGTGGCGGAAGCGGGGCGGCCTAGAACCGCTGACCGACAAGCTGATGGCGGGCATGCGCAACAACGGCATCCCCGACGACTATGCCCAGCAAATCGCCAATCAGATCAAGGGCTTCGGTGAATACGGCTTCCCAGAGAGCCACGCCGCCAGCTTCGCCCGGCTGGTCTATGTGTCGAGCTGGATCAAGTGCCACTTCCCCGCGGCGTTCGCTGCCGCCCTCATCAACAGCCAACCCATGGGCTTCTACTCACCACGGGCGATTGTGGGGGATGCCCGGCGCCACGGTGTGGACGTGCGCGAGATCTGCATTGTGCGGAGTGACTGGGACTGCACGCTGGAGCCCACGGGGGACGACGATCGTGATGACGACGCCACTCCGGTGCGATCACTGCGGCTCGGGCTGCGGTTGGTGAAGGGCATTCGTGAAGAGGCCGCCATCCGCTTCATGGAAGCCCGGGCACAGCGTGCGTTCACCGACATCGGCGACTTGTTTCGGCGCAGCAGCTTCCGCCGAGAAGAGCTCGTGGCCATAGCGCGCACCGGTGCCCTGGACAGCTTCGGCAGCCACCGACGCGACGCGGTGTGGGCCATCGAAGGCCTCTACGACATGCCGCTGTTCCACGGCATGATGCGACCAGAAGCGCCGTCGATGCTGCCCGCGCCCACCGTCATCGACGAGCTGCGAGAAGACTTTCGGGTGTCGGGCTTGTCGGTGCGGCACGACCCAACGGCGATGGCCCGACCTGCGCTGGCGGCGGCGGGGGTGCTCAGCGCCCAACAGGTGCTGGAGAAGCCGGCGAATGCGTTGGTCCGGGTGGGGGGCATCGTGAGCAACCGGCAGCGTCCCGGCACGGCCAGCGGGATCATGTTCATGACGCTGGAGGACGAGACCGGCATGCTCAACTTGGTGGTGAAGCCAAGGCTGTTCGATCGCCAGCGCCACCTCATCCTGAGCGAGAACATGCTGGAGGCCGTTGCTCGCGTGCAGCGGGACGGCGACAGCGTCAGCTTGCTCTGCTTTCAGTTCAGCAAGCTCGACATTGTGCCCCAGGTCAAGACCCGGAGCCGAGACTTCCGGTGAGCCCCCGCCAAACACAAGAAGGAGGCACCAACCCAACGGGGCGACTCCACTACAGAGTCTGGGGGTGCGGCGATCGGTTGAAGACCCGCCGGGTTGGTGCAAACAGGGAGAACACAGAAAGGGGGCACCAACCCAGCGGGGCGACTCCACTACAGAGTCTGGGGTGCGGCGATCGGTTGATGACCCGCCGGGTTGGTGCAAACGAACCACAGTGTGGCGCCTCTGGATGGCCGACCTGATACACGCTGTCGCGTCTTTCGGTCTCGGTCCATCCGGCCGCCCCACAAAGAGAGGACAGCTTGGCCAGCGGGAGGGGTCCACGAGAGGAAGAACCTCTGTCGACAACCTGGGCTCCCGCCCAACACACTGCAAAGTTATCAAAGAAGGGGCACCAACCCAGCGGAGCGACTCCACTACAGAGTCTGGGGTGCGGCGATCGGTTGAAGACCCGCCGGGTTGGTGCAAACGGTAAAGTCAAAGAAAGGAGGCACCAACCCAGCGGGGCGACTCCACTACAGAGTCTGGGGTGCGGCGATCGGTTGAAGACCCGCCGGGTTGGTGCAAACGGTAAAGTCAAAGAAAGGAGGCACCAACCCAGCGGGGCGACTCCACTACAGAGTCTGGGGGTGCGGCGATCGGTTGAAGACCCGCCGGGTTGGTGCAAACAGAGAAAACACAGAAAGGGGGCACCAACCCAGCGGGGCGACTCCACTACAGAGTCTGGGGTGCGGCGATCGGTTGAAGACCCGCCGAGTTGGTGCAAACGGTAAAGTCACAGAAAGGAGGCACCAACCCAGCGGGGCGACTCCACTACAGAGTCTGGGGTGCGGCGATCGGTTGAAGACCCGCCGGGTTGGTGCAAACGGTAAAGTCAAAGAAAGGAGGCACCAACCCAGTGGGGCGACTCCACTACAGAGTCTGGGGTGCGGCGATCGGTTGAAGACCCGCCGGGTTGGTGCAAACGAACCACAGTGTGGCGCCTGTGGATGGCCGACCTGGTCAACGCTGTCGCGTCTTCCGGTCTCGGCCCATCCGGCCATCCTCCCTGCGGAGGACAGCTTGGCCAGCGGGAGGGGTCCACGAGAGGAAGAACCTCTGTCGACAACCTGGGCTCCCGCCCAACACACTGCAAAGTTATCAAAGAAGGGACACCAACCCGGCGGGGCGACTCCACTACAGAGTCTGGGGTGCGGCGATCGGTTGAAGACCCGCCGAGTTGGTGCAAACGGTAAAGTCACAGAAAGGAGGCACCAACCCAGCAGGGCGACTCCACTACAGAGTCTGGGGTGCGGCGATCGGTTGAAGACCCGCCGGGTTGGTGCAAACAGAGAAAACACAGAAAGGAGGCACCAACCCAGCAGGGCGACTCCACTACAGAGTCTGGGGTGCGGCGATCGGTTGAAGACCCGCCGGGTTGGTGCAAACAGAGAAGACACAGAAAGAAGGGACACCAACCCAGCGGGGCGACTCCACTACAAAGTCTGGGGTGCGGCGATCGGTTGAAGACCCGCCGGATTGGTGCAAACGAACCACAGTGTGGCGCCTGTGGATGGCCGACCTGGTCAACGCTGTCGCGTCTTCCGGTCTCGGCCCATCCGGCCATCCTCCATGCGGAGGGCAGCTTGGCCAGCGGGAGGGGTCCACGAGAGGAAGAACCTCTGTCGACAACCTGGGCTCCCGCCCAACACACTGCAAAGTTATCAAAGAAGGGGCACCAACCCAGCGGAGCGACTCCACTACAGAGTCTGGGGGTGCGGCGATCGGTTGAAGACCCGCCGAGTTGGTGCAAACGGTAAAGTCACAGAAAGGAGGCACCAACCCAGCGGGGCGACTCCACTACAGAGTCTGGGGTGCGGCGATCGGTTGAAGACCCGCCGAGTTGGTGCAAACGGTAAAGTCACAGAAAGGAGGCACCAACCCAACGGGGCGACTCCACTACAGAGTCTGGGGTGCGGCGATCGGTTGAAGACCCGCCGGATTGGTGCAAACGGTAAAGTCAAAGAAAGGAGGCACCAACCCAACGGGGCGACTCCACTACAGAGTCTGGGGTGCGGCGATCGGTTGAAGACCCGCCGGGTTGGTGCAAACGGTAAAGTCAAAGAAAGGAGGCACCAACCCAACGGGGCGACTCCACTACAGAGTCTGGGGTGCGGCGATCGGTTGAAGACCCGCCGAGTTGGTGCAAACGAACCACAGTGTGGCGCCTGTGGATGGCCGACCTGGTCAACGCTGTCGCGTCTTCCGGTCTCGGCCCATCCGGCCATCCTCCCTGCGGAGGACAGCTTGGCCAGCGGGAGGGGTCCACGAGAGGAAGAACCTCTGTCGACAACCTGGGCTCCCGCCCAACACACTGCAAAGTTATCAAAGAAGGGACACCAACCCAGCGGGGCGACTCCACTACAGAGTCTGGGGTGCGGCGATCGGTTGAAGACCCGCCGGATTGGTGCAAACTTAAGAGTCAATGTGAGGACCTGATGCAGAGGCACCGGTCATCCCAAAGTCCGACAACAAGCAACACTTGTCGGCCTCGCACACTCAATGCATCGCAGGGTCACAGTCCACCGGAACCCCGCCAGTGCCGCCACTCCGGGCGCCCACCAGCCACCGCACTGCACATTGGGCACTGCGCTGCGGTTCCGTTTGAGCCCGGCGACTCCTGGGTCGCGGGGTCCGTCAGTCCTGCACGAGCCATCGGCTCTGCGCACCGAGCGCAACAGGGGGAACATCCGCATGTCCGGTTCTCGGAGGTGGCTCAGGGTGCAGGAGTGTCGTGCTCATGGTCCGTCCGGGGCAGGGAGTGGGCGGCTGCTGCCGCCAACAACCATTGAAGCGGATCCCCCCGGCATTTGCATGAGCCACCTTGAACGCAATTGCAGCGCAATTCGTGTCCTCGCCCCGATCCAGCCCGCCACCCATGAATGCACTGGAAAAGCACCGCCCGTGGCCATAGTGGACCACCTCGCCGGCACAGAGCTGGTCCATCTCCCCAGGAGCCCCGTCGATGGCCGACACCCCCTCCAGCACGCCAACCTCGAAGAATGGTGCGCCACGGCCTTCTCGCGATGAAAAACGCAAAGAGCGCAACCGCCGGGGCATGAAATTCCGCGCCAACCGCAGTCCCAACCTCCACAATGCGGACGAGGACAGCACCGGCGAGGTGGTGGAGGTCGACCCGACCCCCGAGCCGCCCCCCGCCACCGACGTCCGCAGCCACGCCGTCCGCTGGGGCATCGTCGGCGGAGCCAGCGTCGCCCTCGGGATTGCTGGGGGCTTCGCCTACACCGTCCAGATCGGGCTGTTCGTGGCCGTTGCCGTTGCGCTCTGTGGCGCTGCCTTCCTCACCATGCTCTTTCCGCCCCCCGTGCACCGCACAAACGCCGATCCCGCCGGACTCAACTTCGGCCGGACCACTCCCCGGGAAGCCGAGTCCAACCCTGAAGGCCCACCAGAGCGCACAGACCGCGCCGCACGACGACGCCGTGGGGATCAGAGTTGAGCACCACCCCGCTGTGGCTGCACGATGCCCCCCCTCCCCTTCCCCCGGCGGTGGGCGACCTGAAGTGCAATGTCGTCGTCATTGGCGCCGGTCTATGCGGCACATCCGCCACGCTGAGCCTCGCCGAAGCGGGCGTCGACGTCATCCAGCTTGAGGCGGGCACCGCCGCATCCGGGGCCACCGGGCGCAACGCCGGCTTCATCCTCCAGGGCACCGCCGAGCGCTACGACCGGGCGGTGGGCGTCATGGGGCGCGCCCGTGCAAGGCGGGTCCACGAGTGGTCACTGGAGAACCACCGGCGGCTGCGGCACGCAATTGAACGCCACCAGATCGAGTGCGACTACCGCCAGAACGGCAGCATCCAGCTCGCCAGCTCCCCGAGCGAAGCGCGAGCCCTCGAAGCGTCCGCCGCGCTGCTGGTCGCCGACGGCTTCTCCGCTCAGCTCTTGGCAGCCAACCAGCTCCCCGAGTCTCTCCAGGCTGCTGGATACAAGCGCGCTCTGGTCTTGCCCGAGGATGGTGAGCTCCATCCCGCTCGACTCGCCCAACACGCTGGGCAGGCAGCGATTCAGCTCGGCGCCCGGCGCTTCGACCAGTCCCCGGTCCTGGCACTCGATGCCGAGCGGCCCGGCCACGCGACTGTGCGCACCCCCCAAGCGACGGTCTCGGCCGACCTCGTGCTCGTCTGCACCAACGCGCGCATCGGCACCCTCCTCCCCTGGTACCAGTCCCGGGTCGACCCGGTGCGCGGCCAGATGCTCTCCACGGCGCCAGCACCACCGCTCTTCCCCCAACCCATCT
Source organism: Myxococcota bacterium (assembly GCA_942491145.1). Taxonomy (GTDB): domain Bacteria; phylum Myxococcota_A; class UBA796; order UBA796; family UBA2385; genus CAXQUZ01. The sequence continues at coordinate 123,535 of CALOBC010000014.1, read as the reverse complement.
ACGCGGACCATGGGTACGACTACTGGCGCCAGACGACCACCGGTCACATCATCCTGGGTGGCTGGCGGAACCTCGATCCCCAGAGCGAAGTGGGACACGAAGATCGTCTGCACGACGCCATTCAGGCCCGGATGACGGCGTTCCTGCGGGCCTTCCCGGCGCTCGCGAGTGTCCCGATCGAGCATCGGTGGTCGGGCACCATGGGCTTTTCCCGCGATGGACTGCCCATCATTGGTCCCGCGCCGGGCACCCCCGCCGCACTCGCAGCCGCCGGGTTCACCGGGCACGGCTTCGGGTTCGCCTGGCTCGCCGGTGAAGCCCTCGCTGCGCTTGCCATCGACGGTCAACACCCCATTGTCGAGGATCTGGGCCCCTCACGGCTTCGTTAGCGCGGGCCGCATCTGGGCTGGCGTGGGCACTTCGAGGGGCCTAAGACACCCTCTTGCCCACCACCGAGGGAGCCCTCCATGGGACTCGACTACCGCGTCAAGTGCTGCCCCGACGGCCTCGTCACTGACCGGCGGCGACGCATCAAAGTGCTCGACTGCACCATTCGCGACGGCGGCCTCTGCAACGCCTGGAACTTCGACCACGCCATCGTCTCACGGGTCTTCCGCTCGCTCGTCGACGCGGGCATCGACTACATGGAAGTGGGCTACCGGGCGTCTCCCTCCATCGCTGCCGGCGAGGATGTGGGGCCCTGGCGCTTTTGCCGCGAAGAAGACCTCCGTCGTGCGGTCTCCCCGGGCGAGCTGAAGCTGTCCACCATGGTGGATGTGGGCCGCATCACCCCCGCCGACATCCCCCACAAGAAAGACACCGTCATCGACGTTGTTCGCATCGCAACCTATGCGCATCAGCTCGACGATGCGCTGCGACTGCTCGATGACGCCCTCGCCAAGGGCTATGAGACATTCATGAACGTCATGGCCATCAGCACTCTGAGCCCTGATGACGTCGACAAGTTCTTGATTCGACTCGCGCGCTCCGGCGTCCACAACGTGGCCATCGTCGATAGCTTTGGTGCACTCTATCCCTACCATGTGCGCTATCTGGTTCATAAGTACATGAACTATCTCGGAGAAGGCATCAAGGTCGGGGTCCACTTCCACAACAACCAACAACAAGCCTTCGCCAATTCCATCGTCGCCATCGATGAAGGCGTAGACTTCGTGGACGCCACGATCCTGGGCATGGGCCGAGGCCCCGGCAACTGCCCCCTGGAATTGTTGCTCTTCTACCTGGACAACCCCCGCTACGACGTCGCGCCAATTCTCGATCTGGTCGAGATCTTCTCTGAGCTCAATGAGCAACTTCGCTGGGGCTATCACCTCCCCTACGCCATCTCGGGATACTACAACATCCATCCCCGCAGCGCCATCGAGCGCATGTCTCGCGCGGACCGCTACGAAGTGCGTGAGATGTACGAGCAACTCGCCGGCCGGATGCCCACCACCCAAGTCAACCACGCAGTGTGAGGCCAAAGCGTTTGCCTGCTACCCGTTCTCGGCGCGGGCAGGGCCCACGTCACCCCCCCTGCAATCCAACTGGCCCGCTGTCACCAGGCAGCGTCCCCTGGGTCCCCGCCGCCTCGGCTTGAATTTGCAACCCGAATGTTGGATAGACTGCCAAAATGCGCGCCATGCTCAAATTCCTTCTGCTCTCCATCGCATTCGCGGTCGCCCTCGTGGGTGCCTTCGTCGCATTTGTCTTCTTCACCGAACACAAACCCAAGCCAATCGAGCCGGCCGAGCACCAATGTCGGGACGGTGGCCGGGTCCTCGTCGCGGGTGAGCCGTTCTCGCTGGTGTCGTGGAACCTCCAGTATGCGGCGAGCCGGAAGCACCGATTCTTCTACGATGGCGGCGAAGCGGTCCATGTGCCGCCGGCGGATGTCGAAGAAACGGTCGCTGGCATCTCCAAGGCCCTCGCCGACGCAGGGGCCGAGATCAACCTGCTGCAGGAGATCGACCGCGACTCCACGCGCACCGGACGCTTGGACCAGCTCACCCGCTACCAAGCGGCCATCCAGCCCACATGCACGTCTACAGCGCCGTACCACCTCGCGTACTTTGTGCCCAAGCCGACGACGAACCCGCTCGGCCGGGTGCACATGGCCCTCGGCATCCTCACCACGGTGGCCCACGACAAGGCCACCCGGCACCAGCTCGCCCTGATGAACGAGCCAAAGGTTGTCCAAGCGCTGAACCTCAAGCGTGCCTTGCTCACCGCTGAAGTGCATGTCGACGGCCACACCCAGCCCCTGGCGGTGGCGGTGACCCACCTTTCGGCGTTCTCATTTGGCGACGGCACCCTCGAGCGCCAGGTGGCGTACCTCCGGGAGTGGATGGACGCGCGCCCGCCGGACCAGCCCTGGATCCTGGCGGGCGACTTCAACCTGCTGCCCCCGGGCGACGACAAGAACCGCCTCACCACCGAAGCGGACTTGTACGCGGACGCCAGCAACCCCATCGAGGCGCTGCTCCCCGGACGCCGCACGCTGCTCGCCGACCAGCTTGCGCCCGAAAACCGCACCTACCTTCCCTTTGGCGCCAGCGAACCAGACCGAAAGATCGACTATGTGTTTATTGGCGGCCCCATCGACGTGCTCGAGAGTCGAGTGATGCGGGAGCACAGCGCACTGTCCGACCACCTGCCCGTCTTCGGTCGCCTCGTCATCGGGGCACTGCCCGAAGATGCCGCCACTGGAGACATCCCCGACAAGGCAAGTCTATAGGCAGGTCCTATGGACGCCCGGCCTCGCCGTGTAGATCCTCCGCGGTGCCCTCAAGTGTGGACAGGCGATCCTCCAGCGCCTTGAGCCGCGCTTCGAGGGCATTGTCCGCGACCGGCACCGTGTCACTGGGCCGGGTGCGAATCGCGTCGATCGCCGCCGTGCACCGCGACGCCAGCGCGTCGATGTGGGTCTCGCTGCGCAGGGCCATCAGCAGCGCCACACTGCGGCTGTCCCCGACCTCACCCAAGATGGCGACCATCGCCGTTCGGGTCAGCTCGTCGTCGTCCCTCAGCCGGGCTTCAGCCATCCGCGCCACCTTGGCCCCGAGGTCCTCCCGCAAGGTCTCAGACTCCTGGCGACTCACCAACACCGTGGCTGCCCGGTATGCCTGCGAGCTGAGGCGGCGGGGATGGTCCCCCAGCAGGCGCTTCAGGTCTCGCACCTCACCGTGCCTGCCGAGCACTTCAAAGGCGGCCCCGGTCCGCTGATCCTCATCCCCCGACCCAGCGCGTGCCAAGCGTCGGGCGACCACCACCGCGTCGGCCGGCGCCACCTTGGCGAGCCCCCGCAGCGCCGCACCTTGCACATCTGGGTTGGTGTCGCCCAGGGCCACCGTCCGCAGGGTGGTGGCCAGCGTGGGCCCAAAGCACCGGCCGAGCGCCTTCACCACCTCAAGGCGAACGCTGTTGTCCGGGTCCTGGGCTGAAGGCAACAGGGCGTCGAGGGCCGCCTGTTCACCCAACCCTCGGGCCGCCTCCCGCCGCATCGCCGGATGAGCCGAGGTCCGCTCCAGCACGGCCTTCAGCGCGTCCGCCTGCCCACCCTTGGCCAGCGCACGCATCGCCCGCAGCCGAGCGTGGGGAGGACCTTGTTCATCCAACACAAGGGCACTCAGCATGCCGGAGCTGATCCGCAGATCCACGTCCGCCAACAGCCCGCCCGCCGGGTCGAAGGCAACCCAGGTTGGGGCTTCAACCGCGTCAAGCTGCAAGTTGAGCGACCCTCCCTCCAACCAACCCTTGGTGCGCACCACGTCCCCCGACTTCAGCTTCGCCTCCACCACAACCGGCATCACAAAGGCTGGATGGGTGCCATCGACGGTCTGGGCAACGTGCACATCGACATGCCCATCGCCAAAGGTCGCCCCCACGTTGAGCACGGGCCGGACCGCCAGCTCCGTCCATTGTTGAAAGTACCAATCCAAGTTCTGGCCCGTCACATCCTCCAAGGCACGTTGCAGGTCCCGCGTCTCGACATCGCTGTGGGCGTGTCGGCGCACATAGAGCTGAATGCCTTCCCAGAAGCGATCCTCACCGAGCAGATCACGCAACCCATGGAGCACGGAGGCCCCCAGCATGTACACGCGGCCATGCACAGGATGCCCCGGGCCCTGGTGGAAGCGCCCCACCAACGGGGAGCTGCCCTTGGCGCGGTCCTGCCACCACAGCACCAGCTCGGCGAGCGCCTCAGGGCCATAGGCTTCCCGGAACCACTCCGCTTCCATGAAGCGCGCAAAGCCTTCATTCAGCCAGAGCTCCTGCCACGACCGACACGTCAGCAGGTCACCAAACCACTGGTGGGCCAGCTCGTGGGCCACCAGGCGCTCAATCCCCGGTCGTGTGCCGTTGAGGTGGGCGCCCACCAAGGCACTCTGGGCGTTGATGGTCGCGCCCGTGTTCTCCATCCCAAAGTACCGAAACCGCTGCACGAAGACTTGTCGGTAGTCGCCCCAAGGGTACGGCACGCCGGTGCGCTGAGCAAACACATCCATCATGGCGGGCACCGGATCCAACACTGCAGACACGGCGTCCATGTCAGTTCCGGGCGGCACCCACACCGAGACTGAGGGACGGTCCGCATGCACATGCTCGACATACTGCCCGGCCGCAAACATCACCAAGTAGTTGACCAAGTCATCGCCAGAGTTGGTCATCACCTTCCATCCGTCCGGGGCGTGCACGCTGCCTGCGTACTCAAAGCGGTCCCCTGGGTGGTCCACGGCGGGAAACCAGTGCCGGTGGTCTTGAGCCTCCCCCTGGGTCCACACCTCGTCGAACGCGTCGGTGGCGCGCGCACTGCGAAAGTGCACGCCCGTGTCGGGGCTCGCGTCCCACTCCACCACCAAGGTCAGCGTGTCCTGCTTGTGGAGCGGCACCACCAGGCGCTGGTCGTCCACCCACCACTCGGTCGGCGCGCCGTCCACCGTCACGCTGTGGACGTCGAGGCCCACTTGGTCGAACACCAGCGGACCGGGAAACAGCCGCCGCAGGGTGTACTCGCCACGCCCGGTCAAGGCCCGGTCATCGGGGTGCAGCACGATGTCGAGGGCGAGGCGCTCCAAGTCGAACGCCCGGTCCGGCCGAGACAGCCCACGGGGGTCGGGCTGCACCGGAGCTGCAGCACCCGCCACACCAGACCACCCCACCAAACCAAGCAGCGACGCTCCCCAGACACGCATCAGGCCTCCCATTGGCGACCGGCAGTGTCCCACAGTCTCGCGCCGCGAGCTGAGCGCCCCCGCTTTGCCGATCAGCTCCGGCCGGTCAAGCGTGCGCTCACCACCGCGAACAGCTCGTCCAGGCTGACCTCACCGCCGAACACACACAGCCGGCCACCTCCGACCCACGACACAATGCTGGCCGAGCCTTGGCTGTAGCCCCGCAGGGTGGTCCCGCGCACCGTCCGCACCTCATCGGGAATGCCGTGGGCACCAGCATCTGCATAGATCTGGCACACGTAGCGCTTGCCATCTTTTTCGTAGACCGCGGCCACCCCCGGCGTCGGGGTGCGGAGCGGCAGCACCGTCAACAGCTTGAAGCCCAAGGCCGACAGGTCCGGCGCCATCGCGAGGCGTGGCTCGACCCCCGCATCCAGCAAGCCCGCCAGCGGCGCATTGACCGCTCTGGCGCTGACACCCAGGTCGGTGGTGACAGAGAAGAAGGCCTGCTCTCTCGGTGTCGGATCGGCGCTGGCCATGCCCAGCGTCAGCAGCACGGCCGCCGCGAGCCCCGCCCAGAGCCCCCAGAACCCCACGGGCGCCGCAGGGGCGCTGCCCTGGGGGGTCAGCTTGACCTGAGCCAGGATCTCGGACAACTCAGGAAGCTCGGCAAGCGTCGCGGCCAGCACACCCGAGCACTCCGTCCGCACCAAGCCAAGCTGTTCAACCCGCGCTTGGAGCTCCGCATCGCCGTCCAAGCGAGCAGCGATGCGCTGTGCGACCTCAGGGGGGAGATCGCCGCAGATGTAGCAAGGCAACAGGCTCAGGATGGTGTCGCGGTCGAGGTTCATGCGCCCTCCACCGCAACCAAACGCCACGCCGCAGCCGAGCGTGCCGAGCGGATGTCCTGCTCGGACCACCCGGATGCTTGTGCCGTCATTGCTGCAGAACACCGAAACATAAGGTCTACCACGTACACCAAGCGAAGCTCGGGAGGAAGCGCACCCAGGCGGTCACTTGCTGAACCAGGGTCAGGAGCAGCCGTCACCGCAGGGATTGTGGCAGGGATGCTCCCGGCCACCGGAAGTTCCAGCTCGGTCGACATCCGCTCCAACAACCAGCCCGCAAACGAGCAGCAGATCGGCAGGTCATCAGGCCAACCACGGGCTTGTATAGACATATCCAAATACAGACGAGCCAGGAGCTGGACCGCATGCGTCCGGTTGGCCACCATCACGCGGCAGACTGCCCAGACGGGGCCCTTCCAGCGGGTCCACACCTCGTCCAACGCATCGGCGTCGCCCACCCGCAGCCGCCGAAGCAACCGCACATCGGCCAACGAAACCGCTCCTCCCGGCCGAGCTTCTCCCAAGCGCGTCTCCATCCAACGATCTCACAGTACGGCGAGCTCACGCCCTGGTATCCCAAAGTGACCCGGCGTCAGGTGCCCCAGATCACTTCGCCGCGAACGGCCGGGACCGTCAAGGCGCGCCCATCCACGGCTCGGCCCAGGCCCCCCCCGCCCGCGCGCCCTCCGACAGCAGGCCGATGCTGACGAGCTGGCGGGCCATGTCCTCCCACCGGTCCTCGCTCATTGCCCCGAGGCCTTCGCCACCGAGCACAAACGGGCGCTGGGCCGCTGTGATGCAGTCCACAAGCTCCGGTGTCAGCTGCTCGTTCAGGCTGGCGATGTGGGCATTCGCGCGGTCGGGGCTGGTCAGGTAGGCCTTCCAACCGGCCTGGGTCGCGTGCACAAATTCCGCCGCCCACTCCGGCGCCGGATCGGCGACCGCGAGCAGCGTCCCGTAGGGGTTCCAGCCCACTTGGCGAGCTTCGAGAAACTCGACGTCCACGCCACCTTGACGTGCCACGCACGGCTCCGAGGTGATGTAGGCTTGCTGGCCCGTGACCGCACCAGCCAGGAACGGGCCGACGCTGCCTCCGTAAGGCACGGGCGAGACCTTCCCGGCCCAGCCGCCTGACTTCCACAAGAAGGTCTGGAACGGACTTCCGACCTCGATGGCGATCTTGGGATCAACCATCCCAGGCAGCTCTCGGAGGTTCTGGATGCCGCTGTCCTTGCGCACCATGATGCCCATCGGCGTGTTCTGGAAAGTCGCCCAGATGCCCAGCGCCTTGGCCCCCTTGTTCCGCTGAATCAGCAGATCGTCGGCGGCGGTGATCGCCACATCCGCCCGCCCAGCCCCCAGGAGCTGCAGGGTGGGTGCGCCGGGGCCACCGGGAACGATCTCCACATCAAAGCCAGCCCGCTCGTAGTGCCCGCCAAGGACCGCCTCGTAGAAGCCGCCGAACTCCGGCTCGGGGTACCAGTTCAGCGCGAGGCGAATGCTGCGCTTGTCGGGGGTGTCCGGCTCTCCCTCCAGCATCGAGCATCCAGCAAGAAGGGGCACCAGCACGGCAATGAGCCCCAGAGTGGATCGGGGGTTGTGCGCGCGCGTAGCAGCACGGCGGGCGGGTTCGGGCTTCTGCATGCTCGCTCCTCAAGCTCAGTCTGTCTTTCGGCAGGGGTGGGGCCTTGCCTTCAGTCCAATGCGCAGCACGCCCCCGATAGCGCGGGGACCCGGGGGCGTGCAGCTTGGCTCATGGGGCGCCCTCTCCGTGCCAGCGTCCGATCAGGCGGTGCTCCAGCCACCGGGTGGCGCCAGCAAAGACCAGTGCCAGCACAGCCGACAACCCAATGGCCGCAAACGTGAGCCCCGTGTCGACACTTCGGGCGCTGTGCAACACAACATAACCAAGCGAAGGCGGGAACCCATTGGACCCCACAAACTCGCCCACAATGGCCCCGATGACGGACAGCCCGCCCGCCGTTCTCAGCCCCGCCAGCGCGTGGGGCAAGGCAGCCGGAATGCGCAACACACGCAGCTCTTGCCACCAGCTTGCCCGAAGCAAGCGCATCAGCTCCAGCTGTTCCCGAGACACGGCGCGCAAGCCAACATGCATGCCCGACAACATCGGAAAGAACGCCACAATGGTTGCTGAGACCAGTGCCACAGGCCATCCGTAGCCGAGCCAGACAATCAACAACGGCGCAATGGCCACAATCGGCAGGGTCTGGAGCAACAGCGCATACGGATAGAGCCCAAGCTCCAGGGCACGACTGCGCAGAAAGACAACGGCACCGACCGCACCACCCACACACGCCAACACCAAGCCCCCGACCGAGGCTATCGCCGTCTGGAGGCCCGCCTCGGCCAGCATGGCGCGCGCGGCCCAGGCCCGCTCAGCCACCTCGACCGGGCCCGGCAACAACACAACCGGCAACCGCGAGGCCAGGGCCGCCCAGCAGCCCAAGCCCAGCAAGCCCACCGCAGCAGGCAGCACCAGCGTGTTCACCCTCACAGCGTTGCCTCGATGTCGGCGACATAGCGGGCCACACGGGGATCGTGGCGCAGCGATGCCGGTCGAGGCTGGGGAATGTCGATGGTGTGGATGCCCCGAACCGCCAGTGGCGCGCCACCGACGACCACCACACGATCCCCGAGAAGGACCGCCTCATCGATGTCGTGGGTCACCATCAGCACGGTGCTGCCGTGCTCTCGCCACGCATCTTGGAACGTCGACCAAGCCGACCGTCGGGTGATGGCATCCAGCGCTGAAAACGGCTCGTCGAGCACCAAAAGGCCCGGGGACACCACCAGTGCTCGGGCGAGCGACGCCCGCATGCGCATGCCGCCAGACAGCTGGCCCGGCAGCGCGTCCGCCGCGTCGAAGAGGCCCACCGCGGCGAGGGCACGGTCGACAGCACCCCGTTGGGTCTTGCCCTGAAGCTCCAGGGGCAATGCAACATTGTCGGCCACGGTCCGCCACGGGAGCAGGTTCGGTGACTGAAAGACAAAGGCCCGTGCCTCGGCGTCGCCCCCGAGCACCGTGCCCGCCAAGGGCGTGAGCAAGCCCACCGCCAGCCGCAGCACAGTGGACTTTCCACAACCACTCTCGCCGACCAGCACCGTCACCTTGGACGGCGCAACCTCAAGGTCGAAGCCGTCCAGCAGCGGTTCGGTCGCCCCGGGCCAGCCGAAGCGGACCTGGTCGAAGTGCAGCCGTTCACCCATGGGGGTCCCTCCACAGCCCCCACTATCGGGCTGGCACTTATCGAGCCGGCATCCGCCGGGGCACGCCGTGGGGAAACTCCATCAGCTCCCAGGTCACGAAGAGACGGGGCGGGCGGTCCAGCACCGGCTCCAGCGCAACGCCGATCGAGACGTGGGTGCAGGCCTCACAGAGCAGGTTGCGCAGGTGCCCGGGAGAGTCCACCACCAGGGCATGCGCCGCCTCGGCGGAGTGGGCCGTGGCGACGTCCTCGAAGAAGCGGGCCTTCGGATAGGCGTACGTGTCGGCGTGAAACGCCACGCCAGCGGTCACCCCCTCCAGCACATGCCCCAAGCGCCCCTCCGCCGCCATGAACGCGGAGTGTTCCCGGGCCAGCGGCTCGAAGGTGTCATACTGACGTACCGAGGGCAGACCATGGGCGAGCCGAAGCTCGTCCAACAGGGCATACAAGCGGGCTTCTGCGGCCACCGGGTCAGCCGGCGGGAGCTGGGTTTCCGACATGTGGTCCGGCGGGGGCAATGTCGCATCCACGGCAACCGCGAACATCAAGATCACCCGCGCACGGCCGTGCACCTCGGCGACCACCTCCATGCGGTACACACCCGGCGAGTGGAACACATCCACCCACCGCGAGGCCTCTCCCGAGATCTGAAACTCATGGACGGGACCGTTGGGTTGGGAGACGAACAACCTTAGCTGGCCGCGCTCCTCCGTCTCGACACGAATTGGAACCGACTCGTCGAGCGTGATGTGCAGGGGGATCGGGTCCAGCTCCGCCCGACGCGGCGCCCATCCGGCCAGCCACAGCGTAGTGCCGTCCGACCAGTCGCGGCGCAGCAGGGTGACATCCACGGGGGCACCGGCGCTGAGCGCGGCCACCGTGTCGGCGATCTGTTCTGGGAATGCCCCACCATTCAGCACTTTCACGAATCGCGCCGGGGCCGGATAGCCCGCTCGGGCCAGGGCACGCGACACGGCGATGGGATCGATGGCAGCGGTCGGTTCCACAATCCGGCCGAGCAACTCCCGGCCTGCCGACGCAAGGCCCGCATCGGCGCGAGCGTCAGGCACCGTGTTGATCAGGAGTAGGTCAAGGTCCGAGGCGCCCCAGGGGCGGGCACGCACTTGCTGTTGGCGCGCTTGGTTGGGCACCGCAAGCTCCCGCGTCCCCGATGGGGACACCGCCTGACCCCCGGCACAAGACACCCACCCCGCGAGGGCAACACCGGCGACCGCCATCCAGCGACTCCACCGATAGACAGCGCTCTCTGGCCGAATCGAACGCATCAATCGGAGCTCAAGTTGAGCAGGATCGTGACGTCCTTGGCCCGCGCTTGGCACTGGAGGCCGCCAATCTTGAATTGAGGGTTGAGCAACACCGACCGCGTCTCAGCACGCTCCAGCCACTGGCTCACACACTCCGCAGCCGTGCGCGCCTCGCACGCGAGCTGGGCCGCCGGGCCACCCACAAAGCCCGCCTTGCGAAGTCGCTCAACGCCAGCGACCGAGTCGTGGGTGCCCGCCAGCCGCTGGGCCAGCGGATGTCCAGCGAGGCTCTCCAGTCCTTCGTCGCGGACCAGCGGCGCGGCGTCATACTCGGCCCGCACATCGTCGAGGTGTTGCCAGGCCAGTGCCTTCGTGCGGCCGGGCCCCGACGTGTTGGACTCGCTCGCCAGCAACGCGACCATCGGCGTGTCGATCCCCACAAACAGGGGCACCGCGACCGTGCTGAGCCCATTGCGGTCCCGCACTTCGAGCCACCACTCCCCCTCGTCCTCCACCACCCGCTCCAGCGGCAGCGTGCCCCGCGTGACCGTCAGGTCCGGCGCAGTCAGCACCCACTGAGCGGCTGCACCCGTGATGCGAAGGGTCTCGCCAGGCACATACTCACGACCAAAGCTGTTGAGCACCACGGTGGGCCGAGAGACCAGCGCCACCCACCGATCCATGCCAGGACCGCGGGCCCGGGCGATGCCGACCTCATCGGCCGGCGTCAGCACCTCGGCCAGGCGCTGCACAAGCTCCTGCGGCCAAGCCCCTGGAGACTCAGTCCCTTGCATTACGAGGTTGACCGAATAGGGATACCCCGCACGCACAGCATACCAGCGGGCCTCCAGCAGCCCAATGCCCTCATCGCCGGACAGTGCCATCGCACCAGCCGCGCCGGCGAGGCTCTCGGACCAGCGCATGACGCCCTGTTCGACCACTTTCTCGACCATCGCATCCGCGGCGCTGGTGCTGCCCGTGGAGTAGACCCGCGCCTCAGGAGCCGGCAGCACTGGAGTGTCCGCCACCACGTCGGGCAGCGGCCCAGGGTTGGGGGTCTTCTTGGGCCCACAGCCGACGCCGAAGATGCACAGCCCACCGAGGATGAACCCCAGTCGCAAGGGGGTCGAGGCACAAACGGCGGGCATCAAGAGACTCCAGTGCGGTGCCGACCACGAAGACGCCCAGGACGCCCCACGGCGTGCCGGTCACACGCAGCAGCAAGGACCCCGTTGCAGATCGAGCTGCGCTGGGTCGCCGGCTAACACCCCACCTTCGCCATCGCATGCCCCCCCACCCTGCGACATGCAGGAAACGAATCCCGGGATGCATGGATGGAACTTTCCATCGCGGCTGGGGGGATTATTGTGGCCGGGTGAGTCGCAGCACAGGCGACCAGCCCGCCGATGCGGACAGTCTGATGTGCGGCCACCACCTGCTCCGAGGTTCCGATGCGAATTGACGCCCACCCGCTTGTTGTTGCCGCCGCTCTGGGCTTTCTCGGCCCCGCTGCTCTCGCCGACGACGACTTTGGCGACGCCGAAGGCCAGATGGCCGGAGTGTGGACCCGGATGAGCACCACTGCGAACACCGCAGTCGCTGCGACCGCCGGTGCGCGACTTGAGATCATCCCCGTCGAGGACCGCTTGGTCGTGGATGCGGGCAGTGAGGGCGCATCCATGTGGGAACGGCTGGACGACGACCGCGCCGAGCTTCGGCTGGAGCAGGACTCGGCCCACATCGTGCGCACCCTTCGGATTCAGTCCGACAACCTGATCGTCAACACCCGGGTCTGCCACGACGGCACCTGTGTCGAGTTCGACGAGCGGTACGACCGCACCGCCTGAGTGCACGATGACTCGCCGCGGACCTGAACGACGGTCACCGGCGCGTATAGTGAGCTCGACGTTCAAACTTCCGACCGCCGGCCGTGGCCCAATGCGAAGCGGTCAGAGCACGCCGTCGAGCAGTGTCGACAGACTGCGGAAGAAGTTGTCGAGGCTGTCGGACAGCCGGATGTAGGCCCCGATGAGCAGCGTGCCCGCGAAGCCCGCGATGATCGCGTACTCCAAGTGGGACTCGGCCCGGTCGTCCCAGCACAGTCGGGTCGCCAGGTGCCACGATGCCCGCCCCAAGCCCACCAGCGGCTCACCAGCGGGAGACGGAGTCCCACAGGGCGTGGGCCGGATTGGTCGCATGGACATGGACTGCCCCCGATGCAGGGTTGAGCGGGCGCCGCCGGGCGGTGCGGCGGTCGGGATGCCCACCAAGTGTGGGCGTCTGGTGAGCAGAGTAACGCAGGTCCGGACCATCCGAACAGAGCCAGCCGGAATTGTCAAGACGATGTCGGACCGACACCTCCGGCCGTCGGCGCCACCGATCGGATACGGCCACCCCCTTGCCGCGTCGGCCGTTCGATCCCCAATCCGGAGCCACAATGGGTTCGCAGCCAGTTCTCGCCGTCACGTTTGACCTCTGGGACACCCTCGTCATTGACGACTCTGACGAGGTCCAGCGGGCCGCTCGGGGGCTTCCCACCAAGGCGGTGGCGCGCCGGGAGTGCTTCCGCCGGCTGGTCCATGAGGCCTCCCCCGAGCTGACCGCCGATCAGGCTGACCAAGCGTGGGACACCGCCAACGCGGCGTTCCGGAAGTGGTGGAAGCAGGAACACCACACCCCGCCGGTGAGCCGCCGACTCGACGTGGGCCTAAAGGCGTTGGGCCTGGCCCGGCCCGATGGGTACGACGCCGCGGTCCATGAGCTGTCCACAATGGAAGTGGAGATCCCGCCGGACCTGCTTCCTGGCGCGGCGGAGGCCCTCGCTGCACTCGCCGCCCGCTACCCGCTAGCCATCATCTCCGACAGCATCGTGACTCCGGCCAAGGGCCTTCGTCAGATCCTTGAGAACCACGGGCTGGCCAAGTTCTTCGCCACGACTTGCTTCTCTGACGAGGTGGGCGCCAGCAAGCCTGATCCCCGCCCGTACCATGCCGCCGCCCGCGCCCTCGGGGTCAATGTGCGGGGGCTGGTCCACGTGGGGGACCGCCAAGAGACCGATGTGGACGGAGCCCACGCCGTTGGCGCCCGTGCGGTCTACTTCACAGGCGCGGTCGACCGGGGCCCCCACACCGCCGATGTGCTGTGCACCGATCTCCGCCAGCTGCCCGATCTCATCGCCACTCTGGGGGGCTGAACCATGCCACAGACCAAGTGGACCGCTGCACTCGCACAACGCTTTGCCCAGGGGTTTCGGCCCGGCCGGCCGGACTGGCGCACGGTGGGCCGTGAGTCGGAGTATCCCCTGGTGCGCCCGGACGGGACCGCCGGCGAGATTGGTGAGCTGTGGCCCATCTTGCAACGCCTGGACCCGACGCTGCGCCCCAAGCGGGACCCGGGCGGGCTGATGGTGGAGCTCGCCGGTGACCGCATGCAGATCGTCGCGGAGGTCGGCAAAGGCACCATCGAGATCGTCCTGGGGCCGTTCGAAGACCTCATCCAGATCGCCGAAGCCCACACCCGCGCGCTTGACCTCGTGCGAGAGGCCGCAGCCCAGGCCGGCCAGCTCGTGCTCGGGTACGGCATCCAGCCGGTGACGCCACCCAGTGCTGGATTGATGACAAAGAAGCAGCGATACGGCGTGCTTCACGAGGTCATCGGGGAAGACTGGTTGTCGTTCGCCCTCACAGCCAGCGACCAAGTCCACGCCGCCATCGGCCGCGACGAGATCACGGAGCAGACCAATGTCGGGCACCTGCTCACGCCCGCGCTCATCGCGCTGTGTGCCAACTCTCCCATCGCCGATGGCCGCGACCAGGGCGTCTGCTCGCTGCGGGAAGCACGGATGGGGGTCATCGGCGCTGCCCAGGGTCGCCATGGCATGCCCATCTCGATGGACCGAGACCTCGACCACATGCTCCGCCGCTACATCGAGCAACCTTGGCTGATCCGCTACGAAGGTGACCTCGCAGTCGCCTGTTCGGGCACCTTCGCCGACCACCTCGAGGGGCGGGGTCCCGACTCCGACGCGCAGCTCGAAGCGGGCTGGCAGGACTTCCTCACCCACGAGCACTACATCTGGAACTCGGCCCGCCCCCGCAGCAACCACGGCACCATCGAGATGCGTGCCGCGTGCCAGCAGCCCCACAATGAGACCATGGCCGCGGCCACATTCGCTGTGGCGACCGCGTGTGCCGCCGACGAGCTGCACAAGATGCTGGTGCGCCGCTTCGGCGACGAGCTGTGGACAACGATGCGGGAGTGGCACCACAGCGCCATCCGCACCGGCATGGGCGAGCCCGAACATGGCCTGATAGACGAGATCCTGGACATCCAGACTCGGGCCCTGGTGAAGCGCGGCCGCCGGGAAGAGATGCTGCTGGTCCCGCTGTACGGGCGCCTGGAGAGTGGCCAGAACCCGGCACAGGTTGCCCAAGAGGTCTTTGCCGAAGGGGGCCTGCCGGCCCTGCTCCAATTCACTGCCGGCTGAGGCTCGCTGATGTCTGAGACCCCTGGTTGGCGGCGCCACTTGCCCCTCTTGGTGCTGTTGGTGTTGACCATCGGCACCTTTGCCCAGCTCTGGGGCGTGGAGTTCTCTTGGGACGATGAGGCGCTGATCAAGGACAACCAGGTCACCCACAGCCTGGCCAACATCGGCGAATTCTTCACCCGCGACCTCTGGTCGACCACCCGCATCACGACGCTGAAGAGCGGCTACTACCGCCCATTGATGCTGATCACGCTGGCGGTGGACCGGGCACTGTACGGGCTGTCCAGCGGCTGGGCCCATGCCCACAGCATGGTGTGGCACCTGTTTGCGGTGGCAGCGCTGTACATGCTGCTGACCAAGCTGGTGCCCCGCACAAGCGCGCTGGCCGGTGCTGCGCTGTTTGCGCTTCATCCCGTGCAGACCGAGGTTCTCGCACTAGTGGCCGCCCGCAATGACGCCATGGCCGCGGCCCTGACCCTCACTGCGCTCACGCTCGTCATCGACCCGAAGGAGCGTCACCCGCTGCGGTTGGTGGCGGCGGCACTGGCCACCCTAGCGGCGCTGTTGTCGAAAGAGAGCGCGGTGCTGGCGCCCCTGATGCTGCTGGCCATCGACCTCGGCCGCAACCGCAAGCCGTCGGGCTGGAAGCGCTACGCCGCCCTGCTGTCCGCCTTTGTGGTCTACATCCCGCTGCGCCGCTTGGCGGACCTCGACGCGGCCATCTCTCCCAGCCAGGACGGCATCAACCTCGTGCTGTCAAAGCTGCCCGAGATCATCGGTGTGTACGGCAAGCTGGTCGTCTGGCCTTGGCCGCTGACCCCAGCGCGGCATCTGCACTACCTGCCGCCTGCCCACGAGACCTTGCTGGGCGCAATGGTGCTGTTTGGTGCCCTTGGCTGGGCGGTGTGGAAGTCCGAGAACCGGGGGCTGGTGTTGGCGGGAATTGCCTGGGCCGCACTCACCTGGGCCCCTTCGCTCGCCGCAACCTTGGACAAGGGACTGCTCGGTGAGCGCTACCTCTACTTCCCGATGGCAGGCCTCGGACTGTGCCTTGCGGCGACCTTGCCGACCCGGGTGAAGCCGCTTCACGTCGCGCTGGCCGCGATTCCCGCGGTGCTGCTGATCCAGCTTCGGCTGCCGGACTGGAAGGACTCCCGCACGGTCTGGGAGCACGCCCACACGGTCAACCCGACGCCATTCACGGCGGGCGGGCTGGCTTGGTATGTCCACCGAGACAAGGACTTCCAGACCACCGACAAGCTCTTCCGAATTGCCCTTGGCGGTGATCCGCCGTACCGGGACGTGTGCGACATGATCGTGATGTCGCTGCTCGAAGCCAAAGAGGTCGCCCGCGCGGTCGACACCGCTCAGTGGGCATTTTCTCGGGGCTGCGACCGGAAGGGCCTCATCGCGCACCACTACGCCATTGCGCTGGCCGGCACCGGGGACTGGTCGCGGGCCGTGCAAGTGGCCCGAGCCATCGGCAACCCGCCGGACGGACCGGCGCTGGTGGTCTTGTTGGCCGACGTCGCACGCCGGGGCGACGACCAAACACTGATTCGGGCGGCCCAGTCCCGACCCAGCGACCCCACACTGTTGCTGCGGGTGTCCAAGATGCTGCGCTTGTCGGGCGAACCGGAGGCTGCAGCCCGTGTGGCAGCGATGGCCGGCCAGCGGCCGCCACCGACAACCCCTCCCCCTCAGTGAGCAATGCCAGCGGGCGCGATAGGTGCCTCCGCTGAATGCCACCTCGTGTGAGCCAGGAGCCCCAACATGGGTGAGATCGCCGCAGAAGCTGTCGACGCGTGCCGCTTTGTCCAAAAGACTGGCCTGGGGACCGTTCACCGCTGTGTGCCCCTGAAGGGCGAGTGGACGCTGCCCAGCGGTCAAGCCACCCAACCCTGGCTGTGCCAGACCGCCCTCGGCGTCTGGATCGCTGGCGCCGTCGATGATGTGGGCAAGGTGCTCGACCTGCTGGCGGCACACCCCTCCAGCTACGAAGAGCGGCTCCTGGGCGACCGCCTGACCGCCGGACTGCTGAGCTTCTCGGTTCCCTATGGCAAGGGCAGCGACGCTCGGGATGCGATCGCCCTCGGGCGGCTGCTTCGCGACGCGACTCACCCGGTCTACAGCGACCTGCCCAAGCCGGCGGGGCCGTGGGTGGAGGACACCACTGGGCTGGAGCAAGTCTGGATGGCGGCCCAGCTGGCCCCCGAAGACCCCATCTTGGCTTGGCTGCACACGAGCACCCCTGCCCAGCTGGCCCAAGCGATTGCGGCGGACCCCAAGGCGACGTGGAGGCTGCTGATCACCCGTGATCGCACGGTCCTCGTGGCCATCAGTCGACTCGGCGACGTGGGTGTGCTGGACTTGCCGTGCTTGCCCCTCGAGGTCATTGAGCAGACCGGTCGCAACGAAGTGGTCTGTGGCGACTTCTCCTGGCAGACCACCCTCACCAATGGCAACCGGTTCCTGTGGATCGCCACGCTGACGGGACTCTCCGGCGAAGCACGCCTGCGTGAGGCCGCCCGTCTGGCCGCCAAGCCCCGCGCTGCCGACGGCTACGCGCTGGCCGAGCGGCTGCTCTCCACCCTGCACGAGACCACGGGGCCCCTCGACGCGTTGTTCCGCGCGACGCTAGAAGCCCGAGAACTCAGCAGCAAAGGCAACTCTGGCCGACCCACTCGCACGGAAGAAGAGCTCGACGCGATCTGCCGAGATGCGGTGAGGGCCCTGCGGGCCGAGTCGTCGGACAGCACGGCACTGGCGGACTGGCTGCTCGGTTGGACGCCGCCGATTGAGCTTGCGAATGCCGTGTTGGAGGCGTGTCTCGTCGAGGGTGACACGGGCCCTGAGTCGGCGTGGTCACTTGACTACCACCACGCCTTGCGCAACCGGGTGGTCGGGGAGAGCACCGACCGCTTCGAGCGCACAGAAGCCGACATCTCCTTGGCAGAACACTTGCTGTACGCAGGCCAGAACGACGATGCACTGCGGTTGTTGGAGCCCCGCCTCGCGTCGCTGCCCGACGAAGACCTCGCGGCCGTCCTGCCCCCGCTGGGCGCCGACCTCACCAGCGGTGAAGGCGGACAGCCGGCACACATCCGGGTGCTGGAGCTGCTGGTGCTCGCTCGCGGCGGATCAGAGCGCGCCGATGTGTCAGCGCTGGCCTCCCTCGCGCGACACCAGCCCCTGGTCCGCCAGCGCCTGGTGGAGCTGGTCGAGGCCACCGCGGGGGGCAACCTCGGCCACCGCGCGGCCCGTGCCCTCCAGATCCTGGACCCGGGCGGCCTGAGCACGCCGCCGGTGTTCGCCCCCTCCGCCGGCCGGGGCCTCTCTCCCGAGATGGTCGAGACCGTGCGTCATCCGGTGGCCCGTGAAGATGGGGCGTTGGCCCGGGTGCAGGCTGCCCTGGCCAAGGTCCAGCCGCCGGACTTCGGCGTGCTCCGCCGGTACTGCGAGCGCCTGCATGAGCGCAACGCACCGCTGGCGGTCAACGCGGTCGCCGACGCGTGTGTGCTGCTGGGCATGCCCGCCGTGCCTGCGTTTGTGAGCGTGGGTGAGCGGCAGGTTGGTGTGCGCTCCCACGAGCAGCCCGAGCCCTTCTTGCTCATCGGCGGGGCCCACCTCGACCCGGCCAGCGGCTTGCACATGGCCGAGCCCGAGCTGCGCTTCGCCATCGGCTGTGAGGTCGCCCACCTGCGCTTCCAGCACAGCCGCATCACGTCCGACGAGATCTGGGCCGGTGTGTGGGACAAGGGTGCGATGGCCATCACGGCCACGGCGTCTATCTTGCCCTTCCTGCGGTTCCTGCCGGTCGACTTGATCGGCCATGACCGCACCTACCGGGCGGTAAAGAGCGTGGTTCCCGAGTCCTGGCTGCGGGCGATCTACAAGGTCGACGACGTGGCCCGGCTGGCCGCTGCGATTCCCAGCGACCTGGGCCGGCTCGGCGAAGCGGGCGCGGGTGCCCTCGAGGCGGCCAAGGGTGCGGCCGACAAGGTGCAGTCCGCGGGCACTTGGATGCGGGGCGCCCCCCCAGCGCAGATCGCTGCCGGGCCCCTGGACCTGTCGCCGGACGACGCCCGCCTCATCGCTGCGCACCGAGTGATGCAGATCACGGCCGACCGAGCCGGGCTGCTGCTGTGTGGGGATCTGGGCGCTGCTGTGCGGGCCATGTTCCTGCTGCAGACCCGGCTGCTCCCCGAGCTGACCGTGGCGGAGCGCATCGGCTTGGACGATGCGCTGCGGCGTCGCGACGGAAACGGCCACCCGGTGCTGCCAGATCTGACGGTGAGAATTGCCGCGCTGACGGCATTCTGGCTGAGTGACGACTACGCGCGACTGCGGGGAGCGATGGGTGCCCTGGACCACTTGCCCATAGCGGCTCCCCTGCCCCCGCCCCCACTGGAGCCCGAGGAAGTGGCTGCCAGCTTGGACGTGGTCCCCGCCACCGAGCCCGAGGTCCCCGCCACCGAGCCCGAGGTCCCCGCCACCGAGCCCGAGGTCCCCGCCACCGAAGAGTAGCGTCAGCCGCGGATGCGCCGCTGGGCTTCTTTGTCGGCAAAGACGAGGCTGCCCAGGGACAGGCCCACACAGAGCAAGCCGCCCAACGGCAGCACAAACCAGACGCCGAGCAGCCCGCCGCCCAAGCCCAGTGCGGTTGCGGGGCCCCATGTCTGGCGCACCCGCTGGAGGGCCAAGGCACCGACAAGAGCGGCGAAACATGCAAAAGCAGCGGCAAAGAGGGACACGGCGACTCCCGGCACAACACGTGGGACAGGCCCACCAATGCGGGCCCACAGGTTGCCGCTACGCTCCCGGGCGCGGTTCATTGCACAGCCGCTGGTTGCGAGACGCTAGCGGGAGCTGCTGAAGCTGAAGTCGATGTAGCTGTAGACCGGTTCTTCGCACTTGCCGTCCTGGGCCTTGGAGAAGCCGACCGAGTCGGCTTGGCTGTCGCCGTACTCCTCGAGCTCGGGCGTGACGACAAGGTCGACGGTGCCCTCTTCTTCGGGACGAATCTCGCACTCGCCGACGCAGTCGACGATGCCGGACTCTCCGTCCTCGCTCGACCACTCCACCGAGGCGATGATGGGCGCACCATCGCCGGAGATGGTCACGACCACAGCGCTCTCGGTGTCTTCACAGTCTTCGGCACAGCCCGTGGCCATGGCCGACAGGGACAAAAGCAAGCACCACAACATCGACTTTTGCATCGGTCCTCCGCTCAAACGCCGAGATTGGGGGTCGGCGGCCCACCCGTCGCACATATGCCGCTTTGTCCCGCTTGCCCCGTACCTGACCCGTACGATACGCCGCCGCCCCTTGCACTCACGGAGCCCACGATGGCCCTCCAAGCTGGCATCGTCGGACTGCCCAACGTCGGCAAGTCCACCCTGTTCAACGCCCTCACTGCCGCTGGCGCGGAGAGTGCAAACTACCCGTTTTGTACGATCGAGCCGAACACCGGCATCGTGGCCGTGCCCGATCCGCGGCTGGAGCAGCTGCGGTCGATGATCAACAGCAAGCAGCTCATTCCTGCGGCCGTCGAGATTGTCGACATCGCTGGGCTGGTGCGCGGTGCGAGCAAGGGGGAAGGCCTCGGCAACCAGTTCTTGGGCCACATCCGCAGTGTCGATGCGATTCTGCATGTTGTGCGTTGCTTTGAGGACGACGACATCCACCACGTGGACGGCGGAGTGGACCCGACGCGCGACATCGAGACCATCGATCTGGAGCTGATCTTCGCAGACATCGACTCGGTGGAACGTCGGCGCAGTCGGTTTGCCAAAGTGGCGAAGTCAGGCGACAAAGAAGCCAAGCTTCACGTGTCGGTCTGCGACAAGCTGACCGAGATCCTGGAGTCCGGCCGGCCGGCCCGGGCCGCAGAGTGGACCGAAGAAGAGAAGACGAGCCTGCGCGAGGCCCAGCTCATCACCTACAAGCCGGTGCTGTTCGTCTGCAATGTGGACGAGGGCTCACTCGCGGAAGGCAACGAGTACGTCGATGTGGTGCGCAAGCACGCGGGCGAAGTGGGCGCGGGGGTGGCGGTGATCTGTGCCCAGGTCGAGGCAGAGATCTCGGAGCTCGACGCGGAAGAGCGGGCGGGCTTCCTGGACGATCTGGGCTTGGAGGAGCCAGGTCTGGACCTGCTGGCACGGGAGACGTACGCGCTGTTGGGTCTTCAGACCTACTTCACGGCGGGCCCGAAAGAGATCCGCGCGTGGACGATTCGGGAGGGAGACAAGGCACCGAAGGCGGCGGGCGTCATCCACTCGGACTTCGAGCGGGGCTTCATCCGCGCGGAGGTCTACACGATTCCGGACTTGGTGGCCTTGGGGAGTGAGGCGGCGCTGAAGAGCGCCGGGAAGCTGCGGGTCGAGGGGAAGGAGTATGTGGTGAAGGATGGGGATGTGATGCACTTTCGGTTCAACGTCTAGGGGGGACGAGAAAGCCGTCTGAGTGGCCTTTCTGCTTGCAGCCTTCCCCCGCAGACTACACAATCGCTACACACTCTGCCCGTCGGCGGGGGGTGCTGGAGGCGGGCGTGGCACGGGTTGGACATGCGGTGGGCATCTCGATGGACGAACTTGGTGGCGGCCGGTACAGGCTGCGCTGGCGCCAGCGGGAGCGGCAGGACAACGGCGACATCAAGCGGGTCCAGCGCACGACGACCGCCTTCTCCATGGACGAGGCCCGGCGGCTGACCTTGGAGATCGAAGCGGCGCTGAAGGCCCAGGGCTGGTGGCGAGCGAATGCCCCATCCGGCGCCCGCCCTGCCGACGGGAACCTCGAACAGGAGGCCCTGCGGTGGATGCAGCGACGCCGGGCCGTGAAGTGGACCAGCGAGAACACATGGAAGAACGTCGCGGGCTGCCTGGCGCGGTGGTTCAGCGCCATGCGCAAAGTCCTCAAGCTGTCCAAGTCCGAGGTCATCCCGGTCGCCGCCCTCAACCGGGAGTGCTTTGAGCGCTGCGTAGGCGTGCTCCGCAGTCGGAGCGCCAAGGGAGCGGGCACCGCCTACCACACGGCCTCCCGGGCTCTGGAGCTGTGGCGCTTCCTCGTCGATCTGGGGGAGTGGGACTTGTCCTCGCCTCCGCAGCTCGCGGATGAGCTGCTGCCCCCGACGCCGGTGTATGCCGCACCGCAAGACAGTCCGTGTTGGGCGGACACCGACCACTGCCTCAACCGCATCCGCCTGCCCACGCCGCTGCGGATGGCGACCCTCATGCGGTACACCGGCCTGCGGATCAGCCAGGTGGCGGCCATTCGGCGCGAACACCTCGACTTGCACAGGGGCACCTTGTTCGTTGCAAAGAGCAAGAGCCGACGAGAGGCAGCGTTGGCGCGGGAGGTCCCAGTCTCCCCTCACCTGCTGGCGGACCTGCGTGCCTGGCTGTCGGCACACGGTGACGGGCCCCTGTTTCCCGGCCCGAATCCGGACCTGCCGATGCCGAGTCCCCGCAACCAGACCCGCTACGTGACCGAGGCCTGGAAGGCTGCCACCGCTGCGAGGCAGGTCAAGCAAGGGGTCTGGAACCCGCCAAACCGCCAGCAGGCGCGGCCCGACCACGCATTCCGGGCAGCGCTCCAGGCCGAGCTGATGAACGCCGGCGTTCAGGAAGCGCTCATCGACCGGCTGGTCGGCCACCAACCCCGCACCACCCGAGGCCAACACTACGTGAGCGCATCGATGCCGCGGCTGGTGGAAGCGGTGGCCGCGATCCCGCGGGTGGTGTGGACGCCAGAGGCGCTGCAGACGCTGCAAGCAGGGGTGCGAAGGCCGAAACGGCAGCCCGAATAGCTGCCCTCCCAGTGACCAACGCAACCTATTGTTGGTCGCTGCGCGGCACCGGGCCTCGACGGAGGAGGTCAGCCACCACGGGCGACTGCTGCCCAGTCCACCGGCCCCACCTCTCTGGCGTCGGGCGCTCGCCGCGTGGACGTCCGGTTGCCGATTCGGCCCGCCGTAGCCCTGGTTGAGGGTGCCGCCCGCTCGGCTGGAGAGGCGGCTTCCCACCAGCCCGCAACCGCCTCGGGCAGCCACCGTCGATGGGTCCGTTTCCCCGTCCCACCGCCAATCACCAGCGCCGCGCCACAGGGCTCGGGGGGATGGCGACGGATGCGCCGGTCCAGCGTCGTGCGGGACACACCCAAGTGCCGCGCGACCTCGGGGGTCGTCCAGTGCCCGCTGTCTTGGCTTGCTGGCTGCCGCCCCTGACTGGCGAGCGGATCTGCATCATTGCTTGGGTCCCGAGAATCGATCGGCAGCGCCGGCGGCGCACGGTCCGCCAACATCATCGCCACCGCAGCACGAGTCGAGATGAGCTGAAGCGTCGCAGAGCCCTGCTCGTAGCGCTCACCTGCGCGTCGGTCGTCCACCACGTAGACCGTGTCTGGTTGGGTGAAGTCGTAGACCCGAGCAGGACGGCCCGGAAGGAGCCCAAGCTCGCTCGTGTAGATGGGGGAGCCTGCAAAGTCGACATGGAGGGGCACGAGGGTCACCGGGGAGGGCGTCTTTTTTAGAGTATCCGGGACGCCTGGACGACCGGCAGAGCGCGTGCTCACGGAGCCCGCTGGCCTGCGCTCGAACACCTGGGGGCGGGTCGTTCCTGTCCGAGTCTGCGCAGCCCGACGTGGTTCTCGGGCACGCTGCGGTGGAGCGCAAGAACACCAGCGCCGATGGTTGCGGTGTGGCGAAGGCGGGAGCCCATTGAGTCCGGGCGATGTGGCTGGAGCTTGCAAGGCTGCGCCGCCCAAACCCGCCGAACGATGGAGTCTTCACTCAATGGGCTCAACGAGGTCCTGAACACGGTCGACCACACGTTGAACGCCCCCTTCAATCTCGTCCTTGAGTGCGCAGCCGACGACAATGCCACCGGCAAAGGTCGCCACCACGCCCGCGACGGTCAGACCGAGGTCGCCTGAGGTCTGACTGAACTGCATCGGTCGGGATGGGCTGGACGGGCGGGCTGGGGGTGGCGTGGCGTTCATCGTTCTGGGCAAGCTGCCGGTCCCGAAGCGTGGCCCTGGGCGAGTCGAGGTCAGGTGGTAGAATTCTCCGTAGAGCTCATTGTCATGGGGTTCCAGTGGCGGGAGCGCAGGGAGTGTCGGCCGAGGCTGCGCCGGCTCTGGGGGGCGTCGTGAGAGGGGCGTGTCCGAGTGGCCCACGCCCATCCTTCGCATCACCCTTCGTCGCCCGCGCTCCGGCTCGTTCACTGGGCACCGGGCAGGCGCCCGCAAGGGCAGGTGTTGCGGGGCAGCACCCTGCTGAAAAGCCCAACGACTGCGCTGACGGGCGAGGCTGGCCGCTCTGGACAGCGCCCGCTGGACCTCGGGCCCCCGGGCCGAGCCGCGCACCTGGGCCCGTGAGGCCCCCAGGTCACGCAGTGCAACCTGGGCGAGCCGGCGGATGGACGCCATCGTGGGGGCCTCGACTATCAGGCGCGCTGCCTCCCGAGCGATGGCCCGGTTGATGCTGGCGGTGGACCGCTTCGGCGCCCCACGCTGTGGAAAGAGAGGCGCATTGTGGCCCTTGCGGCGTTGTGCCCGGGCCTAAGGCGACACGGCACGGCAGGCGTCCGGTGGCAGGCTGAATCGTTGCTCAACCACCCTGCCGTCTCGCCCGAGAACACGGGCACGCAGGGTCCCCTCATGTGGGTCCAAGTGCAGGTCGTCCACCCGCAGCTCAAGCACTCGGCCAGGGGTCAGGCCCAGGTGGGCTTGCAGGCACACTGCGGCGCGCACCCGCGGGGTCGCCTTACGAGTCAGAAGCTCGACAGTGTCCCACTCGGCAACCGGACGCTCCGGCGGTGGACCGATGCTGGCCCGCCGTCGGGGAGCCCGCGGTGCCAAAGTCGGGGAGCCTCCCTTGCGCAGCGTTGCCGCCGAGACGACCTGTCGCAGCAGGGTCAAGCAGGCCCCGGCCCGGTCCCGCCCGAGGCGGTCGACCAGGGGCTGCAGTTGGCGTCGCATCCAAGCCTCATTGACACAGTCCAGCAGCGTGCCACCGAAGTAGAGACACAGCATCCGAGCGCTGTGGCGGAGCTTCTTGAGGCGCCGGGCTTCAGGCTCACCCGGACCGCGAGGCAGCAGCCGACCCATGCCGCCGGCGCGCATCGCCTCGGACACAGTGGCGCTGGAGCCCACCGACTTGGCGGTCTTGCGCATCTTGGTGTGCCAGCGGTCCGGGTGGGCACGACGCAGCGCGGCGAGGCCGGCGAGGGTTGTGGCGTCGTGGATGCAGGGCCAGCGGGCGGTCGCGGTTGCCATGGGGGAGTTCCTTTGGGGGCTCTCCTTCAACATACCGAGATCAAGGCTGCTCCGACATTGGGCCGCACAGCGCCGGTTTCTGTCGGATATACAGGGCTGGTTTCTGTCTGGATACGGTGTATGTTGCGCCCACACGGGGATGCACGGTGTGTGGGTGTACCTGTATTTGGCGGTGGAGCATGGCCTTCCCCAGCGCGACCCGGAGCTCCTGCAGCTGCTGACGCCCCATGGTGACAGCCTCCTCGATGCCCGCACACGGCCACGGTTGCCCCAGACGCTCCGCGGCGCACTGCGGTCTCGGCTCCGCGAGGACGAGTCTCAGGAGGCATCCGAAGACCTCAATGTTGCCGTGGACGACGACATTCTGGAGCACACACAGGGGAAGCGGGCGCTGATTGTGGGGGGCGACGAGCGGTCCAATGCACGGGAGCGGATCCAGGCGGCCTTCGGGTTCGCGGAGCTGCGCTGGGACCGCGCCCACCAGACACGGCGGGTGCAGGCCACCGCCGCTCGCATCCGTGAAGGCTCCGTCGACGTGGTGATCTTCCTGCGCCGCTTCCTCAGCCACCGCACCTCGAACATCCTTGTGCCCGCCACCCAGCAACCATCGGGTCCGCTGAGTGTGTGGGTCGACCAGGGCTACGGTGTGGTGGCGGTGCAGCGGGCGTTGGCGCAGGCCCTGCGGGGTGAGCTCGCGCGATGAGCGTGCAATCCCGGAGCACCGAGGGACGGGTCGCGCTCCGTGAGGTCAACCGATGAAGGATGCGCGTGACTTCCAGCGGCTATTCGAGGGCTTGGCCATGGTCTACCCTCATCATCTATCGGTCAGACATCGTTGTTCTACCGTACGTGCTCGCGGTGCACCCCCTGCCGTTTCTCGAGCAATCGGGTGACCTTGTCGCGGTCTCAAGGAGCCGCCGATGTCCACCCCCGAACTCTCCGTCGTCGATGAGCTCCGAGAGCTCGTCCAGCAGAGCCGCCCCGCGCGAAACCGCGACGGCTGTCCCGCAGAGGTGAAGCTGCGCGTCGTCCGATGGGCAAGCCGAGGCCGCAGTGCTGGTCGCAGCTTTCATGCTTTGGCCACATCGGTGGGCCTCTCTCGACGAACACTGTGTGCATGGTGCAACGAAGACGCCAAGCCGAGGGTCGACAAGAACGCATCTTTAAACACTGGTGGTTGGTTGCCAGTTGATGTTGACTGCCATCCGCCGAGCCAGTCTCACTCGCTTCGCTGGGCCACCCCCTCGGGCCATGTGGTGGAGGGCCTCAGCCTGGACGATGTGGTCCGGCTTCTCACGGTCGTGCCATGATTCGACTTCGCGGTCGACGGGTCTTTGCGCGAGCCGCCCCCACCGACATGAGAAAGGGCTATTCGGGCCTGTCGTCCCTTGTGATGCATGAACTCGGGCATGATCTGGTCCTCGGCGATGTCTTCCTCTTCATGTCGAGACGGAGGACCACCGTGAAGGCCCTTGTGTGGGATGGCACCGGGCTCTGCATCCTGCAGAAGCGTCTCGCTGAAGGGCGGTTCACTCCTCTATCCCGAACTGTGCCCGCAGAGACGATAGAAATCGTCTCTGCGGACTAGCGAGAACGTGGGCCACGCCTTAGTTGTGGGGAACTCTACCTCACCTACAACGAAGGAGGGCCCATTGGGACGACGTAACACCACTCGACGAGGGCCGCTGCCAAACCCGGCTATCCACGCCGATGACTCGACGCTGACGTCATTCTCGGGAATCGTGCCCCTCATTCGATTCATCGAAGAGAAGCTCGACATCGGGCAGGCGTTGCTCAGGGTCGCTCCACGGGATGGCTTCCGTCGCGTCTACGCCCGCCATCTCGTCCTCTTCGCCTTCATGGTGGCGGCGCTTGTGGGGGAACACCGCCTCGCCCACGTCGAAGCGCTGCGGGGCGATGCCGTGTTGCTGAAGTTCCTCCGCCTCCCCGGTTGGCCGGTCCGCAAGGTGTTCTCGTCGGCGCTCGCCGGGGTCTCGGACGCGGGCATCGCTGTACTTCACGAGCTCATCGCGCGGGTGGGCCTGCAGCCCCTGGTGGGCCGAAGCCACGCAGTCATCGACCTTGACAGCTCCGCAGTGGTGGCCTTCGGACGGCAGGAGGGCACCCGGTTCGGCTACTCCGGCAAGGGCCGCAACCGGCGGCGGCACCATCCCCTCGTCGCTTCGATTGCGGAGATCCGGACCGTGGTTCGGGCCGTGTACCGGGACGGCTCCGGCATCACGTCGGAGGAGACCATCGCCTTTTTGAAGACGGTCTTCGCCACGGTGCGCCGGCACATTGGCGAGGGCGTAGCGCTCAAGTTCCGCGCGGACTCGGGGTTCTGGTCGCACGCCGTCGGAGCCTGGTTGATCGAGCAGAACGTGCCGTTTATCTTCGCTCTCCCCCTGCACTGCGGGGTCAAGCTCATGCTCCGGAGGACCCGGTGGCGCGGGCTCGATGGTGACAAGGACATCCAGGTCGCCACACTCCGAGGCCCTCGCGTGGGCCTTGAAGAGCGGCTCCGGGTGGTCGCCGTCCGGCGCCGAGTCCTTGACCCAAAGGCGCCGCCGCAAGGCAAGCGAATCGATGGCTGCACGCACTGGCGCTACCAGGCCCTCGTCACCTCGATGGACGGGGTTCCCGAAGAGCTGTGGCGGTTCTACAACGGCCGCGCCGACTGCGAGCGGGTGTTCCGGACGGCCCGCCAGGCGCTCGGAATGGGCAAGCTGGTGGGACAGGTCTTCCGAGCCAACGAGACGGCGTTTATGCTCCGTCTGCTCGCGATGAACGCAGACCTGCGCTTCCAAGCGGACCGGGAGGCACGGGCTGAGCGCGCCCCCGACGCCAAGAGCGCCCCGCGGCAGGGCCTCATTCGCCGGCAGCGCAGCTTCTACCGGACGCCCGGTCGACTGCTGAAGAGCCAGGGCCGGTGGCGACTTCGGGTGCCTGACAGGCCGTCACTCGCAGAGCTGTGGCGGCACTACGCCCCCGGCCGCGTCGCCCTCGAGTGACCCCACCAGCGCGGCCTGCCTGCCTCCTCGAACGCCGTGGGGGAAAGGGGGCGGTGCGCTCAGAGATGGGCACTCTGTTGTCGAAACCGTTCCAATGGTACGCGACTAACCTTATGTTTGGGGCGCCGGCGCTGCCCGGGCTGTCCAGGCACAGTTCGGGCTATGGGGTCGGGTCTCCGGGGGAGCTGTGAGGCTCTCTCATCGTGAGCTGAACGGTATTCTCCAAGGGTTGGACCTGCAGCTCAGTATCTCAGGAATGCGCGTCAAAGCAAGGCAGTAGG
Organism: Myxococcota bacterium; assembly: GCA_942491145.1. Lineage (GTDB taxonomy): Bacteria > Myxococcota_A > UBA796 > UBA796 > UBA2385 > CAXQUZ01. The sequence goes on along the minus strand of CALOBC010000014.1, from coordinate 94,968 downwards.
CTTGGTGGTTGGGCCCTGCCGGGTTACTGATGAGTATGTCGAAGGTGTCCCGCTCCCAACTCAGCACGCAGGAGGTTCTGCGCCAACTGGCAGCGGCTCAGGCCGAGCGGGACGCCGCTCAGGCCGCTCGGAAGGTCGCGGAGAACAAGGTGTTCGACCTGGAGAACGAGGTCCAGGCCCAGGCATTGCTGGTTCGGCAGCTCCACATCCAACTCAAAGCCCTCAGCCGCAAGCTTGCCGAGGCCACCGACCGGTCCGAGCAACAGGTGTTCAAGTGGGAGCTCGACCGAGTCCAGAAGCGTCTCGACGAGCTCAACCGCGAGCGCTTCGGCACGAAGTCGGAGCGCTGCTCGCGCGGAGTCGACAACGACGACGGACCAACCGAGTGTGGACCACCGACTGACTGCGACTCCCACGGTGCCGAGTCGACGGTCTCAGACAACCCGTCACCAGGCGGTTCCAGCGGCCAGAAGACGAACGACTCAGGACCGAAGCAGCCTGGTCACGGTCCCACACCTCAACCCAACCTTAAACGCGAAGAGCAGCTGCACCTGCTGCCTCCCGAAACCGCGTGCATGCAGTGTGGTGGGGAGCTGAAGGCTTGGAAGGGACGCACACAGGACTGCGAGGAGGTCGACGTTGTCGAGCGCACCTACCGCATCAAGGTCCACAAGCACCAGACCTACCGATGCCGATGCTGTCGCCACCTCGAGACCGCGCCCGCTGACCTTCGACTGGTCCCCGGCGGTCGCTACTCGATGCCATTCGCGGTGTCGGTGGCCGTCGACAAGTACCGTGACGCCATTCCATTGGCTCGCCAGGTCAAGCGCATGGGCGCGGTCCAACTCAAGGTCACCTCCCAGACGCTGTGGGACCAGATCAACGCACTCGCCACCCTCCTCCACCACAACTACCTCGCTCTCCAGAGCAAGCTGCTGGAGCAGGAAGTCCTCCATGCCGATGAGACACCGTGGCGTCTCATCAAGAAGGGTGGTTCGAAGCGTTGGTGGGTCTGGGCGCTGACCGATGGCAAGCGAGCGTTCTTCCTCCTCGCGGCTTCGCGAGGCCAGGCACCCGCCCGACAGCTGCTCGGTGACTTTGCCGGAGTGCTCGTGGCGGACCGTTACGTTGTCTACGAGGCCTTGGAGAAGGGGCTGACCAAGGCCGGCGGTGTCCAACTCAAGCTTGAGATCGACGGCGTTGAGCACATCGAGCCTCAGCCCGACTTCACCCACGCCACATGCTGGATGCACGCACGACGCGGGTTCTTCCGTGCCCACAAGGCCGGCGAGGTCGATGCGCGGGTTGTTCTCGACCTCATCGGGCGTCTGTACAGCGTCGAGGCGGAGGCCAAGAAGTCGGTGGCGACGGTCCGCGATGCCGCAGAACGAGAAGCCGCGCTGCTGGAGGCTCGTCGAACACTGAGAACGACACGGTCGCGCGGCATTGTGGACGTGCTGGACAAGTGGGTCGATGACCACGAGCCCATCCCGGGCACCTTGATGTCGGACGCCATCACGTGGATACGCAATGGGCGAAAACCACTTCGAAGATTCTTGGACGACCCGCGCCTCCCTCTGGACAACGGTGAAGCAGAGCGGCGGATCAGACCACTGGTGCTGGGCCGCAAGGTGTTTCACGGAGCCCGGTCGGAGGCGGGGACCCGCGTGGCGGCTGTGCTGTACTCCCTGGTGGAGTCGTGTGCGCTCCAGAATGTCGATGCCCGCGAGTACCTGAGAGTGGCGGCGGAGCGGGCGCTGGACAATCGAAAACAGGTGTTCCTCCCAGAGGACTACGCACGCGAGCTGGCTTGCTCAGCTGAGTAGGGCCGGTCTTGGCACCCACCCAGTACTCTGAGGTGGCTGGACTGGGCAGGGGGTGCACCGCGAGCACGTACGTTTGGGCGAGCTGGCGTTGGGGACTTAGCCCGAATTGTGCCTGCACCGCCTGGGGAGCGTCGGCGCTCCAGCCGTAAGGCCCACCGCGTACGTTTGGAACCGTTTCGACAACAGAGTGGCCATCTCTGAGCGCACCACCCCCTTTCCCCCACGGCGTTCGAGGAGGCAGGCAGGCTGCGCTGGTGGGTTCACTCGAGAGCGATGCGCCCTGGGGCGTAGTGCCGCCACAGCTCTGCGAGAGACGGCCTGTCAGGCACCCGAAGCCGCCAGCGCCCCTGGCTCCTCAGCAGTCGACCGGGCGTCCGGTAGAAGCTGCGCTGCCGGCGAATGAGGCCCTGCCGCGGGGCGCTCTTGGCGTCGGGGGCGCGCTGTGCCCGAGCCTCCCGGTCCGCTTGGAAGCGCAGGTCTGCATTCATCGCGAGCAGGCGGAGCATAAACGCCGTCTCGTTGGCTCTGAAGACCTGTCCCACAAGCTTGCCCATTCCGAGCGCCTGGCGGGCCGTCCGGAACACCCGCTCGCAGTCGGCGCGGCCGTTGTAGAACCGCCACAACTCTTCGGGAACCCCGTCCATTGAGGTGACGAGGGCATGGTAGCGCCAGTGCGTGCAGCCTTCGATTCGCTTGCCCTGCGGCGGCGCCTTTGGGTCGAGGACTCGGCGCCGGACGGCGACGACCCGGAGCCGCTCGTCAAGGCCCACGCGAGGGCCTCGGAGTGTGGCGACCTGGATGTCCTTGTCACCATCGAGCCCGCGCCACCGGGTCCTCCGGAGCATGAGCTTGACCCCGCAGTGCAGGGGCAGAGCGAAGATGAACGGCACCTTCTGCTCGAGCAACCAAGCACCGACAGCGTGCGACCAGAACCCCGAGTCCGCGCGGAACTTGAGCGCTACGCCCTCGCCAATGTGCCGGCGCACCGTGGCGAAGACCGTCTTCAAGAAGGCGATGGTCTCCTCCGACGTGATGCCGGAGCCGTCACGGTACACGGCCCGAATCACGGTCCGGATCTCCGCAATCGAGGCGACGAGGGGATGGTGACGCCGTCGGTTGCGGCCCTTGCCGGAGTAGCCGAAGCGGGTGCCCTCCTGCCGTCCGAAGGCCACCACTGCGGAGCTGTCAAGGTCGATGACTGCGTGGCTTCGACCCGCCAGGGGCCGCAGGCCCACCCGCGCGATGAGCTCGTGAAGTGCAGCGATGCCCGCGTCCGAGACCCCGGCGAGCGCCGACGAGAACACCTTGCGGACCGGCCAACCGGGGAGGCGAAGGAACTTCAGCAACACAGCATCGCCCCGCAGTGCTTCAACATGGGCGAGGCGGTGTTCTCCCACGAGCGCCGCCACCATGAAGGCGAAGAGTACGAGATGGCGGGCGTAGACGCGACGGAGGCCGTCCCGTGGAGCGACCCTGCGCAACGCCTGCCCGATATCGAGCTTCTCTTCGATGAATCGAATGAGGGGCACGATTCCCGAGAATGACGTCAGCGTCGAGTCATCGGCGTGGATAGCCGGGTTTGGCAGCGGCCCTCGGCGTGTGGTGTTACGTCGTCCCAATGGGCCCTCCTTCGTTGTAGGTGAGGTAGAGTTCCCCACAACTAAGGCGTGGCCCACGTTCTCGCTAGCCCGCAGAGACGATTTCTATCGTCTCTGCGGGCACAGTTCGGGTTAGGGCGGGCTGCCACAGCAGGCGGGGACTCCGAATTCGGCGCCGCGACTACAGCGCCTCTCCGGCGTGCGCCCTCGCCCTTCGGGACGGGTTGTTCACTTGGGGGAGGGCCGACGATTGTAGGGCGGGAGGGCCGTGGGAGGGGCGCTCCGAGCGTCGTCGATTGCCGCCGGACGCGCCGCTGACGTGACCGGGCCCGCGCAGGTCTGACTGCTCGCCGGATCTCTTGCCGTCTGTCTGCTCGGCGGCCCTCTCGAGGAGCGGGCAAGGCGCGGCTCGCCCAAGGGCGCCTCGGCCGCGGCCGCGGTGATCGACGGCCGCTATGATAGCGCGTCGACCTCCTTCTTGCGCTGCTTGTAGAGCGTCTTGCAGGCGATCGACAGCCCCTTGGCGCTGGCCTCGCTAGGCGCGGCGTCCGCGGCGATCAGGTCGGCGTGCCAGCCGATGTCCCACACCATCGGTTCGTAGACCTTGCTCAGCTCACCAGGCAGGAGGGACCCGGTCATGATGCCGATGTTGGTCTTGAAGGCCTTGAGGTTGGTCTTGAAGGCCTTGAGCTTTTGTGCGTGCACGAGGAGCTTCCCGCGCAGGTCGTCGATCGCTGCGATGTGTTGGGTGATGGGGGTTGCCTTGGCCTGGAGGGCGGTGACGATCGGGGTGATCTGCGGCGCGGTCGCGCCCAGGCCGGTCTTGAGCGTGACGAGCAGGTCTCCGTATTCGCCGGCGAAGGCCGCCTCGTGATCGGCACTTCGCAGCTCGAGCAGCCAGCGCTCGAGGGTCTTCAGGCCGAGGTTTTGGAGGCGGGACGCGGAGGCCCGGTCCAGCTTGGCCACGGCGAGCACCTTGGCACCATCCAACCCTGGCACAAAGAACTGGTCCCAGGTGGGGCCACCCTGGGGTGAGCCGACGCGAAGAGCGCTGTCCAGCCGCCAACTCTCTCTGCACAGCGGCTCCGCTGGTGTAGAGTTCCGGCGAAGCCAGGGGGGCGGGCAGAGCTGCAAGTTCACCGGCCCCGACCGCCGTCTGTTGAGCCCGAAGATCCGGAGTGCACGTGGCCAAGAACTGGAACCCGCTCAAGTCCGCCTTTCTGGCCGTCACCGACAACCAGAACAAGGCATTGTTTCTGCGCCGGGTCGCCAAGATCGAGACGGAGGGCCTCGACCTCCTCGATGGGATGCTGGCGACCACCGGTCCGAACCGGCTGCACAACACCCACCCGCAGCGCGCCACATTTGAGGGGCACGCCACCCGCATTCGGTTGCTGGTGACCACAGCATCCCAGGTTGTCGACAATGACAAGGGTCAGTCGCGCCGTCAGTACGACGGGCTTAAGGCGGCCAAGGACGAGTCCCGCCAGCTCAAGGACCAGCTCACGGTGCTTGTGGCGGCCCAACCGACGGACCACGACGACCACTTTGAGACCGTGTTCAACAACATGGAACGGGCCCGCGGCGTCGACCGCAGCCTGCACGGGGTCGTGGACCGCATCGAGCAGGCGATTCGGTTGAAGGCACAGACTCAGACCCATGCCGAGGCTTGGGACTTCGACTTGGCAGCGGCACTGCACGACCAGCTCTCCGACGCGGTCGACGGCATCTTCGACATCGAACAACGCCACGGGCGCTACGTTGTCGCGGCGGCCCCCGTGCTTGAGCAGTATGCAGCAGTCCGCGACGCCGACGTCACCGGCATCGACCTGCTCAAGGACCGCCGCGATCTGGCCAAGGTTGCGCTGGACAAGGTGACCGAGGCGGTGGACGGGGGCCAGTACGACAGGGCGACGGGCCTGCTCACCACGGCCCTCCGCTCGGCCATCGCCAGCTTCCACGAAGCCGGCACCACCCACTACCAGCGCCACCACGGCATCGTACTGGGTGACCACACCGCCATCGACAACAAGTGTTCGGCGGAGAAGGCTGGCTATGAACCGGAACACAGCACGATGTTGGCCGCGCGGAAGACGGCGGAACAGCACGCTGCGGCGAAGCGATGGGCGCCGGCGACGCGCGCAGTCACGGGCGCATGGAGAGACGCAGTCGACGGGCTGGTGCGCAAGCATGCCGACGTGAAGAAGGACTTCGAAGACACCGTGGCACCCCTGCGACAGCGGGCCACGACAGCGACATCCAACAGCAGCGCTGTGGCCGCCATGGCGACGATGCGCACCGATGTGATTGACCGTGCTAAGGCTATTGTCGACAAAGACAGCGCGGGATTGTTTGTGTCTGGCAAGGCCCTGCTCGGGGCCTTCGACACGGCCATCCAGAAGGTCGAAGACACGCTGACCGCCAAGGGCCTGTACGATAGTGCGTCGAACGCGCCGCTGGTGGCCTATGCAACTCAAGAGCCCCTCGCGACCTTCGCCGTCGCCCAGTGGGGAACCAGTGCTGCGGGCACCGACCTCAAGAACAAGCGACAGGCCATGGTGGACTGTCACACCGCGCTTGAGGTGGCCCTGGCGGCGGCGGACTTCGTCACCGCGAAGGCCAAGAAGGCCGACCTGGGCCCGTTGGTGACCGAAGTCAAGCAAGAGCTGGTGACCACCAACATCGACTTCACCGCTCACTTCAACACCGAGCTCCAACAGACCCTCTCGGACCGCCGCGCCCGGCTGGCCCTGCTCCAGACCGCGTTTGTGGGCCTCAACGACAAGGACGGCCACCACCAGGCGATGCTCGACATGAACACCGCCATCACCACCCATGCCAGCCCACCGTCGCCTGACGGGGTCCGCGCGTGGAAGAGCCTCGAAGACCTCGTCGGCAAGATGGATGCCGTCGAGCGGGTCATCTTCGACCACAAGGCCTGGCGCTATAACCTCGCCCAAGCCGACCTGCGGTACGACAAAGTGAAGGGCACCAGCGCCGGCATCCCGGCCATCAAGGGCCTCCACGACACGATGGTGGCCGCCCGCAAGACCGCGACCGACCTCGAGTCCGCCGGAGACTACATCGCCGCCCGGGCCGCCGTGCCCGCCTTTGTCGCCCGCATCGCGGCGGTGGAAGACAGCCTCGCCGCCAAGGTCGCCTTCGAGAAGGCCGAGACCCCCGTGAAGGCCCGGGAGACCGCCGCGCTGCTGGTGGTGGTGCCCGAACCGGTCGAGTCGGTCGACTCCCCGCTCAAGGCCAAGAAGACCACCCTGGTGCAAGCCCGCACGGCCGTGAAGCAGAAGCTCGACACCGGTGCTTGGGCGGACGCCGAGGCCCTCCTCCCAGACCTCGACAACGCCGCCAGCGACGTGCTCAGCACCGAAGCCAAGCTGGGTGCGCTCGGCTCGAAGACTCCCAAGACGGCCCTGTCCAAGCTGCAGTCTGAGGAAGGGGGCGACGCACTGCTCGCCGACCTCAGCAAGCAGCTCGTCGGCACCGAGCCCGACACCAGCCCGGCCCTCAAGGCGGTCATTGAGCTGCGCTTCAAGGTCGCCCTCACTCAAGGAGGAGAGACCGAGAGCCAGGTGTGGAAGAGCAACACCGGCGTCGAGGCGAAGACCCTGGCCACGATGTTCCAGTTGTTGTGCGCCACGGAGCTGACCGCCTTGATGGGCCCCCTCCGCCAGCGCTTTGAGACCGCGAAGACCACCAGCAGCGGTCTGGCAACCCTCTCGACGGCCCATGGCAACATGGTCGATGCCGAGAAGGCCATCAAAGACAAAGAGACCGCCAAGGCCCACGGCGACGGGCTCGACTTGGTCCCCGCCTTCGAGTCTGCACTGGTCACCGTCGAGGGGCTGCTCGCCGACCACAAGGCGTGGAAGGCCGCCTATGACCCGGTGAAGGAACGCTACGACAAAGCCTTGCTCATCGCCCTTCCCAACGTGCCGGTGAACAGTCCCGACCCCCAGCTTGTCGCGCTGAACAAAGACATGAAGGCGGCCCACAAGGCCGTCACGGACCTGTCCGATGCTGGTCAGTACGCGGGTGCACTCAAGAAGGTCGCCCCGCTCGATGACGCTGTGCGGGCCATGTTTGTGCAGCACGCAACCGAAGGCGCCGCCACCAACCCCACCGCCGCCGTGGCCGCGCTCGACGGCATCACCCCCGGCGGGCCCAAGCTGCTCGATGCCTTCATCGAAGACCTGGACCCCACTCATGCAGAGTATGCCGAGGTCCTCAAGGCAGCGCTGGAGAAGCGCTTCAAGCTCACGTCGGTCAGGCAGTTCTACACCCAAGGCGTCAACGAGCTGCCCGAGACCCACACCGAGTCGCTCAAGCACATGTATGACCTGTTCAACATGGTGCCCGACACGCATGTTCGCGACAACACCCACCTGACCCTACTGACACAGGACACACGCAAGACAGGCGGCGCGGGCTATTCCTTTTATCCCGACCATCGGGAGTGGGGACGCATCGACATGTACTGCGGACGCCCCAGCCTCACGGGCGACTACCACACCACCGAACAGAGCGGAAACCTCGGCTCCACCACGGCCTTTCCCGAGCCCATCGAAGACGACTACCAGCCGGCCAACAACGATCCGGTCACCTACTTCGACTGGGCCGCGCTGCACGAGGTGGGCCATGCTGTGGACTGGCAGGCCCGGTTCATGGAGACCAATGGCAGTGACGTCAAGTACGGCGAGTGGACGGTGTATGCCGACAACACTGCCGTCGTCGACGCCGGCACCACCCACTTCAAGACCACCCTCGACTTCGGGTTTGGCAACATCGACCGCGACGCAGTGCTGCGCGACTTTGTCAAAGCCACCATCGAGAAGTCCGGTCCGGCCGTCCCCCCGAGCCCCGATGCGAGCCAGATCGCCAACACCAACAAGTGGACAGCGGCGTTTGCAGCCATCGAGAAGTGGGGCAAGATCAGTCGCTCGTGGGGCATCTGCTTCGACGGCCAGGCCAGCAAGCGCGCCGTGATTGGCGACTACTGCTACCAGGAAGACGAAGGAAAGTGGAACCGGTACAAGTGGGACACCCGCAAGAAGGGCATCTCTGGCTACCAGTTTCGGGCGCCCGCCGAGTGGTTCGCAGAGCTCTACGCCGCCTACTACACCGGCAAGCTCAAGACCTCCCATCCCTTCAACGCTGTCATCCGCGACAACTTCTGATCCTGCAACTCATGCGCAGTGCCCACCCGCGCGCTGCAGGGAGCCCCCATGTCTTTGTTTCGGACCATCGAGCTGCCGTGCCCCTCTTGCGAAGAGAAGGTGCCATTCAGCATTGTCGACAGCGTCAACGCCCATCGCGCCCCCCAGTATCGCGACAAGGTGCTCGACCGCACCTTTCAGCAGGAGACCTGCGGCGCGTGCGGCACAAGCTTTCGCATGGACCCTGAGTTCAGCTATGTCGATGCCAGCCGCGACCAGTGGATTGCGGCCTACCCCATCGCCAGCTTGTCCAAGTGGACCGAGCGGGAGACCCACGCGCGGTACATGTTCAACAAGACCTTCGGCAAGGCGGCGCCCAAGGTGGCCCGGGAGCTGGGGGCAGCGCTGCGGCCCCGGGTGGTCTTCGGCTGGCCCGCCCTGCGCGAGAAGCTGGTCATCGACGAAGAGGGCCTGGACGACCGCACCCTCGAGCTGACCAAGCTGCTCATCTGGCGAGGACTGCCCAGCCCCGAGCCCGACCCGAAGGTGGAGCTGCGGCTGCTCGGCGCCACTGAAGACGTGCTCGCCTTTGCCTGGCAGGTGACGGCCACCGGCGAGAGCGGCGAGACCATCCAAGTGCCCCGGGCACTCTACGATGGCGTGGCTGAGGACCTTCAGAGCTGGGCCATGGTGCTCGAAAAGTTCGAGGACGCCCTGTTCGTCGACCTCAAGCGCATCCTCATCGACCTTGGCTGACCCATGCAGCGCCCCCCCGGTCCCCAGTCCGCCTCGGCCCCGCCGGCCATCGTCCGCTTTGTGGTGACCCCAGTGGGCGGCCAACAACACATCGAGTGGTTGGCGACGGGAACATCGGTGGGCAGCCGCCTCTACACCAACGGCGAGCCCTACTTTGAGGGCAGCCACCGCGGGGAGCTCGATGACCACTTGCCCCCCGGCACCGTGCTCACGCTGAAGGTCTGGGATGCCTGGAGCCGCAGCGCGGAAGCGACCGTGGTGGTGGATGGTCCGGCCGATGGTTCTGCCACCGGAGAGCCCGAAGTTGGCTGACTGGTTTGCCCCCGGCGTACACTGGCCCCATGCGACACTTGCTGCTTGCCTTCGCCCTGGGCTGTGCGCCCTCCGTTCCCCGGTCCACCCCCGAGGGCACCGCACCTCCTGCTGGGGACGGTGCAGACTCGGCCGCGGCCAGCGATGACTCGGGCACCGCGGGGCAAGACGGCGGCGTCGGCACGGGGGACGACACCATCGACGATGTCGGCGGCTCTGCGCTGCAGCTCGACCACCCCGGTGGCTGGGTGGACGACGGTCCGTTCACGCTCACCGTGACCACAGCACTCGTCGGCGCCGACCATCCTCACCACCCGCGACGGCTCCGACCCCCTCCGCTCGCCCACCGCCACGGCCTACACCGCCCCCCTCGACATTGACCACACCACCGTGCTCCGGCTGGCCATGACCACCGACGGCGCACCGGTGGGGTCCACGCTCACCCGCACCTTTGTCTTCCCCGACCAAGTCGCAACCCAAGAGGCCCCCGAGGACTGGCCGACCCAGTGGTCCCCCGACTACGGCACCGGAGGCTGGAGCACTACACTATGGCCTATCTGACGACATCACAGAGGACGACCCCGCCGCGTTTCAGGCCGCGCTGCGGGCACTGCCGATGGTGTCGCTGGTGCTGGATCCGGACGACCTCTGGGGGCCCACCGGACTGGTTGACCACGCGTGGGAGTCGGGCACCGCGTGGGAGCGGCCGCTGTCGCTGGAGCTGTATGCCGACGGCGAGGACGGGTTTGCCATAAACGCCGCCGGCCGCATCTATGGCGGCGCGAGTCGCCAGCCGGACCGGTCCCCCAAGAAGAGCATCCGTGTGTTGTTCAAGAGCGACTATGGACCCGGCACCCTGCGCTACCGCCTCTACGAAGATGGCGGTCCCGAGCGCTTTGACGGGCTCATCCTGCGGGCCGGCTACAACCACTCATGGGTACACTGGGACCCCACCCAACGCAGCCGCACGCAGCTGTTGCGGGACCCCTTCGTCCGGGCCACCCAGCGGGCCCTCGGCGGTGATGCTCCCCGGGGTCGCCATGTCCATCTGTTCCTCAATGGCCTGTACTGGGGCATCTACGACATTGCCGAGCGAGCCGACGCCGACTTCTTTGCGGACCGGGCCGGGGGCGGAGAATGGGATGTGTTGAATTCCGGCGAAGCCATCGACGGCGACACCGACGACTGGGACGAGACGCTGCGGCGAGCCAGCGCAGCCGACGGCTCGGATGCGAGCTTGGAGCGACTGCGGGAGAAGGTCGATGAAGCCGCACTCATCGACTATATGCTGATGAACCTGTGGGCCGGCAATGACGACTGGCCCTGGCACAATTGGTACGCCGGACGACAGCGCAGCGACGACGGACGGTGGCGCTTTGTGTCGTGGGATGCCGAGCACACCCTCAAGGAGCTCGAGACCGACCGCACGGGTGCCGACGACGCAGGAACGCCCGGCCAGATCTTCCAAGCCTTTGTGTTGCATGAGGAATTTCGGGACCGGCTGGCCCGTCGCGCGGCCGAGGTGATGGGCGCTGGAGGCCCCCTCTCACCAGCCAACGCAATCGCCCGGTATGACGCACTGGCGGACATCTTGGGGCCGGCCATGCTCGCGGAGTCCGCCCGCTGGGGGAGCTATCGGCGGGATGTGTACTGCTACGCAAGCGAGCCCTGTGCGCTCTACACGGTGAACGAGCACTGGGCGCCCGAGCGGCAGCGCATCACCGAGACCTACCTGACCGCCCGCACGGCCGTGGTGCAGGACCAGCTCGCCGCGCGGGGGTGGTGGCCCGAGTAGGGGTCAACCGCCCAAGAGGTGGTCCACCAGCTCGGTCACGGTGTGGGCATCGGTCAGCGGACGGGCCAACATCAAGGCATCGCGGCTGTCGCCCGTGGCCAGCTTCTGCCGCTCGGCAACCAAGTGCTGGGCGAGGCGACGGGGTCAACGGACTCGGCCACATCGCCGGCCAGTAGGGCACCCGCAGCCTCTCCGCACCGCACCTGCCGCAGCACGACCGAACATCCCCCGCCGAAGACCCACTCGAAGCGCAACCAGTGGTGGTCCAGCTGGCCGTCCTCGCGTCAACGGTTCGCCGGCGTGTGCGAGGCTGCCCCGGGAAGGCCGTGGGAGCGTGGTGGCCGGCGGGTTGGGCGGAGGGCAAGAGCGCACAGACACGACGAGCTCGCCGGGACCTGCGCTGCCGAGCGCCCCACAACGTATCCAAGCGCGCGAACAGTTCCCGGGGTGCCGCTGTGGCCGGTGGGTGGCAGACCGGCCACGTTGAGGCTGTGCCCCATACCCCGGAACCGACATGAACCGCCGCGTCTCGCTGCTCACCTGTGTGTTGTTGCTCCCCGCTTGCCAGCCCACCGAAGACGCCACCGGCTCGGCCTCATCGAAGGACGACGGCGGAGCGGACGGTGGCGATGGGGCTGATGGCGGCGGAGACGGTGGCGATGGGGCTGATGGCACCTGCGTCTCCGACAGCTACTGGACCGGCGGCAACTCAGAGTCGCCCCGCATGCATCCCGGGATGGACTGCATTGCCTGCCACACCAGCGAAGGAGAAGGTCCCCGGTTCACGGTCGCGGGCACGGTCTTCACCGAGTACGACGAGCCGGACGACTGCAACGGTGTGGAGGACGTTGTGGTGGAAGTGACTGATGCGACCGGGGCCGTGTGGACGGAGTCCACCAACTCCGCAGGCAACTTCTACTTCCGCGACAACGAACTGGTGTTTCCCATCACTGCCAAGATCATTGACGGCGATGTCGAGCGCAAGATGCTCGGCGCAGTAGGGACGGGCGCTTGCGCGAGCTGCCACTCCCGCAGCGGCAACAACGGCGCGCCGGGCCGGGTGATCGCACCCTAGTACGTAGGAAATTATCAAGAGTTGGCGAGAGCCTCGTTGATCAACGGAAACGGGCACCCAGCAGGTTGCAGCTCGGGGGAGTACGGCGTCAAGAACACCAGGTGGAGCCCCTCCGGCACCACATGTGTGTGCGACCGATGCCAGCCGGCACCATCGAGCACGAGAACTACTTGACGACGGGGGCTTACGTCCGCAGCCTCGGCAAACTCTGCGAGTCCTGCCGACATCACTTCAGTGTCCACTGTGGTGCAAGTCAGTGTCCACTGTGGTGCAAACCAAGTGCACCATGTCGCCGCTTGCGTGGTGTACGTAGACATAGTCGTAGACTCATTTGCATGTCCGGCGAGACGATGGGACCGGCCGACGACCCTTCTTGGCCCATTGCGCGCGGTCGCTCGGGATGAGTCCTTCGCGCAGCTCGTCCATCGCCCAGACCTCCACTACGGCGTCGGGATGGGCTCCACAAACGCGGTGAACAGCTTCGGCGAGCCCCCCTTTTTGAAGGCCTCCTGGGCCTCCTTGTCGGCGTCGGGGTGCTTGGGCCGCGGCCGTTGGACCGAGTAGCCAAGGCGCTTGAGCTAGAGTCAGCCCGTGTAGTTCGTGACCGGGACGCCCTTTCGCGCAGTGATCCACGAGGCGACTTTGGGCCCCGACCAAAGTCCGGCGGGTCGGCCGCCAGCGCCACGTCGAGCGCCGCCATGTCATCCTCCGTCAGAAGCCGCTTTGCACCATTGTTTCGGCGGCCATCCTTCATCGCATCGGGGCCTTCTTTGTTGCAACGGCGGGCCGTTCGGCGCACCCAAGCTTCGCGCGTCATGAAGACGGCCGCAGTCTCCTTCGAGCTCATGCCTTTGAGCTTCAACACAACGCAGTGCAGGCGCTCTCGCTCGCCGACATCCTTGCAGCGGCGACAGCGACGCTCAAGGTCACGCGTGGACAAGTGCGAATGGATTCGCAGGGTGCGGGACATGGTCCTCTCGGGGGATCCATCGCCCTACCCGGAAGGTGCGAAGATCACCATGGCTACAGCGATCTGGTCTTCGCCAATCCCGCATGAGCTCCACACGGTGAACGAGCACTGGGCGCCCGAGCGGCAGCGCATCACCGAGACCTACCTGACCGCCCGCACGGCCGTGGTGCAGGACCAGCTCGCCGCGCGGGGGTGGTGGCCCGAGTAGAGCTCAACTGCCCAAGAGGTGGTCCACCAGCTCGGTCACGGTGTGGGCATCGGTCAGCGGACGGGCCAACATCAAGGCATCGCGGGTGTCGCCCGTGGCCAGCTTCTGCCGCTCGGCAACCAAGTGCTGGGCGAGGCGACGGCGCAGTCCGGGCTCGGTGATGCCGTCGGTGCGGCTGGCGAAGTCTTCGGAGAGGGCCTGGAGCTGGAGCATCAGCACCGCCGCAGAGCCTCGCCACGCGGCGTCGGACACATCTTCGGACTTGACCGTGTCAGTCACGGTGAGGTCTTCGGTGTCTTGAGTATCTTGGGGATGCACACCCGGCAGGCTCACGTCGGTCTCGGTCTGTTGCTCGGGCACCACGCCCCCGTCGGTGAGCTCGCCGGTCTTGAGGTAGCGCTCCAGCTGGCGCTGAAGGGCCTGTTGGGCGATGCCACCTTGGGTGCTGGCCGAGTCTTCGACAGCGCCGGCACGGCTGGCCACGAGGCCGGACAGCGTGCTCGCCAATGCACCGATCTGGCCGCCGGTGTCGAGCAGGGGACCGGTCCAGCTGGCGGCGGCGCCCCCCAGGGAGGCCAACAGCTCCAGCGGCTTGTGGCCATCGGCGAGCTGTTGCACCTGCCGGGCGATGGCATCGGGCGCGGGCTGGCCCTTGTCGTCCTTCACACTGTTGATCTCAGTGGCGAGGCCAGGGTCGAAGTCCCCGCGCTCGTCAGCGAGGCGCAAGCGCACTTCATTGGTGGGGCGGGCGTTGGGGTCACCGATGCGGGGCACCACATCGGTGGACTCTGCACGGGTCCCGCCACCCGCTGAGCCCCCACCGGCCTTGTCGACGAGCCAGTCGGACAGGGCCGTGGCGGACCATCGAGACAGCAGGGGCTTGGCGAGGCGCCAGGCGTCGACGGTGTCGGACTTCGCGAGGCGCTGCCAGGACTCAACATGAGCGAAAACAGCCTCCTGCAGGCCATTGTCAGCGGCCTCCTTTCCCTTGCCACCGGCGGTCTTGGCTTGGCTGGCCTTCCAGTCATCGAGGAACATGCCGGTGAACACATCGAGCTGGGCCCCGGCCAGGTTGCCCTTGGAAGACCAGCTGGACCAGTCGATGAGAGCGACCTCGGCAGGGCTCAGGTCCAGGGTCAGCCGCGAGCGGGGAGCCTGGGGCAGGGGCCCATCTTCGGTGGTGGCCGTGTCCTCGGTCTTCGAGGTGTCCTCCGTCAGCTTCAGCGGGTCCTCGGTCTTCTCAACGTCCTCGGTCTTCTCAACGTCCTCGGTCTTCTCAACGTCCTCGGTCTTCGGCGCGTCTTCAATCTTGTCAACGTCCTCCACCTTCTTCGCCCCATCCCCCGCCACTGCGTAGCGCACCGTGCCGTCGTCCCCCTTCGTCGGGCGCAGCGTCGCAAACCAGTCCTTGAGCGCCGCGTCGATGAACCCGATGGCCACCTGGACGCCGTCGCCCGCCTTGCCCCCGCCGCCCGACATCTCCGGTGCCACCGCCGCAATGCGCTTCTGGGCCGCCGCCGGGTCCCGCGCAATCGTCGTCTGGACCGCCGCCACCATCGCCGCGTGCACCCCCGGCTTGCCGCTCGCCACATCCCGTGCCGGCCCCCGAAGGTCGCCCACCACCGCGCCATACAATGCCGTGATGTCCTTGTTGATCACCGCTCTCGACACCGTCGCTTTGGTCTCTGCGGCCGCGGGCTCCATCGCCCCCGTGTCGGCATTGATCGACTTGACGTCCACTTCCCGCACCGCCTGGGTCATGGCCATCGGCGACTTTGCCGGCAAGCCCAGGTCCACCACAAACTTGCCCTGGGCGACGTCTCCTCGGGCCACCCCACTGGCGGCCCGGGCGCCCTGCTGGTCCGCCTCGGACTCGAGCCCCTGGTCGTCATTGATGGGCACCCCGCCCACCTCGCGGGTTGGCTGCACCCGTCCCGCCCGCTGCTGCAACACATGGCCCAGCTCATGGCCGAGCAACCGCGCGCCCTCTTCGGTGGTCGGGTTGAAGCGCCCCGGCGCAAAATAGACATCTTCCCCGCGGGTCAGGGCCAGTGCGCCCAGCTCCGCCACCGCCGGGGTCTCGTGAACCCGCACCGTCTCAAAGCTCGCGCCCAGCTCCGCCTCGAAGCGGGCAGCCACCTCCGGCTCCAGCGGCGTGCCGCCCCCCTGTGGCAACACCACGGGCGCACGCCCCACGTCGCCCCCCCCTGTGCCGTCCGGCTTCGCTTGGGCAGGCCCCTGGAGATCGGGCATTGGCGGGGCTTGCACGCTGCCCCCCGGAGTTGCGCCCAAGCGCGGCGCTGGCAGGCCCAAGCCCCCCCCGCCTTGGGGAATCGCTTGCCATCCCGCGCTCGCCGCACGGTCCTCTTGCTCCATCCCCACGCCATCTTCGAACTGGTGGGCAGCAGCCGCAGCCGCTTGAGGAAACGCGCCCGAAGACGACAGCGCCGCTTGGGACACCGACGCATCATCGGAGTCTGGCTGGTGCGTCCGACCAGGACGTGTCGCAGAGTGCAGCCCTCGTCCCATCGTCACCCTCCCTCGCCGGCCACCATCGGTTGACCGCGACCGGCGCGGCAAAGCATACTCCCTGCCGACAGGTGGGGTTGGAAAGTCGCTGTGCCTCAGCGGTTGTGCGCCTGAGCTTGGTGCCCAATCCCCGACCTCCACCCCCGTGACCTCTCTGGACTGGCCTCGCGATGCAGACCGCCCCCCAGACCCTCCTGACCGCCGAGGTCACGGACACCAAGGACCCGGACTCCTTGGGCCGGGTGCAGGTCAAGCTGCTCGCGTATGGCGCCGAGGTGGTCTTGCCTTGGCTGCGGGTGGTTCAGCCCATCGCCTCGACGAGTCATGGCGCCCTGTTCTTGCCTGAGATCGGCGATGAAGTGGCCGTGCTGTGCGGGGCGGGCCGCGAGCCCGACGGCATGCTGGTGTTGGGTGGCCTGTACAACAGCGCCAACAAGCCCAAGAACCCCGAAGCGGACGGCAAGAACAACCTAAAGCAACTCATCACGCGCACCGGCCACACACTGAGCTTCGATGACACAGACGGCGCAGAGCTCATCGAGATCATCGCGTCCGGCGCCAAGGTGGCCATCCGGCTCAACACCGCCGATGGCCTCGTGTCCGTCATTGCCGACAAAGACGTCACCGTGAAGACCGACGGCAACGTCACCATCGACGCGGCCAAGATCATCACGGTGAAGACCGCCGACAAGATCGTGATTGAGGCCAAAGACGTCAACTTGACCGCCACGGGAAACGTCGACGTCAAGGCGAGCTCCGGGAGTGTCTCGGTCTCCGCCAAAGACGTCAGCGTGACCGCCACCGCGTCGTGCACGGTGAAAGCCACTGGCCAGCTTGAGCTGTCCGGCGCCACGGTGATGATCGGATGACCACCCCTCGCCCCGACGACAGCCCCTCGCCGCTGCTCGCCCACCGCTCGCCGCTCGGCGCACTGCACGCGGACGCGACCACCCTCGGCACGCCGGCCCACCCGCCCGAGGACATGCACGTCGATCACCTGTATGGTCCGCACGGGCTCAAGTTCCCGATCATGTCGTTGCTCGTCCGCCGGCATCTCGGCCCGGTCCGACACGCGCTCACTCAGCGCACCGTCGCCGGCGGCCTGAAGATTGTCTACGCACCCGGTGACCGTCCCGCGGCGCCCCCCTCTGTTGTCCCAGCCAACCCACCTCGGTGACCCACCGCCACGTCGACTCGGGGCCCACCCCCGAAGGGAGCCAGCTTGCCTGAATACAGGACCCCCGGTGTCTACATTGAAGAGGTCTCCGGCGGACCACGGCCCGTCCAGGCCTCCGCCACAACAGACACCGGCTTTGCCGCGGTCTTGACCCTTCCCACCAATTTCCTGCCCGGTCGTGGTGCCGCTGCCGCGATGTTTATTCCCGCGGCCGAAGAGCACGTGCGGCTGAGCTGGAACCGTGCCCTGGCATTCGGTTCGCTCCAGGCCCCTGCCGAAGAGGCCCCGCCTGCGGCTGCAGCGGCGACGGACGCCAAGGACAGCAAGAAGCCCACCAAGGCGCCGGCCCCGGCTCCCGCACCCACGACCACCCGGCTGCAAGCCCTGGTCAGCGAGGCCCTCCCCGGACGCTGGGAAGTCCAGCCCGCCCACGACGACGAAGCGGTGCGCTTGCGCAACCCCGCCGGTGAGCTGCTGCGGGTGCCCATCGCCCGGTCCTTGCTCAGCGTGAAGGAAGGCGGCGAGTGGGAGCTTGCCTGGGGTGCCGACGAGGACGCCTTCTTGATGACTCTTGCTGGCCACGCCGCCCGCAATGACATCGCCCACTCGGGCACGCTCGCGGTGGTCTCGACCAAAGACAAGCCCGCCGTCATCGACGTCGACGACATCCACCAGCGGCTCATGGGCCCGGCGCCGTCGATCACCAACATGACCGGCTACCGCCAGTGGCGTGCCGAGCTCGGCGAGAAGCTCTTCGTCCAGATCATCGGCAGCGCCCGCAACATCAACGACACCAAGGCCCAGGCCATCTGGGACACCCTCGGGGGTGCCGGTCGCAAGGCTTGGGACCGCTGGCTGCGCGCCCACCCGGGCCTGCACCGCCTCGAGATCGCCCTGCAGGGATTCTTCGACAATGGCGGCGCCACGGCCTATCCCGCGCTGGTCATCCAGGCCCACGGCACCGCGGGTCCCAACAAGCGCCAGTTCCTCGAAGCTTGCTACGACAGCTCCGGCAACGTCGCCATGATCGCCGCGCCGGGCCTCGACCTGTCCTGGCAGCAAGCCATCCTGGAGTACGCCGGACCCAAGGGCCGCGGCGACATCTTCGCGGTGCTCGAGACCCCTCGCTACCTGATGACCAAGGAACCCCGGGGCACCACCCTCGATGCGTTCCGCTGGTGCAAGACCGGCTCGCCCTACGAGATGGAGGTCCTCGAGGCCCGTCCTTACCCCGAGTCCAGCGAGCTGCGCTTCCTCGGCTACGCCAATGACGAGCTGCTCGACCGCGCCGTGCCCCGGGACGACAGCGGCTACGGCGGCGCCTATGGCCCCTGGCTCATCGTCGAGAACCCCCTGTCGACCGGTCCCCACGACCGCTACGTCATCGCGCCCCCCTCGGGCCATGTCGCGGGCGTCATCGCAGGCACCGACCTCAAGGCCGGCGGCGGCGTGCACAAGGCCCCGGCCAACGAGCAGATGCTCGGGGCGGCCGAGCTGGTCACCGAGATCTCCGACCGCGAGCAGGGCCCGCTGAACACGAAGTCCATCAACATCATCCGGCATCGTCCTGGGGGCGGCATCCGCATCTGGGGCGCCCGCACCGTCGCGTCGGATGCCCAGTGGCGCTACGTCAACGTCCGCCGCTTGTTCCTGTTCATCGAGCGCTCCGTCCGCGACGCCGTGAACTGGGCCGTGTTCCTGCCCAACAACTCGCTCACCCGGCGGGATCTGGCCACCACCATCCGGTCGTTCCTCTACTCGCTGTGGAGCCAAGGCATGCTGGACGGCGACGTCCACACCAGCGCCTACACGGTGAAGTGCGACAACGAGAACAACCCCGACGTCGATGTTCGCAACGGCCTGTTGACCGTGGATGTGACCGTCAAGCCGCCGTTCCCGGCCGAGTTTGTCCGCATCCGCTTCCGCCAGGCCCCCATGGAAGTGCCGAGCTAGTCGGCCTCTGCGCTTGAGTCGGTCCGGCCTTCATCGGTCGGACCGCCCCAGCGCGCCCTCCCCTTCCCACCGAGGACCGGATGTCGTCCGTAGACCGCCACGTCGGCACATTCCAATTCGATGTCACCATCGAGGGCATCTCCAGCCAGGACGTGAACCAGCAGTTCGTGCGGGTCTCCGGCTTGGCCACCGAGTCGGAGCAGCTCACGTGGATGCAGGGCACGGACGGGTCGGTCAACACGGCGCCGGGCCGGGTGAAGTACGCCGACATCAACTTGGAGCGGGTCTACGACGGATCCGACGCCTTGTACCGGTGGCGGCGCCAGATCGAGCGGGGCGAAGGGCTCGACCCCACCGCTCCGTACCGAAAGAACGTCTATGTGCGCTTGCGAAGGCGGGACGGCACCACAGCCCGTGCGATGGCCCTCATCGGCGCGTGGCCCAGCCGCTGGCAGATGCCCGATCTCGACGCCATGTCGAGCAACCCGGCCATCGAGACCATCGTGCTGACGGTGCAAGAAGTCTTCGAGACCACTGAAGAGGAGCTGAGCTTGCTCCCCACCTTCGCTGAAGGCGGCTGAGCGCTCCCGCTCCACCCCGCACTGTTTCCCACCCTTCTGGAATTCCGGAGACTTCAATGGCCCTGTTTCCCGAGCTCGACACCGACAACTACATTGGCGCGTTCAACTTCCGGGTGAGCATCCCGGACGTGGCTGGCGACATCAACCAGGCCTTCATCCGGGTCTCTGGGGTTGTCAGCAACTCCGAGCCGATGGAGTTCATGCACGGCACCGACCCCTATGTGCGCAAGGCCGTCGGCCGGACCTCCTACGAGGACGTCACGCTGGAGCGGATCTACAACGGCAGCGACTCATTTTATGGCTGGCGCTTGGAGATCGAGACCGGTGGCGTCACCCGCAAGGACGTGAAGATCGAGATGATGAAGCCGGACGGCACCGTCGCCCGGACCATGATGTGCCGCGGTGCGTGGCCCAGCCGCTGGGAGCTTCCCGAGATGGACGCCACCGGCAGCGAAGGCGCCATCGAGCGCATCCAGCTCACCGTCGAGCGCGTGACCAACGAGTAGCCCAGGACCTGCATTGAGCGCCCCCATCGAACAGCGGGCCTTCGTCGAGCTTCCGATCGGAGTGACCGGAAAGGACGGCGAAGTTGTCCGCGATGCTGAGGTCCGCGCCGTCACTGGCGGGGACGAGTTCTACATTGGGATGTCTGCGGAGTACACGCGGAACCCCAATGACCTTGTCTACAAGACCTTGTTGTTGTCCCGGTGCGTGAAGCGCATTGGCGAGAACACCGTGGTCACCATTGAAGACATCAAGAAGCTGCATGTGCAGGATGTACGCGCCCTGGAGTACGCCATCTACGCGCTCTCCTACGGTGCCGCGGCCATCCCGAAAGGAGATCCCTCCCAGCCGGGGGGGTGAGCGTGACCTACCCGCTGAACAAGATCCGGGAAGAGGCGGCGTTCATCGCCTACCACCTCCACTGGTCCTTGGACGACATTCTGGCGCTGCCACACCGAGAGCGGGTGGCATGGGTAGGTCAGGTGAGCGCCATCAACAAGCGGGTCCTCGAGTCTGAGGGCTGAGCTTTCTTCTCCACCATAGACTGCGAGCATCATGGCCAGGACCGTCGAGAGTGGCGTCAGCGTGCGGGTTGGCGTTCGTCGTCCCGCAACAGCAGCGCTCGCGGTGCCCCGGGTGTGTGTGCTCGCGGTGGGCCCCCGCACGCCCCAGTGGCTCTCCGACATCTACCCGGGGGCCGTCGTGCGAGCGCC
Source organism: Myxococcota bacterium (assembly GCA_942491145.1). GTDB lineage: Bacteria > Myxococcota_A > UBA796 > UBA796 > UBA2385 > CAXQUZ01. The sequence goes on along the minus strand of CALOBC010000014.1, from coordinate 73,800 downwards.
AGACCGCGAGGCCCGAGGGGCGGTGGTGGAGCATCTGCGCTTTGGCCACCGACAGGACCTCCGGGGCTTGCCGGGGCTCGGCGGACGCCACCCCTCACTGGCCCAAGACACCGTCGCACTGGCCCTTGCCGCCGGTGCCACCTCGGTGGACTTGTTGCTCGCGCGGGTGCCCGGTGCCCGGCCATGGTCCGTCGCCACCCCCGAGGTGCTCGACGTGCTCCAAGGCCCCCTGAGCACCCTGTCGGGCGTGCTCGTGTTGGTGCCCGATGCCCGGGGTCCGGCGCCAGTGTTGAACGGAACCCCCGCAGACCCCGGCCTGGCCGCCCGCAACATCAGCGCCGTCGCCGCGGCCCTCGGCCCCACCCTGCGGGAAGCGTGGCAAGTGGCCCTGCTCGACATGCCCGTGGGCGCCGACGAAGACGACCTGTTGCCTTCAGCGCTGGGCCAAGACGTCGCCCTGTTTGCCTGGGCCGGCAGTGCGGCTGCCCTCGGACGACAAGGCTGGCGCTCAGCCGCTGCTGCCGTCGCGGGCACCCTCGCCCGCCGGGATGACGTGGTGTTTCACGGCAAGACGGGCCAGACGATGGTCCTTGGACCGGGCCGCACGGTGCGCTGTGCGGCGGCCCTCCCGCTGGCCAGATCTCTGCCCGCGGGCGCCCATGTCAACGGGCTCATGCTTGACGAAAATGGCTCAGAGGCGACCATTCTCGGGGAGTCCACGCTCCGTGCTCCCCTCGGTGAGTGGGACCTCGCGGCCCTGCGCACGGTGAAGCTCATCCACCGCCGGGTGCGCCTCGCCGCCGAAGAATTCGTCTTCCGCCCGGTGACCTCCTCGGAGTCCCTCGCGCTGGTCGCCGCCCTCGACATCGTGCTGCGGCCCTTCGTCCAGTCCGGCTTGCTGACCGGCCCCAGCGGCACCGGGTCCCCGGCCATCAGCGGCAGCCTCGACCCCGACCCGTCCAAGCCCTCGCTCATCGCCGAGCTCTCGGCCGCGGTGCGCCCCTGGGCCCGTCACCTCCGGGTGCGCGTCGGCGTGGACCCCGGCGTGTCGGCCACCGTCGAGGTGCGCGCATGAGCAGCTTCCTCCAGTCCGTGCTGCCCGGCGTCGCCGAGCCCGATGTCTCCTACAACTTCGTCGTGCTCATCGGCATTCGCCCCTTCGGCGACTTCCGCAGCGTCACCGGTGCCGGCATCACGCTCACCCCCCAGAGCTTGGTCGAGGGCGGCCGCAACCACTCGCCCCACTTGCTGCCCCACGCGCCGGGCTCGGTGTCCCAGTGGGGAGAGGTGACCTTGCGCTGGGGCACGCCCATCTGGACCACCCTCTACGACTGGGCCGACGCCGTGCGCGTGGGCAAGTTCTACCGCCGGGACGTCTTTGTCATCCAGCTCAAGCGCAACGGCTGGCCCACGCGGCTGATGCGCTTCGCCGGCGCATGGCCCCGCTCGTGGAAGGCCTCGCCCCTCGACACCGCCAGCAGCGAGTGGTCCCTCGAAGAGCTCACGCTGGTCTACGAAGACTTCAACATGATCGTGACCCGCACGTCCTCGCTGGGGGACCTGGTCAACTCGGTGTCGTCGATGGCGGACGGGCTCGTGTCCTTGGGCGGCGACGTGGGCGACGTGATGCTCGACCCCACGGCCTCTCTGCGCAACCTGGGTGAGCGGCTGTACGACGAAGCCGAAGACGTGGTGCACGCATGGGACGCCCCCCCCGCGGCCCGGGAGGACGAAGCGCCCGAAGAGCTCGTCCTGGATGCCCCAGCAGAGCGGGACGACACCGAAGAAGAAGAACAGACCGCACCCGTCGAGCCCGTGGCCAGCGACGACAGGGAGGGCGCGTAGATGTCCATCGTCACCTCGTTTGCCAGCACCATCATCAACCCCGAGCCCACCAAGGCGAAGCTGGAGGTCGAAGGGGACAAGACTTATAGTCTTCAGTTCAACCCCGCGAACCTGACCTTGCGCCGGGGCCGCTCGTGGCAGAAGGGGCGGGAGTTTGAGTCGGGCCAGCCCTCGCTCACGTTCACCGGCGGCGAGCCCGACACGCTCAACTTCGACGTGACCCTCGACCAGACCGAGCCCCGGGCCGCCAACACCCTTGAGAAGCTCGCATTGGCCGCCGCCGCGCTCAACCCGCTGTTCCTGGGCGGGGTGCTGGGGCCCTCCAACGACCGCGACATCGTCGACGAGTCCACCGAGCTGGGCGCCACCAACGACGTGGCCGACCACTTGCGGGCCTGGTTCAAGATGACCGAGGTGCTCGACATCAGCGGATCTGGCGGCACGACGGACGCCTACCGCCGGCCGCCCATCGTGGTGATGCGCTGGGGCAGCTTCACTTTCTCTGGGGCCATCCGCAGCCTCGACGTCACGGTCACGCTGTTCGACGGGGACGGCAACCCCCGGCGCGCCAGCGTGCGGGTCGCGATGATTGGTCGTGCCTTGGCGGACCTTACCCCCGATGAGGTGATGTTCCCGGACCGACCCTCAGAGTCCGGCGGCGGTGGGGCCGGCGGCGACGACTCACGCTGACATGCGCTGCACGCTGACCATCGATGGGACCGCAGATCTGGTGTCGGACTACATCAGCACGCTCGAATTTCGCGAGTCGATGGACGAGCTCGACAGCCTCGTGGTCCAGCTCACGCTGCCTCGGGGCGAGGGCATGGCGGCCCTGGTGACCCAGCTCAAGCCCGGCGTGGCCTGGAAGCTGGAGCTGGGCGACCGCACGGCCGAGGGCGACATCGTGCGGGTGTCGCTGCGCCGGGGATCCAGCGTGCCCTACCAGGTGACGCTGGTGGGGCTGGAGAAGCTCCACAGGCTGCGCAATAAGCGTCTTTCGGAAGTGAAGGAACAGACCCGAGATGCCGCAGTGAAGGCCCTTCTCGATGCGGTTGGGGTGTCGGCCCAGGTGCAGGGGGTCAAGCCCTCGGCGGCCGAGATGGTCTTCCTCGACGACGACATGCTGCGCATGCTCAAGCACATGTGCCGGGAGCGGAACTTCGCGCTGTACTGGGCCGGCGGAAAGGTCAGCTTCGCCCCCAGAAACCAGCCGGCCGCCGGTGCCGCGACCAGCTTGGTGTGGGGCTACGACGTCATCGACGCGAGCTTGGACGCCGACTTTGCGCCGCTGGTCACCAAAGTCACGATGCACGGCCGGGACTACCGCAAGGCGACCGAGGCGCTGAGCTATGCGGCCGACAAGGCTGGGCTCAAGGTCATCTCCGGCGGAAAGACAGGCGTGGAGCTGCGCCAAGCGGCCCTGGGCGCCCAAGAGCTGGTGCTGCCGATGCCCTTGTCGATGGCCAGCGCGAGCGCCCTCGAAGAGACGGCGGTGGCCATCCTGCAGCGCCGCGGGGAGCGCTTCATCCGCGGCACCCTGCGCTGCACGTGGCACCCGGAGCTGGCGCCGTCGGTGAAGGTGGAGGTCGAAGGCGCCGAGTGGCCCTTCATGGGGCCCTTTCTGGTGCACGCCGCCACCCACGCCTTGTCCAGCTACGACGGCTACTCCACCAATGTCGAGTTTTTCTCCGACTCCTACCCGGTCGAGCCATGAGCATGAACCGCCGACTCCTCGATGCCGGCGGCAGCCTCGTGCGCCCGGTGGGGGGAGGGGACGCCCGCACCGAAGACGCCGTGCTGGCCCAGCGGGTGCGCACCGTGCTGGAGACGCCGCCGGGCACCATCCCGTGGCGGCCGAGCTTCGGGTGTAACCTGCGCCGCTTCGTGAACCAGCCGCTCACCAGCGACCAGCTCGGGGGGGTGCGCCAGGAGATCCGCGGCGCCCTGACCCGCTGGCTGCCCGACGTGCGGGTGGTCGACGTAAAGGTCGAGGTGCTCACCCCCCTGGGCACCCACAGCGCCCGGGCCTTGCGGGAGCTGCCCATCGCCGAGCGCGCCTTGGTCCAGCTCGGCGCCTATGCCGTGCTGGACGTCGACATCGAGCTTCGCGCGGGCGACCGTCCCGTGTTTGTCCAGGCCCGCATTCGACCCTGATGGCCCTGCCGACCTTGATGGCCCTGCCGACCTTGATGGCCCTGCCGACCCTGATGGCCCTGCCGACCCTGATGGCCCTGATGGGCCTCCCCGAACACCGCCCCGGAGGGGCCCGTGCGAATCCCACCTCCTGGTCCCCTAAAGCTCGATCGCCGCGCCTTGATGCGCGACGCCCGAGAGCGCTTGTTGGCGCGCATTCCCGACCTGCAGGGCACCCCCGTCGACCCGACCGATCCCGGCTGGTTGTTGCTGGAGCAAGCGGCGTGGATGGCCGAGGTGCTCAGCGAGCGGCTGGACCGCTACCCCGTGTCCGTGATGCAGCAGCTCCTGCACCTGATGGGCGGCCAGCTCAACGGCGCCTTGCCCGCCATCGGCGTGTTGGCGGTGCAGCCCCGGCAAGCGGGTGTGTTGCATGTCACGGCGGACCGGCCCGCCACCTGGCGCTTCTTCGCCCCCCAGACCGAGGTGCGGGACCAAGTGGAGTTTGTGCCGATGGAGGCGTCCGTCCCGGTGGTGCCCGTGGAGCGGGTGCGGGTGTGGCAGTGGGACGGCACGTCGCTGGCGACCGCCGGAAGCGGCACGATGGTGGCCGAGACCGATGCCCCCGAGCGCGCGCGCCACTTTGACGGAGAAACCCTGGTGATGGACATTCTCGGGTCGGAAGGGGACGACGTGGGCGCCCGCTTGACCGAGGCCGTGGCCACCCTGCGCGGAGGTCGGGCGGGCTGGCTGGGTCTGGAGGTCCGCACCCAAGCCGGCGGCACCCGCGCCCAGCTCCGGGCCACCGTGCGTCCTGCCGATGCCTTCGCTGAAGCGGCCCCTGGCGGCTTTGCCGATGGTGAGCCCCTCATCGGCCGCTGGGGCGCCCTCGACGAGAGCACCTGGACCCCTGCGGTGCGCCTGAGCCAGCACGACAGCCTGCCCCGGCGCATGCGGGGACGCACCCTGGCCCCCGGTGCCGAAGAAGGCCTCGTGGTCATCCATGAGGTGCCCCCCGGCGTGGCCCTCTCCGACCTGTTGGAGCAGCCCTCGGCCCCCCTGCCCAGCCGCCTCGCCGAAGACCTCTGGCGCACGCTCGGCCGCATCGACCCCCGCCTGGGCCGGCTGCGGGCCACGGTCCAGCGCACCCTGTCCGACGCCCACGACGCCGACGCGCCCTGGCTGGGGGCCGCCGTTCGAGGCGCTCGCTGGAGCGCCCTGGTGGGCCGGGGGCCGTGTGATTTGCTTGAAGTCGCGGTCTCCACGTCGGCCCGAGCCGTCCGGGTGGCCCTGCTCGGCGGCACCACGGCCGACGCCGCCGTCGAAGCGTGGCTGTGCAGCGGCGACGGCACCCTGAGCGCCGAGTCGGTCGAGCTGACCCCCGAGTGGTCGATGCAGGTCCCCACCGCCGACGGTCCGGTGCTGGTGCGGGTGGTGCGGGTGCCCCTCGAGGCCAACACCCGCAGCCTCGTCCTGCGCAGCCCCCACCGCCTCACCGGCGCCTTCGCCAACCCCGTGCTGGCCATCAACGCGCCCGTCGTCCGGGACGGCCGGGGGGTCACCGTGCGCCGTGCAGTGCCCGAGCCCATCGCCCTGCTCGAAGGGGACTTGGTGGGCCCCGAAGAGCGCGACCGGCTGCTGGCCCACCCCATGGCCGCCGCACTGGGGCCCGCCGTCGCCGCCTTGCCCCTCGCCCGGTTCACCCGCCTCGACGGCGGCGACATCGACAACTTTGCGGGCGTGCGACTCGACGCCCGGGCCGGCGAGCTGCGGCTCAACGCGGCCGACACCACCGGGGCCATTGTCGACCTGAAGCCCGGCCAGGAGCTCACGCTGGCGTGGTACCGCCGGTGCGATGGTGCCGCCGGGAATGTCGATGTGGACGATGTTCGCGTGGTGGAGCAACCCCCCAGTGTCCAGCCCTCCTTGATCCAGGTCACCAACCCCCTGCCGATGGTGGCCGGCCAGGACCGAGAAGACGACGCCAGCGCCCGCTCTCGGCTGTTCGCGCCCGTCGAAGAGACCGCAGCCTTGCCGTCGGACTGGGAGCGCCAACTTCGAGCCGCCATGGGCGTCGACAGCGCCAGCTGGCACGTGCGCGCCTGGACCCACACCGAGCGGGCGCTTGCGACGACGGCGGTGTGGCCCCACCCGGCCGAGGCCGCCCGCGACCTGCGGCAACGCCTCGCGAGTGCTGGTCCCGAGACCCTTCTCATCTGTGTGGGCCGGGATGACCGGCCACCGACCGCCGAAGAGCTGGCCCTCGCCGAGGTGAGCGCCGCCCGGGTTCTCGCCGCAGCCCGCCGCCGGGCCACCCGGGTGCGCTCGGTCATTGTGGCACCGCTGCGGCCCCTGCACCTCGAAGGCACCGCAGTGGACGCCATGGTGCCCACCCACGACACCGCGGGCTTGACTGGCACGCTGCGGGATGGCGACGGGAACAGCGAGCCCGTCCCGTTTGACATGCTCCTGCTCGACGCCATTGTGGTCAATGTTCGTCCGGCGGGGAGGTCCCGTTGACCCGTCCGGCCACCGCACCCCTCGCGTGGGTCCGACAGCGGGCCGCGGACGCCTCGCCCGGCCTGGACTGGGTCGACTTGTCCCTGGACCCCACGCGCGAGCGGTTCTCCCAAGGGCCCGACGGCTTCCACCCGGTGGCCTACACTCGCTTCTTGCCCACTGCGGTCGTTGAGGCTGCCAAGGCGGCCCGTGACAAGGGCGAGCCCACCCTGCTGGAGGGCATTCAGCTGGTCTTCGCAGAGCAGGAGTGGATGATCGAGACCCGAGCGCTGCTGTGGGCCCCCGACTCCCCCGCGCCCGCGCTCCTGCGCCACATCGTCGAGGCCCACGGCATCGATGCGGGCTTGCATCGTGCAGATCCGGCGCGGCTGCAGCGCCTCGCCGAGCGCTTGCCGGCCTGGTACGCCCGCCGGGGTGAGGCCGGGGCGGCCCTGGAGCTGCTGCGGTCAGCGCTCGACGACGCCCCCGCGGAACACATCGCCCCCCCCGACCGCCTGCCAGACGAGGTCTTCGCGTGCCGAAGTGCCGAGTGGTGGGCGGCCCGAGGTGCCGGGCGGGCCCAGATCGAATTGCAGATCCAAGGCGGCTGGATGCGCTTTCAGCCCCACCAAGGACCCCAAGTCGGGCTGCGCCGAGAGGACCTGTTGATCGCCTGGACCCCCGGCCAGCCCCTGCACCGCGGCCTGCTGCGTCTGCTTCCCGTATGGTGCTGTCACCGCGTCACGGTCGCCCAGGAGACCCCTGCATGAGTCCGTCCAGCGAACGTGCCTTCGCCCCCCGCGATGGCGCACTGCTCGATCTTGAGAGCCTGCAGTGCATCGCCGCCGTCCCCCATCGCTTGTTGCGCGCCATGGGCATGGTGCTGTGTCCCGGAGAGCCCGGCTTGGTCCTGTCCGGACTCGAGCCCGAGGCCCCCCTGTCGGCCCTCGGTCCGCCGGGCACCCGCCGCCCCGACAGCGCCGCCACCGGCATCCGGCTGAGCCCGGGCACCCTGCTCATGCCCGATGAGCACGGGCAGTTTCATGTGGTCGAAGTGCGCGAGCCCACCTTCGTGAGCTGGCCCACCCGCTCTGGATCTGGTGTCGAAGGTGCCCTCGTCGCCCGCATCAAGCGCGCCCCGAGTGCCGCGCCCGGTGGTATTCAAGTCGCCCGCGAAGATGTACAAGTCGAGCTGGGCTTTGTGCGCACCGCCGACCTTGAGCGCGCCGGCATCCTCGGGATTGCCGCCGCCGTCGGCAATGGCAAGGACTGGATCACCGACCTGCACCGCATCTGGGACCCCACCCACCCCGCCGTGGAGCTCATCGAGCGGCGCCTCGACGAACTGGAGCGCCTCATCTGGCGGGCCGAGCCCGAAGGCTCCGTGTGGGACCGGGGCGTGCTCGGCCGCAACTGGGTTCGCTACCAGACCATGGCCGCCGCCAGCCTCCAGTCCACGCGGCTGACGCTGCGCACGCACCGCATGACCACCACCGAGCGCGTGCGCCTCTTCGTGGCCCTGCGCGACCAGCTCTCCCGCTCCGTGCAGCCCGCTGCCACGGCCCTGCTTCAATTCTTCCGCCCGTCCGACGGCGCTGGCCCCTACGCCGCTGTGCTCGACGACGCGGGCACCTGAGAGTCCGCACGTGCCCGTCGAGCCGCTTCAGAAACTTGGACTCTGGCGTGCCTGGGAGAGCGCCCGGGAGTCCGCCATTCCGATCCTGGTGGCGACGGCCGCCTGGACGGTCGCGAGCAGCCACTTGCGGGCGGCAGCGGCGGGGCGGCCCTTGTCGGACGTGGAGCAAGCGGTCACCCTCGGCGCCCTGGCCGCGCTGACATCCTGGGCTGTGGCCCGCCAGTGGACGGTGTTTGGGGTGATGCGCCCGTGGCCACCGATGGTCTGGGGCACCCTCCTCGCACTGGGTGCAGTGGGCCTCTCGGGTCCCCTGACGACGGTGGGCTTCTCGGGATGGTGCACCGACACGCTGTCCGGTGCCATCGTCGAGCTGGCCGGCATCGATGGCCGGGGGGGCGGCACCGCCTGCCAAGTGGGCGCAGTGCCCGGCAATGCCTACCTCAAGGGCACGCTCGTCTATCCCAATTGGTCGGGCACGATGGGCTGGCAGGTCTGGTTGTTTGTGGCGGTGTCGGCGATGTTGTCGGCCATCGGGCTGCGGGATCTGCGCCTGTGGCCCACGGCGGTGGCCCGCCAGCTTGAAGACCTGCTGCGCCTTGCGCCGGCGGCCGGGCTCGACGCGGTGGCCGGTCCGCCCAAAGCCACCGAAGGCAAGGTGGTGGCCTGCCGAAACGCCACGCTCTGGGGAGAGCTGTGTGGACAGCTCTACGCGGCCGAGCGGGTGTTCGCGCCCGGCGAGTGGTGTGTGCGCTGCCAACAACCCTTCCGCCCCGCGGAGCGCCAGCTCAAGGTCACCATCGTCAGCCTCGCGACCGCCGAGCTCGACGTTCTCAACGGCCTTGAGCGCCTCGACATGCTCACCTGGCACCAAGGCGAGCGCCCCCCACCGGACCCCCGCATCTCGGGCCAAGAGCGCTGGGTGGTGCTCGGCGAGCTCACCCTGCCCGACGTGATCACGGTCTCCCAGAGCCTCGCGCTGGTCATGCCCGCCATCGCGGGCGAGGCCGGCAACAAAGACGTCCGCCGCGCCGAGGCCGCTCGGCTCGCCATGGACCGGGCCAGCCGCGTGGCGTGCTGGTTCTGGAACGGTCGTCCCCTCGACCGGCTCACCTATGCCCGCCCCACACCGAGCGCAGTGCTGGGGGTGGGGGCCGAGAGGCTGCGGGACCTGCTGCCCGAGAGTGGTGAACAGATCGTGCTTCAGCTTGAGATCGGGTTGTTGCCCATCGAGCTGCGCACCGGCTTTCGCAAGCGCTTCTTGGACCCCAGTCGGGGGGACGCGGTGCGCAACAGCAAGCAAGACGTGTGGGTGCCTGTCGGGCCGCTGGGCCCGATCCGTGAAGCGCCCGGCGCATGGGTGCCCCGGGTCGAAGGGGACGCACTGCGCACCTGGCTGTCCCTCGACCGGGCCCGGCCCGACACGGTGCGCGGCGTGACGGTGCCCCTGGCCTATGTATTGCCCGAGCGATCTTCTACAGTGACCCTGGGCGCCGCCAAGCACCCCAGCCAAGGCTTCGATCTGGTGCGCATGCGCCCCCGGGCCGAGGACGGAGAACCCGACAACCAGCGGCGTCCGGGTGACTCCATCAGCGAGTGGGACTGGCTGGAGCCCGAACAGATCGCCCTGCTCCGGCAGGAGGTCCTTGTGTTGGTCGACCCACGGGAGCATGCACCATGAGCACAACACAACGACACATGGTGGGGCTGTGGGTGGCCGTGCTGATCGCCGCGGTGGGCATCTTGACGCCCCAGACAGCGTGGGCGGCCTGCGATGGCGCGGCAGACGGCATCGCGGACCCCACCGAAGACTGCGACGGCGCCGACCTCGACGGCGGCACCTGCCTCACCGAAAGCTATGCCGGTGGCACGCTGTCTTGCAGCGCCACATGCAACTACGTCAGGTCCGCGTGCACCAATGACCTCGACGGGGATGGCTTCGACGACGAGGCGTTCGGCGGCACGGACTGCGACGACACACCGGTCACCGGGTTCGACATCAACCCCGACGCCGACGAGGTCTGCGACGGCATCGACAACAACTGCAATGACGACATCGACGAGGACGACCCCAACTTGGTGGGGGCCTTCATCGTCTACGCCGACCTCGACGGCGACAACTACGGTGATCCGACGGCCCCCATCCAGAGCTGCGACGCTGCCGGCGCGGGTGAGTCGGACAACAATCAGGACTGCGACGACACGCCGGGCACCGGGTTCGACATCAACCCCGACGCCGACGAGGTGTGCGATGAAGACAACGACATCGACGAAAACTGTAATGGCGAGTTCGACGATGGCGACGACGACATCGTCTACTCCGCAGCCGACGTCTGGTACGCCGACACCGACGGCGACGGCTTCGGAGACCCCGACGTCTCCACCGAGACCTGCGCCCCCCCCACCGACTACGTCCAGAACCCCATCGACTGCGACGACACCAGCACCGTAGCGGCCGACGTCTTCCCCGGCGCCGACGAGATCTGCGACGGCATCGACAATGACTGCGACGGGGACATCGACGACGACGACAGCGTGGTGCTGGACCCCGACCGCAGCCAGTACTATCCGGACGCCGACAGCGATCGCTTCCCCAACCTCGACGGGGCCTTCGTCGTCGCATGCACCGCGCCCATCGGCTATCTCGCTTCCGGTTCGGCGGACGCCGACTGCGACGACACCAACAGCGCCATCAACACGGCCGCCGACGAGATCTGCGACGGCATCGACAACGACTGTGACGAAGACATCGACGATGACGACGACGACGTCACCGATGCCAGCAAGACCGACTTCTTCCCCGATGGCGACGCCGACGGCTACCCCGACCTCACGGGCACCCCGGTCAGCCAGTGCCAAGTGCCCTTCGGCCACCTCGACCCCTTCGGGCTGAGCACCGACTGCGACGACAGTCGCTCGTCCATCAACCCGGGCGAGCTCGAGATCTGCGACGGGCTCGACAACGACTGTGATGCCGCCATCGACGATGCCGACGACAGCATCACGGGCGCAAACACCTGGTACTCCGACCTCGACGGGGACAGCTACGGCGACCCCGCAGCGGCCATCTTGAGCTGCGACACCGCACCCGGCCCGGGCGAGGTCATCAACAGCGACGACTGCGATGACACCACCGAAGACATCGCCCCCGGGGCCACCGAGCTGTGCGACGGCCGGCGCAATGACTGCTCCACGGGCACCGGCATTCCCACCGACGAGATCGATCTCGATGGCGATGCATACGTCGAGTGTGGCTTCGACGGCACGCTGACCTGGCACGGGGCCACCACCGTGAACGTGGGCGTCGACTGTGGCCCCCGGGACCCCACGACCTACCCCTACGCAAGTGAGGTCTGCGACGGCATCTACAACAATTGCGAGGCCAGCACCTACAGCGCCACCGCCGCGCCGGCGAACGAGACCGACAACGACAGCGACAACCACGTCGAGTGCTTCGACGGCTCGACGACCTGGCAGTCCGCCTTCACCAACCCGACCGTGGGCCAGGACTGCGACGACACCGACGGCACGGTCTACCCGAGCGCCCCCGAGATCTGCGACGGTCAATACAACGACTGCGACGACCCCGGCTACGGCTCCCAGGACGCCCCCGACGACCAGCTCGACGACGACGGCGACTTCTATGTGGAGTGCCGCGATGGCTCGGTGACGTGGGTGGGCAGCGCGTCCGTGCTGGTGGGCACCGACTGCGATGATGACGACGCCGACGTCCACCCCGGCGCCATCGAGAATGGTGTTTGCGACGGCATTGACACCGACTGTGACGGCACCATCTCGTGGTCCCAGGAACAGGACGCCGACGCAGACGGCTATGTCCAGTGCAACTTCCAGACCGCCAGCTGGAAGGGCTCCACCGAAGTGCTCGGCGGGCTGGACTGCGACGACACCGAAGCCAGCGTGCACCCCGGCGCCGCCGAGATCTGCGACGGCCGCTTCAACGACTGCGACGACCGGCTCTACACGGTGCAGGACGCCCCCGACGAAGAGCTCGACGACGACCTGGACGGCTATGTCGAGTGTCGCGATGGCACGGTGAGCTGGGTGGGCGACAGCACCGTGGACGTGGGCGAAGACTGCGACGACACCGACGCCTTCACCTTCCCCGGGGCGGCGCCGCTCGATGTGGATCCCCTGGCGTGCAGCACCGATGCGGACCTCGACGGCTGGGGCGATGCGGCAGCACTGGACCCGGTGGAGCCCGGCACCGACTGTGACGACAGTGCGGCCGACACCTGGCCCGGGGCGCCGGAGCTGTGTGAAGACGGCACCGCCCGGGACAACGACTGCGACGGCAACCCCAACACCGAGAACGGCGGCCCGCTCAGTGACTCGGCGGGGGGCAGCCTCGAGGTCTACTGGGACGCCGACGGGGACGGATGGGGCAGCACCGACGTCGCCGCAACGCTGGTGTGCGATCGCGAGAACCTTGAAGGCATCTATGCCTTCACGAACTCCGACTGCGACGATGACAACCCCACGGTCTACCCGGGGGCCCCGGAGATCTGCAACGGCGAGGACGACAACTGCAACGGCCAGACCGACCGCCTCGACGAGCTGGACCCGGACCTGTCCGGCTGTGTCCAGATGTTCCGGGACCTCGACGTGGACGGCTACGGCGACTCGGACGTCGAAGCGTGCTTGTGCACGGACGACTCCGATGCGTTGGGCGCGTACGATGACGACGACCGCTACGTCATCTTCGACCAGGACTGCGACGACACCGACCCCGACACCCACCCGCTGACGTGCCGGGATGGCATCGACAACGACGGGGACGGCGCGGCCGACGAAGACGATCTGGACTGCAAAGCCGGGCTGGACGAGACCGGGTCCGAAGTCGAGAAGGCCTACGAGCTGATCGACGGCAACGACAACGACTGTGATGGGCGCATCGCAGCCGTCGAGCTGGACTGCGACGACGACGGCAGCTTCGCCCTGCTGCCCCGCCAGACCTCCGCCATCCTGCGCGCAGAAGAAGCTGGCCTGTTGGCCTGTGGCGAGAGCGGCACGGTGCGCAACCTGAGCTGCTGGGGAGAGCCCGAGCTGCAGCTGGAGTGCGACCTGGAGTCGGGGCTGTGGATGTACCGGTATGCCGATGCCACCGATGATCTGGTCGGCGACCGCTTCGACGGTGGACGCCGCACGTGGACCGGCAGCCGCCCCTGTTCCTCCGAAGGCGACTGCGATGACCAGTGCGCCTCGCGCTGTCCCGATCTGGACGAAGCGTGCGACGGCATCGACAATGACTGCAGCGCATCCGATCTGCGGGACCAGCGCAGCTCCGACATTGCCGGCCTGCCCGACTCGATGTTCTCCAGCATCCCCGTGGCCGGCAGCGTGCCCGAGGCCGAGCTGGACGTGGACCTCGATGGCTACCTGGCCTGCGACGACCTCACCAGCAGCGCGCCCCAGATCCACATGGCCAGCGGGAGCTGCGGCGACATCGTCTCGGATGGCAACCTATTGGTGGACTGCGAAAGGCGCTGCAGCCTGACCTTCCCCGGCGCTGAAGAGCGCTGCAACGGCTTCCTCGACGACTGCTCCGGCGAACCCGAGGGTGGGGATGGCGACTTTGACGGCCACCGCAGCTGCGGCGCCTGGAGCGCAGGCGGACAGGACGAGATGCCTGAGGATGTGGTGGTGGTGGTGTGGGTGGCCCCTGAGAGTGACGCCACCGCGACGTTGGACACCGCCGAGAGCGTGGCGACGGACGACACCGCAAGCGCCGACAGCGGCACGGCACTGGACACGGGCACCCGCCCCGATGCCGACCTCGCCTATGTACCCCTGATTCTGCCCCGGGTCTACGTTCTCGACACCGCTCGCGCCCGCCGACGGGGGGACAGCGGCGAGGTGGTCTTCTCGTGCGACACGGGCGCTGACGACGACCGCCCCGCCCGGGTGGTCTACGCCTGCGATGAGCCCCTCTGGGACGCACTCTCAGCCTTGATCGGACGGGCGACGCTCGAAGACGCAATCTGTGAGAGTGACGGCCCAGCACTGCTTGACGCATGTGAGCGAGGGGGCGGTTCCTGCGGCATCGTCGCGGTGACCCTGGACCCCAGCGTCGACACCGACCTGTGGACCGACGACGTGCCCACGGCCGATCTGAGCCGCACGTGTGAAGACCGCCCCGAAGAGCTCATCAGCCGTGGCGTGTGGCCAGCCGAGCGCATTGTCAGCGCCCGAGAGGCCACCGTCGCCGCCGAGTGCTTGCGGCTGTACGGCGTGCAGTGTGACCAGGTCTCGCCGTCCACCCCGCTCATCACCGACTGGGACGTGATGCTCGACACGTCGGACGCACTGGCCAAGACAACCACGTGGTGGAAGGAGCTGGACCGCTTCGACCTGGAGCCCCTGACGACCGGCACCGTCGGGTGGTGCTGGGGCGACCCCACCGAGGGCGTGAACCGGGTGAGTGAGCGCACCGGGGGCGACTGCGCCGATGACGCCAGCAAGGCCCACCGGGACGCCGCCGAGGGCCCCGCCGACCTCATGGGCTTGCTCGATCCCGACGGCCCCGCCGACTGCGACACGTGCCTGGACGGCATCGACAACAACTGCGACGGCCAGGTCGACTGTGCAGACCCCGCATGTGCGCCCTGTTTTGTGGGCCAAGGCGTCGGCTGTGGGGGCGGTGACCAAGCCCCCTGTGCCGGCGCGGGCTGCTGGACGGGTCGGGGCGCGAACACCAGTGAACACCGCGGTCTGGTGCTGCTCTGCATCGCCTTCTTCGCCGCGATGGTGCGCCGGCGGGAGGCCGCTTGAGCGTGCTGTTCGGACCCTCCGCCCTCGAGATCACGGATGTCGAAGGCAGCACCCGCCGTGCGCTCGACGCATGGCAGGCCGGCACACTGCTGGAGCTGAACGGGCGGGGCCCCCGACGTCCGGGCCTGTATTTGATGCTCGAAGGCGGGTCGCTGACCGGGGTCTGGCTGGTGCTGGGCCCGAGCTGGGTGGACCGGGGTGACCCCGGGGACGACGTGGTGCCGCCGTGCGCAGGTGCGGTGCTCAATGCGCTGACCGAGGCCATCTGGTGGAGTCGGCTGAAGGTCCATCCCCGGCAGGACCGGGGCTCGGCATCGGTGTGGAGGCCGGTGGTGGTGCTGGAGTGGCCCCCGCCTCTGGCGTCCCGGGCGGCGGTCAACCTGCCCGGCGAGCCGGTGCCCGAACGCTACCAAGAAGCACCAGAGCAGGGCGCTTTCGCGGAGGGTGAGGGCGAGTGGTTGCGCCTGGATGAAGACCGGCCGGCACCGGTGGTGGACGCCGAGCTCAACCTCGAGCGCGACCGGGGCGCACCCTCGGGCTTGCCCCCGTCCCGATCGGCCCTGACGGTGGTTCGCGGAGAGCTCCGCGCCAGCAGCGGCCGGCACCGGGCCCGCTTTGCCATGGTGCCCGTGCTCGGTGAGCCTGGGGTACCCACGGCCGACTGGCTCACGACGGCCCGCGAGACGCCCACGCCCGACGCGGCCCCCAGTCACACCGACGGCGGCTCCACAGCGGACCCTCCGCGACTCGGGGGCCCCCTGCTGCTGCCCGGGGGTGGGGTGGGCTTCGCCATGGCCGGCTGGCTGGACCGGCGCCTTGTGCTGCGGCCGGCCATACCCGCCGACATCCAAGCCGGCACCCTGCACGATCGCGACGTGGGCGGCCTGATGAGGGCCCGCATCGAGGCGGCCGGAAAGCTGAGCATTGCGCTGTTCTTGGCGGTGCTGCTCGTCGCGCTGTTGGTCTGGCGGGTGTCGGAGCCCCGCGTCGACTCCAACCCACCGCCGGCGCTCACCCGCCCCCAGCCGGCCTTGTCATTGTGCTCCGTCGACAACATCCGGTTTGTCGAAGAGCTGCGCTGTCAGATCACCGCCTTGTCCCAAGTCACGGACGGCACCGGCCGGTCCTGCCGAGACGGTGCCCCCCCAGGCAGCGACAGCCGTCCCAAGCCCGCGTGGCAGCCCGAGGCCGTGGTCGACGTGCAGCCGCTGTGGTGTGGGCTGCGGGACCGAGAGTTGGACGGCTGGAGGGAGCCCACATCCGGGGCGGCATGGGCCAACCTCGCTGCGGCCCAGGCGTGCTTCAACGTGCTGGGCGCACCGGAGACCTACCGCTCGGCGACGGCGATGCACCGCCCCAATGTGACCGCCTTCTTCGACGAGAGGAAGCTGCGGATCGAGCCTTTGGTTGATTTGGTCGAGCAGCTCGACACCGCGTGCCTCGAAGTGGGCCGGCGGGCCCGGCGCCAGGTCGAGGGCGCCATCCTGGCCACCCACATCGGCGACAGCAGCCTCAGCCCGACCACCGCCGGCGCGCCTGGGCCCGAGAGCGGCTCCGAAGCGGGTCGACTGCGGGCAGAGCTGGGCAAGCTGGCCGGCCGCAGCCTCGGCGGCGTGGAGCGGCGGTGCTTGCTGGAGGGGGTCCAGCGCGGCGCAGAGAGATTGCCCCACTACGCCCACTTGTGCGGCGAAGGCGGCAAGTCCCTGCCCTTGTCCGAGTCCTGGACCGCGCTGGGTCCGCTCGGCCCCACCGCCCCCGAGCCCCTCCCCGACGCCCGTCCCCTCGACGTCATTGAGCGCTACACCGACGCCCGCTTCGCGACGGTGGCCCGCCCCGAGCTGTCCCCCCGGGCGGTCGTCGCCAAAGCCGAGCCGACCTGGCGCTGCCACATGGGCCTGACCACCGGTCCCGTGCCCCTGTTGGCGGCGAATGGGGACCGGGAAGCGCCCACCAGCGCGCCATTGTCACCGTGGGACCTCACCCTACCCATCCCCCGCCGCTACCACCTGCCGGGGGAGAGTTCGGTGCGAGACCAGCTCCTGCTCGACGCCGGCCTGAACTGGCTGCGGGCCCGGGGCGACGCGGGCGTGTGCTGGCGGGTCGTGCAAGCCAGACTCAACGACTACACCCCCGTCCACCCCCTGTTCTCGGCGCGGGCCGTCGAGAGCTGGCCGAGCGAAGAACAACAGCTGTGCGGTCAGATCTGCGCCGGCTGGTTCCGGGTGGCGGACCCCGACCGGCGGACCGAGTGGCTCACGCCGGACCGTGACTTGGCCCGATGTGTGGACGGCCGTCCCCTCAAGAGCGCACCGGCCCATGGGGGTGCCGGCTTCGACGCACTGCGCTTGCCGTGGAACGCCGATCGCCGCGGGGAGTGGGTGCCGCCGAGCGCCTCGGAGATCTGCGCGTTCAACCTCGTGGCGCAGGGCTGGTTGACCGGCGGACCGGTGCCCTTGCCCGTCGATGGCGCCGCCCCCCAGCGGTGGGCCGGCGAAGACGAAGCGGGCAGCCAGATTGCCGGCGGACGGGGTGCACTCGCCGTGGAGGCGGCGCTCGCCCTCGACAGCTACGGCGGCCAGCGCAGCAGCGCGAACTGTGCCTACGTGGCCACCCAGTGCGCCACCACCCAAGTGCTCGACGCGATGGCCCACTACCCCGAGCGCCCGTTCAACTGGGCGCCCGACCTCAGCCGCCGCCTCGCCGGCCTCGCCGACAACGGGGAGCGGGTGTCCCAGACGCCCTGGTGCCGCCTGATTCGACCCTACCTGCCCCGCACCGGCACCCGTCCGGACGGCCGCTTGGACTTCCCCTGCGCGACAGCGGTGGAAGAGTCGACGGCCGCCTCGGTGGCGCTGGTCGAGGTCTTGTCCGGCAAGGGTGAGCTGGCGGAGGCCCCATGAGCAGACTGCGCGCCTTCTTCGACAGCACCGCCGCCCGGGCACGCCGGGGTGCCGACCTCGCGGGGCTCTGGCTGGCGACCTTGCTGCTCCAGCCCATCCTCCACACCGAGCACGTGCTGGCCAGCAACGACCTGCTGCCATGGGCCATTCTCACCGTGTCGATCGCCGCACTGCTGCGGGGTCGTCGCCTGGGTCCCGGGCCCCATCCCCAGCTCCGCCCCCGCCAGGTCGGCCTGGACCGAAAGCTGCGGCGGCTGCTCGCGGCGGTCGTGCCGGTCGCCTTGTTGTGCTGGTACCGCTTTGGCCAGAGCCTCGGCCGCGGCGAGCTGGTCGACATCGCCAGTGCCCTGAGCAGCCGGGAGCTGCCCACCACCCTCGGCCTCGCGTGGCTCGGCGCCGGCACGGTGGGCAGCATCTTGGTCGGTGGACTCGCCCTCCTGGGGCGGGAGGACGGCCGCACCGCTTGGCGCCCCGTCGTGGCTGGCCAGCGACGCCTGTTCTGGGGCATCTGCGCCGCGCTGGGCCTCGCTTCGGTCGTCGCCGGTGTGGTCCACGGCCTCGCGCTGGGCGACCCGGATGTGCCCGAGCGGAGCAACCTGCGCTGGGTGCCCGAAGCCGCCATGCTGGGGCTCGCATTTCTCGGCGCCGGCCTGTCCCTCGGCCGCCCCCAAGCGGTGGCCCAGCGCAGAGCCGCCGGTCGCCGGGACGGCAGCGCCGGATCTGTGCTCGACAGTGCCCTGCTCTACGCACTGCTCGGCCCGTCCATCATGCTGTGGCTGACGCTGCAGCTGGTCGAGCTCGTGAGCCGCCACACCATCGGCTACGAGTCCGCCTACGTCGTGTCTCTGCATGTGTGCGCCTGGGCCGCGGTCATCTGGCGCCAGCCCGTGCCCACCGCCGTGGACGTGCTGCTGCACGAGGTCGCCCCCACCGGCGGCAAAGAGGTCGCCCCCACCGAGAGCGCTGCCGGCTTCGACGCCCCGCCGGAAGGCGCCCTGCGGATCGACCCCCTGCGCACCCGCCCGACGCGATCCATCCACCCCTGGCGCGTGCCCGTGTTGCGCGCACGCATCAGTGATCTGGACGACCCGGTCCGCCCCCTGTGGCGCTCCCGCCGACCCCCACCGGCCCACCACTTGCTCGGCGAGGCGGCCTTCGAGCTGGACCCCGAGACCGGCCACCCCCAGTGGGAAGAGATCACCGTGCGGCTGGGCGCCGGGCGAGACGTCACCGTCATCCGAGACCAAGACGTACAGACCCGCAGAATGGTCGTGCTGAGGGCATTCCCATCGGGTTCGCCCACCGAGAGCGGTGGCGTGGGGCGCACCTACCAGTGGGAAGCGGACCTGCCCCCGGACGCAGTGCAGGTCGTCGACGCCGCCACCCGCACCTTGCGCTTGCGGGACGGAGACCTGATCGTCGTGTCCAGCGAAGGGGTCGCCCGGGCCTTTCGAGTGGAGCTGGGCGCGCCGGTGGGTGACGACAATGGCCCGATGTCGCCGCGGCTGCCCCAGCTTGAGGACTACTCCGCCACATGAGCCGCTCTCTCCCCAACGCTGCTGTTGTTGTTGCTGTGCTGGTCGCTGCACCGGCCGCCCATGCTGGCGACCAGCCCTGGCGGCTCGTGGGCGCCTACGATGCCAGTGCAGTGCGGGCGCTGGAGACCCTGATCCCATCGACGTTCACGTGGAGCCCCGCCCCCGAGCTGAGCACCTACTGCGGCCACCCCCGGGCGCCGACCGGCCTCGGTGTGATGGAAGCGGTGGCCATCTCGACCGGGCTCACCCCCACGCTGGCGCTGGTGCTGCGCAGCGAGACCGCACGGCGTCCGCCCACCCTCACCGAGACCGATGTGGCGATCTCGGTGTCCCGACTTGGGGCCCAGTCCGACGACGTGGAGCCCCTTCAGCTGCGCCCCGCCGTGGAAGCGCGACGGCTGAGGGTGAAGCTCGAAGCCGAAGACGTGGCCCAGCGCCATGTTGAAGTGGTCCGCACCCAGCTCGCCATTGAGCTGTGCCTGGAGCACAAGCTGGGCCGACCCTGGGCGGGTGGGGACCGCACCCGCGTGCGCCAAGCCTTCTTGCTGGAGGGACTGGGCGCCGGTGTGGCCGATGACCGCCGCTACTTGGTCGGCCAGCGAGACCCGGTCGCGGCCTACCTGGGCCCTCCGGATGCGTGCCTCATCGACGGCACCAGCGCACCCCGCACGACGGGAGAAGCCGCATCGGAGCTGGTCCCTGCGGACGTGTGGGATGGCCGACTGCGCCCCTGTTCCAGCCTGCCCACTCCACCGAGCCTGCCCCTCATGGTGAGCGGCACAGACGTGCGCCCCCCGCGGGGCGGCGGCCGGTGGCAAGACCTCACGGTGACGCTGGAGCCGGGCAGCGGCGCGAGTCCCAAGGTGACGGTGACTCTGAACGACGACGTCGTCTCCACTCTGGACCAGGTCGCGCTGTTCCCCGGCAGCGACACCAGCAACGACAGCATGGAAGACTTGCTGGGACCGGTGCCGCTGACCTACCCCATGATTGCCCATCAGGGCGTCTGGTACACCGTTCTGCTGATTCCCGACTGGCAGCTGGCCGAGGCGCTGGGCCGGGCCACCCGACCGGAGACCGACGGCGACATGGGTGTGCCCCTGGCCAAGCGGCCCCCGAGCGACACCAACGCCGTGTCGTGGATCTTGCGCCACCCGGAGCTGCTGCGGGTGCAGGTCCGGCCCGAGACCGCGACCGAAGACCCCGAGCCCACCGAGTGGCCAGACCTGTCGGCCGCGATGCAGCACGGCAGCCTGAAGATGCGCAACTGGGGCTACACCGTGGGCATGGCCGCCGGTCGGGCGCCCATCTTGTTGCCGACGGTGGAGTCGGTGAGCTGGGAGCAAGCGATGCAAGCCCAGCGCGCCCGCCAACAGAGCGCCATGATGGTGGGCATTGCCACGCTGTTGCTGGCGTTCTTGGCGGGGCTGCGGCGGATGGGCGACCTGTGGCGGCCGGTGCCTGAAGAGCGTGCCGACTATTGGCCAGCGACGGGCAAAGAGGCCGCAGCAGAGGCGACCCCGGACCAACCGGGAGGCATGATCTCCACCGAAGGGGTGGAGTGATGGCGGGCTTGGACGCGGCCACACTCCAGCGGGTGTTGGCGTCGCTGGAGGGCGGTGCCGCCCGGGAGCGGTTGGTGCGGGCACTGGCCCGGGCGCTGCACGAGGAAGCGGTCGAACGCCGACGACAACGTGCGCTGCGTGAGTATTCTCGATGAAGGACCCCACTGGTGAAGCGCCGGCCGAGGGACCGCCCGCCGAGGGCCAGAAGAGTGTCCTGGTGGCCCCGGTGGACGGGGGCAGGGGGACGAGCTGGCTGCGCCGTGGTCCGGACTTGCGGGGGCCAGACCTGCGCGGGCCAGACCTGCGGGGACCGGACGGGGCCGACCTGGCGGACCAGCGGGGGCTGGCATGGATGGGCAGCGGGCTGCAGCGCTTGTTCGCGACCTTGCCGGCGATCTGGCTGGCCCATCGCCACACCCCAGAGGTAGCGGCCCCGACGGCGGCCCGGGAGCCCCTGCGGCCGGTGAACCACACGGTCTCGGCGGTGCCCCCGCGGTGGGTGCCCGAGAAGCAGCGCCGAGAGCAGCGGGCCGAGGCGCGGGGGACGGGACCGGCGTTGCCCGGGGGAATGGCGGAGCCCCGGCGAGGAGCGGAGGGCGCGACGGGCACAGGACCGGCGGAACGGGGTCAGGCTGGCGCGAGGGGAGCAAGTGGGGTGCGGTCGGCTGGGCGCCCTGGAGACGGGCAAACTGCCGCACGGCCAGCGCGGGATGGCCGAGGAGAGGCGCAGGATGCCGGCCGGCTGCGGGACCGTGGGGGACAGCAGCGGTCTGGGACGGAGGGGGCGGGACCGGGACGTGCAGGATCGGGGCGTGCAGGACCGGGGCGTGAAGGACCGGGACGTGAAGGACCGGGACGTGAAGGACGGGACCGGGGCCCCACGCCACAGGGACCAGCCGAGGGGCGGCCAGCTCAGCGTCCAGCTCGACCGGGGACATCCCCACACGAACCACGCGGACAACGGGCACGCTCAGCTCCCGCTGCAGCTCGGAATCGCGCACTGGGCGCTCAGCCCCAGGACGCTGCCAGCCCAAGCACGAAGACATCGACAAGCAAGCCAACTCCGGCCAGCCCAACATCCAGAGCGCAGGCACCAGCACACCCGGGAAAGGCCACGCCGTCTGGCCCCCCAGCATCGGTCGAGCCACCGGGCCGAGCGGTCGCTCCTGAGACCCCGAGGGCCCCCCGCACGCTATCGTCCTCGACATCCGCCGTCGCCGAGAGCTCAACCCCTCAGCGGGGCAGCGCTCCAGGTGCCGCAGTCCCCGAGCCGTCCGCCCGGGGTGCATCACGGCCCACCCCGTCGGTTGACCCGACCCGGCCCGCGTCGACCGCGTCCCATGCCGTCGCGGGGGGTGCACCAAGCGAGGCCCCGGCGGCGCCTATGCCCCGCGCCGAGGTCCAACCGCCCGACGGCCAGCGTGCGGATGCCCGACGCCCTGAAGGGCCCACGGCCCCGGTGGAGACCAGCCGGCCCACAGCAGCGCCTCCTGCGGCAGCGCCGGCCCCTGCACCTGCACCTGTTCCAGCACGGTCCTCAGGGCTCCCAGACCGCTCGGTCCCGAGTGGCCCAGGACAAGGCTGGCGGGGGGGCCGAGGGTGGTCCGCAGGGGGAAGCCCGGTCTGGGCCGACCGGCTGCAGTCCCCTTGGCGACAGCCAGCGGGCGAGCAAACACCAGGCACGCAGACACCGTCCACGTCTCCATTCCCACACTTTGTGCGCCGCATGCAGCGCCTCGCCGCGGCCCCCCGACTGCAGTTCATCGGTGCGGTGGATGCCCCGCCCGAGGGGGCTGCGCGACCGGCGACACCGCCCCGTCCTGAAGTGCCGTCCACTGGGGTGAGTCGTCCCCGCCGGGACCCGTCAGCGCCGCCGGAGTCCCAAGGAGCGAAGTCCACAGGAGCGAAGCCCTCTGGACAGCGGACCACCCCAGCCAAGTCCACCGGAGCGAGGTCCTCGGGGGCGAAGTCCACCCCAGCGGCCAGAGCATCAGCCGCCCCGTCCCCCGCATCACGCGCTCCTGCACGGCCTGGACACGTGTCGCCCGACGCTCCCCAGCGGGGCTCAACACAGCGGGGCTCAACACAGCTGGACCAGAAGCCCCGGGAACCATCCAGTGCAGGCCATTCTCGGGAATCCACCCATCGGACCGGTCAGCTTCGGGCAGACCCACCCCAGGCAAGCCCCGCAGCTCCCTCCCGCTCCACGGGCACCGCTCCCCGACAAGGCCCATCCACACAACGCTCCGGGGCGCACACCGCACAGGCATCGCCGCCCGCTCGTCCCGACCGCTCCACCACCGCTCAGCCAGCCCCCGCTCCCTCGGCCCCCACCCCGCCCCCGCCGCCCGCCGCCCGTCCCGGTCCTCCTGGAGCGCCTGGAGCCCCCAGCACCCCCAACATCCCGTCCCGGCCGGGATCACGCCCACCCACCCCGGGCACCCCCACCGCCCCGCCGTCCAGCGCCGTGCCCCACGACCCCACCCATGAGCGCGGCTGGTCCCGCCGGTCCCTGGGCCTGCGGTCCCTTGGCTCCCGGTCCCCTGGAGGCTTGGCCCCCGACAGCGCACACCCCGAGCACAGCGCCCCCGACGAGCCCTTCGACTCCCCCAGCTGGGGACGCTCCGGCCGGCGCCAGACCCCCCACATGCTGCCGCCGCCCAAGCAGCGCGCCGTCTGGCTGACCCAAGCCGCCACCGAGCCCCCAGCCGACGGCAGCGCCCAGAGCCCGGGCACCCAGAGCCCCGGCACCCAAAGTCCCGACTCCAGCCTGCGCGCCCGCCTGCGCCGCGCCGCCCGGGCCTCCCGCACCGAGCGCTACACCGCCCGCACCCCACCACCGGTGCGCCGGTCCACCGCCCGGGCCCCCGCCCCCGCGCCCCCCGTCTTCCCCGGCGACCGCCCCCCGTCCCGCACCGGCCAACAGCAAGCCCCGTCCAACGCACCGCCCCGCTTTCCCGGCGACCCCCGCCCCGCGCCCGGCTCAGCCGCCACGGGTGTCGGTCCGCACCGCGCCGCCCCTGACCGCCGCGCCCCGGCCAACCGCCCCCCGGTGTTCCAAGGGGAACGCGCCACGCCCCCCGCACCACCCCGGGCCGCCCCTCCGCCCGCCCCGCCCCGCTTCCCGGGCGATCCCCCACAGCCGCCCCGGTTCGCAGGAGACGCCGGTGCATCCCGTGCCACCCGACCCGCGTCCGCCCCGCCCCGGCCCCCTCCGGTGTCGAGCTGGTCCGGCACACCGGGACAAGCCGGGCCTCCTGTGCCCCGCCCCAGCACAACCCAGCCCGGCTGGCGCCCGGCTCCCCCCGCCACCGATCGCCGCCAGGACTGGGGCCTCTCCGGCTGGGAAGACCCCACCCAGCCGCGCTCCTCCGCGCCCGAGCCCGCCGACGCTCCCCCGCCCAAGCTGCCCCGGCGAGATCCACCCCGCTGGACCGGCTTCTGGGACCAGGTGGCCGAGTCCGCCGCCCCGCCGCCCGAGGGCACCGCAAGCCCGTCCGCCCACGGCTTTCGCCCCGGCGCCCGCCCCTCACTTCCCCGCACCCCCAGCCCGCAGTCGCCCCCACCGACCGATGCCCCGCCACACCCCCAAGCTGGCGAGCTGCCCGTGTTTCCTGGACAGTCCCAGTGGTCGTGGTCCCCCCGAGGCGCATCGTCCCCCTCAACCTCCGCAGCGACCGCCCCGAACCGCCCACCAGCACCCGATCAAGGCCCCGCCGCCCTCGAACAGATGCAGGAGCGGGAGATGGTCACCATGCTCCAGGCCCTCGCCTCCGCCAGCCCAGAGGTGCGCCGCCTGCTCGAAGATGTGGGCCGTCAACTCCACCAGCTCCAGTCGCTCGAGGATCTCCGCAAGCTGTGAACGCTCTCTCTGCCACCGTTGCCATCGTCCTGTCCGCCCAGGCCCACGCCCAGGAGCTCCCCGAAGCGCCCGCGGCTCCTGCAGTGGTCGACCTGAGCACGCCCGATCCCCTCGCGCCCACCCGCAAGCCGATCCCCAGCGCGACGGTCGTGTTTGTCGACTATGGCCTTGGAGAGGGCATCTTGGGGGACTGCGACCCCCTGCGCGCCCGCCAAGGTCGGTGCGTGGAGTACGTGTCGTTTCTGGATCCACCCCGCCCCGGCGAGCCCGCGGCACCCCGCTCCATTGGGGTGCTCTACGGTCAGCTCCAAGACGAGCTGGCGATGCGCTGGGCCCGTGCCGAGAACAACAGCGGTGAGCCCATCATGGCCGCCGGCTTCACCGATGCAGGGCTGCCCCAAGAGCGCTGGAAGCGGGTGCGCAGCGAGGACGGCGCCGAAGCGGTCCCGACCCCCGCCACCTGGCTCGACAGCCGCGTGCTCTCGACGCCCACGGGCCTCACGCCGCCCATCGCTTGGCACCAGCCCGCCCCCCTCGTCGGTCGCGTGGAAGCCCCCCCGACCCTCGTGCGCCTGACCGGCCGCTTTGCCCTGCGGCTGGGCCACAACGGCCGCCCCTTCCCCCACGAGCTGATGGACGGCGACGCACGCAGCTCCGCGCCGTTCTTCGAGCAGATGTACCCCTACTCCACGTCCCGGGAAGACCAGTCCCTCCAAGGGGTGCCCGCGCCCACGGCCCCGCTGCAGCCCTTCCAAGAGCCCGAGCGCTTGCTCGACACGATCGAGGCCCTGGCCCCCGGCGCGCCCATCGAAGGCTCCGGCGCGACCGTCTTTGACCACCCCATCGTGGTTTCACCGGACCTGGACATCTCGACGCTCGCGTCCACCGTGCACGCCCAGTTCGACGACTTCGCCCGCTTGTTGGGCGTCACCATCGCCAGCTACGCCTCGGCCGACCACACCCTCAACCAGATGCGGGTGTTGACGTCCTTGACCGCCATGCGCCGCCACCCTGGGCCCCCCGATGGTGCAGCAGGGGCCGGCCGTCGCCTCGTCGCCGCAGCCCGGGGGGAGACCGATGGCGAAGATGCCGTCAGCGCCGAGCTGGACCGCACCGCCTATGCCCTGCGGGACGGCTTTCGCTTGCGCTTGGACTGGCTGCCCGATCCCGTCGTCAGCTACTGGATGGCCCGGCTGTGGCGAGAACAGTCCGCCGACAAGACGCTGACGCCCGCACTCATCGAACAGTGGCAAGCCGGCGTCACCGACATGCACCGCCGCGTGCTCCGGGCCGGCGCCCCCCCCATCCCCGACATGGCCGAGGCCACCATCGAGGCGTGGGTGCAACAAGCGATGGAGGCCGGGGCCGCCCGAGAGGCCGTCGCCCGGGCCACCCGCCTGTACACCCTGCGCACCCTGCTCGACAACTTGAGTCCCGCCCGACGGGACCAGGTCGAGACGTGGGTGTTGTTGGACCATGTCGACGAAGACTTGCACGTCCGGATGGAGCGCTTGGGCGAAGGACGGGCCACGCCGGACGAGGTCACCGACCTGGGCCAGACCGCGTGGCGCACCGTGCTCGACGGCCACGGCCATGTGTCCCAGCCGGTGCCCCAGGGGCGGCGAGCGGTCGATCCCACCGCCATCTGCACCACCCGCCCCGGCCGAGAAGCCCTGACCGAGCCGGCCTTTGGTGCGGCCACTGTGGACTTGTTGGTGCTGGCCAGTGAAGACGCCGAGGGCCCCGACAGTGTGCTCGCCGAGATCCGCCACAACACACCGTTCTTGTTCGTGGACGACCCGTCGGACAACATCCCCGACATTGCCCGCCTGATCGATGTTCCCGGGCCAAAGGCAATCTATCGGGTGCGCTGGCGGGTGTGGACCGGCTGGCACTTGCTCTGGGGGGTGCAGCCCGTCGCGGCCGCCCACGACCGCCTGGTGCCCTGGACCGCCGCCATCTGCGAAGACATGGTGCTCGCTGCGCCCGATCTGGTGCCCACACTGACCCGGGCGGGCCTGCTCGACGGCCGCTTGTTGCCCACCGAGCCAATGCGGGGATCGGACGTGCGGTCCGACCAACGGGCCGACGCCCGGGACGCTCGCCAACGCAACGCATCCGATCCGGCAAGCCGAGAGGTCGAAGCCGACCAGAAGGCCGACTCCACCCGAAAGGGCCTGGAGCGGGCCCTGCAGCTCAAGGAAGACGCCAAGGAACAAGGCATCGGGGTCGCCGCCAACGCATCGGGCACCACCGGCGCCGAGCGACAAGTGCAGCAGCTCGACGCCGACAACGGCGTGGTCCAGGCCCAACCCAGCGACGCCGCAACCTACCTGCGCGACCTCGTCCGCGGCATGCTCACCCGCAGCGACGGCCGCACCGACGGCGCCCTCATCTATGCGATGCACCTGGACCACAGCGACCGGGTCCAGCGCACAGGCTTGGTGCCCCACACCCCCTACGCCACCACCACCCACCGCAGCGGCAAGGGCCACGCCATCCGCACCTCGGCGTGGGCGACCGTCATCGACCCCATTGACAAGCCCCGCCCAGGCGTCGTTCCCGATGTGCTCAGCACGCTGGTCTCGCCGGCCTACAACAGCACGGACCAGCTCTCGGTGGACGAGAACCCCCGGCCGAGCTGGCGCCGGGTGCACCCCCTCGACTGGACGCTCACCGGCAGCCTCGGCGGCTTTCCGGTCCGCAATGTGCGCTACACATGCACCGTGCAACCCGAAGACCTCGATGTGTTGGCCCCTTGCCCTGAAGACCTTCTCAGTCGCAATTCTGAGGGACTGTCCACCGACATCGGTGGCCTGATGACGCTGTGGTGGCTGGACCGTCCGCGCATGGCCATTGAGTGGGGTGCCGAGGCCCACCTCGACCTGATGCGCCCCGGCTGGACCCGCTGGTTTGCGGGACGGGACGACTATGGTGACCGGGCCGAGGTTGTGGAGTACGGCTGGACCCTGAGGCCCGCTGGTGGACTCGTCGCTGGACTTCGCTACGCCCCCCGACCCACCCCGCTGCACACCGGCAGCCCCGACGGCCGACTGTGGGGGGTCCAGCGCACCAACGCGGCGGCCTTGGCATCGCGCACCCAGGTGGGCGTGCGGGTCGGTGCCCTGTTCGGTCCGGGCTACAACGGCACCGAGATGACCCTCACACCGGAGCTCTGGATGGGGTGGTCGGTCCGCCGTCCCCAAGGCCCCCGGGCCGCCGTCACCCCCCACCATCCTGCCCTCATCGTCGGCCCCTATGTTCGGGGCCAATTCGCGTGGGTCGTCCCTGGGCTTGAGCTCTACGATGACGGCCAGCCGCGCTATCAGGCGCTCGATCGCAGCGCCGCCCTCCTCGTTGGCGCCCGGGTACACGTGCGCGTCAACCAGAAGGTCAGCCCCCCCGCCGCCCAATGACCCTCCTCCTCAGCCTTCTTGAGCCCGAGTCCCAGCCTGCGCGGGTGGACGTGTCCGTCGTGCCCGGCGACGAGGTGCGGATCTACGCCTTGGCCCCGGCGCTGGCGTGGTCGGGCTTGCGCACCACGGTGGTTCGGATCGGCAGTGCGCTGCCCCCGCCGGACTCCACGTTTGTGCTCGCGGCGTCGGTGCGCGAAGAGCAGGACGGCACGGCGGCGCTGCGGCTCACGGGAATCGGCATCGATGCTGACCTGGAGCGCATTGTCGACCATGGCAGCGCGCGCATGGTGGCGCCTGAAGCCTTGGGGGACGCCGACTGGCTGTCGCTGACCTTGCCGGACCTGCAGCGGGTGCGGATCGGGCTCAGGTTGCGTGCCCCGGTGGCCCAGGGTGCGACGGCCACGGTGGGCGGCAGCGGCACAGGTCGGTCCAACATTGCCAAGGGCCAGACGGGCCTGCTGTGGCTGGTTCCCACCATCTGGACCATCTACACCGACCAGCAACAGTATGTGATGAACAACATCCGGGCGCTCGGCAAGCGCCTAGGCCTGGGCCCCCGCAGCATCCAGGGCCTGTTCATCTTTGCGGCGTTCGCGAGCGCGTCCGGTGTGGCCCTGTGGTTGCAGTACGACGCCCGTGCCGCTGCCGAAGCCAGCGCCGAGACCGCCCAAGATGACGCAGCCCGTGCCGACGATGCCCGTCAGGCGGCTCTTCTCGCCGAGATGAGCTGTCTGGCCGAGCGCCGGGACCTCGCCGACGAGCTGGGCAAGGTCGACGAGGTGCGCCGCATCCGGGCCGAGCGTGCGCTGGCCGTGTCCACCGCCCAGGTGCTCGCCCGAGACGAAGGGGGCAAGCGACTGGGCGAAGACGCACTTCTCGAAAATGACGTCGCCATCATCGCTTCCACACGGGACGCCATCTCCGAGCGCATGGCCCGAGTGACCGCGGACGAAGACACTGCCCGCCCTTGCTTGGACTCGGCGCCGGCGCTGGGCGACGACCTGCCCCGCTATGCGCTGCTGTGGCACCCCGACGCTGAGGTCTTCTGTCCGCCCAACTATGCCGGCGTGGCCGAAGGTCTCACCCTTGTGGGGCGCTGGGGACTCTCCCCCCGGGTGGCCGACCGCTACGGCGCCCCGGTGCCCCGGGCCCGGTCGGGCTCCAGTGCCGCCGAGCTCGCAGAAGACCCCCGGGCCAGTGACCGCTGGTCGGCCCAGACCCTTGCGTCGGCCCTGCGGGATGCCCAGCGCACCTTGCTGACGGCGGGGGACGAGCTGCGGGCGCCGGTGTGGCCGAGCCAAGCCCAGCTGTGGAGCCTCGCGCTGTTCGACGCGACCAACCGCTTGCCCCGCACGGCCGAGGGCGCGCTGGACCGCCCCCATGCCGAGTGCATCGACGCCCTCATTGTCGACATCGCCAACCAACGCGAGGCCTTGCCCCCCGCCGAGCCCACCCTCCCCGATCTGGTCGACATCGCCGACGGCAACGTGTCGCTGCGGGTGGGCGCCACGCCGGGCTGTCCCTTCCCCCCCGATGCGCTGGTGCACGGGGCTGAAGCGGCCCTGGTCGCCGTCGCCCGCTTGGCCACGGTCGAAGAGGTCCCCAACTCCCCCCGCTCCCCCTGAAGCTCGGACAGTTCCATGGCAAATCTGGTGGTGGCCACCGCGATGATGAAGTGCTCGATGGGTGTCGCCCCTGGCAGCTTGATCGTCATTCGCCCCAAGGTGATGGCCGACAAGAAGCCCGCAGCCAACATCATGGACTACAAGCCGATGGTGAATGTGCCCACATTCGGCATGTGCAATGCAAAGCCGAACCCAGCCGTGATCGCGGCGACGGCGGCGGCGCTGGGCACGCCCACTCCAGCCCCGTGTGTGCCGATGACCACGGCACCCTGGGCGCCCGGCAAGCCCAAGGTGCTCATCGAGAAGCAACCGGCCCTCGATGACGGGTCGAAGCTGATGTGCAACTGGACCGGGGTCATTGAGATCACGAGCGCGGGCCAGGTGAAGGTGCAGCTCAAGTAGGGTTAAACCCCAAATCAGGAGCCGTTGTGTTCAGCCGACCACCATGCGGTTGAGGTCCACAAACGGCCCGCCCACAAGCTGCTCCCGCAGTGCCGCCCAGGCCGCCGGCTCGCCTGCCACATCATCGAGCAGGCTTCGGGGCACCGATGCGCTGGCGTCCACCCGCTCGGTCTTCTCGTCGACTGCATCCAGCGTCAGGGTGTCATCGTCCACAGCGGACAACCGCAGTGCAACGCCAGAGCCCACAGGCGTGTCCATCCCGCTGCGCATCGTCGCGAGCTTCACAAGCTCCAAGGTGACGTCGTCCACGCCATGTTCGGTACACAGCAGCTTCTCGCGAAGTGCGGCCCAACCGAAGACCACCCTCGGCGACACCCCCTCGGCCAGCTCTTGGGCGGCCGCCGATGCCCCGGGCCCGAAGGTCTCGCGGAACACACTGAGAGCCTCGGTCTCGGTCTCCGCCCACGTGCCGAGCTGGTCGATGTCTTCGACCAGAACCCAGTCTCCCCGGCCGCTGTCGAGGTAGGTCAGGTGGGCGGGCAGCCGCACGGCCGTCTCACAGTTTGGACACGTGAGCGACTGGAAGCTCCCACTCAAGATGGCATCCCGCAGATCGGGCCGCCGATCGGCATTGACGCTGGCTGCCCAGCGCGCCTCGGTCTCTTCCCCACAGGCGCCGCAGCGCACCATCGCGGTGTGAATCATCGACATGACAGGGTCCTTGGTGGGAGCTCAGGCTTGGGGAAGCCAGGGGGTCACGGCCTTGCCCACGCTGGGGCTCGGCGCTTTGTTCTTCAGCCAGAGATAGCCGTACAGGTCGGCGAACCACTCACCCGGGGCACGCCACTGATAGCCCCGCACCGAGTCGGCTTGGCGCTCACTGACCGCGTAGCTGTGCCACTTGCCCTTGTAGGACTCGAGGTAGACCCGCCCGTCGATGGCCGCCGCATTGACCTTGGGGTTAAACCACGGACTCTCACTCTCCCGCACCGCCAGCGCCCGGGTCGTGTGTTTCTGGATGGTCTTCCACTGGGACCGGGACGTGCCCTCGGGGCGGGTCGGCGCCGTGCCGCCCATCGCGCCGTTGATGAGGGTGCGCACGCTGCCCTGGAGCTCGACGGACAGCCCCCCACCCAGCTCGGCGAGGGCCGCCTGGACAAACACATCGAGCACGCTGGCCCAGGACTCGGACTTCCAGTCGCCGTAGCCGGCCTGTTCCATCACGCCGTCCATCAGCTTGTACTTGTCGTCCACCGCGTGGCCGATCTCGTGCAACATGCAGACGTTGAAGGCGTTTACTTTGTCGTTCCGACCACCGGGCGTGTAGGTGTAGGAGTAGCCCTCTTCAAAGTCATCCATGTTGATGCTGCCCTTCCCGTAGGATGCACCTTGGTCGGGCTTCTTGGTGAAGTGGACCGTGCGCACCTTTTCGTGGCCCACATGGCTCTCGGGGACCAAGGCCATCATCTCGTAGGTCTTCTGAAGGTCAACCAATGCACCGTCGACCTTGGTGACCCGCACCCCAAAGCGTGCTTGCAGTGCGTCCTCATACCCGGCCTTGCCACGCACCGCGAGAACATCGTCCATCAGGGCATTTGCGGTGACTTTCAGGGCTGCGAAGCCCTTGCGTGCTTCGCCGAGATCCGCTTCGTCATCCATGTCCACCAGCGCCAGCGCCAGCTCGTTGAGTCGCTGGGTCATCGCACGCTTCTGCTCGCCCTCGCCCATCTTGCCGATGGTGACGCCGATGCCCACCATCAGCTTGGACAGCCCACCATCGAGGTCCTGCACTTGCACATAGGCGGCTTGCAGCGGCTTGAGGTCGATCAAGTTTAACGCTGCGGTCTTTTCCACATCAGTGGCTTCCTGCTCCGCGGTGTCTCGCAAGTCGGTGACGGTGTCGAGGGGATCGGCGAGGATGGCCTTGCCCGCCTCGTGAGACACCCCCGTGGCCTTGTTGACCAACGATGCAATGCGCTCGCGGGCGGCAGCGAGGTTGGCTGCCGCTGCCTTGAGCTGCGAGAGCTTGATGACCATGGGCGGTGTGAGCGTCTTCTGGGCATACTCGTACAGCGCATGGGCCTTGTCGAACAACGTGTCGAGCACCGTCTCGTCAGACAGCGCCGCGATGCGCAAGAGGAACGCTTGGTAGTCATTGACCCATCCAGCCTTCTCGGGAACATCCGGCAGCTCGTCGAGCGTGTCGGATGCCCGCTTGCGACGAGTCTCGATCCACGTGTAGCGGCAGTCGATCTTGGAGGCGGTCTCGACAATGGTGTTTATGGTGCTCAGATCGATCTGGGTGAGGGCAAGCCGGCGGGCCTCGTCAGTGGCTTGCTGCTCGGCATTGTCGCGGGCGTCCTTCACCGTGCTCAGGGTGGCGGCGATGGCCAGCTTGCACAGTGGCGTGGCCAGCTTCTCGGCAGCGTCGATGGGCTCGGCCACGTCGGTGCGGGCCTTCGCCAGCGCGGTCGCAAGCTGCGCAACCTGCTCATTGGCGGCAGCAAGGGTGCTGTCCTCAAGCTGCCGGGCGGCGAGCTTCAGCTCTTCGAGCACCGGCGCAAGACGGTCGGTCGGCAGGTCCCGATTCGCCACAGCGGTCCGGTTGGTGATCTGCTGGTGCTCAGTCCGAAAGGCACGGGCATCCAGGCCCGCCGCTTCCAAGCGCAGGATCTGCACGTCGGCGCCCTGCAGCGCATCGGCGATCTTGCGGTTTCGCACCTGCAGCAGCCCCGTCGAAGAGTCCGCGCCGAAGAGTCGCTTAAAGCGGGCCCACTTGTGGTCCATGTCCCATTGTCCCGGTCGAAGATTCCCTGACGGTGGGATCCTGCCACAGGCGAGCCCAGGGGCGAAGCGGTGGCCGCCGCTCAGGCCACGAAAACACCCACAATCAGGTCATCTTGGCACCAAGAGGTAGACGCATGAGTCCACGCCAGGGAACACCAGCGCTTGGTCCACTGACCGAAGAGCCGGGCGGATGCTGAAGGTCCTGCGCACAGCGGTCCGAAGGCGACGGCCTCCAGTGGGTGGGACAGGCTCGGCCAACCCAAGATGGACCCATGGACCAACACAAACAACGCCGCGGAACCGAGCTTCACCGATGGCTGATGGTTGATGGTTGATGGTTGATGGCTGACAGTTCGAACCACAGCCCGTTGTTCACCTCATCCATTTGCACCAAATGCCATCACTCACCGAGGGCTAAGTGGGAGACTTTTCCCGTACCCACCCCTCAGTCCAGCCCACCGATGGGAACCCGTCCCCGCGCACCCGCCCAGCGCGAGTCATGGCAGCCCATCGCAATCGTCGGAGAACTCCAGGGTCAGGTCGGCCGGGGGCGCCACACCTGACCCCGTCTTATTCATCCGTGAGGCTGGGTCGCGCTGTGGCAGATGGACGACCAACTCGCGGGGATGGACGTCGAGTTGCTCCTCGGCGAAGGTGTTGAGGCCTTGTGGTTCCACGACACACGACTCGGGAAGGCACTTGATCGCATCGATGCCGCAGGTACTGACACCCTGCTCTCCGAGATCGTGCTCGGCTACCTTACTTCGAGCGAGCCGGCCCCCTACTCGGTGCACCTCGACACCACGTCCTTCGTGCTCTACGGCGCCTACCTCGACGCCGAGGAGCCCGTGCCTCTCCACGGCTACTCGAAGGACCGCAGGCCGGACCTGAAGCAGCTCGTGTTCGGCATGTCGGTGCACAGCGGGCTGGGTTTTCCCCTCACTGCGACCATGTGCAGCGGAAACACCTCCGACCACACAGCCAATCGTGCCCACATTGCCCAGCTGGCGAGCCTCTTGCCCGAGCGCGACGAAGTCACCATCGTGGCCGACTGCAAGCTCGTGGACGCCACCACGCTGGGGCAGCTCGTCATCAGCGGCTTTCACTTCGTGAGCTTGGTCCCGGACGCTCAGAACCTGCGTGGAAACCTCATCCGCAAGGCTTGGGACAAGTTTGAGAACGTCGAAGAATGGCCGGTTCTGGCGACCAAACCCGGGAAGCGCAAAGCAAGTCCTCCGCTGCACTACCGCGGGATGTCGTTTCCGGCGTACGTCGGCATGCGCATCGGTGACGAGGACGACAAGGAGCTGTCTGCCGAGCTGATGCGGGGTCTCGTCGTCTACTCTGACCAGCTCGCGGCACGGTTCGACGAGAGCCTGGCGAAGAAGCTGAAGGGCGAGAAGGACAAGCTCGAAGCGGCGATGAAGAAGCTGCCGAAGACCTTTGCCTGCGATGCAGATGCGCGGGCGGCGTTGGTGCCGCTCACCAAGAAGCTGAAGTTCCACATTGCCGATCTGGACGCGACTCCCGAGGATATCGTCGAGAAGCCCACTGCTCAGGGACGTCCACGGAAAGACGCGCCGCCCCCGCCAACGACGACGGTGTGGACCCCCACCGTGGTGCTCCGAGTCAACGACAAGGCCATCGCCGCAGCACGCCGAAAGGCCTCGTGCTTCGTGTTGCTCACAGACTGGCCCGAGGACCGATGGAGCGACCAGAAGGTGCTCGGCGAGTATCGTCACCAGGCGCTCATTGAGGGCCACACCGGGTTCCGCTGGCTCAAGGGCCCAGCCGCCGTCGCGCCGCTGTTCCTCAAGTCATCGCGGCGCATCCGAGCGCTTGGGTTTGTCTTCATGTTGGCGCTGTTGGTGCGCAACTACATCCAGTTTGCGCTGCGCCGAGAGATGAAGAAACGCGGCCGTGGGGTGAGGCACCCATTTAGCAAGAAGATCGACGACAACCTCACCACGGAGGTGGCGGTGGTCTTGTTTGACAAGCAGATCAGCGGGTTCGCGAAGCTGCCAGGTGAGGCGTGGCGGAGAGTTCCGCCAAAGCTGCCGGAGCCGGCCAAGGATGTCCTCCAGCTGCTTGGTCTCGACGAAAGTGTTTACGCCAATCCGCCGCCGAGACGGAAAAGAATGGAGGACGCCGTGTAGGGTCGGGAGTCACAGACACAAGCTCCACCGTGGTGCAGTTCCCCGGCCAGAGCTGGCACTTTCCAATCGTGGCGGTGCCGACGCCCCTCGCCCAGTCCACCCTCCAGCCGATGAACCCCGTCTGGTGGGGCCTGCTCCAAGCCAGCGTGGACCTGAAGCTTGTGTTGCCCTGGGAGCTCGTGTCCGAGATCGTTGCCTGCACGAATTGCGACGAGGACGAGATGAAGGCTCAGCGCACGGCCGCCACCACGCTGCTCAAGGGTCGAGACGACCTGTCGGTGGACGAAGTGGTCGCACTGCTGGTGAAGATGTCCGGCGAAGACGAGTACCTGGTGCGGCTGTACGTCGACGAGGCCAGCATCACCCTCAACGAAGACGGCGAGTGAGCCACGTCGCGGTCCCTCCCCCGCTCACTGGGGTGGGGAGCGCCTGCCCATGCGTTGATTGAGCTTCGGCGAGGCCCCCGGTCCAAACTGAACACCGCCGCCCACCGCCACCTGCACGGCCACATGCACGGCTGGTTGCAGGGGGCGGTCGAGGCTGCGCATCACGTTGGCAAAGTCATCGCTCGGCAGGTCCGGCACGGGCACCACACTGACCCGGTGGTCCTGCGCGGTGTTGAGCTCGCCCACGAGCGCCATGAGTTGTTCGCCCAGCTCTCCACCACACGCTTCGGCCATCGCCCGGGCAAAGCCTTCGAGGTCGTCGCCGGACTCGACCGCGGGCATGCTCACCGACAAGGAACGGCGGAGCTGGAGGCCGAGGGTGACCACCGCCAGGGCGGGCACGGCGAATGTGTCCAGCGCATCGCCGCTGCGAGATGCCGCGTCGCTGGCCAAGATCAAGTAGTAGGTCCGAATCGTGAGCGGCCGACTCCAGAGCAAGGTGGGAATCCGGCCGTACTCACCACCATCTTTGTCCAGGCGCCACAGGTGGGGACCGGTGGTGCCACCGTCTCGGTACCAGCGGGCAAGGGGCGCGGGCAGTCCCTCCAGCGGCACAGCGGGCAGCATTCGACCACCGGCGGCGCCCATCTCGTAGCACTGGTCGACCCCCTGGCGAAGCAAGCGCCCGAGGCTGGACCAGAAGCGGGGCACCCCGGAAGGAGGCTCGGTGGACCGTGCGAGAAGATTGATGGGGCGGTCAGTCTCGACAAGCTTGGGCCACGGGCTCATGCGGTAGGGCATCACGACGACGTGGTCGCCCGAGGTGCGCTCGTCCTGGAAGCGGGGGTAGACACCGACGCCCTCCACCCCGGCTTCGAGCAGCAGGTCTTGGGTCCAGTGGATGAGGCGGCCGTGCACGAGGCGCATGACGGTGTGGGTGTGGGCGAAGGGGTTCACGCGGGCTCCTCTGGCCGGGCATGGTACCCCGCTTTGCACTGCGGCTTGGGGTAGGGTGCGCCAAAGAGAGGTGGCCGTGGAGCGAACCGCAGCGGGACTCGCGCACGTGATGGCGCTGCTCCAGAGCGTGCAGGATGGCGCAGTGCCGCCCCAGACCGTGCCAGAAGACCTGCTCCCGACCGACTGGGCCACGGGGGCGGGGCTGGGGGCTGCCGAGCAGGCGCTGGTCCTGCTGGCGGCGGGCCCGACTCTGGACGGGCGCATCGGGCCGCTGTGTGGCGCACTGCGCGGCCGACCGGACCAACCCTGGCCCACGTTGTCGCTGGCGATGCGGTGCATTCCGGGCTTGTCTTGGGCCCATGTCCACAGCAACGCACCGGCACGGTGGACCGGTCTCGTCGAGCTGGGCCCCGGAGAGGACCCGATGCATGCCCCGCTGCGCACGCCAGAGCGGGTGTGGGCGGCTTTGGCAGGGCAGCGGGTGGCCGACCCGATCCTCACGACCGTCGCGGCGATCTCCATGCCCGCGGTGGACGAGCCTGGGGTGGTCGCCGAAGCCCGGGCCTCGATTACCCAGACGACTGTGCTGGTGCTCCATGGGGCACCTCGGGAGCGCCTCGCGGGGGTGGCCCGGACCATCGCCAGCACACTCGGCCGCAGCGCGCTTCGAATTCGCGCTGATCTTCTGCCCGCCGACATCTCCGCGGTGGTGAAGGCCAGTCGTCGGGAGGGTGTGCTCGAAGACGCCACGCTTGTCCTCGACTTGCTCGACGCCGACGCGCCTGCCCGCCACCGCGCCCTCCAGGTCCTGCGAGGGCTGCCCGGCGTGGTCATGGTTCTCGACCACCAGCCCATCGGTCCCGGCGAGCGTCCCTTCGTGCCACTGCACGTGCCCCCGGTGGCGGTCCAGGCCCGCGTGGCGGCTTGGCACACGGCGCTGTCGGCGCTCGGCTACCCCTCGCCCCAGGCCCAAGAGACGGCGGCATGGAGCCTGGGCGGCACCTTCCTGCTGTCTCCCCAGGCGATGCGCACCGCCGTGGTGCAAGCCGCCGCCGCCGACACGCCCCAAAAGGCCATCTGGCGCACGGCGGCCGCCCAGGTCCAGCGTCCCCCAGGGGGCCTCGTCTCGGCATCCCGCCCGGACGTCTCCCCCGATGCGCTGCTCGTCTCGGACCGAAACCGCGCCGCACTGGACGAGTTGGTGGACGCCGTGCGCGACCGCACCCGGGTGCTCGACGCGTGGGGCATGGCGGGCAGTGGCCAGCGGGGGCGGGGCCTCACCGCGTTG
This sequence comes from Myxococcota bacterium, assembly GCA_942491145.1. GTDB lineage: Bacteria > Myxococcota_A > UBA796 > UBA796 > UBA2385 > CAXQUZ01. Next base: position 36,019 of record CALOBC010000014.1, on the reverse strand, counting down.
TTCGCGGGCCCCAGCGGCACTGGCAAGACCTTGGCCGCCGAGGTGGTCGCGAGCACCCTGGGGCTGGCGTTGTGGCGAATCGACCTGTCCACCGTGGTGAGCAAGTACATCGGGGAGACCGAGAAGAACCTCGGGGCGGTCTTTGACGCCGCCGACGGTGCCGGCGCGGTGTTGCTCTTCGACGAGGCGGACGCCCTGTTTGCCCGTCGGGGCGATGTCCAAGATGCCCGGGACCGCTACGCCAACTTGGAAGTGGGCTTTCTGTTGCAGCGGATCGAGGCCTTCCACGGGCTCGCCATCCTCACATCCAACATGGCGGACCAGATCGACCCGGCCTTCCAGCGCCGCATGCGCACGGTGGTTCGGTTTGGGTTTCCTGGGGCGGCCGAGCGCGCAGCCTTGTGGGGTCGGGCGTTTCCGCCGGCAGTGCCCACCCAAGACCTCGTCCCCGAGCGGCTGGCCCAGCTTCAGCTCACCGGCGCCGAGATCCGTGCGGTGGCCACCCATGCGGCGTTCTTGGCGATCGCCGAGAGCCACCGACTCGACAGTGCACCGATGGTCACGATGGCGCTGCTCGCGCGCTCGGTCCGCACCCGCATGGCCCAGCTCGGCCGGGTGATGTCGGAGCGGGAGCTGGAGGGCTGGTGACCCCGTCCGACCGGACCACCAGACCGTCGTGTGGCTCGCTCAGCCCATCGCGGAGAGCTGGCGGGAGACCTCGGCGGTCAGCGACGTGATGGCCCCACCGAGAATGCTGGCCATGCCGACCGGATCAACATTCTCGGGCAGGTCGGACTTGCTGTCCAGCACCGCGACGCGGGGGTCGGACTGGATGTGCTTGAGGTAGGCGGCGGCCCGCTCGTTTAGGGTGCCCATCGCCTTCTTGTAGGCCGGCACCGTCGTCGACTGGCGCACATTCATCATGCTGGTGATGAAGCCCACCTTGTGCCCACCGTGGATGACGGGAAAACCGGAGCCGAAGAACTCGTCGGCGATGGCTTCCAGCTCTTCATCGTCGGACTTCAACAACTCATCGCGGAAGCGATTGAGCGCGTTGTCGATGGTGTTGACGGCGTCTTGGGTCACTTCGATGACCGCCACCGACTTCTTCTTCAGCTCGGCGTCCACCGGAGGATCGGTCGTGCCGCTGAGCATGTCCAGGCCGGCCAACAGGTCGAGCGGAGGCGGGGGCGGGGCCGGCGGGGTCGGGGCGGTCGTGTCGGTGGACTCGTCGCCGAACAGCATCGACAGGCCGTCACCCAGCGCATCATCGCTGGGGCCCGTGCTGGACTCGGTCGTGCCGGTGGTCTCCGGGGTCTCGTCGCCAAACAGCATCGACAGGCCGTCACCCAGCGCGTCATCGCTGAGGCCCGTGCCGGCCTTGAGCTTGGCCATCAGCTCGGCGGGATCGGGATCCACGTCGGCGTCTGCGGCGGTCTCCACCACGAAGTTGGTGATGCCCAGGATGGACTTGATGCGGTACTTCACCCAGGGCTTGGACTCGTGACCGCCCCCCTTGCCCGCCAGCACTTCGAAGCGGGTGCCCGCGCCGCCCTCGCTCTTCGAGACCGAGCCCCCGATGGCGATCCCATCCAGGCGCGCCTTCATCCTCTCGGGGGTCATTGACTTCATCACCGATACCTCGATGAACTGCAGATCCCCACCCGCCGTCAGGGTGAACCCTCCCATCGTCTCCCCGTACGGCCTGCCCTTGTACTTATTGAACGCCGTCTTGGGGTCTTTGGCCGCCGTGTTGTCGGGGTCAGTCATGATGCGTCACCGTGCGAGGGGTCAAAAACACAGACAATGGGTCATCAGTGTATCACACGAGAAGTGTCTGAGTCAGTGTCGTCTCAGGGTTGCCGGTGCACCCCTGCATGTGCCGCGCTCCGACACAACTCAAGGACGCCCGAGGCCATCGAGGGCGGTCGCCAGGCTGTCGGCACCGGCCAGCACCTCCCGCAGGCGTTGATCGTAGCCATCGCGCATCGTCGCGGGGAAGCTGGACCGGTAGCTGGCGTATTGCTCCAATCGAGTGGCGGCCTTTCGCAGCGCAGCCAGGGCGTGGGGACCGGCACCAGACAGCACGGCCGGGGAGGGCGCAACATCGGGCATCCCAAGCTCCACCGGATAGCGAGCGGCGAGTGGGGGGCCCCGCACCTTGCCGACCCATGCGTCCACGGCGGCCGTCCACGCATGGAGCATCTGGGCGGTGTCCCCGTCCGTGGGGTCCGACGCCGTGACGGCAGCCCAGCGAGGCAAGAGGGCCAGCTCTTCATCCAAGCAATCGACGTAGTGAAGCAACGCCTTGGCCGCGGGCGGATCTCCCGGATGGGCTGACTGACGGGCACTCACGGCGGTCTCGACCATCGCCGCCCAAGGACTCACAACCGGAGCAGGAGCAGGAGCAGTAGCAGGGGCAGGGGCTGGAGCAGGCGCAAGGACCGGCGCAGGCGCAGGCGCAGGTGCAGGAACCGGGGCTGGTGCGGGGACTGGAGCGGGAACCGGGGCTGGCGCAGGCACAGCAGCCGGCGCAGGCCTCGCGTCGGCGGTCTCTTCGCGAAAGACTTGACCACTCTCGGTCACATGCTGAAAGCGGCACCGACCCAGGGCCATCGCTACGGACGGCCGCCGGGGACTCGCCCAAGCCGCCAGCGCCACGGCAGCGCCCCGCTGGTCGACCAACGACCGAAACGTCCACCGGCCATCCGCGAGCACGGTGGCCCGTCCCACAATCTCGACAACACCCTCGTCCAGTCCATCCCGGGCGTCTGCCACCTGGGACTCAAACATCGCGCGAGACGGGTCCTCCGCCGACGGCGACACGACCACCCGGGGCGTGTCTCCCTCCGGCACGGCCAGCCAAAACCAGTGCCAGTCCCCTGGTGCCCCGGCCTCCAACACATCGTCGACCGAGGTCTGCTCCCCGGAGCTCAGGAAGGCCCACACCGACGGGTCGGACTGGGTGTCGAGCGGTTGGTTGTTCGCATCGAGCTGCACAAACCGCGCCCCCGCCAGCCGACGCACCGCGGCGTGGTCCTGGCGCCCCTCGGCCCACTGGGCCAGCTGCACGACAAAGCTCGGGTGGGCTGCGCGGGTGTTGAACACTGGCACCGCACCGGTCTTGAGGGTCACGATCCCCTGGCTGCTGGCACGGCCGCTGCCCACGGTGCCCTGGGCCTGGGTGCGCAGCTTGCCGAACGCGGCGCCCTTGGCGTCACCCGCTCGGTCGACCAACACCAACACCAAGCCCCTGTCGCTGTCTCCTGCCCAGAACCAGGCGGACTCCGCCCCCGTGCCCAGCACCTCGAGTGCGCCAAAGGGATCCACCGCAGCTTGAGGAGCCGCGAGCTCAGGTGCAGGTGCAGGTTCCGGCGCGGGTACAGGTGCAGGTTTCGGCGCGGGTGCAGGTTCCGGCGTGGGTGCAGCCTCTGGCAAGCTCCACACCAGCGGGTCCTGTTCCTCGCGGACCGGCTGGTTCGCCGTATCCACGGTCAACACGGTGCTCTCGCGCATCACATCCACACCCGGAGCCGCTGTCCGAGCGGACCGCCACCAGTCCGACAGCAGCGTCAGCAGGTCGTCCCGGCCCTCTCCCCGACACATCAGCCGCAAGCCCTTCGCTTGGCGCACCGCCAGCCCTTGCATCGGGTCCGCGACCACCCCCACCCCGCCGGCCTCCACCCGGAAGGCCTCCCCGCGGGGGTCCTCGGACTGGTCCACCAACACCAGCACCGGCGCGCCATCCACACGACCGAGCAAGAACCAGTGGGGGCGCCCGACGGGGGCAGCATGCAGCAACGCCGCAACATCGGGGGGACTGTGGGCCATGGTGTCTCCGTGAGTGGGCGCAAGGTGCGCCGGTCTACCACAGGCTCGGCAGCCCGCGAGGTCAAGCGTTCATCACCCGCACTGCGACGCCACTCATGCGGGATTTTCGGGAAGTACCCTCCAATCCCTTCCATGCATTTGCTGACGGGCTGGGGCAAGCCCAGCCCTTGAACCGAGCTGAATCAGATTCATCTCGGTTCAGGGGCCAACGCCCCGCAGCAGCCAAGCGGCTCCCACGTCCACGGCCGGTCCCGCATAGGTCGGTCCGCCGAGCCACAGCTCGTCCAGCCCGTCGCCGTCGACATCCCCGGGGCTCGCCAGCGAGGCGCCGAAGCTCGACCCGCTGCTGCCCGAGACCACCACGTCCGCCGCCGACAAGGCCGCGTCCGCCGTGATCGGCCCCAGCACCAGCCACGCCCGGTCCAGATCTGGACCGCCCACCGCGAGGTCGGCATTGCCGTCCCCATCGGCGTCCCCAATCAACGCCAGCGCGGCGCCCGCCCCGCTGCCCGCGGTTCCCCACAGCTCCGCATCCGCCGCCGACAACCGGATGGTGCCGCTGACCGGTCCCCGCACCACATAGACCGAGCCCGCGCCACCGCCGGCTCCCGGCGCCCCGATGACCAGGTCCCCATAGCCGTCCCCATCGAGGTCTTCACCGCCCACCACCGCTGCCCCTGCACCGTCCGATGTGGTGGTGCCCGTGAGCTCGCTGGCCGCGCTGTTGACCGACACCGCGCCCGACAGCGGACCCGCCAACACCCAGACCGTGCCCTGGCCGCTGCCCCCCGAGGGTGCCGCCACCGCCAGCTCGTCGATGCCATCGGCGTTGAGGTCCCCGACCCCCGCCAGGACCGATCCAAACCGGGAGCTGCTGCTGGTGGTCGAGAGGCGGGTACACGCCCCGGACGTGGAGCAAGAGTCGAGGTCGAATGAGGACACTGGGCCCGACAACAACCACGCCTCGCCCGCGCCCGTTGCGCCATCACCACCGATGACCAGCTCGGCCACGCCGTCGCCGTCCGTGTCCATCCCCGCCGCGACGGACTGGCCCACCCGACGCCCTGTGGACGACACCGTGTAGATCGCATCGGCATTCGCAAAGTTGAGCGCGCCACTGAGCGGCCCCAGCAACACACCCACCCGATCAGACCCCGGCGCCCCGACCACCATGTCGCCGTATCCATCCCCATTCAGGTCGGCTGCGGCCACGGCCGAGCCCAGCTCATCCGCCGCCGACGACGCATCCACCGTCGCCATGGCCCAGGCCCCGAACGTGCCCCCCGTGCCCGGGTCTTCGACGGCATAGACACGGCCGCCGATGCCTGCGCCCACCGCACCGGCAAGCAGCTCTGGCACGCCATTGCCGTCGATGTCCGCCGATGGCGTGAGCACCGTGGCCACGAACGCACTCGCCCCGCTGCCGGTCAGCTCCGCGTCGAGGGTGGTGGTTGAATAGGTTGAGTCGAAGCCACAGGTGGTTGTGGCATCGCAGTCATTGTCCAACCCATCGTTGCAGATCTCGACGCCCAACGGCGACGAGGCTGCGTCCTCATCATCGCAGTCATCGCTGCTCTCGACGTAGCCGGAGGGCGCCTCACACGCGACGCTCGTGAAGCGTGTGCCCCCGGCGCCATCCCCGTCATAGTCGAAGTACCAGGTGGGCGCGTCCACCGCGTCGCTCTCGTCCGCGTCGCCGTCGCAGTCGTCGTCGATGCCATTGCACGACTCGATCCCAGCCGGGCTCACGGATGCGAGGCTGTCGTCACAGTCGGTGGCATCGGCCACAAAGCCCGACGGCGCGGTGCAAGCAAGCGCGGTGTAGGTGCTGTCGCCGTAGCCGTCCCCATCCAGATCCAGCGCCCACGTGGCCACGTCGATCGCGTCGGCACCATCCGCGGTGCCATCACAGTCGTTGTCGACCCCATCGCAGCGCTCCGCAGCGCCGGGATTGGTGGTGGGCACGCTGTCATCACAGTCCCCCGCCATCCCCGGACCGACCGCGATCCACAGCGCCGTCGGCGGGTCACAGCTCCAGACCTCAGCGTCGAGATCGGCCCAGCCATCGGCATCGGCGTCACGGAACCATGCGGTGGGGTTTACCGCGTCGTCTTCATCCCCTTCACCATCGCAGTCGTTGTCCGCGTTGGCCTCATCGCACACCTCCGGGGCGCCCGGGTAGCTCAGGGGCGCACCATCATCACAGTCCGTGCCGGCCGCCACCCAGCCCACGTCCGGCTCACACGCCACGGTCGACACGTCGGGGTCACCAAAGCCGTCACCGTCGGTGTCGAGGTACCAGAAGCTCGCATCGGCGGCGTCATCCTCGTCGATGCTGCCGTCGCAGTCATTGTCCACCCGGTCACAGACCTCAGTGGCACCAGGAAACGCCCGCTCATCGGTGTTGTCACAGTCGTCACCGCCCGCGATCGACGGGTCGCCCCGCCACAGGCCATCGTCCGGCACCCGACACTGCACGTACCGGTCCCGGTCCCGGTCCAGCTCGTCCTCAATGGGCAGCCCATCACAATTGGTGTCGACCCCATCGCAGACTTCCACCGCGTTTGGGCTCACCGCCGCGTCGCTGTCATTGCAGTCCAAGCCGGCGGTCACCGCGGGGGAGACATCGGCGTCCCCGAAGCCGTCCCCGTCCGCATCGCGCATACACAAGGGCGCCGCACCATAGGGCGCGGGCTGGAGCTCGGCCGCCCCGGGAAATGCGTCAGCGTCGCCATCATCGCAGTCCGTGTTCGACTCGACCCAGCCCCGGGGCGCAACACACGCCCGCTCCACAAAGCGGGGCCCCCCAAACCCATCCCCATCGGCATCGGCGTACCAGGTGATGGCATCCTCGGCGTCGGCTTCATCGACCAGACCGTCGCAGTCATCGTCCACGCCGTTGCACAGCTCCGGGGACCGGGGACCCACGTCTTCGTTGTTGTCGTCGCAGTCGATGGCGGCCGGCGCACCGTCCTCATCGCGGTCCTGCCCACCGGTGTCGAAGGACTCGGGCTCAGCACGGCATCCGGCCAAGGCCAAGCTCAACACAAGGGAGAACGCGGACCGCATCTCAGTACTCCAGATCGCCGGAGCCAGCGAGATCATAGCTGACCTCACCCCCGTCGTAGGCGCTGCGCAGCGCAGTGGAGGTCGCCGACCAAGTCAGCACACCTGCGTCCAATGTTGCCCCATAGGCGGGGATCCAGCTGCCGTCGGTGTCGACCCGCACCAGCACGTCTTCGCCATCCGTGCCCCCGGCGGGCCAGAACCCGAGCACCAGGGTGCCCGGGCCGTCGATCTCGGTGCAGTGCCCCCCGTCCACCGTCCACAGCGGCGCACCGTGGCGCAGCTCCAACACAAAGGCACAGTCGGGACACGTGAGGTCCTGCAGCGTGCCCGTGACCACCACCGTGGCCTCACAGGAGGGACCCGCTTCACCGGCGGGGGTCGCCAGCAAGGTCACCTCGCCGTCCAGCGCTGCGGGACAGGTGCTGAGGTCCTCGTCGACCACGCCGTCACAGCCATTGTCCAAGCCATCACAGAGCTCGGGCGCCGCTGGATACACCGTGGGCCGGCTGTCGTCGCAGTCATCAGCGTTGTCGGCGTACCCAATGCGGGCTTCGGCGGGACAAGCCAAGGACGCCCCCGGCAACGCACCATGGCCGTCGCCGTCAAAGTCGCGGTACCACCACACCCCTTCGTTTGCGAGAACAGCGTCAGCCACGTCATCCACGAGGCCATTGCAGTCGGTGTCCGCGCCGTCACAACGCTCCGGTGCGCCCGGGTAGACCGACGCCAATGCATCGTTGCAGTCTCCGCCCCGAACGTGGGCCCGCACCGCCACAAGCTCACAAGCGACGACCAGATCACCGTCGACATCGAGCTCGTCCGCACCCAGCTCACCATCGCAGTCCGAGTCGGCCCCATCGCAGACCTCAGGCGCCCCGGGATGCACGTCGGGATCGCCGTCATCACAGTCCAGACCGCCGTCCACTCCGTCCATCGGGTCGGCATCGCCCCACCCGTCACCGTCCGCGTCGGCGTGGCAGCCCTCGGCTTCAAGCGGTGCAATGCCCGGTGCCGTGCGGGCGTCCGCATCATCGCAGTCCCCCCCGACCGCCAGCCACCCATTCGGTGCCACACACGCCACCTCGGACAAGGGGCCCCCAAACCCATCACCGTCATAGTCGAGGTACCAAGTGGGGGCGTCGGTCGCGTCGTCTTCGTCGATCAGTCCATCGCAGTCGTTGTCGAGCCCGTCGCAGACCTCGGGCATGTTCGGGCCCACTTCGGGTCGGCGGTCGTCGCAGTCGTTCTTCACCGACAGACCATCGCCGTCCCAGTCGGTCGGCGGCGAGGGGTCGTCACGGCACGCGAGTGTGCAGACGAGCATGAAGGGCAGCATCGACCTCATGGACAGTAGCCCCCGCTGCAGAAGAAGCTTGCGGTGCCCGAATACTTAAACACCAACGAATAGTATGCGATGTCGTCACTCGCATTGTCGGAGGACCCCGTCCCCCAATTGCAGGATGTGGAGGTGATGGTGGAGTTTGAATCATGCATGTAGACAGCGCCGCCAGCACCGTACGGAAAGCCCTGGCCTGGGGCTGTGTTGTTGATGAAGCCATGCGAAGCGGACGAAGTGGGAGACGTGCAGACCAGATCCGACGTGTGGAGTAGCATCCCGCCCCCAGCCTGCGACACTGTGGCGTTGCCATCGAAGAGGCTGCTGTCCATGTTCACGGCCGACCCCTGCACATACGCGCCGGCGCCGCCGTACGCCGCAACGTTGTTCAACACTTCACTCGAGACCAGGTCGAGCTCGGCGCCACTGACATAGAAGCCGCCTCCGTAGCTGCCGGCAGTTGAGCCGGACACCGTGACCCCCTCCAACCGCGCCCCTATCGGAAACGCCCCCCCACCGGCGAGGAAGACCCCGCCGCCAATGCTGGCGTCGTTCTTGGACAGGGTGCCCGTCGTCCAATTCAGTTGCGCAGATGCACTGGTGCCTGAGCGCTCGGCGACCACAGCACCCCCATAGGTTGCAGTGTTGCGCACGGCGTCCGTGTCGGTGATGTCCGCCGCGCAGTCCCTCAGGTGGAGAGCGCCGCCCTTGCTCCCGGCTGTGTTCTCGCCTAGGTAGGCATTGGCCAACGTCAGGCTGCCGCCTTCACACACGATCGCGCCCCCGTCGTCGTCTGCAGCGCCGTCCTCAAACTCAACATTGTTGAGCGCCAGCGTGCATCCATCCCCATAGAGCCCCGCCCCCGAGCTGCTCGTCTCGGCCCGTGCCACCGACACATCTTCGAGCACCACTGTGCCGGAAGAGCACGAGATGGCACCGCCATTGCCCGACGCAAACCCATCGTTCAGGTTGACACCCGCCACATCCAGCGTGCCGCCGCTCGAGACCTTGAACATCTGCCGGACACTGTTGCCGCTGAGCTTGGGGCCGTCAAATCCATTGATCTGGAGGGTGCCCGAGCCCGAGTAGTCAAACAGGGGATACCACGTGCCCGCACAGAAGTTGTAGCGACGAGACGTGCCGCTGAAGGCCACGCTTGGGGAGGTGTTGGAGATAAACACACTCGTGGCGTCGGTCCATGTCAGCCCGCCATCCGTGGACAACGAGACAATGCCATCCTCTTTTGACGTGGCGTCACAGTCGTCGTCGAGCCCATTGCAGATCTCAGTGCCCGCCGGGTTGATGTCGGCGTTGTCATCATCGCAGTCATCGGCCCTGACGACGTACCCACTGGGCTGGGCACACGCCGGCCGGCTCCCAGCAGGATCGCCATAGCCATCACCGTCGACATCAGCGTAGAAGACCGTCGAGGCGGAGAGAGACGAGTCGTCATCGTCGATGAGCGCATCACAGTCGTTGTCGAACCCATCGCAGATCTCGACCGCATCGACGTTGACATCCTCCGGGTCGGGCGAGCCGCTGCCCCCGGCAGTGTCGAGACAGTCGCCATCGTTGAGCACGTAGCTGGCGCCCGGACTGACACATCCCCGCACCGCAGCGCCGAATCCGTAGCCATCCCCGTCGTCATCGAGGAACCAGTCGTCCGCATCGATGGCCGCACCGTCGTCGGTGTTTCCGTCGCAGTCGTTGTCGACGCTGTCACTGCACACCTCGTCCGCACCCGCCCACGCCAGCTTCTCGCTGTCGTTGCAGTCGTTGGCGTTGGTGACCTTGCCGGAGACGGCCGTGCAGGACCGCTCCAGCGTGGTCGCATCCCCAAACCCATCGCCGTCCACATCGGCGTACCAGGACCGGGCATCGACCGCGTTGGCATCATCGGTCCCGCCGTCGCAGTCATTGTCCACGGCGTCGCTGCAGACTTCGTCGGCCCCGGTCCACGCCAAGGCCTCATTGTCGTTGCAGTCATCGTTCAGCGACACCATCCCGGCCGGCATCTCGCACGAGAGCGTGGCCGAGGCCGAGTCATCCCCGTGGCCGTCGGCATCCACGTCGGGGTACCATGACGAGGTGTCCGCCCCCACCAGGTCTTCATCCGTGCCCGGGTCGCAGTCGTCGTCCCGGCCATTGCAGACCTCGGTGGCCCCGGGAAACACGCTGTCGCGGGTGTCATCGCAGTCGGTGGACGAGGCGACATAGCCCGTGGGTTGGGCGCACGCGCGGGTCTGGATGCTGGCGAAGCCGAAGGTGTCCCCGTCGGCATCCCGGTACCAGTCGATGGCATCGGTCGCTGTCGCACCATCGACGGTGCCATCACAGTCGTCGTCGTCGCCATTGCAGACCTCGGTGGCCGCCGGCGAGATGGCCACGCTGGTGTCGTCACAGTCGAGCGAGGCGCCCGGCGGGACCGCCACCATGCCCACCGGCGCCGTGCACGCGGTGGTGCTCACGCTCAGCGCCGCAGCGGCAAACCCATCCCCGTCACTGTCCGCAAACCACTGGGTGGCGTCGATGGCAGCGCGACCGTCGGCAAAGCCATCGGGGGTGCCGTCGCAGTCGTCGTCAATGCCGTTGCAGACCTCAATGGCCTCGGGGCTCACCCAGCGGCTGCCATCGTCGCAGTCGCCCGTGTTCTGGACGTGGTCCACCGGCTGCTCGCACGCCGCCACGGGGAACGCGCCATCGCCAAAGCTGTCGCCGTCGAGGTCCGGATAGTAGAGCTCCGCGTCCAGCGCCGCGCCTTCGTCCACCGTGCCATCGCAGTTGTCGTCTTTGCCATTGCACAGCTCGTCGGCGTCCGGCGAGACAGCCGCGTCTTGGTCGTCGCAGTCATCAATGTCGGCATCGGCAGGCAGCACAAAGTCCGCGGGCGCCGTACACGCCACCAACACCGCCTCGGGGTTGGCGTGGCCGTCCCCGTCGGCATCTTGGTACCAAGACAACGCATCGATGGCCGAGTCTTCATCGACAACGCCGTCGCAGTCGTCGTCCCGACCATCACACGTCTCGTCGGCCACGGGTGAGACGGCCGCGTCCGTGTCGTCGCAGTCATCGGCGTTGTCCACGAAGCCGCTGGGGGCCACACACGCGCGCAGCTCCAGCCGGGCCGTGCCAAAGCCATCGGCATCATCATCGGCGTAGAACGTCTTTGCATCATCGGACCACATGTCGTCCACGATCTCGTCGCAGTCGTCATCCCAGCCATTGCACAGCTCGTCGGCCCCGGGGTGGACGTCCGGGTTGTTGTCGTCACAGTCATCTTGCAGCGTGTAGCCATCTTCATCGGCGTCCACCGCGAGGGGGTCCTTGACCTCACTGGGGGTGTCCCGGCACGCCGCGAGGGTCACCAGTCCAAGGACAACAAAAAGGGCGCGGGAGAGGCTCACTCGAACACCTGCAGGCTGGTGGCGTATTGGTGGGTTGCACCGCCGTCGATGCGCTCGGACTGCCAATCCAACCCATCGGTGGCGGAGTCGAAGGTGGCGGCGCCCAGATAGGACCACTCCCCGTCCACGAGGCCCCAGACGTAGTCCCCGGCGGCCTCCTGCACCCAGCCGATCTGTTCGAGATCGTCGAGCACCTCTGTGCTGCACAGCGCAACATTGGCGGCCCAAGTCGGGGTCGACCGGGTGACGTCAAACACATAGTCACAGTCGGAACAGCGCAGGGCCACCTCGGCCGCGTCGAGGGCTGTGGTCGCCGTCCAGGTCTGGGTGCCGTCACACGCGGGGGTGTCAATGGTCACAGTGCCGCTGCCCGAGCCGCTGGCCCAACAGGTCTCGGTGAGGTTGTCGTCCGCGATGCCGTTGCAGTCGTTGTCTTCGCCATCGCAGACCTCGGTGAGTTGCGGCGCAATGCGGGCCTCGTCGTCGTCACAGTCCCCCAGCTCGGTCACCCAGTCGGTGCTCGGCCGGCTGCATGCTGCAGTGGCTGAAGACGTGAGCCCAAAGCCGTCGCCGTCGAGGTCTTCGTACCAAGTGGTCGTGGGCTCAGTTGTCGTCGCATCGCAGTCGTCGTCGATGCCGTTGCAGACCTCGACCGCAGCGGGATTGACCGCGCCGTTGCGGTCGTTGCAGTCGGTCTTGTCGCGGACGGTGCCGGTCGGTTGGGTACACGCCTTCTGCGCGGTGGCGGCACTGCCAAACCCATCCCCATCGGCGTCGTTGTAGAACCACAGCGCGTCGACTGCGGCGGCGCCATCGACGGTTGCATCGCAGTCGTCGTCGATGCCATTGCAGACCTCGACCGCCCCGGGACTCACGGCGCTGTTGACGTCGTTGCAGTCTTGGTCGTCGGCCACATGGTTGGTTGGCGCCGTGCATCCCAGCGTGCCCCGGGAGGCATCGCCGTAGCCATCGCCGTCGTAGTCGAGGAACCAGGTCTGGGCGTCGGTGGCGGCGGCATCGTCGGTGAGCCCATCGCAGTCATTGTCGACACCATCACAGACCTCGGTGCCCCCGGGAAGGGCCACGGCAGACCCATCATCGCAGTCGTCATCGCTGGCCGCAAAGCCGGTCGGCACCGCGCAGGCCACGGTCTCCCAGTCCGGCGAGCCGTGGCCGTCCCCATCGGCATCAATGTACCAAGTGGTGGCGTCGGACGCGTCGTCTTCATCGACGGTCCCATCACAGTCGTCGTCCAAGCCGTTGCAGAGCTCAGACCCAAGGGGGTTTACGGCGACATTGCGGTCATCACAGTCCACAGCATCGCCAGCGCCCACTGCGAGGTAGCCCGTCGGCACGGTGCACCCGACCAGTCCGAGGGCGGGATCGGGATCTGCAAAGCCGTCGCCATCAAAGTCCCGGTAGTAGGTCTCGACGTCGGCGGCGGTGGCCTCGTCGGCGGCCCCGTCGCAATTGTTGTCGATGCCATCGCAGACCTCGACCCGGTCGGGCGATGCCGCATCGGTGCGGTCATCACAGTCCCCCGACACCGCCACATGCCCCGAGGGTGCCGTGCAGGCGGTCACGAAGACGCCGGCGTCTCCCCAAGCATCGCGGTCCCGGTCCAAGTACCAAGTGGTCGCATCGATCGCATCGTCCTCATCGATCGTCCCGTCGCAGTCGTCGTCGACCCCATTGCATCGCTCGGCCGCCTCGGGGCCCACGCTTGCATTGGTGTCGTCACAGTCGCCGGATGCCCCCGTGAAGCCCGACGGCGCAACACACGCATCGAGCGGCTGGTCGGCGTCGCCGCTGCCATCCCCGTCGAGGTCTGGGTAGAACGTGGACTGCACCCCTTCGTCGGTGAGGCCATCACAGTCGTTGTCCCGCTCGTCGCACACCTCGGTGCCCCCGGGCCAAACGGCCGCGTCACCGTCGTCGCAGTCTTCTCCCACCCGCACATGGCCGCGAGGCTGCACACAAGCGATCCGTTGTTGGCCGATGCCCCCGTATCCATCACCGTCGTAGTCGAGGAACCAAGTCACCCCGTCAATGGCATCGTCCTCGTCGGCTTGGCCATCACAGTCGTCGTCGATGCCGTTGCAACGCTCGGCCGCACCGGGGCTGATGTCGGGGTCGCTGTCGTCACAGTCGACGCTGGCGTCCCATCCATCGCCGTCGGCATCGACCACCCCTAAGCCACCGGTGTCGACGGCTTCCGCCCCACACCCGACCAGCCCAACGCACAACACCGCGTCCAGGACAGCCACGGACAACGCACGACGGAAGAGTGGGAGGGAGACCAACACAGTCTGGGGATCCTTGGCTGAGGCGCGACGGACTCTCCGACGAATCATAGGGTGTGGGGGCGGCCCGGGGACAGCGCCCACAGGCCGGGAGAGGCCGCCCCATGGTGTCGCGAGGAGTATACTCCCTGGGACTGCCCGAGGACGTCTGCTGTACCCATCGCCCGCCAGACCCCAGCACCTCGGCCCACGGCTGCTCCTGGCGTTGGTCGTCGGCCCCTTGGCCAGCTGCCGAACGGTGCCCACACCCAACGAAGATCCCGTGCTGGAGGACATTGACGGGGATGGTGCGACCGCCGCCGAGGACTGTGACGACACCAATCCCGCCGCGGCCCCGGGCCTTGCCGAGACCTGCGACGGCATCGACAATGACTGTGACGGCGAGATCGATGAGGACGACGCCATTGGGGTGCGTCGCTGGTTTGTCGACCAAGATCGGGACGGGTGGGGCCGGGACAGCACCGAGTACGCGGTGGCGTGCGCCCCCCCCACGGACCACAGCTACGCAGAGCGCCACGGGGACTGCGACGATCTCGACGCCAGCGCCAACAACGGCGCCCTGGAGCGATGCGACGATGGCATTGACAACGACTGCGACGGGGTCATCAACGAAGCGGATGACAACACCGATCCCGACACCATTGGCACTTGGTACGTCGACGGGGACGGGGACGGCTTTGGAGATCCATTGCGCGCCGTGGAGGGCTGCGCACGCCCCGACGATGGCGAGGTCTGGGTCACGAACCCGAGCGACTGTGATGACGGGGACGCGCTGACCCATCCCGGCGCCGCAGCATCGGATGGCGCAGACCTGTGCACCCGCGATCGAGACGGCGATGGCTACGGAGACAGTGCCACTGGGCGGGCCTTCAGCGCCGGCACGGACTGCGATGATGCCCACGCCACGGTGAACCCTGGGGCGGCTGAGGCGTGTGATGGGGTCGACACGGACTGCGCCGGGGGACTCGGCCCCACCGAAGATGACAGCGACAGCGACCGGTGGGTGTCGTGCACCATCACGGCGTCGGGCTGGTTGGGTGACCCGGCTGTGCGGGGCGGCGACGACTGTGCGCCGGCCGACGGCAGCCGCCACCCGGGGGCCGACGAGCGCTGCAATGGGGCCGACGACGACTGCGACGGCATCACGGACGAAGCCGATGCGGTGGACGCAGGGACGTACCAGCCGGACGCCGACGGTGACGGCTACGGCGCAGGCGCCGGAGGTGTGGTGGCTTGCACGGCCCCAGCCGACCACGTGTTGGCGGTGGCCGGTCCGGGGGTCGACTGCGATGACGGCGACCCCGCCGTGTTTCCCGGCGCCACTGAGCTGTGCAATGGCACCGATGACGACTGCGACGGCACGACGGATGAGTCCGACGCCGCCGATGCCGTCACCTGGTACGTCGATGGCGATGCCGATGGGTACGGCGGTCTGGCGGTTGCGGGGGTGGCGTGCACCCCCATCACGGGGGCGTCCCAGACCAACACCGACTGCGATGACACCGACGGCGACGCCAACCCCGGGGCGACCGAGGTGTGCAGCGGCGTGGACGACGACTGCGACGGCTTGATCGACGACAATGACCCATCAGTGAATATTCTCGACCCCTGGTATCTGGACGGCGACGGAGATGGGTACGGTGACCTTGCATCTCCGCTCGCGGTGTGTGCGGGACCCACGGGCTTCGTGGACGACGCGTCCGACTGTGATGACGGCGACGCCGCGGTGAGCCCCTCCGCCACGGAGGTCTGCCGCAACGGCGTGGACGACGACTGTGACGGCACCGCCACTGGGTGCGAAGCCGTGGGCACCCTGTCCTTGCCCAGCGCCGACGCTTGGTTCGAGGGGGACGTGGGCGCGGTCGCGGCCGGCAGCGCGGGGCTGTTCGTGGACCTCGATGGGGACGGGTTGGATGACGTGGTGGTGGGCGCCCCCGGCGCACGCAGTGGGGGCGCAGTCGGCGGGGCCTACATCTTTCACGGCACGGCGACGGGGGGACTGGACGTGTCGGCGGCGGACGTGAGCCTGTTCGGAGACGTGGTGGGGGAACAGGCCGGCGCAACCCTGGCCGCAGGCGACGTCAACGACGATGGTGTGCCTGATCTGGTGGTGGGAAGCTGCCCACCGCCCACCGCGGTGACCTCAGTGGGGCGGGCCTTTGTGTTCCTGGGACCGGTCACCAGCAGCGGCAACCTCGAAGATGGCGCCCTGACGCTGGAAGGTGTGGACGAAGACGACGCCCTCGGCTGCAGCCTCTCGGCGTCCGGCGACATCACCGGCGACAGCATTGTGGACCTGTTGGTCGGTGTTCCCGGCGAGGACAGTGGTGGCCGGGACGCTGGCGGCGTCTGGCTCTACACCGGTCCCCTCAGCGCGGGCGCCTTTGCGGGCGAGCTGTGGCTGGAGGGGGTCTCGACCGGCGACGGGGCAGGCGGCGCGGTGGCTTCGGGCCTGGACCTGGACGGCGACGCCGTGGAGGACATGGTGGTCGGCGCACCGGGTGCTTCAGCGTCCGGCGGTGCGGCCTATGTGGCCCTCGGTCCCGTCACGGTCGGCAGCGACCTCAGCGTCGCCGATGCCCGGCTCGCGGGGCAAGTGGCCGGGGACCTCGCGGGCACTGCGGTGGCGTCCGCCGGAGATCTGAACGACGACGGCTACACGGACCTGTTGATCGGCGCGCCCGGGCACGACGTGGGAGCGACCGATGGTGGCGCGGTCTACGTGGTTCTCGGCCGGAGCGGTGCTTGGGTGGACCGCAGCCTCTCCTTCGCCAGTGGGCGGGTCACGGGCTCCAGCGCTAGAGGGGGGCTTGGGTCGTCGGTATCAGCAGCCGGAGACACCGACGCCGACGGCATCTTGGAGTTTGTTGCTGGCGCGCCAGACGCCACGGTGGGCACGGTGACCAGCGGCGGGGTGTGGCGCTTTGTGGGGCCCGTGACCGGCACCGCCACCGATGCAATGGCGGCCGCCATCTGGGTGGGCAAGGCCAGTGGGGACGGCGCGGGCGCTGCGGTGCAAGGCGGCGGCAACGTGGACGGCGACGACTTCTCCGACCTGCTGATGGGCGCGCCAGGGCTGGACCAGTACAGCTTCGGGCTGTCCGCAGTCGGTGGATTGTACTTGGTGCGGGGCACCGGCCTCTGACCGACGGGCCGGGTCCGCACTCCGAAGTGGGGCACTGCGAGCCGATCTTCGAGGCCGGGCCGCCCTGCTCGCCGCACCCGCGTGCTGTGATACGGTGTGCATTCGCACCCCCCGGTGCCACTGAAGAGGGCGGCCCGTGAGTGCGAAGCCGAGACCCTGCCGGACGACCCGAGCGGCCCAGCGCGCGCCGGCATGGGGTAGGCGACCAGCGCTCCTGATGCTGTGGGCTGGGGTGGCCCTCGGCCTCATGTCCCCCACGGCAAGGGCCACCCCGCCGGAGTTCTTGCCAACCCGCCTCTCGGCCATGCACGTGCTGGAGCCCCGCCCCATCCCGCTGGACCTGCCGTTCGTGACCACGCTGACCCCCACCCAGACGCCGCTGGAGCGACTCGGACGGACATGGATGATGGCCGCCACGGACGCCATCGGCGGCGGACGAGCGAGCACCGCGTTCCGCACTCCCGTGTCGGAGCTCGGGGTGCGATGGGCCTTCACGACGGCCTCCGTCCCGACGCTACCCCCCGATCCGAAGGACGAGCTGCGGTTTCTGGGCGTCATGGCCACCGCAGCGTCGCAGGGGTGGGAGACCACACTCTACGAGGCCACCCGCCGCAACCCCACCCTCCACCAGGTGCACAAGACGCTTAAAGTTTAGAGTGCTGACGGGTGGCGGCATTGACGTGCGAGAGAAGATGTCGGGCACCCGCACCCGGCTGGATCCGAAACGACGGCGACCTGACCTCGACCCAGCGTCCATCGAGGTGGCACCGCCGGCCACGCTGGCGCGCCGAAGGTCTATCCCCAAGACATTTCGGGCGGGTGGTGGTCTCCGAATGCGTTGGCTGGACCCCCAAGGAGCGGAGGTCGAACTTCGGCAAGCCCACGGGAAACGGATCCATCAGAACACTGATTATCGCGCAGTTCTGGAGTCCGTTCGCCGACCATCCGAAGAAAGCCGAGGCCTCCCGGAAATCCTGACAGGGTCCCAGGAGGCTCCCAACCACGACAGACCTCGTGGCGGCCTTCTTCGACTGGAGTCAGCATGTCACGTTCCGCCCTCAGCGTCACCCGCAGCCGACCAGCGGCCGACCACATTCCCGATGACCTGGCCCAAGGTCTGGACCTCATCGCGCGGCTCCAAAAATGGGGCGAGCTGGAGAACATCGCAGACTCGCTCCGTGTTCGTCGTGAGGGGGGCTACTCAGGCTTGGATGCCTTCGTCTTCTTCCTCTACTACTTCGCGGCCGGTGCCAAGGGCGGACTTCGTGGGTTCTGCTCGCGGCTGGCCAGAATTCGGCAACAGCTCAGCGCTGTCGCCGGTCGAAGCAACTTGCCATCAAGCGCGGCAATCTCCCGAACGCTGGCCAAAGTTGATCCCTCCATTCTGCGAGACAACTCAACCGCACTGTTGGTTGATTGCACCGGATTGGGGCCCGTCCTCGCCCATCCGACGGTACGGTGTCGCGACGCGCTCGGCGAGGACTGGCATGTCTTCGATCTCGACGGGACCGTCACCGTCCTTCGCCACCGTGCGCTACCCTCGCTTGACGGAACACCTGAAGGTACCCGCCGCTCCGCCGCTTTCGCCAGTGCAGGCTACCCCGGACGAAAACGTGGAGACGTACAGCTTCACCGGTCCACTCTGCAGCACAATGGTTCGGGCGCTTGGCTTGCCGCCCACCTCGAGCGCGGCAATGGGGACCACCGAACGGACCTGCCGGCGGCGCTGAAGGTCGTCCAACAGTTCGCAGACCGCGTCGACCACCCGCTGTCACGTTGTGTGGTGCGAGCGGATGGAGCCTACGGCTCTACACCTGACCTTCACTGCTTTCGAGCGGCTCAGGTTCCGTTCGTTACGAGGTTCACCCGTCCCAAGCTGTTTCGGCAGCCCGATGTGTTGGAACGTCTCAACAATGCAACATGGTGTCGCGTGCCGGACTCGGGCGGCGGCCCGGAGCGGTGGGCGGCAGATCTGGGGGTTGTGACTGTACTTCCTGGCAAACACACCCGTCGTGCCGACGGCTCCGAGTACAGTGCCGTTGACGTCCGAATCGTAGCGTCGAGATTCGCGCGAACTCGCGACGAAGCCACCCGGGGACAGTTGATTGGAGACTGGCAGGTCGAACTGTTCGCCGCAGACCTGGACCCATCGGCCTGGCCCGCGAGCGACGTGGTCGCGGCGTACTTCGGACGCACCGCGATTGAGAACCGATTCCTTCAAGAGGACCGTGAGCTGGGCCTCGACCGCATCTTCAGCTACCATCTTCCGGGACAGGAGTTTGCATCATTGGTTGGGCTGTTTGTGTGGAACCTGCGCATCGCCTTGGGTTTCGCCGCAAACCCACCGCCCGCCGACAGGGAGCCACAACAAAACAGGGCAGAGTCCGAGAAGGACCCGCCGCCGCCACTCTTCGACCCACAGTCACTCACGCAGCCAGAGCCCCCTGCCCACATCGCGCCGCCAATTGCCAGCCTGGAGGAGAAGGAACGCCATCTGGGAGAGGTGCTTGACAAGGTCGACTGGACGGCGGTCTTGCGGAAGAGGCCGGACTGGCGCCGTGAGGAAGGGACTCCGATGATGGTCTGCCCAGAAGGGGCCAAGCTGACCCTCACGACCGCGGAAGCGCAACGTGCAGCCGACAAGCTACGAATGGTGTTTCGGGCACCGCCGAGGGTCTGCATGGTATGCCCAAGACGGCCAAAGTGCCTCGCGTCACCGCGTCCAACGGCTCGGAAACAACTGTCGTTGACGGTGGTAGACAGTCGACACGAAGTCCCTGGGGCATTGTCGGCAGCCCAATACGCACGAAGGATGGTACTCTCTGAAGCGGCTGTTCATGCAGGACACCGGGTCGAACCGGGCGGAACCTTCCGAACCGGCTGCCGATCAAGGGGTTGACCCTGCCGCACCGACATTTTCCCTGACGTAGGCCTGACAGCCGTCGAGCAGCCCGTTCCCGCCCAACGGGTGATCTGCTCGCATGTCCTTTCCCGAACTCGAAGTCAGCAACGCCGTCGTCGGCCACCTTCCCGTCATCCGCGCGTGCTTGGACAAGCTCGGCGTCATGGACGTGGTGGACCGGCACCTCCCGAAGCACAAGCTCGCACACGCCTCCGATGCCCAGTGCCTCGCGGTGATGGTGCTCAACATCCTCTCCGGCCGGGTCGCGCTGTGGCGGATGGACACCCGCTTCGCGAACACCGACTTCGAACTGCTGCTGGGGGAAGGTGCCCAGCCCACGTGGTTCCACGACACCCGACTTGGCCAGGCCCTCGACCGCTTCGACGCTATCGGGACCGACACCTTGCTCGGTGAGACCGTCGTGGGGTTCCTCGGGGCTCAGCTCGAGCAGCCCTTTTCGGCTCACCTCGACCAGACCACCGCGAAGCTCTATGGCGTGTACGACGGCCATGTCGGTGGACCGACCCCGGCCCACGGGTTCTCGAAAGACCACCGCCCGGACCTCAAGCAGCTGGTCTTCGGCATGTGCATACACGGCAGCTGCGGCGTGCCGCTGACGATGGGCCTGCACGACGGCAACACCTCCGACTCAGTGGCGAACCGAGGACACCTCTCCAAGCTGGGGGCGCTCCTTCCGGCACCCGACGACGTCACGGTCGTCGCCGACTGCAAGCTCGTCGACGGCGAGACGTTGGGGCTGCTCACCGGCAGCGGCTTCCACTTCGTGAGCCTCGTGCCCAAGACCTTCAATGTCCGCGGGGAGCTCATTGACGAGGTCTGGTCGCATGCGCCCGATGTCGCGGACTGGCCCATTCTCGCCACGAAGCCCGGGGCCAAGAAGGCCGATCCGATGCGCCACTACCGAGGGATGTCGAGGACGGGGGCGTTTAATATTGCGTTCCCGGCGCCGTCGCCCAACGAATCTCCGGTCGAGAGCCTCGAGCTGTTCCGTTGCCTCGTCGTCCACTCCGATGACCTGGAGGCCCGATTCGACAGCAGCATTGACGGCAAGCTCGAGCGCGAGGCCGCCAAGCTGCAGAAGACCCACAAGCGGCTGCTGGCAGAGGAATACGCGTGTGCGGCGGATGCGGAACAGGCGGTGGGGCCGCTGGTGAGGAAGCTCAAGTGGCATGCCGCCAGCGTCACGGTCGAAGAGCGCCAAGTTGTCGAGAAGCGGTCCAAGCGCGGCCGTCCCCGCAAGGACGCCCCGCCCCCCGAGACGCGCACGGTCTACGTGCCCCAGGTCCACCTCGTCCGCGACAATGAGGTCATCGCCCGCGCCCGCCGGCACGCTTCCTGCTTCGTGCTCGTCACCGACTGGTCCACCGAGGAGTGGGACGACGACCGCGTTCTCTCCGAGTACCGCTACCAGTCGCTCATCGAGGGCCACACCGGCTTCCGCTGGCTCAAGGGCCCCGCGGCCGTCGCACCCGTGTTCCTCGACACGCCCAGCCGCATCCGAGCACTCGGCTTCATCTTCATGGTGGCCCTGATGGTGCGCAACTACATCCAGTTCACGCTGCGCGCGGCGATGAAGGACCGTGGCCAGGGCATTCTCCACCCCTTTCGCAAGAAGCCCGACGACAACCTAACGACCGAGATGGCCCTGGTCTGGTTCGAGGGGGTCATTGCCACTTCGCTACGCCAGCCAGGTGGTCCGTGGGTTCGGCAGCTGCCGAAGCTGCCCGAGCCTGCTCTCGAAGTGCTTGAGCTGCTCGACATTTCCGCGGATGTGTTTCGCGTGCCACCACGGCGAACGGAAAATGGGAGGGCTGGGCCGTAGACCCCGGGAGTCACAGGTCGGACAACAACCGAAGACCGGACCACCGCAGAAACGACACGATGGCGTCGACCGCGTCCGCACTGGCGAGCTCTCGGCGAAGCTCATGCACGAGCGAGATATCCTGGGCCCCATTGAACAACAACGAGGGGTGCACGAGCCCGTGCTCGGGGCGCTTGGGGGGTCGTGGTGTGCCGAGCTGTCCGCCAGGAGCCGGCCCGACCCACGTGAGTGCGTCCCGTGTGGGGAGTGGGGCCTCCCCAGGGACGAGTGCGGGGTCCACAGCGGCGAGCACACGTCGGATCAACGCGGCCCGCGCGGCGAGGTCCCCGCCCAGTGCTGCAACGGCGGCGCGCACGCGATCTGCGACGTGCCGGGACATGGCGTCGTCCAGCCAGTCGAGCTGCTGCTTTTGTCGCTCGGTGAGGTGACCGTCCGCCTCGAGCTTCTGGAGCGCCTCATCGAGGGCATGGGTGATGACGGACTCGTGCAAGCCCGGATGGACGGACTCAGGCAGGGACTTCCTCGGCAGTGGCGAGACAAAGTACAGTATGGGGCACCGGAGAGTACCTGGTCTGGTGGCGCGGCGGCGGAGTGTGCCTTCGGAGCCACAGGCGTGCATCGCCACTTCATCGGAGGCACGCGCGCCCTCCGGCACCCGGTGCCCACACCGGCCTCCGGCTGGCTCAAGGGTCCGGCGGGGGTCCCCAGCTCGCCGCTGGAGAGGTCCGAATCGGGACCCACCGAAGCCCGCCACAACCACGGCGAGCACAACGCAACCCCGTCGATCTATGATGCCAGCGCTGTGGTTCGCCTACACATTGATGCGTCCGCGAATCCGCCCTCCGTCCCGGCCAATCTGAGGCACCAAGGCCGCTCGATCGGCCGCCGTGAGCTCACCGACCGCCTCCGCCTGGTCCAAGGCCGCCCCAATGTGGCCCACCAACACCGCATAGGCCGCGGCATGGGAGCCGGGCTCCCGCTCCACGTCGGCCTTGCCAAGCTCCCCCCAGCGGTGGCGGCCAATGAGCTCGGACAGCGCAAGCTGCAGACCCGCGTGGGCCGGCGGAGGGCCATGGGTGGCCAGCGACTCTCCACCCCGGGGCATCCGGTCCCACTGCAGACCCAGCGGTGCCCGCAGAACTTGGCTGCCATCGTGAAACTGACTGCCGCCGATCCAGTCGTGCAGGAACGTCGCGCACCAGATGGCGTGCTGCGCAAGCGCCTTCCAGGAGGCCGGAGCGACCGGGGGTGTGCGGACCGTGGTGCGGGCGACCGGTGCGGCGACCCGCTCGGTGGCGACGTCGGGATCGAGGGGCCAGCCGACCGGCGGGTCTCCCCCAGTGGACCACCATGGTGCCGCAGGGCCCACACCGTCGGACATCGTCTCCACAACGCGCTGGAGGGTGTGTCGCACCGCATCCCCGAGCGGTTGGCCCGCGCCCAGCACGTCGAGCTCGAGATCCGAGTCGGCAACAAAGGCACCGATGGCGTCCCACACCACGCGTCCTGCCTTCCGAAACCGGTCTTCCGGTGTGAGGGGTGCTGGCGGCTCAAACTCGTGCCAGCCCCATGAGACAAGCTGACGGCGCAATCGGCCGGTGGTGCCCTCTGTGGACAGGCTGGTGGCGGCGGACAGCAGGCCACTGCCCGTGAACAGCGTCTCTTCGCCGAAGCGGTTCATCTGGTCCGCGGAGCGGATGAACGGCCAAAGCAGTGCGAGCAGGGGGTGGTCGCCGTCGTCCCACAGCGCCCGGTTGTCGCTCCGCAAGTGGCTGCAGAGCGCGACGCAGAGCTGCTCCACGTAGAAGTGTCCACGGGCCACGTGCCAGTCGATCTGGCCCGCCACGAGCATCGCCTGACGCACCAGCCGCTTGGCGTGATCCCAGGGATGCACCGAGTCGGGCGCGCCGGTCCCCCCCGCTGACGGCGTGAGGGGAACCCACGCTGCGCCGGGCCACCGCACCCGAATGCAACACAAGCCGGCGGGGTGGGTGAAGCGGACAGGGCCAGCAAGGGGCTCCACCGCGGTCGACCACACCTCCAAGTCGGGCATCCGGCCGGCGGAGCTCGCGCCCCCGGGGGCCAGCCAGACCCCGTCCTGCTCAAGTCGCTCGGCCCCGTCGCCATGCCAGGTAAACGCCCACACAAGGTGTCGGTGACCGTTGGCGCTCACCACATGGGGTTCGTGGGGGCACAGCCCACCGATGAGGCGGTTCAGCAAGTCGGTGTCGTCGGTTCGCTTCGCATCCTGGAGCCCCCCGTCGTCCACAATGCCCCGCGCAATCCAGCCTGTGTTGGCCAGGTCCTGCGCCACCTGGACTGCCGCTGGCTCGGTGTTGTCCACCTCACCCGCCCCATTGTCGATGCTGCGGCGCGGGATGCCGGTGGCCTGCGCAAAGCGAACGATCTCCCAGAGCCAGGGGTGGTCCCCTTGGTGCGCCGGGCCGAGCGCCTCCGTCAGCAGCCCCTGCTCCATCAGCATGGCGTTAAAGCGGGTGGTGCCATCCGCGTTCTGTCCAATGTACTGGGCCAACGGACCAAAGCTGGCTTCTCGCTCCAGATCAATGGGCTTGCGTCGCTTCGCCACCGCAACAGAAAAGAAGCTCCGCCAGCCGGCGCCACCCGACCAGGGGCCGAGCCAGCGGCTGCGCTTGCCCGTGTCGACTTGCCGCTCGACGGCGGGCCCCGTCAGTGTCGATGCACGGAAGTGACGGGGGATCTTGTCGGCTCGCGCCCAGTCGAAGTCCCAGTCAGCATGGGCGCGCAGCCCAATCGGGAGCGGCGCGTGGCACCCGGTCACCACACCGTGCCCGATGGGGCGGTCCAGTCCATCGCGGATGAACACATGGACGCCCGCACCCCGCCCCGGGACTGCCGGAGCATCGGCCCCCGGCAGGCCCTCACCAGTGCGTGGACCACCCGCCAGTCCGTGTCCCCGCCACGGGGTGACCCGCACGGCCTGAAGCTCAAGCGCCTCAAGGTCGAGCCAGACGGGCGCGTCGTTGTTGGTGGGCTGCTCCAGCCAGGGGGACACCTGCACGCCCCCATCCCCAAACAGCAACACACGATAGCGGCCCGAGTCGGCACGGGAGCGCCCCCGGAAGCTCAGCTTGAGCGTGGGCAGCTTCATCGGGCCACCGGGCACGCGCCGGCACCCATCGGGTGGCGGAAGTGCAGCCAACGATCGCCAACCGGACCGGGCTTCAGCTCGCCATCGAGCCACAGCTTGCCGATCTCCTCCGGGTCGGCGTCCGCCGTGTGGCGGGCCAACACCACCGCCATTGGGGCTTCAGCAAGCTGCACCCGCCACGCCGCCCACTCCCCCGGTGTCCACGCCGTAAAGTCGTCGCCCGAGCCGGCCCTGAAGCGCTGGGCAAATGCTCCCATGGCTTGCGCAGTGGGGACAATGTCGATCGCGAAGGGTGCAACACCCGGCCGAGATCGGGTGCCCCAGGCGTCGTGCATCGCCAAGTTGCCCACCGGCAGGCGCACGGCCGTCACCTGAGGGCAGGCCCCTATTACATCAAGGGTACGCTCAAAGCGGTTGAGCATCCCGCCCAGCTCGAAGCGACCTTCGGAAGCCGGGCCCACAAATGTTCGTGGATCGCGATTCGCGGTGGACACGCCGCTGGCCAAGACCGTCTCGACAGTGTCGCCCACTTCATAGGTCGAGACGGCCAACAGATCGACCGACGGTCCTTGCCACACCGGCAGCTTGAGACCCAATCCCACCATCGGCTGAAAGTGGGGATGGGCAGGGTCGAGTGCCAGTGACCAACGCCCCACCGCCACCGAGGGGCTGTCCCGGCGCAGGAAGCCCGAGTACCGGTCGACCGTGATCTGCAGCCGGTGCACCCCCACGACGCCAAAGGTGTGTTGCAGCTTTCGCACCGGTCGGGCTCGCCACGGGGACATTGGATTGTGGAAGGCCCCAGCGAGCAGCTCCGTTGTGCTGTCGCGCTGCTGCTCAAGCGTCAGCGGCCAAGCGCCCCGTGCGGAGGCGTAGGGCTGGACGGCGCTGACGATGGCTTGCGCTTGCTGGCGGGCGCTCAGTCTCCAAGAGACGGGGGCCGGCGGCATGGGTTCCCCTTCGAGTCGGGTGGTCGATGGTCTGTTGGTGCACGCCAGCGAGTGGAGTCTGACTCAGCTCGATGGCAGGACTGTGTTTCCCGCAGCCCGTCTCCCCCGTCAAGATGCGAGGGCTTGAGGTCCAGTGCAACCCCGCACAAGCTTGATGTCCCGCACCCAAAAAGGCAACTCCGCCCTGCACACCGCGGGCCGGCGGCCTGATGCAGATCCTGGCCGACCCTGGTCTGACATCATTCATGCTCGAGTGGGGATGTGCTGTACGATTGCCGGAGCGTTGTACCAGCTCAACTTTGTGAAAGGGGACCCGATGCCTGACCCGCAAGCTTGGACAGATCTGAAAGACCAAGTCAAATATGCCCGTATGTGCATCTGGCCGGTGCTGGACCCCCTCGCCATCCGAGTCTCGATGCTGGTGGAGCTTGGCGCTCAGGCCGCCATCGCAGCCGACGACGGCCCCACGGACACCTTCCTCAATGCCCTGAACGCCTGGGCACTCACCGCTCCCGCCAGTGTCCAGAAGCAGTCCTGCGCCGGCATCGAGCGCGAGTGGCCCACGGTGGACGTACTCGACGACCAAGGACATCCCGCCTACACATTGGTCGAGCTACAATCAGTTGGTGTGGCAACGTGGTGGGGCGCGCTCGGCCCCCATCCCCAGATAGCTGCCCACTCTCCCGCCGCCACCGTGCGTCTTCCCAGCGGGTTTCACGAGTCCGAGCGGGTGCTGCTGGCAGTGGCCCGGTTGCCGTTCTTGCTGGCCAGCCCCCGAGGCACGCCGAGCCCCAATGCCAAGCTCGTGTTCTTTCAAGCATTTGCACGGGCCTCGACCCTGTTTGCCCACGAGGCCCTCCAAAGACTTCGGCGCATGCTGATGGGCAAACCACCGGACTTGACCCGCACCCGACCCGAGTCCACATCCGCCGGGGGACAAGGCCCGGGTCGCCCCGCCAACACCACCACCCAAGCGGATGTCACCGACCTCGGCTACCTCGCGCTTGAGTCCCAGTACTTGCTGGAAGCCATCGTCCAACACGGCGGGCTGAGGACCGACGAGCAGCGGGGAAGCTTGGAAGCCGCCCTCCAGCGGGCCGCCACAGTGGCTCGCGAACACGCCGTGCTGGGCGTCGGCACCAGCACCCACCACGAGGGCTTCCAGGACGGCGCCGTCACCATCACCTGCGCCACAGTCCAGTGGGATGCGGACCAGCTGGCCTTCGCCTACCAAGTCCGCTTGCAGACTCCCAACCCTGGGGGTGGTGCCTACTACGCCCTGCTGGAGGGCCGACTCGGTCAGGATCAGGTCCGCCGCATCCACCACGCCGTCCGCTCCCTGGTGCTCCCGGATGTGCGTCCTGCGGCGCCCACCCCTTGGACCACCCTCCTGGCCGAGACCGAAGACCACAGTGAGCCGCGGGAGCTGTCTGCCCTCGCCGTGCGGGTGTTGCAGGAGGCAGCACTCATCCACCACAACGGGGACATTGCCGAGGCGTTTGATGGCGATGCGTCCCGGGAGTCCCTCGGCAAGCTGGTCCTGGCCACCGTCGAGGCGCTCCGGGCCGCCGTGGTCGTCGGGGTTGCAGGTGGTGAGGGCACAAACCCGTGGCTCACCGTGGAAGGCGACTATTCCACTGAGGTCGGGCCAATGATGACCATCAAGGTCGACCTCCCCGGCGCCGCCTCCCAACATCTCCGCGCCATCGCCCGGGCCAGCATCGGCTACGACCAGCTGGTCAACGCCGTCCGCCACTACGGAGAGTTTGTGGCACTGACTCGAGCGGGGGCTGCCGCCGATTCGGTGCGCTGACGAGGCACCACAGCCGCTCGGCGTCGGGTCCCACAAACAGGCGACGGGCGAGCCCTGGATCGGCCACCCCCCGTGCCCGAAGGTCGCCGTCCGTGCCGCCGAGTGCATCCGCCACCAAGCCATGGTGCTCCTCGCGCAGCGTGTCTGTGGCCCGGTCCCGCAGCACCACCGCCTCGGCGAGCTCGCCCTGCCGCATCAACCACTCGGCGCTGTGGGCCTGGCCCATCGCTTCTGCCCAGACGCACCCGTTGGTCTGGAGGCTGTGGAGGACCAACCGCAGGCGTCGGTCCCGCCGCCACGAGGGCGGCAGGAGGGCCAGTGCCCGCGCGGTGAGGCTGTCCAGAATCAGCCGGGGCAGCCGAAAACGGCGAAGTGCACGAACCGTGAAGGGCGCCCGGTCCAGCAGGCCCAGCGCCCCAGACCCATCACCCCGGGCGAGCGCCACATGGGTGCGGGCCGCGACCAAGCGGAACTCGAGGTCGGGCAGCAGCGGCTGGTTCCAGATCGCCAGTGCGTCGGCAATCACGGCCTCCGCGGCGTCCACCCTGCCGGTGGACAACAGGGCGACTTGGTAGCCAATGGACGGCGATGGCGACGGCGACGGCGATGGCGACGGCGACGGCGACGGCGACGGCGACGGCGACGGCGACGTCGACGGCGACCGATGGTGACGGCGATGGTGACGGCGACGGCGACGGCGATGGCGACGGCGATGGTGACGGTGACGGCGACGGCGACGGCGACGGCGATGGTGACGGCGACGGTGATGGGGATGGCGACGGCGACGGCGACGTCACCGAGGGCAACGGCTCTCAGGACGGCAATGGGGACAACGGCAACCAGGACAATGGCGGCCTTCCGCCCCCCCTGAGCGCTCAACTCGGAAGCGACAATGGCAACGGCGGTGATCCGTTCAACAACTGCGACGGCGTCAACGATTGTTCCGATAGCCTCTACAACCACTGGGTCACGAATGGCTGGAACAATCCCGACGACAAGTTGTGGTTGACCTTCGATGTCGATGTCCCAGTGGAGACCCACGGCTACATCTTCGACTTCGCGTACTTCTCGTCGGAATTCCCGACCTGGTACAACACCCAGTACAACGATCTGTTCATTGCTTGGCAGGTCTCCGAGGCCTACACCGGAAACGTGACGTTCGTGAACGGTGCCCCGCTGACGATCACCTCCCTCGAGGATGCGGGAGCCTTCCAGTTCAAGGCCGCCGCCCCGGAGCTGCAGGGCACGGGCTTCGAGGGTCACGCCGGTACCGGATGGTTCAACGCCAAGGGCGCGGCCGTTCCGGGGGAGAACCTGGTCATCACCTACTTCATCGCGGACATGGGTGACTCGGTGCTGGCAACCGCCGTCCTGCTCAACAACTGGCGCTGGGACTGCGTCGGTTGCATCCCGAGCGAGGTCGACGACTGCGGCATATCCAGCCGCAATAGAGCCGCACTTCATCAGACATGTAGGCCCGGGAGGCATCGCTGCCCGGGCCTTTTCGCGCGCGTTCGCACTTGCTGCACAATCCCGGTGTCTGGCCGCGCGATGCGCCGGATGATCGACAACTCTCAAACCTAAACTCGCTCGGTTCTTGCTCGCGCACAACTGTTCGCCACGGCACACCTGTCCGAGAAACACACCCGCCGAGCGGATGGGCGCGAGAGAGGATTGCGGACGCCTGCCGCGGGCGCCTACGATATCGAACCTTCGAAGGGGTACTCAGACAATGCAGCAGAAACATCTCTTGGTTCTTGGAATTTCCCTGGCCCTGTTCGCACCGGCCTGCGCCGACGATGAGTCAACCGGCGACAACGAGACGATCGGCGACGGCGACGGCGACGGCGACGGCGACGGCTCCGGCGACGGCGACGGCGATCGGCGACGGCGATGGAACTGGCGACGGCGATGGCGACGGCGACGGCGACGAAGGCGACGGCGAAGGCGACGGCGACGGCGATGGCGACGGCGACGGCGATGGAGACGGCGACGGCGACGGCGACGGCGACGGCGACGGCGACGGCGACGGCGACGGCGACGGAGACGGCGACGGAGACGGCGACGGCGACGGAGACGGCGATGGCGACGGCGACGGCGACGGCGACGGCGATGGACGGCGACGGCGACGGTGACGGCGACGGCGACGGCGACGGCGACGGAGACGGCGACGGCGACGGCGACGGAGACGGCGACGGCGACGGCGACGCCGACTCCTGCGAGGCGCCGGCCGACTACATCACCTGTGACGGCGACACCATCGGACGCTCCGACGGATGATCCGTTCAACGCCATCGGCCTCAACTGCGCCGGCGACGACCCCGCCAGCGCCATCCAGATCTCCAACGCGACCATGAACTCCAACGGATGACGCCTGGGGCATCGCGCACGAGTTCGGCAACCTCGGGCGACGTGGGTCCCGGGCCAGATCGTCTACGACGACGCGCCCGGACAACTCCGGCAACAACCTGCTGATCATCTCGTCGTGGCACAGTCAACGCTCCGAACGCCAAGGGACCGAGCACTTGGCCCAACGGACAGCAGGATAGCAACGGCGACAACGGCAACCAGGACCACGGGCGGGCTGCCGGCGCCGCTCGCCCCAACTACGGCAGCAACAACGGCCGGCGGCACGCCGTTCGTGGACTGCGACAGCGTCAACGACTGCTCCGACAGCCTCTACGACCACTGGATCGGCAACGGCTGGGACAACCCCAACGACAAGCTGTGGATGCAGTTCGACCTCACGGTTCCGGCGGGGACCATGGGCTACGTGTTCGACTTCGCCTACTTCTCCGAGCGAGTACCCGACCTACTTCGACACGCAGTACAACGACCTGTTCATCGCCTGGACCACGAGCGAGACGTTCACCGGCAACTTGACGTTCATCAACGGCGCGCCGCTGACCATCACCTCGCTCGAGGATGCGGGCGCGTTCCAGTACAAGGCCAACGCGCCGGAGCTGGGCGGTACGGGCTTCGAGGGCCACGCGGGCACCGGCTGGTACCTGGCCAAGGGCTCCTCGAACCCCGGGGAGACCTTCCAGATCACGTTCTTCATCGCCGACATGGCCGACTCGATCCTCGCCACGGCGGTGCTGCTCGACAACTGGCGCTGGGACTGCGTCAGGCTGCATCCCAGCGAGGTCGACGACTGCGGTATCCAGCCGCAGTGAGCTGACGCGCACCAGCGCTCAGTCGCCGAAGACCCCGGTCGAGCCTCGCTCGCCGGGGTCTTCCCATTTTCGCGCTGCAGTTCGGACGCGTGTAGGCATGGAGCGCGCGACGAGCGTATGCTCCGAGCGTGCCCTGGCTCGTCAGCTCCGCGAGCGCGTTCCTGCTGGTCGCGCTGCTCCTACGCTGGTGGACACGGCACGCTCGATTGGGCCTGGACGCGGTGGTCCTCCAGGGCGCGAACGCGCTGGGCGTGATCGGGGTCGCAGGTACGCTGCTCGCGGCGCTGGGCCAGTTCCGCGCGGTTCCCCTGGCCACTGCGCTCACTTTGGTCGCACTTGCCGTCGTCCCGTGGCGCCAGCTTCGGCGCGCCCGGGAGTCGGCGAACAAGGCGCGGTCGGTCGATGGCGGCACCCGCTCGTCTCGCCCCATGCTGGCGGTCCTGTTTGTGGTCGTCGCACTCGGCGGTTTCCTGAGGCTACCCACGATTCCGGCGCCGCTCGCCGGCCGCGACCAGGGTACGTACGCGCTTCGCGGAGCCCACACCGCTCGAACCGGTCGCCTCCCGGGCTCGCAGTGACTCCGTGCTTGCCGCAGCCTCGACCGATACCGGCAGCCGCCCCGGACCCGCGGACATCGCCGGGCTCTACGATCGACGCGACGATGGGTACCGCGCCGGCGTCTATGAGAGCGCATACCGACCAGGCCTGTACGTGGCCGATCGCGACGAAGGCCGCGTCGTCCCCCAGTTCCTTCATCTTCACCCGATCCTGATCGCTTGGGGAAGACTCGCATTCGCCAGCGACTCGCCTGCCCCGGTCGTGGTGCTCGTCGCCACCTTGGGCCTGCTCGCCTTCGCCGCCGTGGCTCGCCGCATCTGGCCACGAGGCCCGTGGGCACCGCTGGCCACCTCGCTGATCGCCCTGTCCCCCGTCCTCATCTGGACGCATCGCGTGCCGTTGAGCGAGGGGCCCATGTTCTTGTTCGCGCTCTCGGCCTGGTTGTCTCTGCTACGCGCACGAGACAGCGGGGATCATGGCGATGTCCAGCGCGCGCTGACGCTGGTCGGGTTGATGACCTGGACTCGTGGCAACGCCTGGCTCTTCGTGCCGGTCGTCTTGCTCGTGGGACTCGCCCGGCAGCGCCAGTTCGTAGGTCGCCGGGCATTCACGGCAGGCCCATGGCCCTTGCTAGCGCTGTTTTGCACGAGCGTCGCCGTCCACGTCGCTACCGGATTCCCCTACGTGCACGACGAACTCATGCGCCGGCTACCGAGCTCGCTACGGTTCGGACCAGTCGAGCTCGTCGTCACGGCGTGTCTGGGCGCGGCCATCTGGCTGGTCGTCGATCTTGCGCTGTCGCGAGCACCGCACTCCAGCAACCCAGTGGCAGCACGCATGCTCGCCGAGTGCCCTCGGCTCTTGGCCCTCGTCGCTGGGTGCGCGATCACCTTCTACGTCGCCGGGCGCTGGTCGACGGAGTTTGTGGCGCCCTACTCACGACTCGACCCGGCGCTTCCGACCCTCGGTGGGCCGGTGATCGTGCTCGCAGCGATCGGTGCGCTGTGGACCTCACTTCGCTGGCAACCCCGGCCCGGAGGCGCCTGGCTCGTGGCTCTGGCGTCGATCCCGACGATGACGCTCGTCCTCTACGCCGGGCGCGGGCTGCCCAAGCTCGAGCTGTTCTACTACGCCCGCTACCTCGTTCCGGAGCTGCTCCCGGCGGCCACGATTGCTGCGGTCGCTGCGGTCGCCCACATCCATCAACTGCTCAAGCCCCGGTCGAAGGCGGCGGCGACGGCGACGGCCGCGGTGCTGTTTGCCGGCCTGGTGTGGAGCGTCGCTGGACACCTGCTCGCCCATCCGAGTACGCGATTCCGCGAGTTCGCCGAGGCCGAGACCGCGGTCGATTGGCTCGACGACCATCTCCCCGAGGATGCAATCGTCATCGCGGGCGGCGAAGGCTGGCATCACGGCCACACACACAACCAAGTCGGCGGCGCGCTCGCGCTCGGTCGCGGCCGCACCGTGGTGCCCTATCGCTCGCAAGAGGCCTGCTACGCGACGCTCCATGAACTCCTGATCTCCGAGCCCGCGCATGCGGGTAGGGATGGGCCACGCGTGTTCGTGCTCCTCAACGAGGCGACTCACAACTACGAAACCAACGAGGCTCGGGGCGACGCGCAAAGGACGATCGCGGGATTCGACGACCAGCTCCCACCGCCATTCGCAGCGCGGAACGTGGGAGTTCTCGAGCTGTTCGTCCACGGGCTGACCGCGACTCGCGACCGGATCCCTCATCGCGTCACACGCCACGAACTGCGAATGGCTCTGTTCGAGGTCGTGGTCGATCCGAGTCGCGCCGGCGAGCAGGATGTCTGGCGGCTAGCGAGTGCGGCGAGCGACGACGGTGAGTCGCTCACACTCTCCGAGCACAGGCGCAGCGACGGCGGCGTGTGCCTGTCGGCCACCGATCCCCTGGTCGTTACCGTGCCTCCCGCCGGCCCTGCATCGGCCGACCCGACCTCCGTCGTCCTCGTGGCCGCGCCGGGAACCGATGAGAACAATCACCGATGGCGGGTCGAGGCGGACGGCCAACCGCTGAGCTTCACCACACCGAAGATCTCACCGCGAGCGCGCGATACGCTCGGACCCTATCTGCTCGAACGGCGCCCGCAGACCCTGTCCATTCTCGGAGTGGCCGACCTGGACGCTGCCGGCCCCTGTGAGCACGGCACGCTGTCCGAACTTCGCCTTCTCCGACACGGGGCCGGGGCGCTCGATCAGGAACCGGTCGACTGGGCCGTGTCGCTCACCCGGCAAGATGACCTCGGCAAACCCTTTGTCACCAGCGACTGGGTCGCAGCGAGATCGCTCAACCGTTTTCGTCCAGGAACCACGCCGACACCCGACATCTCCGGCATGACCATGCGGCTCAGCGGGGGTGAATCCCTCGGGTTCGCCCCCATGCTGCTTCCTGCCGCCGGCGAGCGCCCGGTCGACCTCGTCGTCACAATCACCGGCTCGCAGCTCGCTCCCGGTTCGCGCCTGCGAATCCTCGCCGACGACTCGCTGCTCGTGGAGCTCGATCCACCCGACTCGAGGGAGGCCTCCTGGTCGTCTCCGCCCCTGGCCTGGAGTCCGACGCGCGCGACGGTCCGCGTCCGAGCGGAACTCGTAGGTGCACATGGCGAGCATTGGGTCGGTATCCGAGACATCGCCTTCTTCGCACGTGGCCAGTGGATCGAAGCGACGCAAGTCACGGTCGACTAGGTGGCGCTGGACCTCTTGCCCGCGCGCCTTCTAGACTGAGGCATGTGCAACCCTCGACTCCTCTTCGCGCCACTTCTCGTCGGCGCGGTTGCGCTGAGCGCCAGCGGTGAGGCCACGGCTGCTCCGCCCAAGGGTCCACCCCAAGCGGATCCCTTCGAAAACGGCGGTTTCATCTACCTCTCCCCCGGTCCCGGCGCCCTGCCCGTCGGCGGTGCCTCGGCCACGCAGGCCAAGAACAGCCTCGACTTCAGCTATCAATACGGGCTCGGAGGCGGATACATGATCCGGTCGGCCAAGACGCCGATCATGATGACCGTGGGCGGCCGGTTCGAGCACATGATCCACAATCTCGATTGGAACGACGACAGCCATGTCGATGCATCCGGCATGGCGTTTCGGATCCTGCCCGAGGTTCGCATCGGCGCCGGCCTCGATTGGGTGTTCGTCTACGCGACGCTGCAACCCGGATTCGTCCTGTCCACATGGAAAGCCGAGGCCAGTGGAGCGGTCGGATGTGTCCAGCTCGCCAACAACCTCGAATACGATGACGACACGGACTTTCACAGCGCGGGATGCGATTACGAGGCGACCCGGCCGGGCTTCAATTTCGGCACGGGGCCGGGCGCGATGTTCCGCATCTACGACGGCTTGGTCATCGGTGGCGAGGTCGGGTTCGACATGGCGATCTTCGACGACGTCTACGAACCCTGGGAGCAGATGTTCACGATCGACTTCCAGTTCATGGTCGGTTGGTTCTTCTAGCCCCGGCCCGTGCCTCGCCCATGAAGACCTGGATCAGCTGGAGCAGCGGCAAGGACAGCGCGTACGCGCTACACGTGGCCCGAGCCTCGGGTGAGTTCGAGATCGCCGGCTTGTTGACCACGGTGACCGTCGAGTACGACCGGGTGTCCATGCACGCGGTTCGTCGCGAGCTCCTCGAAGCGCAAGCGGATCGCCTGGGCCTGGCGTTGCACGTCGTCGAGATTCCTGCGCCGTGCAGCAACGAGACCTACGCCGAGCGCATGCGTGCGGCCATCGGTCGCGCGCGCGCCGACAGCGTGCAATCCATGGTGTTTGGCGACATCTTTCTCGAGGACGTGCGGAACTACCGAGAGACCATGATGGCCGGTTGCGGGATCACACCGAGATTCCCGCTTTGGGGGCGGGACCCCACCGAGCTCGCGCACGCCATCATCGGCAGCGGGATCCGGGCGCGCTTGACCTGCGTCGATCCGAACAAGCTCGATCGCCAACTCGCCGGCCGGAGCTACGACGAGGCGTTGCTCGCCGAGTTCCCGGCGGAGGTCGACCCTTGCGGCGAAAACGGCGAGTTTCACACCTTCGTTTGGAATTCCCCCGATTTCGCCAGCCCGGTCGATGTCGACGTTGGATCCGTCGTCGAGCGCGACGGGTTCGTATTCTGCGATCTCTCGCAGCGCCCGGCCACGGATCGCTGAACCGGACTACAGAGACGAATCGTCGACGAAGCGCGCCCGGAAGCGATCGAGCAGCTCATCGACCACGGATTCCGGAGAACGCTCGCCAGCGCGAACCGCCGCCTCGCCATCCGAGACTCGATCACGCATGCCTGCATCGGCACGAATCGTGTCGAGCAAGCCATCTTCGAACATGCGCCACATCCAGCGAACGCGTTGGTCCTCGCGCGTGGCCTCCCACTCTCCCGAGGCCCGCATGGCCTCCCGGTGCTCCTCGACTTGGCCCCAGACGCCCCCGATGCCGGTGCCTTCCAGCGCGCTACACAGCTCGACCGAGACCGACCAGTGCTCGCTCTTCGGCGAGACCATGTGCATCACCCGTGCGAGGCCTCGGCCCGTGCCCCGCGCAAT
>CALOBC010000013.1:0-12330 GCA_942491145.1 Myxococcota bacterium | reverse complement strand
TTGATCAATGTTTCTCCTGTATCACCATCCTCAGGAAACGTTCAAACGTCTCAAGCGTTGTATCCGCGACAGTGATACTCTGGCCAGAGTTGGAGGCGATGAATTTAATCTGATGCTGGCGGATATTGGCTCCCGTGAGGATGTTACTCAGCTGGTGGATAAAATCACATTAGCACTGGAACAACCTTTTGTAATTGATGGCAGTGAAATTTACGTGACGTTTAGTATTGGTACGGCCATATATATCCTAGAGGATGGTGATACAGGAGAAACATTGATCAAACATGCTGACATGGCGATGTATAATATTAAAGGCAAGGGAAAAAATGGTCATGAGTTTTTCTCTGACAATATGAAACATTTATTCCAACGCCACCTGTCTGTTGAAAATGGTATCCGAAAAGCTATTCAGGAAAATCAGTTTGAAGTCTTTTTTCAACCACAATATGATGTGAAAACAGAAATGGTGTCAGGAGTTGAGGCGTTAATACGCTGGAACCATCCTGAAAAAGGGCTTGTTTCACCCAATGATTTTATTCCTCTGGCAGAAGAAACCGGCCTGATTAACGCCATAGGTGAGTGGATGCTTGATGCGTCGTGTCGGATTTTGCATAATTGGATAAAAGATAATCCGGTTTTTTCTACAATGACCCTGGCCGTTAATATTTCTGCATCACAAATAGAAACCGATAATTTTGTTGATTTTGTCCTTGAGACATTAAAGACCTATGAACTAAGTCCTCAACAGTTAGAGCTGGAAATAACTGAAAATGTGCTAATGCAGGATATGGAAATGGTTGTTGGCAAGTTAAAAAAACTGGCCAGACACGGCATTCGTATCGCTGTTGATGATTTTGGAATGGGGTATTCATCCCTGAGCTATTTACAAACATTACCGCTGAACAATCTAAAAATTGACCGTTCTTTCATCTCAAGCATTAAAACAGCAGAAGATAAAAATTCAAATTATTACAGCCATTGTTGCCATGGCCAAAGAGCTGGATATGCATATTGTTGCAGAGGGTGTAGAAAATAAAGTGCAGATGGAATACGTCAAAGCAATCGGATGCCCTACGGTTCAGGGATTCTGGTATGGACGTCCCATGCCGACAGCGCAATTGCAGGCGATAATCCAGCATCAACTGATGACCGCAAAGACGGCCTGATTTACTGACCGTATAAAAAAGCGCTTAATTTCTTTGTAAACCGCTTCCTTGGCTGCGTTAAAAAAGGCTTGTGCTAAAAAACAATGCGATTAAAGGGTTACGACATATTGGCTTTTGCTGACATTCGCAGTATGATCCTGATGAGTTAAACAGACGAACAGGATTTATGACAGAAATAGAATCTACATTAGATGAACGATATAAGGTAACCAGACGGGTAACAGTGGTTGGCGCTGTCGTCAATTTATTATTGGCTGTCCTTAAAGTTCTTATTGGTTCAATTGGTCATTCCCATGCCTTGATAGTCGATGGCATCCATTCATTTTCGGATCTGATGACCGATGCAATGGTTGTTTTTGCTGCCAAAAAGGGCAATCAACAACCCGATGAAGATCATCCCTATGGCCATGCCCGAATAGAAATTGCCTTTGCCGCAATTCTCGGCGGTGTTTTAATTGCTGCTGGAATTGGCATTGTTATCGACGCACTGGAGAAATTAACCTTAGGCACTGTCATGATTCCTGAAGGGATGACACTATGGGTGGCATTGTTTTCCATTCTTGTCAACGAAGCTCTGTTTCATTATACGAATTTTCATGCTAAACAAATTAAATCCTCCATTCTAAAAGCAAATGCCTGGCATCATAGAAGTGATGCGGTTTCTTCCGTCGTCGTACTTATTGGTATCGCTGGGAGTATTCTGGGTGTGTCCTATCTGGATTCAGCCGCCGCTGTGATTGTTTCCATGATGTTTGAGAAAATAGGCTGGGATATCGCCAGAGAAAGTGTAGAACAGTTAGGCGTGAGACAAGGGGCTGGATCAGGACTAGGTGATGGATGCGATGGGCCGGGCTTCGACCTCCACCACGATGCTGTCGGCGGTGTCGTCCAGGGAGAAGCTGGCCGGGTCCCACGTGCCGTTGGCCGAGATGCCCCCGTTGACGGCGATGTCGCCGCTGGCGCCGATGATGTAGCGGTCGCCGGCGTCGATGAGGAAGGGCGCCGGCAAGGTGAACGACTGGCCGCTGGTGTCGCGAATCGTCCAGTTGGCCATGTCGATGGTGGTGCTCGACAGGTTGATCAGCTCAAACCACTCGCCGAGCGCAGGGTCGCCGGCCGTGGGCGCAGCGAAGACCTCGGTGATGAGCAGGTCGCCCGGCAGCACCAAGTCTTCGTCGACAAAGCCGTCGCAGTCATCGTCGGCGAGGTCTGCACGGGTGTCGCGGACCAGCGGGCCGATGGTGGCGTCGAGGTCGTTGCAGTCGTCGCCGCCCACCTCTTCGGCGATGGCCCCGTCGCCATCTTGGTCCCCGCTTGTGTTGGCCACCAGGTCGACTGTGCGGGTGGTCAGCAGCCCCCGGGAGTCGGCGATGGTGAGCGTGCCTTCGTCCACGATGTAGTCGTCGGGAATGTGGGCGATGACCAGGGCGATGGAGTCCCCGGCTTCGAGCTCCACGGCAGAGAAGTCCGTGGGGGACACCACCGTGAAGGTGCTGGAGCCCGTGAACTGCACCCCGAGGCGCAAGGGCTCGCCGTCGTCGCAGGTGTTGGTGAGCTGCACGGTCAGCTCGCTCGAGACATCAAAGAGCCCGTCGCTCCAGCTCAGCCGGTCGGCCGAGAGCAGCAATTCCCGGCAGTCCGCTTCGCCGCCGTCGCCGTCGTCACTGCCGTCACTGCCGTCACCCCCGTCGCCGGAGAGCCCGTCCTCGTCGATGTCTCCGGTGGTGGTGCCGTCTTTCGCCACGGATGGTGCACAGGCCGAGATCAGGGCGAAGAGGGTCAAGTGGGCGGCAGTGCGCATCGGGGGCTCCAGTAGAGCGTCGAGGATACCCTCAATTGCGCCAATCTTGACAGGCCGAATGCCGGTTCCGTGTCGCTGCTGTCCTTGGGTTGCCGGGTTTGCTCAGGCGGGCTGGGGCGCAGGGGCGAACAGTCCACGGAGTGCCGCGTTGTCGGGCCCCATGCGCCAGATGAGCCCGTCGAGCACATAGTGGGTCACTTGGGGCAAGCTGAGCAGGGCCACGAGCACCCGGGTGGCCACGGGGGGCAGCCCGTCCTCGGTGGGTGTCCAGTCGCTGAAGAGCCCGCTGTGTTCGAACCAGACCAGCCGGTCCCACAGTGCCTCTTCGACCAGTGCAAGCCCCAGCAATGGCGCGAGGAAGAGCACCACCGCGGCCGGTCGGAAGAGGTGGTGACTGGCCGGTCCAGTGCCGGTGCGCTGCCAGGACCGTCGCCCGGTGAGCCACACGAGCGCCGCATAGGGGATCCCATGGGCCACGACATTGGTGACGGTAAACGCCAGGTCGCTGTGGGTGAACACGATGCCGATCCACCACACCAGCGCGGTGGTCAACAGCCACAGATCTCGCCCGGGGGACCACCGGCGGGACCGCAACCGCAGGATGAGATGCCCGATGAGCACCGCGACTGTGCAGAGCCCCGCTGGCCACAGGACCCACTCCGGAATGCCGATGATGAAGTCATCCTCGACAAACCAGCTGATGCTGCGGGGCAAGTGGGTGTGCCACCAGAGCACCGCGAGACCGGTCACCCCGTAGTGGGAATACTTCTCCAGTCTTGCGTCCAGGGAGCGGCCCGGCAAGCCCTCGGCGAGACGGTACAGCGCCGCAAAGCCCCACTGTTGGCGAATGAAGTGAAACACAGCAAGATAGGCCAGCACGGTCCAGAACCACGCCGGCGCCAGGACCGACAGAGCCAAGAGCCCCACGAGGCAACCCAAGGGCACCCCAACATAGCGGCCCGGGTGGCGGGCGAGCTCAGCGGGATCGAACAGCGTCCGCCAGAGTGTTGCATACACATGGGCCACGTCGATGCCGACCACCAACACAAGCCAGATCAGTGGGCTCGCCCGCGCATCGGCGGGAACGGCCAGCGCGACGATGCATGCGAGCAGCGCCGGGGCGGTGAGCAGCCCGACATCCCAAGCGGGAGACACGAGCCAGGGGGAGGGACGGGACACGGGGGGCCGGGGAGGAGTGGCGGGGGGCACGGTAGCCGATGGCTGGACGGCGAGCCGGGATGGGGAGTACAGGGCGGCGCGGACCCACACCGGGCCGCGGCTGCGGGAGGTCAAGATGTTGCTGTGGGCCCACGGAATGTTGGGGAGTCCCCAGGGGCGCAAGGTGATCTTCTTGCGGGATGCGGGGCTGGACGTCGTTGCGCCGGACATGCGGGATCGAGACCTCGCGCTGCGGGTGGACATCGCCCACGGGGCGGCGCTTCAGCTGCTCGACCAGCATCCCCGAATCGTGCTTGGTGGCTCCAGCTTGGGCGGGCTGGTGGTGGCGGTGGTGGCGACTCGACTGGCGCAGACCCACCCCGACCGGGTGCTGGCGATGGTGCTCGGCGCACCCGCCTTTCATGTGTGCGGGCTGGTGGACGGTGCCCCTGCAGGACTGA
Source organism: Myxococcota bacterium (assembly GCA_942491145.1). Taxonomy (GTDB): domain Bacteria; phylum Myxococcota_A; class UBA796; order UBA796; family UBA2385; genus CAXQUZ01. The sequence continues at coordinate 7,744 of CALOBC010000013.1, read as the reverse complement.
CGGCCCCCCCGGACTTGCCGGTGCACATCGTCCATGGCCGTGCCGACGATGTGGTCCCGGTCGGGGCCAGCGAGGCCTACGTGGTGCGCTCGGGTCCAGCGGTCACCCTGGAGATCGTGGAGGACGACCACCGGCTGGACCAGTCCCTCGGCCGCATTCTGGCCGCCTTGAAGGTGTGGGTGCCATGAGGGCACTGTGGCTTGCGGTGATCTTGGCCGTCAGCCCAGGCTGCGCTGGCGATGACGGTGCCCCGGCCCGAACGACCACCGAGATGGCCCGGATCACCGGTGAGTGGCGCATTGTGCTGTCGCCCGAGCAACGCCGCCAAGTGCGGGTGATGCGCTACGTGTTGCAACAGCCCACCCCGAGCGACGAGGCGCTGTTGGGCGCCGGCTTCCGGGACTCCGAAGCCCAGACCGCGGTGACCCTGCTGCGCGAGGTCCGCGCCGATCCCGATGGCCAGCGGGTCGCCCAGCTGCGGGCCACCGTGGCCCAGCTCGAAGACACCGCGATGTTGCTGACCACCGACCGCCTGCGGATGCAGCTTGGCCAGAGCACGATGGAGGCCGGATGTGAGCTGCTGGAGGTCAATGGCGACACCTTCACCCTGCGCACCAGCGACATGGAGGGCAACGAGCAGCAGGTGGTGCTGACGCTGGCCAACGACGAGCTGGTGTTGGGCGAAGGCGACGAGCAGATGCGCTTTGTTCGTCGTTAGCGGTGCGGCGGTGGACGGCCCCGAGCCTCAGGTCACACCCTTGGGCCGGGTCGCGTACATGACGTCCAGCAGGGCTTCGTAGAGCTCATCATCGGTCTTGATGGCGTCCTTGTCCTTGATCAGCTCGTACAGCTCCGCCAGCGTGTACTGGTTCTTCAGCGTCTGGAGGCTCAGGTCGTCGTCGAGCCACTCTTCGATGGCGGCGAGGGTGACTTGGAAGGACATGGTGGGCTCCGGTCCGGGTGGAGCGCCACTCTACCAGCGGGTCATCAACCAGAGCTGGGGGCGGAACAGCATGCCGGCGTGGACCATGCGGACGGAGCCGTCCGGCGCCACGATCACGGTGGTGGGCAGGGACTCCACCCCGTAGGCGTCGACCGTGGCGGGGTCGGCCAAGAGCACGGGGTAGTCCACGTCGAGGTCCTTGACGGTCTTGCGCAGCTTGGCGCGGTCGGTGTCGGTGGCGAGCCCCAGCACCACCACGTCGGGGTTGTTGCGGGCGAACTCGGCAAAGCCCGGCAGCTCCACCCGGCAGGGGCCGCACCATGTCGCCCAGAAGTTCACCACCACGGTGCGGCCGCGAAAGTCATCCAGCGCGACCGTCTCGCCCTTGAGGTCTTGCAGCGCAAACAGCGGGGCCTCGTCCGGCAGGCTCGGGGCGCGCAGGGCACCGACCAATTGGAACACCGCGACAGCCAGGAAGAGGGTCCATCCCCACTCTTTGAGGCGGCGGCGCCAAGTGCGGGGACCGGCTGGAGCGCCATCGGCGTCGCCCGCGGCGTCGATGAGCGAAGGATCCAACGCGAGCGGCGCGTCGTCGGGCGGGTCGTGGGGGGGCGCAGACATGCCGGTCGATGTAGCCCACGTGGCCCGCGGTGGCTGGCTGGGCGCTACTCCGCCAACACGTCAACCGGAACACTGATGTCCACGGACATGTCGTGGGGGTCGGTCGCCCTCGCCCTTAGCGTTCGTGCCCCCGGCGCGTCGAGCTGCAGCCACACGCGCAGGTTGCCGTCCGCTTCCGGCCAAGCCGCGCCGATCAGCTCATCGTCCTCATTGAAGACCTCAACAATGACGTCATCAGCGCCATTCTCGTCGTCGGTCACCGTGCCCACGAGCTCGGTGGGCACACCGGCGGTCAGCGGCCCCAGGTCCATGAGCGACAGCGTCGGCGGGGCGCCTGCGACCACGGTGATCGTGTGGGTGCACGGCTCGTCGGTGTCGGCCTGAAGTGAGAGGATGTGGGTGCCGCGGCTCAGTCCGGAGATCGACATGCTCGCGTCCCCACGGCCGTCGGTCACCGCCACCGCGAGGCGACCGTCGAGGTTGCTGTCCCAGGTCACGATGGGCGGGCCTTCGTCGGGGCCCAGCTCAGCATGGGCGCCGAGAGACAGCTCGGAGCCGGCTTGCAGCACGCTGCCGTCATCGGGGGCGGTGAGGGTGCACGCGCCCGTGCCGGGCAAGCGGATCTGGACCCAGATCTCTGCGGTGGTGCGCAAGCCGCTGGTGTCGGAGACCTCCAGCACGAGCCGGTGGTTGCCTTGGCTGAGGTCGACCTCGGCAAGGATGCGGCCATCGTCGTCGGGGGGCGCAATGTCCAGCGGGCCGTCTTGGTCGCTGGACAGAGACATGCGCAGGTCAGCCGGCCCGTCTTCGGCGTCGGTGGCGACGATGAGCAGCCGGACGGGCTCGCCGAGGGGGTAGGGGCCGTCTGCGTGCTCGGCTTGGAAGCTCAAGATGGGGGGCGTGCCGGGGACCACCTCGACCGGCAGCGTGGCGACATCCTCCCGGCCCTCGGGGTCGAGCACCTGAAGCGCCAGCTCTTGGTCGGTCTCGCGCAGTGCACCCAGGCACAACACCGTGCCTTGGGCATCGGGGATCAGCCCGGCACAGACGGTCCGGCCATCGGCGGTCAGGTCCACCCGAAGGTCCTCCCGCGCGGTGTCCCGGTCGTCCACCCAGCCTTCGAAGGTGATGCGCTGCCCCGCGGACTGGACGGTGGGACCGGCGGGGCTCACCCACTGCACACCCGGCGGCAGGGCGTAGGCAAGATCGATCGACGCACCGGAGTCGGCGCAGCCCGAGAGTGCGCCGACGGCAAAGAGCAGGCGCATCAGGCGGGGGGCGAGTGGCGGGTGGGGGGCCAGGACGGGCAACGGACGCACCTTTCGACGGCTGACAGCGCTGTCGGGGCTGGCGGGATGGGCATTGTCTCCCAGAAGACGGAATTGCGGGGGTTTTCCGCAAGTCTTGGGTGGCCTCCGTCTCGGTTAGGGTGAGGGCTCCTCCGGCGGAGCCGCTGATGTCCCGTGCTGCATTGTCCCTTGTTGTGTCGCTTCTGATCGGGATCGTGGCGCCGTCCACCGCGGCGGCCCAAGCGCTGGAAGTGACGATCACCAACCCGAACGTCAACGAGGCCGAGGTGCGCTCCAACCTGGGGGACGCCGTCGACAGCGAGCTGCGCTTGAGCGACCAGTCGGAGTTCTTGGACCAGATGGTCCATGCCACGCTGCTTGCCGCCAAGGGCATGGGCACCGACTACGCCAGCTCTCCCCAGAAGTTTGTGCTGGGCGTCAGCATCGGCAGCGGCCTCGCGGGCAATGGCTTCGGCTTTGGCTACGGGTCCGGGTTGTTGCCGTCGGGCGGGTTTGCGTTCCAGATGGCGGTGACCGGGGGACTGAACCTCGGCTGGCTGGCCGGGTCCGATGGCTTTGCCCGCCGGGTGGTGCTCTACGGCCACGGCATGGGCGTCAGCGGCGCGCGGGATCCCTTCGAGAGCTCGGCCGCGGCATTCGGTGGCCATGTCCAAGTCGCCGTGGTGAAGCCCCAGTCTGAGGGCTCGGTCGGTTGGGGTGGCCTTCAAGCGACCACGGGCTTCGAGTACGCCCGCTACGAGCTTAGCCTCAACCAAGCTGTGCCCTTCGAGAGTGCGGCCGCCAACTGGAACGCCGACGGCAGCTACGTGGTCGAGGCCTCGGGCATGTCGATCCCACTGGAGCTGTCCACCAACATGCGGCTGGGCTTCTTGTCGCTCTTTGGCGGGGGCGCCCTCGACTTCGACATGAACGCCGGCTCGTCGAGTGAGGTGGCCTTGGATGGCCCCCTGGTCGCAGATGTCAACGGCAGCGAGCAAGAAGTGGGCACGGCCCGGGTCTCGGTCACGGACGCGGTGGACGGCGGGGGTGTGGCGCCCCGCTTCTTCGCGGGCCTCCAGATCAACATCTTGCCCGTGAAGCTCTACGGCCAGCTCAACATGGCGGCGGGCCGAGGCTTTGGAGGCCACGCGGGCATCCGGGTGGCGATGTAGGCCACGGGGCGAACGGGCTGGGTCACCGCACCTGCTCGGGCGCGATCAGCACCGGCACCACCAAGCGGCGATCGCCGGCCGCGGGCGTGATGCCGGGGTCGAGGCTGGTGGCGATGCACGTCGCGACGTCGCCGTAGCCGGGGGGCTCACTGCCGACGCCGCGGGTGCTCGACACACCGGCATCGGACACGGTCAGCTCGATCAGGGCAGCGACGGGCGCATCGGGAGCCCGCCAGGACAGGTGGCGTCCCGCGCACGCGCGGATGGCCGGCATGCCGACGTCGAGGTGGCGGCGGGCGGTGGCCACCGTGCGGTCCTTGGCGCCGAGGGGGGCCGGCACCGCCATGAGCTCGGTAAGGGGCCCGCCCAGGTCGGTCAGCTCGATCTCGACAACATCGAGCTTTAAGGCGTTCTCGCGGTCGGCGCGGCCGGGTTCAGCAGTGCCCCAGGGGGCGGTGTCTGGCGCCGCCGAGCGCACCCGTGTGGTGGGATCCTTCGCCCAGGCTTCCCGCGCAGCCTCGGTCGTGTGGGTCTGGACCGCCCGGCAGATGGTGCCGTGGCCCGGCATGCCCGGTGCGCCCTGCACGCGGGTGAGGAGCGTGGAGATGCACCGGCCCAGCTTGGTTGGGTCCGCGGTCGGCACCAAGCTGAGGCTGGCCTTCACCTTGCCGCTGCTGTCGACGTCGACGTCCGCGCAGAAGGCCACGTCCAGGTCTTCGTCGGCTGCCCCGGCGTGCTGAAGCCAGCATGCATCGAGGTCGACGCCGCTGACTCCTTGGTGGGGGCCCAAGGTCAGGGGCGGCGCTGGGGCACGCTCCACCAGCACCACGCCAGGCGCTTGTCCCCGGCTGGCTTCCGACCAGAGCGCCCGCTGCAGGGGCCACCGCGCGATGTCGTCCGCCGTGGGCGCGGCGGGCTTTGCGGCGGCGGTGGCCAACCAGAGGCTGGCGACAAGGGCTCCAGAACTCATGGGGCGGCTCTCCCGCGGGGCGCCGTGCTGGCCCCCCGACCCGGGCTCGTATGCGGTGGGACGGCCGCAGGCCACGGGCCGAACCGGCGCTGGGGTCACCCTCATGGGCAGGTCGGAAGCTGGTACGATCCCGCCGACCCAAGGCCACCCCGGAGTTCCCGATGCCTCCCAAGATCTATCCCGTGCCCGCCCGCGTTCGAGCGGGCTCGCCCAGCGCGGTGTCCACGATGGCGGAGTGGCGGGCGGCGTGGATGGCGGCCCGCAACGATCCCGATGGCTTCTGGTTGGCCGAGACCCGAGCCCGCCTTCGCTGGCGCACGCCCCCCACCGAGGGCCTCCGGGGCAGCTTCGAGACCATCAGCGAGGGCCCGCTGCGCTGGTTCCGCGATGGCAGACTCAACCTGACCGAGACCTGCGTGGATGCCCATGCCGAGGCCCGTCCCGACAAGGTGGCCATCGTGTGGGAGGGGGACACCCCAGGCGACTCTCGGTCCATCACCTATGCCGAGCTCCAAGCGGAGGTCTGTCGGGCGGCCAACGGGCTGCGGTCCCTCGGTGTCGAAAAGGGCGACCGGGTCATCATCTACATGGGCATGGTGCCCGAGGCGGCCGTGGCCATGCTGGCCTGTGCCCGGGTGGGCGCGGTGCACTCCGTGGTCTTTGGTGGCTTCTCCGCTGAAGCGCTTCGGGACCGCATTGTCGACTGTGGCTCTGCCGTCATCATCACCCAGGACGAGGGCCGGCGGGGCGGTCGCACCATCCCGCTCAAGGCGGTCTGCGACGAGGCCGTGCAGGGGTGTGACGACGTGCGGGCCGTCTTGGTGGTGCGCCACACGGGCTGCGCGGTGAGCATGGCGACGGGGCGCGATGTGTGGTGGCACGATGTGGTCACTCCCCAGAGTGCCGACCACGACGCTGAAGTGGTGGATGCCGAACACCCCCTCTTCATCCTCTACACCTCAGGCTCCACGGGCCAGCCCAAGGGGGTGGTCCACACCACCGGTGGCTACCTCACCTGGGTCAGCTACACCCACCAGACCGTCTTTGATCTGCGCGAGGACGACGTCTACGCCTGCGTTGCCGACGTCGGCTGGGTCACGGGCCACAGCTACATTGTGTACGGTCCGCTCGCGAATGGCGCGACGACGCTGATGTTCGAGTCGACGCCGATGTACCCCGATCCGGGCCGCTACTGGGACATGGTGGCGCGACACAAGATCACCATCTTCTACACGGCGCCCACGGCCCTGCGCACCCTGGCCGCGTGCGACCCCAGCTTCGTCTCCCGCCACGACCGCAGCTCGTTGCGGGTGCTGGGGACGGTCGGCGAGCCCATCAACCCCGATGCCTGGCGCTGGTACTTCGACGTGGTGGGCGAAGGGCGCTGCGCCGTGGTGGACACGTGGTGGCAGACCGAGACCGGTGGGATCTGCTTGAGTCCCATCGCCCCCGCCACGCCCACGCGGCCGGGATCTGCGACCTTGCCGCTGCCGGGCATCGAGCCCGTCCTGCGCACCGCCGAAGGGCAAGTCATTCAAGGCCCCGGTGAAGGGCTGCTGTGCCTGGACCTGCCGTGGCCGGGCCAAGCACGCACCATCTGGGGCGACCACGCCCGCTTTGTCGCCACCTACTTCGCCCACTTCCCGGGCCACTACTTCACGGGCGACGGCTGCCGGCGGGATGGGGACGGCTACCACTGGATCACGGGGCGCGTGGACGATGTGCTCAACGTCTCGGGCCACCGCATCGGCACGGCCGAGTTTGAGAGTGTGCTCGTGTCCGATGATCACGTCGCCGAGGCGGGTGTGGTGGGCTTCCCCCACGCCATCAAGGGCCAGGCGGTCTACGCGTTTGTCGTGCTCCAAGATGGCGTGCAGCCCAGCGAAGACGTCGAGAAGCGGCTCAATGCCGACGTGCGGCGCAGCATCGGTGCCCACGCCCGGGTGGACCGGTTCCAGTTCGTCGAGGGCCTGCCCAAGACCCGCTCGGGCAAGGTGATGCGGCGGATCTTGCGCAAGGTGGCCGAGGGCATGGCGGACCAGCTCGGTGACCTGTCGACGCTGGCCGATCCGTCGGTGGTGGCGTCGATTGTTGCGGGGGCCCGCTGAGCGAGGGCGGCACCGTGGGGTCAGCTGGGCTCGACCCCAAACGCGCGCCAGACGTCCCGGTCCAGCGCCTTGAGATCGTCGTCCACTGAGGCGTTCTCGTCGGCCAGCTTCCCGTACAGCTGGCGGGCGGCATGGGCGAGGTCGCTCAGGGCACGGGGATCTGCTGGCAGGGGAAAGTGCTGGATGTATTGCGTGAGAAAGCGCCGCCGGCCGGCATACAGGCGGTTTCCGAAGCGGCGGTCGTACCATGCCAGGGCGAAGTGGGAACACCCGATGGCGACGGCGGCCCACATCCGCGGGTCGTCCACGTCGGCGACGGGAATCCAGTAGCAGTCGCCATTGACGACGGTTCCTTCCAGGTCGACCCACATGCAGGGGTGGGCGGCGATGTCCCGGCACACCAGCTTGGGGCCGGCCCACCCGTCGGGGGCGTGGGGCACCCACAAGGCGTACCAAGCCCGTCCGGCCTCCTGCACGTACGTGCGACCCCGAAGGCGGGCTTCGTGGGCCTCCAGCCACGCACGGCTCGCGGGATGGGGGTCGAGGTCCACGGGACGGCGCGCACCATCGACCGTCTCGTGGGGGTAGAGGATCTGCCAGGCCGGCACGGGGTGGCGGGCCCGGATGGGGTGGGCGCTGCG
>CALOBC010000012.1:0-188044 GCA_942491145.1 Myxococcota bacterium | reverse complement strand
AAGCGCAGCAGACCGCTGCGATGCTGACGACCTTCAACGAGATCGACATGACCTCGGTGATGGCGCTCCGGAAGAAGTATCAGGACATCTACGTCAAGCGCTACGGTCACAAGCTGGGCTTTATGTCCTTCTTTGTGAAGGCGGTCATCGAGGCCCTGAAGGCGTATCCGGCGGTCAACGCCGAGATCGATGAGTCGGATCCCGCCCGCCCGGCGGTGATCTACAAGAACTACTACAACATCGGTGTTGCGGTCTCGACCGACCGGGGCCTGATGGTGCCGGTCGTGCGCGACGCGGATCAGCTCAGCTTCTCTGAGGTCGAGAAGTCCATTGGTGCGCTGGCAGCCCGGGGACGGGACGGCAAGCTGCGCATGGACGACTTCAAGGACGGCACGTTCACGATCTCGAACGGCGGTGTGTTCGGATCCCTGATGTCCACGCCCATCCTGAATCCCCCACAAGTGGGCATTCTCGGGATGCACACGATCCAGCGTCGCCCGGTCGCCATCGGTGACGAGATCGAGATTCGGCCGATGATGTACGTGGCGCTGTCCTACGACCACCGCATCATCGATGGCCGCGGCGCCGTCAGCTTCTTGGTGCGGATCAAGGAGCTGGTGGAGAACCCCGAGCGCATCCTGATTGAGATCTGAGCCGGCGACTCGGTGCCCTGGCTTGCGAGCATCGCGGGCCTTCGACCGTAGACGCTTCGAACGACGCCCTTGCCGCTCACACCTGAGCTGCAGGGGCGTCCGTCCGATCGGCAGTGGTGGGCTGGCTGGCCCTACTCCCAGTCGTCCCCAATGCCACGAAGTCGGAGCGCCAGCTCGTCCGGGTTGTTCACGGACTTGAGCGCCTCCGCCTCTTCGATCACACTCGCCTTGAGCAGGCGGTAGACCGCTTGGTCAAAGGTCTGGGTGCCGTAGGACTTGTGGCCCTTGGCCATGTGGTCGTGGATCTCCCGACCGCGGGCCGGATCGACGATGCACTCCGTGATGGCGCCGACATTGAGCATCACTTCGACGGCTGCCACCCGCCCACCGCTCTTGGTCTTGACCAAGCGCTGGGACAGCACCGCCTGCAGCACCGATGCGAGCTGGAAGCGGATCTGTTGCTGGTGGTGGGGCTCGAAGAAGCCGATGAGCCGGTTGATGGACTCCGGTGCGTCGATGGTGTGCAGGGTTCCGAGCACCAGGTGGCCAGTCTCTGCGGCCTGCAGGGCGATCTCGACCGTCTCTTTGTCCCTCAGCTCCCCGACAAGGATGACGTCGGGATCTTGGCGCAGTGCGGACCGAAGCGCGGCGGCAAAGTCCTTGGAGTCGACCCCAATCTCTCGCTGGTTGATGACGCTCCGGCGGTCGCGGAACGTGAACTCGATGGGGTCCTCGATGGTGAGGATGTGGTGAGCCACCGTCCGATTGACCTCTTCGATCATGGACGCCAAGGTCGTGCTCTTTCCGGAACCGGTGGCGCCGGTCACCAAGATGAGCCCCCGCGGCTCCATTGCCACCGTCTTTAGGACGAGTGGGAGCTGGAGCTCGTCGATGGTCTTGACGTCGGAGGGGATGGTCCGCAGCACCATGCCGATCTGACGGCGTTGGCGAAACACGTTCACCCGAAACCGACCCAGACCTTGGACTTCCCAGGCCATGTCCAGCTCGTTGTCGGCCTTGAATCGGTCGCGCTGAGTCTGGCTCATGATGGACCATGCCATCTTGCCCAAGACTTCCTGGGTCATCCTCGGGGCGGATGGGAGTGGCATCAGGGTGCCGTGAACCCGCACCATTGGCGGCAATCCGACCTTCATGTGAATGTCGGATGCTCCCCGGCGCACAGCCACGCGGCAGATCTCTGGCAAGTCCATTGCAGTTCTCCCATTGTCCGGACCTTGCCACAGGCCCGGAACGGCGGAGACTCTACACCACGCTGGCCAGCGGGCCCGAGGCTCAGCTCTCTGCGGCTTGCGTGCTCGCTAGCGCTGGCACAATGCCGTGGCGGGTCCGGATGTCGACCACGAGGCGATCCAGGATCTCCGGGTTGGAGGTCAGGTAGTCCATCGCGCTGTCGCGGCCCTGTCCAGCACGCTCATCGCCGACCGAGTACCAAGAGCCGGAGCGGCTCACGAGACCAGCGTCCAGTCCGAGATCGATCACCTCGCCGAGGGCTGAGACTCCCTTGCCATAGAGGATGTCGAATTCTGCGATCCGGAAGGGCGGCGCGAGCTTGTTCTTGACCACCTTCACGCGGGTGCGGTTGCCGATGACTTCGGTGCCGTTCTTGATGGAGCCGATGCGCCGGATGTCGAGGCGGACGGACGCGTAGAACTTCAGGGCGTTGCCACCGCTGGTGGTCTCGGGGCTGCCGAACATCACGCCGATCTTGTGGCGGAGCTGGTTGATGAAGACCATGCAGGTGTTCGACTTGTGGATCGCGGCGGTGAGCTTCCGCATGGCTTGACTCATCAAGCGGGCCTGGGCGCCAGGAGCGGAGTCGCCCATGTCGCCTTCGAGCTCGGCTTTTGGCACGAGGGCGGCCACGGAGTCGATGACCACCATGTCGATGGCACCTGAACGGGTCAGCGTCTCGGCGATCTCCAGCGCTTGCTCGCCGCCGTCGGGCTGGGAGACCAACAGCTCGTCGATCTTGACGCCGAGGTTGCCGGCGTACTTGAGGTCGAGGGCATGCTCAGCGTCAATGAATGCCGCCACGCCACCGGCCTTCTGGCAGGCCGCGATGCACTGCAGCGCGATGGTGGTCTTGCCCGAGGACTCGGGGCCGTAGATCTCGACCACCCGCCCCCGGGGGACGCCGCCAATGCCGAGCGCGATGTCCAGCCCGAGGCTGCCCGTGCTGTAGACCTCAATCTCGGCAACTTCGGCGTCGCCGAGCTGCATCACGGCACCTTTGCCGAACTGGCGCTCGATGGACTTGATGGCGGCTTCGAGGGCTTTGGCACGCTTGGGATCGACGGGCATGGCGGGACTCCAGGACTGGGGCGGCCCGGCCGCAGGGCGGGGGGCTGCTGATGGGGAGGTGAGGGGGAGGCTGCGGAGAGTGGTGTGCAGCCCTTCCCGGGGTGACACCTGTACAGTATGTTCGCCCGGTCAGTGGTGCAAGCAATCCTGGCGGACATAAACTGTCCGGATGCACCCTTGACACTCAGGACTGATCGAGTCTACGGAGCAACATCTGGTGCAGACCGCCAAATCCACCGTTGGACAACACCGCGACAACATCCCCGGACAGGGCATTTGCGCAGATGTGGGCACAAGCCGCGGCCGACACCCCTTGGGCGTCTAGGCCCGGCCCCACGACCATCGCCTCGCCCCCGCGGCTGCGGATGTCCGACGCCAGCAGCTCGGCGTCGAAGCGCTCGTCCTCCGGGATGTTCTCGAGGCCTTGGGGCGGTGCGACCAGCACGCGATCTGCGGCATCAAAGGCCGTGCCGTACTCGGTCTGGAAGATGTTGCGGCGGCTGGTGTTGGAGCGCGGCTCGAAGATCGCCCACACCCGTCGGCCACCGAAGCGCATGCGCAGCCCCTCAAGGGTGAGCTTCACGGCCGTGGGGTGGTGAGCAAAGTCGTCGACAATGGTGATGCCCCGGGGCTCGCCGATGACTTCCTGGCGCCGCCGGATGCCGCTGAAGGTTGAGAACCCCTGGGCCAGGGCGTCTGCATCGAGGCCTTCCCGGTCCAGCGCTGCCACCGCCGCGACCTGGTTGTAGAGGTTGTGCTCACCCACCATGATGGACGAGAACGTGCCGTAGACCTTGCCTTCATGCAGCACGGTGAACTGCATGGAGCCCGTGTTTGGATCGATGCCGTCGATGCGTCCGTCCCAGTCCTGGCCGGGCCCGTACCGACGGACCTCGCACCCCGCTTCAGATGCCACCTCGGCGACGCTGTCATGGTCCCAACGGGCGACCACGAGGCCATCTTGGGGAAGGATGGCCATGAGCTTGCGGAAGGACTCCTGGCAGTGCTCCAGGTCCCGGTAGATGTCGGCGTGGTCGAACTCGATGCTGGTCAGAATGGCCGTCGTGGGCCGGTAGTGCAGGAACTTGGGCCCCTTGTCAAAGAAGGCGGTGTCGTACTCGTCACCTTCGATGACAAAGTGGTCGCCCTTGGCTGCGCGTGCGGTCCGGTCGAAGTTCCCGGGGACCCCACCGACGAGGAAGCCCGGGTGGCGGCCGGCCGCCTCCAACAGCCACGCGATGATGCTGGTGGTCGTGGTCTTGCCATGGGTGCCGGCCACGACAATGTTGCGGGTGTTCGCCAGGAAGCGTGCACCGAGCAACGCCGGGAAGCTCATGTAGGGGATGTCGGAGGCCTGCACCGCCTGGGCTTCTTCGTAGATCGCGCGCACCACATTGCCCACCACCACGAGGTCCGGACGGTGCGCAATGTTGTCCTTGTGAAAGCCCACCATTGGCTCAATGTGGAGCTTCGCGAGGTAGTCGGACATGGGCGGATAGATGACGTTGCCATCCGACCCGGTCACACGATGTCCGGCATCGACCAGCATGCCCGCCAGGGCGGCCATCGCGGTGCCACCAATGCCCATGATGTGGATGTTGTCAGTCTTTTCGGGAAGCTCAGTGGTCAACGGCATGGCAGGCTCGGTCAGCGGCGGGGGAAGAGGGCGCGGACGGCCGCAGGGCAGTCCGGATGGGCGAGAAGGCGGTCGAGGTCGGACGACTCGTCGACATCCCACGCGCGTGGAAGCAGGGCAGGGGAGACGCCGACACCTTCGCATCGGGCCTGGGTCGTCGACAGCACACGGCTGGTCGACCAAGGAATCTCGGAGAATGCCGCAGTGAAGAGGGCCTCGGGGGCGTCCCCATCGACGGAGACCACCCAGTAGCCACCATCGTCGACCGGGCCCAGCGCCAGGACCGCGTCAGTGTCGGCGGCGGCCTGCAGCCCGGTCGTCGGCATCAGCGGGCAGTCGGTGCCAATCGCAATCTGGCGGCCAGGTCGGCGCAACACATGGACAAGACGCTGTCCGAGGGAGCCCACTGGTTGCGCCTCCACTGCGACGTCCAGGGACTCCAGGTGAGCCCGGAAGACGCCGTCCGGGTCACCGCCCAGTGACACGGAAAATGGCAGGCCCGCCCGCCGCACTTGGGCGATGGTCAGCGCCACAAACACCCCGTGGAGCTGGGCGGCCGCGTCCATTCCGATCGCGGGTGCGAGTCGGGTCTTGACCGTCCCCGGGATCGGGGCCTTGGTCATTATGTGCACGAACGCGGCGCTCTTCCCGGTGTTGCTCATCGGGCGGTCCGCTTGTGAAACTGCCCGACCGACCAGATGATCTTCGCGCCGGCCTTCACCGTTCCTTGCACGGTGCCGCTGATCTTGGATTGACCGATGCGCTGTCGGTAGGGCATCGACACCTCACGGATGCGAAGCCCGTGCTGGACGGCCTTCATCTGCATCTCGACGTTCCAGCCGTAGTTGGGATCCTGCATGTCCAGCGCTTGGAGGGCGTGGGCACGGATGGCGCGAAATGGTCCCATGTCCGCATAGCGGTGGCCGGTGGATACCTTCATCAGCCGCGTGGCCAGCCGGTTCCCGTACCGTTGGTGGGGGAGCAACGCGCCGGTGTCCGCAGAGCGGGTGCGATCACTCAGCACGAAGTCGAGCTCGCCCAGGAGAATTGGGTCAACAAGCCGTCCGATCAGGCTGGGGTCGTCGGCATTGTCCGCATCAAGAATGACCACCACGTCGGCTTTCAGGGCGAATGCTTCGCGGATTCCAGCTTGGCAGGCGTTGCCATAGCCTCGGCGGCGCTCCAGCAGGACCGTGGCTCCCGCCGCCCGTGCCTGTTCGGCGGTGCCGTCCGTGCTGCCATTGTCGACCACCAGGATGGCACCCACTGGCGGCAGTGCGGAGATCACAAGCCCGATGCTCGTCTCTTCGTTGAGCGCGGGAATGACCACCACTACGCCATCATACGGGAGTTTTTCCACCGGCGACGGGATCAAGGGCCCACCACGGGGACTGTGCGGGCGGGGACAGAAAAGGACTGTGAGGCCATTGTGAGTGCTTTGGGAAGGGGGGCAGTCGCGTTAGCCTTCCACTGCGTGGCGCGCGAAGCGACCGGCGCATCCTGGCGGAAAAGTGCTGGCAGATGCGCCTCTGGAGCGGACTCTCGGTGCAGGTTCGGGGGTGGGCCAGCCACATTGTGCATCCCTCGCGGCTCGCTGGCGTCTGAGGGGCTTGCTGCTCTGTCGGGCTGCACTTTGTCGACGCCCGACTCCCTCCCGCTCAGCGCTTGTGCAGGCGCACTCGGAGGAACGATGACCTCATCCGATCTTGAACTCCACAACACCCACGGCTGGGGTTGGCTTGCGCGCTTTGCGGCGGCGGCCATCGTGGTTGTTGGCCCGGGCGCCTTGCCGACAAGCAGCACTGCCGATGGCCCTGGAGTTGCCCACGCCACGATGAACCCCTTCCGGGTGGAAGTGGAGGCGCCGCGGCTGAGTCCCGGTGAAGCGGGGGTCGCCCGGGTCACCATCGTGGTCCCAGAAGGGCACCACGTGTACCGGGACATGATGTGGATCAAGCCGGTCCACGATGGTGGACTGTCGTTGGGCAAGGCCAGCTTCCCGCCGGGGCTCCACAAGCCGGATCCGGCCAACCCGGGGACGACCCGGGAACTCTATGACATGAACGTGATCATCGAGGTTCCGGTGGTGGCGCCGGCGAAGGCGAAGGGCCAGCGAGCCACCGTTGAGGTGGGGTATCAAGGCTGCAAGGGTGGCCTGTGCTTCATGCCCGCCACCGAAAAGCACGACATCACCGTGTTGCCAGCGGTCGGCGCACCGCCGCCCAAGCCTGCGGCGACCGGTGCCGCACCGAGCTGGAGAGACCCCGCCGCGGCCTTCGTGAGCAGTGCCGGCGGGGCTGCTGGTGGTGTGCCAACTGTGGACTTCTCGGGACTGCCGGCGACCGCTTCGGTGCAGAACGTCGACCTCGAGGGCAAGAACCACCCGGTGCATGCCCGGTTGTTGGCCGACAAGGATGTGGTTGCGCCGGGTTCTTCGGTGCGACTGGCCGTGCACCTGACCCAGAAGGAGGGCTGGCACACCTACTGGAAGAGCCCCGGCGACATCGGCCTGCCCACCGAGATTGAGTGGTCTCTGCCCGATGGGAGTGCCCACACCAAGTACGAGTTCCCGGTGCCCCATCGCTATGATGTCCAGGGCATCATCTCGTATGGCTATGACGAGCAGGTGCTGTTTCACACCGACGTGACGCTGCCCACCGACCTCCCCGAGGGTGAGCTGGTGCTGGGTGCACACGCGCGGTGGTTGGTGTGTGAGGTGATGTGCATTCCGGGCGAAGCCGAGCTCTCGTTGCCCCTGACCGTTGCCAAGGATGCCAGTCCAGTCAATGCTTTCGCGGGACTCATCGATCACTTTGAGGCACAGCATCCGGTCCCGCCCACCAGCGTGCAGGGCTTCATGGTCGAGACGGCACTGTCCGCTGCGGCGGTGCGCCCAGAAGAGACCTTTGAGGCCGTCTTCTACCTGAACCCCGCGGGCGGAGGTCCCCTGGACGGGGCTACCGAAGTGGCATCCTGGCCGACGTTTACGCCGATTGTCGATGGCAACTGGATGTTGTCAGAGGTCACGGTCAAGCCCACGCCTGACGGCGGGGTGGTGGCCTTGGTGAAGGGCGAGACCTTCCCGGTCGACGAGCTGCCCGCGGCCGACCGGGTCGGCGGGCTCTTCCAAGTGAAGGTCGATGGCCAGCTGGTCCAGACCGAGGTTGTGTTCGCGATGCCCTGGGCGGCGGCGGGAACGACCGTGGATGCGAGCAACTCGCCACTGTTTGCCCTCGCCAAGGGCGACGCCGCGACCGTTGAAGCCGTGGCGGGCGTGGGGCCGGATGTGACCCCACAGGTGCCGGTTCAGGAGGAGCAGAGCTTCGCCCTGATGCTGCTGCTGGCGCTGGTCGGCGGGGCCATCTTGAACATCATGCCCTGTGTGCTGCCGGTGCTGACGCTCAAGCTCTACAGCGTGGTGGGTCAGCAGGACATCACCGCAAGCGACCGACGCAACGCCGGGCTCGCCTACACCGGTGGGGTGGTGGCGTCCTTCTTGGTGCTGGCGTCGGCTGTGATCCTGCTGCGTACGGTCTTTCAGCTCCCCGTCGGCTGGGGATTCCAGTTCCAGTACCCCGAGTACGTGGCGGCGCTGGCGACGCTGGTGTTCGTCTTTGGGTTGTCGCTGTTCGGCATCTTTGAGGTGCCTGCATTTGGGGCCAACAAGGCTGCGTCTGCGAGCGCCAAAGAAGGCCTCGGCGGGCACTTCCTCACCGGCGTCTTCACCACCCTGTTGGCCACCCCATGCAGCGCCCCATTCCTGGGAACAGGCATGGGCTTTGCATTCTCGTTGCCTTCCGCTGGTGTGCTGCTCTTCTTCGGGGTCGCCGGTCTAGGGCTGGCCTCGCCGTTTCTTCTGATTGCCTTCGTGCCTGGCCTGATGCGCTTTTTGCCTCGGCCTGGTGCATGGATGGAGACCTTCAAGCAGCTCATGGGCTTCACCCTGGTCGCCACAACGGTCTGGCTGGTCGACGTCTACGGTGGACTGGTGGGCCCCGATGGGGTCACGGGCTTCCTCGCCTTCCTGCTGGCCATCGGGCTCGGGGCGTGGGCCTTTGGTCGGTACGGTGGGCCCACCGAGTCGGGTCAGCGTCAGGTCGGGACATTCGCGACTGTGGCGGTGTTCTCGAGCATGGTGGGTTGGCAGTTCTTGGACTTTGCAATCCCGGAAGCCGAAGCCTGTGCGACCGCCACAACCCAGACGAGCGGCAGCCTGGAGTTTGCGGAGCATGTGCCCTGGCAGCCCTTCACCGAAGCGCGGGTGGACGAGCTGGCGGGCGCGACCGTCTTCATCGACTTCACAGCGGACTGGTGCCTGACCTGCAAAGTCAATGAGCGCACGGTGCTGGAGACCCAGACCGTCCGCGACGGCATGAAGGCCAGTGGTGTTGTGCCGCTGAAGGCCGACTGGACCCGTCGTGACGAGACCATCACCCGATGGCTGCAGCAGTACGGTCGGGCGGGTGTGCCGTTTTATCTGGTGGTCCCTGCGGACCGCACCCAGCCGCCGATTCCGTTGGGTGAGGTGATCACACCCGACTCGGTGTTGGCGGCATTTGCTGCGGCAGGTGCGCCCTCCTGAGCCCGGCAAGGTTTGCCGTGCCCAGGCTGTGTGGCTACGAAGACGCTCCCCGGAGGCACGCTCATGGCCGGTCGCACCAAGGGATTTGATCCCCTCTCCAGTCTCTTCGAGACCCCCGAGCCCCAGCTCGCGCCTGAAGAGCGTCCGTCGGCGGACACCCTCCCAGCTGAGGGTGTTCTTGAAGCGCCGGATGGCCCGGGCCACCAGATCGACTTCACGGATCCGACGTTCAAGGCGCCGCCCAGTGTGGGTGCGCCGCCGGATGTGCTCCGCCCCGAGCCGGAACCTGTCGCGCCCCCGGAGCCGGCTGGGCCCACCGACGCTGAGAAGCTTGCGCTTGCGCTGACGCTTGCGAAGGCTGCTGCGGCTCGAGCGGCCGCAGATGCGCCTGCTCCCGCACCTGCTCCCGCACCTGCTCCCGCACCTGCAAAGCCGAAGGCGGAAGCAGCCTCTCGCGTGAGCAGTCTCTCATCCCGTGCTTCCCGCTCCCGCCGACCGATGAGCGCGCTTGATGCCGCCCGGGCCGCCGCTGCGGACGAAGCGACCCGCAAGAAGGCCGCCCCTCCCCGGAAGAAGGCAAAGCCTGCAGCGGCGCCTGCAGCGGTCGCGCCGGCGAAGGCTGCGCCTGCTCCGACCTCATTCAGCCCGGCCAAGGCTGCCCAGTGCATCATCGACGGCTTTCCGCGCGTGGAAGTCACCGTGATGGACGTGCGCGCGGTGAACCAGACCGAAGTGCTCAAGGCCCTCTGGAGTTCCCATCGCGCACGCTTTCTCGCCGAGGGCGATCTGACGATGGCTGGGGGTGCCGCCGCGGTCTTGAGCTGGATTCAGGCCGAGCCCGGGTCCATTGCCGCCGTCCACATCCGCGTCGGCTCCAGCGAAGCCTGCGCGTGGGTCCACCTGGGACACGCCAGTGTTATCGCCGCCTTTCCTGAAGCCCAGACCTACCTCGCCGGCACCGGCTGAGTCGGCATCGGTTGGAGCGCAGCGCCCGGTGCATCGCGGCCGGGATCATCGTGGCCAGGACCATCGGGACGGTGTGCGGGGTGTCCCAGGACGCCAGGCCCTGTCGTTGCGGGACCCGTCGGTTGCTGCCCGTGGTGCTTGGTGCCCCCGTGGGCGTTCGGCATGCCCAGCTTGAGGGCACGAAAGTGGGAGAGGGCACCTGGCTCCTCTGCGACAAACCGCAGAAACGCGGCGCTCTGGGCTTCGGCGCGCTCGCCTGAGAGCGGTGCCACCTCGATGGTCGACGCAACATCCATTCGTCCGCGCAGCGGGAAGTGGGCGAGCTCGACAGCTTCGAGCAACAGCAGGCTCTCGCGCACAATCCCCAGCTCGCCGGGGCCCAGGACCGCCAGCGCTGCCAGGACGGCGGACTCGTCCTCCTCGGTGTACACACGCCCGCTGGCGTCGGCGCCAAGCACGTCTGCCACGAGCCGAGCGGCCGCCGGTCCTGGCGGGAGCTCGGCATTGGGAATGTGCACCCGGCCGGTGGATGCCCGAAGCCGCTGGAGGCCGTCGCCCGTGTGGCCGGGGGTCGAGCCCACCACCACCAGCTCATCCACGCCGAGCGCGATGCGTGCCCCATCTTGGATGTGGCCGCCATCCCGAAGCCGGTCCATCCAGCTTGTGTCACCGCTGAAGAACAGGTCGGTGGGGGTGCCGCTGTCGATCTGGCGCGCAATGCGGTTGGGGCTGTCGTAGTGAATGCGGATGGGCTCGCCACTTCGGGCGAACCAGAGGTCGGCGAGGGGGCCCACGACGGGCTCGAGGTGTGTGGGGGCGAGGGCGATCAGGCCGGCGGGAGGAGGGCTTGAGGAGCAGCCGAGAAGCCCGATCGTCAGCAGTATCACACGCCCCATCGGCTCTCCCGCCAGGCCCGAAGCATCACCAAGGTCCACAGTCGGCGGCGGTGGTCGGCGGTGCCATCGAGGTGCTCGTCCCGCACCCGTCGAACGGTGGCCGGCTCAATGAGCTCGGGAATGACGTCCTCCAGGCCATTGAGCACACTCTTGCCGTCCCCGCGAAGCCACGGTCCCACGGGCCCGCCAAAGCCCTTCTTGGGTCGAGCACAGACGGCTGCGGGAAGCTCCTGGGCGAGGGCGTCGCGGAGCACTCGCTTGTCCTGTCTCCCGCGGATCTTAAAGCCATCGCCGATCTGTGCGGCCAGCTCGACCATCCGGTGGTCCAGGAACGGACTGCGCACCTCGACGCCGTGGGCCATGCTGGCCCGATCAACCTTCACGAGCACGCCGCCGGTCAGGTAGAGCCGCTGGTCCAGGTACATCGCTTGGGACGCCACGCTGGTCTGGGCGGACGCGGCGCCATGTTCGTCGACCCGCTGCCACACGGCATCGCTGGCCCCCAGAAGCTCTGTGTCGGTCCAGGCGCCCATCCACACTTGGTGGCGACGGGGCAAGGGAAGGCCGAGGCCCAGGGCAAAGCGGCGGGCCATGTAGTCGCGGCTGACCCCGGCGCTGGAGGTCGGCAAGCGGGCGGCGGCTCTGGCGACCAAGCCCCGCAACGGGGACAGGCCACCGGCCAAGCGGTGGGCCAAGTGAGTGGGGTAGCCGCCGAAGGACTCATCGGCACCATCCCCGGACAGGACACACCGAAACCCGGCGTCTTTGACGGCCCGCATCAGGGCCCAGGTGGGCAACAGCGAGCTGTCGGCGAGCGGCTCGTCCATGTGGCGGCCGACTTCTTGGAGCAGCGCCCCCATGCTGCCGATGGGGACGGGCACCTCGATGTGGTGGGAGCCCAGGTGGGTGGCGACTTCTCGTGCGGCTGGCGCCTCATCGAAGCCCGGGTGGTCGACGGATGCCGAGAATGTGGTCAACGGCACGCCGCCGCGGCGGGTGGCGATGGCTGCGACCCCCGACGAGTCCAGGCCGCCACTGAGCAGCGCAGCAACGGGCACATCGGCGTCCAAGCGTTGCCGAACCGCGACCTGGAGCGCACCGTGGACCGAGCGGGCCCATCGTCCAAGATCTCCATCGTGGCCGGCTTCTGGTACCGGAGGCGTCCACCAGCGATGGTGGCGAAGACCTTGCTCGTCGATCTCCAACCACATGCCGGGTTCCAGCTTGTGGTGGTCCTCGAAGATGCTCCACGGCTCGGGGATGTACTCGAACAGCAGGTAGGCCCTCAGCGCATCCAGGCTGAGGCTGGGGGTGCGGGGGCAGGCCACCCGAAGGCCACGAAGCTCGCTGGACCACACCACCGCGCCGTCCGTCCGCTGGGTCCAGTACAGCGGCTTGACCCCCATGCGGTCCCGGACCAGCCACAAGCGCCGGTGTCGGGTGTCGGCCAGCGCAAACGAGAACATGCCACAGCAGCGCTCCAGCGCCGACCGCAGCCCCAACCTCGCGACGAGTGTGACGAGCACCTCGCTGTCGCTGTGGGTGCGCAGCTCGACCCCATCTGCAATGAGCTCCTGCCGCAGGCGTCGATGGTTGTAGATCTCGCCATTGAAGGTCAGCCAATACCGCCCGCTGGGGTCGGAGATCGGCTGGTGGCCGCCTGAGGGGTCGACGATGGACAAACGACGGATGCCGAGCGCAGCCCAGGGGGCACCGGTCGGTCCGAGGCGCTTGATGCCCGCATCGTCGGGGCCGCGGTGGCGCAACGCCCGGAGCATGTCGATGACGGGCTCAGGGTCAACTCCGGAGAGCCGCATGAGTCCAGCAATGCCGCACATGGTGGCCTCCGCCGCACGGGCTGCCAGGCCTCAGCGTGCGCCGGCTTCGTGCTCGATGGTCTGTACCCCAGGAAGGTTGCGGGCGCTGCGCAGCCGGTATGGCGCTTTCTGTTGGATTTCGTAGTGCATGCGGATGAGCACCTCGGCGATGATGCCGAGCGTGATCTCCAGGAGCCCACTCGCGCCGAGGACCGGACCGATCACCAACAGCGCTGTGGCCAGAAGCGGGGCCCCAAAGAGCCAGGACAGACCGGCGCCGAAGAATGCCAACAAGCCCGCAAAGACGCACAAGAACCCGAGCCATCCAAAGAAATAGATGGGGGTAACGTAAAAATCCCTTAGGAACTTTACGGTAGTCAGGTCGAGTAGAACCTTAGGTATCCTGGAGAGGCCATACTTGCTGACCCCCTGTGTCCGCGCGTGGTGCCGGACCGGAACCTCCACGATGCGGGCACCTGCCCAGGTCACGTAGATCGGTATGAACCGGTGCATCTCGCCGTACAGCGGGATGTCCTTGATGTACTCGCGCTTGTAGACCCTCAGGGTGCAGCCGTAGTCGTGCAGGTGCACATTGGAGAGCTTGGAGATGAGCGCATTTGCGATGCGGCTGGGGAGAGTGCGCGTGAGCACAGCATCCTGGCGATCCCGTCGCCAGCCACAGACCACATCGTGCTCTCCCAGCAACGCCAGCATCCCCGGGATGTCCGCGGGGTCGTTCTGGAGATCGGCGTCCATCGTGACCAGCACCGGGGCCTGGGCGTGGCGGATGCCGGCCGTGAGCGCAGCGGTCTGGCCGTAGTTGCGGACAAAGTGCAGCACCTTCGCGCGCGGGTCGTCCTCCGCGAGGGAGTCCAGGATTCTGGCGGAGTTGTCCCGGCTGCCGTCGTTGACGTAGAGGACCTCGAACTCAATGCCGCTCATGGCGGTGACAATGGCCGCATGCAGCCGCTTCAGGTTGCCCTCTTCTTCGTAGACGGGCACGCAGATGCTCACCGCAGGGCGGGCCTCTGGTGTCACATCCTGGCTGGGCTCACTCACTCGGAGCCGGGGCTGGCGTGTCAATCGGATCGCCGACGGGAGGGCCACCAGGGGCGCCTTCAGGGGCGGGTCCATCCGGCGGCGGCCCGTCCGGTGGAGGACCTTCTGGGGGCGGTCCATCGGGGGGAGGGCCGTCCGGCGCCTGTTCTCCGGGCGCGGGCTCTCCCGGTGCGGGCTCACCCGGAGGCGGGCTGTTTGGCGACCCGCCGGGGGTAAACACGCCCAGCTCGGGCTCATCCGACAGCGCGAGGAGCACGTCCGTGACGTCTTCCTTGCCCACCTTGACGGGCTCGGCCGTCGCAGCCGCGGGGTCGTCGCCACCGGGACCGTCGCCGGCTTGGTCGATGAATGCCACAATGTAGAGCGAGCCATAGTCGGCCGGCACGCGCACCGACCACTTGCCCGCTTTGGTCAGCTCTTTGGTGTGCACCAGGCGTGGAGGTTGGCCGTCTTCCATGGTCAAGAAGTCGAGCCGGAGCTGCCCCGTCTTGGTGCCAGCATACTCGAAGGTGCCCGCCACTTCGACACCTTCACCCTTGCCGACCTTGAAGCGGGCGTCGTCCGGACGGGTGGCGCCCGGTGCCGAGGGCGCAGTGGTGCCGGGACCAGTGCCCCCGCTGCCGCTTCCTGAGCCATCGTCCTGGGTGTAGGTCCCGGTGGGGTTGGGGTCAGGGCATCCCGCAGTGAGCGCACTCATGAGGAGTGCGGCGCAGGCAGACCATGGCCGGGCATGTCGGAACACAGACATTCGCACCTCTGAAGTGTGCCTTGGGTAGCGGCGGTCTGGTTCGCTGTCAACGGTGAGGACGGCCGCCAGCACCCCCGTCGCAAAACCATCAGCCCCACCGACTTGACGCGACAGCGCGCCACGCGGTACCTCTGCCGGCCCCAAGGTTCGAACGCGCTCCAGGGCGCACAGGAGGCGGGTTGGCAAAGGCAAGCGGGGTCACGCTCCGGGCGCATGTCTTCCTCGACAGTCTGCAGCCCCAGCTCGCATCATTCATCGGCACCACGTGCCGGGGCTTCCTGCCGTTGGCAGGTCAAGCCTCGCTGTTCATCGAGACAGCGCCGGGAATGATCATCAATCGAGTCACCGACGTGGCTCTCAAGGCCACCCGTGCGGTGCCCGCAGTTCAAGTCGTGGAGCGGTCTTTCGGCCTGTTGGAAGTCCACCACGACGACCAGGGCGAGGTCCGCGGCGCCGGGGAGGCCGTGATGGAGTACCTCGGGCTGACGCTCGATGACTGCATGCGGCCCCGGGTGGTCTCGGACCAGGTCATTCGCGCCGTCGAGCCCTACCAGGCCCAGCTCATCAACCGGAATCGCCAAGGCATGATGCTGATTCCGGGTCAGAGCCTGTTCATTCTCGAGACCGAGCCTGCGGCGTGGATCGTGGCCGCTGCGAATGCTGCCGAAAAAGCAGCGAACGTGAACCTCGTCAACGCCCGTCCGTTCGGCGCCTTTGGCCGGCTGTGGATGGGTGGGTCTGAGAGCGAGATCGACAGTGCTCGGGAAGCGGCAATCGCCGCCATCGAGTCTTTGGCCAGCGGTCGCCTCTGAGCGCCCCGCTCGGATGCGCTTCTTGAAGTTCTACACTCAACCTGTTCCTCTACATTTCTTCTTTGGAGACACCGATGGCTGATGCTCTTGGCATGATCGAGACCCGCGGCTTTGTCGCGATGGTCGAGGCCGCAGATGCGATGGTCAAGGCTGCTCGCGTCGAGCTCGTGAGCATGGAAAAGATTGGCGGTGGCTACGTCACTGCAATCGTCCGTGGTGACGTGGCAGCGGTGAAGGCCGCCACCGAAGCCGGTGCGCGTCAGGCCCAGCGGGTCGGCGAGCTGGTCAGCGTGCACGTCATTCCCCGCCCCCACGAGAACATCGACAGCGCACTTCCGCTCGGCCGCCAGACCAAGGCGTCCAGCTAGTTTGATGGGGCCCGCTCGCCGCGAGCTCCTCAACCAGCGCTTTCTTGGCGGGGCATGGCTCTCGCGCCGCGCCCACCCCGGCAACCTCGCACCGAGGCTGTCGCGGACCGGGCGGGTTCGGCACCTCGGACGTGCTGGGCCGGGCTCCTACGCTCGCATCTCTGGTAAACCACGCATCCACGGGGGGCCGGCATGAAGCTCGGCCGCATCGTCGGTTCCGTCGTCTCGACCCGCAAGGACGAGAAGATTGAGGGACTGAAGCTCTACATCGTTCGCGACCTCAGCATTCCCACCAAGGGTGATGGTGAGCTTGCTGACAAAAGCAGCTTCGTGGTCGCGGCAGATGCCGTGGGTGCGGGCATCGGGGAAGTCGTGCTCTATGCGGCCGGCTCTTCAGCACGCCAGACCAAGGCGACGGAGAAGCGTCCGGTGGACCACTGCGTCATGGCAATCGTCGACTTGATCGATGTGGACGGCGACTTGGTCTACAACAAGTCGGAGGCAGGATGAGCGACCCCCGAAAGGCCGATGTGGCGGCAATTGTGGAGCGGGTGCTTGCCCAGATGCGCGCGGGTGACATGGCGCCGGCTGCGCCTTCCTCTCCCGGCAGCTTGCGTGGTGTCTACCAAACGGTGGACGACGCGGTGGCCGCCGCTGGCGTGGGGCAACAACAGCTCATTCACATGCCCCTCGACAAGCGCCGCGAGATCATCGCGAACATCCGCCGACGGTGTGCGGAGCAAGTGCACCAGCTTGCCCGCCTCGCCCACGAAGAGACGGGGCTGGGCCGGGTCGAAGACAAGGTCAAGAAGAACCTGCTGGTCATCCACAAGACCCCTGGGCCTGAGATCCTCGAGCCCATCGCCTTCACGGGCGACGACGGTCTGGCACTGGTCGAGCGTGCCCCGTACGGGGTGATTGCGACGATCACCCCCAGCACCAACCCCACCGAGACCATTATCAACAATGGCATCGGCATGGTGTCGGGCGGCAACGCGGCGGCATTCAATGTCCACCCTGGCGCGCGTGAGTGCAGTGCGTTTGTCATCGACCTCATCAACCGTGCGGTGATGGAGGTGGGTGGACCCGTTGATCTGATGACCTGTGTGGCGAACCCGACGATCGCGTCGGCCAACGACATCATGCGCCATCCGAGCACCCGTCTGGTGGTGGTCACGGGCGGCGGTGCGGTGGTGAAGGCGGCGCTGTCTTCGGGCAAGCGCTGTGTAGCGGGTGGTCCCGGCAACCCGCCGGTGGTGGTGGACGGCACGGCCGATCTGGATCGGGCGGCCCGGGGCATCGTCATGGGTGCGAGCCTCGACAACAACATTATCTGTGTGGACGAAAAAGAGGTCTTCGCGGTCGACAGCATCTTTGATGAGCTGTTGGACCGGATCGAGGGCCTGGGCTGTGTTCGGCTTCGCAATCACCAGATCACGCGGCTCGAAAAGCTCGTGCTGACGGCGGATCGCGAGCATGTCAACCGCCAGTGGATCGGCAAGGATGCCGCGCTGATGCTGCGGGAGATCGACGTGCCATTCCGGGGTGATCCCCGATTGGTGGTCTGTGAGGTTCCGGCGGACCATCCGTTTGTGCAGCTTGAGATGCTGATGCCGGTTCTGCCGTTTGTGCGGTGCGAAGATGTGCACCAGGCCATCGATCTCGGCATTGAAGCCGAGCATGGCTACGGCCACACCGCGGTGATGTACTCCCGCGATCTCGACGCGCTGCACCGGATGGCGCGTGCTTTTGACGGATCGATCTTCGTGAAGAACGCGCCGAGCGTGGCCGGACTGGGCTTCGGTGGCGAGGGCTACACCAGCTTCACGATTGCGTCGCCGACCGGTGACGGGCTGACGACGGCCCGAACCTTCACCCGTGAGCGTCGATGCACGCTCGCGGGCTACTTCCGCATCACCTGATGGGTCTCGAAGCCGCCGAACCTGCACCTCCCTCGCACGACGCCCTCGCGCTGCTGGAGATCGACGCGGTGGCGACCGGGCTTCGGTGTGTCGACACTATGGTCAAGCGCGCGGAAGTTGAGATTCTTGAAGCGAACTTGGTGGAACCCGGTCGCTTCTTGATCCTCTTCGCCGGTGGTGTGGCTGATGTGGAAGAGAGCTGGCACGCTGCTCTGGAGTTTGCAGGGTCTGCTGCAGTCGGCCGGATGAAGCTGGCGTTTGTGCATCCCGCGGTGTTGGCTGGGCTCCGGGGCGTCGAGCACCGGGGGACCGCCGATGAGCTGGACACGCTGGGGGTCATCGAAGGCACCGGCATCGCCAGTGTGCTCGAAGCATGCGACCGGGCGCTCAAGGATGCGGGTGTGAGCTTGGTGGGACTGCGCGTCGCTGGCGGCCTGGGTGGTCGGGCCTTCTTTGTGGTGTCTGGTGCTCAGCATGATGTGGAAGCGGCCATCGATGTGGGTGGCTCCATCTTGGACTCCCACGGGCAGCGACACCGGACCGAGCTGATTGCCCGGCCCCACGCCGAGCTTGTGCCGTGGTTGTTGCGTCCGTCCCCCTTTCAGGTTCGCTGAGGAGGCGCCTTGGAACTCGCCCGTGTCGTGGCACGTGTTGTCGCTACGGTCAAGTATGAGACCCTGCAAGGGGTTCGCCTTTTGGTTATCCAACCGGAGACCAGTGCGGGCGAGCCGTGTGGGGAGCCAATTGTTGCTGCGGATGCCCTGCAGGCAGGACCGGGAGACCTTGTCTCTTGGGTGGCCGGGCGGGAAGCCGCACTGACCTTGCCGAACACGTTTGCCCCCGTGGACTGCGCGGTGGTGAGCATTGTGGACCATGCCTGGGGCGACCGGGGGAGGTACCTGTGATTCTCGCGCGGGTCATCGGCAATGTGGTGAGCTCGGTCCAGCACCGGGCGTTCGAGGGGCGTTCCATCATGGTGTGTGTGCCGGTCGACACGGACGGTCACACCCCGCTTGGCAGTGAGTTTTTGGCGGTGGACAGCGTACAAGCAGGCCCCGGCGACCTGATCTTGGCGGCACGAGAAGGCAATGCTGCCCGCCAGATCTTGGGCAAGGACTCCGACCCCTTCCACTCGGTCATCATGGGCATTGTCGATGAGGTCTACGAGCCCGGCCGGGCGTCGAAGGCGGCGGAATGAACCTCGAAGCGCTGAGGGCCCAAGTTGCAGACACGGCACGGGCGCTGCACTCTCGGGGTTGGGTGGCCAACCACGACGGCAACATCTCGGCCCGTCTCGACAATGGACGGGTGCTGTGCACGCCCACGGCGGTCAGCAAGGGCGATGTGCGGCCGGAGTGGCTGTTGGTTCTTGACCCGCAGGGCAATGTTGTGGAGGGCAGTCGTCGCAGCTTCTCTGAGATGCAATTGCACCGTGCGGCCTTTGCGGCCCGGCCCGACATCGGCGTTGTGTTGCATGCCCACCCGCCCACTGCGTCAGGCTTTGCGGTCGCGGGCGTGGAGCTTGGTCCGGCCTTTATGGCCGAGCCGGTCGTCAGCCTGGGTGCAACAATCCCGATGGTGCCATTCTTTCCGCCGGGTGACCCTCGACTGGACCGGGCGCTGGCCGATGCGTTGCGGGGCGCGGATGCGGTGTTGCTGGCCAACCATGGTGTGTTGACAGTGGGTGGCTCCTGCGAGCAAGCGTTGCTGCGGATGGAGCTCGTGGAGCACGTCGCCAAGATCAAGCTCGTGGCGACACAGCTTGGTGGTGCACGGCCGCTCGCGCCATCAGTTGTGGACAAGCTGGCCGCGAAGGGCCGACCGGCCTCGGACCCCTCTTTTGGGGTGCGGCCAGGCGCTGGCGGAGGGGAGCGCCGGTTGGCGAATCCCCCAACTCCCAATGAAGGGCCGCGCCCGGACCTCGATCAGCTCGTCGACGAGGCCCTCAAGCGCTTTCGCTAAGTGCACGGGGTCGGGGCCTACTTGGCGGCACACTTCGACGCGAGCGTTTCCACTGTCTTGGCGCCGACGCCCTGCACTCGGGTGAGCTCGTTGCAGGAGCTGTAGCGGCCGTTGGCCTCGCGGTCGGCAATGATGGCAGCGGCCTTGGACGGACCAATGCCTGGGAGGCTGTCGAGCTCCCCCACCGATGCACTGTTGATGTCGACGACCGGGCCGGTGGGCGGAGCCGGGGCCGCGCCGGGCACACCGCCCACTTCAACCGTCCGGCCATCACCGACCTCGGCCTGGCTGCGGAGGGTCTCCAGCGTCTTGGCCCCGATGCCGCTGACCTGGGTGAGCTGATCCACGGTGGTGAAGGCACCGTTCTTGCGGCGGTACTCGATGATCGCGGCCGCCTTGGCGTCGCCGATGCCCGGCAACGATGTGAGCTCGGACTGGGTCGCGGTGTTGATGTTGACGCCCGCGAATGCGGGAAGGGACAGCAAGACCGCGAAGAGCATCAACAGAATGGTGCGCATGGTTGCCTCCGACCTAAAGTTTGATGTTGTCGTCTAGGTTGCTCGCCGCTGCGAGTCGGCGGACACGCGCCTCGGCGTCCGCTTTGGCTTGGGCGGTCGAGGTGGTGTCCACGGCCCAAACGAGCCGGTCACCCTCCTGGATGCCTTGGGGTAGTGCGTCGGCGGGGAAGTCCCAAGGCAGCCCATTGACGATGAGAACGGCTATGTCGCCTTCAATCCGGTCAAGTGTGATCATGGGAGGGCTCCGGTGGTGGGTCGCACTTCAAACTGACGGCGAAGCCCCTCCAGAGTCGCCGGCCCGATCCCGGGAACATCGTCCAGCACGTCAATCGTGGCGATGGGCCGATGGGACTCCAGGTACTGGAGAATCGCGGTGGCTTTGGCAGGACCGATTCCCGAGACGGCCACCAGATCGGCCATGGTTGCGGCGTTGATGTCCATTTTGGAGGACACCGGCGCCGGGGGAGGGGGGGCAGGGGTTGGGGGGGCTGCGACCACGGGGGTGGGCGTGGCGCGACGACGGCGACGCCAGCGGCGCTGCTTCCGCTTGACCTTGGACGGAGCTGCCGCCACCAAGGGGGGCGGGGGTGTCGCTACGACGGTGGTCGCGGGTGGTGTCTCGGTCACCGTGATGGTGGGCGCCGGCGCGACGATGGGGGCGGTGGCAGGCGGAGGTGGTGGCGGCGCGGTGGCCAAGTGCTCGTCGGACACAAAGTGCTGGGGGGCGACGGATATTCCCTCGGGAACGACGGGGGCCGGCCAGCTCTCGACGACTGCGCGGATCGTCTTGCCATCGCTGAGCAGTCGGATGGTGCCGCTGCGATCGGTGCGGATGACTTGTGCACCCGCGCGCCGCACCCGGTCCATCGTGTCGGGCGAGGGGTGCTTGTAGCGGTTGCCTTCACCCACGCTGACCACTGCCCAAGTCGGCTGGACCATCTCCAAGAAGCGTCGGCTGGTGGAGTGTGCCGAGCCGTGGTGGGCGACCTTGAGCACGTCGCAGGGGGCCAAGCCTTCTTCCATCAAGCGCTGCTCGGTGTCGAGCTCGGAGTCGCCTGTGAAGAGAAAGCAGTTCTCGCCGTGGGTGAGCCGGGCGACGATGGAGTTTGAGTTCAGATCGGAGCGTGTGCCGCTGAGCAGGGGATCCCTCGGAGCGAGCAGCTCGATGCGGATGCCATCGTCCAACGTGAAGGTCTGGCCTTTGCGGGCGACCTTGTACGCAATACCCCGTGACTCCACCAGATCCATGACCTTGGTGTAGGTCTCGGTCGTGTGGGGCATGCCCTGGTCGAGATAGATGCTGACCGGGATCGCAGCGAGAACCTCGTCCAGCCCGCCGATGTGGTCGGCATGGTTGTGCGAGCCCATGACCAAGTCGATCTTTTCGAGACCGCGGCCGGTGAGCTCTCGAGCCATGTTGGTGGACCGACCGGTGCCGCCATCGATGAGGACGGTCTTCCCGGCGGGCGAAGTGATGAGGATGCCGTCACCTTGGCCCACGTCGATGATCTCAACGGTGAGCGTGCCGGCGACCGCAGTGCCCAGGACTGCAGCGAGGAGGAGATTCATCGGGGCTCAGTTGAGCTGCGAGAACCACATCGTGCGGCTCGTGTAGTCGTAGCAACCCGCAAAGCGGACGCCGCCCGCAGTGATGATCTCGTTGTGGAAGCCGAGCGCGCCTTGGTCGCCGGTCACTGTCTCGACGGTCCAGCCATCGCCGGTCGCCACCGCGCGCTTCATGTCATTGTTGAAGCCGTCGAAGTAGAGGATCTGGATCCCGCTGTCGCTGACTTGAAGCGCAGCGTCGGCACCCACAAACTCGCCATCATCCACAATCTCAAATTCCCAGGACCCGGGCTCGCCGGAGCCGTAGATGAGATCGTTGTTGGTGACGTCGTGGTAGGCGAGGTGGATCGTGCCGTCGTCGATGACCATGTCCGGCCACTGGCCGACGTCGCCTTCGGAGGCCACAGTCTCGATGGCGTAGGTGCCGCCGGTGCCCGTTGCGAGCTTGAGGTCGCCGTTGGCTTTGTCGTAGTAGGCGATGTATTCGACGCCATTGACGATGCGGATGGTGGGGTAGAGGCCCGTGTTGGCCTCGATCTCATCCTCGCCTTCGATGACTTCAGGCGCGGAGCCTTCATCCACCACGGCGGCGGAGAACGCGGAGCCGTCCCAGTGGACGACCCGGAGGTCGCCGTTTCGGCGGTCGTAGTGAGCGATCACGGGGTTGCCGCTGGCGTCGAGGGCCAAGCTGGTGAGCAGTCCGGCATCGGCGAGTCCACCGCCCAGATCGTCAGCCACACCGGAGGTCCACACTGCGTGACCGTCGCGCATCGCGTAGCGGAGCACCTTGTTCTGGGTGTCGCGGTAGGCAAGCCAGACGGTGTTGTCGGCGGCGATGGCCATGGACATGTGCTTGCCCACATTGCCGGGGTCTGCTCCCCCGCCAATGCTGTATCCATCGGGCTTTTCGTGGGCCCAGGAGACACTTCCGTCCGCACCGATTGTGCCGAGGGCAAAGCCAGCCGCGCCCGCCGTCGCATTGTAGTAGGCGGCGGCGGGGGTGCCCGAGGTGAACACGCCGAGAGAGAGCCACTGGCCCCAGTCCGCGACGAATGGCTCGGTGACGGGCACGACCTCTTCTTCGACTGTCTCGGGCACCTTGGCCACGATGTTGGTGTCGCTGCGGCATGCGCTTGCGAACAGAATCAGCAGCGTAGAGATCACGCGCAGGGATGGCGTGTGGCTGAGACAAGACGACATGGATCGGCTCCTGTGGACATGCGGGCCGCGGACGGCCGCAGTATAGCGGAGCGGTCGTCAAACGGCTGCAATGGTCGTCGACCGACGCGTCCGTGCGCGGATGCTGCGCCCTCGTAGCTCAGGTGGATAGAGCAACAGTTTCCTAAACTGTAGGCCACTGGTTCGAGTCCAGTCGAGGGTGCCATTCGCCACCGGGCACGAACCCGGCGGGATCTGGGGCCAAAGCCCCCGCGGGGTCGGCGTGTTCCCGGTCCGACCGTTTAGTGGGAACGGCACCGGGAACAGCGGGATCAGTCCTGTTCCCACCGAGCCGGGTGAGAACAGCGCCGCCTTCGTAGAGCGCCACGACTGCGTGGTCCTTGTGCACCCGCACCGAACTCACCAACAGCGCGATCAGCTCCCGCTTTTCGGGCAGCGACAGGTGGTCGAAGGCCGCATCGAAGCACCGAAGGGCTTGCAGCACCAGCTCAGCGTTCAGCGCACTGTTCTCATGGTGGTCCAGGTCGCCTCGGGCGGTCGCGATGGCGCCCTCAAGCTGGCCGATCTGGGTCTCGACCTCGCTCAGCATGCGCTTGAGTGTCCGTGTTGCGCCGAGTCCGTCTGAGAGTGAGGCCTCCACGAGCTGGGTGGCCTTGGCCTGGGCCCGGTCGAGCTCGGACCTCAGGCGGCGCAGCTCGTCTTGTTTCGGCTGCACCATCTCCAAGTGGATTCTCTCGGCTTCTGCGAGTGCTTCTTGCACCAGTGCCGGGTCCTTCGCTGCGTCGCGGACCACGTTGAGGATGGCTTGGTCCAGGGTCTCGGCACTCATCCGCCCGACTGGACACGTGTGGTCCGGGCGCTTTTGGGCCGCAACACACCGGTAGTAGTGGTAGCGCTTGCCTCGGGAGTTGGCGGAGGACGGGGTGAGGGCGCCGCCACAGTCGCAGCGCAAGAGGCCGGTGAGCAGGTAGTCGTACTTGATGCGCGTGGAAGTGCCGCGCTGGTTCACTGAGTTGCGTTCGCGAATCTCCCGGGTTCGCGTCCAGGTCTCGTCGTCGACAATGGCCGTGTGGCGGCCCTCGTGGACGCTTCCTTTGTGGGTGATGTTGCCGCGGTAGTGCTCATTGGTGAGCATGTTCAAGATGCTGTCTTTACTGAACTTCTGCCCGCCACGGTTGCCCTTGCGGCGGGAGTCCCACACCTTGCGACGGTGCCCCTGCTCATTGAGCCAGCGGGCCACTTTGTTGGCCGACCGAAGCTCGATGTACTTGGTGAAGGCGAGACGGACGACGGTGGCTTCTTCCTCGTTGATCTGGAGGACCCCGCCCACGGCGGCGTCGTAGCCCAGCACGGGCGCGCCACCGTTCCACAGTCCACGCTCTGCCCGGGCACGCATGGACGCCCGGGTGCGCTCGGCGGTGGTCTCGCGCTCCAGCTCGGCAAAGACCAGAATCAGCTTGAGCATGGCCCGGCCGACCGGGGTCGACGTGTCGAAGGTCTCGTGCAGCGACACGAACTCGACGTGGTGCTGCTCCATGAGCTCGTGCAGCTCGTAGAAGTCCTTGAGGGACCGGGACAGTCGGTCCAGGCGGGTGACCATCAAGCGGTCGATGGCGCCGCTTCGGATGGCCGCGAGCAAGCGGTGCATCTCCGGTCGGTTCAAGTCCTTGCCGGACTGTCCTTCTTCCCGAAAGACCAAGATCTCGGGCTCGATCTCACCCCGGGCTTGCAGGGCGGCCCGGAGGCGCTGTTCCTGGGTCTCGAGCGACCCTTCATCTCGCTGCGCCTGGCTGTCAGTGGAGACGCGGACATAGAAGGCGGCGCGTACGGGGCCGGCCATGGACTCTCCGGGTTCGTGTCGCCGGAGAGCATACCCACTTCAGTCACTCGCTTCATCTGGGTAGAGGTAGTGCAGCCCTATCGCCCAGGTATGGACGGGTGGCGTCTTGCGCTTGATACGCGTGCGGTATTGCAGGCGGTCTCCTGTGCGCCGGACGAGCGCGCCCATGTCGTGGAGGTCCCGAGCGATGGTGTCGATGGGGTCCAGGTGGGCTGAAGGCCCCATGGCCTGCTGGATGTGGGCGATGGACGCTGCGGGGAGGACAGCCACGCAGTCGTCGAGTGTTCGGCCGATCTGGGTGCCACTCCCGTCTGGCTCGACGCGCACCAGACCGGTGGCCAGAATCCCCCTCAGCGCCTCCAAGAAGCGCTCACCGGGTCGCAGGTCAGGTCGCGTGCCGGCTTCGCGGCGTTGCCGTTCGGCGAGTGCGTCGGCGAGGGACTGGGGACTCATGGGAAGCGCCAAGCCCCACTCGGAAGCAAGCAGCTCGACGGCCTTGAGGCCCGTGCAGACCGCGGCGATGAGCTTGGCTTGTCGCGCAGCATTCGGCACCGCTGCGAGTGCCGCCACCGCTTGGGTGCTGATGAGGTCCCAGTGGCGGGCCAGTGGATCCCACGGGGCGTCGCGGATGAGCAAGTCGACGAGGGCTCGGCTCACCCGTGGCAGGCGGGGGCGCAGGCCGAGGAGTCGGCCCAACAAGGGTAGCTGACGTGGGTGGTCGCCCAGCTCGATGACCAACATGCGCCCCAACACGGACTCTTCGTCGGCGACGGGGAGGTCCTGGCCCTCGAAGAACCAGGTGGTGCGCGGGGCCCGCGTTGCGGTCGGTGCTCCGGTCTGGCTCAGGCGCCTTCGGGCTGCGCCGTCCCCGGCCCGCTGAAACAACCCCACAACCTGGGGCCGTTTGGAGCGGGAGACGGTCCCTGCCTTCACATCCTGGACGCAGAAGACCGCTCCGGCGTACCAGCGGGCTTCCTCTTCCAGCGCCAGGGCGGTGCTCGAAAACACTCCTGCCGGCCCCGTCTCGGCGTAGTCCCCGAAGAAACACTGGACGATGCCGGCGTGGGTGCTCTTGCCTTGCCCTGTGCGTCCGAGGAGAAACACCAGGAGTGGCGCCGGTGCGATGACCCTGGAGCGCATCACGGGCTCGATGAGTCCCCAGCCAACGGTGCCCAGAAAGGTAGAGGCGAGCACGGTGTCGGCGAGGACTTGTGGCCAGAGGGACAGCAGCTCGGCAAGTGTTGCACGTGCCACCTTCGGGTCTGACCGTCCCAAGCCCAGGCGTGTCGCAGACGTCTCGGCGGGGGCATGGAACCGCACGGTTCGGTTGTTTTCCGGGGTGTACGGTTCGGTTGCGCGGTCCACAAAGCGCGTCCCATCGGGTTCAAGGCCGAACCGTGCCGTGACCCGCCGAACGGTTGCGAACGGTTCGCTTGCCGCCAGCCATGCATCCACCACGCCGCTTGGATTGCGGCCGAGGGATCGCCAGTTTGTGCAGAGTGCCGCGGCCAAGATGCGGGCGAGCTGCCGGGGATCGGAGAGCGTCTCTGCAGCGAACTCGACGGGCAGGGGGGCGCAGCCCGGTTGGCGGACGGTCGCCCGAATCCAGGGTAGCTCGCCACCTTGAACCTGCTCATCAACCCGCAGCCAGAATGGGACCACCAGCTCGGCGCCGTTCTTCCCAGCTCGGTAGGTCCGGTCTGCGTCGACGTACAGGCTGCCGAGCGGGTGGGAGTGGGACTCTGCAGCGGCCTTTTCAAGTGCCTCCACCAGGGAGCCTCCGGCCACAATCCGGTCGAGCAGGTCCAGGTTGGGGAAGTCAGACATCTTGGGTCCAGTGCCGTGCGCTGAGCACATGAACCGGCCGGGAAGCGAGTGCGCGTCGCACGTCTTGGAGGTAGCGCTGACCCGTGGCATCATTGTCGAGGCAGGCCAACACAGTGCAGTCCGCGGGAATGTTGATGCTTGCCAGCGCCGCAAAGCCGCCACTGGTGCCCCCAACGACCGCCGTGTCCAGAGCCCCGGCCTCGGCCAGCGATGCGGAGGCGGCGAGCCAGTCGGTCGCGCCTTCACAGATGCACAGTCGCTTCGGTCGGAGGGTTCCCCGCATCAGTCCACGGGCGGTGGGGTTGGCGAACAGGAGTCCGCGAGCCGCGGCGTTTCGCGGCCACCGCGTCTTGCCTTGGGTTGTGGGACGCATCGCCCGGGCATGCATGCTCCAGGGGCGGCCGGTGGCATCGAAGGCTTGGATGAGCAGTCGCCAGGTCCGCGCCCAGAGCCGTGGCCAGAGATGGCGGCAGTGCTCGAAGCAGGCATGGGCAGGGGGAGGGCTCAAGCGCGCGAGGTCAAGCCGCTGGATCGAGCGCAGGAGGGGGGTGAGCCCACGAACCTTGAGATAGTCGAGGTCTTCGCTGACGGCAGACGTCAGGGGTGCGCTGCTGGCCCACACCGCGGAGAGGCGCGCCCACGGCTGGGGGTCTCGGGGAGAGGGCGCGCCCCTGGGAGCGGCAGGTGTTTGTCTCTGGGCTGCTTGAATGGAGCCGCTGGAGTCGCAAGCCCAGCAGCGCCACCGCTTGCCGTCCGGTGTCAACGATGCCGGCTTGCGGCGGTCGGTGCGCCCCCGACGGGCGGCCCCACACGACGGACAGTCAACCCCCGCTGCACTGCTTCGGGGCACGCTGAGCGGATCTGGATAGGGTGTTGGCATGGTTCTCTCCTTTGACCATCTCCGGTTTCGCAGCCGCCTCGGCCGCCGCCGCCCGCAGTCCGCCCTGTGCGAGAATGTGCACCAGTCGCGATCTCCGTGCGAGCGGGCACTGGGGGACAGTGGGTGTGCGAGCAGCGCACATCGCGCCTCCGGGAGCATTTGCCCTTTACTCTAGTGAAGGGCTGGGCTAAGCTCTACAAGCGGAGGCGGAACCCTGCAACCGTTTTTTTGAGGGAGGATCTTGTGCCCATCCGTAGCAAGAGGCCGAGTCGGTACTGGCGCGACTCCAGTGGCGTGCAGCACGACCGGGGGTTTGTGATCTCGTACCCGCTGTTCATGGGTACGTTGCTCAAGTTCATGCGCCAAGAGCTCGGCGTGGGGCTTCAGGCCATGGCAGACAGTCTGCACCGGTCCACAGCGTTGATCAGCAAGGCAGAGCGTGGCCTTGGGTTGTTCAATGTGGAGCTGCTGGAGGGCTACGCCGACATTCTGTATGAAGCTGCGCAGGAGATTCCGGAGCTGCAGCACTTGGGCTTTGAAGCGTCAGACCTGCTCTCTTTCGTGGAGCACTGCCGTCAGGAGACCTGGGATAGGTATGAGGCCCAAGGCGAAGAAAAGGTCTACTTTATCTGGGCTCGGCCGGACCTCTACGACGGTGAGTGCCCGATGGCATCCGTCAAGAAGACGCTTCACAACTGTGGTGTTGTGTTCAAGCCTGTCTGGGCGGAGTTTGTCGCGATGGATTGGGGGCACGAGTGAAGCCCGGAACCGAGCGGCCGTGTAGCTGGTGTGGGGAGGGCTTCTCGTCTCGACGGTCCGATGCTCGCTTCTGCCAGCCCAAGTGTCGGAGCGCTGCAGCGCGGGCGAGGCGGCGACCCAGCGACGGCGGGACCTCCGAGTCAGCGCACCCGAGCTCGGCTCCGTCGGATGGGCCGTCGGTCTGCATGCCACCGGACGATGGGGCCCGAAGTGAGGACGTGGTGCTGCTTCGAGCTGAGGTTCAGCGGCTGATGGAGCGCCTTGAGTTGCTGGAGCTGGAGGTGTCGGCGGGGCCACCCAAGCCAGCGGCACCGTCGGTGGTGGACCCGGGCGCGCAGAAGCGAACTATCGGTCGTCTGGGCCAGGACGTCAGGGCGGTCCGGTCGACGACTCAGGAGCTGCGGTCTTTGCTCTGCATGCAGGGCAAGTCGGTGGGGAAGCTGCGGGCTGAGGTGCGGGAGCTGACGGCCCGGGCAAGACCGAGTGTTTCGGCGGCGCCTGTGAAGGCGAAGCCCGAGGAGCGGAGGGACTGGGAGGCTCGTCGCCAGTTGCGGGATGTGGAAGGGCGCTTGGATGCGATGGAGGACTCGCTGGCGGCGGTCAGTGACGCGGTGTCGGCGCTGGTGCGGTTGGTGAGGGAGGCGGCGTAGGGGGTTGGGCGTCCTGGGGTGGTTGGTGGGGATGGTGCCGCTCCGGGGCGCCCACATCGACACGACCACGCCTGCCGGGTAAGCACTCGACGAACCCCTGCCTGACGGTCGGCGTCCGCCGAGCTACTCGCCCCCCGCCGCAGCCCAGATCTCCGCTGCTATACGCCCGTCTCACCGAACCGCGCGGCCCAGCGCAGCGGTGTCAGCGCCTGGACCTCGCTCGGCTTGGCATCCGGCAGCAGTCCCAGCACGTCGCGGAGGTAGGCCATCGGGTCGATGCCCGCCAGCTCGCAACTCAACACGATGCTGAAGTGGATGGCGGCGGAGTGTGCGCCGCCCTCGGAGCCGGCAAACATCCAGTTCTTCCGCCCCACCGCGGGCGTCCGGAGCAGGCGTTCGCTTGTGTTGTTGTGAGGTGGGGCCGTTCCGTCGTCAAGGAACACCACCAGCGTGTCCCACTGGCGCCGCGCATAGGTGATGGCCTTGCCCAACGGGCTCTTGGGTCGACAGGTCTGGGACCAGGCGTCGAGCTCGGCCCGAAAGCGCTCCAACACCGGCCCAAGGCGCTGTCTTCGTTCGCGGGCACGGTCTTCGGCAGACAGCTCCTTGACGCTCTTCTCCACAAGGAAGACCTGGCGAATTGAGGCCAGCGCCCGACCCGCGCGGGTGGGGTCTGCCTTTCGGGATTCGAAGAACTTCCTGCGTGCGTGGGCCCAGCACCCCGCCCGGACCACGCCGTCGGGTGCGGCGGCCGCGTTGTAGGCGCCGGCACCGTCGGTCAGCAGCGTGCCTTCGAAGCCGTCAAGAAAGTCGGCTGGGTGCCGCTGGCGCCCGTCGAGGGAAGCCTGAAACACCACCTGGGTGCCATCGGTGTAGCTCCAGAGGTGGCCCCGGCGGGGCTTGTTCTTCTGTCCGTCAAGGATGGGCAGCCCCGTCGTATCGCTCTGGATGAAGGTCCCCGCGCGGAGCTCTTTGGCGATGGCGTCGACGACATGGCGCAACAGTCCGGCCGCCCCGCGCACCCACCCACACATCGTGGACACGGCAATGTCGACACCGGCTTCGCGCCGGAAGCGCTTGGCTTGTCGATTCAACGGAAGGTGGTCCGCATCTGAGCCATCCCCTCATTTCCCGACGACGCAAACCAACAGCCTGAACACAGCATGACCACGAGTGCGGGCGTCGAAGGCCTTCATCAGCTTGCGAAGCCGCGCGGTCGGCATGTTGGGGATCAACTGATACCAGCGCAGGCCCTGCTTGAAGAGGGACATGGTCCGCTTCTTCGAGGTGTTGGTCTTCAGGAGTCGGTCGAGGCCAGCGTCCTCCCCGGCAGCGCCGAGCTCCATGAGGAGCGCGTGCGCCAGGGTAGCGAGGAGCATCATGCGGTCTCGTCGGAGCGGCTTGGTGACGCGGGTCCAGCTCATGCCGAGGCCCTAGCGCAGGTTCTTGAGGTCCCGGAAGGACTCTTCGCACGTGAAGCGCTTGCCGTAGCGGCGCTTCGCTTCAGAGCCGCTGAGCTCCAGCGTGCTCACGGCAAGCAGCCAGGGCTCCGCCATGGCCTGATCATCGATCACATCTTCAGGTCCCCTCTCGCAGACATGCCTTCGAGCGCAGCACGCCATCCGGCGGAGAACTCAAGCAAGCGTTCCAGCCCTCGCCCGAGCACCAGCCATCCGGGCTCGCCATTGGATATAAGATGGCCCCCGACCTTTGCGACGGCCAAAAGTATCTGGCGGCAGGTCGGTTCACTTCCTAACTTCGCCTTGGGCGCCAGGTGACGAAGTGCCTGAAGTTCGATGGCATCGAGGATACGAGATGCGGGGGCGGCTGGTTCCTGTCGCGCGGTTGCGCGAATCAGCAGGAGGCGCCAAGCGACCGGAACAAGCAAGGTGATGGTGTTCAGTAGGCTCCAGAGGCTCCTGCCTTGTCGCTTCTCCGCGGCGCAGCCCGTCTTCAGAGACTTGAAGAACTCTTCGATCAGCCATCGCTTGCGGTAGATATCGACGATTCTACAGATTGAATAGGGCGTGTCGACAGGAAGCGTCGAGAGCAGAAGCCAGTGGATTGGCGTTGTGTCGTCCGGGGGATCTATCTCCACGACCTCCACAAACGATAGCTTCATCGTTGCCTCGCCAACGGGCGCAACCCCGACGGGACGTCGTATCTCGATGACTCCAGCGCGAATGGAGAGGCGTGCCGACCGTCGTTCACGGGCCGGGTGCGTTCGTTTTGTTCCAGGGAGGCGGCGGTGCCCCCGGCGAGAGAGCACCACCACCCGACTCACTACGAATGGCTCGTTCGCAAGCGTGTTGAACAACTTTTCCGCCCCATTTGCGAGGCGTCGATCGTGCTTTGCTCGGATCACGAAGTCGTCCCCCTGCTCCAAGATTCGTGTCCACACCGCATAGTCATCCGCTTCACGATCCATGACGTGCACAACTTCGAGACCATCAGGGATAGTACCTTCTACATCGCGGACCAGGTCCGACCACCGCTCCGAGCCGACAAGCAGTTCTTCAAGTTGCTGACCCTCGACGGCCTGAAGCCAGGTTCCGTCCTCCACCACGTAGGATTGGTGCCCTACCACGCCGTGGACGACCGGCGCTTCCCCTTCAGCGACGGCGAGAGCAAAGTGGCCGTGGAAGCCCTGGCTGGTTCGTTTCTGTGCCAACCCAACGCGAGGCGCTTCTCCCTGAAAGGTGAACTCTGTCGTGTCGTGCAGCACCAGAGTGGCGTCGATACTCGATTGCGCTCGTCGCCAGGACTCCGCCGTGTGCGGAGCCAGCAGTGTATCGGGCTCCACGGCCTTGTTGTTCACCAGTCGATAGAAGCCCTCCAGCTCGGCGCTACTATTAAACGCCATTGGGAAACCCACCGACGGACGCTGTTGCAGCGCCCGAACGACTTGTACGGCACGCCGGTTGAGACGCGCGTCTCCGAGGTCAACGTCGGCAAGTTCTCGGGAAGCATCAAAGAGATCCATCACGGCTCCGGGCAGTTGAGCCGATCACCCGAGACGGCCGGGGAGGCAAGTCATTATCACTGCGGGTCGGGCTCTTTCGAAGATGTGCGGGATCATCAGTCGGGAGCTCGGAGAGGCCGGAACCGGGCTTGCCTGTCTTGAAGAACTGCTCGACTTCCCAACGCAAGCGATAGGTCCGTGCCACCAACTCTGCGGTCAAGACCGTGGTCGGTACGTTGGTCACATAGACATGCCACTTCTTCTTGTCCTCGTTGAAGATGGCGACTACTCGGAAGTTCTCGGTGACCGTCCGGCTGGTCTCCGAGCGATAGCGGCGGACCTTGCACCGGAAGCCGCACTCGACATCCAGTGCTGTTCGGCGAACAACTCGAAGGGCCTTTCGCAGATGCAGTCCCGCTACTTTGCGGGCACGGCCTCGATGTCGGCGAAGGCCTCGAACGATGACGGGGTCGCGGTCCTCGGGCAAGCGGGTCAAGAAGTAGCCGCCGACGTTTACGACGCGTCGCCAAAGTGACGGAGAGGAGTAGCCCTGATCGAAGAGCAGCAGGGTGTTCCGAAGCTCAGGCCCGACCCCGAACGCCTTGCAGTCCGCGACTCGACCGTGGGTGACCTTGAACTTGAGCAACTCGCCGGTGGTGGCCCGGATCCGGGCGTGGACCTTGGCGGAGGCAGGGGCTGAGTTGGTCCGCGGTCCGGGCCAGTTCTCGGCGAGATCATCGTGAAGCTTGATGATGCTCGCGTCATCACAGAGCACGTCCTTGAAGAAGGACAGCGGACCTGGCGGACGTGGAGCATCTCGGCCCGCTTCCGCCATCAGTCTCTCCAGCAGCCACCTCACGAGCCGCATGAAGCCCAGTGAAAAGCGCTGGTAGAAGCTTGAGCGGGCGACGACAATGCCCGTGAAGTCGGCATACGCACGGCGGAGTCCGGCCAGCGACATGCCATCGCGAATGCCGATGCCGAGCACGACGGTCATCAGCAGCGCGTAGCTGTCGACCAGACCACGGCGCTGTGTGGCGCCGCACGCGCGGGCCGCTTCTCGCACCTCCCACGCCGGCGCGAGCCTCGACAGGTCTGCTGAGAGATGTTCGACTGTTCTGGGCGCCACGAGACCTCCGGATCTGGTTGCTCTACACTCTCCAGATCACCGGTCTCGTGGCGCACTTCAAGTCTTGGCTGGAGTTAGGCCCAGTCGGGGTTCTCGTCGCTTAGGCGAACACGCATGCGCTGCCGCGCACCCCGTCCCGGTGGAGCCCTTCCCCTTGGGAGGAGGCCCTCCACCGGGACAATCTCGTCAACAGGCCGAGGCGAAATGAGGTCGATGGCGGCGCGGCGGATGGCGACCAGCCACGCCATGCCCTGCGGCCGCAGGTGTGCCCGCCAGCGCTGTGCCGTCCGTCGACTGGGGCGCTCTGTCCGCCAGGGCCAGTCGACTTTGTGAAGGCCCTGAGCCGACAACAGCCAGGCGTGCAGCAGGAGCATCACGGCGCCCAGGCCGAAGGAGGTCCAGGCTTCCTCCCAGGGTGGACGGGAGTGGCAGGTGCGACCCGTGGTGGGGTCCAGCCAGCGCTGTTTGCGGAGGAGCACCCTCGACAGCCGGCCCGCCGAGAAGACCCAGACCCACCGAGTGGTCTCGCCGTGCCGGTGCCACCGGAGACCTGGACGCGTGCCTCGGCAAGTCACGGTCCAGTCGGCGGTGGTGGTCGGTGACAAGGGGCGATGTCCTCTGGGCTACGCCGGAGCGGGCGGCTCAGAGTGTCTCATGCCGGCGATCCAGAGAAGGGCCGATGAGTCAGAGCGAGGGGGCTGGGATGGAGGGCCCGATGTTGGACTTGGATCGGTGGGACTGGACACTCAAGTCCGGGCCGGGCTGACTCGGCTAGCAGCCCGTAGTGCATTGGTATGCGCCAATAACGGGCTGCAGCGTCCTGCGAAGGGGCAAAGCCCCCTCGCGCACCCCATTCCCGCGGCTTCACCGCGGCGGACCGCTTCGCGTTCCGGCCAGCAGGCTGTAGCTGAGAACGGCCTGCTCATCTTGCACCGTGTTCTATGGGCTACAGCCTGCTAGTACCTTGTCAAAGGGGTCATGATCGGTTGGCGGCCACCTTCAGCCCAGCGATGGTAGGCGCGCTGGGTCGACCAAGACTCGGATGCTGCGGGGTGTCCGTGGCGTCCTGCTGACGAGGCCGAGGCGGGTGAGTCGCACGACCATGCTCTGGGCGGTCGGGGGCGTGACCTCGAAGTAGCGCTGGATGTCTGCCACAGCCGGCGGGCACCCGTTCAGTTTGGTGTAGAGGTGGATGAAGGCGAGGTACTGCCCCTGCTTTGCGGTGAAGGTGACGTCAGACAAGTCTTTCTCGCGTCATCGGGGTGCGTTTCGTGGCGGGACAAGTGATCAGGTTCTCCATCTTGGAGGACGCTGTGAACCGAGTCTACGATGTGGATCTTACTGATGACGAGCGGTCGGAGCTGCTCGCGCTCAAGCGCGGGGGGACCCTCGGAGCCCGGAAGCTGAACCGAGCGAACATCCTGCTCATGGCGGATCGGCGGGCCTACACGGATGCTGAGATCGCCAACGCCCTGTGCACGGGGACTTCGACGGTGTTCCGGTGCCGTCGCCGGTTCGTGGAAGGCGGCGTCGAGCGAGCGCTGTCCGACAACTCTCGCGGCGGCGGACAGCGTCTGCTCACCGCGAACCAGGAAGCCTGCCTGGTGGCCTTGGCCTGCTCGACTGCGCCGAAGGGTCGGGCCAGATGGACTCTCCGGCTGCTGGCCAAGCACCTTGTGCTGGCCTGCGACGACCTCGACGGGGTGTCGCACG
Organism: Myxococcota bacterium; assembly: GCA_942491145.1. GTDB lineage: Bacteria > Myxococcota_A > UBA796 > UBA796 > UBA2385 > CAXQUZ01. The sequence continues at coordinate 153,278 of CALOBC010000012.1, read as the reverse complement.
AGACGGTCAGAGCGCGGCTCAAGGAGAAGAAGCTCAAGGAGAAGAAGCTCAAGCCCTGGCTTCACAAGATGTGGTGCATCCGGAAGGTGGACGCCTCGTTCATTGCGAAGATGGAGGACATCCTTGACCTCTACGCCGAAGAGTCCGACCCAAGCCGACCAGTGGTCTGCTTCGACGAGGGCCTCAAGCAGCTGATCGAGGAGGTCAAGGCACCTCGGCTGGTCCGCCCGGGGGACGCCGCACAGGTCGACTACCACTACCGGCGAAACGGCACCGCCAAGCTCCTCGTACTGATGGATGTCCACCGGCCCTGGCGCGAAGTCACCGTCTCGGAACGCCGCACCCGGGTCGACTTCGCGCTGGCAATGCAGCGCCTGGTGGATGTCCATTACCCCCACGCCGACAAGATCCGCGTCGTGATGGACAACCTGAACACCCACAACGCAGCATCCCTCTACGCCACCTTCCCGGCCGCCGAGGCCCGTCGAATCGCCAGACGCCTCGAGTTCCACCACACGCCAACCCACGCGAGTTGGCTGAACATGGTGGAGATCGAAATCGGCGCACTCACCCGCCAGTGCCTCGACCGCCGCATCGGCGACATCGACTTCCTACGCAGCGAGCTCGCGGCCTGCGTTGAGCAGCGAAATGCAGACGGCGTCCGCATCAAATGGCTGTTCGACGTCGACAAGGCCCGCCGCAAGATGGGGCACCACTACCCGGAGCCTCTGCTGAACCCGTCAAAGGCGGCTTGACGAGGTACTAGGGTTCGATCGGCCCCTCCAGAGTGCGCACCAGCCGGAACCCGAGGTGGGTCGTCCGCAGCCCCGGGCCGTCGGCATACCGGTTGGCGACACGGTTGTTCTCCGCCGTCTCGTCCCAGCCACCACCGCGGGCCACGCGACGGGCCCCTTCGGCCGGGCCGGTGGGATCGGTGGTGTCGGCGGAGATGTCCGCAGCGTACCGATCCCAGACCCACTCCCACACCCCGCCCGTCATGTCCTTGAGCCCCCAGCGGTTGGCCTCGTGGCTGCCCACTGGCGCCAGGGTGGCCGCGCCGTCGTCGCAGGCCACACCCGAGGTCCACCCAAGGCCCGCTCTGGTGGACTTGCCGAGGGTGTTCGCGAAGCTGCAGAGCTCCTCCACAGCGTCGGTGCCGGCGAAGACCGTCTCGGTTCCCGCACGGGCGGCGTACTCCCACTCGGCTTCGGTGGGCAGCCGGTAGCCGGTGGCCTGCCGGTCCCAAGCCACCTCGGGAGCTGCGGCCTTGCACCCGGCCTCGGACATGTTCGCCGAGAACCCTTCCGGCAGGGTGTAGGCGGGGTCGAGGCCCTCGACTCTGGACAGCTCGTTGGCGAACCAGACCGCTCCGCACCAGTCGATGCAGTGGGCGGCGAAGGCCGGGTCGACCAGGCTGGCGCCGTCGACGGTGCCACACGTCCCCCGCTCGCCTCCGTCCCAGCGCTGCTGGCGGTCGGCCATGCCCTGCTTGGGTGCGAGCGCTTGCCAGAGGGCCTGGGAGACCTCCAACGTGCCCACGCCCACGGCACGGCTGAGCTGCACCTCATGCTGCACCTCGTCGCCGTCGCGGCCCTTTTCGCGGGTAGGGGAGCCCATGGTGAACTTCCCCGGCTTCAGCTCGACTAGGCCGTAGTCGTGTTCTGCGGTGGGGCACGCCGGCGCGGGCTCTGGAGCCAGGGTCACCGTCTGCTGGACCTCTGAGAAGCCCATGCTGACGGGAAGCTCGGCGGTGGCGGACCAGCAGCAGCGGTCGCAGGCACCGTCGTCATTTTCGTCGATGCCGCCCACCGCCGATACCGTGTGGTTGTCGGCGGGGAGGGCGTGGAGGCGCACCTCGCCGTCTGTGCCGGGCTCGACCTGAACGTCGCCGACGCCGATGGTGTGCACATTGCTCCATGCGGGCGCGTCGACTGCGATGGTCAGGACGACGTCGCGTGCATGGGCCCGCTGCCAGGCCCATGCGCCGAGTGCCACCAGGCCCAGGCTGAGCGCGGCGATGCCGAGCGTGCTCTTGCTGCGCGGCGGGCGTGGCTTGGGGGTGGCGGGCGGACCGGGTGCCGGGCGCTGGTCCGGTTGGCTGGAGGCCGGCGGACCGGGTGCCGGAGGAGCGGGAGCCGGCGGACTGGCGGCCGGCGGGGCTGGGACGGGCGCCAGCCGGTGGGGCTTTGCGTCTGCGGACGGGCTGCTCTGGAAGGGGGTGACCGTGCCGCCGATGTTGGGATCCGGTCGTCGCCGCCCACCGCCGCGGCGGCTCACCTCTTCGAGGGTCGCCTCCATGCGCTCGCGGATCTTCGAGACGTCCTTGCTGCGCTTTCGGGGATCTCCGGGTCGCAGGGCGCCGTTGAACACCCAGAGCAGGTCGCGGGTGTCGGCAACGTCCCGGAAAAGGGCCTTCACGGCCTCGGCGTCGGCCTCGGAGAAGGGGCGGAGCTTCTCGAAGTCGACCAGCTCGCTGAGGGGACGACTGACGAGGGCGTCGCGCAGCTCCTTGATGGTGCTCAGCGTGGAGCTTGCCCCGGGCGCGAACTCGAGCGCTTCGACCTGGCGCTGGACCGACTCGAGCTGGCGGGCCACGGCGGTGCGGGCATTGACCGAATCGAAGGTGCCCAGGGGAAGGCGGTCGCAGAGCAGCGAGAAGAGGGTGACGCCAAGGGCATAGACGTCCCAGCGCCGGTCGGGCACCATGCGGGTCGGAAGGATCTGTTCGATGGATGCGTAGCCCTCGGTGTAGACGCGCGTGTGGACGGTGAGGACCGAGGGGCCGCCCTTGCGTACGGTGCCGAAGTCGATGAGTCGAGCGGTGAGCGCGCCGTCGGGCGCTTCTTTGACCAGGACGTTCTGGGGCTTGATGTCTCGATGGACGACGTCGCCCTCGGCCTGCTGCCCGTCGTCCCATCGGTAGGTCATCCGGCGCTGGGACCAGGTGTCGGCATTGTGGAGCGCCTCGACGGCCTCGCAGACCGCGACGCAGAGGCGCATTCGGGGCTGTAGCAGGGCGAGCTCGGCAGCTCGGACCTTTGGGCTCAGTGCTTGTAGATCGGCCTCCGCCTGGGCTGCGATGGCGGGGTCAGCGTGTTGGGCCCGGCGCTGGAGGTCTCGCTCATGTTGGCACAGAGTACGGGGGCAGATGTGCTTCGCTATGGGAGCCACCGCCGTTGCAAGGTGTTGGTAAACAAAGTTGCGGATGGCTCAAAGGAACTGCCCCGTGTGGGAGAAGAGAGTCCCTCGGGACGGTGAGAACTGTCGCGAGGAATAGAGGATGAATCGTTGGGAGGGCTCAAGCGAATGTTGAGTGGGAACGAGGCCGGTGAGTTGCAAGGCGGCCCATCGGTGGTCGGTGGGACGGCGTTGCGCGCAGGGGACCGCGATGCCAGCGGGGCCCTTCTGGTGTTTATCCTGACCCGGCAGCCGCCGGAGCTGGACCGGGACGTGCGAGACGCGACCGAGAAGGCCCTGGAGCGCTACCGCGGGAGACTCCACCAGGTCGACGCGAATCTCCACTCCCCCGACCGGGCCCTGGTGATCAATGCGGACCACACCGTGGAGTGGTTTCGGCCGAGGTCCATCATTCTGCGAGGCAGTTTTGACAGTGCGTTCTGTTATGTTGCGGACGATCTGGAGCACGTCTTGGAGATCGCGGGCCACACAGGCGCGGCTGCCCAGGAGTACCTGTTCGTCCACCTGCCCAAGCGGCGGACGCCGATGGAGACCCGCGTGCTGGAGGCGCTACTGACGCCGAAGCACGAGGGAGCCGAGGAGAAGGTCTCGGTGATGTTGCTAGGTCTCAAGGTGGGGGAGATCTGGCAGGCCGCCTATGGTCCCGACCTGATTGCCCGCTTGCAGGAGCATCTGAGGCGCGAGATCTTCAAGGACGTGCCAGGAGCGGGGGGAGGGGCGCAGCCTGCGGTGTCGGCGCTCGTGATGTCGGGCTGGACCTGGGCCGACCTGACGGTTGTGATGGTGGGTGTGGATGCGGACAAGATGATGCGTCTGGTCGAGGAGGTGACGCGAATCGCCGTTGTGGACCTCGCCATGACCCCGCCCCCCGGGACGGAGCAGCGCGCGCTGCTGCGCTGGTGGGTGGAGGGGCGGCGCCAACGTGGCGAGAATGCCCCGGGGGACGGTGGACAAGAATCGAGCACAGCATTTCAGGCGAAGCTCGGCAGGCGCCATGTGGTCTGGTCCTTCCGGCTCCACACGGGAGGCCTCTGGGCGATCCCCAAGGCGGGCCTGCCTCCGGTGAAGGCGGATGCCCAGGGGGTCGAGCGGCACGCATTCTTGCTCATGGATCCGAAGCCTGGCCACTTCGGAGAGTCCGTCACACTCGCCCGGCAGCTGGGAGCGGAGTGGACTGCCAGTCAGGGGAAGTACGCAAAGGCGTCGCAGTGGAGTTCGACGGACGGGGAACACCATCGGCTGGGTATGCGACTCACGGGCACCCAACCCTCGTCGGAGTTTCTGTTCAATGTGTCAGTCGTCGCCGAGAGGCTGCGGCGCAGGGAGCGCAACCCCTTCTTCGATGTGACGACCTGCAACGACACGTCGGTGGAGACCGCCCTGAAACCTCCCCCGGACGGCCCCAGCCCCAACGAGGAGGACGAGGCAACAACGAACGAAGTTCGTCGTGGGTTTGCGCTCCTGCAGACGGACCGAACCCGGCGGGTGGAGGATCTGGAGCGGACCCTGCTCGGCAAGGCTGGCTTCAGCATCAGCATGCGCTCGGCCATTCTTGAGTGGATCGGTCTGGTGCGCCACTGCTACTCCCAGCCCGCGGTGTCGGGTGCGATGAACGACCTGGCGCTGGCAGTGGAGGTGTTCCGGCGGGAGCTGTTTGCTTCCGCCGGGGGCTTCGCCAGCCCGGCGGCCCGTCGCCGCTTCGTGGCGAATGCCCAGGACCTGCTCCAGGTGGGCCAGCGCGCCTACCTGCAACGCATTCAATACACTCCCTTGATTCGCTCGGGCTTGCCCATCGAGTCGGAGATTCCCTTCGGAGTCCACCAGCTCATCGGCATCATGAACAACGTCGTAGAAGCGGTTCTCGGGGTGTCTGTGCTGGCGGACACCCGGGAGGAGCGGGAACGTCGGCTCGAGCTGTGCAGTGGGCTTCGGGATCCTAGGTTTGTCTGTGTACCGTTGGTTGCGTTTGGTCCCGACGAGACATTCGCGATTCGTTCGCTGCACTTCGTGAGCGAGGTGCGCATGAGTGTGTTGTCCGCCCTCAACCCGCTGAAGCTCAACCTGCTCTACCACGAGCTGGGCCACTTCCTCGTGGATCGTTGGTCGTCTGTCGAGGGCGTGGGGCCGGTGTTGTCGGTGACCGATGCCGCGCGGCCGGAGCTGGCCGTGCTCGACGAGATCTTCCCGGATGCCTGCTGGCGTTTGCTGGGCTGCTCCGACAACAGGGCGGCCTTCGAGCGGCAATTCTTGTGTGTGTTTGCAATGGGCGTGCGGGATGCCCGGCCGCCGGGCGGGCGGTGGGTCGACACGGGGTGTTCGGACGTGGACCTGGAGCGGAGCCGCTGGGCGCGGGTGCTGCTGCGGCTCTTCGTGCAGCGTGCCCTTCAGAGCGGTGGGGAGTCGGTCGCTCAGTTCTGGGCGCAGCTCCACTCTACGACGCTATCGGCCTGCGAGCTTGATCCTGGCGGAGAGGACTGCTCGACGGGGTTCCTGGCTTTGGCGAACGAGACGCAGGAGTGGTGGGTGCCCGTGCTTCTGGATCCAACGCCGAAGAAGCAGGACATCGAAACGGGAGCTGCGCAGCTCGCGGCGCTGATCGGCCACCAGGCGATGGAGCTGATCGATGCTGTGATGCCAGAGCCAGAGCCAGAGGCGGGTGCCACTGCGGCGGCGGTCAGTCCTACGCTCCGCACAATCCAAGACCAGCTCGACCGACTGGCCAAGCTCGCGAAAGTCTGCAACGCGGAGCTGCAACAGGAGGACGGGGAGGGGGCCCGCGACGCGACATCGGCCACCGACGACGCACTGGATGTCGAAGTAGCGGAAGAGCGCCGTCGCCGGCTGGCGACCTTCCAGGCCTGTCGGAAGCGGCTCGCGGCGTTCTCAGATTGGGTGGGGGTGGAGTTGGGCAAGCTCGACGGGCCCGCGCTCTACAAGACTATCAACCGACAGCCGGGACAGGCGGAGTTCTATGATCCCCGCCGCGGGGATCGAAAGGGAGAAGGAGGCATCTGGGCTGATCCGGCAGGGCGACTCTTCGTGACGGGCAAGCTTCGGCTTCAGCTCAACCAGCGGATCGTGACGCTCTTCGATGGTCTGCGGGAGGCGACGGCGGACCTGCGTACCCACCGCATGCACAGGAGCTGCGAGATGACCCGCGGCACACCGCGCTATCCGGTGGGGGAGGGCCACAGTTTCGCCGTGCAGCTGCGCCCCGATGCGCCCGACGAGACAGGAGGCGGTTTCTCCCTTCGGGACATCCAGGGGCGGATCTTCGACGTGGGCCATCTCGGTGTCGCCGTGGTTTGCGAGGGGGAGCCGGACGGTCTGCAGAACTCGGCCCGGTACCGGCTGGAGTGCGGCGCCTTCGGGGACATCAACGGAACCTACGAGCTGCGCCATGTGGTGAGCCTGAGCGGCGAGGGGGGCCAGGGGAGGAGGATCCTGGGCTTGTCTGTTGTTGAGCTCGAGGCCAACACCATCGCGAAGGACTACATTTTGAAGCCCTTCCCGGACCCCACGTCCGGGAGCCAGGGTGAGGAGACGCTGGCATGAGCGGGACCGCGGGCGGAATGGGGCAGGACCGGGACCTGCTGGGGCGTGAGACGACGGTGCAGCGGCTGGTCGACGAGGTCCGCGCGTTTTTCTCCCAGCAGCGGGTGCTCAAGGACGAGACAGTGCTTGAGGACAGCTCCCTCGTGATGGCGGTGGAGGGGCCCTGGGGGATCGGGAAGTCTACCGTGATCGCGCGGATGTTCGCGGGGCTCCCGCTGGAGGACGGGGGGGCGGAGTCTGGCGCCGACACTCTTGTGTTGCGGCGCAGCTCCTGGCTGTGTGCCTCGGCTCGACTGGACCCGTGGGAGGACCTCGCGTTGCGCCTCGGGGAGGCGCTGTATCGGCGGCTCCAGCGAGACGCCACGGTCCGCAACGTCCACCAGAGGGATGAGTTTCGGGTTCGGGGGCTGCGGAGGCCGAGAGATCCCGACAAGGGCGTGCTGGAGGGTTTTCCTGCTGTGGACTGGACCCAGGCTCCTGGCGTTCCGGTGCGAGTCCACGAGGGAGGAGATCGACGGCTGCCCTGGAGGGAGCTGGCCTTGCGGGTGTCGGAGTCTCTGGATCTGGACCACTGGGGACCGGAGTTCAGCCTGTTTGCTGCCGGGGAGTCGCGCCTCAAGGGTCGGCGCTTTTCCGGGGATGCGGTCGCGGATGCCACGCTGAGTCTGGTTCCCGACGCTGTGGCCGCGTACTCGGGAACCGCGTGGAATCCTGTCTCGACGTCCCGCAATGTCATATCCGCAGTCCGGCGGGCGGTGCGGGCCGAGCGCCTCGCCCGGGAGCAACCGGAAGTCCACTCCGACCGTTATGTGGGGCTCCTGGGCCGGCTGCTGCGGCGGGTCGGCCCCCGTGCGGTCGAGGGCCGGCCTGCGTTGGTCGTGGTTCTGGAGGATCTGGCGCGGGTGTCGGTCGAGGAGCAGGAGCGCACCCTCGGGGCAGTGGCATGGTTGGCGCAGCTCCCGCGTACGCTCGTGGTGATCGAGATCGACCAGCTTCCTGCGGCGGCGGTTCGTGCCGCCAACCCAACGTCCAACGAGTCTGCAGCGGTGCGACTCGTCCAGCGGCGCGTCCCGGTGGCGCTTCCTCGTCTCTCCGCGCTGAGTGCGGCGTTCTTTGTGCCCGCGCTGACTGTGTTCCTGGAGGGGCTGCCGGACGAGGCCAACCTGAAGCGGGTGTTGCCCGACGTGCAGAGGCAGCTGATGCTGCTTCCCGCGCTCTGGGTGGAAGCGGGAGTTGTGACGCCCCGGCACTTTCGCCACGCGGTGGGGTGGTGGAACCGCGGGCTCCGGGGCGAGCGCTGGCGGCACCTTGAGTCTTCTCTGGACTGGGAAAGCGGGCGCGCGGAGCAGGAGAGCTGGCGCCTGGTGGAGCGGGGGCTCGTGGCGTCGCTCGTGGCACTCGGCGCGCTGTTTCCGTGGGTAGAGGGGCGGGCGGGCTTCGACTGGCTCGACCGCGCGCTCTATCGGGGCGAGGGGGTGTGGGGGCCCGCCCTGCGGGGGCTGGTGGGTCTTCCCGCCAACCCGTTGACCCACGGGCCGTGGGCCGACCGGCTGCAGGACCTGCACGGCTCGTACCCCCAGCTTGCGCTCGACATCGCGGAGGTCAGCCCGGACGGGCTGCGTTATGCGGATCTTGTTGGACGGCTGCGGATGCTGGAGATGATGCGGCAGATGGGCGTGCCTCGGGCCATATTGCGGGCCAACGCCGTGGTGCTGGCAGACGACGCGGAGGCGTGGCTCCGAGATCAGGAACAGGCCTTTCTGGCGGACGTCGCGACGGGCGATGCGAGTGACACTGAAGGGCTCGACATCGATGCGTGTCGGGCTCTTCTGGAGCGTGAGCGCCCGCCCGAGTGTCAGGCTTGGGAGCGGCTCGGATGTGGCTTGGGGAGCGCGGTCTTGGAGCAGACCGCCTACGCCCGTCCTGCGACCCCGCGAACGCGGGAGCCCTCCTTTCGGGAGGCCGTGCGCGAAGCGCTCCACAGCGCGGACCGCCTGCTCGTGGAGTTTCGCGCTGCGGCGGGCTGGGGTAGGGGCGGATCCTCTGAACTGCGTTTGGTGCAGGACTTCGCTCGCTGGAACCTGGAGAATCGGTGGCGTCGATGACCACCATCAGGGGCTTCGCCATGTTCGACAGCGGAATTGGCGCCGGTGGGGCATACTGTCGCCTCCGAGCCCCCGTCGCTTGTGGTTTGTCCGCCGTGGGTGTGCGGCAAACGGGGGTTCAGGCGGCAGACGGTCGACCGATTGTGCTGGAGTGGATATGAGATCGACCCCCGGGCTACAGGCCGTCGCAGGACGCGTACGGGCCAGCCTTTCGTCCCTCCCTGGGACCGGATCTTGCATCGGAGACTGCAGGCATCGTTCGCTCGGACCCTCTGGCTGCTGGCGCAGCGCCCGCGTCGGTGGGAGTAGAGTGGGCTCGACGGCAAGCCATGCGGCTGCCCTGACTGTGGATGTCTTCGGATTTGGAGTTTGAACATGGTTGCCGTCCCCTCAAACGCGGATGAGACATCCAAGCGTGAAGAGCTGAACCCGACGATCTGGAGAGGAGACCGGCGTCCGCCGAACCATCCTTCCTACAACTCGGCGTTCCCCGACCCCGCGCCTCCGCCTTCGGCGGAAGAGCTGCGCAAGCGGGCGGCCGCATTCCGGGAGAAGTGGAAGCGTCGGGGCTGACGCGGGGCGACCCTGGGATCGAAGCGGCGGCGCTCCGCCCCGTTGGTTCCCTGTGTGGTGCTATGGCGGTGTTCGCAGCTGGTTCTTGCGCATCTGGATCGGAAGTAGATGGTCCGGATGAGAAGGGCGGGAATGGCGGCTTGTGGGTGCACGTATGGTCGCTGGAGCGGACGGTGTGACCCTGCCCCGTGATGTCGAAAACCAGGACGGAGCGTGAGCGAGGCAGTCTCAGGCTCTGTTCCCTTGGGTTGATTCAGAACTTCGAGGGGATGGAGCACGTAGGTGATCGCAGTGGGTGTGAGGGCACCGAGGGAACCAGCACACCATGCAGCCGTCGATGGAATGCATGATGGTCCCGAAGTAGGAAATGCCAGATATGGGAGCAAACGGCTGCCCAGGCGGCATGGTCCGTTCCGAGTGCGAGCGGGTGTGTATGAGGGTGTCAGATTCGTTGTGTTCTGGTCACTGGCCTGGCTTCGCTGGCCTTGGGCCTGGAGCACCTGCCGGAGGCTCAGGCCTGCCTCTCTCGACAGGCTCTGGTCCGTGGGGCCAAGGGTTCAAGCGCCAAGGGCTCACTTCGCGGTAAGCACTCGACGAACCCCTGCCTGACGGTCGGCGTCCGCCGAGCTACCCAGCCCCAGCCCCAGCCCAGATCTCCGCTGCTACACGCCCGTCTCACCGAACCGCGCGGCCCAGCGCAGCGGTGTCAGCGCCCGGACCTCGCTCGGCTTGGCATCCGGCAGCAGTCCCAGCACGTCGCGGAGGTAGGCCATCAGGTCGATGCCCGCCAGCTCGCAACTCAACACGATGCTGAAGTGGATGGCGGCGGAGTGTGCGCCGCCCTCGGAGCCGGCAAACATCCAGTTCTTCCGCCCCACCACGGGCGTCCGTGTAGTGCTCCAGTCGGAATCGGACAGACGGCCCTCGGAAGATAAGGAGTCCCCGAGGACCCCATGCCCAGAAAGAAACGCCGCCAGTTCACCCCCGAGCAGAAGGTCGGCATCCTCCGACGACACCTCCTCGAGCATGCCGCAGTCTCCGACGTCTGCGAAGTGAGATCCACACCCTCGGCGGCTCCTTGATACCGCGACAAGGTCACCCGATTGCTCGAGAAACGGCAGGGGGTGCACCGCGAGCACGTACGAAGCGAAAGGCTCCACCAAAGCCCATGACCTGTACAAGTCGTACAGGTCATGGGCCGAGGAAAAATGGCCACCGCCCGGTCTCACAGCGGAGGTTCGGCCAGGAGATGAAATCCGCTGGCCACAAGAAGGTCCGCAAGTCCGACGGCTACCACTACCCGGTGTCCATCTGCACCACGGCGCACACGGGCACAGACATCGACCTCATCGACCTTGGAGTCTGACATCAAGGAGGGCTATCTCCGTTGATCAGACAAGGTCTGCAATGCCTTGGTGAGCGCGTCTTGGAGCCTCGTGGCTTCATCGGGCTGCATAAACGCTACCAAGAAGTTGGCCGAGTCCTTGCTGTCAGTGAGACTAACGACGACACCGCCATCATTCACGCCGACACTCAAGGTCACCTCACCAGCTTCGGCTATTGTCGCGTTCACACCACTCTTGACGTGGGCTTCCTCATACAGATCTCTCATCGGACTCCTCCTCGTAGGTTCAGCGGACCCTACACCACTCGCGCATGCGAGTCGGGTACTCCATGGAATAGAAGACCACAGCAATAGCGCGATTGCCCCGTTAGCCATCCTTTGACACAAGCCACTCTCAACGATTCCAGGCCGGTAGCCCCCGTCTGGTTTGGCGCGGTCCGTGGCACGGCATCCTCGACTTCTGACCCTTGGTAGAACATTCGCGAGTCCGGACACCCGGCCTCACCCTTGTGATGTGTTCGCTCCTGCCCCCGTCGGCTTCCGTCGACGGGGGTTTCTCGTTCCGCGTGGGGCGAGCTACTGCCCATCCCCGTCGGTCTCCTCCCGATTGATGCGGTCCAGCTCCTTGTACAAGGTATTGATCTCCTTGATCACCGGCTGGCGGAGATCGCGGGCCTCATGGCCGTCAATCTCTCCTCCAATCGCGCGCTCATTGATGGCCTTCAAATCCTCGTGCTTTTGGCGGAGGGCTCTCACTACGTCATCATGGTTCATCGGCATTGGTTCTCCTTGTGTGTCCGCCCATAGCAACTCCAGGCGGGATGACGAACCCTACTTCACCCACGACGGCATTCCCACTTCCGTCGCAGTCGAGAAGGGCTTGACCGCACCGTGATCACCTACCGGTACGACGGTGGCATGGAGCCCCCCATTGACCCTCCCCCGAACCACCGGACCAACTGCTAAGAGACAGCAGGAGTCCTTCATGCCAGCAGAATCTGGGTCCACCTCCCGTCGCCGGCCGCGCTACACGTCGGAGTTCAGAGCCGAGGCCGTTCGGCTCGTCACCGACGGTGGCCTCACCCAGGCTCAGGCCGCACGCGACTTGGGCATCTCCGCAAAGCTGCTCTCGAGCTGGGTGCGCGTCGCGAGCGAACGCTCGCTGCCCGGCGCGATGGGAGACGCCGAGCGGGACGAGCTGAAGCGCCTCCGCAAGGAGGTTCGCACCCTGCGGATGGAGCGTGACATCCTAAAAAGGCCGCCGCCTTCTTCGCGAGCGAGAGCGTTTAAACTACGTCTACAAGTTCATTGCCGCGGAGAAGGCGCGTTGGCATGTGCGTCGGTTGTGCGTGGCGCTCGAGGTCTCGAGGTCGGCCTTCTATGACTGGTTGGCCGCCGACAAACGGAGCTCGAAGAGCTCCCGGCTGGATGTGCACATCAGGGCTATTCATCGGCGTTCACGGGGAACCTATGGCAGCCCTCGGGTCCACGCCGAGTTGGTGGACGAGGGCTGGACGATCGGCGTCAATCGGGTCGCGGCGCGCATGCAGTCCCTGGGGTTGTCGGGGATCCCAAAGCGCAAGAAGCGCGTGACGACCACGGTTGTGGGTACGGAAGACAAGTTTGCCAACAACACGCTCAACCGGGAGTTTTCGGTTGAGCAACCCAACCAAGCTTGGGTCGCGGACATCACCTACCTGGCCACAGACGCTGGCTGGGTCTATTTGTCCGTACTCATCGATCTTCACAGCCGGAGGGTGGTGGGCTGGGCCATGGCCGACCACATGGAAACCCGCCTCTGCCTCGACGCTCTCCACCAAGCTGTGGCCTTGCGCCAGCCCCCGCCCGGGCTCCTGCACCACTCGGACCGAGGAACGCAGTACACCAGCTACGCCTACCAGGCCGCACTCACCGAGCTTCAGGCTCGGCCATCCATGAGCAGAAAGGGCAATTGTTGGGACAACGCGGTCGCGGAGTCCTTCTTCGGGACGCTGGAGCAGGAGCTCGTTCGCCAATCCTCGGGCTGGGCGGACCTGGAAGAGGCCAAGAAAGCCGTTGCTGACTACATTCACGCTTTCTACAACCGAGTCCGTCGACACTCCAACAACGGCCACCGCAGCCCCGTGGACTTCGAGCTGGCCTTTGCATCGGCCCAGTCCAAGCAGGAGGCCGCATGAGCCCGTCAGCGCGGTGGGGGCGGGGGCCCCGCCAAAGCAACCTACGGGGTCAAGACCGCGGCAGTTGCTAGAACACCGAAGAAGAGGCCGTTCTCGAAGCGATGGGTCCCCAGGAAGGGAGGGGCCATCCATGGGAGCGCGAAGGCGGAGCGATGGCCGGTCCACGACGGCAAGGGCCCGGCAGAGGCGCGACCCCCTGCCGGATCGGGGCCATCCACGGTCGCACTTGGCTGTCGCAGACGGTGCAGCAACCATCTTCGAGAACATCGTCAATATCAATGTGTTGAGCGGGCCACGCGAAGCCCTCGAATTCGCCTAACAAATTGGTCCGTCAAATCGGGGCAAGGTCAGTTCGAACTTCGCCCAGTATCGCCCACCAACCTACACGCCCTCACCGGTCTCCACCCAGCCACCGCCAAGCCCCCTCCACATCCAACAAATACGCAGCCACCGTCTCCCGCTCCACCCACTCCGGCATCAGTGGCTGGAACTTCGACAACCGGTAGTTCGGCAAGCTCCCCGCCACCTCATCCCACAGCGGCTCATCCTCCCAGAACGCCCGCTCCCGCAGCTTCTCGATGGCCTCCTGCAACTCGCGCTCGCTGAGTCCGTCCCCGCGCACCCGCACCATTAGGTTGTCGGGGATGACCTTCCAGTCGCCGCCGACCGCCAACAACGCATGCCGCAGCGTTGCATTGATGCGACCGCCCGCAAAGGTCCACCAGCGAATCTCGTCGTCATCCACCTCAAGGTCACCAGCGGCAGGGTCGAGGACGTCTTCGAACAGGTCCCGCTGGGCCCGAAGGACCTCGGCCGCGCTCTCGTGCAGGTAGGGGTAGCCCGGGCCAGTCTGCAGAATGCGCCGCATGGCCTGGCAGAAGTCGTACCCGAGAAACTGGGGCAGGTAGCCGCCCCAGGTTGGCTGCTTGCCGCGCGGTGCCGGGTCCACGCGGATCTCGCGCTCGTCGTGGCGAATGTGGACCACCTGCCACGCCCGGCCGCCCAGCAGAAATGAGCTGCTGCCGTCCGAGAGCCGGTCCACGAAGTCCTGGGACAGGCTGCCCAGGGGCTGACCGGCGCTCGTGATCACGCTGTAGGTCTGCGGGCTGCTGAAGACGGCGTAGAGCTCCATGAAGTTGCGCCGGCCGAAGCGCTTCTCGGCCTTCGGGCCCAGCACGAGGCGGCCCGACGTGCGCAGCAGGCTGCGGTCCTTGAGCATCCAGGCCAGCAAGCGGTCGAACTCCTCCCGGGAGATGCCGCGGAAGTCGGGCAACACGGAGAGGTGGGCCCAGGCGTCTTCAACCGGGACACCGTCAGAGGCGAGCGCCATGGCGAGCAGCTGGTGGATGAGCACCGGCCAGCAACGGTCGTTGACCGGCACATCCTCCACCCAGCCCGTCTTGGCGAGCTCCACCAGCGCGATGGCCTGGAGCACGGCTTGGGGTGAGGTGCAGAAGAAGGTGGTGTTGGCGGCCTGACCCGCACGCCGGCCGGTGCGGCCCATGCGCTGGAGGAACGAGCTCACAGAGCTGGGCGCCTCGGCCTGGAGGACCCGGTCGAGGTCGCCCACGTCGATGCCCAGCTCCAGGGTGGACGTGCACACGATGCAGGCGTCGGAGCCGTGGTGGAAGCGGGCCTCGGCCAGCTCTCGCTCTTCCTTCGACACGGCGCTGTGGTGCACGAACACAGCGGTCCCGTGCCAGCGCATCAGCCCGGCCACCGCCTCGGTGGTGGACCGGCTCTCGCAGAAGAACAAGCTCTTGTTGCCCTTGGCCATCTGCGAAGCATCTTTGGCCAGGTCGGGCAGGTCTGGGCGATGGACGACGAGGATCTGACGCCTTGCGGGGGCCTTGGGCGGGTCGACCACGACTCCACGGCGCCTGGACGTGCCCTGGAGCCAAGCGAGGATGTCCTCGGGGTTGCCCACGGTGGCGCTCAGGCCGACGCGCTGCAGGTCGTGCTCGGACAGCACATTGAGCCGCTCCAGCACGCTCATGAGGTGGGCGCCGCGGTCGGAACCGGCCAGCGCGTGGACCTCGTCGATGACCACCACCTGAAGCTCGGCGAACAGCGCCGCTGCGTCCACCCGCTGGGAGACGAGCATGACCTCCAGCGACTCTGGGGTGGTCATCAGCAGCTCGGTCGGGTGCTTCAGGAAGCGCTTGCGGGCGCTCGACGTCGTGTCGCCGTGCCAGACAAACCGACGCAAGCCGACCATCTCGGTGTAGGTGCCAAGGCGCTCCGCTTGGTTGTTGAGCAGTGCCTTGATGGGTGCGATGTAGAGCGCGCCGACGCCGTGGGGCTGGACGTCGGTGAGCATCGAGAGCGTCGGGAACATCGACGCCTCGGTCTTTCCGCCCGCGGTGGGAGCGAGCACGACCGCATTGCAGCCGTCGAGCAGGGCTTCACCCGCCTGCTCCTGTACTGGACGCAGCGAGGTCCAGCCCAGCCGGGCGACAATGGCGTGCTGGAGACGCGAGTTGAACCGGCCGAAGACGCTCACGCAGGGCCCTTCGATCCAGGCTTGGGCATACGCACCCGGAAGGCCCGCGCCGCCGGGGGCTCGCCGGGGAAGTGGTAGCCGCGAACACCTTCCCAGGAGTCTGACTGCTGCACCTCTCCGAAGACCTCTTCGAGCTCGGCGCGGGTCATGGCGAGGGCCCACGGCTGCTCGGACTTCGGGCGGATCCACTGCACGAAGAGGTCGCCGGGCTTCATGAGCTCCCAGGCGTCGCGCTTCATGTAGACCCGCGTGCTGGAGTACGCGACAATCCGCTGGTCCTGCACCACATGCCGCTGGGGCCGCGTGCCCGGGTCGCCCTTGGCCGCGAAGGCCAGCACCGCCGGGTGGCGCACCACCGAGCCCCGCGGGAACGTCTCACTCCACCGTCGTCTGGGTCCGCCCATTGTCGTCCTCCTTCACCACACGTCTTCAAGTGGCACCAAGCCGCCGTCGTCATCGTCATCGGCCACCGCACTGGGGCCCGCGCCCGCCATCGCCTCCTGCTCTTCGGGAGACAGGTCGGCAGGCTGGAAGCCGTACTCCACCATGGGGTCGTAGTCGTCATTCTCTTCGACCAGATCGAGCTGGTTCACGAACTCGCGGAGGAACTGGCGCGGCACCACGCCCACGTCTCCCCGGAAGCCCGTCGTGACCTCCTTGACCAGCCGCTCAAGGAAGCGGTCGCTCACACGGTCGTCCAGGTCGGTGGCCTCCTGAGCCGGGAACATGCTGCGCAGCTTGCGGGCCACCCCCAGCAGCCGGTCCCGGTCAAAGGGGGTGAGCTGGAGCTGGGGCTGCTTGCGGCTGGCGCGGCCGTTGGTCTCAGAGAACCGGATGCGGTCGTGAAGCGGCTCCAGGCCCATCACGCCCTGGCGCGTGTCGAAGAAGTCCGGCGTGCCCGTGAACATCCACAACAGGCCCGGGTACGAACTGGCATCGTCGGCGATCTGGCGGATGCCGTTGAGCGACTTGTGCCGGGTGTCCTTGCGCATGCGCAGGATGGTCTCCGCCTCGTCGATGACGATGACCAGGCCACCGTAGCCGGCAGCCTTCACGATCTCGAGCACGCCGCGCAGGTAGTCCATGGCCACGCTGCTGCCGATGTCGCCCTTGATGCCGGCCGTGCGCTTGGCGCTGGCGGCGACGTTCGCGCTGCCCGACAGCCACGACAGCAGCGCCCCGGCCGTGGCGTAGTCCCGGGCCTGCTTCGCATCGAAGATGGCCTGCACCACGCGCACGAAGTCCTGGGGCGCCCGGCCGCGGGTGAGGGTGTTGATCTCCTCGGCGAGGCGCAGCCGCACCCGGTCGTCGAAGTCGTCGGCGTCCTCGTCTGCGCCCGCGTCGATGAGGGCGTCCTCAATGCGCGCAATCCACCGGTCGAGCAGGTCGCCGAGGGCGCCGCGGGGGCAGGTCGCGGTGCCCAGCTCGGCCACGATCTTGCGATAGACCTCTTCGAACTTGTGGAATTTCAGGTCGTTGTCGGAGACGACCACGAAGCTGGTGGCGAAGCCTTGAGTCTGGGCGTCGATGAGAGCCAAGCGGGCCATGAAGGTCTTGCCGCAGCCGTAGCCGCCGCGCAGGAACTTGATGGCGCCCTCGCCGTTGCGAAGCAGGTCGAACTGGCGGTGGATCTCTTTGCGGTTTTTCTCGACGCCGACGGCGAAGGCATCGAGGCCTCGCTCCGGCACTAGGCCGCCGCGGAGGCGCTCGAAGACATGCTCGATGTCGCGTTGGGTCCACTGGGCCACGTGTCAGTCCTTGAGGGTCGAGTAGCGCTTGGTGCCGTCGGGCAAGGGCTCGACGACGATGCGGAAGGGGGCGAGGGTCGAAAGGACCTCCACCTGTGCGGCGAACCGGCGGGCCTTGCGGGCGCTGCCGACGAGTCCCTCCAGGTCGCGCTGGGTAATCGACCCGTGCCGGTTGAGGTGCTGGAGGACGGCCCGATCGGCCGTGTTGTCCACCCCGTCGAGCCAGCTCTCCCCGCCGCTCACAGGCGCGGGCTCCATCACGAAGCTCCAGGCGACCTGGTCGCCGGCGGTGATGAGGTTCCGGCCGACCTGGCTCTGGTCGAGCAGCACATTGGCCGTGCCCACGAGGCTGCGCACCTCGCTGATGGTCGTGCCCAGGTGCACGGAGGCCATGGTCAAGTCCACGGATGCACTCGTCTCGACCAACACGGCGAGCTGCATCGCGGCCGGGACATGCTTGAGCGCGGCCGCGACGGCCTCGGGCAGTGAGTCAGCCGGTGCCGGCGCCCCCGATGCGGGCTCTGGGCTGGGCGCAGGGTCCTCGCTCACCGGCGGGCGCTCCGCAATGGTGGGCTCGGCATCGTCGTGGGCGAGCCACCGCCACCACTCGGGCGGCGCGAAGGCCTCGTCGTGGGCGCGGCCCTTCGTGAGCACCGCCAGCGGCACGAACACCTCTTCGAGCCCCACGCCACCGTGCCAGCCGCGGTGCTGGTTGCCCCGCCATGCGCCGAAGTCGGCCAGCAGGTGCAGGGGTGTGGTGGGCAGCGGGCCGTCCCGCAGCTCGATGATGCCCGGGCCCCCCTCGGAGGCGATGCGCCCCCCTGCGCCAGCCACAGACACCTTGCGATCGCGGGAGACGTAGGGCGTGTGGCCGTGGTCGGCGGTGACGACGAGGGTCCAGCCGGCCTGAGCTGCGGCCTCCAGCCAGCGTGCCGCCTCCGCAGCAAGCTGCTCCACCCGCCAGGGGCGCATGGGTGTGGTCTCTTTGCTTGAAAGGGCGTCGTCCACGTCGTTGAGCACGACCGCGACGAGCTGGTGGTCGCCATCGAGGGCGGCACGCACCGAGTCGCCCAAGTCACCCACGTCGCCCTTGAGCAGCAGGGTGCGCGACACATCGCCCAGGGCGGCGTTCTCGCGGAAGGCCCGCTGGTCGTTGCTGGCGTTGGCGGCGCGCTCCTCGGTGGCATCGAGCATGGCGGACTGGGGCAGGTTGCCCGCGAACAGGGCGCGGCGCGCGTGGCTGGTCACCGTCGGCACGGGGGACAGGGCCACCCGCCAGGCGCCCCCCTGGGCGAGGTCGTGGCGGACGTCCGGATCGGGCAGCGTGGGCACACCGATGGCCAGCCCATTGAGGTCGTCGGCGCGCTCGAAGAGGTCCACAAAGGACGCCAGATCGCAGCCGTCGAGGACCAACAGCAGCACGCGCTGTCCCTGGTCCAGCAGGGGCCTCACCAACAGCCGTGTGAGGTGCTGCAGGGCGAACGGGCGCCGCACGTCAGTCTGGGCGGCCACGTCGCCCCAGCTCTGCGCCAGCCAAGCGCCGAAGGCCCGGTTGAGCGCGTTGCGGTGGCTCGCATACTGGTTGAGCACGATGCGCGCGGGCTCGGCGAGCTGCATGCCCACGTCGCCCAGGCGGTGCCGGGCCCGGCGGAAGGCCAGGTCTGCCCAGGCGATGTGGTCTCGGGCGAGGCTGGCCCAGGCTTCCAGGCTGGGGCTTGCGGGCACCGCCACCGTGCGCTGAAAGCGGGCGAGGCGTGACAGCTCCCGCACGAGCTGGAGCCCGCCCGTGTGGGCCTCGCGGTGGAGGTGGGTGACCAGGGCCTCGAGCTTGGCGTCATCTTCGGGCTGGTCTGCAGCGGCGGCCTTGGCTGCGGCGACGAGGTGGCGCACCAACAGGCCCTCGAGCAGCGGATGCATCGGAGCCGAGCCGGGGGGCAGGTCCCCCGCCCGGCGCTCGGCCTCGTCGAGCTGAGCCTGCACCCGGCGGGAGTTGGTCTGCCAAGCGGCCCGCACCGACTGCTCCACGAGGCTGCGCAGCCGGTGGCGGTCGGCGGCGCCCAGGTCGCTCACCAGCTCCGGTGCCGCACGCACACCCTCGTCGCTGCCGGCCAACGCACCGGCCGCCACGAGCTCCCGCAGGCTGCCCTCGGTGACGGCCCAAGCCAGCCACTCGCCCACCTTGCCGTGCTCCTGCCGCAGCGCCTCTTCGAGCAGCCGCGGCGAGGTGACCTCGGGCGGGCCCTCCACCAGCCAGCGCGCCAGCAGGACGTCCGCCGTCTCACGGTCGAAGCGGTGGTCTCCGCCGAGCTGGAGCCCGAGCAGCACATTGCGGACCTCGCGCAGCGTCACCGTGCCCGCCACGCTCCAGCCGCCTGGCTTGTCCCGGAGCTGCGGGAAGGAAGCCACCACGGCCTCGGCCACCTGCTCGTCGGAGATGGGCTCGCAAGGCCGCTGAGCGAGGGCGGCCACCAGATCCCGGGGCCGCACATGCACCTGCCGGCCCAGCCACGCCCGCCCGGCGAGGTCGAGGGGCACCACGAAGGAGGTCGGCACGATGGCCACAAGGCGCCCGGCGTCGAGCAGGGCATCGCGCAGCGTGAGCTCGCCGGTGACCTTGCGGATCCGCCAGACTTGCCCGCTCAGGGTCGCTGACGGACTGGGCTCGGCCAGCGCGTCGTGCTCTACGATCAGCACCAGCTCATGGTCTTCGGGATTGGCGCTGGGGCGGCCGTGGCGCAGCACCCAGTCGATGACTTGGTCGGCGAAGCTCACTTCAGCGGCTCCACAACGATCTGGATGCGCACGTTGCGCGCCGTCATGCCCTTGAGCGCCAGACGAACCTGCGCAGCCGCTTCATTCGCTGCCTGCTCCACGGGCACTGACTTGATCTCGGCGAGCTTGGCGCTGGCCGGTGGGACCACGACCTCCGGAGGCTTCGGCTTGTTGATCTTGGGCGGCGTGGGCGGGTACAGGCGCTTGAAGTGCCGCTGGAGCTCGAGCACCCAGCCCTCCACACGCTCGAACAGCAGCCCCGTGTCCACGTCGTCCGACAGCAGGTTGTGCAGCCGCTGGATCACCTGCTCCCGGGCCTCGTCGTCGGCCCGGCTCTGCACCTGCTCAAACATGAACTTCTGGCCCTGCAGCTTGTGCAGGGCCTCGGTCTCTTTGCCCAGCTCGGCCACCACCCCCAGCCATCGGCGGTGGGCCTCCTGGTCGGCGAAGCCCGCGAGGTGCCTCACACAGCCGGCGTTGCCCGAGGCCGCGCCGACGCCTGCCAAGAAGGCCTTGAGGTCGGCCACAGTGGTCCGGCGCTTGGAGCCCGCAGCGTCCACCCCGGCCCAGCGCATGACGCCGTCCAGGCTGCCCAGCAGGCTGTTCACCTTGCTGCCCAGGCGGTTGGCCTCGCTGCGCACGTCCCGGGCCAGCTTGGCCTGCTCCGGCGAGGTGGGCAGGTCGGCACGGCCCCGCATCCCCAGCAGCTTGCGCGCCGCGTCGCGGGCCTTGTCCCAGGTGGGCGCGTCCACCACCTCGTCCTTCACAAGCTCGAAGCGCTTGGGCAGGTTGGCCGGGCCATTCACGGTCACGCCTTGGCCGTCCACCCGCGCCTCGTAGCCCTCGGCTTGGAGCAGGTAGAACAGGAAGAAGTCGGCGACCTGGTCGGTGAAGCCGAAGCCCCAGCCGTCTTCGGCCATCAGCCGCTCCCGCATGTCTGGCGCCTCGATGCGCTGACGGCCGGCCACCCACTCCAGCACCGGCCCCAGGTAGCGACCGTCGCGGCGGGGGCTCACGGAGCTGGCTCCCCGGTAGACCAGCTCCAGTGGCACCGCGATGTTGTCGACCAGCGAGAGCTGGTGGGCGCGCAGGTCGTCGCGTTGGCCCGTCACCGCCGCCTGCACCACGATCTCGGCGAGCTGCACCAGCTCGGCCTTGCCCACCCGCCGCCCGAAGGTGGGGTGGTTGGGGTATCGCTTGTCGAGCACATGGGTGGCCAGGTGGGC
Source organism: Myxococcota bacterium (assembly GCA_942491145.1). GTDB lineage: Bacteria > Myxococcota_A > UBA796 > UBA796 > UBA2385 > CAXQUZ01. The sequence continues at coordinate 132,076 of CALOBC010000012.1, read as the reverse complement.
CAGGGCCTTGCGCGGGTCGGTGCCCGAGACCGACACGCCGTCCAGCACCGACTTGAGCGTGTAGACCTCACCCTCGGGGAAGTACACCCGGCGCACCGCTTCCTCCAGCTCCACCCGGCGGCCGCTCTGGTAGGCCTCCAGCGCGCGGGCCACCTCGTTGGCCTCCTTGGGGCTGTAGTTCTGCAGGAAGGTGCGCTTGTCCTGGCGGATGAGGTCGACGGCGGCGGCGTTGTTGAGCGCGTCGATCTCGCTGGGCGTGAAGTGCGTGGGCAACCACGCCATGGTCCACTGGGTTGCGCGGGAGCGCGCCTGGTTGACCGTCTCGATGTCATCCTGGCGCCCGTGGCCCGGCTTCTCGTCGAAGGGGTAGTCCACGAGGAGCAGGAAGTCATTGGTGCCGTGGGCGAACTGGTTGGTGCGGCCGGCATACGTGAGCATGCGCACGTTGGAGACCTGCACCTCACCGTGCCGCACCGTCCCGCGCCACGTCACCTTGAAGCTGCCCTGGGTGGCCGTGCCCAGCGGCAGGTTGAGCTGCTCGATGAGGAGCTGGCGCACATACGCGAAGCGCTGGGGGTGGCTCACCCGCTGTCGGGCTTCCGCGAGCACCTTCTCCAAGTCCACGGTGGTGGTCTTGATCTCGATGTGGGGGTCCGAGGGGTCGCCCACCACGTGCACCTGGGGCGCCGCGCCAGACAAGCCACGAAACAGCTTGGCCACCTTGCTCACACCGGTGCGGTCTGTCAGCGCATTGACCTCGGAGCGGTTCAGCGCGAGCAGCGTGGACGCAGTGACGGCCTCTTTAAGCGGCCGACCGTCGGGGAACCACGGCTTCTCCGAGAGCTGGCACAGCAGCACCGACCGCGTGAGCTGCTCCAGCTCGCCCTCCTTGGCGCTCTTGTCCCGGCCCACGGCCCCCACCTTGCCCTCGAGCCGGTCCCAGGTCTCGGCGGCATCCGCGAGCCGCTGGGCCAGGGCGCTGCGGGCGTTGCGCCTCAGCGCATGCACGTTGTCGGCCGTGAACAGGATCTCCCACAGCGCCCCGAGGGGCACGAAGTCGCCCACCTCGAGGTCCTGCTGGGCGTGCAGCAGCCCATAGAGCACAGCCATCGACGTGCGGTTGCGCGACAGCCCCTGGGTGACGTCCACGAGCACGCGCAGCAGCGCCGGCTGGAACGGGTAGAGCCGCTTGACCAGGTGGGGGTCGAGGTTGCCCGACAGGCTGCGCACGCTGACTTCGTGCTTCTTGAGCACGCGCTCGATCGCAGTGTTGTAGGCGCGGAGCTGGGCAGGCTCGAGGTCCCGGCGAGGGGCGAGCACGCGCTGGGCGCACACCTCGAACAGATCTTGCTCTTCAAGATGGAGCGCCGGCTGGAAGCGGTTGCTGATGAAGCCAAGCTGCTCGCGGAAGCCCTTCTCGCTGATGTCGTCTGGACAGGTCTCGGCGATGTCCATCTGCACGGCCACCGCCACGAAGAAGGGCAGCGCCCGGTCGGCGTCGTGGTCGACCATGGCCGAGAGGTCGTTGACTTGCTTGATGTAGGTGGCGCGGTCCTTCTCGCGAATCCAGATGACCAGCTCGTCCACCAGCCAGGAGATGGCGTCGTAGCCGTGATCCTTGGCGTGGCGGGCCAGCAGCTTGAAGCCCTTCTTGGCGTCCACCCACAGGTCCTGCGGCCGCACCGGGTCGCCACCGTGGTTGCGCCAGGTCTGCAGCGCCGCGGCGAGGCCCAGGCGCTGCTTGCGGCTGCCCGTGGTGCGCACGCGGCCGACGTAGTCGAGCAGCATGGGCAGGGGCAGGTTGGGCGGAATGCCCACCACATCCTCGAAAGCGCCCTCGTCCACCGCGCTCGCCAGCAGCTTGTCCATGCCGCCCAGCCGCCGGGCGTCGCCCTCCACCAGCTCAAAGACGCGCTGGTCGTTGGTGAACGACAGCTTGGGCATGCTGGGGGGAAGCGCCCGGTTGTAGGCGTCAAAGAGGGCCGTGACCAAGCTCTCTTTGCCCATCATGTTGAGCTTGACCACGAGCACCTTGCGCTCGTCGAGCCAGGGATGCTGGCCCCGCAGCCACCGCAGGTGCTCATGCCCGAGATCGTAGACCTGCTCGTCGCTCTCCAGCATCTTGCCCAGCACGGTGAGCAGGTGGCTCTTGCCGGACCCGAAGGAGCCATAGATGAACCGGCCGACGTCCTTGCCGCCCGCCACACGCTCGCCCACCGAGCCCAGCAGTGCGCTCAGGTCGTCCCGCATCTTGTTGGTGACGACGAATTGCTGCAGGTTCTGCCGCACCCGGTCTTCACTCGTCTCGTCGAGGCGGGTGATGAAGGCGTCGAGGTCCGGCCGCTCGGGCAGGTCGAGGTAGTCCACAATGCGCATGGCCATGTTGTCCTTGCCCCCTAAAACATCGTCTGCTGGAAGTCGGCCTTCGCGTACATCGTGCGAGAGCCCCGGCCGCTCGTGGCCACGTTGCCCGATGCCACGAGGTCATCGAGCACCCGCTGCACCTGTGCGCTCGACCACCCGAGCGCCATCACCAGCTCGGCGGTCCGCGCGCCCTTGGTGCCGAAGTCGTTCAACAGCTCGGTGAGCCGCGCCCGGTCTTCGAGGGTGACCTCGGCGGTGTCGTCGGCGATCTCGGTGGTGACCTCGATCTCGCCGTTGGCCCACTGCTGCCAGCGCTCCACCACGGCACAGGGGCAGGCCTCCTGGCGGCAGCCCTCCTGGGCCAGCGACGACAGCTCGGCGTGGTGGTCTGCGTCGCTCCAGCGCTTCACATCATCCAGGCTCTCCCACAGCCCCAGCGTGACGCCGCAGCGGCGGGGGTCATCATGGGTGGGCGGGGGCAGGGGATTGTGGGGGTCCCCCTCGGCCTCGGTGTAGGCGTGGACCTGGGCCATGGCGCGCTCGAGGTCGCGCCAGCCGTTCCAGCCGTAGCGGGTGGGGTGCAGGTCTTCGAAGGCGATGAAGCGCTCGCGGGGCACGTTGAGCTTGCCCCGGATGCTGTAGAACTCGCTGCGCACGAAGTCCTCGCGCTTGAGCTCGGGGGGCTTCTCGATGGTGCCCACGTCTTCGCCCGCGTCCTCCCGGTCCTGCAGCGCCCAGACCTCCTTCCACTGGTCGAGCTTGCGCAGGCCCGACTCGCTGTAGAGGCGCCAGGGGTTGTCGGGCAGCGAGTCGGCGTCGAGCAGCTTCTCGGCCACGAGGGTGAGGTCCACGTCGGTGGTGCCTTCGAAGACGGCGGCGGCGGCGGCCACGCGGGGGTTGGTGGTCCACGCCGCGACGATCTCTTCGAGGCGGTAGGGCAGGGGCTCCGACAGGGCGCCGCCCTCGGCGAACTGATCTTCGAGGCGGTCGAGCAGCCAGCTCTCTGCGGCCTTGACGACCTCCTTGTCGAGGTCCGGGAGCTGCCAGCGGCGCTTGAAGGGGAAGGTCTCGAGGAGCTGGAGCTTGTAGTCTTCTTCGATGAGGTCCATGCGCGCCTGGATGCGGGCGCGGTGGGCTGGTGAGTAGTCGGTCGGGATCTCGGTGACCTTGGGGTGGCCGTGGCGGGACCACCAAGCGCTCTTTTCTTCGGGTGGCGCGTCTTCGTCGGCGCGGGCCGCCCGGATCTCGAAGGGGCGGTGCCCGGGGCTCAGGGGCTCGATGGCGTCGGGGGCGACGGTCTCGACGTCGTCCAGCAGGCCGTAGGAGCCGTAGGTGAGCCAGTCCAGCTCTTCCTGCAGGGCGACCATGTGGTGGGTGAGCTCGGCGTATCGGATCATCGCGGCGTCGAGGGTGGGGCGCAGGGTGTCGGCGGTCCAGTCGGTGGCGAGGACGGCGGCGGGCAGGCAGGCGGCGCGATCCTGGGCGGTGGCGTCGAGGGCGCGGGCCAGGGCGACGCGGCGGTCGCCGTCGGCCTTGGTAAGGGGAGCCTTCTTGAGCTTCGTGGCGTCGTACTCCCAGAAGGGCTCCCAGTCTTCGCTACGGATGGCCTCTCCCGACGACGCGCCCTTGCAGTGGAACACCTGCTTCATCCAGAAGCCGAGGGTGCTGCTGTTGAGGAGGCCGAGGAGGTCGAAGTGGTCGGGTTCGGTAGCAGTGTTGGCAAGCACCAAGCCCGGGCTAGTCCTGTTGAAAAGCATGCCTCCGGGAGATAGTACAAAGTGATTGTTGGTACTAACAAACGCAAACGCAATGTAGCGCCCCATCAGGGCTTGAGGCGCGTAAAAGGAGTACTCGTTGAACTGAGACCCCCGTTCACGGATGCTCTTTAGGCCGACCGTTGTTCGTTGTTGCAGTGTCTCCCGATAGCGCCAATAGAGTTGGTGCTCGGCAGTACCAAATTCGAGCGCACGTGACTCCTTGATGCGCTCGCTGTCATAGGGGAACAGAGCGCGCTTCAGGGCCTGCACGGCATAGTCACGGACGGAGGTGCCTTCGACCAATCGAATTGCGTGTTCATTGTTTGCCCTCATTGAGCGTGGAACACCGTAGTACACATCGTTCAGTCCGGTTACGTTCTGCATGCCGGTTCGGGTGACAATATCCTCTAGTCTGGAGGACTGGGCACCTGACAGCGTGTCGAACACTTGCCGACTCTTGCCTCCCTCGAGGCTCCACGGGTGCTTCGCAAGGATCTGGCGAGGAATGGCTGCAACGGTAACGAATCTGTCTGAGTCGTCCGGAATGTCTCCCGCCTCAGCGATCGAGGACCAAACAAGGCCATGGGCCGGGTCCGTAGGCTTCACCGGCTCACCCCGCTTGCCAAGTACTGCATGAATAGGCCCCGTTGGAGGCGGATGGTTGATTGCGAAAAGGACTACCGTGGGAGTCCCATGCCCCGGTATGTACGCCCCGCTTGTGTCGACAACCTTCCACAGGTTTACGGTTGGAAACACCCTTTCCACTAGTGGTATTCCGAACTGGCGTTTCATGAAACTGTTCGCCGTAATCTGCCCTGAGAATCCTCCCCTCACCGGGAGCCGGATAAAGCGTTCTGCAAAGGGCGCCGACAGCGAGTATTTCATATAGCAGGAGGTGGCCCAGAAAGAGCGATAGTCGTCTCGCTTTCCCTTGTCCTTCGGCGTGATGTACGGCGGATTCCCGACCACCACATGGAAGTCCCGCCCCAAGAACGCCGCATTCGCCGCCCGCTCCTCCGCCGTCGCGTACTTCGCCAGCCGGTCTCGCTCGGGGAACAGCTCGGGCTGCTTCTGCAGGCGCTCCCACGGGATGAGCGAGTCCATCACCGCCAGGTTCAACGGCAGCGAGGCCAGCTTGTCCAGGCTCGTCTCCCCCGTGCGCTCCCGCACCTCTAGCAGCAGCCGGAAGCGGGCGATGTCGACGGCGTGGGGGTTCAGGTCGGCGCCCCAGACGCTCTCGAGAGCGCGTGTGGCGGCCGTCCAGGCGTCGCAGCCGTGCTCGGTCTGCCACCAGTCGGCCAGCCGGTGGAACGCCCCGATGAGGAAGTGGCCGCTGCCGCAGGTGGGGTCGATGAGGCGGAAGGTCTCGCCCTGGTCACGCAGCGCGGCTGGGTCGAACTCGACGAGTGCCGGCGTGAGCGTGTGATCGAGGATGTACTCCTCGACGAACACGGGCGTCTGGAGCAGGGCGAAGCGCATGCGCACCTCTTTGTCGAGGTCCTGGTACAGGTCGCCCAGGAAGCGGCTGTCGAACTGGGTGCCGCCCGTCTCGGCGTCGGCCGCCTGCCAGCCGTAGACCAGCCCGCCCTTGCCGTCCTCCTGGTGCCACAGCTCCCAGACCTCCCGCACGAGGTCTTCGTTCGGCAGGGGCAGCTCGTCGGGGCCCGGCGTGAACAGGGCCGGGAAGTCCTTGGCCAGGTCGCGGAAGACCCACCGCAGGTAGCCCCGCAGGCCCAGCGACGGCGCCACCTCCTTGAAGGCCGCAAGGCCCCACTGGCCCCGGATGCGCGGGGGCGTCAGCGCGCCCAGGTCTTCGAGCAAACGGGTGTAGACGGTGCGCAGGATGAACTGCACCGCGCTCCGGCGGGCCACCACGTCGAGGTAGTCATCCACTCGCCCGCCCACCTCGGCATCCTTCCATCGAGCGGTGACCCACGCCATGCGCTCGTCGCTGTCGCGCACCTCGGCCTCATAGGCGGCGACGAGCTTCTTCTGGAGTTTTTGGAGGTCGCGAAGGAGCGTCTTGTACGTGGCGGGCTTCATGGATGGCTCGGCGGCGTGGGGGGCAGTCGGAGTGGGCGGCTTGGCGGACCCGCTGGAGATACTCGCTCGGGCCGCTGTAGCCACCGGACGGGCGGGGCATGACCGCTAAGTGGCGGTGCGCAGCAGATTTCCGCGAATGGCATCTCGCCGGCTGTGTTCCACGAGGCCGAGCGGTAGCCAGCGGGACGGTGCTTGCCCCTGTGCTGTACGGAGGCACACTGGCGGGGCCTGGAGCAAGGTCTTTGGCCCCCGCGCGGCTTCCGCGTGTTTGCCAGGGCGGCCGAGCCGACGATTGTGCGCGTGCGCGGCTGGACCTGGACGCGTCGAGGCTGAACGGCTTCGGTAGTACCGCACACGCCGACCACGAAGGGGGCTTGGCTGCAGGCGATTCGGTGCCAGCGACCGTCGCGGTCCCCGGCTCTCTCTGCGCATTCATTAAACAGCCGCTCCCTGCCCTCGACGATGGCGTCTCTGGCCCAGGGGCTTGGTGGCTGTCGGCGCACGAAAGCAAACTGGGAGAGGACAGTCGTCACCGCGTGGCTCGCCCAAGATGACTGAGCTGCAGGCGAAGCCCCTAGCATTGACGGTCTTGGGCGATTGCCCCATGAGGTTGGGCAGCGATGGGATGCGCCGTGAATTGCGTTCGGAATGCTGAGCACCGACTGCTTCGGCATCCCAGTTTGGCCGGGACGACTGGATGCGACTCTGCAGGGCGGGGCACGCAGCTCCCAGATCCCGGCGTTCGGCTCGTCCAGGCGGTCGAGGTAGTGGGGGCAGCGGAAAGGCAATCGGAGTCTCATGCTCAGGTGGTGCCGACGGTGAAGAGATGGACGACCTTGGCTGATAGCTTTCCCGGGGCTGCGAGCACCGCAGCATTGTGGGAGCGCACGTCTTCGGCGACCTCTTGGACGACGTGGTGTTGTGGATCAGAATGCACGAACAGGTAAGCCCTCCGCCAGCCCAGGAGGCCCATTGGGAGCCAGCGTGTGATCTTCCTGCTTCCAGCAGGAGATTCCGATGGAGACCCCCACCCGACGCAAGGTCCACGACGAGGCCGAGGCCCGAGCTCTTCTGGCCGAGCTGGCGTCGTCTCCCGAGTCGCTGTCCGCGTTCTGCGGGCGTCTCGGGATCGACGGTCGATCACTGGCATGCTGGCAGCGCAACTTGACGCGCCGGTCCCGGCCGACGGCGGGCGCTGTCCGCCTGGTGGAGCTGGTCGCCCCACCCCAGCGGCGCGCGGTCTACCGGGTGTTGGTCGGCGACGTGGCGGTCGAGGTCGAGGACGACTTCGTGGCCGACACCTTGGTCCGGCTCCTCGACGCGGTGCGCGCGTGCTGAGCCTGCCCTCGAGTGTCCGGGTCTACGTTGCGTTGGACCCTGTCGACATGCGCAAGGGTCACCACGGCTTGGCGGCCGTCGTGCGCGACCAGCTCCAGCTCGACCCCCTGTCGGGCCATCTCGTGCTCTTCACCAACCGGCGAGGCAACCTGATGAAGCTGCTGTGGTTCGACCGGACCGGGCTGGCGATTCTCTACAAGCGCCTCGAGCGCGGCACCTTCCAGCTCCCGCGGGTCGCGCCGGGCACGTCCCGGGTCCAGGTCGATGCCGCTCAGCTCGCCATGATCCTGGAGGGCATCGATCTGGAGCGCTCCGTGCGCCGCCGACGCTACCGGCGCGACGAGGACCGACCCAACGAGAACTGACGTTGGTCGATCCATACCGAAGAGTGGGCTTGTAACGTCGCTCACACGTGATCTGCTGCGGGCATGGGCTCAGCCGACGACACGTCCATCGCCGCGCTCGTCCAGGTCATCACCGGCCTGCGGACGGAGCTTTCCGCTGTGCGCGAGGACGCCGCTCGGCAGCGCGAGGACGCCGTTCGGCAGCGCGAGGACGCCGCTCGGCAGCGCGAGGAAGACCGCAAGGAGATGGCGCGCCTCGTGAAGATGATCGAGGGCCTGACCCGCCAGCTCGACGCCATGTTGGGTGAGATGCGGCAGGCCGAGAAGGCTGAGCTCGCGCGGACCCGAGCGGAGGCCCAGGCCATCGCTGCGGCCGCGGCCGCCAGACGCGGGCTGCCGGCGAGCCAGCTCCGGCTCCCGCGGGGACCAAGCCGCCGCCGCGACCTCGGAACTCGAACCGCTCGAAGCACGGGCGAGGCGAGCTCCCCGCCCACCTGCCTCGGGAGACGGTGCCGGTGAAGCCCACGGAGTGCGACGCATGCAGAAGCGCCGAGCTGTTGGCCCGCGACGAGGTGGTCAGCGAGGAGCTGGACTACGTTCGCGCCCATGTCCGGGTGCGCCGGACGGTGCGCGCCGTCTGCCTGTGCGGGAACTGCGGGGCCCGCGTGACACCGCCCGCGCCGCCGATGCCGTTCGACCGGGCGTCCTGCACCATGGAGATGATGGCGTGGCTGTGCTTCGCCAAGTGCGGTCTCTTCCTGCCCTTGGACCGGCTGCGGCGCGACTTCGCCGACCAGGGCGCGCAGATCGCGTCCTCGACGATGACGCGGTGGTGGCAGCGTGGCGCCGACCTGCTGCTGCCGGTCGCCGAGTCGGTGCGGCTGTCGCTGCTGACCGGCAGCCACATCCAGACCGACGGCACGGGCCTGCGGGTCGTGTTCCCGCGACAGAAGGCCAGCCCGGTGAAGGGCCCCGACCGCGAAGGAGAGGTCGACGAGACGGGGTACCTGCAGCATCGTCCGCCGGAGAACGGACAGATCTTGTTCTTCGGCGATGACAAGCACGCTGTGTACCACTTCACGCCCGACAAGTGTGGCGAGCACCTCGAGACCTTCCTCACGCTGGGCGTAGACGAGGCCGGCAACGCGATGCTGTGGACCGGCACCATCACCGCCGACGCCGCGTCGAACCACGACCGCCTGTTCCTCGACGGCGACCGCATCGAGTCGGGCTGCAACGCCCACAGCTTCCGCAAGTTCCGGGACGACGCCGACAAGGCGCCCCTGCTGGCCAGCCGCGCGATGGCCTTCATCGACGGCTTCTACAAGGTCGAGGCGGAGGCCAGAGAAGAGAACCTCGCGGGCGCCGAGCTGCTGGCCTGCGCCGAGCGCGGGCCGGCCCCCAAGCCAAGGCCTTCAAGGACTGGCTCGACACGCACATCACCGATCTGCTGCCGAGCCACCCCGTCCGCAAGGCCATGCAGTACTGCCTCAACCACTGGGAGGCGCTCACGCGGTTTCTCGAGGACCCCGCCGTGCCCCTGGACAACAACGCCAGCGAGCGCGCCCTGCGCAAGGTCGCCCTGTTGCGGAACAACTCCCTGTACGCCTCGGGCGAGGACGGGGCCGTCCGCCTGTGCACGATGCTGACCCTCATCCAGACCTGCCGCCTCATCGAAGTCGAGCCCTACGCCTACCTGGTCTGGGCACTCACCCGCGTCGTCCCGCACCCCGACAACCGTGGCCTCACGGCCGCCGACCTCACGCCACCCGCCTACAAGGCCGCCCAGCAGCGCGACGCTGAGTAGGGGCGGCGGAGGATCGGAGGGCGGGGGCATGGCGGACAAGTAGCCGGCCGTGCCCGCAGACGGCCTCCTGGGTTGGCGGAGGGCTTACCGAACAGTCCGAAGACCGGACCGTGAAACCCATTCCGGGTACACAGTTGGGCGTACTGACGAACTTGGGACTTCGCGCGGTCACCTGGAGACTTGCCTGTCAAGCGCACCTTCATCTCGATGCCGACCGCATGGTCGACGAGGAGATCGATCCGCCTTCTACCGCCGAGATGGTACTCATTCGATACACCGAATCCGCTCCGACGGAGTTCGAGCAACAGACTTGCCTGACATGCGCTCTCATTGGCGTGTCGTGGCGGTGTCCAGCGCCTGATGGTCTCGACTAGTCTGTTCATTCGCGATGATGGATAGGCTCTCTTGAATGCCTTCAACTCGGCGCTGTTCGTCTGCAGTGCTACAAGAGTCAGTCGTTCCAGAATTTTTGGACTCGCTTTTGCTGTGTAGTCTCCGTTGCCAGCCTGATGGGATTCTGCAATTTCGCCCCAGCTCGACCACAAGCGGTACAAGAACGCAACTATAAAACATAGTGTGGCCACAATCAGTACGCCCTCGGTCGCCCAGACCCAGACGAGGCCCTTCGCTATGAGGCCGTCTTCGCGGTCGAATCGTTCGATAAATTGGTTCCACAACACAAAGCGCATGACTGTAAACGCTGATCGCAATGCCTCCAGGCCAACCGCCGCGGCCAGTAGCGGCCAAGGACTCTTTCCGCGAAAGTAGTCCATGCCCATTTGTGCGTAGAGCTTTGCTACTATCCAGGTGGCGCCAATCCTGTCACTGATGGGGGCGGATGGTTCCTTGTCGCCAACCTTCGTTTTGCTGGTCTTGGTTCGCTTGTCGTCCGGATCGCTTCCGTCGTCTTCGGCACCGAATACGGCTGCGAGTCGCCCAGCCACAATTCCGGCCACCGACAGCAATAGTGCCCCAGCAAACAGGGCGGACACTAGGCTCATGTTCGCGTATTCTGCCGATGCGAACTGGCGGGAAACGCGGCTAAGGGAGCGGACCTGATTAAACGTGCCGAGTACTCTGTCGAGCATCGGAGCCACGAGAACCTGTGCGATTGCAAGTGTAGACAGCACCTTCAGTCGTCGTCCCTGGAACCAACGGTCCAAGTCGATAAACCGATCTACGATTCCGCTCCGCTGGCTACCTCCATCCAGATCGTCTTGGGTTGTCTCTGTGCTTGTCATACGCGCACCTCATCAAGGTAAACCGCAGCCATGTCCGGCGTGTAGGGCAGGTTGTGGCGCTCGTTCAAGCGCACCCGGTTGTCGTGAACGCCGCCGGGCAGCGCCAACACGATGAGGCCATGGCGACCGCCGCGGGCCCGCTCATAGAAGCCTGAGAGCCAGTGCATCAGGCCCATCGTGCCGAGCAGGGCCGGGTCGCCGACCACGGTGACCGTGCCCCGGGGCAGGCTGCCCAGCTCCTGTTCCAGAGCGGCCTCGATGGGGGCGTGGGCCCAGCTCCAGTCTTGGCGGTCGATAGGGGCCTGCTCCTGGTAAGGCACGAAGTCCCACAGCTCGCCGTCTCGGAGGGCCTGGAGCACGATGCGGTCGAGCTGCACGCGGCGCACGGGGGTGGCCTCGCCCAGCTCGTCGGTCAGCCACTGCACAAGCTGGCCCGTCCATGCGTGGGCACGGCCCGGGGGCATCGCGACGACGCGGAAGCCTCCACCGGATGCGGCGGCGGCCAGGGCGCGCACGACGGGCGGCACCTTGGACGCGGCGACGGCTTGGCGGGGCACGCCGACGTCGACCACCGGGGCGGGCTGGGCTTTGGTGTGTTGGTAGCGGTCGGGGTCGTACCAGCGGCCCTCGTGCTCGCGCCAGCCTGCGGCTTGCAGGGCAGTGGCCGGGTCTTCGGGGTCGGCGACGCCGCGCCAGGTCTTGTGGACGACGGCGAGGATCTCGTCGGCGGTGGCGGGCTCGGCATCGGGCAGCAAGTCGGCGCGGTGGGTGCGCAGGATGGCGTCGAGTCGGACCGGCGGCTGGTAGAGGGCGCCGTAGGGGTCGGAGAGCACGCCGGGCGTGAGGCGCAACAAGCTCATGAGGAGCTGGGCGGCGTCGCAGCCCCGGCGCACCATGTCCATGCGGACGGGGTCGGGGAGGGCGTCCCAGGCCTCGCGCTCGGCGGCTTGGCGGTGGTGGTCCCAGCGTGCGTCGGCGGAGAGGCGCTCGGCCGCGGCTTGGACCAGCTCCGGGGTCCACGGCGGGCGGCAGACGAGGGCCACTTGGGGGGCGTGGGACGCGCGGTGGTCGGGGGCGAGCAGCAAGGCGCTGAGGGTGGCGAAGCCGTGGGGCGACACGCCGGGCTCTTCGCCCATGCGCTCGACCAGTGCGCTGGCCACGAAGTCCACCGGGGCAAAGCCGGCGGGCGGGAGGATGTCTCGGACGAGGCGCACCAAGGCAGCGGCCTCGGATGCCGGGGCGCGCATGCTGTCGAGGTTGGCGATCTGGTCGATGCGCTGGCGGGACAGGCCGAACTGCTCCGCCACCTCGGAGAGGCCCCGGGGCTGGCCGTCGTGCAGGCCCACCACGGCAGCGAGGTAGGCGTGGCCTTTGTCGCCCAGCTCGGCCTTGAGGCGGGCGTCGAGCGACCGCAGGTTGGGCGGGGGTGCATCGCTGCCGGCGAGGCGAGAAAGGGCCTCCCGAATCGCGGTGAGCTTCTTGTCGCCGAAGCGCGGGATGGCCAGGAGGATGGCCTCGGTGGTGGACGCGAGGTGGCCGATGGTGCGGATCTTGCGGTCCTCGAACTGGGCGAGGAAGTGCGGCGAGAGGGCCGCGCCGAGGACCGTGAGCGGGCGCTCGTCGAGGCGCAGTGCCGGGTACAGCTCTGGCTCCGGCACAGGCACCGGAGTGGAGGGCGACAGCTCGGGCCAGCGCCGGCTGAGATCGTCCACCCAGCGCTTGAGCTCGCGCTGGGTCTTCGCGCCCACGTTGGGCAGGCGGCGAGCGGTTGTCGGGTCGAGGGCGGCGAGCTGGCCGGCGGTCCGGACTTGGAGCCGCGAGAGGGCGCCCTGTGCGCGCACCGACAGCGGCAGGGTGCGCACGCGGGTGTCGGGGGAGAGCGGGGCGGCCGATGGCGCGGGTGCGACGGGCGGGGGCTGGGGTATTGTGGTCTGCAGGCCGAGGGCGGCCTCGATGGCGTCGAGGGCCGCGTGGGGGTCGAGGGGGCGCTGCTGCCGGGTGGGGGAGAGGCCCTTGAGCAGGACGTCGACCACGGCGGCGGCGATGTCGGGGGAGAAAGCGTCGGAGACCTCGTCCACTGCGACATCGGGGGTGCGGCTGTCGTCGGGGGAGCGGTCGGCAAAGGGGTGAATGCCCGTGAGCAGCTCGGCGAGCACCAGCATCACGGCGTAGGTGTCGTTGGCCCGGCTCCAGCGGCCCTCTCGGTAGACCAGGGGGTCTTTGTAGCGGGGGGTGCCGACGGTCAGCTCGCCCTCGTGCTCGGTGGGACAAGCCAGCCCGAGGTCGACGAGCACGGGCTCAAGGCCGGTGTCCGTGCGGAAGATGATGTTCTCGGGCTTGATGTCGCGGTGCAGCCAGCCGGCGTCATGCAAGGCCTGGGTGGCGAGCAGCAGGCCGCGCGCGGCGGTGCCGAATGCCTCGGGGGAGGGCGGATCACCGGCCTCGATCACGAAGCGGCCGGGGAGATCTCCCGCGTGCTCCAGGACGAGGACCTGGCGGTCGCCCTCCGGGAAGACATCGAAGGCCCGCACCAGGTTGGGGTGTTGGACCTCGGTGAGGATGGTGCACTCGAGCGCCAGCATCTCGGCGCTCTCGGGGCTGCTGATCTTGAGGACGCGGATCTGGCCGGTCTGGAGGTGCTTGGCCGTCCAAGTGGTGGCGGTGGCGCCCCGGCCCAGGCGCTTGACCAGCTCGAAGGTGTCGCGCAGGGCCGCGCCGGGGACCAGCTCGGTGGTGCGCGGGGGTTGGTTGACCTCGTGCAGCGCGCTGTAGAGAGTCTCTTGGGCGTCGGCGGCCGTGGGACGCTGGGTGCCCGCGGGGTCGAGCAGGCTCACCAGCAGGCTGTGGACATCGCTCGGCAGCCGGCGGCCGCCCACCATCACCGTGGGCACCTCGAAGGGCTGGAGGATGGCGTCGACAGAGTCGAAGAGCTCTCGGCCGGCGAACAGCTCGTAGAGGGTGGCGCCGAGCGAGAAGCAGTCGGAGACCTCGTCGGCGATGCCCGACTTGAGCACCTCGGGGGCGCTGGTGCGCAGGGCGATGATGCTGGAGCCGCCGGCGAGCGTGCGGGTGGACGACGAGTTGTCGCGGGCCACGTCAAAGGCGCAGAGGCGCAGCTCGTGGGCCTCATCCTCCGGGGAGACGAGGACGTGGTCGGGCGTCAGTCCGCGCAGCACAATCTTGCGCTTGTGGACCCAGGCGACGGCACGCGTGAGCTCATGGGCCACACGCAGGCGGGTGGCGAGGTTCGGCCGGTGCTCGCTCACCCAGCCCGGCAGGGGGCGCAGGGGGGTGGTGTCCTCAAACTGGAGGACGATGCGCTCCGGGTCGGGCTCGAGGAAGTAGCTGTCGTAGCGGAGGATGTTGGGGCCGCCGCGCAGCCGCTGGTGCAGCGTGGCCTCGCGTAGGGCCGCGCGCTTGCGGGTCTGGCGCTCCTCGGCGTCGTCCGCTGCGATGGAGTGGACGTGGAGAATGTGGCGGTTGCCCCCGAGGGGCTCGCGGCCCACCCAGGCCTCATAGGGCTTGTCCTCGGCCTCGAGCTGCTCCAGCTCGCGGAACTTGCCGATGCGGGGCGTCTGTCGGCGGGGGCGACCGTCGGCCAAGAAGCTCTCGACGGCGTGGCGCTGCTGGGGACGCAGGAAGTCCTGCAGCTGGAACCACTGGGGGTCCGAGATGGCCGCGACCACGTCGCGCCGGGTGGTCACCAGCTCGGCGTAGTCCGGCGTGATGTGGGGGTCGGCGTCGGCGGCCGACAGGAAGATGAGCCCCTGCACCCACACTCGGGACAGATCGGCCCGGCGGGCCTTGAGGCGGCCCTTGAGCACGCGCGCTTTGGCTTGGGTGGGCGGGATCGGCGAGTGCCAGACGGCGCCGTCGTTGAGGGTCCAGCGGTCGCGGTTGCCGTGGATGGTGCCGCCCCACGACTTGATCTCGACCGTGAAGACCGCGTGGGGGGTGAGCACGATGGCGTCGTGCTCGAAGGTCTGGCCGGGGCGCCCTGTGGCCAGCTCGACGTTGGAGAAGACCGTACAGCCCTTGGGGAGCTGCTTGACCAGGAAGTCGATGGCTTCCTTTTCTTGCTTGTGGACGGCCTTTCCGAGGGGGACGTGGCGTGCCATCAGCGCAGCTCCGGGCCGGGGTGCAGGCGCGGGTCGCCGAGCAGGTAGCCGCGCGTCAGCACGCCCGCGGCGACGGCGGTGTCGATGCAGGAGCGGGCGTAGAAGGGATCGGGCGCGAAGAGCCGGGCAGCGCGGGACTCGGAGACCGCCCAGGCGAGCGGGGCCTCGGCGCGGGCTGTCTCGCGCAGCTCATGGGCGACGAGCCAGCCAAATGCGACGGGCGCTGGGCGGGCGCGCTGGGCGGTGGTGGTGCGGCGGGTGTTGCCTTCGAGGAGGATGCTGCCGGCGCTGGCCAGGAAGCGCTGCACGGTCTGGCGCGTCTTCTTGAAGGCCTCGTCGCGGGTGCCCTCGGGGAGCAGGGCGCGGAGCAAGCTCGTCCAGTCGTCTTGGGGGATGACGCCAGCGCTGTAGGGCGCGAGGGGCTCTTCCAGCCGGGCGAGCGCTGGGTGGACGAGGTTGTCGAGGCAAGACGCGACGAGAGGGCGGGACGGCAGCAGGCGGCCGTAGAGCAGCGTGCTGCGCTCGTGGGGGCTGCCGTTCTGAAACAGGTTGAGGAAGACGCTGTCGGTGATGGCCTCTCCGTCGTGGTCGAGCAGGTCGCGCTCGACGATGCGCACCAGCTCCTGTCGGCGGGCGCGGCTGGCCTGGGGGAGGATGGAGTGGCCCAGCTCCCGCCAGTCCGCGAGGGTCAGCCCGGGAGTGCCCGCCTCGAGCAGCTCCATGGCGTCGTCTGCGTTGAGCGTGCGGGTCCAGGTGGGAAGCGGCAGCTCGTCCGGCAGGCTCAGCTCCAACGGGCCTCCAGGCCGGTGTCGCGGGCGAGGGCGGCTGCGGGGGCGTGGTCGGGGACGCCGAAGACGTGATCGAAGCGGGCGCCGCCCTTCGTCGCCTGTGCCGCCTCCTGGCTGGACCACACCTGGGGCGTGTTGGCGCGGGCCTCGACCAAGGCGAGGCCGAGGCTGAGGCGCTCGCGGTCGGTGTCGGCCACGAAGGTGAAGCGGTCGTGGATGGCGATGCCGTGATCGAAGAACTGCTGGGCGGCGATGCGGCCGCCGGAGCCGGGGAGCTCCAGGGCGTTCTGGTGGGGCTGGACCTTGGGGAGCTGGGCGATGTTGCCGCCGGCCGGAAGATCGAGGCCACGGGCGGCCTGGCGCAAGAAGGACTGGGGGGTCGCTGCGTCTTCATCGAGGGCGGCGGCGATGAGGGCCTGTGCTGTGGCGTCATCGAGGCCGTCGAGGGGATGGGTCGACCAGCGGTCGAGGTCGAAGGGGTAGGGGAAGGCGTCGGCGAGGTCTTCGTGGAGCAGGGCGATGAGGTCGACATGGTCGAGCTTGCGGCGCACGCGGTTCCACTTGGGCAGGCCGGGCTCCGTCAGCCTGGGGGGGCGCAGGTCACCCTTGCGCTCAATGCGGACGATGGAGCGGAGCGTCCAGAGAATTGGGTGGTCGGTGGTGCTCATCGGCTGTTGTTCCCCGTTGCGAGCTGCTTCTGGTGCTCTGAGCTTGCGTGCGTCGAGTCGAT
Source organism: Myxococcota bacterium (assembly GCA_942491145.1). GTDB lineage: Bacteria > Myxococcota_A > UBA796 > UBA796 > UBA2385 > CAXQUZ01. Next base: position 115,546 of record CALOBC010000012.1, on the reverse strand, counting down.
GTGGCGCGGCCCTCGCTGGGCACGCTGCGTCACCCGCCCGTGGCGTGATGGCGGGTGGGTGAGTCCTTCACCGATCTCGGTCCGGTTGGCGAGGGCTTGCGAGGTCAGGACTTCGTTGGGCGCCGTGGGAGCGCTGTGCGATGGGCGCCCAGAGCGGGTGCGCAGCGCAGTGATCTACCACGGGTTGAGTTGAGCACCGGTGCTGGGGCGAGTGGCCCCCTGCGGGGATGGCGAACATCACGGGCGTCGAGCGGGCTTTCTCGTATCTGTGCCGATGTTGACCGTATCGGTGCGCGGGGGGGCCGGGCCGGCCCAGGCGCGAGGTGCGACGGTCGGACCTCGCTGGCTCTGTTGGTCCGCAGGGCTCCACGGACGGTAGCCGTCATCTCTCCGGCAAGCCTCGTTGGGGCTCCCACGCCCAGGCTCACTTGGGGCGGGCGTGGGCGCCGCCGGCTGCCGCGATGGTCTTGTCTTTGCAGTGCTGCAAGCGTCGGGTGGGTGGAGGCCTTGGGCACGTGTCGGGTCGGCTTCACTGGCCGCCCTGCTCCTGGTGCGTGGATGTGGAGTGGCGGGCAAACGCGGGCGTGCGAGAGTGCGTCGGTTGAAGTAAGCCTCAGCTGCAAGCGGATGAGTGGTTCGCAGCTCCCTTCGCAACCTCAAGGCAGCAACATGACGTTCACGCTCTGCTTTCCCGATCCGGACCTCCTGCTGAGCTACCGCTTGATCTTTGATCCAGCCCCGTCGTTCCGGCTTAGTGGGTATCGCGATACTGAATCCGGTTATCTGCCGATTCCCGGTGTCGGGCCGGAGTATCGGCGAGGGGGTATCGAGCTGTTGGTCGAAGCCGAAGGGCTGCTGGAAATCATCCCGGAGACAAGGCGGAAGTGTGTCGTTGTCGCTTTTCGGGACGGTCATGGATCCACCAGGGACTTGGACGTCCTTCGGGAGGACCTTGAAGAAAACGGGTTCGCGACGACTGTGGTGATGGCCTGAGATGGGGTGCCGCTGGAGATGACGTTCGAGGGCTGGTCCCGTCTGGACTCGGCGAAGTGCCACAGTCACTTGGCAAGTGTGTCTTTGCTGTGTGATGGGGTGGTGATGTTATGTTTATTGGCCACGTTTCTTATCGGGTAGGTCACCTCAGCACGTTCGTTCGGGGCATCCGGGCGAACCCTGAACGGGCAGCGTGGCTCAGCGGGCACTGCCCGACCCAACTGCTGCCCAGTGGCTGAACCTGACCCTCAACTGGCATCGCGTTGTTGGCGGCCGGGTCGCTTTGCACGCCGGTGGCGACCTGAGCAGGGCAGCGGTCCGTGCCGTTGTGTGGTTCCCCATTCTGGTTCGTTGACTGGGTGGGGGCGCCGTACCAACCTTGTGTCGGTGGCCCCCAGTCTCCTCGATCCGAGTCTCTGGCGGCGGGATTCCATGGGTTGCTCACCGGTGCCTGTTTGGACCCAGCCACACGTGTCAAGGCCCGCCCAAAGTACCCCGGGTTCAGCTCGCCCAAAACATCCATGTCTGACCACCCGCCCGACCGGTCTCGGCCCCACTGTTCAACCGACGCAGCATCTCCCATCGCACCGGGCTGCGATCGGTTCCACGCGTCTCGAAGCCAGTTCGAGTGCAGGTTCGCGTTCCAGCCGTGGTCCCTGGCGGCCTGGGCCTGCTTGAGGCCGTCGCCTGTGACGCGTTGAACGGCCGTGAAGTGGTCCCAGGTCTTGCTGGCATGATCGACTCCCGATGTTTCCCGGGGGCTGGTTGGGTGGAGGATCCGTGCACATGCTGAGCACGCGGTACGCAGTGAATCAAGGAACGACCTCGAACGGGACGCCGAGCTGTCGGCAGAGCCGAAGCACACGTCCGGTCGCCGAGTGGCTGTTCCAGCGCGCGAGCACCACGACGCGGTCGACACCGCCAGACCGAAGTGACTGCTCGAGCCTGCGCACCGAGCCGTTTCCGCCATACCGGCATGCCGGAAAGACTCGGACTCGGCATCCTGGCAACCGCTCTGTGCGAAACCGGCCATCGCCACCGAGCACTGCGACTCTCGGCCGCCGGATCACCATCGGTACCGCCCGCCGCGTGCCTCGAACTTGGCGGGCACGAAGCCGACCTGCCCGAGCGCAGCGTCGACGCCAACGTCGAGGACCGGCTGGCTGTAGACGTGCTGGCCGGTTGCGTTGCCAAAGAAGCGGCCGAGAGGGTCCACCATCACGTAGGACCCACGCATCGCGTCGTTGTCTTCAACGACGGGCCCGAGACCTTCAGGGATGAGGTGTTGGTGACGCCGGACGAAGGCTGCGAACTGGTGGGGTGAGATGAGCAAGTCTTCGACGTTGCCATCGTTCTGCCCCTCCATTGGGAGCACCTGGAAGACCTTCCAGCGGGCAGGACGGATGGTGCGGACCAGCGGCGACAGGTCCTCCCACCAGTTCATTGAGGTCACGACGCTGTTGAGCTTCAGGCGGACGCCGCGTTTGCGGCAGAGGTCAGCCAGAAGCACCGCTTGTCGAACGTGGTCTCCGGGGCCACGGCCAAGTGTGTGCTGCACGGCTTCACTGGCTGAGTCAACCGACAGTCCCACCCAGTCGATCCACTGGGCATGGCTGTCGAGCAGGGCCTTGAGGCGGAAGCCGTTGGACACGACGCAAGTTGTGAAGCCCAGGTCCTTCGCGTGCTGGATGAGCTCACCGAGGTGGGGGTGCAGGGTGGGTTCGCCGCCCACGAACGTGAGCTTCTCCGCACCCGCAGCTCGAAGGGCCGCGATGAGTCTTCGGCTGTCTGCCAGCGACAGCCGCCCAGCTACGTCTCGGAAGGTGGCAAAGCAGAACCTGCACTTGGCGTTGCAGGCTTTGATGAGGTGGTAGTTGACTGCGATGAGTTTCATGCCCCCATTGGAGTCACCGCATGCCTCAGCCTCCAGGACACGAAACCGGACATGCCGGTCACCTCGCCGACGCCTTCACCTGGTGCGAGTACGTGGATGCGCTGAAGACGGAGCTGGGAGGCTGGAGTGCCCTCGCGGCGGCGCTCCAGGACCGCGTCGAAGACGGTGTGCCCGAAGACCCGGACAACGTCGTGAGGGGGCTCAAGAGGCTGCGCGGTCGAGGGCAGAAGGTAGGCGGTACCTACGGCGCCCTGCTGCTCCGCACTTTCGGGCTTCCCCCGCAGATTGCAGAGTGGGGACGACTCATGGGCCAGTACCACAGCCGCTTTGCAGACCTCCCGGTCGCGCTTCGTCGGCAGCAGCTCACTCGGTGGGATCGCCCGCCGGTGAGTGAGTCGCCCTTCGCCATCTGGGTGCACCTGGGGCTGGCCTCCGTCGCCCACCGCGATCGAGACCTCTCCGAAGCGAAGCGAAGGTTGGCGCTCGCAGGCGATGTGCGCAAGCCGGACCCGACGGCGCGGATGGAGCACGCTCTCCTCGCAGCCCGGCTCGCGTCTGACGACGGTGATCTCCGGGCTGAGGGGCGCGCGCTCGACGACGCCGAAGCACACCTCAACCAGGGTGGGCTCCCAGAGCCAGACCGGGCCTGCTACCACGCCCGCTTGATGGACCAGCGGGCATACCGTGCGAGCCGTGGGTGGCGCGAGGACCCGCGGAGACTGACCGAAGCTCTCGCGCACTACGAGTCCATCGACGACGGCCACGAGGCCCCGCCCTTCGTCGTCTTCCGCCGCGCTCTTGGCCGGGCGTGGTGCCACTGGAGGATGGGGGACGACCCGCTCGCCGGTGAGCTCTGCGCGGTCGCCGCCCGCTACGCGGGAGATGGGGGCCTCGTGCGCTGCCGCGTCATGGCCCTGAACCTGCACGCACGGATTGAGGGCGACACCGCCACGGGACGCGAGCTCCTCGCACGAGCACGAAGGCTCACAGCAATGGTGGATGACGCCGACCTTCGGAGTCGTCTGCCCCCGGTCGATCAGTCGGGCAGCTCGACTGCGATGGTTCCGTAGGGACGCCGGAGGGCCTCTGGAGCCGTGTCGGCCTTCGTCCCGCCGGGAGCGAAGAGCCAGTGGTTCTCGTTGCTCCACTCCTCCGTGATGATGTCGAGCGCCACGCGGACCAGGAAATTCGCAGACGCGTGGATGTTGAGCGCGGAACCCGGGAGCACGGTCTCTGCGCAGATGCGCGGCCCATCTGCATCGGCGGCGACCTCCAGGCGGGGAGTTTGGTCGAGGCCTTGGACCTTCGAGATGGTCGGGTCGAGGCCGGGCAGGTAGCGCATGGCCCGCAGGACGGTTCCCTCGAGCTCGAGCCAGCCATGCACGCATGGGACCTTGAGGTCGCGGGCGAGGTCCCCGAGGAAGTGCTCCGTGGCTTCATCGCCGGTGGCTCCGATGATCAGGACGTCCCAGCTGTCGCCGTTGTTTTCGAGCTGCGTGGCGACCTCGTCGATCCAACCCTGGTGGGCAACAACTTTCGCATCGGGCTGGATCTCGCGAATGAGTGCTTCGACGACCTTCACCTTGGCCCGCCCCGCGTGGACCAAGCCGGCGCGGTGTCGCGCTTCGTTTCCGGGCAGGACGAGGTCCCCATCGACGAGGTAGAAGGACTGGATGCCCTCCTGGGCGAGCAAGTGGGCCACCTCGGACCCGAGCGAGCCGAGCCCCACGAGGATGACCTGGGTGCGGGAGATCTTGTCGTGCATTGCATCGCTCCGGCCAGCTCGGCGGCGCTTGTCGAGGATCGTTTGTTCGAGGGGGATGCCAACTCCGACTTCTAGGTGGGCACCATGCCAGGCCAGTAGTTTGACCAGTGGCGCGGGATGGTCCGTCTTTCCAGGTGCGGTCAGCCGGAGGAAGCTCCAGTGCGACGTCGCCCCGTGCCCGAGGTCGAGCGGCGTGGAAATTAGGGTCACCCTCTCCTGTCCAGACTGCGCGCAGCGCACCCAGTCCTTCATCAAGAGCCGATCAAACCGGCGTTGGGCCGACGGTGAGGCAAAGCTCACATAGGCGGCTCGCTCTGGAGAGGTGAAGTGCGCCCAGACGCCCATGAGGACAGTCTCAGATCCTGCCGCCAGCTTCTGGCCAGCCTTCCATTCGTGCTGTCCCCCTCTGCTGTCCTCCCAGGCCACGACGGCGCCGAGTCCGGGCCCATCGGACAGTGCGACGGCCACCCGGCCGAAGCCTGCCTCCAGCTCTGCCCACTGCGGGGGGAGGGCGATCAAGCGGTGCTCTGGCTCCAAGGTCCGGTAGCGGTAGCCCGGCAACCGTAGACTTGAGAGTGTCCACAGGTCGCCCGGTATTGCCCATCCCTCATCAAAGTACCGAAATAGCCAGGTCTCGGCGCGCCCAAGCCAGAAGCCGATGTCTACGATCCCCTCCCAGCCATTCTCACGGTCGACGGGCGGCAGCAGGCAGAGCGAGCGGTCGCGGAGCTGGTGGACTGCGGACGTCAGCTCGGCGAAGAAGACCTGCGGCGGAAAGAACGGGCTTGCCGGTCCCCAGTGAACCGCGGCCTGCAGACTGTAGCCAGCCTCGGTTGGATGGGGCACGGTCCCACGCCAATGTGCCCGGTGGGTCGCTGGGTCCTGACCGAAGCCGTCGCCGTCGCCCCAACGAGCAACCAGCTGGGCCTGCTGCTCCGCCCACCAGCCCGGCCATCGGTCCCACCAGGGCTGGAGCCGCCTACCCAAGGGTCCGCCCGCCCAAGTTCGAGGCCGGCGGCGGCAGTGTGCCCCCGTCCCCCGTGGGGAAGACGGCCGTCCAGGTCGAGGCCCGGGCGCCGGTGAGGGCAATCGACGCCGCGCGCTTGATGGCCAGTCGGTCTGGGCCTGAGACCTCGATCAGCAGGTCGTTGCTGGGGTTGGCTGGGTCGGGGAGGGTGCGTCCTTCAAGCCAGCCGTCCGCAAGCTGGGCAAGAACGCTCTTGAACGCGGTGTTGAGGTCACCAGAGGGCGCCATCTCGACACACATGGCCTCAATGGCGAATGAGCTGAGTGACCCCATCGCGTCTCGATGCTTGTTCCGTAGATGCTTCGCCAGCCGGATGATCTGATGGACCACAGTGCCGTGGGCATGAGTCTTCAGCCAAGCAACGTGCTCCACCCCACTCCAGGCGTGGCGGAGCTTGCGTGGCACCGACGGCCCTTCTGGCGTCCGGCCGTCCTTTGCGATGGGCAGCAGGTCGATGCACACGCCGTTCCGGAACTCCAGGTTCACCGCCTTGAAGGAGACCGTCGGATCCTGCCGCAGGCCGTGAATGCCGCCAAGATGGCGACGGAGTTGGTCGAGGGTGGCGTCGGTGGGGGCCTCGGCGAGGACCGCAACAATGTCCGCCTCCTTGCGGCCGCGAAGCATTGTCTTCTTGGCCCAGGAGCCGGCAGGCCGAACCTCGGCGAGCGGCATCAAACCCCTGGTGGCGGCCGTCACCGCGTCGACAGCCGCCTGGACTTCGGAGAGCTCCGCCTCCGTGGGCACGATGCGCTCATGGACAGTTGCGAGGTATTGCTTTGTGGACATCTGGGTCTCCGTGCGTGGGTTGGTGAGGGTACGCACGGGGCTTGAACGTGGGAAGGACACGATTCCGGACAGCCTGCTGCGATGTTTGTGGTTCTTCGCCCCCTTGGTGGCCCGTCAACGTGCAGCGGAGCTCAGCGTCCCCGCCATCGCTGCACACCCATCGCCTCGGGCAGCTGCCTGTACCAGCGCGCCCACCTTCGTCCGAGTCTCTGGTGAGAGAGCCAGGGGGCCCAGCCCTCGTCCGACTGGGTGCCGGTGCTGCTGTCGTCTGTCGCGCCCCAGCCGCGACCGACCGGGCCTCTCCACATTGTGGATTGGCATTGGGCATTGGGCGGCCCCGTCGCGGAACCTGTGCCTTCGACAGCTGGGCAACCCGCCATCACGCAGCTCAACAGCCACGGTCCACGGGCCCCCGTGTTCCCGTTCCCACCGCCCCGCCACACACCCGCGCCCGCAGCCTCCCCACCATCAACGCCCGATCTAACCCCTTGATCTTCCGCCACTCCCACTCCGTCACCGGCGCCTCCACCCTTCGCGCCTCCACCATCATCTCATGTACTTCAGTGGGAACAGAGAGAACAGAGAAGACCTGGCTCACCCGCATGGCCGACACCCCCAGCCGCCGGGCCAGCGCCGCCTGGGTCTTCAGCTCCCGCCGCTCCATCACCGCCCGCCAGTCCAGCGCCCGCGACAGCACACATCCCGGCTTCCGCCCCCGCTTGTCCCCCTGGCGAGAAGCCGGTCGGGGAGGGGACTTCTGCCCAGCTCTGAACTCCGCCCGGAGATGCCAGACCCGTGGCGCCGCTCCACCGAGCTGGGTTCGTGCCCGGACGAGCGCGTGGTGCCATCCGCCACCGGGCACGAACCCGGCGGGATCTGGGGCCAAAGCCCCCGCGGGGTCGGCGTGTTCCCGGTTCGACCGTTTGGTGGGAACATGGGGATCAGTCTTGATGCCCCTGTCTGACAACCCGGGCCACCGCGCTGTCGACGCTGGACAACTCCTTGATGGTGCTGCACCACGAGCGACGGAAGTTCTTTACAATGTTGATCGTTAGTCCATCGTGGGCCACCCGCGAGGGCGCTGGCCTTGGCGTCCTCAGCCACCCGTCCTGCCTCGGTCAACGCCCGCGACGCCGCTCAGCGGCCCGCCGACCCCTTGGCAACCCGGCCACGGGGGCATGACCTCGGCGCCTGAGTGGACTCACGCGGCCCGCTGTGGCAGCCTTGCTGCGCTCCTTGTTTGACCGTCTCATCCGGGTCTGTACGTGCCCCCACGAAACCACCAACCGTCGAAGGCTGCGGCGATTGTCGCGCTCGCCGGCTTCTCGCTCTCCGCCCTGAGGCCCCGCTCCGTGCGTGCCCAAAATTTCAGCACGGGCAGCAGCTCTAGCGTCGGCAGCACGAGTGATGGGACCAGCGATGGCACCGATGGCGGCTCGGACGATGTCGGCGGCCTGACCGTGTCTCTCATCACCGGCGCCGCGGTGCTGGCGGGCGTCATCCTGCTGGTCGTGTACCTATCGAAGCGTCGAATTGGTGACGAGCAGGATGGACAGGTTGGTGACGAGCAGGATGGACAGGATCAGTCCGACTTTGCTCCGGTCCGCCTCACTCGGTCGTTGTTGGACAGCGGACTGCTCGCAACCCGCGGTGAGCTGGGGGTGCAAGTCGCGCTGCTCGCACAAGGCCCCGCAGCCTTTGACCAGCTCAGCGACGAGCTCGCCCGAGGGGTTGGCCCGGCGGTCGATGAGCTGGTGCGCACAACCGGGCTGTCTGCGGATGTGTTGCGGCCCCACTGGGAGGCTGCGCGGGGCGCTCACGGCGACGTGATCGACAGCGCCACGGCGACGCGGGTGGTCGCTGACTTTGTCTCGCGTTTAGCGCCGAACATCCACGTCTCCGACCGCTTGATTAGTGACTTGGTGTGGAGGCTCGCGCTGGAGTACTTTGGGCACAAACGCACCGACCCCGTGCCCACGCACGACTGGGTTGCTGGCTGGCTGGGGGTGCCGGTGGAGGCGGTCCTGGCCGCGTCGGAGGAAGTCTTTTGGCGGGCGGATTGGGGACGGACGGAAGCCCGTGAGGCCCGCATCCGTGCCGAGCCGGAGCTCTACCTGAATCGCCTGGCCACCGAGTTGGACAGCACACATCGTGACCAGATCGACGCTCGGGTGCGAGAGCTCGTCCTGCGCATGGGGCCATGGCTGCCTCCTCACTTGGTTAGCGAGGTGCCCCATGGCGAGGAATAGTCGCGGCCGGGACGGCTTCTATGGCTGAGCGAACCTCCCGTCCCGCCCGACACCTCGCTGTGTTGGCGCTCGCGGGCTTCTCGCTGGGCGGGGCCTCGAGCCGCTCGGCGAGGGCATCGTCCGATACCGCGTCTTGCACGTTAACGACCGTCGGTGGGATTGCGGGCATCGTGATTCTCGTCCGCAAGCTGCAGCGCGAGGGTGAGGAGGTGGAGGAGGTGGAGGAGGAGGAGGAGGAGGAGCAGGCTGAGGCCGCCCCGAGCGACTGGTCGGGCTCGCTCACCCACGACCTCCTTTGGAGCGGCCTGTTGACCCAGCGGGGCGACCTCGGCCTGCAGGTCATGCTCCTGGGAGAGAGCCCCGGCGCCGTCGCACAGCTCTCCGATGAGCTAGGACGCGGTGAGGGCCCCGCGCTCGCTGCGTTGGTCGATGCCTCCGGACTCCCACCAGCCAAACTGCACCTGCACTGGCTGGAGGTCTTCGACCCGGACCGCGCCCCGACCAGTCAGTCGGAGGCCATTGCGTTGCTGGCCGCATTCCTCGTGCGGGTCACCCCAGAGCTCGCCGTCGATCCACAACTACTTGCCGACTACGTGTGGTCCTTGGCACTTGAGTTGGATGCAACCGATGGTGCCGGGCCCACCGAGTCCTGGACGGCTCGGTGGCTGGGTGTGCCGACCGCGGCCGTCCGGGCTGCGTCCGCGGCGGTCTTTGCCGACATTCCAGGTGGATCGGAGGGGGCCCGTCAGGAGCATGTTCAGCAGAACTCCGCAGAATACTTAGTTAGAATTGCATGGCAGCTTCAATGGTTCCACGGTGACCTCGTCCAGCTTCGTGTGGCGCAGCTGTTCCGTCAGATGGGCCCGTGGCTTCCCCCCGGCCTGGGCCCACTGTCCCCCGCACCGTGACGGGGGGCGTGGTGTGGGTGGCCGCCGCGGTTGTCGCCCACGGGGCCGGGGTCTTGGCGGGGACCAGCTGGCAGCTGGACCGCCCCGCCGACTGGAGCGAAGTTGAGCGTCAACAGCTCCGTGAGCTGGCGGCGGCTCTCCCCAGTGCGTACCGAATGACCCGTCGGCCTGTCACGCTTCGGCGTGGACCGGCACCCTCTCTTCCCGCCGACCTGAGCACGCCCCACCGGATCGCACGCCCCAGCCGGCAGGGACGGGTCATCGAGCTGGGCCTGTCTGGGCTCGATGCCGAGCTGTCCCGGTGGTCGGCTGCGCAGGGTGCCTCACCCGACCCATCCTTGGCGGAGCGCTTGTTGTCCCGTCAGCTGGTCCACGCGCTGACCCATCATGTCGATGCCGAGGCTGGCTGGTCGCGAGATGAGTCCTGGAAGGACCACTCGGAGTGGGGCCAGATCTTCTGGCGCCAGCGTGCGATGGAGACCAACCGACTGAGCTTCGCGAACCGCCACGGAATGCACAGCCGCGGGGAGGACTTCGCCACTGTGGCCGATCGTGTGCTCCTCGATGACGTGCTGCCGGGAGATCCCACCCTGCGCCCACGGTGTCGCATGCCCACCAAGTGGGCGCACGTCGCCGAGCGAGTGGGCGAGCGGCCTGTCGCAGCGGCAGAGGGGTGCGCCGATCTGGCCATCCGGGGGCTCGACCCCATACGGGTGGAGTCCATTGAGCTGGTCTTTGTCCAGGCCTCGGTGCACTCCTCCTCGTCGATTGCTGGCCACAGCCTGGTGACGGTGAAGCTTGCCGGGGACGGTGGCGCGGGCCCGACGGGGTGGACCTTTGGCCTCGTCGCTGACCACTCTGGTTCGGAGGAAGGCACCGCCGAGTACCTGGTCCGCGGGCTGACCGGCGGCTTCCCGTCGGTGGGGATGCACGAGCCTTTTGCACGCACCTCACTGCACTACTCGACCTTCGAGGACCGGGACCTGACTCGCTTTCGGCTGGTCCTCGATGAAGCGCAAGAGCGCGCCGTCCTCGCTCGCCTCGACGAGCTTCGCTTTGGGTGGCGCCGGCCCTACTCGATCTTCATGCGGGACTGCACCGAGCTGCCCAAGGACCGCGTGGAGACCGCGACGGGCAAGCCGGTCCGCCTGCCGGATCCCGACGCCCCGGACGCGCTCTTCGCGGTGCTGTCCACGTCTGGGATGCTCGAGAAGATGCCCCCCGAGCGGCTGCAGGAGATCAGCCTCAGCTCCCGTGTGGACGCCGCTGAGCGCCTGTAAGCGAGCGCCGCGGATCGTGTGGCCGGGGCCTTGCCGAGCCGCTCTGCAGACCTCGCCCTGGCACTTCAGCGCCTACAGCGGGGACCAACCGAGCGCATGCGCGCCTACGAGACACTGGCGAGCTTGGCGGAGGGGCTCGGTCCGGAAGACGGTGCCGTCTTTGCCGATCTCGACCGGATCTTGGCGTGATCCAACCCCGCGAGCTGCTCGCTCGACAGCGACAGGGCACACGAAGGCAAGCGGACGCGAAGCCGGAGGTGGACCGGTTGTGGGCCGCCAAGGCCACCGTGCGGGCTCTGGCGCGGCAGCGGGGCGTCCAGATCGCGCTGCTCGCAGACAGCGACGCCGAGCTGTTTGCGGAGTTCGAGCGCAGGGCCCACGAGGGCACAACTCAGACCCCTCTGCGGGGCTTTGGCCTGGCCCCCGTGCTGCGCACAACCGGGTCGGCGTCGAGCATCTGGTGCTCGGGTGGGGGCCACCTGTACCGACGCCGCATCGGTGAAGCCCGGGCCTTTGGCATGGCCCGCGGCTTGGAGCTGGCCCTCATCGAGGTGGAGCTGCAGCTCAACTTCGAGGCCATGGAGGCTCGCAGCCGACAGCGACTGCTCGCGGCACGACACTTGTATGGACGGGCGCCAGTGGGCAACGTGGGCTGGTACACCGCCCTGGGCGAACTTGAAGATGTGCTCGGCGAGCGCCTTGCTCTCGACGTGGGGGTGGTGGAAGTCGGCGGCGCCCTCGAGCTGCACCAGCTCGGAGACCACCAGCACCACTTGATCGCGATGGGGGATGGGGCGCTCCACGCTGCCGTGGATCCAGCGGACGCGCTGGGCACCACGCCCGGGTGGAGCGGTGGCCTGCCTGTGGGCCTCAGCGGCCGGGTCAGCAGCGCACGGCACGCGCTCACGGCACTGCTGGCAGAGGCCTCCTGGCAGCCCCGCTGGGGTGCTGAAGACGCTCCCGGTCAGCTTCGGACGGACGCCTCGGCCTCGCTCTTCCTTGGGGAAGTCCACGGGGCGGGGCTGGCCTTGGTCTCCCGGTGGCGCGGCCGGCAGCGAGCGCCCCTGTGGATGCCGATCGACAGCCCGACACCCTGGACCCACGAGCTCAGCATTGGCCTCTGGGTGGAGCCCTACTGACTGCCATCGCCAGCGGGCCATGGCGTGCCGAGCCAGCTTAGCCCGGGGGGAAGGGTGGGGGCGAGGATGCGCTCCACCTCGTTCAGCTCCCCTCGGAACTGTCGATCGAGGGGCTGGCCGCGGAGCATCCGTCGGTACCACGCATCGAGGGTGGCGGTGACCTCAGGGGGCACCCCGTCGATCAAGCCGTGGGCATGGTCCGCGCCGGACGAAGCACTTCGGCGGAGTGATGGATCCACGGCCCGAACGGCCGCCTCGGTGTCACCGGTCACGCCCAGCCAGTCCAGAACCTCCGGCACCCACCGGCCAGGCTCGTCGACAACGGCGTCGTACGCGACGAAGCGAATCGGGTAGCCCCGTGCTTCGCTGTCGAGCAGCAGCTGGTGGTTCTCGACCCACCAGCGCAGCGCCGATGGCCGAGCAGCTGGGGGAGCCCGCCCATTGTGCATGGCGATTCGAGCCTGGATGTCGGCATAGCTGCGACCGAATGTCCGCCAACCTCGGACACTGACAAGCACTCTGTCGAGGAAGGGTCGGGACGTGGAGAGCACCCCGGGGGCGAAGATCTTGACCGCCACGTCGTGGGTGTCCCCCGGTGTGACCCTTGCCCCGGTGATGGGGTCGGGATTGGTCCGGAAGTGGATGCCGTCGACGAGGGTGGACTCGTAGTAGCCGCGGGGGTTCGGCTCCTGGATCCAGGTCACCCAGTCTGCGGGGAATGCGTCCCCCACGGTGATCACTCCCGCCGCCTCGAGGATCTGCATCCACATGCTGGTCCCGCTGCGGCCGGTGCCGGACACCACGATCACAGCGGCACTGTGGCGGAGCAGAGCGGTTTGGCAGACGGGCGAGGCGGCGACATGGCAAGCAAGTATCCCGTCGGGCCCTGTGCCCGCCCATGCATCATTGTGGCAGCCCTACCCTATGGCCCCAACGCCGGCTCGCCCAGAGTCCCCCACGCCTGCGCACCCACCCCCAGTCCCAGGCCTCCGACGCCGAGTGCACGATGGCCGATGGTCCTCAACATCCTGTCGGGCCGGGTCGCGCTGTGGCAAACGGACGACCACCTCGCGGGGATAGACGCGGAGGAGCCCGTGCCTCTCCACGGCTTGTCCTCCAGACCGGCTCGGGGACCGCAGGCCGGACCTGAAGCACTGCGCCACAGCGGGCTGTGTTCGGCATGTCGGTCGGTGCACAGCGGGTTGGGTTTTCCCCTCACTGCGACCATGTGCAGCGGAAACACCTCCGACCACACCGCCAATCGTGCCCACATTGCCCAGCTGGCGGGCCTCTTGCCCGAGCGCGACGAAGTCACCATCGTGGCCGACTGCAAGCTCGTGGACGCCACCACGCTGGGGCAGCTCGTCACCAGCGGCTTTCACTTCGTGAGCTTGGTCCCGGACGCCCAGTACCTGCGTGGAAACCTCATCCGCAAGGCTTGGGACAAGTTTGAGAACGTCGAAGAATGGCCGATTCTGGCGACCAAGCCTGGGAAGCGCAAAGCAAGTCCCCGGCTGCACTACCGCGGGATGTCGTTTCCGGCGCACGTCGGCATGCGCATCGGTGACCCGGACGACAAGCGGCTGTCTGCCGAGCTGATGCGGGGTCTCGTCGTCTACTCTGAACAGCTCGCGGCACGCTTCGACAAGAGCCTGGCGAAGACGCTGTAGCGCGAGAAGGACAAGCTCGAGGCGGCGATGAAGAAGCTGCCAAGACCTTTGCCTGCGATGCAGATGCGCGGGCGGCGTTGGTGCCGCTCACCAAGATGCTGAAGTTCCACATTGCCGAGCTGGAGGCGACTCCCGAGGCTCTCGTGGAGAAGCGCACTGCTCGTGGACGTCCACGGAAGGACGCGCCACCCCCGTCAAAGACGACGGTGTGGACCCCCACCGTGGTGCTCCGAGTCAATGACAAGGCCATCGCCGCAGCACGCCGAGAGGCCTCGTGCGTCGTGCTGCTCACAGACTGGCCCGAGGACCGATGGAGCGACCAGAAGGTGCTCGGCGAGGTTCGGCACCAGGCGCTCATTGGGGGCCACTCCGGGATCCGCTGGCTCAAGGGCCCAGCGGCCGTCGCGCCGCTGTTTCTCAAGTCATCGCGGCGCATCCGGGCGCTTGGGTTTGTCTTCATGTTGGCGCTGATGGTGCGCAACACCGTCCAGTTTGCGCTGCGCCGAGAGATGAAGAAACGCGGCCGTGGGGTGAGGCACCCGTTTCGCAAGAAGATCGACGACAACCTCACCACGGAGGTGGCGATGGTCTTGTTTGACAAGCAGATCAGCGGGTTCGCGAAGCTGCCAGGTGAGGCGTGGCGGAGAGTTCCGCCAAAGCTGCCCGAGCCGGCCAAGGATGTACTCCAGCTGCTTGGTCTCGACGAAAGTGTTTACGCCAAGCCGCCACCGAGACGGAAAAGAATGGAGGACGCCGTGTGGGGTCGGGAGTCACAGCCCAGGCGCTCCGTCGGCACTATAGTCGCGTCTCTCCACCCTCAGCTTGCTGGCCTCTCGTGATCACTTCCACTCGAACCATCGACCCCTCCGCCCTGGCTCCTGCCGAGCGTGACGCCTTTGTCGACCAGCTCTTGTCTATCCAAGCCGAGGTCTTCGATGGGGTGACGCGCGGCCAGCTCCAAAAGTACGTGGTGGACTCGCCGGCCCAAGTGACCGAGATTGAGCTGTACGAGGGCGAAGGCGGCGAGGCCCTGGGGTACTGTACCGCCCACTTCTTCGACCAGACCTTCGATGGCCGGCCAGTCGTGGTCATGCGCATGGAAGCGGGCTTGCGCCGAAGTGTGCGCGGGGCGAACATCGTGGGGCCATTTATTGCGCGGCAAATCTTGGCTTGGCGGGTTCGCAACATCACCCGCGAGCTGTACTACCTGGGCAGCTTGGTCCACCCCTCCAGCTACATGGGCCTCGCGGGTGGCTTCGACGAGACTTGGCCGCGTGAGGGGGCTGCCGTGCCCCCCGACATCTTTGCCTTCATGTGTCGACTCGGTGATGAGTTTGGTCTGCCCAGAGTCGACCCAAGCAACCCACTGCTTCGGGACGTTGGCTGGATCACCCGGGACAGCGAAGAGGAGCAGGACTACTGGCGAAACTGTCGCCGTCCAGCTGCACGCTTCTTTGTCGAGACCAACCCCGGGTATGTGGTCGGGCACGGCCTGCTCACACTGATTTCGCTTGGTCTGGGCACCATTGGGCGGTCGTTGGGTGCCTGGGGACGCAAGCGCTTCCTCGCTCCCATCGGGCGCGCCGCCAAGGCCTTGCGAGACCACGACGCGCTCTCAGGCGACGATGTTGCCGGCGCTCTTGAGCGCTCTCGAGAGCTGCAAGGGGTCCCTCTTGCGGCGCTGGGTGCCATCATGGAGCGCTCGGAGCGGGTTGCGATGTCGTCCGGAGCGTTTGTGTTTCACGAAGGTGACCGGTGCAGTGCATTCTATGTGGTCATTTCCGGATCGGCCTATGTGCTGGTGGGCCGTGACAACCCAACTCTCGTAGACCAGATGTGGGAAGGAGAGGTCTTTGGGGACCTCGCGGCGTTTACCGGTGAGTGTCGCAGTGCATCGGTGCGGGCCGCCACTGCGTTGACGCTGCTCAAGGTCGAGAAATCGGCGATTCTCGACATTCTTCAGCAACATCCCGAGGCCGCCGCTGTGTTGTGGCGCAACGTGGCACGGGACCGCTTCGATGTGTTCCTCCGCAGCCTATCGCCGCGTTTCGACATGTCCCGTGCGGAGCGCTTCGCTTGGTTTGCGGAAGGCCGAGCCGCCGAGCAGGACGAGTCCCTTGCGGAGGCCGCCCTGCTGTTTCTTGTGGTGGGCACGGCTGAGTGGCAATCTGGGGGGCGTTGGCAGGCAGTGTCGGCGCCGGCCCTGGTCTCGCTGGACCAGGCCGAGCTGCACTTGGCGGACGGTGCTCGCGCCTGGCTCCTCCCGGAGCACAAGCGGGGCTCGGCGCCAGTCCTCGGGTGCGAGTCCTGACCGCGTTGCCTTCGCGCCGACCTGGCGCACCTCCAAGGCGCTGAGCTTCACAATCTCCCGGCCCCCGTCGAACAGTTCCCCCGGGTTCTTTGGGGACCGCCTTGGCCCGCCATCACCAACCCATTGCCTCGGCCTGGGGACTGCGATGTGCCCCACCAAGTGGAGACCATCGCAGCTCTGTGTGGCTCGCCGGAGACGTCTGGACCTTCACGCGTCGGGGTTGCACAGTCGGGGTCATCCACCTGGGAGTGCCGCCGCCCCTTGCATTGGTGCGCTTGCGGTAGACTGCGCGCCCAACCAGCACGGGAGAGGCGCTCCGTGGACAACCACCAGAAGGTCGACTTTGTTGAGCTCCAGCGGCTCGGCATCATGTGCAACGCGGTCTACCTGTCCGACGCTGCCACCCATGAGTACTTCACCGACCTGCAGCGCACCTATGGTGCGGACCAGGTCACCAAGGTGGACACCCCCGACACCCACAGCCGCTTTCTTGTGATTCAGGACCCGGACGCGGATCGACAGTACGTGGTCGTTCGGGGCACCGCGAACTTCCTCAACGTGCTGTCCGACGTCAATGTCGACGTGGTCGACGACAGCCTCGCGGGTGTGCCGGTGCACGAGGGCTTCATGCTGGCTGCGCTGGAGGTCGCTGCGGCCGCGGAGGGCTTGCTGCATCCCGACCGCGCCATCGTGTTGACGGGGCACTCCCTCGGTGGCGCCGTCGCTGCCATCCTGGCCATGGAGTTTGCTGCGAAGGGGCGCAACATCCTGAGCGTGGTGACCTTTGGGCAGCCCAAGGTCACGACGGACGCAGGGGTCCAGGCCTGGCGCCACCTGCCGCTGCTGCGGGTGGTCGATCGGCTCGACCCGGTTCCCCGGGTGCCGGTCCATGGTCTGCACGGGGTGGCCCCCGCAGTGTACCAACACTTTGGTCGCGAGGTGGTGTTGCTGAATCGCCGCCGCTACATCCATCGGCCCGAAGACGTCGCCGAGCTGGAAGATGCCGAGTCTGCGTGGGATGTGGTCTGGAACCAAGAGGTCTCGGACCACTACATGGACAGCTACCTTTCACGAATCTCGGCCTGTGTGGGCAAAGCCACCGAGGTGGCCGACGACCCGAAGTATAAGTAGGCAGGCTGCCTGATTTCCGACTTGGAGAATGCCGATGGCGACGCTCGATCAGACCACTTGGGCCACGACGGTTGACACATGGACGGAGCGCCTCGCAGCGGATGCTGCTGCCGGAGGACTGCCGGACTTGGCTGCTGGACTGCGTGGCGATGTGCGTCGCTTGCTCAAGGAAGAAGGTGTCTGGCTGACCATTCTGGAGCAAGTCACGGTGACCCAGCCGGGCGCAAACGAGACCAACCGCATCGAGCTCGACCGGCGCATTGCAGCGCTGCGGGCCCACCCGGAGTGGGCGGCAGGGATGGCCTCAGCCGCGCCCACGCTCGCCATTGTGATGGGATCCAGCGCTGCGTTGTCGGCCGTCTGGTCGCTGTGGGATCAGGCGGTGTTGCTCCGCGACTCGGTCGACCCAACCCAGCAGCTCCAGTGGCGGGCACTGCGTGCGCTCTGGGTGGTTGCCATGCGGGTGGTCCTCCCAGGCTCGGTGCCAGCAACAGCCATGGCGGTGGTCCAGGGCTGGGTGGTGGGACGACGTCGGCTGCCGTTCCACAGCGATAAGGCACCGGTGCTTG
The DNA here is from genome assembly GCA_942491145.1 of Myxococcota bacterium. Classification (GTDB taxonomy): domain Bacteria; phylum Myxococcota_A; class UBA796; order UBA796; family UBA2385; genus CAXQUZ01. Next base: position 97,824 of record CALOBC010000012.1, on the reverse strand, counting down.
GAGAGGCCCTCGGCAAGACATGGGCACTCAACCTCAGTGACCCCACAGTCGCTGCAACCAAGCTCAAGCGGGTCGAGGACGCTGGACGCTGTGAGGTGGTGCGGCTCCATGGTGGCGCGTTCGACGTGTACCCCAACTGCTACGATCTGGGTGGCGGCACCGTCGGGATGCGCTGGGTGCCGTTTGTGTTGGCTGAGCCAGATGGCGTCAACACAAACGATGAGGTGGCCCATCGCGCTGTGCGTGAGCTGTTGGGGCTGGATGCATCGGCCCGGCCCAACATCTTTGTTCATCAGTACCACCCCGAGATCATGGGCATGTGGGGCGAAGGTCAGACACTGGACGGCGCCGATGCCGCGAATGGAGTCCACCACAAGCGGGGGCACTTGGCGAACGTCATGGTGTCGGGGGGGTATAAGTGGTTTACCTCACATTCGGGCTGCTCGACGGGGTACAAAGGCCTCGTGGCCCATGCCATGTGGAGCTATGGTGGGCAGACGCTGGTGGGGGGCGCGTATGCGAGCCAAGGCACTGCGATTGAGCTGCTCGGTGCGGACCCCGACGCGGTCCAGAAGAATCTGGAGCGGTGCCGGCTGGTGCTCAACTGGCGGGTGAGCTTCACCCGCACAGGCTTCACCACTGACCCCATCGAGACCTGCGAGCTCAACACGCTGTTGATGTTCTTCCGTGACTGGGTGTTGCGCGCCGCGTGGCTGGAGGAGTTTGAGCGGCGGGACCACGACCCGGCGGTCGGCGGACTGGAGCGGGCCCTGTTCGACCTCGGCTTGCGGGGGGAAGATGGCAATGCGGGCTGGAGTGACTCCTACGGACGGGCCGCGACGTGCTCGGACTGGCCCCCGCGCCCTGGTCGTCCCCCTGGCTTCGGCACCGGTGAGGTTCCGCCTTGTCCTCCCGGCGAAGAGTCCATGGACACGCTGTTCACGAGGGCGGGTCTCACGTGGGACAGCGTCAAGTACCTCAACGACACCAAGTGGAAGCAGTACTGTGCCGAGAACATCAACAACATGGCCAACCTCCACCTGAACCTTGAGCTCACCCCGGAGGGCTTTTCAGAGCTGTTTGGCACCGAGCTCGGTCCGGTCGTGTGGACGGCGTACTGTCGCGTGCTCCGCCAAGCGGCGCACTACTTCATGAACGACAAAGACATCGACCCGGCGGTGCCCGGGTTCACCGCGCTCTGGAAGCGCCTGGGCTTCAGCCGTGACCAAGTGCGGCCCTTCCATGATGTCGCCGAGCACGATGGCTACGAGGTGATGAGGCGCGACGCCGCGACAGCTTGGCGGGCAGCGCTGAAGGGAAACCCGCTCATGTCCCCGGGGTGGAAGGTCGACTGGCAGTTCGCCACCGATGTCGACGGCGCCCACCTGTCCACGTTCACCCAGCCGCTGGCCCCAGGGGAGAGCTTTCCGGTGCCCCCGCAGTCCGCGTCAGACATGTGTCTCGGCATCGCAGAGACCTTCCACTCGCTCCGGCATGTCAGCGGCTTTGAGGCGGCGTCGGCGGCCATCGCGATGGGGGCTCTGGTGCAGAAGCGCATCGATGTGTCGATGGTCGACTGGCTCGAGATCCTGTCCCCCGTGTTGCTTGAGATGATGCTGTTCGAGGTGCGGATCGGCACTCCAGTGGAGGTTGTGGCCCCGCGGATGTTTGCCACCTTGGTCGACTTCATGGCCGACCTCGTGGAGCGGATGCCGAGCACGGGTGACCTTGCCCTGCCGGCCGAGATTCGCACCCAAGTTGAGCAGTTTCGGGGCGCCGTCAACAGCCTGCCCGTCACCATTCCCGAGGCGGTGGCGATGGTGCAGGCCATCGTCGACAAGGCTGCGCAGGGGCTGCTCACTGTGGCCCAGGTTGGTGCCCAGGTCGCGGCGGCGGCGGGGTCGCTGTCTGGCGGCGTGGCGGTGCCGGGGCTGGAGGCTGCATTGGCCCAAGCCCAGAAGATCTGCGAGATCGCCTCGCTGGTGAAGCAAGCCGAGGCCGAGGTTGGGATGTCTCGGGACCACGCCTACGCGCTGTACCGAGGGGCGGTGGACCGCCACCTGCTCGACATGCGTCGCATGGGTGCCGCGAAGAACACCGACATCGTCTATCTGCTGCCCCCGCACCTTCAGCCGCTCATCGCTGCGGGGCTACACCGCAACGACCCCCGCCCCGGCTTCCGAGGCGACGGAGGGCTCGTGCGGGTGCGCCAAGTGGCGACCTACCTCATGGACAGCTTGCTGTGTGAGGTCTCTGCCTGGTGCCCATCCCCCCTCAGCCAATGAGGGTGAAGGCAAACGCGGTGTTGGCTCGTCCCGGAGTGGGCGTGACCTGGCTGGCCACCACCCGCACCCGGGTGTTGTCCTTGGCGACCATGGTCGAGACCGACCACTCACTGTCGCTGGTGCCGTCCCACTCCACGCTTGTGTGCACGGTCGGCCGCGTGGGCATCGCAGTGGCAAGCGTGATGAGGTAAACGCCAAGCGTGGAATGGGTCACCGTGAAGCCGGTGCCAGAGGCGACGCTGCCGTCGGCATTGACCTCGCCCCGCACCAACCGCTGAACGGGGGACCCCTCGGCGCCGATGCGCAGCCCGTCGTGGGTTGTGACCTCGCCATGCACCCCGACGTGTCCGCCGGACAGGTCCACATCGAGCACGCTGCGGTCTTGGACCGGCGCCGACTGACGGCCGCTCCAGGTGCGTCGGAAGATGGTCGCTTTGCCCGGCGTGCCGATGAGCGCCCCGTCACCGGGGGTGGCCGTGGCATCCCAAGCGATGAGCCCGAGGCCGCTGCCCTCCGTGGGCCCGACAAACACCATTGCGGCGGGTGTGGTCGCCTTCGACGCCGGCCAGGTCTCGGCCACATCCCCCGTGAAGAACGCGGTCACCGGGTGGCCCAGGTTGGCTGGCGCCACGATGTGGTGGGTGGGCGGCTGCCAGTTGGGGAAGGGGTTGCGGAGGTCGTGGTTCTCCGCGGGCACCCGGCCGCCGAGCTTGCGGGAGAAGACCGTGCGGGGGTGGGCGGCTTCGCAAGCCAGTCGGCCAGCGGCTTGCCCCCGACGGTGACGCCACCCTCCACGTCGACGTTCCCGTGGACAACCAACGAGCCGGCGGTCACAGCACCGGGCACGCTCATCGATGGCGCGGACAGTGCGCCGTCCACCTGGGCGCCGCCATGCATGCGAACATCACTGCTTTGGTAGTCCCAGCTCACCACCGGCTGGTCGACCGGCGCGTGGCTCGGGTCGAGGTCCCAGTGGCGCCGGAAGAGGGTCACTCGCCCGGCGTCGCCGACCACATCGCCGCCGGACGGTCCGTGGGCCACAATTCCCCCGCCGAAGCCTTCGCAGGGGCCCACGAAGAGCATTGCGGCATGGGTGGATGTGCCGTCGAGGCTGGCATCGCCAGTCACATAGGCGGACACCAAGGAGGGGCCGGGCCACGGCGTGTGAATGTGGAGGTCGGGTGCGATGGGCACCGGCGCTGTGGTAGGTGCGTCGCCCTTTTGCACAGGCACCGCAGTGTTCGGGTCCCCCAGGTGGTCGCGCACAAAGCGGCGTGTGCCGCCGGCATCGGGATCTCCGACTGTGACCCGGCCGTGAAAGCGCACATCGCTCGACGCGGTGCCAAAGTCCAAGACGGCATGGTCTTCGGGGGGCAGCCTAAGGTCACCGGTCCAGTGGCGCCGAAACAACACATTGCGTCCCACCTCGCCGACAAACTCGCCTTGCAGCGGGGGCGCGTTGCCACGAGACACGAGTCCCGTGCCAAAGCCTTCGTTGGTGCCCACGAAGAGCATCGCTGCGGCGGTCGAAGTGGCGCTGGGGTCGAGCCGGTCGACATCCCCGGCCACGTAGAGGGCGACATGGTCCTTGCGGCCGTCGTTGGGCCGGTGAACGACCAGATCGGGCACGATCTCGACCATCCTGGCCGGGTCCCCTTCAGGGGAGACCGGGACATGCTCGAAGCCATGTTCTCTGGCGAGGACTCGCAGCTGACCGGGGGGCTGGCCCACCGTGAGAGTGCCCCGCACGCCGGCATCTCCTGGGATGTCCACCGTCCCGGGTGTTGCGGCATTGTGGACCTCGCGGGTCAGCGGTGAGAAGGTGCGGCGGGTGTCTTCGACCACCTTCCAGCCATCGATGGCGTTGTGCTCGATGACGGCCAACGGGGCGGCGTGGTGCCGTCCGGCGGTGGTCGCCTGAGGGACGCCGGGGGCCACCGGCAAGCGACCGAGCTCTGGGCGCAAGGCGAGGGTCCAGGCATCTCCACTTCGGAGCACGCCGGGGGACACTGCCGCATGGAGGTGGTCCCCCAAGTCAACGTTGAGCTGTCCATCCCCGAGAGCGCAGCCGTGCCAGATGCGGACCCACGCATCGCCGTCTTCGTCGACACTCACGGGCGCTGCCGTGTCCAGCGGCTTGGCCAGCGTCAAGTCGGCCTCTCCGGGGCGGGAGGCCACATGGGTGATGGCGCGCAGCGGGCCAGCGAAGCCTTGGCGCGTGTGGTCCGCATCGAGCAGCTCGATCAGGTCGCCGGGCACCGGAGGGCTGTGACGGCCGGTGTGCACGAGCACCGCCGCGCCGTCAGCGCTCACCCGTGCCCGAAGCAAGACGGCGCCGTTGTCGCGACTCCACACCACCATGGGTTGGGGCACCACCCAGGTCCCGACCGGTGGACAGAACGGTTCGCCCTCCAGTGTCTGCAAGGTTGTGTGGTCTTTGGTGGTGTTTACCGTCGCCACACCCTGGAAGCCGCCATTGTCAAACAGGCCCACCTGCTGGCCGTCGGCCCAGGGCCAGTCGGGGGGCGTCGGATGCAACACCAACTCGGGCTCGGTAGACACCACCATGGGTTGTCCACGCAGGGAAGCCATGGGGTTGGCGAGCTGGGCCGCCGTGGCGACCACGCCCGGCTGATGCACCTCGAGGCGAAGCAGTCCGCGGTGGGTGGGCAGGAGGCCCCCAGCGGTGGTCCACGCGCAGGTCGGCGTGGCGGCAGCCCAGGTGCCAACCCGCTGCCAAGCCGTCGCCCAAGCCTCACCGGTCTCGACGTGCTCGAAGCGAACGGTCCAGGCGCAGCGGCTTCGGATGGCCGTCACCACCCCGCCGAGCGCGGGATCACCCGAAGCCCAGGTGGAGTCCAGCGGGGTCTCTTCCCGCTCCCAGGCGTCGAGCCACACCAGCCACTGGCCGTCGGCTTCGGGCAGCCCGCCCGGCACCAGCGCGGCGAGATCGAGTCCGTCCTCGATGTTGTGGACCGCCAAGCCTTGGGCATAGTAGCGGCCCGCACCCAGCACGGGACGCCCGGTGTCCACCCGCACTTGGAAGGCCAGCGGGGCGCCCACGGCTGGCGCTTGGGTGCCGTGGTTGCCGACGAGCTCGCTCACCAGCTCCCGGTGGGCGCGCGCTTGGCGGGCTTCCCTTGCGTTGAGGTCCTGGTCGGACAGCGGCACACCTTGCTGGATCCACACGCCAGTGGTCTCAGCGGCGGAGTCGGTGGTCGGGAGCCGGGAGAAGTCGCCTTTCATGGCTGCCTTGGTGCGAAGTCGGTCAGTTCGTCTTCATGCACAAGATCGGCGGTTTGGCCGAAGCGCACGAAGTCATCGAGCACGTCGCGAAGCGCAGCGGCCCGCACAGCGGTGAGCTGAGGGGCGGCGGTGGCGGTCGAGACGGTGCAGAGAAGGTGGGGCGTGGGCGAAGCTTGGAGCATGCGACCGCGCAAGGGGTCGACGAGGAGCTCGACCGCCGGTGGAAGGGGGCGCATCAGGGCGCGCCCGGGGCCCACAGAGACGCCAAGCTGCGCAGCATGTCCGCGGGGCACACCGATGGGCAAGCGCGGATGTGTCCAGCTCGAGAGGTCGGCGAGCAGGATGGCCGTGTGTGGGATGTCGCGGAGTGCGCCAATGTCGGTGCCCGCGCTGAAGGCGAGGCAGGGCGGGTGGGCCCCAGCGCTCAGCCAGCGAGTGTCCGGTTCAGCCCCCGCGTGGAGGGCCGAGAGCTCCCCCGCGAGCATCTCCGGGCGCAAGGCCTCGGGCAAGCCCTCGCGGGTGCGCTGGAGCGAATGGCTGCCGTCAGTCCGGGGCCGGTTGTGGAGGACCGTGGCTTGCCCATCGGGGGCCACGGTCCAGCTGCCGGGCATCGGGCCTGGGGTGGCGAGGTGGTCCGCCCATGAGTGGACCTCGGCCCGCCACAGGTGCAGCCGCATCGCTGCAGGGGTCGGAAACGCGGGGCCCAGACCCACCCGGGGGAGCTGGCGGTCCCGCGCGCAGGGGTGGACGGGGGAGCCGCAGCGTCCAGCCCGAAGTGCATCCACCACGGTTGGCGCCTCGCAGTCTTCGACGTCGGGTGCGGCTACATGGGCGGGGGCGGTCAGCCGGTCGTGGCCTTGCACGAGGTGCACCGCATCGCCGGTGACGGCGGAGACGGCATCCGCGAGTGCGCCCGGGGTGCCCTTTCGCCGGTGCAGGCGCAGCGCGAGGGCCACGTAGTCGCGCAGCAGTGCCCGAGGGCCCTCCACGCCCACCAATGCCGCAAGTCGGGGTACCACGTCGGGGGCGCAGGTCTCGATGAAGGTGTCGTCTAGATCGGTGTCGAGCTGCCGACGCAGGGCCTCTTGCTCCCGCCAAAGCACGCGCAGAAAGGCCTGTAGGTGGCCATTGTCGGCGTCCGAGTCCCGGTAAAGCGCAGGAAGCAGGGCCAGCAAGTGGTCGGGGTGGCGAGGGTCGAGGTGGGCGCCCGTGCCGGGGGGGGGCGGGATGCTCATTGGGCCTCCACAATGCGGAGGGTGACGCCGTCGGCGCTGAGGGTGAGGGTCTCGGCCGGGGTTGCCACGCCGCCCACCAAGCGCGGCAGGCGAGCGGGCACACGGGGGCCGAGGGTGCGGCAGGCGGGCCGTTCGTCGGGCGTCGTCGTGGGCGTGGTCAGCGCGTCCAGGCGGCAGGCCGAGTGGATGTCGACCCCCTGCACATCTGCAAGTGCGTGGAGCAGCGCATACACGTGGGCGTGGGCCAAGGCGGTGGCCACGGGGGCGGGTCGTGTGGCGTTCAGCAGGACATCGGTGCACTGCTGGACCGCAGCCGCGCGGTCGAGTCCCCGGCGGACGTGGACCGTGAGGTCGAGTTGGATGGGCACCGCCCTCACGCCGAGCAGCGTCAGGGCCGGCACCGGCTGGTCGGCGGGCATCGCGTGCCGCAGCGCGGCACCGAGGTGGGCCAGGGTTGCCGGGTGGTCGAGGGAGTCGCCGAGGGGGTCGGCGAGGCTGATCAGCAAGCGGTGGCCGCCGCCCCGCAGATCGATGGGACGGACCACCACATGACCGACCTCGGGCGCGCAGAGCAGGAAGTCGGCCACGTCGGCTTCACTGAGCACTCGGCCGGCACACCGGAGCCCAGCACTGGCCCGGCGGCGGGCGAGCGCAGGGGACGGCGGGTCGTAGCCCCCGACTGTGGACAGCGGGTTGGTGGCGGACTGGATGCCGCGGGGTCGGTCCCGCAGGTGGCGAAGCTCGCCTGCCGCTGCCCGTCCCTGTGTGCCGCCGCCGAGTCGGAAGGTCGCGGTCACATTGCCGTGGCCGGACGGTGGCCGCCCGCCCGCGAGGCCGTCGCCGAACTGCAAGGTGGGTCGGTCCAGGCCGTCGTGGTCCAGCCGAAACACCCGGGCGCCAGGGGCCGCGGTGCTCAGCCTGGGGACCTGGGCCCAGGTGACGGCACCGTCGACCTTCACATCGAGCAGCGAGGGCACCACCACGCCGGTCTGGGGGTCCCGGATGTGGCCGATGGGGGCGTCGGCGAGGGGCATGCGTTGCAGGCTCGTCCGGGGGGCACCGCTGCCCACGGCCACCCCTCGCCGGGTCTCGCCGTGCACGGCTGCCACGACATTGCCGCAGACCAGGATGTCTTGGTCACTGTTCAAGATAGCCTGCAGATCGGCTTCTTCGAGGGTGAGGGTGGTCTGGCCAGCCTCGGTGGTGCACAGGGCCACCGTCCCGATCTGCCAGGTCGTCGTGCCTGTGTCGGAGGGCTGGCCAATGGCGACAGCGCGGCCTGGGGGGAGGGGGGGCGGGGCGCCGGGGATGGGCCGTGCCAGCAGTGCTGCAGTGGGTGGGGCCGCAGGGGTGGGTGTTGCGGGCAGCGTGCTGGGCGCGCCGGCGGGCAGCTGCACGTCGAGTGCCTTGGCGTCGTGATGCACCCGGGTGTGGCGACGGTCGAGGCCCTCAGGCAGCGGGGTGGCCAAGCGAAGCACTGTGAACGTGCACTTTTGTCCGAATGTCTGGGCGTCCAGCCCGGGCTGACTGCCGTCTTCGTAGCGAACCTCCGTGACTGTGCGCACCGCCCGGGTGCCGGACGAGACATCGTGCAGGACAATGGGATGACCGACTGCGACCTTCTTTGTGCGCGCCGCGAGCCAGAGGTGGTTGCCCACAAGCGCGTGGCCCGGCCACTGGGTGGCCTCGGTCAGCCCTGCGGTGGTGTCGAGCACACCGGTCACGGGCCCGGCGAGCACGGTGCCCTCAGCGAACTGCACACTCAGCGGGAAGTCTCCCTCACGGGGCGCGGGCGGAGGGGCCGCGATGGGGTCGCCTTGCCAGTGCTGCCCAAGATCCCGCGATGAGAGCTGGATGTCCCCGCCGCCGCTGGAGACCGTGGCCCGCAGGACCGGCACGGGGTTGCCGGCTTCAGCGGTGAGCGCGACTGCGGTGACCCGGCCGATGGGCAAGGTGCGCGCCGCACCGCCGGACCGGACCAACACCTGCAGTGTGCCCTCGTTGTCCGACATGGTGCCGCGGATGTCGTTCATCCCGAGCACGAGCCGGCCGCCGCCGTGGGGTGCAGCGAGCGTGGCGCCAGACCCGATGGCGCTCACCTCTTGGGGGTGGGTGGGCGCGTCTCCATCCCCGAACCAGCCGACCAAGCTGAATGCGGCCGCGTCGGGCTTTAGGTAGGTGGCATCGGTGGGGCTGGATGTGCCGGCCGCCCCATGGAGAGGTCCTGCGCTGGATGGCCGCCAGCTCCCGGACAACACAGTGATCTGGACGAACCCGCCGTCCCCAAGCACCACCGATGTGGGGGTGCCGCTGGCCCCTTCATGTGCGGCGCGGGCCGGAACCTCAACGACGTCCACCTGGGGCGGGCCAGCCGTCCCCCGTGGGCCTCGGGCTTCCCGAAACGTCGCCCCTCCGTCTTCGGAGACGAACACACCCGCGCTTGCGGTGCCGACCGCCAGCACGCCGGCATCGGAGTGGGAGCTTGGCAGCCAAGACATCGCAGTGATGGACGTCTTCGCGACTCTCGTGGCCCCACGTCGCCACTCGGCCGTGGCGGTCAGCGGGGCGTCGAGCACCCAGACCCCGTGCGCCTCGGTGCCCAAAAACACCCGGCCGCCGGTGCCGACGGCCAGCGCGGTGGGCTGCACCAGGGTCTTGCCCTCGCGGGGGATGCCGGCGGGAAGTGGCGTGGGGTGGCTGCCATTGGCCTGAATCCACAGCCCGCCCCGAGGGGCCGCTCCCCAGGCTGCCAGCTTGGCGCTGAGCGGGAGCCCCGCGAACGGGGGTGCATCGTGGCCAGCGAGCGGGGAGCTCGCCTTGAGCTGCCAGAGCGTGGCGTCTGGGGGCACGGTCTGGGCCGCAGCAAAGACTGCAACCGGCCCCCGGTCCGTGGTGTGCACGTCGACCACCGCATCGGCCATGCCATCGGGTGAGGTCAGCGCCAGCGTGGTGTCGGGTGTCAGGTGGCGGGCCAGCGCTGCCGTCCCGGCGGCTTGTTCGCTGGGGCTGCCGGTTGCCCGCAGGTGCAGGCCGTTCGCGGCGACAACGGGCGCGTGCAGCGCAATCTGGTTCCATTCGGCGTGGGTGTCGAGCCCGGTCACGGTCTCAAAGACAGCCGGTGGTGTGTGGGCGCCGGCGGGCCCGGCCCGGGCGACCCGGGTGCCGGCGGGGACGTGGACCGGTCCGGACGGGGCGCGCACGGTGAACGCGAGGTGGGTGGTGGCGGCGAGGGCTGGCGTTGTGGTGGCACCCGTCAGCCGCAGCAGCTCTCGGATGCTGCGGGGCTGCTGGGCGGTGTCCAGGCCGCCCTCTTCGCGCTGTCGGTCGCGGTAGAAGTGGAGCACATGGAGCACCTCGGCCCAGGCCTCCAGCACCCCTGCCGCCACGTCGGTTGCCGGGCGCACCCCCATCCCCCGCAGCGGTCGCGGTGCGCTGGGGTCGGTGGGGTGGGGCTCCCGCCGCAGGGCGCTGTGCAGCCGGTGCACGATGCTGGCGTAGTCGTGAGAGCGACTCATCGGTGCCCTCCCTGGCCCCAGCTGGACGCTGATCGCGGCGCGGAGGCGACCACCTCGACCGAGAAGTCGCGGGGTGCCAGTGTTGCCTGCGCATCCACTGGAATGGCGATGGACTGGACCACGTCGGCTGCGTCGCCCCGTGCTCGCCGAAACCGAACCGCCTGGGCGTCGACCACGCCGGGCACGGCAGTCTTTAGCCGCGCGAGCATGCGGCTGAGGTGGACGTCCTCGCCACACGGCAGGTCGACCGCGGCGTCGACCGCGTCCGTGCCGAGCACGGCCGCCTTCACCCTGCGCACGGTGGCGGCGGGGTTGTTCCGGTCGTGAGACCCGGGGGCCATCCAGACTTTCAAGCGGATGGCGATGGCCACGGCATCCGGTCCAGTGACGTGTAGCCGCGTGCCCGTCAGGCAGCGGGGGGCCAGCGCTGCGCGGACGGCCGCGTGCACTTCAGCCGCTGGCGGGGCGCCCTGTGCGGGGGTCAGGCAGACCCGGAACACTGTGCCCGTCGGCAACCTCAGTGCTCGGGCCGACGCGGATGCCACATACGGCAGCCCCCTGGCGGCAGCAACGATCTCGTCGGAGCAGGTCAAGCGGGGGTCGTCGTGCGCAGACTCGGGGCCTCGCAGCTTGGCCGATGCCACCGACTCTGGCTCACGCCCCCCAGTGGCCGGCAATGGGTTGTACGCTTGGCGGACGACCAGCGCGCCGGTGGCGTCGTCAGCCGCGACCACGAGGGGCGTCTCCGGTCCGAGCAGACCGCGGGCCCCGCCCCCGACACGGGCCTCCAGCTGCCAGTGTGCTAGGCAGTCCGGTGTTCGGCCCTCGACGCCGCTGCCAAACCGGGCATGGGCGGACCCGTCGGCCTCCAGCTCAACCACAAAGCAAGCGGCGTCCGGATCCTGGCCGATGAGGCTGGCGACGGGATGCCAGTGGGTCACCGCCCCCGTGGCTGCTGTGGACACCAACACAACCTGTGCATGGGCGGGCAGGTCACTCTGGGCGGGGTCGACAGCGGCGAAGGCCGGCTGGAAGCGGGCGCTGGCGTTGGTGTCCCGTGCGGGTGCCCGGACGGGCGGGGGGATCGGCAAGTGCAAGCGGCCTGCAGGCGCCAGCACCTGTCGGTCCATCTGCAGCCCGTCGACCCGAACGGTGCGGCCATGACTCGCCAGTACCAAATTCCCGAAGATGCTCACCAGCAAGGGGTCATCGGCGTCAGGGGCGTGCGTCATTGCCCACGGCAGTGCGTCGGCGTCGTGCCATCGGACGGTGACTGCACTGGCTCCTGTGGGAACGGGGTCGGCGCAGAGCCGAACGACGTGTCGGCGCACACCGGGCTCCGAGAGGCTCACGCCGGACGAGAACAGCGGGCCGTCGATGTGGCTGAAGTTGGGATCGGTCGCTTCGATGAGCAGGAGGTCGCCGGAGCGGAGACCCCCACCGTCTCCGGCCAGCTCGGCGCTGGTGGCGCCCTCAGCGAGCTGCTGCGGGCCGGACCCTGCGAGCTGGAGTGCGTTTGCGGCTTCATCGAGGCGCGCTGCGGTGAGGGTCTCGAAGGGCTCGGTGTCGTCTCGCGGCTGTTGAGCGTCGGCCCCCACACCCGAGAGAAGCAGCGTCCCAGCAGGCAACACGCCGCGGCCGGAGACCTCCAAGCGAACCCACAAGCGGCTGTTGCACCCTTCGTCGAGCGTGGCGTCGATGAGCTGCAGGTGGCGTCGCACGGACGACCGAAGACGGGCCGTCGCGAGGTATGCCTCGGTCCCCACGGCGTCTTGGTAGTACGACAGCTGGTCCGCTGCGTAGGCGAGCACCTCGACCAGCGCCACACCGGGGTCGGCCGCCAGATCGTCGGGCCGCCACTGGGGGGACACCGCCGCGAGGTGGTCGAGCATCATGCGGCGAAAGGCCGTGTAGTCCTTTGCGAGGTAGTTCAGCTCCTTGGGGGTCGGCAGGTCGGTGGCGCCGCCGGGGCCTCGGTGGGCTTGGGGGCTCCACCCGTGGGTCTGTGTGGGATCACCCGACAAGGGTCGCCTCCCGGACCGTCGGGTCGCCGCGCAGGCGGTAGCGCACGGTCACGGTCAGCGAGCGGTCGGCGACCGCCAGGACCACGTCGTCGAGCTGCAAGAGCTCACCCAGCTCCCGCTGCAGGGTGTGGGCGATCTGTTGGCGGGCCACAGCGACGCTGGCATCTTCGGGGCCTCGAAAGACCAGTCCCCGCAACCCGCAGCCGAAGTCCGGGCGGTTCACCCGCTCGCCGGGCTCGGTGAACAGCACTTGGTACAGCAGGTGGCGCACATAGGCATCGCGACCGGTTCCCGCGGGGGCGTGACCGGTGCCGATGGCGAAGGGATGGGCGATGCGAAACGGCTGCATGGCGGACGTCGGGGCGGAGGGGGTGGGCTCAGGTCGCGATGACCCGCAGCTGAGAGACCAAGGGGAGCAGGGGGGTGCCGGTGGGTGCACACACGCTGGGCCCTGGGTTGGTGAGCACGGGCACGCCCATGGCCAGCACCCGAGCGGCGCCGAACAAGAACTGGCCGGTGACGCAGGGCCCGTTGGCGACGGGTGGCGGCGGAAATGAGCAGCCTGCCACCGCGAACGGGGACGCGAGGGTTGACGCGGGCATGCCGCTCAACAACACCCTCGGCTGGGGCACAATGGGGGTGGCCGGTGCGCCGTGGGCACAGGTGACGACCGCACCGAGGTGCAGGACGGGTCCGGGCATCAGATCACCTCCAGGGCGCCTTCGTTGATGATGACAGGTTCCTCGGCGAGCACAACCGAAGCGCCCCCCGCTTGCATCGACACAAGCCCCTCGGCCAGCAGCGTGTGGGTGGATGCCCCCGACGCCAGCGTGACCAGCCCCTCGGCCAGCATGGTCTGGCTGGCGGCCGCGCACGACATCGAGATTAGCTCGGCGGACAGCTCCAGCGCCGCCTCGGCCGACGACACGCTGACCATGGCCTCGGTGACGGACACCTCGCCGGGCGGGCACGCCAGGGTGACGCCCTCTGGGCCCACAACCACGGTGCTGGGTGGGGCCTCCACCGTCACGGTCTCGGGCGTCAGGATGATCTGGGCGGCCGCCACGCCAAGAGTCGCTTCCTCGGCAGTCAGCGTGAGGGTGCCGTCCTCCACCACCGCATTGAGCGCTTCGGGGCCCAGGTGAAAGAGCGCACCGCCTGTCTCCAGGGTGATCCCCGTGGCGCCGAGGCGCAGCGTGACGGGCACCTCCACCGCCGGCGGCTGGACGATGGCCGTCAGCCCTCCCTCCCCGGGTGTGTCGTCCAGCATCAGTGTGATGGCGCGGGTCTTGAGGATTTTGACGGTCGGCAGCGGGGGCCATGAGAGCTGGCCTTCTTGCCAGAAGCAGCCGGTCCAAATCGGCAAGGAGGGGTCTCCGCCCTCGAACTCAATCCAGACCATTGCGCCGGGGGGTGGCAGTGCAAAGAAGCCCACTTCTTGGCCCGCATAGGGCACGCAGGGCAGCGCCCACGACAGCGCCGTGCCGGGCATCGCCGGGACCTCAGCGAGGATGCGCCCGAGGCCCAATGGGTCAACGTTGTCGACCACGACACCGCGAAACTTGCCGAAGAACGGAGGAGGCAATGGACGCTCAGGTTGGCAGGCGGGTGAAGGTGGACTCGAGTCCGCTGCGGTGCAGCTCGAACGACTGGCTGTAGTGGCCGGGCTGGATCTGGTGGGTGACCTCGCCCACCGTCCACATCCCATCGAAGCTGTGGCCCGCACCGCGCACACCGACGACTCCCCAGGGCCGCAGGGTCCCGCCGTACCGGGCACCGTCGAGCTGGCCCTGTGCCGTGGCCGACCGCAACGTGCTGTTCATCGCCTCGGCCAAGGCCTTCACCTCAACCCGCAGTGCATCCCCGCCATGGGCCTGCATGTACCGGGTGCGCAGCATCTGGGGGTGCAGGGTCGGCGCTTGTTGTCGGGTGAGCGGCACGGGATCGATAGGCGGCGCGAAGATGGGTACGGGAACGGGCTCCATTACGCCATCTTGGAGCACAAGTCCGGCCACGGCGCGCGGGGCGAGGCCGGCGTAGCCGAAGCTGTGGATGCGGGCGTTGCTCGACACGCCCATGTCGATGTTCAGCGTGGGCGAGGCCAGGGGCAAGCGAGGCTCGGGCCCCCAATAGGCCACGGTCCGGCCGGGCGAAGGGCCGGGGATCAGGCAGAAGACATGGCCGTGTTGCTGTGCAAGGCGCATCAGCTCGCCGTAGTCCGTGTCTTGTTGGACCGGCGTGTGCTCCAGTGGGTCGGGGTCGAGCATCGTGAGGGGCGGCACCACCATCGGCACGACTCCCCACACGGCGTACTTCGCGAGAATAGCTTCGACTCGGGCAATCACAGGCATGGCCGGCCAAGCGATGCCGATGTCGAGCAGGTCCATCATCTGGGTGAGGTCTTCGCCCTGCGCCACGATGGTGGGGGGCTGGTCACCGGACGCACCCTCCAGCCGCACCGTGGTCACGACTCCGTCGAACAGCACATCGACTTGGCCGCCCCGGCGAATCGCGAACACGATCCGCATGCCGGGCAGGACGCGGTCTGGACCGCTCTGCAGCAGGGCGTAGTCCTTGGCATCGAGGGTGGACCGCTCGGCGGACATCGCCATCTCAAACGTGCTGCGGTCCTGGGTCTGTTGGCGGATGGTGACTTGTTGGATGCTCCCCATGAGGTCCGCGCTGGCCAGCGGTGGCGGCATGGGCGACGGCACTGCGGGACCGAAGTGCACATGAAGGTCGGGGCCCGTGAGACTCATCGGTCCTCGTCGCCGCGAAGCAGCGGAATGCCGACCAAGCCCTGGTTCGGCGACACCAATTCCATCGGATGCATCGCCCCGTTTGCATCCGCGAGCCGCCAGGCCACGAGGGGGTCGCCCAGGGTGCGGGCAGCGATCAGGTCGGGACGGTCCCCAAAGCGCACGGGCTCGTGGTGTGCGATGTGGAAGCGGTCGCTCGGGGGGAGGAAGCGGCGGTCCAGGTAGACCACTTGCTGGCCGTCCTCGTCGATGCGAGTGAGCGTCTGCATGGCGGCGTAGCGGCTGTTGGGGTCGTTCATCGGTCAGCCCTTCCGGCCCAGGGCGGCGAGGCGCTCCCGGGACTGCTGGTAGGCGGTGAATTGCCGATACCCGGGGGTGCCGGGCGCGACCTGGCTGGTGTCGACCACTTCCAGCTCCAGCGCCACGAAGGCCCGCAGCGGATCGAGGGTCGGGGACAGCATGGTCTCCTCGATGGTCATCGAGACCACCTTGACCGGCAGCACACGGTGGGGGCCAAGCACGAGCTGGACGTTTGGAAGGGGGTAGGGGATGATCTCCATGATGCCCTGGTCGAGCATCTTTTGGTTGCGCTCGACCGCTTGCGTGGACGGCGCAAACAGCAGCTCCAGCGCATCGAGCATGGGTCGCACACCCGCGTCCCCTGGTTGTGCTTCGCCGGATGTGGCATCCAGCAGGATCTCGATGCTCACCGATTCTTGGGGCGGGCCGGCCAGCGTGATGCGAGCGCTCTGGTCGCCGGCGCCCCCGCCAACCATGCGGGGAGTGAGCCGCCGCTTGACCGTCGACGGGCTGAACTGGAATGGGATGCGAACGTCGGGGCTGCCGTCGCCACGCTGGACCACCAGCGCGCCCGTGTGGAGGTCGACGCTCATCGTGCCCTCTCAGGCCCACCGGCGCTGTTGGTCGAGAAGACCGCGGACATGGCCTGATCGACGATGGATGAGATGGGCAGATCGGCCGCGACCGTGAGCGAGGCGCCGTCGAGTCTACCGGGTTGGGGCACGCTGCCCGCGGCGACCCGGGCCTCCACAGCGGACTGAAGTGTGGCGAGCAGCTCGGCCTGCTCCGCGGCACTGAAGCCGTCGAGCAGGAGGTGGTCGAAGTGGACGTGGACAGGCACTCAGGCTCCCCGGAAGAGGGGGTTGGAGAGCGGGCGACCGAGCTTTCGGCAGGTGATGGCGACGGCCTGGCGGAGGTGGTCCATGCCCAGCGGGCAGGCACCTTCGGCAGCGTAGACCAGCGCCGTCACGGCGGTGCTGCGGATGTCGCCACCTGTCAGCGCCACCGTCGCCAGCAAGTCGAAGTCGATCGCCGCCACGGTGGCCCCCGCCAAGGTTCGGGTCCAGATCTGCCGCCGAGTCTCGCGGTCAGGGAACGGGAACTCCACCACGTGCTGGATGCGCCGCAGGAATGCGGGGTCGAGGTGGTCGGCGAGGTTGCTGGTGAGCACGGCCAGGCCACCAAACGCCTCCATCCGCTGCAGCAGGTAGCTCACCTCGACGTTGGCGTGGCGGTCGTGGCTGTCTTTGACCTCGCTGCGGGGGCCGAACAGCGCGTCGGCTTCGTCGAAGAGCAGCACGACGCCACCGCGCTCAGCACGGTCGAAGACTCGCCCCAGGTTCTTCTCGGTCTCGCCGATGTACTTGCTGACGACCGAAGACAGATCGATTCGGTACAAGTCGAGGTCCATGGCGGTCGCGAGAACCTCGGCAGCAAGGGTCTTTCCGGTGCCGCTTGGGCCTGCGAAGAGGGCCGTCACTCCGAGGCCGCGACCGCCGCCAAGCTGTGCGGCGACCTGGGCGCGGTGGCGCATGTGCAGCAAGACGTCGTGGAGCTGGCTGGCCTGTTGGGGGGGCACCAGGAGGTCGTTGGGGGCTGGGCGACCGGTGTGTTGGCGGGCCAAGGACCGCAGGTCCGTCGCGCCGACGGTGCGACAGCGCTGCCAGACCGCGTGGACCTTCTGGTCGCCGGGGGTGCCCTGGATGGCGGCGTCGTGGCTCAACCGGGCCATGGCCGAGGGAGACAGCCGGAACTCGGCGGCGAGCCGGTCCAATCCCGATGGGTCTGAGGTCTGCACATCGGGCAGCAGCGTCGCCCACAGCGCCCGCCTCTCCACGACATCAGGGGATGTGAGAGAGACCACAACCACGGTTCTTTGGCAATGAAGTGGCAGCGGCTGGGCCCCGGCGACCACCAGCAGTCCAGGGAAGCTGTCGGCGAATGCGGTCACCCAGCCGGCGTCCTCCAGAGTGGCGGCCAGCACGGGCACTTCTGGAGACAAGAACCACTCCCGGCCCCACACTTGGGCGTCGGGACAGTGGTCTTGGACAAGACAGGCCGGCAAGCCAAGCTGCTGGGCGAGGTGGGCGGCCGCGTCGTGGGCAAGCTCGGGATCGTCGGCCACGAGCTGCACCACTGGCAGCCCTGCTCCGGCGCGGCGTGCCTTCGGGAGGACCTCCCGGAACACTTGGTCAATCTGGGCGGCGTGGGCAGCGGGCAGCGCCGGTGAGGGCTGCAGCGCGCGGACCGAGGGCATGACCAGGGCGGCCGACCAGTCCTGGCCGAGCAGGTGCAGCAGGGTGCGGTCGCTGAGGGTGAGGGGACGGTGCGTGAACAGTGCCCCCTGGCCCATGTGCACGATGCCCCAGCGCAGGAGTGGTCCGGCCGGGCTGATCGCGTCCCAGTGCCCAGCGTCGAGGATATCGAGCGCCAGGCTCAGATCGGGCGGTGTGGGCCCGTCGGCGCCCATCGCTTGGGCCACCAGCTTGGCGATGCCCCCATCGACGGCCACACCAGCGCAGAGCAGCACAAGCTGGCACTCGAAGGGGGACAGGCCGAGCGTGGTCTCGAGGCGCTTCAGGGGTCCCGTGCGATCCGGTTGGGTCGACGGGGCCTTCGGGTCACCGTCGGGGGAGCGCCCAAGCCGCTCGCGGAGCCACTCGAGCTGCGGGAGCAGCGATTCAGCGCTCATGGCTTGCTCACTTCGGCCGGCGCGGCGACAACGTGCACCCCGTGTTCTCGGACGGTCTGGATGGGGAGCGTGTCGGGCATGTCGGCTTCCACCAGCAGTCCCCGCACCTGGACCGCGACCGACAGCACATACGGCACGGTGCCGAACATCCCCCAGGTCCTGCTCAGCTCGCTGAGGTTGAGGGCAAACGGCGCCACATGAAACGAGGACGCTTGATCGAGGAGATGGGAGGTCTTCAGCCGATGCAGTGCCGGGTCTCCCGCGGGGGTGCCGGAGCCTGAGTCCCACCCGAGACCTTCGGTGGGTGGGGTGCCGTCCGTGTGTCCCAGCCAGTCCGCCAGGTTCTCGCGCCGGGATGCCTGAGAGAGGTTCGCCCAGGTGTCGATGGCGGACAGCGCCCGGCCGGCCAGCCGCTCCGGCTGCAGCGTCGACGACACGCCAGTGAACGACAGCAGATAGGTCAGATCCAGCGCGAGCTGGGGGCGTTGGTTGAGGCGACCGTCCGATGAGCGGAGCGGCAGGTTGGTGTTTCGCAGGCTCGCGTTGGGGGTGATGTGCACCAGCGAGAGGTTGATCCGTGGGATCTTGCGCTCCACGGGACTCTCGGAGATGGTCTCGGGGCGCTCGACGGTCACGCGGGCCGAGTCGATGTCTGCCACGGCGTGGGTCACGAGCAGGTGTCGAAGCCAGCTGGTGACTGCGGCAATGCCGTCCACGGTGCTCATCGGCGCCACTCCTTGCGTTGTTGGGCGTAGCTGTCGAGGGTCGGTGACCGCAGGGTGCGGAGCGCTTCCGGGGCGGTGTCTGGGGATGCGCGGCGGATCTCCAGGCGCCCGATGGACACGTGAACGGT
The DNA here is from genome assembly GCA_942491145.1 of Myxococcota bacterium. Taxonomy (GTDB): domain Bacteria; phylum Myxococcota_A; class UBA796; order UBA796; family UBA2385; genus CAXQUZ01. Next base: position 78,915 of record CALOBC010000012.1, on the reverse strand, counting down.
CTGGCTTAAGACGGCGTGTTGATGGGTGTTTTCGCCAAGTGCTGGGGTTGCTGTGACCGTTGCGAGCTGGGCCGTTGGGACGGGCAGGTCCGCCGGTCGCATCGGGGGGGGCTCGGCGGGTGCGGGCGTCGACGCGGTGGAGGGAGAGACGACCTTCGGTGCCGGTGCGGGGTCCGATTCCGGGGCTTCCGGGGACGCCGTGATGGAGGCGGACGGGGCCGGGGCGTGGTGTGCGGCCAGCGCCTGAGCGGGCGGCAGGTGCAGCGCGCTCGTGGGGGACGGGCGCTGCTGGGGGGGGGCGACGGGCAAACCCGGCGCGGCCAGCACTTGAGCAGTCGTCGAGTGCCGCGGGTTGGTGGGGCGCCTGCGCTGCAGCGGGGGCACGGTGGGCAGCACCGGCGCGGACGATGGAAGAGCCGGCGCTGGGGCTGACGCTGTTGGGCCGGAAGCTTGCGGCCGGCTGAGGGTGGTCGGGGAGCGGGGCGGATGAGTGCTTGGCGGCAGCACACGGGTCGACGCGGTTGGACGCGGGGCTCGTCGGGCCCCAGTGTCGCTCGGTGTGGAGTCTGGGGGGGACGGTGGCGAGCCGGAGGGCACAGTGGGGGAGGGGGCCTGTCCGGTGCGAGGGTGATCCCCCCTCGGGATGGGTGGCACGGTCGCCGTGGACCCCGTCGAGCGAGCCTCCGCAGGCCCCTGCACGGGGGCCACAAAGTGGGGGGCGGGCGGTTGGGGTGTGAGGGATGGCGCTGGGGGACGGAGCAAGCCGCCGAGGGATGCGGGGCGTCCGGTGCGATGCGCGGCCGCGACTGGCGCAAACCACCCCACGTGCGAAGGCCGCACGAAGGCGGTCGCGGCTGTCGGTGCCCGAAGCATGGGGGTCGTCGTGCTCATGCCTGAAGCTGCCCGAGGTACAGGGCACGCCGCTGGGTCGGCATCGCGAGCAGGGCCGCCTCGCTCCAGCCAGTGGCGCGGGCGAGAGTCCACACCTCGCGCAGCGTGCGCTGGACGAGCGCATGGAGCTCTCTCCACAGGAAGTCCCCGGGATCGAGGCGCCCATCGACCGCGGCTTCGCACGCCGGGCAGCTCGCCGCAAAGCGGAGATCGGACTGAGGATCAGCGGCGAGGATCGCTCCGGCGAGCGCATCAAGCTGGTGGTCGCCCAGCGGGCTGGACGGCGGAACGATCAGGCTGGCCACCAGGAGCTGGCGCCGCGCCGCCGTGGCGTCTTCGACCTCGCCGAGGGCGACCATGTCTTCGCCCGTGGGCACACGAAACCCAAGTGTTTGGCCGTCGATCTGGACCTCGTGCACTTGGGGGGACGGCGTCCAAGACGGGGCCGTTGTCAGTACGGACTCCACAGGGATCGAGAACTCCATGATCTCGCCGCAGGCTGGACAGCCAAGCTGCAGGTCCAGCGATGGGCCGAACATCACGCGGCGCAGGTCGAGCAACAGGCCGTCCCGCTGGCCGACAGTCAACGCGCTGGGGTCGGTCGAGACGCCCTCGGGTCGGGCGATGCGCAGCAATGCGAGCAGGCGGCGCGACGGAGACAACCGCTGGCCCCGCTCCCAGAGGTCCACCAGTGCCTCCATTGGCGGTGGCCGAGTGGCCGATTGGTCCGGCATTGCGTGTTCCTCCGTCCGCGAGCGCTAGGCCAGTGTGGGCTCTTTGGGCTCGATCACCGCAGTGTCCTGCACCCACCCTTCGTTCTGGATGGTGATGGACTCGATCGCCACGCCGTTGCCGTTCGCGTCGAGCTCCGGCAGGGCGGAGTAGGTGCTGACCCAGCATCGAAACAGGTTCCAGGCCTTCACGAGCTGCCCCGACTCATTGAACAGTTCGATGCGCATCTGCTTGCGGAAGTCGCCGCCGGACGTCGGGCGTGCTCCCTGACCGGCCTGGACTGGGGATGAGGCCCGGGCGGTGCTAAACACCTTCATGGCCCAGTCTTGAAACGCCGAGTCATGGGTCACCCCGCGCGCGAGGGTCACGGCGCTAAAGTCGACTTGGCCGTGCAGCTTCCGCGGGACTGGGTCTCCGCCGTCGCGGTGGGTGATGACTTGCACGCTCTGGGTGAGCCCGCTGACGTGGCTGACTCCGGCGACATAGCGGTTGTCCCACTTCACGCGGAAGAAGTAGTTGCGGTAGGGGTCGAATCGACTGGTGTTTACCGTAAAGCTGGGCATCGGGCCTCCCTCGAAATTTGCGGCATCAGCCGGCGGGTGGACTGAGCTGTTGGATCTGGAGGACAACGAACTCGGCAGGGTGCACTGGGGCGAACCCTACGACGATGTTCACGCGGCCTGCGGCGATGTCGTCGGGCGTGGTGGTGGTGGCGTCGCACGTCACGAATTGGTTGTAGAACGCCCCCTGCTTTTGCAGGTCGGCCATGAACGCACCCACGGACGCACGGATGGCGCCCCACAGGGCCTCGTCGTTGGGCTCAAACACGGCCCACACGAGGTTCTGTTGCAGGGACTCTTCGATGAATGAGGCGAGCCGGCGCACCGGCACGAGGCGCCACTGGTCGGACGTGCCGAACGTGCGTGCTCCCCACACCACATGGCCGATGCCCGGGAAGCTCCGCAGGCAGTTGACCGGGTTGCATTGGCGGTCGTAGAGCACCGCGTTGTGCCGGTCCTGCAGGGCCATGGTCAGGCCGGTGGCGCCCAGGAGGGCGGCGTCGATCCCCGCGGGTGCCTTCCAGACGCCGCTGTGGGCGTCGGTGCGGGCCATCACGCCGGCAATGGCGCCGGACGGGGGGCAGGCGACGGGCGCTGTGGCGGGGCCCCGGGTGAGCCACGGGAAGTACACTGCCACGCGATTGTCGGGTCCGACAGGCACGCTGTTTGCCCAGCTGTCGATGGCGGTGCCCAGCGTGCCGCTCTGAGCAGCGGAAGCCCAAGCTGGCGGGCCGTCGACGATCATCAGGGCCTTGTGGTGCTCAGCCACTTGCAGGGCGCTTGACCACGCGGCGGGCAGCACTGCGCCGTACCAGTTTGTGCCGCCGTCGGCTGTGGTCTCTGGGGGGACCACGAGCAGGTCGACGGCGACCACATCGAGCAACAGCGGCAGTCCGCGCCCGATGTCGGTGAGGTCGCTGGCCGCGAGGCTGCCCCCGTCGGCGCCCCCGTCCAAGGTGACACTGTGGGTGTCGCCCCCGGTGAGCGTGGCTGCGAGGCTGGCGAGGTCGACGTGCACGAGCGCACCGTCTGCGGCAAGCTGGTTGTCGAGGGCGTAGGCGCCGGCCCCGGCGTCCAAGCACGCGGGACCGTGCCGTGTGGTGTGTTGCCGCCCGTTGACAGTCTGGGTGACGGCGACCATGACGATTGTGGGTGTCGGTGCGCCGTCGGCCAGCGCGAGCGCGGCGCGGACGAGCGAGATCCAGGCCGGGGCTATGCCCTCGGGGTCGAGGGGGGTGATGTCGACTTGGACGCCGTTGGCCCAAGCACCGGGTGAGACCGCAGAGGCAGCGCCGCCAGTTGCTGCGGTGGCGCCAGCGCCCGTGACCCGCAAGATGACGGCTTGGCCGCCGCCGTTCGCAAAGAAGTCGGCCACCGTGCCTGGCAATGGCAGCTGGTCGTCTGGCTCGCCGTACAGCCGCACAAAGTCGCTCCAGCTGCCGATGCTGCGGGGGGCGAGGGGGCCTTGGCGGGTGCGGCCGACAAAGGCCGTGATGGAGGTGGAGGCGCCCTTGACCGGCCCGGCGGCCATGGGCAACTCCTGAACGTAGACCCCAGGGTGGGTCATCGGCGTGGGTCGAATGAGGCGCAAGAGCCCTCCCGAGGGATCAGCCGGCCGGGGGGGCGAGCTGTTGGAGGTAGAGGGTGACGAACTCGGCTGGGTGGACCGGGGCGAACGCGACAACAACGTTGACCCGGCCTCTTTCGATGTCGATGGGCAAGGTCGTTGTCCCGTCGCAGCTCACCGTGTGGGCATAGAACGCGCCCTGGCGTTGCAGGTCCTGCATGAATGCGCCAACGGACGCCCGCAGCGCACCCCACAGCGCTTCATCGTTGGGCTCGAAGACGGCCCACTTCGTGCCACGAAGCAAGCTGCTCTCGATGAACGATGCCAAGCGCCGAGTGGAGATCTGGCTCCACGGGGACCCAAGGAGATCGGCGCCGGCGGTGGTTCGCGCACCCCACACCACGGTGCCCACACCGCGAAGCACACGCAGGCAGTTGACGCCGTGGGGGTGGAGCTGGTCGATGTAGCTGTCCCGCATCGAGACCGAGAGGCCGGTCGCACCCAAGAGGGTCGCGGGCAGCCCGGCGGGCGCCTTCCAGACCCCGCGTGCGCTGTCGGTGCGAGCCACGGTCCCGGCGACCATGCCGCAAGCCAAGGTGGGCAAGGTGTGGCCCGGTCGATCGGGATCGGGGACCTCAACTCGCGGGAAGTACACTGCCGCGTGGGTAAAGGTGGGTCTTGCGTACGGCCACACGCCCATTGTGAACGTGCCGTCTCGAATCGTGTCGGCCCAGTGCGCCGGAGCGTCGAGAATGAGGAATGCGTGGCGCTGCTGGCACCAGCTGTGGACCGCGGTGTGGACCGCTGGTGTGTAGGTGTGGGCCCACCAGTCGTTCTCGTCACCATCGATGGGGATGCAGACCAGCCCGATGTCGTCGACCGCGTCGAGCGCGTGCAGTCCGGTCCCAGCGTCTTCGCTCCCGCACAGGTCAGCGGCGAGGGGAACCGCTCCCAGATCGCTGTGGGCGGACTGTTCGCTGTCCGCCAGTGTGCCCAGCTTGAGCATCGTCGCATTTCTGGGTTTGGTCTTCCCCACCAGGTGCTCGACCAGCTCCGTGGGGTCGTCGCTGAGCTCGACCAGCAGCCCACTCATCTGTGCACGCAAGCCATCGACGGCGGCGGAGACGGACGTGTGGTCTGGCGGTTCCGGCCAGGGCGCGCTGACCTTCGGCAAGCTCCGGGTCTTTGGCTTTGGGCTTGCCTCGGTCGCACTCGGCGTGTGGCGAACCTCGAGGGTCAGCTGGGTCGAGACGCCGCTTCCTTGGACGTCACACGACACCGTGATGTCGCCCTCGGCGTCCGCCCTCGCCACCAGCGCCGGCACCCGCCCATCGCTGGGCCAGCACGCGGTGGTGACAGCGGCATGGGTGCGCCCCACAGCGACGACAACGGCCGTGGTTCCGCCATTCTGGAAGAAGTCGTACACTGCGCGTGGCAGGCTCAGTCCCCGCGTCAAGCCACCGAAGCGCTCGACGTAGTCGGCCCAGCGGGACAGTCGAACCGCTTGGTTTCGGGGGGCGCTCGGGTCGGCCACGCGGCCGATGAATGCGCAGACTGAGGTCGGCACACCTTGGATGTGGTGGCCAGCAGGCGCCAGCTCTTCGACGTAGACGCCAGGAGTCTGGAGGTTGAGCGACATGGAGCCTCCCCTGCGTGTGCCGCGGGTGGCGGCTTATACCATAGCTTCGGTACCGAGTTGGGTTGGGGTGCGCGTCACTTGGGGGTGGCAGGCATGTCTTCGTCTTCCCGGTGGAGGTCGCCCAGTGCGACCGGCGTGGTGGACGTCTTGCCGTCGGGACCAAAGTGGACGCGCTCGATGACGAGGTGCCCCTGCTTTACCCGCTCTTTGAGCTCTTCCCGAGACACGCTGTTGACCACCGCTTCGGTCGCGCCCCCGCCGGTCTTGCCGCCCGCCACCCAGAGCTTTCTGAGGGCCCCGGCCTCCGCGCCCGAGGGCATGCGGCTCTGCCACAAGCCCATCGACTCCCGGGGGATGCGGTAGCGGTAGATGACGTTGTCTTTGCTCTTCCAGTCGCCCTTCTTGAGGGCGTACGCCTTCTCCAAGCGCTCGATGCCTGCGCCTTCTCCGCCTTCGCCTTTGCCGTGGGCCTCGCTCGCTTTTTCCATGGCGTCGTCAGCCCCGCCGAGCGTGCCCACAAAGTTGGAGTCGAGGCCCCATGCCCCAAAGCCACCCCGGTCGTTCTGAAACCCCTTCTTGCCTTTGCCCCGCAAGATGTTTTCGTGGGCCCACTCGCTGATCCATGCGTGGCCGCCCGGCTCAAATTCCTTCTCGTGGGCCTGGGTTTCTTCTTTCGTCATGTATTGGGCGGTGGGTGCGTAGGCGGTGTCCCGTGGCCCACCGGCCCACGGGGTCCAGGAGTCGAGTCGCCGGGCGAGGGTGGCACCGAAGCGGGTTCGAACAGGACCCGTCGGTGTCTCGACATCGGCCCTTCCCTCCTTGACCTGCGGAATCATCTTCGTCTGGGGGCTCCGCTCCTCGGTGTGGAAGGTGCGGTCGCCGTGGAGAGACTGGGTCTCAAGCTTCGCCGCACGCACGTGGGCACGGAGGCGCGACCAGCGACGTTTGGCCTTTGCCTTTTGCTCCGGCGTGAGGTCTGGCGGCATGCACCCTCCGTGGCGGGCTGATGGGTCCCCCCACTATACTGCAGATGGCGTGGCCAACGTGGGTCTCGGCAGCAGCCCATGCACCCCGTTCCGCACGCTACTCGTCGTCCAGCGGTGTCAGCTGCACCTCGTCCAACAGCCCCACCCAGCCCGACGCGCTGTATCCACCGACTGTAAACACCAGTCGCTGATCATCCGTCGACGGCGCGAGGGGTGCCTCGAATTCCACCACCGCCTCTTGCCAGCCCGTGGTGGTCTGGAACGAGTCGCCCGAGTCCACCAGCAATGGGCAGACATCCGCCCATGCCTTGTGCCAGAGCACTGTCGACGGATCCGGGTGGGGCTGCATCCGCACGTTGAACCAATTCGGCACGCCGGTGGCGCCGCAGGATGCATCCTCGTCCGTCCTCACCATCCACTTGAAGCGCAGCTCCATCCGTCGACCGGGCGCCGGGCACACATTGGTGCCCACCTCGGCATACGTCGGATCACCATCGTACACAAACATATACAGCAGCTTGTTGCCGTCGGTCGGTGTCGTCGAGACATAGCTGTCGACGACGAACGCATCAAAGTCCGTGCCGAGCTGCGACACACTGGTCCAGTGCAAGGGGTCGTCTCCGCCGGGCTCTTCGAAGCTGCCGTTGCGGACCCCTTCGGTGTCGCCCAAGAACAGGTCGGTCTCGGTGCTCCACACCAAGTCTGACCCGTCCGCCGGCCAGATCGCGCCCACCGCCGCCAAGCGTGTGTCGGCTTCTTCTCGCTCCAAGAAACCACGCATAAACGCCACGTCTGCACTCATGGCGCCGACTGCGCTCACACTGCCACGGAACCCATACACACCGGCCGCCCCTGCCGCGCGGAACGAGGCCAGTGGCTCCCGGCTTGTGGCTGAGTTGCAGGCGGCGAGGCCCACCACGGTGTCCAGCATCGGGAAGTCAGGGCCGCGCTTTCCACGGATCCACGCCCCACTCCAGGCCACCACCCACTCCCCATGGGCGGAGACATAGACGAGCTTCTTTTCGCGTAGCGCCAGTCGATCGTCGTCGCTGAGCAGGCGTGCCCCGATGGGCTGTCGGGTGGCCACCACACCACGGGGGGTGCCGATGCCGCCGCCCACCAGCTGACGAGTCAGGATGCCGTGGGAGGAGATGGTGAGAATGCCCGCGTTCATGCCATCTTCGACGGCGGACAAATCAGCCAGCGGCAAGCCAGCGCTCTCGACCCCATACGTGGCGAGGTTGCCCAGCCGCGGGCACTCGATCTCCCGCAGGTCGATCAGGTCTTGCCAGAACTCGGTGAGCTCCAGGGGGATGACCCGGTCTGTGGTGCCGTCTCCATCGGCATCATAGTCGCCGGTGAAGTGGTCCGAGAAAGGGGCCAGCGAGATGATCTCTGGGCTCCCGGTGCCGACCGTGGGTGGGGGTGGGCCGGCCAGTCCTGCGCGGGAGCGGGTGCGGCCCGCGAGGACGGGTCCTGGGCGGATCAGTGGTGGTGGCGCACCGGGCGGCATCGCGCCGACCTCACCCGTCGCGGTCTCGGCTTCAGCACCCATCGCACCGGGCGGGGGCTCGTAGATGATGTGGGCAATGCCGTGCTGGGCGTACTCGACAGTGGACCCGTCGCTGCTCAGAATGACCGACGACACCGAGTCCACGTCCAGCAACCGGGCCGCGACGATCTCAGCCGCCGCCAGCGCGTCTTCGGCGTCCAACATCAGACTGCCCACCAACGCCTCGGTCTCGGTGAGCTCGTTGAGCTGGGCCTCGGTCAGCGGGGCAAGCACCGAGAAGGGCTCGGCCGGGCTTGCCCCCGTGGTGCCGCCGACCGCGGCCACTGCTCGCAAGGTCCAGCTCTGTTCGGCATCTGTGGGTGCGGTGAACGTGCCCGTCCACAGGCCATCTCCGTCATCATCGGTGAGGGTAGCCCAGGTCTCCAGCAGCGCGTCTGGGCCATCCGCGGGCCCCACGTCCACCGAGTCGAGGGGGCCGGACGCCCAGATGCCGACCCGCACCACCAGCGTCTGGTCCACCTCGGCCAGGTGGGACGACAGCGCCAACTGGGAGGCGAGGGGAACACCCGGGTTGTGGGTCACCACCAGCTCATCGCGCGACTCGGTGCCGTCCGCGGCGGTGGCCAACACCACAACCGTGTTGTCTCCCGGCACCAGGGGCAGGTCCTCGGCCGACCACGAGGTCCCGGCGTCGATGCTCCCCGTCGCAGTGCCGACGGTCCAAGTCAGGGTCTCGGCATCTTCGCTGGCCGTGCCGGCGATCGTGATCAGATCCCCGTCCAGCGCCAGGTCGTAGCCCCAGTTGGGCGCGGTGATCTCAACCCGCTGCGGTGCCAGCGAAGCTTCCACCACCAGCCGAGGATCGTCCCGCCATCCATCGTCGCCGCCGCCGTCCCCGCCGTCCCCGCCGTCGCCGCCGTCCCCGCCGTCGCCGCCGTCGCCGCCATCTCCGCCGTCTCCGCCGTCTCCGCCGTCCCCCCCGTCCGCCCCGTCAGGGTCCACGGCGCCCTCACTGGGCTTGCCATCCGAGGTGGTGCAGCCGGCAAGGAACAGGATGCCGCCGAGAGTGGCCAAGCTGACAAGACGCATTGGGGGCTCCGAGTCGAGACGTGGGGGCGACCATAGCGCAACCGCCCAATCGCGTGGGGCCCCTTGGTCTTCCCCTGGGCGGCGTCAGGCGTGGTGGTCAACCGTGTCGCCATCCGAGCGCCAGTAGGCCGAGCCATCAGCGGTTCGCGACATGAAGCGGTAGTCCACGAGGTAGCGGCGCAGGGCAGCGGTGTCGGCATTCACCGGCTTGAGCACGCAGTTGACGTCCTTTTCGGCGTAGCATCGCCCCCGCTCGAAGTGCTCCACAATGGCCTGCAGCACCACCAGTTTGTGCTTTTCCTTCTTGGGGATCCGCACCAGCTCGGTGGGATTGTCGGCGTCGAAGTACTTGGCCCGCAGCTTGGCCGCTTCGGCGTTGGTGATGGCCGTGCGGTCGTCGGTGGTCGGCAGCTCCGCATGGAACTCCACGAACCTCGCTGCGGGAGCCGGGCGAGCCTCCAGCATGTCCATGATGGCGCTGAAGATTCGCGCTTCCCGGTGCTTCTTGCGCAGCTGAAACCGGTGGTTGCGCACTGTCGACACCGACCGACCGCCGAGCTCAGTGGCCATCTCGCTGTCGTCGAGCCCTTGGGCGGACAGCTCCAGCACCCGCGCCTGCACCTCGGACAGCCCGTGCCCCGTGCGACCGAGCGCCATCAGGGCCGCGAGTGGGCCGCCGTGGACGTGGTCCACATGGTGCTGTGAGGCTTTCTCGGCCGTTCTCAAGGTCGGTGGGTCGGGATCAGGATCGGGGAAGACCAGCCCCTCTTCGAAGCTCGCCTCACAGAACAGACAGGTCCAGCGGCCATCGAGCAGGGTGTGGCCGCGGAGAAGATCAGACGCGGGGGCGGTGTGGATGCGGGACATGGGAGCTCCGGTGGGTAGAGGAACCCAGTCCTACAATGGTAGATGAAGGATCGCAACATCTATTATTGAGTAGATTGCTGTCTCGGCGTTTGGTGGGGGCATCAATGCCCCACGCAAAAAAAAGACCCGACCACCAGAGGGTGACCGGGGCACAGCTGCCAACCGAGGGTTCGCTCAGCGAGGGCGCATCGTCAGCTGGACCATGCCTTGCTCGAAGGTGTGGTGGCTGACCACCCGCATCGGGATGCTGGCGTCCAGCCCATCGAACAAGCGCACCCCGCCGGCGCCGACAATGACAGGCACCATCGTCAAGCACAGCTCGTCCACCAGTCCCGCCGCCATCGCCTTGCGCACAAGGTCGCCACCGTCGACGTAGACGTCCTTGTCGCCCGCCGCTTCCCGGGCCGCTGCGACCACTTCGGCCGTCGTCCCCGACACCGCGCGCACGGTCGGGGGCGCGTCACGCAGCGGGCGATGGGTGGCCACCAGCACCGGCGTCTCATCGTAGGGCCAGACCCCCATGCCTTGCACAATGTCGAAGGTGCGCCGGCCCATCAGCATCGCGCCGACTTGGGCCTTGAACGCCTCAAACCCGAGGGCTTCAGCGTCCGCCGGACCCGCGCCTTCGGGACCCGGCGCATGCAAGAAGCTGAGGTCGTCGTTCGGCCCAGCAATGCAGCCGTCCAGCGAACACGCCATATAGACTCGGATCTGACAAGGCACGAAGACTCCCTGTTACTGTGCATACTCGATGGCTTGAAGGTCCCAGGCCATCTCGACGGGGGCTTGGTCATCGGTGAGCACCCGCGCACCCTCCCAGCCCTCAACCTCGCCCACAATCTTCTTCGGCAAGCGGCCCGCAATCTTGGTGAAGCCCCGCGCCTCGGCGTACTCGGCGATGCGCTGGCCGCCGATGTCCATCGGCTTCTCCCGCGTCGTGGCGATGATGACGTCGTTGGACTGGGTGGCATCGACGAGCACGACCGTCGGGAAGACTTCCTTGAGGGTCTTGTAGATCATCTGGGCGAGGCCGCGGCTCACTCCACGGACGCTGGCCACATTGACCGCCAGCACGGCATCTTCGCTCATGTTGGCCTTCACTTCCTCGAAGAACTCCACTGTCACGAGGTGGAAGGGGATGTAGGGCTGCCGGTAGGCGTCCATCATCACCAGATCGTACTTCTTCTCAGTCGTATGCAGGAAGATGCGGCCATCCATGATGATGGGCCGGATGCGGGGGTCGTCATTGTCGAACCACTTCTTGCCGACCTCCACCACTTCGGCGTCGATCTCGACCCCGTCGACATGGGCCTCGGGGAAGGCCTGGAGCATCTGGCGAGCGATGGTGCCCCCGGCCAAGCCGATGATCAGTACCTCGTCGAGCTCATCGGGCTCGTCCAGCCACAGCGGCGTCGCGGCCATGTAGGTCCAGACTCCGCGAGTCTCCAGCTTGGCGCTGGGGCACTTCACCGAGTGCACGCCCACGCCTTCGTTCAGGTACAGGTGGTAGGCGTCGGGGCAGTTGCCGTAGGGCTCCTGGACCACCTGGATGAAGTGGTACAGGCTCTCACCCTCGTACAGCAGCCCGTCCATGGGGCGCACGGTGCCGGGGGGGATGAGCAGCAGCATGGCCGCACCCGCCGGGGGGACGAGGCGCTTGCCGCCGGAGAACAGGGCCAAAGCGCTGACCGCCATGAACACCGTGCCGATGGCGATGTAGGTGCGCTGCACACCGAGCAGGGGAATCAGCACGAGCGCCGGCAGGAAGCTGCCGATGATGCTGCCGAAGGTGCTCAGTGCGTACAAGCGACCCGACGCGGCGCCGGAGCCTTCGACGTCTTTGACCGCGAGGCGAATCGCCCAGGGGCTCACCATGCCCATGAGCGTGATGGGCACTGCCATGAGCGCCAGCACGCCCAACATGCCGCCGGCCAAGCTCGCTGCGGCCACCGCCGTGCTGCCGATCTCTTCGCCCTGAACCAAGCTGCGAATCACCGACGCTGCGATGTTCAAGATGGGCTTGGAGATGATGGGAATGAGCAACACAAATGCCGCCGCAGTCATCGTGACCTTGCTCAGTGCGGGCAGTGTCGGATGTTTGTCTGCGTACTTTCCGCCCAGGTAGTACCCGAGGCTGAGAAAGCCCATCAACGAACCAATCAGGATGGTTGTCACGATGAGGGAGGTGCCGAAATAGGGCGCGAGCAGGCGCAGACCGGCCATCTCGACGGCCATGACGGTCATGCCGCTAGTGAAGACGAGGAGCTGGAGGACCACAGAGTGCTCGGGGCAGGGGAGAGTCAGGCGCGGGTGTTATCCCTTCCCACCGCGTTCGTGCATCCCCGAAAGTGCGCTCAGGATCGGCGCCGTCCGCCGCCCAACACCGCCAAGGCCTCACGGGCCGCCCGGCGCACCTTCGCGTCCATGTCGTCCAGCCGGGCGTCCAGCACCGCAACTGAGCCGCGGCTGCGCAGGTCTTCCAGCGCGCGACAGGCTTCGGCGCGGACGCTGGCATCGGGGTCTTCCAGGGCCTTCTCGACCATCGGCACCGCCGACTTGTCTTCGGTGAAGCCCATCAGCTGGATGGCGTAGAACCGCAGCAGGGGGTCGGGCGACGTGTTCAGCAGCTCTTCGAGATCCGGCAAGGCCTCCGCTCGGTCGAACAAGACGGCATCGTAGGCCGCGTCCGTGCGTGCGGGATCGGGGTCGAGGAGGGCGTCGAACAGGTCGCGGTAGCGGGGGCGCATGGACACCGGGGGGGCTGCGGGGCAGACAGTCTGTGCGGGCGCGGGATCATAGCGTGCGGCGCTGCTGCGCCGGTGGCTCAACCGCCCATAGAACTCCAGGATTGGCCAACAATGCTCATTCTCGTAAGCAATGATGACGGAGTCGACGCACCCGGGATCCGTGTCCTCGCGGCGGCCTTGGCCGATCTTGGTGACGTGATCACGGTGGCCCCAGCCAACGAACAATCGGCCAAGAGCCACGCGATCACGCTGCATGCGCCGCTGCGGGTCGACGAGCAGGGGCCGGGGCGCTTTGCGGTGACCGGCACGCCGGCGGACTCGGTCTACCTGGGCGTCCACCACATCTGTGACCGCAAGCCGGATCTGGTCGTCTCGGGCATCAACCGCGGCGCAAACGTCAGCGACGATGTCTGGTACTCGGGCACGGTGGCGGCGGCCCGGGAAGGGGCGATGTGTGGGGTGCCCTCGCTGGCGGTGAGCTTGGTGACCCACGGGGGCAGCGACGCCGAGCGCAATTGGGACGCGGCTGCCGTGCTGGCCCACCACGTGGCCGGGTCCATGGCGAAGATGGTCGCGGCGAACCCCCGTCTGGCATCGGGCGAGGAGCGGCTGCTGCTCAACCTCAACGTCCCCGATGCCCCGCTGGACGTGCTTCTGCCGCTCAAGGTGTGCCCGCTGGCCGACCGCCACTACACGCCCACCGTGCACGAAAAGCAGGACCCTCGGGGGCGGCGCTACTTCTGGATTGGTGGGGTGAGCCGGGGCTTCGCGACCCAGCCCGGCACGGACGGGTGGTGGGCAAATAAGGGGCATCCCACGCTCACGGCGCTGCGCATGCAGATCACCGACCCCCAGCGTGAGGACTGGCTGCGCACCGTCGCTGCGGACCTCAAGCCTGGCCCAGAAGCCCCTTGATAAAGGGCTTGACGGTGGACTCGACCGCTTCGGGCCCCATGGTCACGGCGACGTAGACTGCGGCCACGGCGATGCCGGCGGCCACCGGGGCGAGCAACATCCCGCCGAGCAGCATCAAGCCGTCTTCCTCCAAGATGCCCGCGGCCAGAATGAAGATGACGAAGCTGGGCGCGGTGTTGGTCAGCGGAATCGGCAGCGACATGAACGCGGCCATCAGCATGATGGTCACCCCCACGCCCGCGAGAAAGGCGCGGCTGTGGGACAAGGTCCGCAGGCGGGGGCGAATCAGCAGCTCCACCGCGCGCAGCGGGAAGCGGCCGTTGCGAATCGAGAACGCCACGATCTTGTGGGACAGGTTCCGCTTCGCGAAGAACTCAGGGATCCAAGGGGTGGTCCGCCCTCGGACCATCTGGGCGCCGAGAATGACCATCAGCACGCCAAAGGGAGTGGCATAGCCCGGCGCGGGAATTGGCAGCGCGGCGGGCAGGGCGAGCACCAGCAGCAGCAAGCCGAAGCCCCGCTCTCCGACCAGCTCAGTGAGCTGCCCCAGCGTGCAGTCCTGCCCGTTGAGTTGGTTCAAGAAGCCGACCAGCTCTTGCGACAGACGCGTGTCGGGGAGCACGGCTTCTGCGGAAGCGGTGGGCGGCGGGGCGGGCTCGTGCATGGCAGTCCTGGCGCAGGATCGGGCCGCGCGAGCTAACCGATGGCGCCTTCGCCGTGGTGGTTGCGGTATGCTTCCGCCGTCTCCAGCCTCCCTGGGCGCCCCCTCGGCTGGCACCCCTCGGCCGGGCAAGGCACCACAACAATTGTGACGCTGACGCCCTCGTGGCCCCCTCTCTCCTCGATCCCCGGACGCTCCCGTGCAGGACCTCGCTGAACGCCTTGATGACACCATCCGCGACGTGCCCGACTTCCCCAAGCCGGGAATCCTCTTCAAGGACATCACGCCCGTCCTGGCCGATCCCGTACTGATGAAGGCCACGGTGGACCACTTCGCCAAGAAGTGGGCCGGAGAAAAGGTCGACGTGGTTGTCGGGATGGAGTCCCGGGGCTTCATCTTCGGCGCCCCGCTCGCCATGGCCCTCAACGCCGCATTTGCTCCGGCGCGCAAGCCCGGCAAGCTGCCCTACAACAAGATCGGCGTCGAGTACTCCCTCGAGTACGGCACCAACCGGCTGGAGATGCACACCGACGCGGTCAAGCCGGGTCAGCGGGTGCTCATCATCGACGACTTGCTGGCCACGGGTGGCACGGCCGCCGCCACGGTGAAGCTGGTGCGCCAGCTCGGCGGAACTGTGCTCGGCTGCGCCTTTGTGCTGGAGCTCGGCTTCCTGGACGGCCGGCCCAAGATCGACGTGCCGGTCGAGAGCATCCTGGTCTACTGAGCACCGTGTCCCCCGTCCCGCCGCGCATCCCGGCCCCGGTCGCTTGGGTGCTCGTGCTGGTGGTCGCCGTGCTGGTCTATGGCCCTTGTGTGGGCTTTGGCTGGGTTGGGGACGACCGGGTGTTGCTCGAAGGCAGCCGCCTGCTGCCCGATCTGAGCACGCTGCCCCGTGCGCTGGGCCGGGACTTGTTCTGGCTGGCCGACGGGACTGTGAGGGCTTCACCTTATTGGCGTCCTGTCATTACCTCGTCCTACTATCTGGACCAGCTCGTGGGGCAGGGGGCGCCCTGGGCGTTTCACGTCAACAACCTGGTCGTGGCGCTTCTCGGCGGTCTGGTGCTCGCGAAGCGGGCCGGACCCTTGAGCGTGCTGGCTGTGGCGGTGTTCTGGTTCCACCCGATGCAAGTGGAAGCCATCGCTAACATCACCGCGCGGACCGATCTCTATGTCGCCGTGCTGGGCACTCTCGCGGTCTTTGCGACCGGCCCATTGGGCGGGGTGCTCACATTGCTGGCCCTCGGCTGCAAAGAGACCGCCCTGGTGATCCCCCTCATCGCCTTCTTGGGGGCGCCGTGCACGCGGGCTGCTTGGCTTCCCCACTCGCTCGCGTTGGTGGGCTGGGCGCTGGTCCGCACGCTGCTGGTCACGTCCTGGGACGTTGATCCAGCCGACGCCGGGCTGCCGACCTTGCTCTCGGTGGCCACGGCCCCGGCGGTGGTGGGCGCCTACATCCTCCGGATTGCCCTTCCCCTGTGGCCGACCGTCGCACGCCTGCCGCCGATGCCGTCCTTGGCTCTCGGGTTGGCCGGGTGGGCAACGCTGCTCGTGGTCGCCCGCTGGCTGTGGTCTCAAGCCCCTGCCGAGCGCCGGGACCTGGGCATCCTGCTGTTGCCCCTTGTGCCCGTCAGCGGCCTGCTGGCCAGCCCGGTGCGCTACGCCGAGGGCTTCCTGGCGTGGCCACTGGTCGGTGCTGCGCTGCTCATCACCCGTGTGCCCACCCGCTGGCATCGACCCGTTGGCGGGGTGGTCATCGGGCTCGCGGTGCTGTCCGCGCTGCGTGTGCCGGACTGGGCCTCGCCCCGAACCATCTGGGAAGCGGCGGTGGAGGCCCACCCCGATGACCCCCGCGCACGGCTGGGACTGGCCCGACTGGTGGCGCCTGAGAATCCTGCACGCGCGCTGTCTCTGGTGGAGGGCAGCCTTGAGCGGGAGCCGGACCGGCGCAAGCGCAACGAGGCCCACGCCTTGGCCGCACGCTTGCGACACGAAGCCGGCGACAACACCACCGCCCTGGACCACCTCGTCCACGCTGCAGATCCCACCGACCCCGAAGCGACCTGGGCTCTGGTCGCCCAATGTGTGCTCGGGTCCGATGTGCTGACCCCGCAGGTGGTCGAGCCCAGCTGTGCGGAGGCCCTCACCCGCACCCCCAGGGACGGGGACCTCTGGAATGCCGCCGGCGTGGTGGCCGCCCGTGCGAAGGACTGGCAGCTTGCCCGCGCACGCTTTGCAGAAGCCGTCCGCCTCTCCCCGGACAAGCCCTCGTTTCGCGCCAACCTGGACCGAGTTGATGGTGTTGAGAATGGTCAACAATAAGCCATTCTCGATAGCTTGACCCATCAGCCTGCGTGGGCCACACCCAAGGCATCGAGCGCTCCGAGCACCCCCTGCCACAGCGCATCCCGGGAGCCTCGGTTCCACACCACCGTCGACCGGGGATGGGCCTTGGCCGCCGCCACTTTCTCCACCGTCGACATCTGGGCGCTCAGCCACTTGCGGGCGCTGGCTTCGTCCTGACCATCTCGGGAGACCAGGCGTGCGAGCTGCTGGGCGGGCTCACAAGCCACCACCATCAGCGCATCGTAGCGGTTGGCGCTGCCCGTCTCTAGCATCAGCGCCGCCTCCACTGCCGCCGCTGCCGTGCCCCGTGCCGCTTGATCTGCCAGCCAGCCGATGATGGCCTCACCGATGCGCGGGTGGGTCAGTCCCTCCAGAGCCCTGCGCTCTTCGGGGCTCTCGGCAATGATGCGCCGCAGCGCAGCGCGGTCGAGGGCGCCGTCAGCTTGGAGCACGGTGGGGCCAAAGTGGTCGACCACCGCCGCAAGTCCTGCCGATCCCGGGGCGACCACCTCGCGGGCAACCTGGTCCGCGTCGAGGACTGGAATGCCCTGTTCACGAAGGATCTGGGCGACGGTCGACTTGCCACACGCGATGCTGCCGGTGAGCCCGATGCTGAGCATCAGTCCTCCATCTTCTCGATGTAGCGGAAGATGGTGCGGGGATCGACGCCGAGGTCCCTGGCGGTCTGGGCTTTGTTCCAGTTGTTGAGCTCGAGCGCTTCCCGCACGTAGTTCTTCTTGAACTCTTCGGCGGCCTCGTCCAGGTTGGCGATGTGGCGCTTGTCCGACGCGAGAATGCCCAGGTCATCGGCATTGATGAGCGCACGGTCACTCATGATGACCGCCTTCTTCACCCGGTTTTCAAGCTGGCGCACGTTGCCCGGCCAGTAGTAGCTGAGCATCCCCCGCACACACTCGTTGGTGAAGCCGGTGGCTCGGCTGCCGTACTGCTCGCCGTACTTCTGCAAGAAGAACCGCGCCAGCTCGTGAATGTCGTCGCCCCGCTCCCGCAGCGCAGGCAGCTGGACCGCCACCTCATTCAGCCGATAGTAGAGATCCTCACGGAAGCGGTTCTCCCGGATCTCTTCTTCGAGGTCTTTGTTGGTGGCGTTGACGACGCGAATGTCGACGGGCCGCGGCGCAAGCTCACCCACCCGCTCAATCATCCGCTCCTGCAGCACCCGCAGCAGCTTGACTTGCAAGTTCATCGGCATCTCGCCGATCTCGTCGAGGAAGAGTGTGCCGCCGTTCGCGGCCTCGAACTTGCCGATCTTGTCGGCGACGGCGCCGGTGAAGCTGCCCTTCTTGTGGCCGAAGAGCTCACTCTCCAGCAGGTTCTCGGGGATGGCCCCACAGTTGATGCTGATGAAGGGCTGCTTGGCGCGGTCGCTCAGCCGGTGGATCTCCCGGGCGACCATCTCTTTGCCGGTGCCCGTCTCGCCCAGCACCATCACGGTCAAGTCCGTCGGCGCCACCTTGCGCAACATCCGGAAGACTTGCTTCATCTTCCGTGAGCTGCCCACAATGTTGCCCTGGCTGTGGCTGCGCAGCTGTTCCCGAAGGTTGCGGTTGTGGACCTTCAACTCATTGAGCAACAGCGATGCGTGCACCGCGAGGCTGGCTTGGCTGGCCCAGACTTGCAGCTGAGCCAAGTCCTTCTCGGTGAACAGGCCCGTGATGGCATCGTTGCCCAGATACAGCACCCCCAGCAGATCATTGCGGTACAGCAGGGGCACGCACATGACGCTGGACAGCTTGAGGTCCACGACGGACTGGGCCCGGCCATAGCGATGGTCCGAGATGGCGTCGCTCACAATCACCGCGCGCCGGTCCCGCACCACTTGGTCGATGATGGTGTCGCTCACCCGCGACATGTCGAGCTGTTCGTCGCCGACATTGTGGGACGCAGCGAGGTGGTGCTGTCCGTCCTTAAAGACGATGACAAAGCCTTTCTCGGCACGGGTCAGGTCCACCACAGACTCGAGCAGCTTCTTGAAGAGGCGCTCGGGCTTCTCTTCCCGCATGAGGGTGGCCGAGAACTCCACCAGGCGGGCCATTGCGTCTACTGGGGCGGTCGCGGCACCCACCGGCTCGGGACTCTCGGGCTTGCCCTGACGCAACACCAGCTCGAACCGCCCAATCAACAGCCGGTCGCCGACCGCAATCGAGGCTTGCCGGATGGGGCGACCATTCAGGTAGACCTCGGCCCCCCGCTCCACAGCAGTGAGTGAGTACCCCGCACCCTTGCGCAGCAAGTTGGCGTGAACGGCCGACACGCCGGCGTCCTCGAGCACTATGTCGTTGCCCGCCTTGCGGCCGATGCTGATCAGCGGCTTGCGGAGGACAATGTCCCAGTTGGTGTTTCGGACGGGATCGACGCATTGAAGATAGGCCACACCAGCTCCTGGGGCTCGCGCCGGGTGGAGGCGGCCGCGACTGTATCACCCCGGCCGCCGATCCGAGGAGGCGTGCCCCCCGCTCAGAACTGGAGCGCAAAGCCTGTGGGGTGCATCCGAAGCCGGGCTTGGCCGCTTTGTTGGAGCGATGCGGCTGCGCCTTTGCGACGCCAGTGGATCTGGGCGTCGACCACGCTGGTGACATAGACCGCGACATTGGCGCCGGTCAGGGACCACTGAGTTGCCCGAAGCTGGACGAGGGCTCGCTTCTCGGCGGGGTCTTCGAGCTTGTAGGTGCGGTCTGCGAGAAACAGCGCGTGCATCATCGTGGCGGCGGCCCACGTGGTGACCCAGCCGGCTGAGTAGATGACGCCCCGCAGCTTGCGGCCATGTTGGAAGTGGTAGGGCGCGAAGGGGCTCCAGACGTTGAGCGGGGTCGGGGCCACCACCGCAACCTGGGCGGGGGGGCGGTCCTCGAGCTCGGGACCGATGAGGGCACGAACGTAGCCAAACTGATCAATGACTTCGGGCGGATATCGGAAGGGGTCGAGGGCATAGCCCGGGTCTTCCCGCAGGACTTGTTCCAGGAAGCGTTGGGCACTCTCGGTGTCGCCGGTGGCCAGCAGCAGCTCCGCCATCGAGACGCGGGCTTCCTGGCGTGTTGCGACATCTTCGAGCGTCGGGTCCAAGAGCAGCTCAGACAGGAGCTTCCGGGCCTCGTCACGATTGCCGCGCTGGTAGGCCAGGGATGCCCGCTCCAGACGGCCGCGGTGAGAGTCGTCGAATGCCGGCGGCTCGACGGGCAGGGGCGCAGGGGGAGGGCTGGCAGTCGGCGTGTCGGTGCCCAGGCCACCCCCCGGTTCGTCCGGGGCGGCCCACGCAGGTTGCAGGGCGGAGAGGCCCAGCCAGAACACAGTCGCGCACGTGGCGATCATTCGCACCGCCCGCAGCGATTGGTTCGCGGAGGGAGGCCGCGGCAGGGAGCACCAGACTCGGAGGGTTCCCCCATCCGTCGAGGTTAGCCGCCTCAGTCGGCGTGGGCAATGCGCAGCGGGCGACCGGTGGATGCCGCACTGCTGTGATTGCCGGATGCCCGCACCGGGGGGGGGGTGCGCTATCGGAGGTTGCCGGTGTCCCCGAGGCCGGGGGGTGCGGCCCGCACCTGGAGGGAGAACGTGCCCCCGCCATCGGTCACGGTGCTGCCGAGAAAGGCCCCGTCGTCGGCGTAGATCTCGACCAGTGCATAGGACAGGGAGGCACCCGCGCCGGTGACCTCACCGGTGACCACAACCCCGACATCAAGCTGGAGGTCGGGCAGGTCGCCGGGCTCCTCGATGACCATGCGGGTGACCGCTGTGTTCGGGGTCGGCGGCACGAGGGTCAGGTCCATCGGCACGTTGGGCAGCCGACGGCTGAACTGGCCGTTGTTGTTGGTGGTCTCGGAGTAGGAGAACCCGTCAAAGCCGCGCTCGGTGAAGTTCACAATGACGCCGGACACGGGGTTCCCGGCTTCGTCCAGCACTTGACTCTGGGCCTGGGTGCGCGCGGGAAGCTCGATGCGGCCCAGAGAGACCTCGCCAGAGCCGTCCACCTCAAGCGGAAAGCGGTAGGGGCTGGCGTCTCCGTCATCCTCGTAGGGCGGGATGATCTCGACGATCCAGTCCCCCGCGAGGATGCCCCGTCGGAACTGGCCGTCGCTGTTGGTGGTCGTCTCGTGAAGGGCTGTGGCCTCCACGGTCAGGCGGGGGTCCAACGCATCGGCGAGGAAGCGCACGACCGCGACCTCCTGGTCGTCTCCTTCGGCGTCGTACACCCGCCCTTCGACGTAGGTGATGTCGAAGTGGCCGACGTTGAGGTTCACTTCGACGCCAGGGGCATCCGCGCCCACCTGGAGCACTTGGGCGATGCGCGGGGCCGGGGACGTGGGCTCGCCTTCGATGATGAGCTCGTAGTCACCCGGCAAGGCCCGCAGCAGGTACTGGCCGGCGCTGTTGAGCAGGTGGGGGGGGCCTTCCACCCCGGTCGCCCGGTCCCGAAGTCGGGCAACGGTGCCCTCCGGAAGAGGGCCGTCGTCGTCTTGGCGCACCTGACCAAAAATCGGCACCCCCGCGCCCAGCGCGATGTCGCGGCGCTGGCTGCCCGAGAAGGCGAGGCCCGCTTCCACGTAAAAGGGCAGGGGCGCTGGCGTCTCGGGGATGACGGAGAACTCGTACCCGGTGCCTGCCGGCAGCTCGAGCGCCCACTCGCCCTTGGCATCCGTGCGGGTCTGGGTGCTCACAATGGTGCCCGGAATGCGCGCACGGACTTCGGAGATGACCGGCACATCGGGGTCCCCTGGGACGGTCACCGAAGACAAGGGCGCAAAGTCGAAGCCCGTCACGGTGCCGCTCAGTCGCACCGTGGGCGCGAGGTCAAACAGCAGCCGGCCGGCGTTGAGGTCGTCCACCGGGAAGGACTGGGGCTGGAGGTTGGACGAGCCGGAGGGGTGAATGTCCACCCGCACCGCGAAGCCGTCCGCGCTGCTGTCCCCGGCGTAGGCCACCGCATCTGCGGAGCCTTTGTCGGACCCGCATCCGAGGAGCAGGCCAAGAAGCATCGCGCGGTGGATGCTCACTGGAGCGCTTCCGGCAGCACGATGGGCCACTCCGTCGAGTACTGCGCGCCGTAGCCGTCGACAGCCCGCACCCGGAGCACCTCGCCCGCCATCTCTTCGTCGAGGGGCATCGAGAGCGTAGACCCGCGAACCGGGCCGCTGTCCCAGTACTGGACATTGCCCTGGGGCCCGAAGCCGGTGACCTCCCAGATGAAGCCGATCTCATCGGCGTCGTTGCCGTCGGTGACCCCGATGAAGGCAATCACCGGGTCGCGGTCCAGCACAAGAGGCTGGGTGCGCTCGGGGTCGGAGGTCTGGAAGGTTGGGGCCACGTTTTCGCTCTCGCCGATGAGGGGCAGGAAGATCGGAATGGCACACCCGGAGCTGGCTGCGGCCAGCGTGAGGAATGCCATCGGACGAACCAAACCTATGCACGGAGCGTGCCACTTACGAGAGTTGCCACTTGATGGAACTTGAGGAGATCGGCCGACCCGATGCGGGGCCGAGCTTCGCGACATCGTTGTCATGGCGCTTTGGTCTCGGTGAGCTGCACCGGGACCTCGGTGCCGGGGGTCAGCGGGCCCACCCGCCCTTCATGGCGGGCGCCGTCCGCGCACTCCAGGGTAAGGATGTGCTGGCTGCGGGGGGCATCGAGCTTGATCCGGCCCCCCAGAGTGCCGACGTTGCCGACGTTGCGGCCATCCAGGGCCACCCGGCACGAGGGGTCCACCCCGGACAGCAGCGCGATGGCCGGCTTGGGCAGCAAGCCAGTCACCTCGATCTCCAGCGACTCACCCGGCGCAATCTCGAATGTGTGCACCCACGGCAGTGCGTAGTCATTCTCCACGCGCAGCTCGTGGGAGCCCGGCTGGACCGGGATGGCGCCGGCCGATCCAGTCTGGCCGAAGTCCTTGTTGTCGATCTGGATCTTGCCCCAGGAGCCCGGCACGAGAACGGTGACGTAGCCGGGATCTGCGGGCGGGGGTGGTGGGGTGTCGCGGCCTGGTCGGGGCGACGCGTCCACCCGCCGAATGGGGCGTGGGGACGGCGGCGGTGGACGGGGCGGCGGCGTGGCCGGAGACGGGATGATGACCACGGCCGACTCGGCAGGCTCGACGACAACGGGGGGCAGCGGGTCTGTGGCGGGAACCGTGTCTGGCGGGAGGCCTGGGTCCACCAAGGGCGCGGGCTCGGGCGGGGTTGGCCACAGGGCCCACGTGAACAGCCCCGCACCCACCGCGCCGACGACAGCCGCCACCCAGCGTCCCTTCCGGCGGGGCTCTCGGCGGCGAGGCATCCGCTCGTGCATCGACTGGACAAGCTCCAGCACTTCGACGTTGTCTTCGTCGATGGACAGCAATTGATTGAACAGGCGCAGCGCGCCCAGGTGGTCCCCTTCGGCGAGGCGCTCCCGGCCGGACTCCAGCAGCACCACGGACAGGTGCGCGTGGAGCCGTTCGCTGTAGCGGACCGGATCGATCACCCAGGTCTGAAGCGACCACTCCGGCAAGCTGCGGTCAATGCCCACTTCCCCCAAGCACGCCAGCAGCGCGTCCCGGGCCTCGGCACAGGTCTGCATCCGGTCATCCGGGTTGACCTGGAGCAAGCGCTCGATGACCTCCGCGAGCGACGCCGAGATGTCGGGCGCGAGCTCGGAGACCTCCGGCCGGTTTCCTTCGATGATGTTGCGAAGGATGATGCTGGGGTTGGACCCCGAGAAGGGGAGATGCCCGGTGACCGCGTGAAACAGCAGCGTGCCCAGGCTGAACAAGTCCGAGCGGGAGTCGAGCACCCGCTCCATCGCTTGCTCGGGGCTCATGTAGGCCGGCGACCCGACCAGCGCGCCCGTCAGCGTGAGGTTCACCTCGTCGAGAAAGCGCGCGATGCCGAAGTCCATCAGCTTCACGGCCCCGTCCCGCCGGACCATCACGTTCTCGGGCTTGAGGTCCCGGTGGATGATGCCGAGCTGGTGGGCATATCCGAGGGCATCCGCGAGATCGGCCCCGACCATCGCGGCGGCTTCTCCGGGGATGCGGCCCTGGTCCTGAATGAGCTGCTGGAGGGTCTCACCGTCGACAAACTCGGTGACGATGTAGCAGTTCTCCGTGTCGGTGCCGGAGTAGTCGAAGATGCGAAGGATGTTGTCGTGGTCGAGATGCTCGATGGCCCGCGCTTCCCGGGCAAAGCGGCTGCGGTTGCGCTCTGAAGCCGACAAGTGGGGATGCAGCACCTTGATGGCCACGTCACGGCCCAGGGTAGTGTGGCGACCCCGGTAGACCGTGGCCATGCCGCCCTCGCCCACCTTTTGGAGGACCTCGTACTTGTCGACGGTCGCGCCAATCATCGCGCTGGCCCGGGGAATTCCCACAGCCATGCCCGGACGGCGCACGGGTGCGTCGTCGCCAGACTGCAGTTCTCGCAGGTCGGCAGGTTCCAAATCAGAGCTGTCCTACCTCTCCAAGGTCGTGTCCAATTCCCCGCTCGCCCATGATGCGGAGAATCTGCGCGGCTGTCTCCTCCACCGCGCGCCGGGTCACATCGATCACCGGCCAATTGGGGTTGCGCCGGAACAACTCCTCCGCCCACTCCAGCTCGGCCAGAATGTAGTCCATGTCGTCGTAGTTGGACCTGCCCGGCATCCCCATGGTCACCACCCGCTGCCGCCGGATGTCCCGCAGGCTCTCCGGGTCGATGGTGAGCCCGAAGACCCGCCGCATGTCCACTTCGAAGACTTCGTCCGGGGGCTCCTGTTCGAAGACCACCGGCACATTGCTGACCTTGAAGCCCTTGTGGGCCAGAAAGACCGACAGCGGCGTCTTGGAAGTCCGAGACACCCCAACCAGGATGATATCGGCCTTTCGCAGCAAGCGGGGTTCCTTTCCGTCGTCGGCCTTGACCGTGAACTCCACGGCGGCCACTCGGCGAAAGTAGTCCTCGTCCGCGCGGTGCATCAGCCCGGGCACCGCTTCCATCGGTGACTGCAGGAAGCTAGCAAGCTGCTGCAAGAGCTCATCGAGCAGGTCCACCACTTGGACCGACCGCTCCCGCGCGGCGTCCTGGGCGAAGCGGCGCATCTCGGGATGGACCAGCGTGATCACCACAAAAGCGCTCTCTGCCTTGGCCCGGTCCATCAGGGGGATCAGCGCCGAGGGCTCGGTGATGTTGGGGTAGAGCTGGAGGTGGACCAAGTAGCCGCTGAACTGATGCAGGCCGGCCCGGACGACCTTTTCTGCGGTGTCGCCGGTGCCATCCGAGATGATGTAGATCGGGCGCGGTCGCGGGATTCGGGACATCGACTACTCCAGGCGCGCTCCATAGCCGATCCGTTGAGGGTCGACCGCGCCCGGTGGCTGTGTCAGTGTAAAGGCGCTTGTGTGGCGGTTCGGCTTCGGCGCGGGGGACTGCGCCAAAGGGGTCTCGTTGGTGACATCGAACGCAAAGAGTCCGAGCTCGCTCCGCACCGCCATTGGCGATGTGCAGTCCCAGATGGAAGAACTGACCGAGCATCCGGTGGATCCGGCGCGGTTCTTTGTCGATGTGCTCCCGGCCCTGTTGGGGCAGGAGGGAGTGGTGCTGCCCGATGATGTTGTGGTGCGCTTTGAGGTGCGCGGCGCCGGGGTCTGGGATCTCCAGAGCGACGGCTGTGGCGGCGTGACGATCGGGCAAGCGTCCGGTCCCTGGGACTGCACCGTCTCCGTCGCGCTGGAAGACTGGCCGGCCTGCACCGGCGGCCGGGTGTCCATGATGCGGGCATTCGCCGACGGGCGCCTGACCATCTCGGGTGATGTGGGCCTGCTGCTGAGGATTCAGGAGGTCCTCATCCGCGTGGCGGCGTGAAGCCCCTCGCTGGTGTGAAGGTCCTCGATCTGAGCCGACTGCTGCCCGGTCCGATGTGCTCTTGGTACCTGCGGGGTCTGGGCGCGGACGTGGTGAAGCTGGAGCAGCCGGGGATTGGCGACTATCTGCGCCATGTGCCGCCGTACGCCCCTGATGGCACCGGCGCCTGGTTCAGCGTGCTCAACGCGGGCACCCGCAGCGTCGTGGTGGACTTGCACACGCCCGAGGGGCCAGCGGCGGTGCTCGACATGATCGCTGCCCACGGGTTCGACGTGGTGGTGGAGGGCTTTCGTCCCGGGGTGATGGCGCGGCTGGGCCTCGATCCCGCAGCACTGGTCCAGCGCTTCCCCGCGCTGGTGGTGGCCAGCATCAGCGGGTTTGGTCAGGATGGCCCAATGGTCGACCTTCCCGGGCACGACATCGGGTATGTGGGGTTCACGGGATCGCTGGCCACGGCG
This sequence comes from Myxococcota bacterium, assembly GCA_942491145.1. Lineage (GTDB taxonomy): Bacteria > Myxococcota_A > UBA796 > UBA796 > UBA2385 > CAXQUZ01. The sequence continues at coordinate 53,122 of CALOBC010000012.1, read as the reverse complement.
GCCCGTCCAGGCGGTGTGCCGACGCTGCCTTCGGTGCAGGTGGCCGACATGGCCGGTGGTGCACTGACGGCGGCGATGCGCGTCTGCGCGGCCCTGTTTGCCCGTGAGCGCACGGGCATCGGGGCGTGGCTCGATGTCTCGATGACGTGGGGTGCGCTGGCGCTGATGGCCCCGGTGTTGGGCGAAGTTGCCGTTGCCGGCGCGGACGTGGCACCGGGTGGCGAGCTGCTGACGGGCGCGCTGGCGGTCTACGGAATCTACTCGTGCGCCGATGGTGGACTGCTCGCGCTGGGTGCGGTGGAACCCAAGTTCCAGAGAGCCCTCGCCGAGGGGTTGGGTCTCGAGCTGCCGCTGGAGCGCCCGGCCATTGCGGCTCGGCTGGCCACCGCGCCCCGTGACCACTGGGCCGAGGTCTTGGCCAGGGCGTGTGCGACGGCGGTGCTGCGTCCCCAAGAAGTGCTCGACGCGGCCTTGCATCGACAGCGGGGCGCCGTGGTGGGGGAGGGGACTGCGGCCCGCGTCTGCCCGCCGTTTCCAGGCCCCCATGCCTGGGTGACGGCACCGGCCCCGCAGCTGGGCGCCCACACCAAAGAGCTGATACCTTCAGCGGGGTGAGGGCCCGCTCGGCCCCCGCATGCCCCCATTGAGTCCAGGCGCCAAGATGTTGGGAATGCTGCTGTTCGATCTCAACCTTGCTGACTGGTTGTTCATCATCATTACAAATGCCGTCATCTTCGGCATTCTGGGCAAGAAGCTGATGGCCGACGTGCGGGGCTGGCTGGGGCACGACAGCAAGCCGTCCTGAGTGATCCGTGGTGTGGGTTCCGTCGGGGGACGCTTACAGGAAGTGGCCGAAGAAGAAGGTCAGCAGCACCAAGCCGGCCTGAAGGCGCAAGTGCCCCGCGAGCTTGACCCGCGCATCATTCCAAGCCACCGGGTCGCTGATGCCCTCACCGGGGGGATCATGCTTGCGCAGGGGCTCCAGGGTCCAGACTTCCAGCACAATGTTGCTGGCCCACAGTGCGAGAAGGCTGAGCCAGGCGAACATGCCGACCGCTTCGGCCGCTGAGTCGGGCAGCCAGCTCCAGGCGCCGGCCCGCAGCCAGTGGCCCGACAGTGCACCGAAGACCGTGGCCCCCATCGCCAGTCCGAGTCCGGGCCCCCACGCGCGGTAGCTGCGCACGACATCGGTCCCGCTCAGGCCGTGGACCCGAGGGACCGCATGGATGAGGGCGGCGAAGGCGACCACTGGGCCGCCGTAGAGCAGAAATCCCAGATCCCGGATGAGATCAGCGCAGGCTTCGAGGATCGGGTACGACACGGTTGGCCGGGTGCAGAGTGGGAGGGCAATGTTTGTGGCCCCTATCCGGGCCTGTCAAGTTGGTGTAGCGCGCCGTGGTCCATCGCTGGGATGGTGTCTGGCTTGACGGGGGGGGTGGTGCCAGCCGACCCTCGCCCGGGTACCAGCGCGCTGCGCCGTGCGGAGTCTCTGTGGCCACATCCCCAACCCCTGTGCCCGCGGGTCCCCCCAGATGGCTGGTCCCGGTCCTTGTTGTGGGGCTGGCCGTGGGTGCGGTGTCGGCGTGCATCGGTCATCCGGACTTTGTGATTGGTGATGGGGTCGATCTCTTCGGTACCTTTTGGTTCTACTGGTTCATCGGCGACTGCATCGAGCAACTGCGGGATCCTTCGTTCACCGATCTGATGTTCCACCCACTCGGCAAGGAGATCTTCGCCCACACGGGCAACAACTTTGTTGATGCGGTAGCCGCCCAGCCGTTCCGTCTGTTGTTCGGCTTTCCGCGCTACCAGCCCGTGTTTGTGGGGTTCTTGCTGCTGGTCAACGGGCTCACCTTTGTGCCGCTGGCGAAGCGGGTCTTGGGCGCTCGGTCGTGGGCGATGGTGCTGGCCGTTGCGTTGTGGACCGTGAACCCCTTTGTGTTGTTTGAGTGCATGGCAGGGCGCTTCACCCAAGCCACCCTCTGGTTCGCGCCAACGGCCTTTTTGGGCATGCTGCAGCTCGGGGACAACGACCGCGAGCTGTGGAAGGACGCCCTGTTGGCGGGCGTCTTCACCGCGTTGCAGGCCTGGACCTACTGGTTCATGGGGCTGTTCATGGCGCTCGCCTTCGCTTGGCTTGCGGCGGTTCGGTTGTTGTGGCCTGAAGGGCGCAGCCGCAAGCGGATGTTGCTGGGATGGCTGATGGCTGCGGCGATCTGTGCGGTGTTGGTGGCCCCAGGCGGCGTGTCTATGGCGAGGGCAGCGACATCGGGGGCCGTGCCCGGCCTGGTTGAGGGCGACGTCACCAGCGTGTTCGCGATGCCCAAGGGGCACGCCTCAAACCTGCCAAAGACACTTCACGGCGCCGTCTTGATGGAGCGACATGGCCAACCCCAGCTCACGACCTTGACCTGGATGGTCTTGATCCCGCTGATAGCACTGGCCGGGCTGAAGCGGCGGCTGTGGCTGGGCATGGCGGGGCTGGTGGCCGTCTTCGCCGTGGGACCCGCGTGGCCCCTCGAGTCGGGCCAGACCATGTCGATGCCTGCCTACTTGTTCCTCTACAATGTTGTGCCGTTCGTGAATCGCCTGTGGTTTCCGTACCGAATGATGGCGGTTTGCTTCTTGGCACTGTCCCTCGGTGCCGGCACTGTCTTGCTCCGACTGGAGCGCATTGTCGGGGGTCGATCGGGGGCTGCGTGGCGCCTGCTTCCGCCTGTGGCGTTGGTGATGGTGTTGGGTGGGGCCCTCATCGAGCAACACCACAACCTTGCATTTCCACTGGTGACCCGGTCGCTGCCGGTGCCGGCGGCGTACACCGAGATCGGCAAGCGAGGTGGCGCAATCATCGAGCTTCCCATCGGCATGGCCCGCATCTCCATCGCCTACCAGCCGGTCCACGAACAGCCGGTGTTTGGGGGCATGGCGGAGAACGCGCCGCTGTTCTGGCCGGAAGGTTACCGGGAAAGACAACTCAACAACCGCTTCGCTCGGTTCTTGTTCAGCGCGGTGGACAACCCTGTGGGCGAGCCCGTCAACTTTGATCCGCACCACCTGCTGCGGTTGCGGGGTCAGGGCTTTCGCTGGGTCGTGCTGGATCGCCACTACGTCGACGCCAATGTGCACCGCACGGCCTTGCGCCTTCAGGAGTCCAAGGTGCGGGATCAAGCACCGTTCTTGGTCCAGGACCGCATCACCGAGGCCCTGGGGGCGCCGGTGGGCATGGACGGCTCGTTGCTGGTCTGGGACCTGAGTGGCTGGACCGATCAGGGCCTCGGCGCGCCGACTGGGGAACCCTGGCCGGCCGGGCTGCAGGGGGATGCTGCAAGCCTGCGGACCCGCTCCTGGCCACGTGAAGACATGCCGGCGTATGAACGCCACATGCGCGAGCGGGGGCGCATTGTCAACTAGCTGATCCCCTCCGCTTTGCCGCCTGGAATCGACCGAGGTCTTGCGACTGGGCCGGGCGTGAATAAAGACTCCAGCGAAGCCGGTATACAACCGACCTCCCGTTCGGCTTCCCCGCCGACGTTGTTCAGGCTCCTGCCGTCCCTGCGGCGGGTTGAATCCGGCCTTCTCGCGGCCGACGACACGCAGCCAGAGGTACGAATGCCTATTGATACGCCCGGATCCGAAGGCTCCAGCCTTCCCAGCCAGATGAACCTTCCGGTGCTCGCCATCCGGAACACCGTCATCTTTCCGGTGCTCGCTTTCCCCATCAATGTGGGCCGTGACAAGTCCTTGCTCGCAGTGGAGCAGGCGTTGACGAGCGGGAAGCTGCTGGGCATCCTTGCCCAGCGGGACGCGAAGAATGAGGACCCGGGCCAAGAAGAGCTCTATACGACGGGCACGATCGTCAAGATCCTCAAGTCGGTCAAGATGCCCGGCAACAAGCTGTCGGTCATCATTCAGGGCCTCGCGCGCATCAAGGTGCGCAACTTCGTCCACACCGACCCCTACCTGCGGGCGGAAGTCGAAGTGTTCGAAGAGCCGAGCGAGCATCCCGACGACCTCGACGCGAAGATGGGCAACCTGCGCGAGCTGGCCCAGCGCATCATCGACCTGTCGCCTCAGATCCAGAGCGAAGCCAGCTTCCTCGTGCGGTCGATCGACAACCCCGGTGTGCTCGCGGACCTCATTGCGAGCAATCTCAGCATCGGCATCGAAGAGAAGCAGGATCTGCTCGACACCTTCGACACGCCCGAGCGCATGGACAAGGTCATCACGCTGCTCAACAAGGAGATCCAGGTCCTTGAGCTGAGCAACAAGATCCAGTCCGAGGTGAAGGGCGAGATGGACAAGGCCCAGCGGGAGTACTTCCTGCGGGAACAGATGAAGGCCATCCAGAAAGAGCTTGGTGAGGTCGACGACCGCCAGGAAGAGTTCGAGGACCTCAAGCGCAAGATCAAGGCCGCGGGCATGCCCCCCGATGTCGAGAAGGTCGCGTTTAAGGAATTCAAGCGCATGAGCCGGATGAGCCCCGGCGCGGCAGAATTCACCGTCAGTCGCACCTACATCGACTGGCTGATCGAGATTCCGTGGTCCATCTCGACCAAGGACAACCTCGACATCAAGCGGGCTGCCCAAATCCTCGACGAGGATCACTACGGCCTGGAGAAGGTCAAGAAGCGCATCGTCGAGTACCTCGCGGTGCGCAAGCTCAAGTCCGACATGAAGGGCCCCATCCTGTGTCTCGTGGGCCCCCCCGGTGTCGGCAAGACCTCGCTGGCGAAGTCCGTCTCCCGGGCGCTCGATCGCAAGCTCCACCGCATCGCCCTGGGCGGTGTGCGGGACGAGGCCGAGATCCGCGGCCATCGCCGGACCTACATCGGCTCGATGCCCGGCAAGGTCATCAAGGGCCTGAAGAAGGCCGGGGCGAACAACCCCGTCTATGTCCTCGACGAGATCGACAAGCTCGGCGCCGACTACCGTGGCGATCCGTCCAGCGCGCTGCTCGAAGTGCTCGATCCCGAGCAGAACGACACCTTCACCGACCACTACCTCGACGTGCCCTTTGATCTGTCGAAGGTGCTGTTCATCGCGACCGCAAACCAGGCCCACCCCATCCCGGGCCCGCTGCGCGACCGCATGGAGATCATCGAGATCCCTGGCTACACGATGGAGGAGAAGGTCAAGATTGCCCGCTCCTACATCATTCCCGAGCAAGTGGCCGAGCACGGCATCTCCGACGAACAGGTCGACCTGACGGACGAAGGCGTGCGCTTCCTCATCGAGAGCTACACCCGTGAAGCCGGCGTGCGCTCGCTGAAGCGGGAGATCGCTGCGGTCATGCGGAACGTGGCCCGACGGGTCGCGGCGGAAGAGCTGGAAGGCCAAGCCGTCATCGGCGCTGCCGAAGTCGAAGAGATCCGTGGCCCCATCCGCTTCTTTAGCGAAGTGGCCGAGCGGACCAGCGTGCCGGGTGTGGCGACGGGGCTTGCGTGGACCGCATCGGGCGGCGACATCCTCTTCATCGAAGCCACCAAGATGAAGGGCAAGGGCCACATGAAGCTGTCGGGATCCCTCGGCGACGTCATGAAGGAGTCGGTGGGTGTCGCGAACAGCTTTGTTCGGTCGACCGCCCAGCAGTTCGGTATCGACGAAGACCTCTTCGAGAACACCGACATCCATGTGCATGTGCCCTCTGGCGCCATCCCCAAGGACGGCCCGAGTGCGGGCGTGACCATGCTCACGGCCATCGTCTCGCTGCTCACCGACACCAATGTGGACCACACCCTCGCCATGACCGGTGAAGCCACCCTTCGCGGGGCTGTGCTCCCGGTCGGTGGCATCAAGGAGAAGGTGCTGGCTGCCCACCGCGCCGGCATCAAGCGGGTCATCCTGCCGGAGAAGAACCGCAAGGATCTTCCCGAGGTGCCTGACGAAGTGCGGGCCGAGATGGAGTTCCACTTCTGCAGCCGCATGGAACAGGTGCTGGAGCTTGCTCTGGGCAAAGAGAACATCGAGAACAAGGTGCGGGAGCTGGCCGAGCTGATGGCGGCTCGTGAGGCTGCCCGCACGGCCGCCGCAGAGCCCTGCCCCTGAGTTGGATCTGGGGCGCCCCCGCCCCCGGCCCCCCTTGAAGCCTCCGCCCTCGTGGCTGGGGCTTCTTCGCTTCAGCCGCCTGGACAGTCCCAAGTGGTGCGCACGTCCTGGTCCGCATGGCCGTCGGCGTCGAAGTCATGGAGAGCCCGCACGGTGCGGCCCAGGCCGTCGACGGTCAAGCTCACTACTGAGCGGCGACCGCCGGTCTCCAAGCTGAGTATCTCGGCCGGCACGCAGTCTTCCCAGATCCAGGTCGTGGTGACGTCCCAGTCGCCGTCGTTGTTGTCGTCCTCGCGCGCTTCGACCGGCTGGCCCCAGGTGTCCCAGTCCCACTCCCGCACCCCATCCACGGTGCCGTTGCCGTCGGTGTCCCGTTCCTCCCGTGTGGCCCTGCCGTCCACCCATGTGGTGGTGCTGGCGTAGTCGACGGTCCCGTCGATGTTGTAGTCCCACTGCTCACTGGTGCGGTTGCCGTCGGCATCCACCGTGTAGTCCACTGTGGCGTCAGCTTCGCCGTTGAGGGACTCGTCAATGCCCTCGTGCACGATGTTCCCGGCGGAGTCCGTCGTGTAGAACCAGGCCTTGTCCACGACGCCGTCGTAGGCCGCATCGTAGGTCTTGCCCTCAGGGAATCCGTCGGACGTGAATGTCCACTCATAGCGGTAGGACAGCTGGCCCAAGCACCACTCCTCAACCAGCCGCGGCCCGTCGTAGGTGCGCACACACGCCGCGTAGGACTCCCAGTCCGTAGGAGAGCGCTCGTCCCATGCGACCAGGCGGCCTTCTTCGTCGAACAGCTCGGTGCGGACCTCGGGAAAGCGCCCGTCGGCGTCGTGATCGTCGAAGATGCGGACCAGACAGCCCGCTTGGGTCCACGGGGTCGGTGCCGGGCAGGTCTGGTCTTCGACGGCGGTGTCGTCGGCATCGGGCAAAGCGGTGTCGCGGGCCTTGGTGTCGCCCCCGCACCCAGGCATCATCCAGGCCACCAGCAGCAGAGTTCGGCGCGGCACGGGGGCTCCTCGGTTCAGGCACCCAGCGTACCAGTCAGCCGGCAAGGGCGGGAGTGCTGCGTTATTCCCCCGCGCCTTGGAACAACCCCCATCAACAGTGGAGGCGGAGTGCCAGAATCCGGTGCCCGTCGGGCGATTCGTAAAGTGCTCGTGGCCAATCGTGGTGAGATCGCCCTGCGGGTGATCCGTGCCTGTCATGAGCGGGGGATCGCCACGGTTGCGGTGTTCTCGGAGGCCGACCGCCAGGCCCTGCACGTGCGTCGGGCGATGGAAGCGCGGTGCATCGGGCCGGCGCCGAGTGCGGAGAGCTACCTGCGAGCGGATCGCATCTTGGAGGTCGCGGCCGAGACCGGCGCGGACGCAATTCATCCCGGCTACGGCTTTCTCTCTGAGAACGCCGGCTTTGCCCGAGAGGTCATTCGGCGAGGGCTCATCTGGATCGGTCCGCCGGCGGACGCGATCGACGCGATGGGCTCGAAGACCGAGAGTCGGGCACGCATGCAAGCGGCGGGTGTGCCCGTGGTGCCGGGCACGACGGAGCCCCTCAAGAGCGTGGAAGACGCTGTCGAGACTGCCGCATCCATCGGCTATCCGGTGATGCTCAAGGCCGCGTCGGGCGGTGGTGGAAAGGGCATGCGCCGCGTGGACGAGCCCAGCGAGCTGGCGAGTGCGTACCGGTCCGCGCGGTCCGAGGCGGCCAGCAGCTTCGGCGACGACGCGGTCTACATCGAGAAGTTTGTGGTGAGGCCCCGCCACGTGGAAGTCCAGGTGCTCGCCGATGCGCACGGCACGGTGGTCCATCTGTTCGAGCGCGACTGCTCCATCCAGCGCCGCAACCAGAAGGTCATCGAAGAGAGCCCCTGTCCGGTGCTGCTCCCCGAGACCCGCGAGGCCATGACCCAGGTCGCGTGCCAAGCTGCGGCGGCGGTGGCCTACGAGGGCGCCGGCACGGTCGAGTTCTTGCTCGGCGCTGACGGCGAGTTCTACTTTCTCGAGATGAACACCCGCCTGCAAGTGGAGCACCCCATCACCGAGCTGGTGACCGGGGTGGACTTGGTGCACGCCCAGCTCCGGGTGGCCCAGGGTGAGCCGCTGTGGTTCGCCCAGGAAGACGTGCAACAGCGTGGTCACGCCATCGAGCTGCGGATCTATGCCGAGGACCCCACCAACGGGTGGTCGCCCTCCCCGGGCAAGGTGCACGGCTACCAGGAGCCCTCGGGACCTTGGGTGCGGGTGGACGGGGCGGTCTACGCGGGTGGTGAGGTGCCGGTCTTCTATGACCCCATGGTGGCCAAGCTGGCGGTCTGGGGCGAGACGCGAGAAGCTGCGCTGCAGAGAGCAGATCGTGCCCTTCGTGAGTATCGGGTGAGGGGCATCCACACGACGATCGCGTTCTTCCGGGCGGTGCTCCGCGACTCGGACTTTCGCTCCGGGATCTACACCACGGGCTTCCTCGATGCTGCCCGGATGGAGCGGCTCTGCGCCGACCTCCCTGTGCTTGATGAAGATGCCGCCACCATTGCGGCGGCCATTGCGGCCTACGAAGCCGAGCTCACCCACCGCCCCGCCGTCCAGGGCGCCGCTTCCGGCAGCAACTGGCGCTGGGCCTTCCGCCTTGGAGGCCAGCCATGAGCACCGCACCCGAGCTTCGCTTTGAGGTGACCTTGGGCGAGTCCACACGCTTGGTCCGCATCCAACGCAGGGCCGGCAGGGCTGCCGGTGACGCGCACTACCGGGTCATCATGGGCACTGGCGATGACGAACGCACCCACGAAGTGGATGTCTGTCGACCTGAAGCGGGCGTGCTTAGCTTGATGCTGGCCGGCCGCTCGGTCGAGGCCGGCCTCGTGCCGATCGAAGATGGCTACGTCGTGGATGTCCGGGGCGCTTCGGCCGAGATCATGGTGGTAGATCCCCGGAAGAAGGCGCTGCGCACGGCCCAGGGCGCGGGCGGCAACTGTCTCAAGAGCCAGATGCCGGGTCGCATCGTCCGCCTGCTTGCTGCAGAGGGGGACACGGTCCAGAAGGGCCAGCCCGTCATCGTGGTCGAAGCGATGAAGATGGAAAACGAGCTGAAGGCACCGGTTGCCGGCGTCGTTCAGCGCGTCCATGTCGCGGTCGGTGACGTGATTGAAGCGCGGGCTGTGCTGGTGGACTTCGGCTGATCGAAGCCCCTGGGGCGGCCCGCGAGCGGTCGCCTACGGGGACTGGGTTCAGCCCTCGGGCAAGCGCTCTTTTGTCGAGAAGATGCGCGCCACCACGATCCCAATGAAGTACAGCACCGTCATCGGCGCGGCCATCAACAGCTGGGACAGCAGATCCGGGGGCGTCAGCATTGCGCTGATAATAAAGATGCCCACGATGGCGTAGCGAATGAACTGCCACATGTCGCGGGCATCAATCAGCCCGGCGCGGGCCAAGAAGAACACGACCACCGGAAGCTGGAAGCAGGCGCCGAACGCCAGCAGCAGCCGGGTGGCCAGGCCCAGGTAGTTCTCGATCTTGATCAGGTGCTCAACGTCGTCGGGCGCAATCTCGATGAAGAACGGAAACGCAAACTGAAAGATGACGGCGTAGGCAAAGGCCGCGCCGCCCAGGAACAGCGCGGTCGACGAGAAGACCAGCGGGACCACCATCCGCTTTTCGTTCGGGTAGAGCCCCGGGGCCACAAACCGCCAGATCTGCCAGCTCAGCACCGGCGACGCCATCATTGCGCCCGCGAGCCCGGCGACCTTGAGCTGGGTCATGAACGCTTCCAGCACGCCCGTGACACCCATGGAGCCCCGACCGGACGTCTTGAGCGCGTCATTCATCGGCTTCACCAAGAACGCCCAGATGTCGTCCACAAAGACCAGCGCGATGACGACACCGATGGTGAGCGCGATCATGGCTGCGATCAGGCGACGGCGCAGCTCCCGCAGATGCTCCATCAGGGGCATCTGGTAGGACTCGACCGAGTCGAACTCTTCCTTGGAGCGGGGAAAGGCCGGGTCGGCAGGGGGAGAGGGCTCGGTCATGGGCCTTCCTGTTCCGGGCCGTCGGGCGGGGGACCGTCCGGTTCGGGGCGCGCAGCCTCAGCGGGGTCAGGCTTGGGCAGGTCCACGCGGGCGACGGTGCCTGGGTCGGTGGGCCGGTCTGCGCCGCCGTCGGTGAGGTCGGACATGTCGGGCTGGCCCCCGCCGCTGTCGAGCGCCCGCTGGCGCACTTCCTCGGCGCGCTTGCGGGCAGCTTCTCGCCGTTCCCGCAGCGCCTCGGCACGCTTTTCCGCGTCGGACCGATCGGCCTCGAGCATGAACGCCCGCCGCAGCTCTTCGCTCGCATTGCGCAGCCGACCGTATTGGCGGCCAAGGAAGCGGAGCGTCTCTGGCAGACGGTCCGGTCCGACCACCACAATGGCCAGAACCAGGACGAACGCGATTTCTTGCCATCCCAGGCCCAGCATAGACTCGGCTCCTCAGCTCCATTCCACCGCAGACACCGGGTTATCCCGCCAGGGCACAGTCGGTGAGGTCTGGAGTGGTATCGCCGCCTCGGTCCGGCCGCTGCAGGAGGCGGCTATCGCCAGTCCCGACGCCCGAAGGGTGCTCCTCGTCGATGGTCGCTTGGCTCCCGACGGTCTTGTGCGTCTTGATCCCGAAGATCCCGGGTTGCTGTGGGGGGTCACGGTCTTCGAGACTTTGCGCGTGCGCCATGGCGGCATTCGGTCCTTGGGTGCCCACCTCTCGCGGCTGCGTCGCAGCGCGGCACTGCTCGACCTCGCCTGCCCCGTGCCGACGTCGCTGCAAGCGTGGTGCTGGACCGCGCAGGCGGCGCTGGGGGTGCCCGAGGCCGTGATTCGGATCACCCTGACTGCCGGTGGCACGGCGCTGGTCTTGGCCCGCCCTGCCCCCCGCCGGCGGACCGCGGTGCGATGTGTCCGGGTGCCCGTGCCCCGCTTCTTCGGGCGGTTGGCCGCGGCCAAGCACGGCAACCGGCTGGCGGGACTGCGCATGGTGGCGGCCCATCCCGACGTGGACGAGGTGCTGTGGACAGATGTCGAAGGGCGGCTGATGGAAGGGACCTGGAGCAACGTGGTGGGGGTCGAGGATGGCCTGGTGGTGACCCATCCCGATGATGGTCAGATCCTCGGTGGCATCACGCGGGCTGCGGTGCTGGCGCTCGCGAAGGCCCAAGGCATCCCCACGGAGCTGCGCGCGGTGGACCCTGACCGATGCACCGAGCTGTACGTGACCTCCAGCGTGCACGGCATGGTCCCGGTGGTGGCCCTCGACGGGCGGGATCGCTCGGGACGGGGGCCGCTGGGAGATGCCTTGGATCGGCTGCTGTGGGACCCTCCAGCGGGATAGGCCGTGCACCCCGCGTCTCTGGAGCGCACCGTGCGAAGTGGCCTCGAAGTCCTGCTGTCCGACATTGACCGGGTGATTCCCAAGGGTGCCCGCGTCGGCTTGTGTTGCAACCACACCGCCGTCACGCGCACGCTGGAGCATGCCATCGTGGCCCTGCGCCGGGCTGGGGTCCAGATCGTGCGCCTCTTCGGCCCGGAACACGGCGTGGATGCCACCGCTCAGGACATGATCGCGGTCGATGGGGATGACGCTGCGGCCCAGGCCACGGTCTCACTCTACGGCAGCACCGAAGCGAGCCTCCACCCGCCGGATGCCACGCTCGCCGACCTGGATGTGCTGCTGTTCGACATTCAAGATATTGGGTCGCGGTACTATACGTACCAGGCCACGCTCGGCTTCATGATGCAGGTGGCCGCCCGGACCGGCACCAAGATTGTGGTGCTTGACCGTCCGAACCCCATCGACGGGGTCACGATGGAGGGCAACGTCGTCAAGCCCGGCTTCGAGAGCTTCGTCGGTGCCTTCCCGCTCGCGGTCCGCCACGGCATGACGATGGGCGAGCTGGGCCACTTCTTCCGCAACCACGTGGGCATCGACTGTCCGTATGATGTGGTGCGCTGCGAGGGCTGGGACCGGGACCAGTTCCTCGACGAGACCGACCTGCCGTGGGTGTTTCCGTCGCCCAACATGCCGCTGCTGGAGACCGCAGCCATCTACCCAGGCCTGTGCCTCATCGAGGGCACGAACCTGTCCGAGGGGCGGGGCACCACGCGGCCCTTCCATCTTGTGGGCGCGCCCTGGATCGACCGGGCCCGGTTCGTGTCACTGCTCCAGAAGGGGGCTGCTGACGCTGGACTGGAGGGGGTGGCCTTCCGTGCTGCGACCTTTGAGCCTCGGTTCCAGAAGCACGCCGGCAAGGCCTGTCATGGGGTGGAGCTCTTCGTGCACGACCGCCACGCCATGGAGCCCTTTTTGCTGGGGCTCGTGATGCTGGAGGCGGCACTGCGCACCGATCCCGAGCGCTTCGCCTGGCGCACCGAGACCTACGAGTTTGTCGACACGCCCATCGCGATCGACCTGCTGATCGGCTGTCCCGACGCGCGGCTGGGGCTGGAAGCCCGGGTGCGCCCCCGGGAGCTTGTGGAGTCGTGGCAGGACGAGATCGACACCTTCGCCGAAGACCGCGAAGAGTCCTTGCTCTACTGAGCGCTGGCCCCGATCGGCCGAGGCCCAAGACGACGCCGGCCCGCTGCACCGAGAGGGTGGAGCGGGCCGAGCATACGTGATGGTTCTTACCGGAACGCTGCGGGGCTCATGCAGGCCTTGTCACCCGAGCGGATGGTCTTGCCGAGCGCGATGCTCTCGGGAAGCACGCTGCTGACGTAGAAGTCGAGGTTCACCAGCTTGCCCTGGTAGAACCGCTCTTCGCTCTCGGACAGCCCGCCCGCAGCAAGGGCCGCGCTTGCGACCGTGGCTTGCTTGAGCGCTTCGAGGCCGAGAACCACGTTGCCGAACTGGTTCAGGAAGGGCGTCGCGTAGATCATCGCGCCCTTGGTGTCGCCCTGCATGCCCAGCCCGCCCAAGTGCATGGCCGATGCGCCCAGCACATCCTTGGCCTTCTCGATCGCAGCCGCCGCATCGGCGAGCCCTTCGACCGCTTTGGCCTTGGCGACGTGGGTGCCCAGCTCGGCCATCCAGTTCATGAACAGCACGCCCTGGCCCTTGGTGAGCTTGCGGCCCAGCAGGTCCATCGCCTGGATCCCGTTCGTGCCCTCGTAGATGCTGGCGATCTTGGTGTCTCGGGCGACCTGTTCCACCGGGTACTCGCCGATGAAGCCGTATCCACCGAACACTTGCATGGCGCTCACGGCACAGTCGAAGCCGCGATCCGAGCAGTACGACTTCACGATGGGGGTCATCAGCTCGACGTAGCCCTTGATCTCGCGGCGCTTGTTCTTGTCCGCTTCGTGGTGCCACAGGTCGAGCCGCAGCGCCACGTCGTAGACCATCGAGCGCATCGTCTCGACGTGCACCTTCTGCCACATCAGCATCCGGCGGACGTCGGGGTGCTCGATGATGGCAATGGCCGTCGCATCCGCGTCGCCGTGCTTGTCGATGTCCACGCCCTGAATACGGTCTTTTGCGTATGCCAGGGCATAGTGGTAGGAGGATGAACCCCCGGACAGGCCCTGGACGCCGACCTCAAGCCGGGCCTCGTTCATCATGCCGAACATGATGGACATGCCCTGTCCGGGCTCGCCCAGCAGCCAGCCCTTGCACGGGCTGCGGGCGCCAAACGACAGCGCACAAGTGGCGTTGCCGTGGATGCCCATCTTCTCTTCGAGCTTCTCGACGTAGACACCGTTGCGGGCGCCCAGCTCGCCGGACTCGAAGTCAAACTCGTGCTTGGGCACCATGAAGATGGACAGGCCGCGGGTGCCTTCCGGCGCCCCCGGCAGGCGTGCAAGCACGAGGTGGACGATGTTCTCGAAGAGATCGTTGTCGCCGGAGGAGATGAAGATCTTCTCGCCTTCGAGCATGTACACGCCGGGCTCGTCCGAAGGCACCGCGCGCGTGCGGTTGGAGCCCACGTCGCTGCCGGCGCCGGGCTCGGTCAAGCACATCGTGCCGCCCCACTGGCCGGTATACATCCGCTCGCACAGCATCGCGCGGTAGTCCAGGCTGGCGAACTTGCTGAGCACATTGGCCGCGCCGCGGGTGAGGCCCGGGTACATCGCGAACGCCGGGCACGCGCCCGTCATCATCTCTCCGACCGCGGCGTCGAGAGCGTGCGGCATGCCCATCCCGCCGAACTCCACGGGGGCGCCCAGGCCGGCCCAGCCGCCTTCGGAGAAGGTCTGGAACACAGCCTTGTAGCCATCAGGGGTGAGCACCGTGCCGTCGGCATCCAGGCGACAGCCCTGGCGGTCGCCGGGGCCGTTGATGGGTGCGACCAGCTCAGTCGCGACCTTCTCGGCTTCGTCGAGCATGGTGTCGATGAGGTCGACGTCGACCTCCTCGTACGCCGGGATGCCGGAGAGGGCGGGCACGACAGCGAGGAGCTCGTGCAGGACAAATCGCATGTCGCGGCTGTCGACGGTGAACTTGGTTGCGCTCATGAGTGGACTCCGAGGGGGGCAGTGGGGAGGGGGGCCCCGTCTGGCTCGTGCAAAAAGGGGGAGCGGGCTGGACTGAATGAGTGTTCATTCATTTACCGGCCGTGTGTGCAAGTGGCAATCCGAGACCGCTTCTTCGGCCACTGTGTCGGCCTGCTGGTCGAGGACTCTTGGGATTGTTCGCACGGTCTGGGGGTCGGCAAGCCGGTGTCAGCAACTTGCACGGTCCACACCAAGTGCTCATGTTGGCGCTTGCACGGGCCGTTGCGCTGAGCGGGAGGTGGTTCATGGCGCATCGTCGACTTCTCCCGCCGGCGCTGTCGCTGCTGGTGGGCACAGGCTTGGGAGCTGGGTTGGCGGTCGGCAGTGGTCCGCCTGCCTCGAGCTCCCTCGAGCCGTTGGTCGTGACGCTGCGGCACTCCATGGGGGACACCCTCGACGTGGACGCCGCGGTGGCCACTGCCCAAGATGGTGGTGAGTGCACCGTTACCGGGTCCGATCGCGGGCCGGATGTCGGTGAGCGTGTGGTCGTGGACGTGGGACAGCGGCTGGAAGTGGACTGGTCAAAGGATCGCGGCCGCTACGTCGCGACCAACCTGGAGCCGGAGGGGGACCTGCGGTGGCAGCCGGTCTCGGTCTGGACCGAAGGCGACCGCAGTGCAGGACTGGTCTCCCACCGGGCGCTGCGCTTTCCCGAGCCGCCGCTGCTGATCGACACTGCGGAGACCTGGGGCGGCGGTCAAGTGGTCCGCTACGCCCCGCCCGATGTGCGGGAACATGTCCATGTGTACGTGGAGGTCGACCTTCCCGGTGGTGGGCACTTGCGCTGTCCGGGGCAGGCCGGTGTGGTGGTGCTGCCGCCGGGCACCGCCGCGGCCTTGGGCGCCCCGGTGTGGCTGGTCAGCGCCCGTCGGCTGGTGGAGCGCGCCGGCGGTGGCCGGGCCGTGGTCGGAGAAGCGGTGCAGCGGGTGCGGGTCGATGGGACGAGCGGCACCGCGACCGAGCGCCTGACGCTGGCGACCCGCCGACGCACGCCCTGACTCGCTTGGGAGGGTGGGGCTGCCGTCCTGGCCGGCACCGCTGCAAAATAGGACCGGGAACACTGGCGGGGTGTGGATAGCGGGTCCAGATGCTGCCCTCTCGCCGTGCCTGCGTCTTGGAGGCCACCCTGGCTGGGGTGGCGTTCGGGGGACTGGAGCTACTGGCTTCCGGCTGGGCCCCGGCGCTCGATCCCCCGGCGGGTGCGCTGGGCGCTGCGGGTGTGGTCGGGACGGGCCTGTTGTGCGGGGTGTTCGCGCTGTTCCCCTGGCGGCCACGGCTGGTCACTGCACTGATCTGGGCGCTCATCTGGGGACCTGAAGCGGCCCGAGTGTCCGGGGTCTCGGTCTGGCTGGGTGTGGCGCCGGCGCTCGTGCTGCTGACCCTGGCCAAGTGGCCCCGAAGAGCTCTATGGATCGGTGTTCTCGGTGGTCTGCTGGTGCCGTTGGCCCGACCCAAGGTGCGGCCTGCTCCCGCCGTGCACGGCCCTGGTGCGCTGCTGGTCACCGTCGACACTGTGCGCGCCGACAGCGGCTTGCTGGAGCTGCTGGACCTGGAGGGATGCGCCACGGGAGCCGCCGTCAGTCCGGCACCTTGGACGCTGCCCGCCATGGCGTCGCTGTGGACGGGGGGGCTGCCGGAGGACCATGGTGCCGGTCGGCCCGTGCCCGGTGGCTGGACGGGTCTGTCCCCCGACGAGCGGGGCTTGGGCGCACACATGCCGGTGGAGGCGTGGCTGAGCAATCCCCACTTGCGCAGCGAGGTGGGCTTCGGTCAGGGCATCACCGCGCTCCACCACAGCGACTTGGCCCGTCACCCGGTGCTCCTGGTGGACATTATGGCGGGCTGGCGGGCTCGCATTCTCGGCGTGCCGAGCCCCTGGGATGCCCGCCGAGACGAGGTGTTGGTGCGGCACGCCGAGGCCAGCATGCGCGACCACACGGGCGGGCTGGTCTGGGTGCACTTGCTGAGTCCCCACGAACACAACCGCTTCGATGAAGGCCCGGCACGAGGGCAGGGGACGGTGGGGCCGCCGGCGTATCGGAACAACGTCGGCTGGACCGCCAGCCGGGTACAGCGGCTCGTCGACGCTGCTGGAGGGCGCCGGGTGCTGGTGGTCGCCGACCACGGTGAGTCCTTCGGAGAAGGGGGCCACCAGGGCCATGGCACGGCGCTGGTGGCCGAGCAGCTCCGGGTGCCGGCCGCCTTGTGTCTCTCCAGCCGCTCGGGCGGCACGCTTGCGCCGGACACGTCCGTGATGGCGCTGCGGGAAGCTTGGCTGTCCGACCAGCTCCCTGGCCGGCCGTCGGGGCCGGTCCGCGTGGGCGGGCTGCGCACTCGCTGGGCGTTTGGCTGGTGGCCCGGTGGCGAGGATGCGGTTGAGCATGGCGCAGCCGAGGGTGTTCCGGCGCCCATCTCCCGGGAGCATGCCGATGCCTTGGAGACCTTGGGCTACCGCGTCCCCGAGTAGCCAGCGGCGTGGCTCAGGTTGTCGTGTCTGGGCCCCCGTGGGCTTCGAGCACCGCGATGTGGTCGGGTGCGTTGGCCGCTGGGAGCCCGAGGTCGTGGTGGTCGCTCGGCTCGTGCACCGTCGCGGTCCCAAATCCGGCCGCCAACAGGGCATCGGTGGCCGCGGGGCGGCCTGTGAAGTGCACATGCATGTGGCCGCGAGCCACCACCGACAGGGTCTTCATGAACATGCGCGCGAGCCCGCTGGCGTTGATGTGGGGCTTCATCGCGACGTCTGCCAGGTACGTCGAGCGGGGGAAGCTGGACATCGCCCTTGCTCCCCGCGTCCATATGTCGCGAATGGTCTGTTCATCGAAGTAGTTGAGCATTCCTTCCATGATGAGGGCCACCGGCTGGGCCGGGTCCAGGCCGCCGATCAGGGCCCCCAAGGAACCCGGCCCGTCGGGGACGAGAAGGTCGACAGGCACGATGCTGTGGCCCGGGGAGAGCCTTCCCGCAAGCGCACTCTGCTTCATCTCGACCATGTGGGGCAGATCGGCCTCGATGTAGATCACGTCAGGGTGGGCCTGACACGTGCGCAGCCCCCGCGCCGACAGCCCGCACGGCACCTCCACGATCTGCCGCAGTCCGTGGTCCTGGATCTCCCGGTCCAACAAGTGATCGATGATGCGGTGACGCTGGAGCAAGACCTCATCCAGCCCGGCACCGTTGTGCATCGCCCGTCCCAGCCGCATCAAGGGCTGGACCAGGTCGTAGCGCCAAGTCTGGAGCGCCTGCTCCAGGGCCTTGTCGCCCAGATCGTGCCGCAGCCAAGTGGTGCCCGTGTAGTAGGCGGTCGGGCTGATGCGCGTGGTCGTGGGCGCCATGTGCTCCTCCGGGAGCGCCAGGGTAGCCCGAAGCCATCCCGGAGCCCCGATGATTCGCATCTCCCGCTGGGGGCGCAGTCCCTACGAGACCGACGCCCACATCCACGACGAAGTGGCTCGCTTGGGCCGCCTGGCGCGTGTGCTGCCGATGCACCACGACGCCGAGGTGGTCGTGGTCACGAGCAAGAACCCCATCGGCCCCGACCAACTGCTGGCGATGCCGTCGGTCCGGCTGGTGCTGACCACCACCAGCGGCTTTGACCACCTCGACCTCGCGGCACTTCAGGCCAAGGGCATAGTGGCGGCTCGCTGCCCAGCGGCGCGGCGTGACGCGGTGGTCGACTCGGCGCTGGGGCTGATCCTCAGCGGACTCCGGGCGCTGGGGCCCCTCCGAGCGGCGGCGGTCCAGGGGCGCTGGGCCCGCGCGGCCCTGCCTGGGATGCGCATGCGCACGCTGCGGGGCGCCCGAGTGGGTGTGGTGGGCCTGGGGGTCATCGGCCGCCGGATGGCCGAGGTGCTCACGGTGCTGGGCGCGGAGGTGGTCGGTGCCGATCCCCTGGGCGTGCCCGAGACCGTCGTGCCGATGGACCTCAACGACATGCTGGCGCAGTGTGACGCCGTGACGGTGCACTGCCGCTTGGAGCGGGGCTCCAGCGGGCTCATCGGACCGGCTCAGCTCGCCCACTGCGGTCCCGGCCTTGTGCTTGTGAACACCGCGCGTGGCGATGTTCTCGATGTCAGAGCTGCGGTTGAGCTGCTGGAGTCAGGCCGCTTGCACGCGCTGGGTCTGGACGTCTTTCCCCAAGAGCCATGGCCCGAGCTGCAGAAGGTCCGAGACCTGCCCGGGCTCATCGAGCTGCCCCATGCCGCGGGCTACCACGACGGTCTGAGCGCCGCGGTCACCACCGAGCTGTGTGCGGCGGTCGATGCGTTTGTCGGGGGGCGAGGGGTGCCACACCGCTTGTGTTGACCGCTCAGCCGAGGACGTGGTCCACCAGCTCCGCGAAGCCTTCGCCGCCCTCGGACGGGGTGATGTAGCGGGGCCACTGGTGCTCGGGAATGCGCTGCAGGAAGTGCTCCACGTTGCGCACGCCGACGGAGCGACCAAACGCCTCAAACATCGGGGCGTCGTTCGCCGAGTCGCCGATGTAGACCCACGCGCCCATGTCCGCGGGTGTGCCCCACCGGTCTTGGTGGAAGCGCTGAAAGCCCGCCAGCTTGTCGAAGGCGCCGAACCAGCCGTTGACATGAATGCTCGACACCTTGCAGACTGCACCGATGGCATCAAACTCAGCGACAATGCGGTCCACTGCGGCATTGTCGAGGGGCGGAACGTCCTCGCAGAAGTCCACCGCCAGGTCCAGCGCACGGTAGGATTGGTCACTCGCCAGCGCGGTGCCCGGCACAGCCTGGAGGATGCGACCGGCCAGCTGGTCGAGCTTCTGACGGTTGTCCCGTCGCACGTCCTCGGGCTGGAAGAAGCGGCGCTGCAGCTTGCCGTCGCCCATCCAGAACCACAGCCCACCGTTCTCGCCGATGCAGCCGTCCACAGGCCACATGCGGGCAAAGTGGTCCACCCAGCCCGCAGGTCGGCCGGTGACGGGGACCACACGCAAGCCCGACTGTTGGGCCCGGGCCAGCGCGGCAAATGCGGCGGGCACCAGGCGACCGTCTGTGGTCAGCGTGTCGTCGATGTCGCACAGGATGCCCGAGAGCGCTGGGCTTCGGGGCATCGTGGCGAGGGGTGCAGGGCTCACTCCACCGTCCAGGTGCCGCCCCCACGCAGTGTGGCCATCAGATCGTCGGTGGGCTTGGCCGTCTCCTGCGCATGCTGGACTTGATCGAGCACACCCTGGTCGTAGGTCGACCGCTCCACCCGCAGCAGCACACCGAAGGCCACCGGGTATTGGAGCTTGGCGAGCAGCGCCGCCAACACGGGGTTGGTCTCGTCGTGAACCAGCACATCGGCCGCGTTGTCTTCGGTGACTTCCACCGTGTCGAGCCGCAGCGAAGAGCTCAGCACCAGACCATAGGTCGGCGCCCCCTTCTTGCCGCCCCAGGTCAGGGGCTTGCCGTGCTCGACGAACATGCAGCGCTCGTCCTTGACCTTCTTCTCGGTGAAGGACGCGAAGGCACCATCATTGAAGATGTTGCAGTTCTGCAGGATCTCGACGAAGGAGCAGCCCTTGTGGGCGTGGGCCGCGTGCAGCATGGCCCGCTGTTCCTTCACGAACACGTCGACCGTGCGCGCGATGAACGTCGCGTCGGCGCCAAGGGCCACCGAGCAGGGCTCGAAGGGGTGGTCGATGCTGCCCAGCGGGGTCGACTTGGTGCGCTTCCCCTCTTCGGACGTCGGCGAGTACTGGCCCTTGGTGAGCCCGTAGATGCGGTTGTTGAACAGCAGCACCTGGATGTCGACGTTGCGCCGCAGCACGTGAATCAGGTGGTTGCCACCGATGCTCAGGGCATCGCCGTCACCGGTGATCTGCCACACACTCAGCTCGGGGTTGGCGAGCTTGAGGCCGGTGGCAAACGCGGGCGCCCGGCCGTGGATCGTGTGGAACCCGTACGTGTTCATGTAGTACGGAAAGCGGCTGGAGCAGCCGATTCCGCTGATCACCGCGAACTTCTCGCGCGGGATGCCCAGCTCCGAGAACACCGTCTGGACCTGCGAGAGGATGGAGTAGTCGCCGCAGCCCGGACACCACCGGATGGTCTGGTCGGACATGAAGTCCTTCTTGGTGTAGACAGGCGCGGTCTGGTCCTCGTTGAGGTGGGACATGGGGGGCCTCCGAAGGCGACGTTCAGGTTCGATGCGGGGACGGCGAAGCTTGGCTCAGGCAGACACGGTCTGGATGCGCGCGAGGATCTCGCTGATCTTGAAGGGCTGGCCCTGGACCTTGCCGTAGGACACGGCGTCCACGAGGAACTCGGCGCGCAGCACACGGCAGAGCTGACCCATGTTGAGCTCACAAACGAGCACCCGCTCGTACTTGTGGAGCAACGCCTCGAGGCCGGCGGGGAAGGGGTTGAGCCAGCGCAGGTGGAGGTGGGCACAACGGATACCCTCTTCGCGGGCCCGGTCGACACCGGTGCGCACCGCGCCGAAGGTTCCACCCCAAGAGACCACCAGCAGGCCGTCTTCGTCACCATAGGCCTCAGCAGGCGGGATGTCGGCCAGAAGGCGCCGCACCTTGTCCGCACGCACCCGAGTCATGTGCTCATGGTTGTCCGGGTCGTAGCTGACATTGCCCGTGCCATCGGCCTTCTCGAGGCCGCCGATGCGGTGCTCCAGCCCTGGCGTGCCCGGGATTGCCCACGGACGGGCGAGGGTCTCGGGGTCCCGCTGATACGGCAAGAAGCCCTCGGGATCGGCGCCCTGGTTGGACTTGACCTCGGGCAGCTCCGACAGCTCAGGCACCCGCCACGGCTCGGAGCCATTGGCGAGATAGCCGTCGGTGAGCAGCATGACGGGCATCATATACTTGAGGGCCATCTGGCAGGCTTCCAGGCCCGCGGCGAAGCAGTCACCGGGGGTCTGGGCGGCCAACACTGGCATCGGTGACTCACCATGACGGCCGAAGAGCGCGATGTTCAGGTCGCTCTGTTCGGTCTTGGTGGGCAGTCCGGTGCTTGGGCCGCCGCGCTGGATGTCGACGATGACCAGCGGCAGCTCGGTGATCATGGCGAGCCCGAGCGCTTCACCCTTGAGCGCGATGCCGGGGCCCGAGGAGCTGGTGATGGCCAAGGCGCCACCGAAGCTGGCGCCGATGGCCGCACTGATGGCCGCGATCTCGTCTTCAGCTTGGAAGGTGATGACGCCGAGGTGCTTGTACCGGGACAGGTAGTGGAGCACGTCGGAAGCGGGGGTGATGGGGTAGGCGCCCTGGAAGAGGGTCAGCCCCGCACGCTGGGCGGCGGCGAGAAGGCCCAGTGCCAGGGCTTCGTTGCCGGTGATGTTGCGGTAAGTGCCAGGGGGCAGCTTCGCGGGCGCAACCTCATAGGAGCTGTGAAAGAGCTCCATCGTGTTCGCCAAGGACCAGCCGGTCTCGAGCGCCTTGAGGTTCGCTTCTTTGTAGGGCGACTTGAACTTGCCGCTGATCCAGTCCCGCGTGACTTGCATGTCCCGGTTGAACAGCCAGTAGCTCATGCCCAGCGCGACGAAGTTCTTGCACCGGTCGGCTTCTTTGGTGGACAGCCCGAGGCCCTTGACCGCTTCTTTGGTGAGCCGCCCGAGCTGCACCTCGACCACCCGAAAGCCCTCCATCGTGCCGTCTTCGAGGGGGTTCGACGTCAGGTCCGCCTTCTCGAGGTCGCGGTCGGTGAACTTGTCGGTGTTCACGATGACCAGTCCACCCGGACGCAAGTCCTTGATGTTGCGGACAAGTGCGGCAGGATTCATCGCCACCAGCATCGTCGGCGCGTCGCCGGGGGTGTGGATGTCGGCGGAAGAGAAGTGGATCTGGAACCCGGACACGCCGGCCTGGGTGCCCGCGGGGGCGCGAATCTCTGCCGGGAAGTCGGGGAAGGTCGCCAGATCATTGCCGTAGACGGCGGTGGTGCTGGTGAACTGGCTGCCGGTGAGCTGCATGCCGTCGCCGGAGTCACCGGCGAAGCGGACCACCGCGTTTTCCAGGCGTTCGATGGGGCGAGTCATGGCGTCCTTTGGGGGATGATGTCGACGGGGGGCGCGCGGCGCCGGGGGAGGGGCAGCTGAGTGTCAGTCCGGGCGCCGGACCGCCGGCTGGGCGGGGGCAATTCCGGGATCGATCCGCACCCGGGATCCCGGGGTTGGACGCCTGGCGCTGGTTGGCTGCCTTGCCGATTGCGCCGTGTTGTTCGCTGGTCTCGGGAACACGAGGTCCAACGGGTAGAATGGCCGGTCTATAGCACAACCAAACTGGCGGAGCGAAGGGCAGGGGACGTTGCCACCTGAGCTTCGCGGAGTGCCCCGAGGATTCCGCGGCGGCGCACCTGGGCGGGATAAGGTCGCGACGTGTTGGGCCGAGACCTCCCCGGTGGAGGGGCCTCCGCACTCCAAACTCGATCCGGGATCTGGTCGTGAAGTACCGTCTGCTGCAGTGGTTGGCCTGCCCCACATGCCGTGTGCCCGAGCTGCAGCTCGACGCGCAGAAGACCCGCTCGGTCCGGGTGACCCGCGGCCACTTCACACCCGATGAGAAGGACCTGCCAGGGGTTGATCTCGAAGCAGGAATCGAGCAAGAAGTGATCGAAGGCAGCCTTCGGTGCCCCCAGTGTGAGTCGGTGTACCCTATCAGGTCGGGTATTCCACGCATGTTGCCCAAGGGGGTGGACGAAGGACCCGCCACCGCCCACCGGTGGACCACCTTCGACTCGGGCCGATCCGAGTGGGAAGAGAACTTCCTCGACCTGGCCAGCCCGCTGAAGCCCGGGGACTTCCTCGGCCGCCTCGTCCTCGACGCGGGCGCTGGCTATGGCCGCCACGCGTACTTTGCGTCTCGGTTTGGGGCCGAGGTGATCGCCCTGGACTCCAGCGGGGATGCGGTTGAGGCCGCCCGAGAGAACACCCGCGACCAGTCCCGTGTGCACGTGGTGCAGGGCGATCTCTACAACCCGCCCATTCGCGATGGTGTGGTGGACCTCTGCTACAGCTTTGGGGTGCTTCACCACCTCGAGCGCCCCGAAGAAGCCTTTGAGGCCCTCGGGCAGTGCATCCGCAGCGGAGGCGGGCTCTCCTTGTGGGTCTACGGGCCACGAAAAGGCCTCACCCTGCACATCTCGAACGCGCTTCGGGGGGCGACGGCCGGCATGAGCCCCGAGACACTGCATGGCTTCTCCCAGAACGTCGCCCGGTTCCTCCGTCTGTTCAGCCACACCCCCTACCGGGTGCTCAGCTCCGTGCCGGTTGCCGGCGCTGTGGTTCGCCACTTGCCCGTCCACGATCACCACCAGTGGCCATTTGACGTGGTTGTGGCTGATGTCTGGGACCGCCTCCGCATCCCGGTCCGGCACTGGTTCAACCGGGAGCGCCTGGAGCTGATGTTCACCAATGCGGGCTACCTCGACGTGCAGGTCAGCCGGCGGGTGCGCAACAACGAGACCTTCCGGGTGCACGGACTGCGCCGCTGAGGCGGCCTGAGCTGGATCGGGCGCGCCCCTCATCGGTGGTCCCGCCCAGTGTCGGTGCGCGGCGGGCATTCCCGGGCCCGGACTTTGCTGACAGCCATTTACAGGCCGTTGACTGGCTTGCACCCTTCCAGCGAACCCCCGCGGCGTGGCGGCGGGAACCCACCGACCCACAACGGTCTGGTGACCTTGTCTTTCCGCCACCTGCCTGTCGACTTTCGGCGAACTTGACATCAAAGCGGTGCCGTGGAAAACCCCTTCGGGTCGTGGGCATCGCAATTCCACAGGCTGGCTCGTCCCGCGTTCGCATGGGGCAAGCTGGCGACCACCGCCGCTTGTCGACCGGACTCTCTGTGCGTCCCCCATGGACGCTCCGCCTTTGACCGCCCGCTCCGCGGACTTTCCCACGGGACCCATGCCGATGTCGCGACTCCGCAGCATCCCCGCCTCCCTCGCACTGGGCAGCCTCTTTGTGGCCAGCCCGGTTGCCATGGCCGCCGGGGTCCAGGCCCACACGATGCGGGAGCCCTTTGCGGCCCGCGAGGTGGAGCGCCCCCTTGTCCTCGGCCGCGGCTGGCTTGAGCTCGGCCTCGGCGCCGACTGGAAGACCGCCACCCAGTATTGGGACAGTGAAGGCGAGGCCGCCGATCTGGAAAATACAAAGTGGACCTATGCTTACGGTAAGGTCGATATGCGGTACGGCATCACCCGAAGGGGTGAGTTGTATGGTAGCCTGAAGTGGCACTACGCGCGGCTTCAGAACGATGAGCTGGGCACCGACACGATCCAGAGTGGCTTCGGCGACCCCCGGTTCGGGTACAAGTACGAGCTGTTCCGGAGCATGGCGCCGCTGACGTCCATCGTGGCCCACGCCGAGTACAAGGCGCCGGCGGCCAACGAGTCTCCGGGCAACTCGGTCGCGGGCCCCTCCACCTTCCAAGCAATTGTGCTGACGACCGGCACCCCCGATGCCGAGTTTGGCTTGCACGCCAAGCGCCAGTTTGGGCCGTTCGCGCTGCAGCTGGGTGGGGCGTATGTGCGAAGGTTCTCTGGGGTTGTCCAGTATCTCGTTGAGGTGGACTACTATCAGTTCAATGGGCGCATCAAGCCCGGCGACATCCGGAAGGTCGATGGGGACGTCACCCTGCAAGCGGGCCCGGTCGCGCTCCAGGCGGGGTCACTGCTCCAGATTCGAGACGAAGTCCGCATCGGCTCCAGCAGCGGTGGGCTCTTTCCCTCCAAAGACCTGGTGGTCCAGGAAGGCTCTGACGGCTGGCAGTGGGACGCGTGGCTCGGTGCCATCGGCCACATCAGCCGTGGCGTCGACTTGGTGGGCCGCATGACGGTTCCGATTCGTGGCGAAGACCTCATGTACTTCCCCATTGAAGACCTCCACCCCACCCGTGGCACCACGTGGAGCGGGTCGGTTGAGTTTCGGTATTGACGATGAGGAAGCACAGCATGCGCCGCAATCGCAACACATCGCGCCACGCGCTCGCGCTCCTCGGCATCCTCTCGCTGGGGGTCGGGCTGCTGCCGAGCGAGGCACACGCCATCAAGTTCAGCTACTTGTCCAACCATCCGGACCTCAAGTGGCAGTCCATCGAGACGGAACACTTTGTGGTGCACTACCCGGTGTCCCGTCGATCGAAGGAACAAGGCAACGAGCACGAGATGGACATCGAGTGGTCCGCACGGAAGGTGGCTGAGGTCGCCGAGACGATGTGGGAGCCGATGTGCGCAGAGTTTAACTACTACCTCAAGGAACAAGTGCACATCGTGCTCTTGGACCAGAGTGATGACCTCCAGGGCTTCACCATTCCGAGCTGGGACTGGATCCAGATCTCGGCGAACCCAGGCGCCAGCTTCTCCCGGATGCGGGGGCGGATGGAGTGGTTCAGCGATGTGTTGGTGCATGAGTTTGCCCACGTTGTGTCGCTCAAGGCCTACGCCGCCCACTCCGAAGGCAGCTTTGGGGTGATGTTTGGTGGGCTGTACAGAGACGGCGTCAATGACGTCGAGACGGGGGCAAACTTTGTGATCACCGACGGTGACTCGGTGTTCTGGACTGAGGGTGGGGCCGAGTACTGGTCGGACAACACGGGCTGGAACTGGTGGACGGCCGCACGCGACCAGAACATCCGCACGACCGTGTTGGATGACCGGTTGCTGACCTATGATGAGTGGCACCATCGGGCGGGCAAGCGCGACTCCTGGAACGACGGCGAGCGCTACTATCAGCAGGGCTACAGCTTCGGTCTGTATTTGCGCCAGCGGTTCGGTCCTGAGATCTACAGCCGTGTGGCGACGGAGTTCTCGAAGGGCTGGCGGCCCGAGTTCGCCAGTGTGTTTGAGGACGTCACGGGTGTGCCCGCAGAACAGCTGTATTGGGAGTGGCGCCGCTATCTGTCGGAGCGCTACGCAAACCAAGCGGCCGATGTGCGGTCTCGTGGTGAAGTGGCGGGCCAAGAGCTGACCGGTCGCCCCAGCGAGTGGGACGTCTCGACGCCAGAAGCGCGGGATGCGTGGAACTCCAAGTCTCGCTGGGACCGGGAGCACGAGCGCGAAGCGACGGGTCGCTACCAAAACGATCCGAGGGTGCATCCGGACAAGCCCTATTGGGGCCAGATGAACTATGGGTCGGCGGTCATCAACGCCCAAGATCCAGACGAGCTGTGGGCCATCTCTGGCGTTGCGCCTTCGGACGCCGAGAAGGCGGACCGCCGGCGCCGGATGAGCACCTCTTTCCAAGGCAGCTGGGACTTCTCGTTCGACTTTGTGCCAGGCAAGGACCAAGCCGTGGTCACGGGCCACGAAGACGAGCAGCCAGGGATGATCTCCGCCCAAGGGCTGGAGATGGACGGGTACAACTTCACGCAGCTGTATGTCTGGGACATCGACACCTACGAGAAGAAAGAAGCGGGGCGGGTGGAAGAGCGCGCTTGGCCGAAGACACGCAAGCTGCGCAAGCGCCATGCGGTGGCCCCGAAGACCATCGCCCGACCGATCCCGAACACGCTGCGCGGCAACAGCCCGGCAGTGGCCCCGGACGGCAACCGTGTTGCGTTCCTGCAGTACAAGGACGGTGGGCATGAGCTGGCCATCATCAACATGGACGGCTCTGAGAAGCGCCTGTTGACGGACTTTCACGATGGCACCTGGATGCAGGGGCCTGACTGGTCCCCCGATGGCAAGAGCCTCGTGGTGGCCATGCACCGCAACTACCAGCAGAACCTCTACAAAGTGGATGTGGCGTCGGGCGAGCTGTCGGCGTTGACCTTTGACGAGTGGGAAGAGCAAGACCCGCACTGGGCCCAAGACGGCAAGATCTACTTCTCAGCCGAGCCCGAGGGCATCCTCAACGTCTACAGCCTCGACCCCGAGACCGAAGAGGTTCGTCAGCTCACCAATGTCGTCAGTGGTGCCATCACGCCCCAGATCACCCATGACGGCAACTTGCTGTATGTACAGTTCACGTCTTTCGGCTGGAAGCTGTATGGCTTGCCGTCCGATGAGTTCCTCCAGGCGCCCGCCGGGCACCTGTTCCGGACCTCGGGTGAGCTGGACACGGCGCTGGTGAACAACAACCTCGAGTACCGCGAGGACCTGTCCCACTGGGCCGACAAGACCCATCCGTACCGCACCCGCAAGTCATGGTCGGTGCCCTCGGCCGTGCCGATGTTCCGCATGGAGAACTCCAACCAGACGAACTGGGGGCTCCAAGGGGGATTTCAAGTCTCGATGCAGGACTACGTGCAGAAGCACGAGCTGGCATTGGTTGCGTTGCTCGGTGAAGACAGCTTGGTCCAAGCCTTCTACACGTTCAATGGCTGGTACCCGTCCTTCGACCTGTACGGCATCGTCTGGTCTGGAAAGAACGACCAGGGCCTAGAAATCGACGAGGACGACGACCCCAGCACCACCGATGATCAGAGCGTGCTCGAGATTCGGCGGGCGGTCCTGCAGCGGGTCGCGGGCACTCGGATGACCGTCCCTCTCAACAGCCGCGCGTCTATCATGGTGGGGCTGTCTTACTTTGACTTCTCGCTGAAGAACACCACGGACGACCAATGGAAGCTGTACCAGATCAACACGGAAGGCTACGTGAGGTACAACTGGAGCAGCTACGGCGTCAACTCATGGGCGGGCTCTCTGGGGGCCAACCCGCGGCCGGGTCGCAACATTGACCTCTCGATTGCCCACGGCCTGACGGACATCGTCTATCGGGACTATGGCGGTGTGGTCAGCGACTCGGGACAGCTGTTGGAGGTCTACTCCTACAACCGCTACGAAGCCCGGTGGACCGAGAACGTTGCCGTGCCCCACATGTGGCACACCAAGCCCTTCGACTGGGCGAATGACCACGAGCATCGGATGACCTTCGATGTGGATCTGGGTTGGATTGACCGCAATGTCAGCTTCAATGACGAGTTCAATGCCGGCGGCCAACATCCGTACAACTTTGGCTACGGAAACCTGCGGCCGAACACCCAGTTCGCTGGCTACCCGTTTTTCAGCTTGAGCGGCGAGACCAAGGTCATTCTGGGCACGGCCTACCGGTTCCCCATCTCCAGACGGGTGAAAGAGGCCTACGGTCCGCTGTTTATCCACGGCATCTACGGCCAGATCGGCGGCACCGCCGGAAACCTCTGGTCGTATCGGCCGCCAAATAACCCCGACAAGTTCTACCGGGACAGCTACGGCGACCGTGTGGCCTATGACTCCGGTGATGTACGCCGCGAGATTCCCTTCGTGGACGATGCCTACCGCAACGGGAACTATCTGTTGTACGACGCCAGTGTTGAGCTGCGGGTGCAGAGTGTGTTGTTTCACACCTCAAACTGGGACAGCTTTGTTCGTGTGGCCTACGGATTCAACGAGATCCGCGGCTACGGTGATGTCAACGGCGATGGCATCTTCGACACTGCCGACAGCGCACTCGGTGACGAGCTCTCGAGTGAGTCAGAGAAGCCGGGACCACGAATCTACATTGGCCTTGGCACGGGCTGGTAGGAGGACCGATGAAAACCAACGCTCCCATCGTCGGCGTGTCCCTCCTGCTCGCACTTGCAGGCTGTGGACGCGACGCAACTACAACCTTGTTCAAGACCCCTGGCGTGGGGTTGGACCCCTCCACGATTGGTCCGGAGCCCGAACTCCACAGTGGTCTGATCGAGATGGACTACCTTGAGTTTGCCGGCGGAGGTCTGCCCCTGGGGCTGATTGGACTGGTGTCCTACACCGCGCTCGACGCCACCGGGTCGTCCGACCCGCCCTACTCCATCGTCACCGCCCAAGGCTTTGTGAGCGAGGCGGCACAGCCTCGGATGGACGTGCTGTTCGGCACTGTGGGCATTCCCCACGACGCCCCTGGCAGCTGCTACACCCAGTTTGAGCCCCGGGCCTTTCTCAGCTCGCTCGTGGACGTGGGCGACCACATTCGGTTCCAGGGAGACGGCTTCGGGATGAACATCGGGCGCCGCCCGGTCGTGTACCCCCAGCACAACATGGAAGCGACGCGTCCCTACTACTCGTCGTTTGAGCCCTGGCGCCCGCAGTCCGTCTCACACCACACCATGGAACCGGGCTCATCTGTCGAAGATGCCCGCACCGAGGTGCTTCTGGAGTCAAACTGGAAGCACGGTGCGGCGGTCGACATCAGCTTCCCCGGTGGGTTGCCACCCCGGGAAGCGACGTTCGGGTCGATTCCGATGCCCTTGGGTGCAAACGGTCGGTCGAACACCCACACGTTGCCTCGGGCGCTGCCGGACATCCTGATGACCTGGCGAGGCCCAAGCTACGGCTATGATGCAGAGTCAGGTGAGTATGTGCCGGTCACCAGCGACGGGGCCTCGCTCACCAGTCGGTGTCTGCAGTTCGGCGACATGGAGGACCTGCCCTCGGAGCTCTCGGACTGTGCCAACGCTGAGATGATGCGAGTGGAGAATGAGTTTGGACAGGAGCTGCCGGTGGGCCAGCTCTACACGGGGCCTTGGGAGACTCCAGACGGCGTGCAGTTTTCGTGGAATGCGGCGCCTGAAGCGAAGGGCCTCGGCACGTTGGTCATTGGTGTGCGCTTGCTGGGGCCGGTCGACTTCGATGACAAGTATAAGCGGGTGGCTCAGGTTCAGGTGCCGGTGACGGATCACCTTCAGGACCGCTGGGACCGGCTGCAGTCCGACGGCATCATCGCCGATGGGGACGACCCTCCCCGCGATGTCGTGCGGGAAAACTTGGCGTGTGAGACTGAAGCGAGCGGCGATCTGTCGTGGGAGATCGATCCCGACTTGCTCGACGACAATGGTGACCCGGTGTTGGGTCTCCAAGGCGAGCCGTCTCGTGTGTTGGCGGAGCTGATCTGCAATGTCCCCGACGACGGCGCCTTTGTCATCACCCCCGAGATGATGGCGTCCGCCATGGCCTACGGCGAGCTGCACGGTGCGGCCGGCGCCATCTTCTACGTTGCACGGGTGACCTCCAGCTCGCTGGACACGCCGGATGTGCGCGACCGCTACGGACAGCGGCGGCCCGCCGAACCCGTCAAGGTCCTCACCAGCACGGCCAAGTTTGGTCGCTTCTATTGGAACCGCTGAGGAGCAACCCATGAGTCGTACAGCAATCAAGCTCGGTGGCGCGCTCCTTCTGCTCTCGCTGTTGGAAGCCTGCAACCAGAACCGCTTTGAGCCCTACTACACGGGCGATGCGCCCCAGCTCAGTGGGGTCAGCCAGAACACTGAAGACGGCAACGTGGGTGGGGATGTCATCACCATCAGCGGAGCGGGCTTTGGGACGGATCCCAACCGGGTGTCCGTGGTGTTTGGGTCAACCAATGCGAAGATCCTGTCTGTGCAGGACGACCGCATCGAGATCGTGGTGCCGCGGGGCCCCCTGGAGGGCGGCCCGGTCGACATTGTGGTGGGCACGCCCGGTGGGCAGAGCGACAACCCGGATGCCGTTTACTACTACAACATGGCCCCCGGTGCGGGCAACAACCCGTTTGCCGACCAGGTCGCGTATCTGGCCGTGACCAATGACTGGTTCTCATGCATTGGTGGCTTGGGTCGCACGGACGATCCGGCCTACGCGCCGTTTCCATCACTGATCGTGGGCTCGCCCCGTGAGCCGCTGGCCGGCGACGCAAAGGAGCTGCTGGAGGACAACCCGGACCACCAGTTCTGCGGGCTGGACAGCTTCTCAGCGCCATTCACAGGGCTGACCGGGACGGCGGGGCGGGCCGAGATCATCGAGTTTGCGTATCCCCGGCTGCACAACGTCTTTGCCGGGGAGCGGGTGGGCTACGGCGGCAGCTGGGACATCTCCTGGGAGAAGTGGCGTGTCGAGACGCCGGCCCAAGAAGTGGTCAGTGTGGATGTGGAGGGCGCGTACCAGTCCCTTCGCACCGAGCTCGGCCGGGTGTCCATCGACAACCTGTCCGTCCGAGACTCTGGCATCAACAGTGAGTTCTGCCTCGACAAGAGCGCGCTCGGCACCTTCACTGCGTACAGTGAGAGGCTGGCGAGCTATCGCGACGGGAATGGCGGTGTGATCCCGCTTCACGGTGACCGATATAACTCCGTGCCCGACGCCTGCGACAGTGGTCAAGGCTTGCGCTATGACCGCAGCGAGCTGAACCTGTGCCAGTCCGACGACTACGACAACACCCGCTCGTACCGGTGGGAGGCGGACTGGCCGGTCGGGGACAACTTCTTCAAGGGCACGGATGGGGACGGCGAGCTGAGCGATGTGGGGGACGTGCACATTGCTGTGAATGTTGCGTCAGCGGGCATTCAGGGCACGGAGTTGCTGTTGCCCCCGCCGCTGTTGGCCGAAGGCAAGGACGCCGTGGACGGTGTGGCGCCGTCGAGCCTGTTCTTCTTCTCTGGTCCGACGGGGGCCAACTGCCCCGAAGAAGATGCCGACGGCAACGCGGACGGCTCTTCTCCGTTTGCGTACGTGGTGTGGGACCACGCCCAGGTGGGTCTGGATGACCAGCCCAACAATGGGCAAGGCGTCAAGCATGTCCAGTCTTGGGTGCGGATGACGATTCAGCACTTGCCGCTGGGTTGGCTCGGCCCGTCGCCTGGCACGCTCAAGGCGACAATCACCGTGCCGGACAAGTGGAATGAGGTGTCCGAAGGACGCTCCCGCTTGGAGATTCCGGCTTGGGTCATGTACCAGTTTCCTTCGGTCGACTTTGGACCGACAGACACTTACCCAAGCGGGGCGCCCGAGCTGGCAGAGACAGCCTATCTGGTGCTCACCATCGAGCGGGTCACTGAGTATGTGCTTGAGGCGCCCAGCTTGAGTGGGGACCTTGTGTTTGCCTACTCGACGGGCGACATCGGCTTCACGTACCTCAACAACGCTTGGGCGAATGGCCTGGAGCTGGGCTCGTGTGGCGACTGCGTGGACGGGGACGGGGATGGCTGGAAGGATCTCGACGATCCGGACTGCGCCGATGCTGTGGGCGAAGAAGACAACCACCGGTTTGGCGCGTCGAGCTGCAACGACGGGCTCGACAATGATGGGGACGGCAACATCGACAGCGATGATCCCAAGTGCACGTCGGCAAGCTCGTCGGAGGACACTTGTCACGACCGCCTGGACAACGACGAGGACGGTTGGATCGACAGCGGAGATCCCGATTGCGACGACGGACCTGACGAAGTGGGTCTGTCCGATCTCGGCTGCAATGATGGCATCGACAATGACGGTGACGGCCGCACGGATGGTCGGGACTCGGACTGTGGCCGCGCCGAGCACATCGAGGACGACAATTGTCGGGACAACATCGACAACGATGGCGATGGATGGGAAGACGAGTTTGACCCCGACTGCCCGGATGACGGCAGTGACGGGCTGGAGTCGACCTTCGACACCTACGACACGACCTGCAGCGACGGCGTCGACAATGACGGCGATGGCTGGGTGGACCGGGATGACTTGGCGTGCACCGCGCCCGAGCTGGAGGAAGACGACGGCTTCACGGGCAGCGAGTGCAACGACAACCTGGACAACGACGGCCATGGCGACATCGATGCTGCCGATCCGACCTGCCAGCGGCAGGGGCCCACGGGCGTCGAGTCGCCGGCGATGGTGGATGACTGTGACGACGGTGAAGACGACGACGGTGACGGGTATGTCGACAGCGACGATCCAGACTGTGAGGACCCGCCCTACAATGGTGAGACCGTGGCCTTCCTGGATCCGGCGATCGAGGACGGGGTTCCGGCCTGCTACAACGGCCTGGACGACGATCTCGACGGTGATGTGGACGCGGCCGACAGCGACTGCTTGACCGGCTTTGACCGGGCCGAGGACCCCAGCCGGGCCGGATGCACCGATGGGGCCGACAACGACGGGGATGGCTGGTTCGACCTGGACGACCCGGACTGTGCCTTTGGCGCGGACGAGGTGGGCCTGGGCGTGAGTGAGTGCAACGACGGGGTCGACAATGACGCTGACGGGGCGGTCGATTCGGATGACGTGGGGTGCGTGGACGCCAACGATGTGAGCGAGGCCGGCTGAGTCAGACGATCTCCGAAGGCAAAAGGGCTTGACGAGGCCGGCGCCACTCCATAATGGGCGGGGGTTGCCGGCCAGCCCGGTACGATTTTTGAATCTATTGTTTGGTGGCTTTGTGAGAAGCTGCGGGGGAAGGGGCATCGTGGCAATACGTCGCGACGCCACATCGGCCTCAGTGCCGATTTTCTTCTGGACGCGGCGACTCAGTTGAGATAAGAGGCGGGGCAACTTCGGCAAATAGCTTGAGTTGGTCCACAATCTGTCTCGACGGTGTGGATTGAGCTCGGTTCCGAGCGGAGTGCCCATTGGGTCGCCGGGATGTTCTGAGTTCAGATGACAAAGATTGGGGGCCGGTAGCTCAGCTGGTTAGAGCACGCGCCTGATAAGCGCGGGGTCGGGTGTTCAAGTCACCCTCGGCCCACTTATCTTTGTCTTTGTGGGGGCATAGCTCAGTTGGGAGAGCACCTGCTTTGCACGCAGGGGGTCAGGGGTTCGAGTCCCCTTGCCTCCACTCTTTGAATACATCGGCCTCGACGTGGTTTTTGACCCGTCGGGGCCTTTGTCTTCTTGGGTGGTCCGGGGCCATCGTGACAGTCCATCGTGACACTTTGGCCGGGCGACAGGCCCGAGCGCTTCACCAACGGCGACGGCCGCGGACGCGGTTCGGGTGATGGTGGTGGACAGGTAGCGCTGGGTGGTTCGCAGGTCAGTGTGGCCGAGTGCGGCCTGGGTGGCGGCGGCGTCACCGGTGCCCTGAGCGGACCAGGTCGCGTGGCAGTGGCGGAGGTCCCGCAGGGTGATGGTCTGGGGATGGCCAATCGCGTCGGTCGCGGCCTTGAACGCGCGGCGGTGGTTGCCGGGCAACAGCGGCACGGTCCAGGAGTTGACCTCGGCGCGGGCATCGTTGAGGTGCTTGAGCACGCCGGGGGTGAGGCCCACGATGCGCTCGCGGCGAGTCTTGGCCGACTCGGCGGGAATCCGAAGGACCGCTGGCACACCGGAGCCGTCGGGTGCGGCCTCGACCCACTCCCACGTCACCGCCCGGAGCTCCTCGGCGCGCAGGCCGGTCCGGATGGCCACGTCGGCTTGGCGCCAAGCGGGCAGTGCCGTGCGGCGCAGCTCGGTGAGCCACTGGCTGATGACGTCGATGGGGTGCACCTGACCGCGCTGCTTGCGGTTGGGCGGATCCTGCCGGATGGTGGGCCAGTCTTCGGGGAGGGCGGTGATGCTGCCTCGCCGGCGAGCGATGCGAAGGCCCCGCTTGAGGGCTTGGGTCTCCTTGGCAATGCTCTGTCCACGGGCACCCTCGCGGCGTCGGAAGGCCACGAACCGGAGCACCTCGTCGTAGGTGATGGTGGAGGGATCGACGTCGGCACCGAGCACCCGGCAGACATGGCCCCAGCTGCGCTCGATGGACTCGATCTGGCGGGCGCCCACCCCACGGGCGAGGGCCTCGTCGCGGTCGGCGCCGGCTAGCAAGGCGAGGTCGTCGCCTTCCCGCCGTCCAGGCCGACCAGCGGCGGCGACGAGCTCGCCGTAGAGCGCCCATGCTTGAGTCTCAGCGTCTCGGCGAAGCTTGGACTCTGAGTTTTGGCGGCGACGCTTGCCGCCGTGGCTGGCGTCGATCCACCAGTAGGGCGAGTCGGCCTTTTGGTAGATCGCGAGTCCGCGACGGAGTCGGACGCGGCTTGGGGACTTGGCCATGGGGCTCCTTTGGGTGTCGTGACCTGTCGTCGGTTGAGGATCCAGGCGTCGAGGTCGTCCTTCAAGTAGAACGGCGTGCGGCTGATCTTGACCATTGCGGGCCCACCCCGGCGGGGGGTGTTGCACGCGAGGTAGCGCTCGGAGCATCCCAGATAGGCGGCGGCTTCGGCGCGGGTGAGCATGTCGGGGCGGCGGTTCATGCGGCTTCCTCGTCTGGGGTGGGGGCCTCTCGTTGTGTGCGCTGGCGCCACTCGGTCCCGGTGAGGACGAAGCGGTGGCCGTCGTTCTCACGTCGAGCGCGGATCTGGCGCACCCGGGGGCCGGTCTCGGGACGGGTCATGCCGGAGCCGAGAACGATGACGGACTCGCCGTCGAGCCACCAGCGCTCGCCCTTCCGGGGCCAGGTGGGGGGCTCGCAGGTCTCGCAAGTGGTCCGGGGTCGGCCACCGCGCCCTGGGTAGAGCTCGACGGGGCCCTCGCACTTGGCGCAGAGCCGAGCGTGGGGGAAGACGCCGGGGGCGGCGTGGGCGAGCTCAAGCTGGGGGGCCGCTGTGGCGAGGCGAGGGGGGAGGGGAGTGGGCCCTGCTGCGGCGTTGTCGTCGGCGGTGAGTCCGCGGACGAGCAGCAGACAGGTGGTGGCCTCGGGGGTGCTGGCCCGGGCACCCCAGTATCGCCAGCCCCGGATGGCTCTGGACGCGGGCACCCGCTCGAAGTCGATGAACCACCGGGTGTAGATGACGGGGCCCCGTGCGGTGGGGGCGGCGATGACGGACGGGCGGGCGGTCTCGACGATGCCCCACTGACCGGCGGATAGTCCGATTCCCCGCTGGTCGGCCCAGGACGCGAGGCGGAGCCGGATGGCTTCGGGGTCTTCGCCGGGGGGCGCGGCGATGTCGATGATGGCCACGGGCAGGGTGGTCATGCGGCCTCCCCTGCGACTAAGGCTGGAGAGGTGGGTGCGAGCTGGTAGACGGCGAGAGGGTCGATGCTCTCGCAGGTCACCAGTGCATCGAGCCGGGCGCCGTCGGGCGAGTCCCCCCAGCCCACGACGGTCCAGTCCGGCGAGACCGCGATGAAGGCGGGCAGTCCGGACGATGGAGAATCGGCGCCCTCGGGGCCTTCACGCTCTACGGAGGAGTTGAGGCTCGGGGGGATGCGAGGCCCAGAGGGCGCCGACAGAGGGGGGAGCACCAGGCGCGGCTCGGCCTGGCCGTCGGTGACTCGCTCAACCGTGAGGGAGCGGAGCCAGGGCTCGAAGGCGAGGGACTCGGCGAGGGCGGGGTGCCAGTGGCGGACCCGGGCGCGAGCGTCGTCGAGGGCTTCGCGCGGGGTGTTGCCATTGCCCACCGCGGTTGCTGCTGGGATGAGTCCCGTTGGACGGGTGGTTGTGGCGACCCAATGACATCCACGCATTGACTGCTCCGGTGTTGCCGAAACAGCAAATAGTACAAGATTGCCAAAACAGCAATCAGATTGTCACGGATTCTTACGATCTCCGGGCCCATTTACCCCTGTAGGAGGGGCATCTCCAGCCTTCCAGACCCTCATCTGTGCTCGGAGCTGGGCCTGAACTTGGGGGTGGAGCTCGGGCCACATGGCGACCATGTTGGCGATGAGGTCGGAGTCGGACTCCGAGAGCTGCCCTGTGGAGACACTGCGCTGATTGGGCCTCACTATCTGTACTTCACAGCCACATGCCTCAGCCCAGGCGTAGAGCCTTGTCGCGTGCGGTTCTCGGATGCCGTTCTCGATCCGAGAGATGACGGGGATGCTGACGCCGATCGCTCGCGAGATGTCGGCCTGGGTGAGGCCGACAGCTTCTCGAAGTGACCGTAGTGTGGAACCGAGGCGTGTTCTGGTGATCATCTGGGTTGGGTACCTCGGCAGTCTGGCTTGACGACCTGTTGCTGTCGTGGCAAGCATTGGGCATTGCCAGGACAGCAACATGGGTTCAGATCGCCAATCGCCAGCCAGTGCACTCCGACAACTTCGGGTTGAGCGTGACCACACGTTGGCGGCCGTCGCTCGCCAGTGCGGTTTCTCGCCATCCCACTTGTCGCGGTTGGAGCGGGGGCGCCGTCGAGTGAAGGCAGATGAGCTTGCGGCGATTCTCCGAGCACTCGGCATTCCTCTGCCTGAACAAGGCGCAGTGTTGGCTTCGTTTGGGTTGGCTGCATGACGCCAACTCTCACCCACTCCATCGACTGTGGCACCTGCGCTTCGACGAGGTGCCCGTCTGTGAATGACCCAGCGCATACGGTGGAGTGCCCGGCCGTGTTGTTTGGCATGGTGGCGGTCCCATGAGTGACGCCGTCCAGCAAGCCTTCATGCGGGCCCTGCTCGACATGCCGGGGGTGACCCAACGCTCGGTGGCGAGTCGAATCGGCGTCAACCGTTGCATGGTGACCCGTTGGCTCAGCGGCGAGCGGAACCTGCGGTTGGGCGACGCGATGTACCTGGTCGAGCGCTGGGGCAGCCGTCCCCTCGTTGAGGCCGCCCGCGTGGTGGGCCTCACGCTGCGCGTCGATGAAGACGTCGACGAAGACGGCATCGAGGGCGACACCGCCGAGGTGCGCATCACGTTTCTGGCGGGGCTGGCGGCGGAGACCTCGCGCCTGGCCGCCGACCTATCTTCCACACCGGACACGCCCGATGGTCGGGCGGTGCTGATCCAGCGGGTCCGGGACATCGAGGACCTGTGCCGAAAGGTGCAGCTCCGCTTGCTTCGTGCGGACTGAGACCGCCGAGAGGGGACTTGCAATGACGACGAACGAGGACGCGCCAGCCATGGCGGAGAATGCTGAGCCCGTCGAGGCTTCCCTGGCCCTCGCGCTGGATGCCGTCTGGACGAACCTTGCGTCTGCCAGTGGGTGTCTGGACCGGTGGCACGAGGCCGGCAAACCCACCGCAGCGCTGCCGGTCACGGGCCCCGGTGCTGCCTTTGTGGGCTTCCTTCGGATGGCGGCTGAGCTGTCGGTGCTCCGCGGGCCGAAAGATGCTGCCGTGGCCGAGGTTTGCGAGGTGATGCTGCCCATCGCCGATACCTACTTTGGTCTCGTCGAAGAGCACGTGGAGATCGTTGAGGGGCTCGCGCCTCAGCTCGTGGAGACGCTGCGGCACTACGCTGTTGTCCACTCCGCCAACGACATGGCGAAGAAGTGCCCCATCTTCGGCATCGCGGCGGACTGGGCGGAGCTTCACGTGGGTGTCCGTGCCCGGTGCGCGGCGGTGCCCGAGAGCGAGTTCGAGCTGTCCGACATGGAGGTCTACGCGGCCGGGGAGCTGTTGCAGATGGCCGCCAAGTGGGCAGAGCTGGGCCGTCCGATGCCCCCGTTCGAGAGGGACGGCGACTGCGGCGCCTGGCTGGTCGACCACCTGGACTGGCTGCCCCTCGCCGGGCAGGACCAGATGGCGCCCGAGCTGGCCCGCGAGCTGCTGCTGACCAATCCGGCGGACGTGGGGTTGCGGGCGGCCTCGGCCCGGGCGTTGGGCCCCAACCCGCCGCGGGCGGCGCACGCCATCTCGGGGCTGGCCGCGGATTGGCGATGCCTGCACGTCGACGTCGTCGAGCGCGCCGAACAGGCTCGGGTGGACGGGGGCCCGCTGGTGATGGGCAAGAGGGACCGCCAGCTCGCTCGAGAGTTTCTGGAGTCCGCCAGGGACTGGCACCGGGCTGGACGGCCGACGGTCCACCCCGCCGACGCGGCTGCAGGCGCCTGGTTGGCGGAGCGCCTGGAGTGGTTGGAGGCGGATCCAGTGGCGCTCCCCCAGTCGCAGGCCCTTGAGTTGTTCCTCACCAACCCCCTCGACCTCGTGGCCCCGGCCGCGCCGGTGGACCCGGCCGCGGTCTGAGCTGTTCCCGCTGTTCTCACTGTTCCCACGGGTGGCAAACACAGCGCACCCAAGTCCCCCCAAACCAACCCAACGGCCACCCTGGAGGCCCCATGCAACCCGACGTGTCCCCCGAGACTGAGACCCGCAAGCTCCTGTCAATCGAGGACATCGAGCGCTTCTACGATGAATGCCCGAGCATTGACGTGAATGCGCACTGCTCCTTTCCGACGCTGGAGGCGGTCTGGCGTGAGTCCCACCGGCTGCACAAGAAGTCGGTGAACCTGGCTCGGCTGGTCGCCCGCGACCTCAAGGCGGGGAGCTCGAGTGTCCTGGCGGACCACCACGAGATGGGATCATTCCGTCCCTTCCTCATGGCCCTGCGGAACGAGCCCGACGGGGCACGGCAGGTGGTCGACCTGGTGCTCCGGACCACGCCCGAAGGGGCCCTCGCGGAGCACGATGCCCTGGAGGCCATGGCCTTGGACGCGGAGATGGCAGAGCGCGGCGAGGCGGAGCTGCCCCGGGCCGGTGGGTCGATGCTGCAAGCGATGGGGGCGGCCAACAAGTTTGTGGAGCTGTTCGACGAGATCCGCGACTGTGCGATCGGTGCCATCGTCTGGCACAACCTCGGGCGGCCTGACCCGTGGGACGGCACCCAGCCGGAGGTGTTGGCGCTGTGGACCCAGTTTGCCGACACGGCCCACCAGAAGGGGCCCTACGCGGCATGTCGGACCTTCAGTGTGCTGCCTCCCCACGACGCTTGGCTGGACTTCACGGTCGAAGCCGAAGAGCCCAACGGGGGCTGGGACTACGTTGTGGAGCCCCCTGACGCGCCCGACAGCATGGGTGCAACCCAAGACAACACGCCTCTGAACCCCAGCCCACCGGCCTCGCCGGTTGAGGGCTGACGACGGGCATTGTGCCCGTGCGCCGTGTTGGCGCATGACGGAGACCGAGTGACTGAAGACAGCTACATTGTGAGTGACGCGGGCCCGCCGGTGGGCGTGTCTCCCCTGGACTTGGCCGAGGCATTGGTCGATCCCCAGGTGGTGCGCGTGTTGGACCGGCTGGCCCGTCGCTACAGCGGCGGGATGGTGGAGTTCGAGGACCTTCGCCAACAAGCCCTGATGCATGTCATCGAGCAAGTGCAAGCGACCCATGACCCCGAGAGTGGGCCGCTCGTGGCTCACATCATTGGGTGCCTGCGGCGCAACATGTTGTGGGCCCGGCGGGAGCTGCTGGCCCGGCGCAACGGACAGGACCGCGGCGAGCAGCTCACCCGGACAGGCGACGTCGAGACCCTGCTGGAGACCCACCAGCCGGCCGAGCCGGACTCGGCGATGGAAGCCGCGGCGGAGGTCGAGTGGCTCAAGGGACGGCTGGGGCGGTTGACCGAACGGCAGCGGCACCATGTCTCACTGCGGATGTTCCTGGGGCCTCGGCCGGTGCTGGTGGCGCGGGAGCTGGGCATCACCGTGCGTTGGGAGCGGCGCCGGTGGAGTGCCATCCAGCGGGCATTGGGCGGCACCGGGCGGGCCGAATGACCGAGGACCAGGTGGCGGAGGCCGCGCTGCAGGTCGAGCCCGTGGTGGAGGCTGACGCGGCTGAAGAAGAGAAGCCGTGGTGGTACGCGGGTGGGTTTAAGGCCGAACACCGCCAGACGCCCGTGGTGAAGCGGTCGCCCTACTCGACGAACGAAGCGTACATGGCGTTGGGCCGGGTGCTGATTCCCCCGGCGGAGAAGGCGCTTCTGTTCGTCATCTTCACCAAGGTGGACTCGAAGACTTGGCGGTGGCCGCCCAAGCACTTGGAG
The DNA here is from genome assembly GCA_942491145.1 of Myxococcota bacterium. Lineage (GTDB taxonomy): Bacteria > Myxococcota_A > UBA796 > UBA796 > UBA2385 > CAXQUZ01. The sequence continues at coordinate 12,247 of CALOBC010000012.1, read as the reverse complement.
CTCAAGCGGGGCAGCTCGGTGCTGGAGCTGGCGACGTTGATCGGTCGGTCGGTGCGGCACACGCGGCGCTTGCTGCGGAAGCTGGAGGGCCGGGGGGTGCTCATCACCTACGACCGGCGGCCGTACCGCAGTGAGTACCAGATCGTGCCCGAGGTGCTGATGGAGTTGGGGCGGATGGGCCACGAGGACGTGCGGACGGTGCTGGCGACGGCTCGGGATGCGGCGATGGCGGCCCAGGCGGCGGCGGACGTGCAGATTGACCGGGAGGCCAGCGCTCCGGAGCCAGATGCGGCGCCGGCGGATGATGGGGCCCCGGCGGAGGCTTCAGCGGCGGAGGCCCCAGAGGGCGAGGTGATGCCCCGTTGGGTCGAAGGGCTGGCCAGGAAGAACGCTCTGAAGCCGGCCTTCGCTGCGGGCTTGGTGCGGGCGGCGTGGCGGGCAGCGGGCGAGCAGGGGCGGTGGACTGTGCTCGGCGGAGAGGGCCGGGCAACGGTGAAGGCATGGCGGGAGCTGGGCGAGCCGAGCTTGGCCGAGTGGGAGGCCCTGCTGATGGCGCTGGCCACGGCGGTGAAGGCGGGCCGGCTGAACGGGATGTTGCCCCGGAACTGGATGGGCCACCCATCGTGCTTCGTGAAGCTGGCCCGGAAGGGTGCGGCCCGGCAGGTGGCCCAGGCGTACCTGGCGGCGACGAAGGCCCCGCCAGCCGCGGCCGTCGCGCGTGCTTCGGGGACCCCCGGTCTGGCCCGGCGTGCTTCCGGCAACCCGGGCTCGGTCCGCATTGAGGGGTTGGCCCTGCTTCCCCCGATGCGCACGGTGGAGCGGTGGAATGCCGAGAAGGCCCAGGTGCGGGGCCAGCTCGGGACCCTGTACGACATCTGGCTCAAGCCCCTGGAGTGGGGTGGGCTCGATGGCGACGAGACGGTGGTTCTGGCCCCCAACCAGATCTTTGGGGACTGGTGTGCTGAGAACTACAGTGCAGCGCTGACCCACATGGCGGGGGGCCCGGTCCGGCTGAAGTGGGAGGGGTGATGGTGCCCGTGTGGAAGCGTGTTCTCGACGAGATTGTGCGGCAGCCTGGATTGCTGGACGTGGACGCGCTGGCCCGGCGGATCTTGCCTCTGCCTGAGCCCCGGCGGCCCCTGCCGTACAAGACCTCGGCGGGCCGAGCGGCTGAGCTGGCGGCCCGAGTGGTGGAGCAAGAGCGAGCGTTGGCGCACCATGTCGACGCGCGACGGCGGGTGACGAATGCCTGTCGCGAGCTCGTGCGTCGGGGGCTGGTGATGCCGGCGACGCAGTGCAGCCTGGAGCCCGAGACGGCCCGGCTGGTGCGGTCACGGGGCATAAAAAAACTGCGGTCGTTTTCGTTCGGCGATGGTGCCGACCCGAACCGCATTGTCGACGGTGAGGAGGTCACGGTCCATGCCAAGGCCATCGTGCAGGCGCTGCTGGACGGTCCGATGGCCCCGGGCGAGCTGCGGGCGTGCTCCGGTGGGCTGACGGCCGCGGGGAATCCACGGGGGAGCTGGACGTCGGCGTGGGATGGCCTGGTCGCGGACCTGGCGGTGCTGCCCCAGCGCAACCGATGGCCGACGCTGCGGGGGCGCCAGGCTGCCTCTCAGGAGGCTCGGGAGGCCGGGGGGCGGGTGAGGGCCGCCGAGGCGCCGAGGATGCAACACAAGGCAGCCTGAGCCGCTTTGCGGGCATCGTGGAGGGCAGACGGCCCCGTTCCTTGGGTGGAGCGGGGCCGTCGTCGTTGGCCTGGTGGTCGGCCGTCTGGGAACCGGACATGAGGCGGATTTCAGACCGGACGGGGGCGTCCGGTTGAACCGGACATGGGCGGCCGGTTCAACCGGTCGGTGGTGTCCGGTGAGACTCGTCCTAGGACTCGACCTGTGACTCGGCACTCCCCTAGAGTCCCCTCTCAGCGGCCCGGGCTGCCCTTCGGGCAGGGAAGGACCGCCCTCCGGGCGGGCGTCTTCTGAATCCAGCGCCCTTCGGGCTGGGCTGCCCTTCGGGCAGGGAAGGACCACCCTTCGGGTGGCTCATTTCCGGATGCCCTTCGGGCAGGACGCCCTTCGGGCGGGCTTTGAAGACGCCGTGGATGGGCGGGCCCGGTGGTGGCGGAGGGCTTCTGTGGGCCGGTCGGTCAGGAATGCAGCTTCGTGCAGGTTCCGCGAGGGTCGGCCGGGGTGTGGGGAGTCCAGCGCGGGGCCCAGAGGGGGCCCGCTCATGGGGTGGAGGGGCGCCGGGGGGCGGATTCGGCGGGTGGCGGTGGGCGGCCGGCGGGGCGCCCAAGGGCCCCTGGATTCCGCCGGGGGGCAATCTCGTGTGCTGGGGGAGCCTGTGGGCGTCAGGCGTGGGATCCGAGCAATCGGCGGTGAGCTGCCCACCCGCCGGGGGGGGCAATCTCGTGTGCTGGGGCAGCCTGTGGGCGTCAGGCGTGGGCGTCAGGCGTGGGATCCGAGCAATCGGCGGTGAGCTGCCCACCCGCCGGGGGGCAATCTCGTGTGCTGGGGGAGCCTGTGGGCGTCAGGCGTGGGACCAGACAGTGGGGTCCGCCCAGCTCTACGTACGCTGACAGCGCGCGTGGGTCCGAGGCGCGGGCACGCCCGACCGCGCGAAGGCCACCGGATCAGTCCACCTGGACCTTCAACCGATACTCGACCTCACCGGTCTCGCATCCGCCCTCCTGGGTGACCAGGATCTGGTGGGGACCGTCTTCGGTGGCGGTATGGCGCAGGGTTGCGCAGCGGCCCGACGAGCTGGCGCAGTCGAGGTTGTCGCCCAGTACTTCGATGCAGGAGTCCGGCGCGTTGAGCCACAGCTCGGTGTCGAGGTACCCGCCCGGAAGGCCGTCGAGCTCGACGGTGACGGTGGCGCCAGCCGACAGGTCGAGATCCCAGGCATCGAAGTACTGCGTCCCATAGTAGTCATAGTAGCCGTAGTCGCCGTGGTCCGGCGGCGCTGCCCCACCCCCGGCGACAACCTCGTAGTCATAGTCATAGTCATAGTCATAGTCGTAGTCGTCGTCGGTCCAGCTGTACGTGCAGGGCAGGGTGTCGAGACCGTAGAAGTCGGTGCGGGCCACAGTATAGGACGCATACAGCTCCGTGCTGCCGTCACACCAACTGTAGGAGGGGGTGAAGATGGTGGAGTAGTCCCAGTCCTCGAAGCTCCACGTCAGCCGGCTGCCATCGAAGGCGGAGGTGCCTTGTTCCCAGTAGTCGGTGTCGGACTCGACGCCATGAGCCGGGCTGTAGTAGTAGTAGTAGTAAGAGTAGCGGCCCGCCAGCAGGTCGATGTCGGTGAACTCGTAGTAGTCGTAGTAGTCGTAGTATTCGTCATAGTCATAGCCATAGTCGTACCCGACATCGGTGATCGAGAATACGCCGTCTTCGAGGACCGCCGAGTAGGAATAGATGGTGCTTCCGTCGGTATACGTCCGGGTGCGCTCGTCGCGAGCCACGAAGCCCAGGCCGGGGTTGGTGAAGGTCGACCAGCTGCTTTCGCCTTCCAACAGGGCCTTCTGGTAGTCGGGGACACACAGGGAGCCGCTCGAGTCTGTGGTGATCACCGAGGTCAGGTCGAACGCGAAGTCACAGTCATCGCACCGCGAGGATGGAACGCCCGTGAAGGAGACCACGAAGTCGCAGGCCACCTCGCCGTCAGCACCGACCGAGCGGTACACGACAGAACCCTCGATCGTGTCTTCACCGACGTCGGCCTCCCCGCTGACCGTGATCTCGGTCTCGACTGCCTGCAGAAAGAGTGCGTCGTCCACCGCCAGATTGAGCGGAGTGCCAGACTCGCCTTCGCCTTCGCCCTCGCCCTCGCCCTCGCCCTCGCCCTCGCCTTCCCCGGGCTCCGTGTCCTTGTCCTCGGTACGTCCGCAGCCAGCCATGAGCGTCAGGGTCAGGATGGCAAGGAGACGGAATCCATGGGTCATCATGCTGTCCTCCGACTGGAAACGAGGGTCCCCAGTGGTCCCGAGGCTACCATGGATTGGGGGGGGGGGCTCCGCTCCTCGCTGATCGACCAGGGGACCCAGCCTGGCCACCAGCCGCGCCCGACCCGCCTCACGGCCCTCCGGGTGGCTGCGGCGCTCGGACCACCAGCGGTGTACCTCGGCTGCCAGCTCCACGGGCCCTCCCCCAAGACTGTATCCTATAGTGCCGCAGCGCCCGCCCGTCCCCTGCGCGAGGACCGAGGAGGCCCATGAGCACCGATCCCGTCGACCTTGCCCTAGAGCTCCTCGACGAGCTGGAGCGCGACCCCAGGCACGAGGCCCGGCTGATCCGCGGGGCGCTGGCCGGTAGTGGGGATCACCCCGACGTCGTCGCCGTCATCCTGGACCACCTCGCGTCCGCCTGGACCTCCATGCCCCTGCGGCCCGAGCTGTGGCACGTGCTCGCCGAGCTGGGAGAGCGCTCCACGGGCACCACCGCCTGCCGCGCCCGGGGCCTGGCCAGCGACATCGCGGCCGTGACCGACAGCCCCGACGTGGCCTTCGAGCTGGCCCTGGCCGCCCTCCGCGCCGTCCCCTCGGACGCCGATGCCCTCGTGCGGTGCAGCGAGTTCGCGGACCCGGACCGCCGCCCGGTGGTCGCCGAGGCCTTCGAGCGGCTGGCGCAGCAGGTCGTGGCCGGGACCTTCCCGGCACCCGTCTTCGACCACCTGCTGGACAGCTTCGCCTCGGCCGGGGCCGAGCTGGACCGCGCGCGGCGGCTGCGGGACTAGCCCATCAGCCCGCCGCGAGGCGCCGCCTCACGGCTTCCGAGACGCCGTCGTCGCCCAGCACGTCGCCCACGGCGTAGGCCAGCCAGACCAGGCAGGGGTCGTGGTCGAGGCGCCAGGCCAGGCGCTTCAGGTCGCCCTCGAGATCCAGCGCCCGCGCCAGTGAGACTCCCACCGCACCCTACCCCCGCCCCACCACCGCCACGGCAATCCGCCACCCCCGCCCCACCGGCAGGGGAATTTCCACCTTGGCCCCCACCGTCGGCTCGACCAACCCCACGGCCACTGCCTTCCCGGTCTCGTCCCGCCCCTGCGAGTACGGCACCTGGGCCAGATTGAGCGCGCTGCGCCAGCTCCACGGCACCGAGACCCGGATGTTGCCGCCGGCGTTGCCCACCGCGATGACGCCCAGCTTCGTGGTGCCGCCCACCTCGCAGCCGTCCTCCAACGCGATGCGGAAGGTCGAGTGCCCGTCCTGGTCGCGGACGTCGCCCACCCGGGCCTGCTCGAAGATGGAGGCCAGATCGGCGATGCCGAGCATCGTGCGCACCAGCGCGCCGGGGATGCCCGTCAAGCGGGGGACCGTGGCGTCCAGCAAGAGCGTGGGCCCGGGCTCGTGGCCGTCGGTGCGCTGGATGGTGGCGATGGGGCGGTGGAATGCGCTCACTGGGGACCTCCTGCGGCCTGACTGCTCACGTCGATGTAGGTGGTGTTGTCGTCTTCCATGTAGACCTCGCCTTGGGTCTCGCCTTCGAAGCCCTCGCCCTCGGGGGACTCCACGCCGGCGCGGGCTCGAGTGAAGCGGGGGGCGTCGTCGGGCTCGGCGGCGGGCTCTCGCTCGGGCGCCGTCAGGATGTCTTCGAGGACTTCGAGCACAGAGCCGATGCCTTCGGCGATGGCTTCGTTGCTCTGGGCCGTCTCGACCTGGATGTGGTTGTCGCGGTCCGCAAAGTTGTTGAGCCGGCGCACTTCGCCGATGAGGATGCCCAAGGCGTGCTCGTTGCGGCCGAGCTGCTGAAGCAACAGGTAGTTCAGGTGGGGCGCCATGAAGGCGAGCTCCACCTTGGCGCCGGCCAGGTCTGCCATGGCGGCCGAGATCTTGTCCTCGCTGTGGAGTCCTTCGAAGTAGGCGCCGTAGAGGCTGTGGGCGGTCTGGGACGGGGTCGGCGGGGCGGGTCGTCCGGTGGCGGGCGTGGGTTTGCTCACGGGGGTCTCCTGTGGGTCGGGAAAGGGGGATTCAGCCCGCGGGGGGCGGGGTGTTGGTGTCCATGCTGTCCAGATCGATGCTGTTGAGCGTGTCGAAGACGTCGTGGACCATGCTGCGGACCTCCGGATTGCCGAGCTTCTGGGCGAGCCCCGGGGTCTTGAGTTTCTGGGCGAGGTCGGGGTCTTCCTTGATGATCTTCAACAAGGGGCCCAGCTCGGCCGCGCCGGTGACGCCGACGGCACCACCGACCATCTCCAGGAAGCGCTCGCCCAGGTCCATCGCCCGGCCGACGGCTTCCTTCTTCACCTCGGCGTCCACGATGGTGCGGGCGTCGGGCGACTCGCTCAGCTTGGCTTCCTTGCGTCGCAGGTTGATTTCCTGGCTCATCTCGTGCAACCGATTGCTCTGCAACGTCTCGATGTGCTGGTACCGGGCCTTGGCGACCACACCCATCTCGCGCACCGTCTGGGTCGTGACCGCCTGCATGTCTCGGTAGGCGCTGGCGATGTCGGCGGTCAGGTCCTGATAGGCGGCCTGGACCCGCTTGAAGCCCTCGGACTGCAACGCAAGGGCGGTGAGCACGAGGCGGCTGGCGGGGTCCTCGACGTCGTTGAGCACGTCGGCGAGCTGGAGGGGGCCGCCGCCGCCGGCTTGGGTCAGGGAGAGGCTTGTGGTGGCCTCGGCGCCTGCACCTGGGGACCGGGTCGTCACAGGGGAGACCGTGAGCGTGCGCGAGACCAGCAGCGCACCCCGGGCGGCGTAGATGTTGCAGATCACCTTCGCGGGTGCGTCGAGCAGCCCTCGGCGAAACTGATCGATCTCGGACTGGAGGCCCTGGAGGGTCACCGCCAGCAAGGTGTCGTCGGGCAGCGTGCGGAACCAGTCGGCACGCTCGTCAGGGTCGTCGATGGTCTCGCCGGTGATGCCCTCGGCTTGCAAGCTGAGGCGGCGGCAGGGGGGCTCGTCGTCGTCCGAGCGGGGCTGGAGCCGGCCGAGGGACTCGAATGTGTTGCCGGGGAGGCGTTCGCGCAGGGTGATGTATTGAACATCGGGCCAGTGCGACTGGAGCTGGTGCACCACCTCGGTCCAGTTCTCGATTCCAACAGGGTCAACCATGCCCGACCTCCCGCGGGAAGGCCCGCCTGTGTCAGGGAATGAGCGCAAAACCCCCAAAAGGGGGTCAAAAACTTTTCGCGAGGCGCGCTGTTCCTTTCGGTGGATGCCGAGAATGCGCTGAAAAGCAGGGGTTTTCGGCTGGGTTTTTTTTCATTTGCCGCTTTTCAGCGCATTGTCGGCAAGTGGCCCGGGTGCGAGATTTGTGCTTTTCGCCCGTGTTCATCAGTGTTTTCGTGTGTTTTTGCGCGCTTGTGGGCCCCATGAATGGCTTGTTTTCGACGACCCACCGGTGCCGAAAAGCAAAAAAGTAGGCCCCCTTTTCGGCCTCCGCTGCTCATTGGTGGACGCAAGGCCGACGGTTCGACGCGGCCCCCCCATCTTCGACCTGGAGGCGCTCCGTGGCCCGTTCTCGTTCTGTGTCGTCCGCTGCCAACGGCGGCGACACCAAAACCAAGCAGCAGCCTTCGCCGGCCTCTGTGCGCAAGATGCAGGGCGAGCTGGTGCAGCTCCAGTCCCTTCTGGACCGCACCAAGGGGCTCAAGAAGCAGTTCGACGCCAACAAGTCCACCATGATGCGCAGCACGTTGCTCGTGGGTGAGAGTGCCGCGGTGGCGGGGCTCAGCTCGGTCGCTTCGGGTGCCGCTGGCAAGTACCGCACCCATGTTCGGGTGGTCCGCGGGGTCACCGCGCTGGGTGCGCTCGGTTGGGGTCTCTCGGCCATCCTGGGCAGCAAGAACGGCGATGCCGGGCACCACCAGGTGGCCGTCGCTTCGGGCTTGATCAGTGCAGAGTCGGCCGAGACCGGGCTCATGCTCGGTGGCAAGGCCCGTCAGTGGTGGGCCGACCGTGCGGCGGCTTCGGCCGGTGCGGACGCTGGCACCGACGCCGCCCCCGAGGTGGTTGTGACCCCCAGCGCCAGCACCCAAGGCGAGTTTGGCCGCCAGCCGGCCCAGCTTCGCGAGGTGCTGCCTGTGGACGATGAGCTTGCGGCCTTCCGGGCCAAGGGTCGCGCCCGCCCCCTGTACGCCACGACCTGAGTCGGACCTCCGACACACAACTCAAGCGGGGGGACCCGCTGAGACCCAACCTGATGACGGGTTCCCGTCCACCCCCCCCGCGCCCGAACGGGCAGGAGAGACACAATGGAATACGAGCAAATTTCCCCGCTTGAGGGCGAAGGGGCCTACCTCGGCTTCGAGGATGACGAGGGCTACGAAGACGACTTCGAGGGCGAGGAAGACGAGTACGAAGACGAGTACCGGACTCCCCACGCCATGGTCGCTGGCGAGGAGGACGATGACTTCGGTGCCATGCGTCGGTACGGCCGCCGTCCTGCCCGTCGTCGGGTCCAGGGTCGCCGCCGTCGCCGTCCCGCTCCCCGCCGCCGCCCCGCTCCCCGTCGGCGTCCGGCTCCCCCCCGTCCGGTGAAGAACGTGGTCTACGTCAAGGACGCCATCATCTCGATCTCGGCGACTGGTGTGGCCGGCAATGTCAGCCAGACCCAGACCGTGACCGACCTGTTCGTCTGCGAGTCTGCGTCCTTCGACGGCTCGGCCGCGACGGCGAAGGTCACCGGGCTGGCCTTCCACAAGCACAATGTGCTGGGGCCCCTCGTGGCGGAGCGGGCCATCCCCACGGTGGCATTCAGCGGCAACAGCCCCAAGACCCTGGGACTCAAGGGCTACCGCCTCAAGCCCATGCACGTCATCACCCTGTCCGGCGTCATCGCCAACGACAACGATGTGCTCCAGATGCTGCTGTACGGCAAGGAAGAGGTCGACCAGCCCTGCTGAGTGGTCTTCGGGCGTGCCCGGCGAGGTGAGCGATGGGGACAACTGGCCGCTCGGCCGCCGGGACTACAGTTGCGGCGGGCGCAACCACGAGCCTGCTGGTCGGCAGAGACCGCAGTGTTTGTGAGGGCTGGCGGACCTTTCTCGTCCTGACGACAGGTCCCGTGGACGTCACCCTTCAGTGGGTGTCGTCCGCGGGCGTCAACAGCGACGTGACGTTTACCGCAAGTCGGACCACACGGGTGTGTGTGTGGGCATCGAGCTGGGCGCTGGACGTTCAGAACCTCGATGCCAGCGCGGACGTCCTGGTGCGTGCCTCGATGGTCGACACCTTCCAGCCGGAAGTGAAGCCCATCTTCGAAGAGCGATTCGCCGAGACTGGGGTGGGCACGGCGACCCACACGCCGCCTGCTTGGGCGGTGGATGTGCGGCTCAACACCGACGACCAAGCCATGACCGGCGCCGTCGTTGAGCTGTTGGATTGCGACGACGTGGTGCGCGCTGGGGTGACCGGTGCGCGCCAACCTGACTGGCTGCCCCTTGGGGGAGCCGCCGCGGTGAGGGTGACCTCTGCCGCGCCCTACCGCCTACTCTGGCGCTTGTCCCTCATGTGAGGGGGAGACCTTATGCTTGCACGTTCAAAGAAGCCACTGATCACCATCACCGACGAGGTCGCAGTCGACACGATCGGTGCGACGGTCGCCGTCAAGGGCTCCGGCCAAGACGACGTCAACAGCGCCGAGCAGAAGTTCATCGCGGTGTTCGAGCTCGTGGCCACGGATGGCACCTCGCCGACCTTGGATGCCACGGTCGAGACCTCGTGGGACGGGACGACCTGGCACACGGTGGCGTCGATGACGCAGCTTGTGGGCGCCGGCACCAAGAAGCAGATGGTCGACGTCAACCACCTCGGCTCGTATGTGCGGGCCACCGTGACGCCCGGTGGTACCGCGGTGCCCAACTACACCGGCAAGGTGTTTGTGGCCTCCAGCGGCGTCATCGCCTGATGAGCAGAGACCGCCAACCCACGGCTCTTGCGCTGTCTGCGCGCCCGCTCGACATCATCGTGCGGGTGACGAAGACCGAGCGGGGGCTGGTGCACCTGCTGAATTGGTTGGCGGTGCACAATGCTCAGCTCATGCGGGAGCGGCCCGACCTGCCGTTCTTGTATGACTCGGGCGCGTTCTACCAGCGCGAGAAGACCGAGCTGTGGTGCGACTACGCGGCCTTGCTGGAGCAAGGTCACGAGGACTGCGACGGCTTGGCCGCGGCCCGTGCGGGTGAGCTGATGGCGTGGGGTGCCGAGGCGATGACAACGGAGGACGGCGGCTATGCCGAGGCCCTCCGGCCGGCCCCGACAGCATCCCGGCTTGGGTCATCCTGCGGACCAAGGGCGTGCACGGTCAGCCCAATCTGTACCACTGCATCGTGCGTACCAGATCGGCGACACCTTCTGGTGGGACGACCCGAGCGCTCGGCTCGGCATGTTTGCCCGTCGGTACCACCCCTACAACCGTGAGCCTGCGGCGCCGGTGGGTCTCCCCTACGGCCTCCAGGATCAGCGGCTCCATGCCCCGCCTTGTCGCTTTGCCGGGCAGGGTCGGCGGGGTCCTCGATTCTCCAGTGGCTGGACCGCCACCTGACAGGAGGCCGACATGGCCAGCAATGCCAAGAAGTACCGCCGCTCGGAACGCAAGAAGCAACGCAAGGCGCGGAAGAGGCTGAACCAGCGTCTGAAGAACAAATACGGACATGAGCTGGTCGCAGCGCCGCAAGGTGATTCCGAACCGTCGTCGGTCGGACCGGCACCACCGCGTGCCGAAGAGTCGGGATATCCGCCGGGCGCGTGGCTCGGACCAGGCGCTCGGGAAAGGGTGCACACCGCCGCCGCTGAAAGCGCGGCGCAGGCTGGCCCAGGCCAAGCGGGCCCGTCAGGCCGCCCACGATGGCGCACCGGCGGCTCCCAGGCCTGGCCCTCGGGCGGTGGGCGAGCCGCCGGCACCGTGCGCAGACCCGCGTTCTCGGCCTCGTCCCGGTCCCCGCATGATGCCCGGCTTGCTGAGCCGTGTGGTGGTGGCCGCGGCAGGGTGGTGGCTACGTCCAGCAGGGCGGTGGCTATGCGCCGGTCCTCTCCAGCGAGGGGGGCAGCCCCGCCCTCGGCGTCGGTACAGCGCGCCGCCGCAGGACTACTGGGAAGACCGGTACGAACTCCTCGCCGACGAGTACCCGAGGACTATGCCCAATGGCTACGACAACTGGGACTACGATCCCTATGACGACGCCATCTTGATTGATGTGGACGGGGTGGACTTCCTCGACCGCAACGACCAGGAGCTGTGGGACGAGCGGGCCAACGACATCATCGAGCTTGCCGGGCGAGTTTGCCGGTGAGGTCATCGCCATGTCGGGCGAGGCGACGCTGGAGTTCGGCGCCGAGCTCGACCCGCGCAAGCTGTTCGAGCAGGTGGGCAAGCAGTACCTCGACACGCTGTGGGCCATCGCCCATGAGGACGGGTGGAACGACCTGGCCTACCAGCGGGACGCCGAGGTGGTGGTGGATGCGGTCAATGCGGCCGTGGAAGCCTTCGACGATGCCGCCGTCGAACACGAAGCGAAGATCGCGGGCATGGCCGGTGAGTTTGGTGTTGCATCGGCGGCGTTGATGGCCATTCCGGCCATTGCAGCGATGGTGCCGAGCTTGGTCTCGGCCCGTCAGAAGAGCGCCGACCGGAAGGGCAACCGCAAGAACCGCCGGGCCGACCGTGCAGCCAAGCGAGCGGACAAGGCCGAGGCACACACGGCCACCTTGGAAGCCAAGCTGCAAGCCCTCGAAGAGCAGGGCGCGGAGGCGGGGGTCTTCGACCTGGAGGACGGCGAGTGGACCGCCCGGGCCCATGCCGGGAGTGTCGCGGTGCGGGCGAAGGTCGGCAACCGCGCGGCCATCGCCGATCTGGGCAGCAAGTTCTACCTCGTGCATGAGGTGGCCGAGGGTGTGCCGACGGCGGTCATTCAGTCGCGCATGAACGCGGCGGTGGCCTCGGCCTCGAAGGCCATCCAGGGCAACGCCTGCGGCCTTCGCGGGTGCCTTCTACGTCTCGCCGTTTCCCGGCTGCTGACATCCTCCTGGGTCTCGGTCGGGACCTGATTCCAAGCTGTGGAGCTGGTGATGACTGCGGAGACTTTGGAACCGACCTGGGTGACGGACCTGGGGAGCTGGTGGGAGCGCTTGCTGGGGCCGGTGCTGTCGAGCATCTGGTCCGACGTGCGCAAGCAGGTGGGCGAGCCCAAGCTGCTGGAGAAGGCCCACGGGGCCACGGTGCGAATGTTCGAGAACGAGCTGGCCCAGTACGAGAAGACCTCGCGGTCTTTGCGGCGAGGTGGGCCTGTCGGACTGGGCACC
>CALOBC010000011.1:0-118876 GCA_942491145.1 Myxococcota bacterium | reverse complement strand
GGAGCCGGTGCTTTACTTATAGGTGTATTACTTGGCAGAATGCTGAGCCTATCGCGTAAACGAAAATCTTCTACTGCTTTCATGATAGCCTAGCTTGTAAAAGGTAACAAAAGGTAATGGGAATTGCTTTATGGTTTTTTACTTGTCTGTATAGCCGATATCCGGTGAGGCGTCATGTCGATCTGATTACCCTTCTTGAGTAGCACCAGTGCCAAGCCTCCCACGGGTAGTGTAGGCGGTTAAGGTTGGGGGTAGGTTTCCGTGAAAAACCGAATTTCTCTCCTGTTGTCTTCAGCCATTGATAATCAGGTAAGCTGGCAAAACGCCAGTTGCTTGGTGAAAAGTCGACGGGCTGTTCCCAAGGCGTGTTGAGAGAAAGCCTGGCGGAGCCACATAACGAATTATATCATCAAAATCCCTTCCTTCTGCAAGCATTCTGGAAAAATCTTTTTCTGATAGTTTGTGCTGCGAAATCCAGATTCTATACGCAAAACTATTCCGTCTTTTTTTGTTACCGTAAAGAGCTGAAGAAGGGCAGAGTGGGTAGCTTCGAGAACGTAGATGTGACTGCTCCCTTAGTGTTCTCTGTTGGTATCTGGCGGAAAGCATTCATTGGTAAAGATGGCGCGCTTATCTTATTGCCTGCCCAAGGTCCTGGGATGGTGTATCTTTTATCATCAATGACAAGGGTTTCATCTGAAATACTTGTAGTGCTGTTTGGGGCAACATTCTCTATGGCGGATGCTGTATCTAAGGGCAGCAGGATGCAGCTAAAAGATAGAAGTAAACAACCCCACAAAAAGATGAACTAGTTGGTAGTATACGCTGAGGGAGTTCTATGCATGTGATGGTGGCTTTTTTCAGTGAGAGTAATCTGCGTTTGCAGTTAGAACAGTAAAGTAATACGAGTGCAGCATAGCCGTCATGGGGACGGGTCGACAGCGACGAGGACGGCTGGGCGGCGTGCGAAGAGTGCGACGACAACGACCCGAACGTGAACCCCGATGCCGACGAGATCTGCAACGAGATCGACGACGACTGCGACACGGTCGTGGACGGCCCGGATGCGCTGGACGCCGTTGTGTACTTTGTGGACGAAGACGGCGATGGCTTCGGCAATCCCGACGAGACCGAGCTGGCGTGCGCCCCGACGGACGGCCTGGTGGAAGACAACACCGACTGTGACGACGGGGACGCAGCTGTCTCACCGGACGCCAGCGAGCGCTGGTACGACGGCGTGGACGATGACTGCGACGGCAACGACGACGACCAAGACCTGGACGGGGTGGCCGTCGACGACGACTGCGATGACGAAGACGACACCCGCAGTGCACCGGAAGACTGCGACGAGGACACCGGTGGCGGCGGGGATGGCGGGGACGGCACCGATGGCGGGGACGGCACCGATGGCGGGGACGGCACCGACGAGACTGACGGGGAGGACCGCAGCGAGGACGGCGGCACGAAGGACACCGCCACCTGTGGGGCCGCCGGGGCCGCGGGCGGGCTGCTCATCAGCCTCGTGGGGCTGGGCGGCGCGCTGCGTCGGCGTCAGGACTGAGGGATTCGCACACCACGGTGCCCGCGAGAGCACCGTGGTGGAGTGCTACTTGATGCGGTATCCGCCCATCTCGTTGTTGAAGATCCAGGCCACAACCTCACCAATCTCGAAGTGGTCGGCCGAGTAGGTGCGGATGTTGGCCGCGGCCGACCCCGTGTGGCGAAGCACCGCGCGGGCTTGGATCATCTTGCGGAAGCGGGCTTGCCACGTGGCCATGTTGCCGGGGCGCAGATCGACCCAGCCCTTGGCGATCCAGGCATCCACCGTGTCGCTGTTCTCGAGCGTCACGCTCTTCTTGTGGCCCACCAGCTCCGGCACGTTGATCCGCGGGCCCCGCAGCACCGTCTCGCCGTCGGGAAGCATGACGGGAATACCGATGGATGGGGCAGTTCGGGCAACACCCGACGGCTCCAAGGCGGCGCTGAGCGCATCGGCGAGGCCCTGGGGAGTCACACCCTGGGCGACGGCTTGTTGGAGGGATCCACAGGCATACTTGAGCAGCTGGGCTTCAAACAACAGCTTGGACAGCTCCGGCGGACCGAGCCGGCCGAGGGCCACGCTGGCAATGCCCGACTCCCGCTCGACCACGTCGAGATCGTGGAGCGCCGCACTGCGGATGAGGCCCGCTTTGTAGGTCGGGTCCAGCACGCTGGCGTCCAGGGCCGAGATGATGTCCCGCCCCGTGTTGGCGCCGCGGATCTCGTGAACCACGGTCCGCGCGATCTCTTCGGGGGTGATGTACTCCATCTGGCCGAAGGCGGTGATCGCCGAGAACTCGCCGCGGGTGAAGACGCCGTTCTCGCCGGTGTCGACGATCGGGACCATCGAGGTCGCCGTCCTTCTCGTAGTCGTCCGCGGACTCCCGCAGCTCCAGGAGCGCGCCGTCGCCGAGGCTGACCGGCTGCGGCCGGTACAGGTCGGAGTTTTGGTGCTTGTCGCGAGCCGTGCGCATCTCGCACCGCGCGGTAGCCGATCATCGCCGCCGGCTTGACCTCTTTGACGATGGGCGAGCCAGGGGTGCGCGCCAGCAGAAACAGCAGCCCCGTGTGACCAAAAGCGGTCTCGTTCTTCGCGAGAAGCACGCGGCTGGGCTTGTCTTCGGAGTGGGTGTAGGGGATGTTGAGGCCCATGCCACCGGTGCCCGTCGTGCCCACTTTCAGGTAGACCCGGGTTTGGTACTCGGTGGTCGCGCGGTGCAGGAAGCGCACGTGGCGAATCAGCTGGGGCACCGACTGGGACAGCAAGAACGCCTCGAGGTCCTCGGTGCCGGCGTCGTCAAAGCCCACCCCATCGTCCTTGAGCCACGAGCGCACCTTTGCGCTGCCGTCGAAGACATCCTGGTAGGACAGCCCCGTCGCCGTGTTCACACAGTCCACAATCACTTCGGGACGGTGCTGGCGAATGAGCTGGACCAGGTGGTTGTGGCGATATGCGTCGTCGAACTCGTCGTACAGTGCCGCCAGCAGCAGCCGCCGGGACGCCATGTCGCCGAGCAGGTCTTTGCGCCCCACACCGGCAAACTCAGTCGGCACAAACAGGTTGCCCCAGGCCGGGACAAAGGCGATCCGGTCGCCGTACTCATCTTCGAGGATGGAGCAGGCTTCTTCCGCCTCTCGTTGATACAGCGACGCCACCACGATCCGCCGCGGGTCGAGCTTCTGGACGATGTGACGGCAGACCTGAAGCCCGACCAGACCGGCTCCTCCGAGGATCAAGAAGTCGTGGTACATAATGGTTCCCCTGAACAGAACAAGAAGAGGCAGGTCGGGACCGGTGCGGAAGCCCGAGGGCCGCAGACGGTAACCTGTCGGCGGCTCACTGCCGGGCGGTGAGACCGGGAAAGGCGTCCAGTAGGACCATCACATCGTGGTGACCGGCCAGCTCGGCCTCGGCCCGCGGGGAGCGTCCCCAGCGGTCTTCGGCATCGGCGGACAGACCTTGCTCCAACAGCCACGCGACGGTGGCCCGGCGCCCCTCCGCCGCAGCCAGATGCAGGGCCGTGCGCCCGTCATAGTCGGTCATCCTGAGGTCAATCCCGTCCCGCGCCATTCGGTTGAGGGCCACGAGGTCCCCGGAGGCGGCCGCACCACACAACAACACCGGATAGATTGCGCCCGCGGCTTCTGGCAAGGCCCCACCCAACACACGGTGGACCGAGCGCACCAGCTCCCGCTCCCGAAACGACGCCGCAAGGGGCCGATTGGGGGAGGACAGCTCGCCGCGAAGGTCCGTGACCATCAAGGAGCGCACCGCCCCGGGCAGCAGCTCCGGTTGGGACAACAAGTACGCCAGCTTCGTCAGCGCCGCTTCGGCGGTCATGTCGAGCCCGGGCACCACGCCGGCGTCAAGAAGGGCCCGCCCCGCAGCATAGTCGGGGCGCACGGTCCCTCGCGCACACTGGGTGCAGTTCACCAACACCACGCCGCGCTCACTGGCCTCTCGAAACGCATCGAGCAAGTCCGGGCGGTTGTCGGGGGCATTTCCCGAGCCGAAAGTCTCGACGATCGCCCCCCGCAGCGGGGCCGCCAGCACGTTGCGGACCACCCGGGCCGAGATCCCGGGAAACAGCCGCAGCACGGCCACATCGGAGCACGTGATCGGGCGCACCTTGAGCGCATTGCCGGACACCGGCCGGACCAGGTGCCAGTTCACGTCCGCTTCGACACCCATGGTGGCCAGCGGGGGGAGGTTGGCCGACGAGAAGGCGTGCAGGCCGTCGGCGTCGACCTTGCGCACGCGGTTGCCCCGAAACAGCGTGTTGTCGAAGTAGACACACACCTCGGGCACCGGGTGCACACCCGCGAAGATCATTGCGCCCAACAGGTTGTCGACCGCGTCACTGCGCGCTTCGGTGGACGGGATCTGGGCGCCCGTGAGGATGACCGGCCGGGACAGCTCCGCCAGCATGAACGACAGAGCCGACGCCGTGAAGGCCATGGTGTCGGTGCCATGGAGGATCACGATGCCGTCGTAGCGCTCGTGCTCCCGGACCACATCGTCCGCGATGCGCACCCAGTCCTTGGTGTCCATATTGGAAGAGTCGAGCAGCACGTCATACTCGCGCACTGTCCAGCACACCCGGCGCTCTCCCCCCAGCACAGGGGTGCAGCCCGGCGGGCCATCGGGGTCTTGCAGTGCGGGGTGACGGCGCAAGATCTCGGCGAGCAGCCCAGGGGCCGGTGTCCAGCCCGCGGGGCCCCGGATCATGCCGATGGTCCCACCAGTACAGAGCACCAGGACCGACGCCGATGGCTGATCCTCAGGCAATGGGGTGGACGGAAGCAAGCGAGGCTCCTGCACGGGAGTGAGGCGCGAGGATACCCCGACGGCGGAGGTCGACGTGCGCGACGCCCCAGAACTGGTGCCAGCCACCGACACCGGACCGGACACCAAGCCCCTGGTGGCGCACGGACCCGAGGACCTCGGGGGCGTGCGGGTGCGCTTCCATGGACCGCGGCTCACCGGGGGATGGCGGGAGCAGCGCTTGCCCCAGCTGGTGTGGACGCCTCAGCTCGACGAGGGCCGCCAGGTCGCCCTGCTTGCCACCGGCCCCGGTGTGAGTGCCGCGCTGGTCTCGCCCAAGGATCTGCGGGTGGCGGCCAAGATGCTGGGGGCCCAAGAGCTGCTCGTGTGGGTGCCCCGCGTGGATCATGTGCAAGTCGCCGACGCCTGGGCTGCGGATCGGCTGGAGCGCCTTGAGACAGCGGCTTCTTGGGGCAAGGCCCTGCCCGGCGCCCCCCTCGGCGCCCAGCCATTCCTTGTCAAGAATGGCCTCATCGTGGGCATTCTGAACAACCGCACGGCGCACTATCTGCGCGGCGAAGTCGAGGTGTGGGCGGCCATACCCGTGGAAGCGACGGGCCAAGATCGGCAGCACGCAGGGACCGCCGCCGACCTCTTGCTGTTCGGCATCGGCTTCGTGGGCACCACCCTCGCACTGTTGTTGGGCTGGGGGCTCTGACCCTCGGGCACGATGGCCACACCGCGGCGCCAAGAAACGGGCACCCCAAGAATGCAGCACGCCCCGGACCGAAGCCACGGGGCGTGAGGGCAGACCGGGCAGACCCGGACCGATGCCTACTTGACGTAGGGCAGCAGAGCCAGCTCGCGGGCCCGCTTGATCTCGCGGGTCAACGCACGCTGCTGCTTGGCGCTCAGGCCAGTCTGACGACGGGGGAGCACCTTGCCGCGCTCGGTGATGAAGCGGCTGAGGGAGCGGGGGTCTTTGTAGTCCAGGGGGGTGGACTTGCTGTCACCCACTGGGCTGCGGCGCCGGGGACGGGACATGGTGGAATCCTGTTTCTCGTGGTCGACCGTGCAGGGCCATCATCGAGCGCATCAACCCGAGGGTCGGACTCGTGGGCCCTGGCTCATCCAGCCAATCCTGGACAAGCGGCGCCCCGCAATGGCGGGGGAGCGGACCCGGCCGGCTAACGCATCGAGGCTCATCGGCAAGCCCACGGTGCCCGACATCCACAGCGGGATCCTTGGGGAGATCCCGCGCTGGGCCCAAGCTCAGGAGGCAGATGCCTCGGTCGCGATGCTGGCCAACACGGCGTCGGCGATCGCATCGATCTCGGCCTCGGTGCTGGTGAAGGCCGGCAACAACCGCACGGCATCGCCGCCGGCCGCACACGCAAGAACACTGTGTTCTTCGCGCATCCGGGCGATCACATCCCCGGGAGGGCCGCCGGTGACCACACCGAGCATGAGGCCCCGCCCCCGGACAGTGGCGCCGGCCGCTTCGAGCCGACTGCGCAGCCGAGCCCCGAGAGTGGCGCAGCGATCGGCCAAGCCATCCTGTTCGATCGCATCGAGGGTGGCCAGACCCGCGGCGCACGCGACAGGGTTGCCGCCGAATGTGGTGCCGTGGTCGCCGGGCCCCAGTGCGCCCAACAGCGCCGGGTTCACCACAAGCAGCGCACCCAGGGGAAAGCCGCCGCCCAGGGTCTTCGCGAGCGTGATGAGGTCGGGGCGGGGGCTGTGCTGGAGCACACCGGTGCGGCCGAGCCCACACTGGATCTCGTCGTAGACCAGCAGCGCACCGTGGCGATCACACGCCGCCCGCAGTGCAAGAAGGGTGGCCTCGGGCACCGGTCGACAGCCGCCCTCGCCCTGCACCGGCTCGACGAAGACGGCGGCGGTCTGGGGGCCCACCCGGGACGCGATGGTGTCGACGGTCGCGACCTGAACCCCGCCCGGCAGCGGCCCGAAGCCTTGCTGGTACGCCGCGCGGGGGGTCATCGCGAGAGACATCAGAGAGCGCCCATGAAAGGCATTCTCAAGAACCAAGATCTCGCTGCGGGCCACCACATCCGGCTGGCCCTCGGTGCGCCAGTGGTGTTTGCGGACCAGCTTGACGGCGGCCTCGTTCGCCTCGGTGCCCGAGTTGCACAGAAACAGCCCGTGCCCCCCCATCAGGCGACACAAGGTGGTTGCGAACTGGGTCTGGACCGGCACATGGTAGAGGTTCGAGGTGTGCCACAGGGCATCCACTTGGGCCCGCACCGCCGCCAAGACCCGGGGATGGCCGTGGCCCAGCGAGGTGACCGAGATGCCACAGATGGCGTCCAAGAACCAGCGACCATCGGCATCTTGGACCCGTCGACCCTCCCCTCGAACCAGGGTGAGCGGATAGCGACCATAGGTGTGCAGAAAGGGCGCGTCGGCGGTCATGGACCCTCCAAAATCTGGCCGTGCCCCCTATAGCTGCCCCAGGAAGATGCCCACGCTTGCGAGCAAGGATCGGGGCAGGAGTCGGCCCTCTCGGGCGAAGACCACCAAGCAGCCTTCCTCGTGGATCCGCACCTCGTGGTCATCTTCGGGGTCTTGGCAAGACAGATCACCCGGCAGGAAGACCCGGTCCCCCGCGGCGCTCTGGTCGTCGAAGCCGCCCTGGAGGACCAGGCTCAGCTCCCGTCCGCCGTGGCCATGGCGGGGCAGCAGCACCCCCGGCTTGAACCGAAGCAGGCTGCACCGAAGGCGGGCGCCCTCGACCGGCAGCGCGATCTCCTGAATGCCCGGCAGCAGCAGGCTCCAGCGCCGCACGTCCGCGAGGTAGCGATGCAGCACCGTGGGAATGGGCAGGTCCGCCAGGAATGCAGGCAGCGCAGGTGGCGGGGCGGAGGGCGGGACCGGCTCGTCGAGACGACCGAGCACCGCGTCCAGAAGACTGGCCGAGGGCGGGGCATCGTCCACGGCACCTTCCAACAGCTCACCCCCCAGCTCTTCCAGCGCGGCCGCTTCGGACCGGCACGCCGGACACAGCTCCAGGTGACTGGCCACCAGCAAAGACTGGTCTTCAGCCAGCCAGCCCGCTGTGTGGGCGGCCAGGAGGTCGAGGGGGGGATGGTGGGAAGGATGCATGGTCACGATGCCGTGGGGGAGTGCCCGTTGGGCGCGGTGCGGGGGGCTTGCCCTCGCCACGCTTGAGCTACACGTGTGGACTAGTCGTCTGGGCCATCGGCGGACAGCAGCTCACGGAGTCGCCCGAAGGCCAGGCGCGTGCGCGACTTGATGGTGCCCAGGGGCACACCGTGGAGATGGGCGGCCCTTTGCTGGGTCTCTTCGTCCAGGAACGTGGAACGGATCACCGCCGCTTGTGCATCGGGCAGCTGCTGCAGGGCGGCGTGCACCCGTCCGCGGCGTTGGGCCACACCCGTGGCCTCCCCTGGATCTGGGGACGGGGCCGGCACCAGGAGACTGTCGTGCTCCGGCTTGGGACGCCGCTCCCTGCGAATGCGGTCCACGTGCTTGTTTCGGGCGATGGTGAACACCCAAGCGGCGACGGACGCCCGATCGGGATCGTACCGGGATGCTTGGCGCCAGACGTCCAGCATGACGTCCTGGGCGAGCTCCTCGGCTTGGATGACCGAGGCCCCCCGCTGGCGCAACCACACGAAGATGCGCGGGGCATACCACTGAAACAGGCGGGTGAAGGCGCTCTTGCTCCGTGCCTCGGAGACTTCGCGCATCAGGCACGCCTGCTGGTGGGGATCGATCATTCGACCTCGGCTAACCTGCCCCGACCGCACTTTGGGGCACCGTGGGAGCACACAGACCGGACACCACCGTTGCCGGGTCCGCTTCGGCAAGCCAGTGGGCAGTCCCGAAGGTGCGCTCAGGTGAACCCCGCCTCGACCACTGGGGTACTGATCGGGTGTCGATCTGGATGATCAATGATGGCTCGCCGACCTGCAGCGGTCTGGCGACCGAACCCCCCGGCCGCGGCTGGCCCAGTCTCCCTCAAGCCCACACAGTGCACTGCCGCTCCCCCATCCCACCGACCGCAGCGTGCCCGGCCGCGGTGCAGTGTCTCGCAGGAAGCCCCCCATGAGTCCCGTCGCCCCCTCCCGCCTGCTCATCACCGGTTTCGTGCCGTTTCCGGGTCGCGATGGGGTGCTGGGCCACGACAACCCCAGCGAGAGCCTCGCCCGTGCGCTGGCGCCGCTGGCCGACACGGTCACCATTCTGCCGGTCACGTGGGCCCACACTTCCGAGGCGCTGGCGGCGGCGCTGGTCGGCCACACCCACTGGCTGGGCTTCGGTCTCTCCAGCGGCACGACGGCCCTCAAGCTCGAGACCATCGCGCTGAACATCGCGTACTCCACGGTTCCCGACAATGATGGGCACCCGATGCCCCGGGCATCCCTGAGCGACAGCGGGCCCCTCGCTGAAGAGGTCGGCTTTGATCCCGCCGCCGCGGTCGCTGCTGCCGCCGAGGGTCAGCTTGAGCTCCAGATCAGCCACCACGCGGGCACGTACTTGTGCAACCGGGCACTGCACCTCGCCTTGCGGGCCCGGGCCGAGGGTCGGCTGACGCAGGGCGCCTTCGTCCATGTTCCGCCATCAGAGGTCATGGATCCGGTGCGCACGGCCCAGCGCCTGACCCCTTTTGTGGAGTGGTTTCGCAGCCTGAGCTGAGCCCCGATCGGGAAGCCTACAGGGCCTTCACCAGCCGATCGACGGCGACCACACGCTCCATCAGCCGCACGGCGCCGGGCAGATCGAGGGCGGAGGGTCCGTCGCAGCGGGCGAGGTCTGGGTTGGGGTGGCACTCAAAGAACACGGCCGCCACACCGAGGGCCGCCATGCTGAGCGCCAGGGGCAGCACGAGGTCCCGCCGTCCCCCCGCTCGTCCGTCCAGCGCACCCGGGAGCTGCACGGCGTGGGTCACATCCACGCACAGCGGCACCGGTCCTGCCGCCAGCTCCGCCACACCAAGGGGGTCCACCACGAGGTTCTGGTAGCCGAAGCTGGTGCCCCGCTCACACAGGATCACCTGTTGTGCGCCCAGGTCCGCGCACTTGGCCACAACTTGCAGCGCATCGCGGGGGCTCATCATCTGCATCTTCTTGATGTGCAGCGGCCGGCCGGTCTGGATCGCGGCGTCGAGCAGGTCGGTCTGGCGGCACAGGAAGGCAGGAATCTGCAGGACATCGACCACCTCAGCCACCGGGGCGGCCTGCGCAGCGGTGTGGATGTCGGTCATGAGGGGCAGACCCGTCTCGTCGCCGACCCGGCGCAGCATGGCCAGCCCGGCGATCATGCCCGGCCCCCGCCAGCTCTGGGCGCTGCTGCGGTTGGCCTTGTCGAAGGACGCCTTGAAGACGAGGCCCACCCCGAGCCGCGTCGCGCAGGCCTTCAACACGGCCGCGACCTCCAGGCACGTCTCGCCCTCCTCCAACACATTGACACCGGCGACAAAGACCAGTGGGCGGCGGTTGGCGAGCACCAGCCCCGGCGACACCGCGACTTCAGCGCGAAGCATGGAGCGCCTTCACCAAGGTCTTGGGGGCCACCGCACGGTAGCTCTCCTCAATCCAACCGAGCAGGTCTTCCAAGGCCACGGTGACGCCGGCTTCGATGCGGAGGCTCACCCAGCCGTGCTTGCCGAGGCCGTAGCCAGTCGGGGTCGCAAACGGCAGTGCCAGCACGTCGGTCATGGACTGGGGCAGCTTCGCCGAGACGCGCAAAACATCGTCGGGAACACCCTCTGGAGCGTCATTCCCGAGAAACACAAAGACCTTTTTGCGCACCTTGATGGTCGACTCGCCCCAGGGAAAGTCCTCCCACGCTTCGGGCAAGCTCAGCGCGAATGTGCGGGCAGCGGCGCGAAGCTCAGCGGGGCTGGCCATGGTTGCACTCCTGTCGCGCGGGCCCAGCGCCCACGAGGGCGAACACTGAGAGTGGCGTGCTTGTGATGACTCTGAACCAACCTGTGGGCACGAGCGCCCCGAGGAATGGCCAATCGGCCGTATCACACCCGCCTTGGATTCGGGCTACATCAGCCGGCCAACCCCACTTGCTCAGGAGCCCCTATGCGCCTCACGCACCTCTTCGCTTCGCTCGCACTCACGGCCACCCTCGTCGGATGCACCAGCGAGATCGACAACAAGCCGGCCGCAGCCGTGTCCGAGGCCAAGCCCGCCGACAAGACCGCAGCCAAGGCCGCGAAGCCCGGTCCCCCGCCGCCGCCCCCGGCCGCTCCGGTCCAGGGCGCCACCAAAGCTGCCGTGCCGGCCGGTGCCTGGGGCCTCGCTGCAGACTCCCAGATTGACTGGGTGGGCGCCAAGGTCACCAACGACCACAAAGGCGGCTTCAAGACCTTGTCCGGCCACGCCACCGTCGCCGATGGCCAGCTGACCGGGGCCACCGTCACGATCACGCTGGAGTCGCTGTTCGCAGACCATCCCAAGCTGGAAAAGCACCTCAAGAGCGCCGACTTCTTCGACGTGGCCACCCATCCTTCCGCCACCTTCACGCTGACCAGTGTGGTCGACGGCACCGCGACGGGCACCCTCGACCTGCACGGCGTGAAGAAGGAGCTCAAGTTCCCGGCGACGGTGGAAGTGACGGGGACCGATGCGAAGGTGTCGGCAGAATTCACGTTGCTTCGCAAGGACTTCGGCATCGTCTACCCAGGCAAGCCTGAGGACCTGATTCGGGACGAGGTGCTTGTGAAGGGCACGCTGCACTTCAAGTCCTGAGCTGAGCCCGGTCGGGATCAGAGGGGGCGCGGCGGGCTCGCAACACAAGGGTCGGTCGGGGTGAACCCGAGAGTCCCGGACGAGGCGCTGTCATGCTCGCTCCCCAAGCCCTCCTGGGCCTTGTCGCCTTTCCCATGTTGGCGTGGGCGATGAGCCGGGACCGAGGGGCCGTGCAACCCAAGCGCCTTGTGTTGGGCATCGTGGCCCAGCTTGGGTTGGCCTTGGCGCTCCAGCTCCCGGGCGTCTCCGATCTGTTGTTGGCCCTCAACCGCGCCGTGCTGGTGCTGGAGGGGGCCACCAGCGAAGGCGCCCAGTTCATGTTTGGGTACTTGGCCGGCGGCGAGCTGCCCTTCGAGGAGCGCAGCCCTGGCGGGGCCTTCATCGTGGCGTTCCGGGTGTTGCCGCTGGTGCTGGTGACCAGCGCACTGTCGGCGTTGCTGTACCACCTGGGCCCGATCCCGTGGATGGTCAGGGGGCTGGCTCGGGCGGTGCAAGCGGTGTTCCGCACGAGCGGCGCGCTGGCCTTTGGGGCGGCGGCGAGCATCTTCTTTGGCATCATTGAGGGGCCAGTGCTGATCAAGCCTTGGCTCAACAAGATGGACCGAAGCGAGCTGTTTGCATTGCTCACGTGCGGCATGGCGACGGTGGCCGGGACCGTGATGGTGCTGTACGCGAGCATTGTCGAGCCCGCCATTCCTGGCGCATTGTCCCAGATTGTGGTCGCGAGTGTGCTCAGTGTGCCCGCGGCACTGACCATTGCCCACGCCATGGAACCCGGTGGGACCGGAAAAAGCGCGGTGCCCGACCCCGGCAAGCCCGACCACAACGCCATCGAAGCCTTGATGCGGGGCACCCAGGAGGGCACCACCATGGTCATCAACATCGCGGCGACCATCGTAGTGTTGTTCGCGATGGTGCATCTCGTGAACCAAGCGCTGGGCGTGTTGCCCGCCGATGCCCCCCTGACCTTGCAAGCGATGGTGGGTTGGGCCTTCGTCCCGCTGGTCTGGCTCGCCGGGGTGCCCTGGAGCGAGGCGGGCGCCGCGGGCGCGCTGATGGGCACCAAGACCGTGCTCAACGAGTTTGTGGCCTACCTGGACCTCGCTGGGGCAGGGGGCGAGGCGCTGTCCCCCCACAGCCGCAAGGTGATGCTGGCGGCCTTGTGTGGGTTCGCGAACCTGGGCTCGCTGGGCATCGTGGTGGGCGGCCTGGGCGGCGTGATGCCGAACCGGCGGACCGAGCTGGCGGCGTTGAGCGCAAAGGCGTTGGTGGCGGGGGCGCTGGCGACCTTGCTGACGGGCAGCGTGGTGGCGATCCTGGGCTGAGCGGGTGAATGGACCGCCACCAGTGGGAGGGTCCCGTGAGCACCGCTTCGTCCGTCGACTTCGCAAACATCGTCATTCAGGGCAAGGGCCTCAACGCCCTCGGCACCGAGCTGCTCGCTGGACTCCGGGACCAGATCGCGGCGGCAGGGGACCGTCCCATCCTGCTCACGGGGGCTGCACCCGCCTTCTCGGCGGGGCTGAACCTCAAAGAAGTAGTCGCGATGGACGAGCCCCAGATGCACGCGTTTCTGGAGCTGCTCGATGCCGTGGTGACGGGGCTGTACGTGCACCCCGCACCGACGGTGGCCGTGGTCGACGGCCATGCCATTGCGGGGGGCGCGGTGCTGGCGCGGGCATGTGACGTGGTGGTGGGACGGGAAGCCGGCCGCGGTCGAGTCGGCCTGAACGAAGTGGCCATCGGACTTCGCTTTCCCCCGCGGGTGCTGCGCATGCTGACCTCCAAGCTTCCCCGCCGCCACCACACCGAGGTCATCTTGGGGGCTGGGCTGCACTTGCCCGAGTCCGCGTGCCGGCTAGGCTTGGTCGACGCGCTGGCGGCCGACCCGTTGGCCGAAGGAACGGCACGACTTCACGCACTGGCAGCCCATCCTCGTGAGGCCTATGCCGCCGCGAAGCACGCCCTCCAAGCAGGGGTCACCGACGTGTCGACTGAAGAACAAGCCAGCTTTGCCGAAGAAGTTGTGCCAGTCTGGACGTCGGATGCGGTCAAAGCCAAGATACGCGCGATTCTGCAGAAGTAGGTGTTCCAGGGCCGTGGCCCGACCGTAAATGGCCCAAGGCGCCGCGCTCCCTCCCGCTGAAGGTTCCACAATGTCCGCACTGCCGATGATGATGCTGCACCTGTCGTCCATGGCCAGTGCTGCGCCCGATGGGACGTTGAGCTGCGGGAACCTCGTGGATGCGCTCACGGAGTACCGAGCGCACGCACCGTTCGCCATCCCCCTCCCATCGGAATCCCAGTGCAAGACCTTGCTTGCCGGGAAAATCCTGAAGATGCGCATTCCCAACGACGTTGGGGGACCGGTGGGGGCCCTCGCCATGGTGGTCTCGCCGCTCAGCAAAGAAGAGCTGTGGCTGGGGTCTGCCGATGGTGAACACTCGGGCGAACAGGCCGAGCTGATCACCCACGATCTGCCGCTGAGGCCCGGCCAGATGTTCCGTTGGTACGGCTTCGTCGACCTGCCTCGCCCGCTGTCTGACCGGCACTTCTTGATCCACACCACCATCAACCAGCCCGTGGAACAAGCCACCGAGGGCCGAGTCTGGTCGCGGCACTGGCGGCTGGAGGATGACGGGAAGGCTACGATGGCCCCCATTGTCGCGAGCGGTGCCGTGAAGGGGTTGGACGTCGAGGTCTTCAACGAAGCGGTGTACCTGCCCCTCAACTACGGCGCGTGGTTGTTTGTCGACTTGCCCGATGGGCGCACCCTCTTCGCCTACCACACGGCCATGTCACTGGGCGGCGACTTCCCGGACGGACTGGTCAACCGGTACACCTACTTTGGACTGGACCGGCTGACGGAGCTTGTGTTGGCCCAAGCGGCGACGGCCCGCGGGCACTACCGGGGCACCCACGTGCTGATCATGGGGGGCAATGGCAAGCCAGTGCCCAGATACCGCTGATCGAGCGGTTCAGGGCGCGGCGCGGCGCACCAGAGCGGTCGAGGACGGACGCGCCACCGCCCGAGCCACCCGTGGGCCGGCCTCCTGCGGCATCAAGATGGTGACGCCGTCCACCGGCCACCAGTGGTACCAGCGGACGTGCTCCAAGTAGTACTTGAGGCGGTCGTTGCGCACGCGCGGCGTCTTGCCCATCTTCGTGGCATGGCGGAACAGGGGCTCGTCGGGGGTGGCCGAGGGCACCTTGAAGCCGAGGTGGCTGACCACAATCGGGATGTAGCCCTTGTTGTTGCGCACGGTCAGGATCAGCGCGCCATCAGGAATCTGGTCGGCGATGAGCCGGGCTTCACCGAGCGACATGACCTGGAGCTCGAAGTCCCCGGTGGGCAACCGGGCGTCGGGGAGCTCAAACAGGGCACGCTTCTTCCAGTTGGACCACGTGCGGGCCGTGACTGTCTTGGTCACGCGGTGGGTCTCACCGAGGGTGTGGGTGATGTCCTTGAGCCAGCCGTTCTCGATGGCGCGGGGGACCCACTCCTGAAGCATGAAGTGGTGGCGGTTCTCGTAGGTTCGTTCCCGATCTTGACCCCAGCGCAAGCTGTTGCGGACCATCGGTGCGTTTCGTGGATCGGCGGGAATGGCCAGCGCGAGGATCTCTTCGACAAACGTGAGGCAGTCAAAGACATCGTAGCGGGCGGGGGGATCCAGGTCGGGCGCGACCCCCTCCCCGGCAGCGTCGATCAGGTAGGGCGTGCCCATCAACAGCTCGGAAATGACCGCCATGCGCACGCCAATGGGCTGGTCGCGCACCTTGAGGGCCGCGTCGGCCAGCTCGGCCGGCACCGCCCCTTCGTCGAAGGGTCCCGCGACCGGGGCATCGATCGCGGGGTCGTCGTCTGCGGCGGGCTCGGCTTCGGCCACCCCACAGCCGACACAAGCCAGCAGGACGGGGAGCAAAGCGAAGACGAGGCGAGGCACAGGCATGGTCCAAGTGAGGGCGCGCCCCCGGATTAGCCCGCTGCCGAAGGGGACGCCGGTCAGCCCCGCAGGCGCTGCTGGTAGCCGACAATCTCTTCCAGCAGTTCGTCCACCGCGGCCTCGGGCAGCTCTTCCACCGCCGTACACAAGGCACGCTCGATGAGGTCGGTGAGGCACCGGTCCAGCAAGAGGCGGCGCTCGTGAACCGGGCGCTCACTGAGGTTGGCGACGAGAGCTGAGGGGGAAAACCGACCCGTGCGACCGGCGGTCAGCGGGTGGAGCAACGACCCGTACTGGTTGGGGGCGGCTTCGAGCAAGAGCTGGACAGCGATCTGGCCGGCCCCGGGGCGCAATGCAGCATCGAGACGGTCGGAGAGGCGCCCCAACACATCCACCGCAACGCTTGCCCGATGCAGCGCTTGGTCGTCGGAGACCACAGGGGCACCAAAGCTGAGGGCGACCGCCGATGCTTCCTCCTCCTCTTCCTCGCTGGCTTCGCCCATCTCGAGGAGCGAGTCATCCTCGTCGAAGGACATCGGCTCCCGCTCGTGGACCGGCGGCGGGCTGGCGCTGAGTGCGCTGAGGGTCTCGGGGCTGAGATCCACCACATCCAGCAGCCGACGTTCGAGGGTGAACAGGCCCTGTCCATCGCCGCGAACATCGTCGTTGTCGGCAAAGACGGCAAGCTCACCCTCTTCGACATCGAAGTCGAAGCTGTAGCCGGGCGGCCGCACAACCACATCATCGTCGAGGGGAACCTCGCTGATCTGGGGATCGAGGGTGGTCTCGGAGAACTGCAGCTCGAGCTCGGCGTCCACCGCAGGCGCGTCGGTGTCGGCTCCATCCCGCACGCGCTTGCCACGGGCTTCCTGGGCTTCCTGGAGGTAGCGCCGTGCCGCCTCAATGAGCGCCTGGCCATTGTTGTCGGCCCCGCCACTCGCTTCGGACGGCGCTTCGCTCGGGACCTCCTCAAACCGAAGCTCGGTGGCCCCATGCAGACTGGAGTCAATGGAGAAGAGGTCTGCTTCAGGGGCCGCGGTGTCGGCGCCGCCGAAGCTCAGCACATGCAAGCCCGGGGCGTCGCCGTCGTCGTCGTCCTCGGCGGGCATTCCCAGCAGCCCATCGTCGTCGTCCTCGGCGGGCATCCCGAGCAGCTCGTCATCGTCGTGCTCGGCCGGTATCCCGATCAGCTCGTCGTCGTCGTCCTCGGCCGGCATCCCGAGCAGCTCGTCGTCGACCTCGGCCGGCATCCCGAGCAGCTCGTCGTCGTCCGCTGCCACCCCAACCGGGTCGGCCGCGGCATCCAGCGGTGGCACGGGCATCAGCGAGACGGGATCCAGATCAATGGGGTCCAGCTCAGGCAGCTCGCTGTCGAAGCCGTCCGGACCCGTCCCGAAGATGCCGGATGGGGTGAGCTCGGCTGATACGGGGGTGGGCACGTCCGGCGCGGGTGCCGCCCGCTGAACATCGTCCTGAACATCGTCTTGATCGGGCTCTTCGGGCCGCAGGCTGTGGATGGAGCGCAGATCTTCAAGGTCGCTGGGCTGGAGGCTGGGAATAGCCGCCAAGCCATCGTCGCCGCCGACCTCGGGGGTGGGCATGGGGACCACGACGCTGTCGCCGGACCAACGCCGCGCCAGCTCCTCCGGCACGTCACCAAAGTCGTCGGTGTCGCTGGTGCCCGCGGTCTCCAGGAGCAGCCGTCCCCAGGTCGCCGGAATGCCACCAGCCGGAATGCCCGGCGGCAGCGGCGGCGGCAAGGCGTCGAACAGATCTTCCACCGCGAAGCGAGCGTCCGGCAGGCTGCCTGGACCCGGCATGTTCGTGCGGCGGGGGAGAATGGGGCGATCAATTCTGACCCCCTCGTCCGACACCACAGTGCCCGAGCGGAGCATGTTGATGACCGCATCGAGGGTGTCGCCGGGCTCGTAGGGGCTGAACGTCAGGAGTCGCTGCAGGCTGCTCGCGGGGTCACACGCATCCAACAACCGCGCTTCAGCTTGGGTGGCAGGCATAGAGGGGCCCGGCCGCAAGGTCAGCGGTAGGCGGCGTCCGGCGAGCGGTGCGATGCGGGCACGGCGCTCGACGATGGCCCGGAGCAACGCCAGCGAGTCGTGGGAGTGCTGCAGGTTCGCGACAAAGATGGTGTCCATCGGCTCGAAGCGCACGTCGCTGGTGCCGGTGACGAAGTCGAGCAAGTTCTGGCGAAAGCGACCCTCGAGCATCGCGGACAGGACCCTGCCGGGAATGTGCGACAACAGCAGGTCTTCGAAGGGCTCGCCCCGTTCCAGGGCGCGGGTATAGGCGATGCCTTGACGCTCCGTGAGAGCACCGCCGTTGACGAGCCGGCGCACGATCCAGATGCCGTCATCGGGGCCATGGGCGGCCAAGATCTCGCCTTGCATGACGTAGATCTGGAGGCTCGCGGCCGGGGCCTGACCACGGGGAATGCGCCCCACTCGACCGGTGACCCCACGGGTGAGGTACTGCCGGAGAATGTCGGCGCAGTCGGTGCCAAGGCGATGGGCGGACGGTTGCAGTGGGCACCCTGTGGGAGTGGGGACGAATCGATAGACGAGTCCACTTCCAGCGTAGGCCAAGCCTGACCCAAGAATCAAGCCCTGGTTTGGCCCATCCCCCCCCGTTCATCGAAGGCCGTGCAACGGGCCGCGTGCAGGACCGACGGCACCCCAAACCCGGCTCAGTGGGAGCGAATCACTTGCAATGCAGCTTCACGCTGCAGATCCGGCGGAAGCAGGCCGGGGCCGGCCGGCAACACCAGATCGATGGGGGTGCTGAGCACATCCGGCTGAAGCCCCGTGCCAGCCCAGCTCCGACCCAGCGGATCCCGCATCGTCTGGCCAATGACTTGCAGGACCAAGTCTTCGCCCAGCTTGCGGCCCTCGGGCAGGTCCGCCCGACCTGCGCTCCATGTGCCCACCACAGAGGTGTTCTCACGACTTCGCAAGGCCGCGGTGAACGCCTCGGCTTCGGCCGCCGTGGCTTGGTTGACGATGATGACCGCCCGCCCCGGCCACACGGGAGTCGTCCGCGCCACCATCGGCGTGACCGTGCCGCCCGCACCATCCACATGGACGATGACTTCGCCCTTTGCCAGGAACAGGTCGGCAGCGTCGACGGCCTCTTGGAGCATGCCCCCTTGGTTGTTGCGCAGGTCAATCACCAGCCCTGAGTCGGGCGGCAGCGCGAGCAGGGCCTTCTCCAGCGCCTTTGCAGACCCATCACCGAAGAAGGGAATGCGCAGCACCACCCCATCGGTGACGGGAAACAGCCGCACGAGGCCCGAGTGCCACTCGCCGCGGTCGACGTGAATGGTGTGGAGCTCGCCCGCGCGTCGAACATCCAGCACAACTTGGGCGTGCTGGGCCCCTTGGACCGTTCGGTGGATGGCCTCGGCGTCCAGCCCCGTGAGCGGCTGGCGGTCGACCCCAACGATGAGGTCCCCTCGCATCAAGCCGGCGCGATCGGCCGGGCCATCGGGGTAGACATCGGTGACGATGATGCCGCGCCCATGGACCAGTCCGTACTCGACGGCGACCCCCTGGCGCGCACCGTGCCGCCAGGCCTCACGCTGGGCCCACTCGACCTCCGAGAACACCTCGTGACACGGCACTCCCGTCAAGGCATCGAGCTCTTGGGCGATGCCTTCCACCGCAGCCCGCCGCAACAGGTGAGGATCGCTGCCGGCGACTTGGTCCGCCACGGCCAGCGCCGCACCGATGGGATCGGCGGAGGCCAGCGCCGGTGAGAGGACGGCCAGCAAGCCCGACAGCAAGGGCGCAAGCAAGCTCATGGGAGATCCTTGGGGATCAGAGCTGGCCCCGGTGGCTCACTTGGACCACCGACCGGGCGCGGGGAGCGGACTCCAGCGGGGCCTGAAGACGGGGCGGAGCGGTCTCCGCCAGCAACCGCCGGGTGTGCTGCAGCTCCGCATCCGCGACACGCAGCTCGGCTTCGGCGGAGCGGGTGGCGGAGAGCTGCATCCAGCTCCAGCCCAAGGCCAACAGCAAGGCCGCCGCGTAGGCGATCAGGCCCACCGGGCTGACACGGTACTCCCGCCCCCAGAAGGGCACCGGGGCAGCGGGCGCTTCAGGCGCACCGAGGCGATCGAGCGATGGCGCAAGCGCCGTGTCCATGCGCTCCCAAAAGGCGTCATCCTGGGCTTCGGCAAGCTCGGGACGCAGCACCTTCAGCGCCCGGTCTTGGCGACCCAGCAGCTCAAGCGCACGCCCACAGCGAACGCAGCCGTCGACATGTTGTTCAACGTCAGAAGAGCACGACGGTGCCAGCTCCCCGTCCATCCAGGGAACCAACAGGTCATGCGCAGTGCCACAGTCCATGGGTCAGGTCCGGTTCTGCACGATTCCGTAGGGTGTGGAGGCGAAGGGCCCCTCCACGTTCATCGGTCGGTCCGCGTGGGACACCACCCCCAAGCCTAATCGGCCTGCGAGATTCTTGTCGCCGCGCGCGCCCGCCGTCAATGGGGCCCCAAACCCATGATGCCGCCGGTTCGTTCCCCGGTCCAGGCGTGAAGGACTCGGGCAACCGCAACCGCCGACACAAGTCGCCCCGACCGAAGCCGGGGCGAAGGGAAGCTCAGTCGAGCAGGTGGGTCTGATCCTGCATCACGTCGAGCAGGCGACCGCGGGCTCGGGACAGGCGCGACATGACCGTGCCCAGCTTGACGCCCAGCACATCGGCGATCTCGGCGTAGGAGAGATCATCGTAGTAGCGGAGCAGCAGGATCTCTTTGTGGTTCGGCGTCATCTGGTCGACCGCCGCCAGCACTTCGGTCTTGCGCTCGCCGCCGAAGATGCGCTCGAGCTGGTCGGGGTAGGCCCGATCGACCTTGTGCATCGCGTCGAGGATGGCCCCGCGGCGCTTCCGGTCGCGGACCCGGTTGAAGCACAGGTTGCTGGTCACCCGGTACAGCCAAGCCTTCTGGCGAAATTCTTCGTCGAAGAAGCGGGTCTCGTGCATGGCACGGATGAACACTTCTTGGACCAGATCGTAGGCTTCTGGCGCGTCTTTGACGATGCCGAGCGCATGGTAGTAGAGCCGCTCGCGGTGACGGCGGATGACCATGTCCATGGCCGAGCGCAGGTCAGTGGACGCGAGCTCCTTGATCTGGGCGTCGGTCCAGCTGGCGGCTTCCGAGGGGGCGACGAGGCGGAGGCGTGCGGTCATGGGGTCTTCCTCTCTGGGTGCCTGCTGGCATGGTGACTGGGGGGACGCCGGTTGGGCCGGTGGGGGTCCAGACCCCGGATGCGATGAACGGTGCCCAGGATTCTGGACAGTGACGTTTCGAGACCCGGTGGTCGGCGTCGCGGGACCCGCAAGCGAATCCCCGCTGCAACACCGGTGAAAGGGTGTTGATTCCCAACGCGGTGTTCGCCTTGATGACGCCGTGGGTTTGGGTTCATTCAGGGACCAGAGTGGCGAGATCCCCCAGATTGTTGCCACCGCTGACGGAAAGTCCACATTTCCTTGCCGGATCGGGCGGGTGGAGGGCGCAGCGGCGGCGGGGTGGTAGGATGTTCCACGCTCCTGTTTCACGTCCATCAGGAGCGTTCCCCGGTTGAGAGCGGACGGCGCATTGCGTCACAGCAGAAGGAGGTGGGGGATGGAAGTGCGGGAGCTGGTGCAGGAGATCGTCAAAGCCTTGGTCGACAACCCCGAAGAGGTGGTCTGCGGAGAGGTCGAAGGCACCCACTCATGCGTGCTGGAGCTGCGCGTCGCCAAGGGCGATGTGGGCAAGGTCATCGGCAAGAAGGGCGTGCACGCCGACGCCATTCGCCGGTTGGTCCATGCGATCGGCGGCAAGCAAAAGAAGCGCTACGTGCTGGAGATCATCGAAGACCGATGACCCCCAAGGCGCTCACTCATTGATGCCGGGAATGCGCACACCACGCTCATTTGCGACATCGATGGCTCGCTCGTAGCCCGCGTCGGCATGCCGGAAGACACCCATCGCTGGATCGGCGGTCAACACCCGCTCCAGCCGGCGGGCGGCTTCGTCGGTGCCGTCGGCCACGATGACCTGGCCGGCGTGCAAGCTGTAGCCCATGCCCACGCCACCCCCGTGGTGGAAGCTCACCCAGCTCGCGCCGTTGACGGCATTGACGAGCGCGTTGAGGATGGGCCAGTCCGCCACGGCGTCGGAGCCATCGAGCATGCCCTCGGTCTCGCGGTTGGGGGACGCGACGCTGCCGCAGTCGAGGTGGTCGCGACCGATGACGATGGGGCCCTTGACCTGGCCCGTGCGCACCAGCTCGTTGAAGGCCAGCCCGGCCCGGACGCGCTCGCCATAGCCAAGCCAGCAAATTCGCGAAGGCAAGCCCTGGAAGCGCACTTTCTCGGCCGCGAGGAGCAACCAGCGGGCCAAGCCTTCCTTCTCGGGGAACAGCTCGCGGATGACCCGATCGGTGACGAAGATGTCATTGGGATCGCCGGACAGCGCCACCCAGCGAAATGGGCCCATGCCCTCGCAGAACAGGGTGCGGATGTAGGCGGGCACGAAGCCCGGGAAGCCGAAGGCATTGGCCACGCCGGCTTCTTCGGCCCCTGCCCTGAGGTTGTTGCCGTAGTCGAAGGTGTGGGCACCGCGGTCTTGCAGCGCCAGCATGGCTTCGACGTGGCGGCCCATCGTGGCGATCGATCGCACCCGGTAGGCGGCGGGATCGGCCTCGCGCAGGGCGTCGGCAGCTTGGACGCTGAGGCCTGCCGGGTAGTAGCCATTGAGGGGATCGTGGGCAGACGTCTGGTCGGTCAGCAGGTCCGGGATCAGGCCTGTCCGCAGCATCTCTTCCAAGCCCTCCACCGCGTTGCACACCACACCGACCGAGCGCCCGATGCCCTGCTTGCGGTAGCGGGCCACCCGCGCCAACCCGTCGTCGAGGCTGTCGGCGAGCTCGTCGAGGTAGTCGGTGTCGAGGCGACGCTGGGCGCGGTCTCGGTCGACCTCAAACACCAAGCACGTCGCGTTGTTCATCGTAGCGGCCAGTGGCTGGGCGCCCCCCATGCCGCCGAGGCCCGCCGTCACCACGAGGCGACCGGTCAGATCATCGCTGCCGAAGTGCTGGCGACCCGCTTCAGCGAAGGTCTCGTAGGTGCCCTGCAGAATGCCCTGGGTGCCGATGTAGATCCACGAGCCGGCCGTCATCTGGCCGTACATCATCAGCCCCTTGCGCTCCAGCTCCCGAAAGTGCTCCCAGTTGGCCCACTTGCCCACCAGGTTGGAGTTCGCGATGAGCACCCGGGGGGCATCGGTGTGGGTGCGCACGATGCCCACAGGCTTGCCGGACTGGACCAGCAGGGTCTCGTCGTCTTCGAGGGACTCCAGCGACCGCACAATGGCGTCGAATGCGTCCCAGTTGCGCGCGGCCTTGCCGGTGCCGCCGTAGACCACCAGATCGTCGGGACGCTCGGCGACCTCGGGATCCAGGTTGTTCATCAGCATCCGGAGGGCCGCTTCTTGGACCCAGCCCTTGCAGCGCAGGGTGGAGCCGCGGTCGGCGCGCACCACACGGGGGCCGGAAGGGGACTCGGAAAACTTGGACATGGGCCACACCTCGGCAACACGGGACGGAGGACATGGGGGATAGCCGCTGGCGACTCGGGGCGCACCGGGGCCCGCCGAGACTTGGACTCCACCAAAAAGAAACGACCGCCAAGGCGGTCGCTCTCTCATCAAACTGTGCCGACAGGGTCAGCTGCGATTGCCGTCGCGCTCAGCCCCACCGTGCTCAAAGAGCACGCGGGACTCTTCGGCCATCTCACCGATGTCGGGCAGGTCTTCGACATGCTTGTTCCAATCAGCGCGCTTGATCTTGCCCCGACCGATGTGGCGGCGGACCATGCGAACGTCATGCAGGTTCTCTTGCTTAAGCGCCATGGGGTGCCTCTCAGTCTGCTTCGGGGGGGAGCTCGTCATCATCCGCGGCCGGCGGAAGATCGAAGTCGTCATCAGCGGCCGGCGGAAGCTCGTCCTCGGCAGCCGGCGGCAGATCTTCGCGGCTCATCGGGCCAGCGAAGCCACGAAGGCCTTCGTTGACGTCGAACTGGCTCATGTCGGCGCGGATGACACCCGCGGCGATCTCGCGAAGGGCGAGCACCGCTTCCTTGTTGGTCCGATCGTCTTCGATCAGCGCTTCGGCGCCCTTGATGAGCTGCTTGGTGCGCTCGGCGGCGATCAACACCAAGGAGAAGCGATTCGGGAGCTGCTCAAGGCAGTCCTCTACGGTGACGCGCGCCACTGGACCTCCGGGGTCGGTCGCGAGGGGGAACGCCGATGGTGGCAGTCCGGGACCCAACAGGGTCTGGCGCCAGGATCATCGGGCGAGAAGAGCACATTCAGTGGCAGACCCGCCGCGGCGGCCCAACAACGAGCACAGCCGACGACAGCCGCCACAGGACGCGCTGCTATCGAACCGCGCCCCTATGGACTCACCCCAGGCCCGTCAAGGGCAGCCACCCCCTTGTTCGCCCGAGAGTCATGATTGTGACGCGGTGATCCCAGACGCGGGGATTCCGTCAGGCGGCCATCCGGCGCAGGCGATCCATCCGGCGCGACCCCGCCGTCCGCCAGAACTGGCGCTGGGCATCCAGTCGGGCTTGGAGGTGGGGCAGCGAGGCCAGCCAGCGGCACCATACCGCCGCCAGCCGGCCAGCTTCGGCATACCGAATGCGCTCCCCCTGACCCAGCCCTTCACAGAGCTGGGCATCGCGGAAGAGGCGCGCGTGCAGCTCGCTGTCCCGCCCTGGACGGTGCAGGCTGGCGCAGACGAACTTGTCGACTTCGGCCTGGGTCTCCAGCTCCAGCAGCGTCAGCGGTTCTTGGCGACGGGCGCGCTCCACCAACAGCAGAAAGTGGCTGATCCCCTCCACCACGGCACAGAAGCCCCGAAGGTGATCGGTCACGGCTTCCGCCGGATCGGCCGCACCCGCGAGGTCCTCCAGCAGCCCCTCGTCGATCCACACCGCGATGTCGAGGCCGTCGTCGCTCTGTCGCACCAACACCCACTCGTCGGCCCCCCGGGCATCCCCCGCCCGCAGCTCACAAAGCTGCCCGGCGTCCACCAGGAACCGCCGCACGTCGGGCGCTTCGGTCCGGTAGATCGCGTGCAGATGAGACTGGACAAGCCCCAAGACGGCCTCTGGACCGCCCTTCAGCATGGGGTGTCCGCGGGGGACTCCAGCATGAAGCCCAGCTTGCGCAGCCGCCGAAGGGTGCGGGGGCTGCCGGTGGCTTGGTACTCCTCGATCAAGCGCAACAGCTCCCGATCGGAGATCGCTGAGCGCTGCTGATCCAGGCCACCCCGCACCTCTGACAGCACATCCGAACACTGCTCAAAGGTGGCCGCCAGCTCGGCGAAGATCGCGTCAAAGCCACGGTGACCGGTGGCACCCGGGCGCCCACTGTCAGAGCCGCGGACCGGGCCAAGCATCCGGGCGAGCCGATCGTAGGCAGCCCGCCCCATGGCCATGTAGTAGTCGACGCCCACGGCCTTTCGGCCAAGGCTGGTCGGGTAGAAGCCGCTCACATACAGCGCTTGATCACCCAGCCGGCGCCACGTCGACACCGCCCGCCCTCGGTCGCCGGCATCCTGGGTCTGGGCCGCTTCGAGATGCAGCTCCACCAAGCTGTTTGCGGCCTCTGCCGTGTCGTCGTGGCTGCGCTGGACCAACAGGTTGCTGAGGTAGAAGACCCCTTCCTCGCTGACGTCGTGCCCGGTGGCGGCCACCGCTTCATCGACGTGCTCATGGAAGAAGTCGAACAGGTTCGCATCTCTGCACAGGCTGGTCATCTCGGCACCTCCACTGGTTCAGGACCTCACACCCTCCGCGCCGGCCCAGAGGCCGCGGTGATTCGTCGTGAGAACGCCCCACTCGGCTATTTTCCCCCACTCAAGGCCCGACTGCACCCCCCGAACCGATCCTTTTTCCAGCGTTGCCTTGACTGGCTTGGGGTGGTGACTACAAAGCCGACCGCCGCTGGGCATGCGCTCACTCTTGAGGGGTGCAAATCCTGGCATTTGAGGCAGCTTCACGGCGCGTCTCACCTGTTCTGCAAGGGGAGATCCCCAGTCGATGGCAGGTTTGGCGTCTGGACTCGGCTCCCCTTGGGAGCGGCCGGACGCTCGGCTCTCGCTTCTCGAACCACGGGTCGTCCTCCTTTCTTCCTTCCTTCCACTCTTCCCCCATCGGTGGGGACCCTCGGAGGTTGAGTCATGACTACCATTCGCCCATTGTTCGATCGTGTCCTGGTCAAGCGGACCGAAGAAGCCACCAAGACGAAGAGCGGCCTCTTCATCCCAGACAGCGCCAGCAAGGAAAAGCCCGTCCAGGGCACCGTGGTCGCTGTCGGAAGTGGTCGGGTGAGCGACGACGGCAAGGTCACCGCACTGACCGTCAAGGAAGGCGACAAGGTTGTCTTCGGCAAGTACGCGGGCACCGAGATCAAGCTTGACGGTGAGGAGCGCCTCATCCTCCGCGAAGACGACATTCTCGGCATTCTCGAGGGCTGATCCCCAGCGGATCACCCCCCTCTCTCCTCACTTACCGATCTACGAAGGAGCCGCGCCATGGCTGCCAAAGACATTCTGTTCGACGTCGAGGCCCGCAACAAGGTCCTCCTGGGTGTCGACACCCTCGCCAATGCCGTCAAGGTCACCCTCGGTCCCAAGGGCCGCAACGTGGTCATCGAGAAGTCCTGGGGCGCACCCGTCGTCACCAAGGACGGCGTGACCGTCGCCAAGGAAGTCGAGCTTGAAGACAAGTTCGCAAACATGGGCGCCCAGATGGTCAAAGAGGTCGCATCCAAGACCTCCGACACCGCAGGCGACGGCACCACCACCGCCACCCTGCTCGCCCAGAGCATCTTCCGCACCGGCCTCAAGCTTGTGACCGCGGGTCACAACCCGATGGAGCTCAAGCGCGGCATCGACAAGGCTGTCATCGCCGTCGTCGCAGAGCTGCACCGCCTGTCGCGCCCCATCGCGGACAACACCGAGATCGCCCAGGTCGGCACCGTGTCCGCCAATGGCGACGCCGAGATCGGCAAGATGATCGCAGAAGCGATGGATCGGGTCGGCAAGGAAGGCGTCATCACCGTCGAAGAGAACAAGGGTCTCGAGACGGAGCTGGAGACGGTCGACGGCATGCAGTTCGACCGCGGCTACCTCAGCCCCTACTTCGTGACCGACGCCGAGCGGATGGAAGTGGTCCTCGACGACCCCTACATCCTGCTCTTCGAGAAGAAGCTCTCGAACATGCGCGAGCTGATGAAGCTGCTTGAGAAGGTGCTGCAGACCCGCAAGCCCCTGCTCATCATCGCCGAAGACGTCGAAGGCGAGGCACTTGCTGCCCTCGTCGTCAACAAGCTCCGCGGCACCCTGAACGTCGCTGCCGTCAAGGCGCCCGGCTTCGGTGACCGTCGCAAGCAGATGCTCGGCGACATCGCCACCCTCACCGGTGGACGCCTCATCGCTGAAGAGCTGGGCATCAAGCTTGAGAACATCGAGCTGTCCGACCTCGGCGAGGCCAAGAAGGTCGTCATCACCAAGGACCACACCACCGTGGTTGATGGTTCCGGCGAGACGGTCGACATCCAGGCGCGCATCAACCAGATCCGCACCCAGATCGGCGACACCACCTCCGACTACGACCGTGAGAAGCTCCAAGAGCGCCTCGCCAAGCTGGCCGGCGGTGTGGCTGTCATCCGCGTCGGTGCCGCCACCGAAGTCGAGATGAAAGAGAAGAAGGCCCGCGTTGAGGACGCCCTCCACGCGACCCGCGCAGCTGTCGAGGAAGGCATCCTTCCCGGTGGCGGTGTGGCCCTGCTTCGTGCCGGCCTTGTCCTTGATGGCTTGACCGTCGAGGGTGACCAGCGCTTCGGCATCGAGATCGTGCGCAAGGCCGTCCAGGCTCCCCTGCGCCAGATCGTCCTCAATGCTGGCGGCGAGCCCAGCATCGTCGTCGAGAATGTGCTGGGCGGCGAGGGCAACTACGGCTACAACGCCCGCACCGGTGTGTACGAGGACCTCGTCACCAACGGTGTCATCGACCCCACCAAGGTCACCCGCTCCGCTCTCCAGAACGCCGCTTCCGTGTCGGGTCTTCTCCTGACCACCGAAGCCCTCGTCGCGGATGCTTCGGACGATGACGACAACGGCGGCGGCCACAGCCACGCTCACTGAGCTGGCTCGTGACGGGCGCACCCCCTTCAACCGGGGTGCCCCATCGCCCACACCTCACCCCCGGCTGCGCCTGTCGCGACCGGGGGTGTTGTGCGTCTGGGGCCAGCGTCCCTGAGCCCCAGCATCAGCCGAAGTAGAACCGCACGCCAAGGTTGAAGTCGAGCCCCGCGTCCGTGTAGGGCACCAGCATCACAAAGGGCGCCAGCTCCATGTAGACATCGAGCTTGAGGTCGTGGGGTTCCATGCGAATGCCCACCGGCACCCGCGCGCCCAGCCCGGCGTCGTCCACCCCCATCCGCACCCGTCCACCGGCCCCCATGTAGACCGGCCACGAGATGTCGGGCGTCGAGTCCTGCTGGATGGTGGTGAGATCAAAGACGTAGTCGACGTTTGCGCTGAGTGTGTTCTCCTGCAGCGACCAGCCCACCGCCGCTTGCACCATCGTGCTGCCCGGCATGCGCCACGCGAGGCTCAGTCCACTGGGGCTGCCGACCACGAGGCCTGCCCCAAAGCCCGCCGGCGTCCCCCGGAGGAAGTCGGGCGGTCCAGACTGGGCCATGGCTTGGCCGGTCCACAATAGCCATCCCGAGG
This sequence comes from Myxococcota bacterium, assembly GCA_942491145.1. Lineage (GTDB taxonomy): Bacteria > Myxococcota_A > UBA796 > UBA796 > UBA2385 > CAXQUZ01. The sequence continues at coordinate 90,573 of CALOBC010000011.1, read as the reverse complement.
CCATCAGCATCCCCAAAGCACCCTTCTTCACGGCACACTCTCCAGTTCTTTCAGCAGCGCATCCGACCCGTAGACCACCACCATGCGCTCGATGGTGCGCCGGGCATCCGGCACCTTCATCAGCGGACGCCACGCCGGATCCGACACCAGCATGCCCAGGTCCAGCCCTCGGTGCAGCGCGTCGAGCAAGTGGGTCTCGGTGTCGCCGTAGCGGCCGTCCTCACAGGCAATCTGAGCCAAGCGATACGCCACCACCCAGTGGTCCGGCCGCAGCTTGGCGGCCGCTTCCAGGTCCCGCCGCGCCGCGTCCCGGTCCCCCGCCAGCAGAGCCAGCTCGCCGCGATCATACAGCGCACCCGCGTGGTCGGGAACCAGCGCCAGCACGTCATCATAGGCCGTTCGTGCTCGCTTCAATTCCCCCGCCTGGTACAGCGCCAGCGCACGCTCGTAGCGCACCGCACCGAAGGGACCGACCCGGCTCTCAATGCGGCCCGCCAGAGACACCGCCGCCGCGAGGTCTTCGGTCGCCGCCCGGGCCACCGCGCCCGCCAGCACCGACTCCACTTCAGCACGCACATCCGGCGCAGGCCGCAGCGCGGACGCAGGCAAGCTCAACCAGCACAACAAGGTCAGCATCAGGCTCCTGTGGAGCGCCTATCCGACCTTGCTGGGGGGGACCGCCGCTCAGCGGCGACGGCGCCGCACCAGCCCGAGCACCATCAGCCCCGCCATGGCCAAGAAGCCCGACTGGGGGGCGCTCGATGCCGAAGCACACGCCGTTGCCTTGCCGTTGCCGTCGTCGCCGTCCAGGTCGTCGGCGCCATCACCGCCACCGTCGTCCCCGCCTCCGACCACATCGTCGGCCTCGTCGGTGACTTCCCCGTCGTCCCCGCCTTCGTCCCCGCCGTCATCCGGCGAGGCCACCACGCCGTACAAGCAGACGTCGTCGATGTTCCAGCCGCCGAAGGACAGGTTGCTGTCGCTGATGATCTCCCAGCTCAGCGTCACCGTCTCGGCCTCGGGCAGGGCCACCGTGTGCAGCGCCCACTGCTGCTCCAGGTGGTGCTCGTCGCCCGTGCTGCGGCCCGACGCGTGGTTGGTCCACACTTGGTCGCCGTTCGCGAGAATGTTGGCTTGGTCGTAGTAGCCATCCTCAATCCGCAGCCAGCGCCGGTACTGGAGCACCACGTCTTCGTAGCCCTCCAGCGAGATCTCCGGGCTGTTGAGCCGGTTGTGCTTCTCGTTCTGGTACTCGCCGTTCCAGTCCTCCCCGTCGATGCGGCCGCCCAGGTCATTGCCCCAGACCATGTCGCCACTCGCGGCGTAGCTGGGGTCGTCGGCGTAGCCCCGGGGCTCGCCCCACATCCAGTCGTCGGCACCGAGCGCCGACGTGCCCGACACCAGCTCGCTCCAGAAGCCGCCGTCGTCCGACTCGAAGTCGAAGCACCGGATCTCTTCGAGATCGCCCACCACAAAGGACAGCGGCGTGATCGGCCCACCCGCCGGCGCCATCGTCACACCCGTCTCGCTGTCGACCTCGATGTAGTACTCGACCACCGCGCCAGGGTCCTGTGCGGGAATGGCGCCCTCCACGTCACTTCCATCAATGGTCAGCGAGACAGAGTCCCATGAGTCGGCGCCGGCCAGCCGGTAGTAGACCGCGCCTCCGCTGGCGCCGTCCTCCACGCAGTCATCGGCGATGAGGTCCACCTCGGCGAGCACCGGGTAGCTGTCGAGGGCTGAGGACACCGACGCAATGGGCTCATGCACCAACGTGAGGAAGCTGCCCCCGGTGCCGACCGGACCGAGCCCGTGGTCGCCAAATGCCTCGATCAGCGCGCACATGTGCGGCGTGCCATTCGAGGGGTCGCCGTCGTCGTCATCGGCCAGCAGGAAGGCATCGTAGCCGTCGGGAATCTCGGGGTTGGTCTGGAGCGCGTCCACAAGCTGGGTGCCCACGATCGCCTGGGCCGCTTCCAGCCCGAGGTCCGCTTCGAGGATCTTGAGGTAGTCCCACGCCGCGCCCGCGAAGATCAGTCCGTCCTGATGCACCTCACCCACGATGTCTTCGGGGTAGCGCAGGTTGGGCGCCGCATCCCGAATGCCGCTGCCGCTGGTCTGGAAGTGGGGCGCCATCACCGAGTCGTTGGTCTCCAGCATGGCCACCACGTCGGCCGAGCCTTCCCCCACCGAGCCGTCCACCCACCCGGTGCGCGCGGCGTACATGTGCATGCCGTGGCCCCACTCGTGGAAGATGACGTCCTTGATGCGGCCGGTGTTGTTGCAGCCGGAGCCCGCGCCGTAGAAGTTGACCGTGACCTCGCTGGGGTCAAAGTAGGCGTTGCAGGACGAAGACAGGTTCACGTTGCCGGGCATGCCATCTTCGATGATGCCGATGTCGGCGGCGTGCACCTCGGCCCACTGCTGCACCATGGTCAAGAAGACATAGGTGTCGAGCTCGGCTTGGGAGGCGTCGCTGTCGGTCCACACGGGCTCGGACTCGGACCACACCAAGCTGCCGCTGCGGCTGCGACTGCCGTTGTCGCGAACATCGAAGAAGACGCCATTGTAGAGCGCGGCGTTGCCTTCAGACCCGGCCAGCGTGTAGCCGCCCGAGCGGTCCGTGTCGGTGGCAGCCCCCGCCTCGTCCTCGATCGTGAGGTCGACCAGCGGCGACACGCTCATGTTGCCGTCGACCGTGCGGGTGTCGTGCTCCGCCGAGAGCGTACCGGACAGATACCGCACACGGTTGTGAACATTGATCAGTGAGCCATTCTCAGCATCGACCAGACTGACAAAGTCGCCGGGATGATCCCCACCCGTGGTGCTGCGGACCATCCATGCGAGCCGGGCCTGGGGGTCACCGACATTGGAGAGCGGGACCACCGTGAGCGCCGCGCCCAGCACGGTGTGGGCCCGGTCGGCGGCAGGACCTTCCGACGTGGCCACGGCGACCGCATCGGCAGCCGAGAGCACACGCTCACCGGACCACTCGGGAATGGACTTTACCGAAAAGCTGACCAGTCGGCCGTTCTGGACGATGGCTTGCACCCCACCCCGCCACACCACCGGCTGGCCGTGGCGGGAGAAGTGCCCGAAGTCGCCGTCGTCGGGCGAGAGCGAGGGGTCTTCGCCCTGGGGAAAGACCGCACCATCGACCACTTGGTCCAGCTGGACCACCCACATGTCCCGATCAGCGATGTGGTGGGCTTCGCGGACGATCAGCGACTTGGCGCCCACCCCGGTCAGGCCGGCATGGCGCTGGAGCAGGGCGGAGACGTCCGCGGCCACCGCAGCGGGCGAGGCAGTGGAGACAGCAATTCCGGGGCCGGAGGCGCGCACGGGCAGGCCGCTCCAGTCATCAAAGCGAGCCGTCCAGCCCTGGCCTTCCCCCGCGACAAAGCCCTGCCAGTCGGCCGAGAGGCGCAGCGCTTGCTGGCGTGCGGGACGAGCGGTCCACTGCCGAGCGGGCTCCTTGCCGACGTGGACAGCGTCGGTGGGCTGCAGGGCGAGCGCGACGGGAAGGCCGAGGTGCAAGGGCAGCAGAAGCAGGGTGATGCTCATGGGGGCTCCGAGGGGCAGCAGAGGGGGCGCGGCAGACAAGGCGAAGAAGCGGGGTCAGCAGCGAGGCGCGAGGCCCGTCCTGCCGAGGAACCACCGATGACTCGCCCACTCGAAATCGATCACGGCTTTCAAGTCCTTGACGACGGCCCCCGCGCACTCGCCGGCCCCCGCGCGCGCTACACTCCGCCCATGGTGCAGCCTCCAGTCGGTCTCAACACACTCCGGAACACCGTGTTTCACGGCATCCTCGCGCTCAGCTTGCTCCAAGGCTGCGGCTGGGGAGAGCGCGCGTCGACGACCCCCACACCGTCGTCTGTGTCAGCACTTCCGCCGCTGCCGGCAGATGGTCTGGCCATCGAGGCACCCCGGGGCGCCACGTTGCCCGTCCGGGAGCTGACAGTGGCCCTGGTGGGCGAGGTGCGCGGCGAGATCGCGCCGTGTGGTTGTCCGACGCTGCCCTACGGGGGCTTTGAGCGCCGGGAGCGCCTGCTCGACCGCCTGAGAAGCACGGAGCGGGTGTTGCACCTCGACGCCGGCGAGCTGCTCCTCAAGGGCCTGAGCACCGACCGCACCGAAGACCGCGTCGCCCGTGCCCACGCGTTGCTCGCCCTGTCCAAGCAAGTGGGGGTGGACGCCTGGGCACCGGGCCCCACCGACCTGCTGGCCCTCGGCGTGGAGGGCCTTCAGAAGGCCAAGTCCGTCGGTCCGCCGGCCGTGAGCGCCACCTGGCTGAAGGCCGACGGCAGCGCCCTGCTCCCGCCGGCCATCGTGATCAACAAGAACGGCCTACGCATCGGCATTGTCGGTCTGTCCTCACCCTCCGAAGCGCCGGAGCTGCGGGGGCTCACCGCACTGGATCCGGTCGACGCCGCCACGCGCGGTGTGGCCGCCTTGCCGACCGACCTCGACCTGATCGTCGCCCTCGGCAATGTGAGCGACGCAGACGCCGACCGGGTGGCCCAAGCGGGCTTGCCCATCGCGGCGTTGCTCACGGTGAAGGGCCGCGCCATGGACCCCCCGCGCCAGCCCGGGGCCACCGCCGCAGCGCCTTGGTCGAACAGCGCCCTCGTGGTCGAAGCGGCCGACCGGGGGCGCTACCTCACCGTGCTTCGCTTGCGCCTCGGCAGCACCGTCGACGCCCCGCTGCGGTTGCTCCCCGGTGAGCAGCAGTGGAAGGACCTGCGCACCGCACGCCGGCAGGTGGCCAGCCTCATGGGACAACCCCGCATCGATGGCGCCCCCCCCGCCCCGCTCGAGGCCCTGCAGACCTCGCTTGCGGCGCAGGAAGCACACTTCGAGAGCACCGGTGAGGGGCGCAACCTCGCCACGACCAGCAGCATCCCCCTCGCCGAAGATCTGGACGGGCCCGCGTCGGTCTCGGCCACCGTCGCCCGCTTCCAGGAAGACTCTGTGCAGCGGGCAGTGGAGCGGGCCGCCCAGCCCCCACCCGCCCAGAAGACTGGCTACGCCGCCACATCCGGGTGCATCGGCTGCCACACGCCCGAGTTCGCCCGGTGGTCGGGCACGGACCACGCCGCAGCTTGGCAGAGCCTGTTGGTGCGCAGTGCCGACCAGAACGCCGAGTGTGTGGGCTGTCACAGCACGGGCTTCGGCCAGCCGGGCGGCTTTGGTGAGCTGACCCCGGGCAACCTGCGCCAGTTCAAGGCGGTCCAGTGCGAGAGCTGTCATGGCCCGCTGGCCGGCCATCCCGACGATCCCCGCACCCAGCCCGAGCCCATCACGGTGCAGACGTGCTTGCGATGCCATGACGAGGCGAACAGCCCCCAGTTTGAGTACGCGACCTACCTGGGCCGGGCGACGTGCCAAGGCGGGGCCCCCGATCTGATGGCGCCGCCCGTGGCGCCCCAGTGACCGGCCCCCGAGGGATCGGCCCCGACGCCTTCACCACCGCCGCCGTCGACCACCTGCGCGCCCAGCTGGGAGACACGGCGGTGACCCGGGTGGACGAGCTCGTCATCGACGTAGAGCTCGCTGGCCAGGGCACCGCACGCCTGCGCCTGCACAACCTGTACTGGCCCGTGCGCGGCAACCCAGCGGCGGTGCCCGAGGCCCTCGCTCGGCTAGGCGCCACCGTGGCCGCACGATCCATCCCGAAGCCGGCCCTAAACACCGAGACCATCGTCCCACTCGTCCGTTCTGACGCCTGGGTGCGCCAGACGCTCCAGTCCGCGCCGACGATGCCGGTGCATCCCCTCACCGAGCATCTCTGGACCACCTACGCGCTGGATCGGGGCACCCACCTTGTCCAGCTTCGCCGGGTGGATGCGGATCTGATGCAGCTGAGCGACAACGCCCTGCACCAACGAGCGTGCGAGAACTTGGCCCGCCGAGGTCCCCCCGTGCTGCAGGGTCCGCCCGTGCTGCATGGGGACGGTGCGGTTCGACAGATCACCCTCGACGGTGATCTGGACGCCGGGTTGTTGCTGTTGTCGCCCATCTGGGACGACCTCAGCCCCGTGCTCGGCGGCCCCTGCCTCGTGCTTCCCGTCGCCCGCGGCGTCCTACTGGTCGGCATTGTCGAGGACAAACTTCGCCGCGCTGGCCCCCCTGCTCACCACGAAGCTGCCCACAGCTTTCCCATCCTCCAGGTGCTTCGGCGCACCCCCGAAGGGTGGGTGCCGACCAAGCCTGACACAGCATTGCCTTGACGATGGCCTGACAAGCCGTCAAAGGACACCGACGCTTCGGGGTGCCTCAAAGATGGGCGAACCCGGGTCTCTCAGGAGCCATACCCATGTCCCAACACGCATTTCGCTTCCTGCTGCTCGCCGGCCTCGTCGCTTCCCCCGCCGCTTGGGCCCAGGACGAAGACGCCCCCGAGACCGCCGAAGCCCCCGAGAAGGCCGAGAAGCCCGCCAAGAGCGGCGAGCCTGCCTTCACCATGGAGGGCCCTTGGAACCCCAAGCCCTACGCGGCACCGGTGTTCGGCGCGATGGCGGTCAACGGCCTGTTCGGCGTCAGCGTCGGCGTTGAGGGCGGCTTCCGCTACGCCCAGGAAAAGAAGCATCCCATCTTCTTCGGCAAGACCCGCGCCCAGGGTGCCTACACCTTTGGCAACGTCCAAGGCTGGGATGCCCGCATCGGCTCGTTCTTCGGGCCCTTCCACAAGGTTGTCGGCCTCCAGACCGGCCCCGACGTCTTTGTGAGCCAGTACTCGACCAGCAACATCGTCGCCGATCAGGTCGTCGGTCTCGACTGGCCCATCACCGGCTTGCTCGACCTCAAGGTCTTCAATGCCTATGCCGGCGTGTCGCCCGGTTGGTACTTCTCGGGCGACCGGGAGAAGCTGAGCAGCGGTGTGCACCAGCTCACCACCTACGCGGGTGTGGGCATCAAGATCAAGAGCTTCGGCGTGGGCGTCGGCTACAGCAAGCTGTTCCTCGGCGACTTCACGTCCGACGGCTGGTCGTTCGGCATCAGCCTCTGAAGCCACGGGGGGCCCGCTCTGTCGCACCCCCCGCCTGATCTGAGACACCGGAGCCGCCCTGCTCACCGCACTGCTGATGGTGGGCACGGCCGCGGCGGCGCCCACGACATGGTCGCTCACATGGGAGAATGACTCTTGGTGGGCGCTCATCTGGGGCATGCCGTACCTGGACGCCCGCTACACCAACGGCATGCGGGTGGCGCGCGACCAAGCCCTCTCCCCGGACGACACGGGCGGGCTGGCCCGGGGGGCACGCAAGCTCTCGACAGCCCTGCACATGGGGGACGCCGAGCTGGTGCGCTTCGCAGCGGGCCAGAGCATGTTCACCCCGGCGGTGTTCTACGCGCCGAGCAACGGGGTGGACGTGCATCCCTACGGCGCAGTGCTGTCCGTCAGCGGGGGACTCGCAGCACGGCAGGCATGGCGGCTGACCAGCCTGGAGGTGTCGGTGGGTGTGACGGGCCCTCCGGCCTTCGGCGAGCCCACCCAAGTCTGGGCCCACGAGACCTTCGGCGCCAGTGAACCCCTCGGCTGGGACCAACAAGTTCAGGCTGAGCCCGTCCTCGACATCGCCGCAGGCATCGCTATTCCCGAGACCGCCAGCATCACGGTGGGGCCCGTCTGCGCCCGTCTGGTGCCCTCGGTGCGCACCCAGCTCGGCACCCGCCGTGTGTCGCTGGCGTCGGGGGTTCTCGCCGCCATCGGCACCGACGGTGACACCACCGAGGTCCGCCCCACCCAAGGCCGCACCGGTCGCAGTGTGTTGGCCGCCCCCACCCGGGGCACAGGTCCGGTGGGTGTGTCCCTGTTTGCGTTCGCCGAGGCCGAAGCCATCGCCCACGACCTCATCCTCGACGGCGGCACCCTCCGCCACATCCCGACCGCTGGCGCACGCCCGCTGGTCACCGAGCTGGGGCTGGGCGGCACGGCCCGTCTGGGACCCGTCCGGGTGCACGCCGTCAACGTGCTGCAGTCCCCCGAGCTGACCACCCTCGACATCACCCATGTCTACGGCAACATCACCCTGTCCGTCGACTTGTAGCTGCCGCGGGCCGCCTTGTGCGCGCTCACCCCACAGGGCACAATGGCGCTCCAATCGGGCGTCTTGGACGGGAACACCCTCGGCCCTCGGGCTCCGCGCCGCCCCCACCCCTTGCCCGCCCGCCACGTCGCGCCGCTGCGGCCACAGGACAGCTCCCATGTGGACCCTGCGCTACCAGGACGGCACGCTCATCGTCGAAGGCGCCGATCTGGCGGACCTTCCCGAAGAGTTCGAGTTCGACGACCGCATCAAGGCCCCCCGGGGTCCGGCGTGGCGCTACGCCGACGTGGTGCTCGGCGCCCACCGCTCGGGACAGCCCCTCGATGACCAAGCCAAGGCCTTCGAGAAGCTGCCACTGGAGCACCTCGCCGAGCGCCAAGCCCGCCCCTACCAGCGCGAAGCCCTCGACGCTTGGGTGGCGAATGGGCGCCGGGGTGCGGTCATCCTGCCCACCGGCAGCGGCAAGACCTTCGTGGCCGAGCTCGCCATCCTGACCACCCAGCGCCCGGCCTTGATCGTGGCGCCCACCATCGATCTGGTCAACCAGTGGCACACGCGGATGCGGGCCGTCTTTGGCGTGGCATGCGGCATTCTCGGCGGCGGCGTGCACGAGCTGGGCCCCATCACGGTCTCGACCTACGACTCGGCCGCCCTGCACCTCGGCCGCTACGGCGACCGCTTCGGCTTGGTCGTATGGGACGAGGCCCACCACCTCGCGGCACCCGGGCGCATCGCCGCCGCTGAGTGCTGCCTGGCCCCCTTCAGGCTCGCCCTCACCGCCACCTGGGAGCGCCAGGACGGCCGGGAAGAGCTGCTGCACAGTGTTCTCGGCGGCGGCATCGTCTACCGGCGAGAGATCACCGAGCTCGCAGGCGACTACCTCGCCGACTACGAGACGGTCCAGCTCATCGTGCATCTCGGTCCCAAAGAGCGGGCGCGCTACGAAGAGTGCCGAGAGACCTTCCGGGACTTCTGTCGGTCGGAGGGCATCGGCATCGGCGGCCCGGGGGGCTGGCAGAGCTTCCTGCGGGCGTCCGCTCGCTCCAAGGCCGGAAGGGCCGCCCACAAGTGCTTTATGGAGTACAAGAGCATCGCCCACGGGTCCGAGCAGAAGCTGGAGCTGCTGGCCAGCCTGTTGGCCGATGAGCACGGCCGCCGAACGCTCATCTTCACCCACGACAACGCGACGGCCTACCGGGTGAGCCGGGAATTCCTCGTGCCATGCATCACCCACCGCACGGACATCCGCGAGAGAAAGGCCATCATTGAGGCATTCTCGGCGGGTACGCTGCCGGTGCTGGTCACCAGCCGCGTGCTCAACGAAGGCGTCGACTTGCCCGAAGCCGAGGTCGCCGTGGTGCTCTCCGGCAGCGGCACCGTGCGGGAACATGTGCAGCGCCTCGGCCGCATCCTGCGCCCCGGCAAGGGCAAGCAAGCGATCCTCTACGAGCTCGTGTCGGCGGGCACCACCGAAGAGTACGCCAGCTCCCGGCGACGCCAGCACTCCGCCTACCAGCAACCGAGCTGAGCCATGTGGTGGTTGCTCGTGGGGCCGGCCTTCGCGTTTGTGGACATTGGCGAGACCCTGGCGGCCCACACCGTCGTGGGCATCGACCGTCAGAGTGACCACATGCGGGTCTTTCTCAACAGCCCGAGCACGGGCGATGTGCTCGTGGATGTGGTGCGCACGGTGGCCGACCCCTCCACGCACACCCTCGTGGCGGTCCAGGGAAGTGCGCCGGCGCCACTGACCCGCGCACTCACCGAGAAGCTCCGGGCGCACGAGGCCACCGACCCCACACCTTTGACGACGGTCACGGTCGAAGCGCTCCCCACACCCGCCCCGGCGCCCCCACCGCGAACCCGGCCGGTCCGCACACCCGCGCCCCGTGTCTGGCGGCTGCCCACCTGGCCAGCGGTCACCGTGCACGGGGTCTCCGCCTTTGCCGCCGCGCTCGGGGGTGCCCTGCTCACCGCCCTTGTCGGCCGCGTGCGCCGCCGGTCCATCCTCAGGGTGCTCGGGGGTGTGGTGCTGCTCGCACTGCTCGGGCTGATGCTCCAAGTGCTCCTGCCCCTCGACCAGCCCTTCGCCACCGACGACCAGACCCAGCGCATCTTTGCCGCCACCTTCTCCGTCGATGACATCCTCCACCAGCGCTATTCCGACAATCGCCACCCGTTCTTGTTGTTCCTCATCCTCCACGGACTGCTGAACTTCGGGATGTCCGAAGCGCTGATGCGCCTGCCGGCCGTGGTGGCCGCCTTGGGCGCCGTGGTCACGGTCTTTGCGCTGTTCCGCAAGCCTGCGGGCCTGGCCGCCGCCGTCGCCGCCACCGCCGCACTGGCGCTGAACCCCGAGATGCTCGCCCGCAGCCGCGAGGTCGGGGACCACACCCTGTTTGTGTTCATCAGCCTCGGCGCGGTCTGGGCCTTGCTGCGGGCGCTCGATCGGCCCACCGCACCCCGCCTCGCCCTCGTGGTTGTGGCAGAGGCGCTGATGCTCAGCGCCAGCTACACCGCGATCCTGGTTGTCGTCGCTCATGCCGTGCTGGCGGCCATTGTCGGCATCCGTCGTGGCGGCCGGGCCGGTCTGGCGCCCGTCGTGGCCATCGCCATCGCGCTGTTCGTGGTGCAAGACGTGCTGGCCCACTTTGGGGCACTCATCGAGGCCGATCGGGGCGCCCGTCTGACCGCCGAGGCCTTCCCCACCCACATGTGGGGAGATCTGGCTGCGACCCGGATGACCCGGCTGTGGCTGGCGTCCCTCGCGGCTTCACCAGCGATGGTCGATCTGCTCGTGGTGGGCAGCATCCTGGCCCTGCTGCGGTCCCGGGACCGCCTGGCACCCGCCCTCGCGCTGACCCTCGCCATCGGCCTGCCCGCCATGGCCATTGGCGCGGACGAGGTGCGCCTGAAGGCGTACTACTTGCTGTTTCTCACGCCGGTCCTCACCGGGCTGGCCGCACTGGGCCTGCGACCCGGACGGCGCTTGCCCAGCCAGCTGCTCGGCGGCGCGGCACTCGGCTTGCTGCTGCACGGCACCATCGCGCTGCACGTCCAGGGGCGGTCCTCCTGGCAGCTCAACCCCACCGACCAGTGGGCACGGCTCCAACAAGTGCTCCAAGACCGCGACGCTCAAAGGATTGTCGCCGACCCCAACAGCATGCACAGCCTGATGCTGTACTACGGCCACCCCGATCCCATCGGCGCCTACCCCCACTGCGTGCTGCCCAACGCCGACATGGGCACCCGGTGCGAGCACGGGGGGGCAGAGATCGTCACGCTGACCAGCATTCCCGAGCTGTCCGACGGCTGGGAGCGACGGGCCGTGGACCGGCTGACCACGGTGGCCGCCCCCTACCACTTCATCTACACCCGCTTCTTCCCCAACACCGTGTTGCTGGGCATTCTCGATGAAGACTGCGACCGCTTGGTCGACCTCAACGGCGGTGACACCCTGCTGTTCTGGTGCCCGGATGGGGTGCGGCCTCCGATCTGAAGACTGGCCAAGCGACAGCACCTGCGACTACTGTGGCCCCGATGATCCCACTGCCCCCCGACCCCACCGCCGCCGCCCTTCAGGCCTTGACCTGTGGCGAGACCCCAGAGCTACGTGCTGCGGCCCCGATGCTGCTGCACAAGGCCCTCGCCCGCTGGCCGGCCCACCCCGAGCTCATCGACGCGCTGGTCACCCTGTGCGAAGAGCTGCCCGAGACCGCCCTTCTGGAAGCTCGGGCACTGGTGCCCCTGCTCGACGCCCAGGCGAAGCGGGTGGACGACCGAGGGGCCGATCTCTCTGCGGCGGCCGCCCGACTGCTGGGCTTCACCGACGCGGCAGAGGCCTTCAACAAGCTGATTGTCGCACTGGGCATCGATCCACGGCACCCCGCCGCCCGCCGTCAGCTGGGTGCCCTGCTGTCCGACCCGAGCATCGCACTGGAAGACGGCATGGAGACCCTCGCGTTTGGAGCGTTTCGGGGCGAGATCGACGCCCAGGCCGTCATTGAGGTCTTTGACCTGTGCCAGGATCGCTCGCCGCTGAGCCGCCAGCGCTCGCTGCTTGCACGGATCTGAGGGCCTCCAGCAAGCGCGCCGACGTGGCCCGCACCGAGACAGTGTCCACCCGAAGGCCGGCCTCCAGCAGGTCCAGCCGGGGCAGGCCCCGGGTTGCCGCAGCTTCGAGAACACAGATGATTGCGTCATCTTCGACGTCTTCTGCGACATAGCGGCGCCCCATGCCCAGGTAGAAGCCCAGCCGGGTGCCCGGGGGTGCCGGCGCTTGGGCCGACAAGCGCACGTCGGGACGGGCATCGGGCGCCGTCGCCACCGCCTCACCCGTCCGAGGGGTGCGCCGGGCCTCCGCGAGCAAGACCGCCTGAGCGAGCTCGGGCAGCAAAGTGTCCGGCAGCGCCTGAGCCACCACCATCACAGCAATGGCGGCCCGCGCATGGGGCGCCACCGCTGCCGGGACGGCGCCCAGCGGCAGTCCGGTCGGTTGGTGGGCACGAGCGTACGCAAGGCGCATCGCTTCTGACCACAACAAGTCCGTCAGCTGCTCGCCCACCGCTTCGCGCTCCGGTGTGGACCAGTTGGCCCGAAGCCCCGTCGCCAGCTGGACCACCTGTGCCCAGGCGCTGTCGTCCTGCACATCGGCCGCCGGCGCGACTCGGGACATGGCCAGCACCACATGCCCAAGACAGTTCTCAGCCAGGTCTCCCGCCTGCAAGCACAGCTCCTGGACGGTGCTGAGGGGGACCTGCTGGGGCGGTGCTTGGAGCAGTCGCTCGGCGAGCTGGAACACACACTCGTCCCCCCACACCCCCGGCTGTTCCTCGCGACACAGGCCGAGGGCATCCCCCAGAGCACCCGCCTGCAGGGCACCTTCGGCCCGACGGCGACGGCACAGACCCGGGGTGGGGGCCGTCGCGCAGGGGTTCGGTGGTGCCGGGAGGGCCACGAGCGTCGAGGGTGGCAGATCCAGGCCCAAGCTCAGCAAGGTGGGGCTCGCTGGGCCGGGGGGACGCCCGCTCTGGGGAGCTCCCGGTTGAGGGACTGCACGCTCCCGGGTGCGCTGCTCTCTGAGGTGGGGCCTCGAGTCCACCGCCGAGCACCGCTGCGCGGCCGCCCCCCCGGCGGGCAAGCGGGCACACAGCTCGCCGAGCTGAGCGGGCAAGCGCCGGGACAGCCGGTCCACCACAGCAAGCTGCTCCACCGGATCTTCCATCGCGACGACCGATTCCACCGCCCGCTCCGGATCGGTCTGCCACTGCGCCACCAACCCATCGACGCGGGCATCCAGGCCCTCGGGCTCGGCGCCTGACCCACAGGCCACGAGCATCAACGCACCCCACACCATCGGCAGAACAGACTTCATCCCTGCACCCTACCGGCACGGAGGTCATGCCAAGGTCAACAGACCGGTGCACTGTGCGCGCACCGCCCCGTGCCATACAGGCCGCTCCCTGCCCCGGGTTGCCCATGCGCGTCGCGCTCATCTCCGATGTCCACTTGGTCGGCGACCCCAGCGATGCGGACGATGCCGAGACTCAGCGTGCCCTCGTGGCCTGGCTTGACGCCCTGAACGTCGACCAACTCTGCATCCTGGGTGACCTCTTTCACCACTGGTGGGGGCATCCGGGGGTGGTCCCCAGCGGGCTCGTGCCCACATGTGCAGCGCTGTTGCGGGTCCGCGCCCGGGGCATCGGGCTGACCATCGTGCCGGGCAACCACGACTTTGCGCTCGGGCCGTTCTTCCACCGCGATCTGGATGCCCAGGTGCGCGGGCCCCATGTGTTGACCGTGGACGGGCGCCAGTTTTTGCTCGCCCACGGCGACGAGGCCGATCGCTCGGTCGGCTACCGCGTCACCCGGGCCACGCTGCGCAGCACGGCCTTCGCGGGCCTCATGCGGGTACTGGGTCCACGGGCCGGTGACCGCCTGTTGTCCCGACTCGCAGGACACTCTCGAGCACACCCGGCCAACCCCGGCCCCCTGCGCCAGCGGCAGCAAGACTGGGCGATCCAACACATCCACAATGGCGTAGACTGCGTCATTGTCGGCCATGTGCACGCCCCGGGTAGCGCCGCGGTGGGCGGCGGCACAGTGGTGCACTTGGGCGGGTGGGGCGTGGACCGGACCTGGTGCCTGATCGACGGTGGGGTGCCCCGGTTGCTGAAGGGGCCGGACCCCGCCGGCTGACTTCCCGGACAACACGTACAGCAGAACTGCACGGATGCTCGCACTCCCGACAGGGGCATCCCTGCCACGGTTCTGTGCTGAGCGGGCTATGCTATCGGTGAGAGTGCCCCACTCATCGGGTTGGCACGGTCTGTGCATTCCAACTGGACACACCCGGCGCCCCGCTGGGGTCGAGCCCCCCACGCGTCAGCTTCGCACAGCCACACTGGAGAGACCATGTCCCGCACCCTCGCTCTGCTCTCGCTCACCGCCCTCAGCTTCGCCACCTTCGCGTGTGGGGGGTCGGACGACGACGACGACAAGTCCGATGCCGACCGCACGGAGTCCAACTCGCCCTACTGCGAAGACACCGAGACGCCGCTGGCCGCCGGGGAGTCTGGCCCGACCGGCGTGAGCGCCGACGAGCTTCTGGCCGAGATCTACGCCAGCTACATCGGCGAAGCCCGGTTCGCAGGATCCGTCGACAGTGGCCTGACCGTCAGCATTGTGGTCGACCCCGACTCCGTGCGGCACGTGGCCAGCGACGCGGTGTACCCCGAGACCAGCGGCCCCACGGAGGCCATTGGTGTCATCTGTGACGACCGGGTTGCCGTCGATGCGGTGGTCCAGATCACCACCGAGGATGGCCAGCTTGCCGAGACCTTGACCATGGAGCTGTCGTCCAGTGCCTACGATGAAGGGGCCGCGCCGGGCTCATTCTACCAGCTCATCCTCGGCTCGGCGACGCTCGATGTGGACGCGCTGGAGGGCTCACTCGACGTCGCATCCTACGCCGACACGAGCGACTTTGATGAGGTGAGCGCCTCGCTGTCACTGGAGCTGGTGGGCGGTGAGCTCTTTGGGAGCTTGGACGGCCAGATCTCTGGCGCCGACGCCGACACCGCTTGGGCAATGAACTTCCCGGTGGCGTCGATGGAAGCCGCCTCGCCGGAGCACGAGCCGGTCGACTAAAGCTGGATCTTCGGGGCGTGCCCGGCCCGGGGTGCGCCCCCGTCGGTCACTGGATCGTGGCGGTCCAGGTGCCGTCATAGTCGACGCTGGGGATGCCGCCGGTGCTGCCCTCGAAGCTGCCATGCAGCTCCAGGGGCTCCACTTCACGGATGAAGCCGGTCCACGTGTCGGACATGTCGATGGTGTGGTCGATGTCCACCGCGCCCGAGATGTCGGTGCCGGCGATGAGGCCGGCGCTGAATGTGCCATCGGCGGTCTCGAGCCCGATAAAACACGAGAACGCACCCGTGACGCGCGTTCCCGCAATCGTCAGCTCAACCGGGGCCATGCAGTCGCTGGACCCGACATTGAGGGTCATGGTGCCCTTGTAGACCCCCTCAAAGGTCACTTCGCCGCCGTCCGCACCGTCCGTCCCGTCAGCCCCGTCGCCGGAGCCGTCCGCGCCGTCCCCAGCGCCATCGGCCCCGTCGCTGGCGCCGTCCCCGCCATCGCTGGCGCCATCGGCCCCGTCACTGGTGCCATCCGCCCCGTCACTGGCGCCGTCCCCGCCACCCTCCCCACCCCCGTCGGCCTTGGCGGTGTCCTGCCCGAGCCGGGCCGCGTGCTCGGCATCTGTGATGTAGGCACAGCCCTGAAGGGCCACACACGCGCACAGCAATTGAGCTCTGTTCATCGCGCCCTCCGACACTGCTGGAATTCTTCCACACATGCGATCAGCACGGTCTCGCCGTCCTTCACCGTCACGTCGCCCGCGTGCACCGGGGCCGCGCCGCCGAAGCTGGCGTAGATCGCATAGACACCCGGATCCACGGGCCCCTGGGGCCACTTGTTGCCGCCTTGGTGCAGCGCCACCACGGCCCCACCGGTGCCCCGAAAGGCCGACGACGGGGGCGCAGGCTGCACCTTGGCCGGCCGGGGCTCCACCTTGGCCGGCGGGGGCTCCGCGGGCTCGGGGGCGGGCTCCACCGGGGCCGGCGCAGGGGTGGGCTGCTGGCGCGACCACGCCGTGGGCTGGCGCTTGGAGGCCGCCACCACAACCGGCGGCACCGGCTCAGCAGCGGCGTCCACCACCACCGGCTCAGCGGCCACCGGAGGCTCGGGCTCAGTCGGTGAAGGCACCGCAACAGTGGGCACGTCCACCATCGGCGCGGCGTCGGGCACCGGCCCTTGGGAGCCCAAAAAGAGCATCCCCAGGCCACCCAAGCCCAGCACCGCCGCGACCGCAAACACCCACACCGGGGGCCCGCGGCGCTCGAGCTCGTCGGCTTCGGGCACCAGGGTCTCGGCCCCGCCCATCGGCGGTGTGTCCAGCGCTTCACCGGTCAGGGTGAGGGCCATCCCCGACGCACCCTGTGCTTCGAAGGGCACCGGGAGGACAGGCGCCGCCCCCGTGTCCCCGGACGGCGGCTTCGGGGCCGACGGGATCGGCCCGTCCAGGATCGCGAGCAGTGCCGCGCAGGTCTGGGGCCGGCCATCGGCGTTCGGTTCCAGACAGCGCTCGACCGCTTCAGCCAGCCGGGGATCCAGGCCCGGCTCACGGGCGAAGGGCCGCACATAGCGCCCCCCGTGAATGGCCACAGCGGCGGCCATCATGTCGACCAAGGGGAACGGTGCCGCGTCGAACAGCAGCATGTAGAGGATGCAGCCCAGCGCGAAGATGTCGGCGCGGGCGTCCACCCCAGCGGCGTTGCTGAACTGTTCGGGCGCCATGAAGGCCGGCGTGCCCAGCACGGCCCCTTCGCGGGTGCGGGGCCCCCGGGCTTCGGGCCCGCCCAGCATCTCCATCCGCTCCAGCCGGGCCAGCCCGAAGTCGGTCACCCGGGGGCGGTGGCGGTCGTCGGAGACGTCCATGATGACGTTGTCGGGCTTCAGATCGCGATGGACCACACCCACGTCATGGGCCGACCCGACCCCCGCCACGATCTGTCGAAAGACATCGAGGCGCTCGGCCCGAGAGTGGGTTCCCTGGGCCAGCCAGACGCTGAGCGTGGGACCGGGCACATACTCGGCAACCAGCGCAATGCGACCGTCCAGCTCCAACACATCGGTCACCGCGACCACATTGGGATGGCGAATGCGGGCCTGGATGCGCCCTTCTTGCAGGACCCGCCGCTGCATGCCTTTGCCCCGCAGCGTCAGCACTTTGATGGCGTGCTCGGTCAGCAGTACCCGGTGGCGGGCCCGGTGCACTTCGGCCGTCGCCCCGCTGCCCAGCGGTTCCAGCAAGTCGTAGTTGCCCACTTGGCGACCCGCCACACTGGCCACACCCGGCGCGTCGACGCTCACCAAGCCACCGTCAGCGCCGCAACCCCGAGCCCGAGCCCGACCACGGCGGAGGTCCCGCTGGCCCAGACCAGCCCATTCGTTCGCGCCCGCAGGCCATCCAGATCTTCGCGGGCCGTGTCGGCCGATTGGTAGTCCCGCTCAGCGGCCACGGCCCCCACGTAGAGCAGCCCGGCGGTCACTCCCACGACGCCCCCCCCCAGGGCCAGCCACCGTCCCGCGCCGGCCGAGGGCGTCGGGGCAGCGAGGCCTTCCCCGGGCCACAGGTAGCGGGTATCGACGGCGGCTTTGCCGTCCGTGCGCTGCACCAGCGTCGGCAAGCGGCTGGGCCGCAGCTGGGCAGGAAGCCCGTCCACCGTCCAGCTGCCCTTGCCCACCGCCACCTCACCCACGTCGTCCACGGGCCACGCCGTGAAGTGCTTGCGGATCGGGTGGTTGGCCGGCGCCAGATCGGCCGGCAGGGCCGCATCAGGGGTGTGGCGCCGGGAAGCCGCGAAGGCCTGTTCGGCCCGGGGGATGTCGGGTTGCACAAACGCGCGCAGCCCCTGAAGCCGGTGCAGGCGGGCGGCTTGCACGGTCGACAGCACCGTGCTGGTGCACGGAAGCTCGGTCGTCAGCGTGTCGACCGTGGCCCGAAAGGTCACGAGGTCCAAGTCTTGGAACGCGGCTTCAGCCTTGGCCATGCGCACTTCCAGCTCATCCGCCGACGGCCGGACCTCGCAGTCCGCCCAGGCCACACCGCCGGCGGCCCACACCAGCGCCAGCCCAAGTGTCCGCAGTACACCGATCAACCGAGATGAATTTGACTCAGCTCGGTTGCAGGGCTGCGCCTGGCGCGGCCCGCCAGCAAGTGGATGCAAGGGGTTGAAGGGTACTTCCCGAAGATCCCGTATCATCGGGCGCCCTCCAGCACCCCGGAGACATAGATCCGTGTGGCCCCCCGCTCTTTCTCAATGCATGCTGGACCCAGACCAATGTTGGAGATGGCCTTGCGAACCCGAAAGACCAACACATGGAGGCCGTTGGGGTCGTGGCTGACCCACTGGCGGCCCCAGATCCCCCGGCCCAAGTCGTCATCACCGCACCAGCCCACTTTGCCCTCGGCCAAGCCTTTCTCACGGTCAGCATGCAGCCGTCGGGCGAGCTGGTAGAGCAGCACCGCGCCGTTGCCCCCACAGACCCGCTGGAGCTCGGCTTCGCTGGGGCCCATCCAACACACCGGCCCCCCAGCGGCATTGAGCTGGGTGTCGACACAGAACGGATAGCCGGTGGAGTCGTCGCTGCCCCGGGTGGCGGCCTTTCCAGCATGTTCGCCCACCCGCTGGAGGGTGCGCCCACCGATGCCGTGTTGTTCCCCGACCAGCATTTCTTGCCAGGTGGTGCCCTGGTGGAAAAAGAGCTGGCCGCTCGCGGTGACTTGCAGGAGGGCTTGGGCCTTGGGAGAGACCACAGGCACGCCATTGTCATCAATACCGTAGAAGCCGACAGGCAGGCGGGTGCGCACCAGTGACCAGACATCTTCGACGATGACATCGCTGGTCGAGTGGTCATCGGTCGACGGCGGCGCACCGGTCAGCCGGGCTTCCTGGCGCTTGCCAAATCGCAGCAGATCCCGGTCGTCCACCGGCACCGCGCCGTCCACTCTCTGGTCGTTGACCCAGGTGCCGTTGGCGCTGCCCAGGTCGCGCAGCCACAGCCGGCCCTCGAACAAGAACAGGTGGGCATGCTGACGGGAGATGCTGTCTTCGCCCAGCACGAGGCCATTGTCCTCGCGACGGCCGACCGTCAGTCCAGAGCCCGGCACCGCAGCACGGTAGACCGGACGCCCCTGGCGGTAGAGCACAAGCTCCATGATTCAACCCCGGGTCGGGGCCCGGCAGCGCTCCGCAGGGCAGGCAGTACCCCCACACCCTAGCGCACCAGCCAGCCGTCGGCACAGATTCAGTGCTCCGTTGTGTTGTCACACAATGTCGGAGCCGATGGACCGCGCCCTCCGACCGTGCTCCCCCCCGGCTCAAGCACTGAAAGAAGCGTGAAAGACCGTGCTGCTGCGCATTCCGTAGGAATGAATGAACGCACGGGAGACATCATGGCACCACGCCGGCCCCACAGATTCTATGTTCTTCGATACACAACAACTGTAGTCATTGGTTTGTTGGGCACCACAAGTGCGTCTGCACAGGAACTCAACGGCGTCAATGCGCAACGCCACCAGCCCGCCACGGGGGCCACCGATGCGCTGGTCATCCCGGCCTTGCCCCGGGACAGCGGCGGCGGCCTGGACCTCATCACCGCCACCTCGGGCGCCAGCCTGGTGCGCACCGATGCTGAGACGGGCGAGAGCAGCCCGCTGGTGGGCACCATGGCCACATCCTGGCTCGGTGGATGGTGGGGCGGTGGCCGCTGGCAGGCCGGCGCATGGTTGCCGGTGCATGTGGCCCAGGTCGCCCCGGACGCCGGCGCACTGGAGAGCCGACTCGCCGTCGGGGATGTGCGCCTGCACGGCACGCTGCGGCTGGACCGGCCCCGCTCGGGCAACACCGGACTGGCCCTCACCGCCGGCCTGGGCGCCCCCACAGGCGACGCCTCACAGAACCTTGGATCGGCCGGAACGACCGTCGACGGGGGCTTGATGGGCTCTGTGGGCATCGGTCCTGTCTCGCTGCTGGGGCACGTCGGCATCGTCTCCGGTGTGCAGCCCGCCACCGACGAGACACCGGCGCTCGGTCCCCAGCTCCAGCACCGCTGGGGGGCCCGCGTCGCCTTCAATGACCAGGTTTCCTCATCGCTCGTGTTTGACGGCGCCGTGGACTTTCCCGACGACAACAACGCCGTCGAAGTGGACGCAGGGTCCAGCGAGCTGCTGGCCGGCGTGCACATCTCCGACCGCAGCCAGGCCTGGACGGTCCGCACGGCCGCGGGCCTCGGCACCCAGTCGGGCCCCGGCACCCCCCCGTGGCGCTTTGTGTTGGGTGTGAGCCGCAGCCTCGGCACGCCCGACACCCCTGCGCCCGCCCCGGCACCCGCACCCACCGCCGCGCTGCCCGGCCAGCTCATCCTCAAGGTGCGAGACCCCGCCGGCAATGCCCTCGACGCCCGCGTTCGCATCGAAGGCAGCTTCGGGGTGCGGGAGTGGTCCGCGCTGAACGGCGAGCTGTCCCGGTCCGTGCCCGCCGGTGCCTACGCATTGTCCATTCGGGCCAAGGGCTTCGCCCCCATGGAGCGTGCGGTCGAGCTGGGCCCTGGCGGCGAGCTGGTGCTCGACACCGTGCTCACGTCGGGCCGGGTGCGGGTGGAGCAAGACCAAGTGGTCCTCACCGACCGCATCTTCTTCGAGACCGACTCGGCCACCATCGAGCGCGCCTCGTTCCCCCTGCTCCAAGAGCTGACGGCCGTGCTCATCCAGCATCCCGAGCTCACCCGCATCGCCATCCACGGCCACACCGACGACGTCGGCGACGAGGCCCACAACCTCAGCCTCTCCCTCAACCGGGCATCGGCTGTGCGCACCTTCCTCGTCGCGAGCGGAATCGCCGAGGATCGTCTGACTGCCTATGGTTTCGGCGAGTCCCAGCCCCTGATTGTTGAGACATCGACCGCTGCCCGCGCCGCCAACCGCCGCGTGGAATTCCGCATCGTCTCCCGCACCGAAAGCGGGTCCTCCGTCGACACAGAATTGGAGTAGCACATGTCTCTCATCGCCCTTCTCATCGTCTCCAGCGCCTTCGCCACCACCACCTCCTCCAGCCTGGACTCCGGCGAGTCCACCGACAGCGCCTCCGGGCTGGGCTGCGGCACCACGGAGTCCCTCTCCACCACCGCCTCGGTCACCTTCACCCTCGCCCAAGACAGCATCGTCGACCTGACCGCCATCGAGATGCGCATGCGGGGCCGCCACGGCGCGTGCGAGGTCACCATCGACACCGCAGAGCTGACCATTGACGGCACCAGCACGTGGACCTCGACCCCCGGGCTCAGCAGCAGCGGACAGGTCATCACCGGCTGGTACATCGACCAGACCGCCACCATCGGCGACCTTGAGGACCAGCTCTTCTCGGCGGGCACCCACACGCTGAGCTTCACGCTCGAAGGCACCGGGCAGCAGTACACGGGCGACGGCGACCAGATCGGCGCACAGCTCACGTTGGACATCGAGCACGGCACCGACTGGGACAGCGATGGCTACGACAGCGACCTTGTGGGCGGCACGGACTGCGACGACGACGACGCCACCATCTCCCCGGCCGCCACCGAGACCTGGTACGACGGGCTGGACCAGAACTGCGACGGCGCCGACGACTTCGACGCGGACGGCGACGGCTATCCCATGGGCAGCACCGACTGCGACGACACCGACCCGACCATCTCGCCCGCCGCGACCGAGGTCTGGTACGACGGCGTGGACCAGGACTGCGACGGTGCCAGCGACGATGATGCCGATGCCGACGGCTTTGACGCGGTCTCCCAGGGGGGCACCGACTGCGACGACACGGCGTCCACGATCTATCCCGGCGCGGCCGACACGTGGTACGACGGCGTGGATCAGGACTGCGGCGGAGACAATGACTACGACGCCGATGTGGACGGGTATGACAGCGCGGCCCACGGGGGCGACGACTGCGACGAGACCGACCCCACCATTCATCCCGCCGCCACGGAGGTCTGGTACGACGGCGTGGACCAAGACTGTGACGCGGCCAGCGACTACGACGCCGACGCCGATGGCGAAGACAGCACAAGCTATGGGGGACCGGACTGCGACGACACCAGCGCACTGGTGAACACCCGCCAGGCCGAGATCTGGTACGACGGTGTGGACCAGGACTGCGACGGTGCCAGCGACTATGACGCCGACGTCGACGGGGAAGACGACACGGCCTTTGGTGGCGTCGACTGTGACGACACCGATGCCACCGTAAACACCACCGCCACCGAGACCTGGTACGATGGCGTCGACCAAGACTGCGATGGCGCCAGCGACTACGACGCCGATGCCGACGGCTGGCGGTCGGACGCCCACGGGGGCTCAGACTGCGACGACACCGACGCGACGGTCTATCCGGGGGCCATCGAGCTGCCCGACGGGCTGGACAATGACTGTGATGGGCTCGACGAGTCGGCGGTGACCGACACGGACGGCGATGGCTTGGTCGACGCCGACGAAGACGCGCTGGGGACCGACCGCGAAGACGCCGACACCGACGGCGATGGGCTGTCCGACGGCGACGAGGTGATCACGTACGGCACCGATGCGTTGGACATCGACACAGACGGCGATGGGCTGTCTGACGGCGACGAGGTCAACATCCACGGCACCGCCCCCCGCCTCTATGACACCGACAGCGGCGGCGTCAGCGACGGGCTGGAGGTGCTCGCGGACGGCACCGATCCCCTGAACGGCGACGACGACCTGGTGGACGGCGTGGACACGGACGGCGACGGGCTGTCGGACCGGGAAGAGTCCCTCGTGCTCGGCACCGATCCCGACGAGGCGGACTCGGACGGCGATGGGCTGTCCGACGGCGAAGAGGTGCTGGACCTGGGCACCGACCCGCTGGTGGTCGACACCGATGGGGACGGCCTCACCGATGGCGAAGAGGTCTTGGAGCACGGCACCAACCCGCTGGAGGAAGACACCGACGGCGACGGCCTGTCCGACGGCGAAGAAGTGGACTCCACCGGCATTGATCCGCTTCGCGTAGACACCGATGACGACGGCATCTCCGACGGCGAAGAGGTGCTGGACTACCGGACCGATCCGCTGGACAAGGACACCGACGACGATGGCCTGCTCGATGGTGCAGAGGTGTTTACCTACGGCACCGACCCCCTCGACCGGGACACCGACGGTGGGGGCACCAGCGACGGGCTGGAGGTCGCGGCGGGCACGGATCCCCTCGACCCGAGCGACGACAACACCGACGAGCCGGGCGACACCGGCACCCCCGACGACGACACGGGCACCCCCGACTCGGGCACCCCAGATGTCGATGACCAGGGACTCGACGAAGACGCGGTGGACGGACCCCGGGACCTGCTCAGCGGCGGGGCCTGCCAGACCGGTCCAGTGGGCGGACTTGCCGGGCTGATCGGGCTGTTGATGGGCCTGGGACGCCGTCGCCGTCGCCAAGGGTGAGGCAGGAGATCCGACGCCCCCGACCTGGCCCCCGTGCTCGGTCGGGGGCCTTCGTCTGGGGGGAAAGCCATCCCCCACCAGCCCAAGCGAAAACGTACATCAACGCACCATTCCCATCACCCACGCCGCCACCACATCGGTCCGCAGCCGCAGCAGCCCATTGTACTCCGTGAACGCCGTGGCGGTGCAGCGGTTGCAGTCCGGGGCAGCCACCTCACGCAACACATCGGCCGCCGCACGCCCCCTCACCGATGGCGCCTCCGGCCGGCCGATGAGCAGCGAGCAAGGGTAGACCGAGCCGTCCGTGTCGATGTTGGCGAAGAGCTGGCCGCCCAGGCACGGCGGGCTTGCGGGGTCGTGGACCGGCGCCGGTTGGTCGAGCTGGGGCCAGGCCAGGAGCTGGTCGAGCTGCCAGACCGAGTTCGCGATGGGCCGCCCGGCCTTCTTGGACCGCCGCAGCCACAGCAGCATGTCCCGCAGTGCGTCGGGGGCCGGGTGGAGGTCTTGGCCCAAGCCGCCGTCGAGGGCTTCGGCGTGGTGCAGCACCTGGAAGGCCGCACGGTGGCCCCGGGACTGCGCCAAGTCCACCAAGTAGGGCACGTCGGGCAAGCTCCGGGCGGTCAACACCGACAAGGTCCAGGTCGGGATCTGGGCGTGCTTGGCTGCCGACAGCGCCGCGAGCACCCGCCGGTGGCTGCCCGGCGCCCGCTGGGCATCGTGTGCGTCCTGGGCCCCGTCCAAGCTCAGCAGCAAGTGGTCGAGGCCCCGGATCTGGTCGATGCGCGACGGCACCAAGTCGCCGTTGCTGACCACGCTCACCCACAGGCCCAGCTTCTTGGCGTGGGCGATGAGCAGGCCGAGGTCGTCCTGAAGCAGCGGCTCGCCCCCCCACAGCCCCACCCGACAGGTGCCCGCCGCGCGCAGCTCGGTCAGCAGGTCGAGCAACCGCGCGGTGTCCATCGCGGGAGTCGCTCGCTCGGGAATGGCGCAGTAGCCGCAGTTCGAGGTGCACGCATCCGTCAAGGAGATCATGACGTTGAGGGGCGCCACGGTGCCCCGGACCCGGTGCCGGAGCGCCCCGAGCCCCATCCGCACCAGCGGGGCCCACCGAGACATCCGCTGGCGGGCAGTCTGGGCACCGATCGAGGAGAAGGACACGGGCATGGTTGAAGACCTCGACCATAATGATATAAAACTATGGAAAGGTAGTCAAAAGAAACGGCCCCCGAGGACTCCCATGAACGCTCCTGCTCCCCGCGCCACCCCGCCCGCGTCCACGTCCCGCACCGTGGTTCGCCGAACGCGGGCGGTGTGCCCCGAGTGCTTGCTGGAGCTGGACGCCGAGGTGGTGGTGGATGAGCGCGGTGCCGTGCTGGAGCGCACCTGTCCCGAGCACGGGGTCGCCACTCAGCTGCTGTCGAAGCATGGCGAGCACTGGGCCGAGCTGGACCGCTACTTCTTCGACGTGAACACCACTCCAGCGCCCCAGCGCGACTTCATCGTGCGCATGACCGAGCGGTGCAACCTCGACTGCCCCATCTGCCTCGCCAAAGCGAACACCGAGGACACCCCCGATCTGGACCTGTCGGGGCTAGGCCGACTGCTCAGCGAGCGCCGGGGCCTCAAGGTCGACCTGATGGCGGCCGAGCCGACGCTGCGCGAAGACCTCGGGGACTGGGTGCGCCAGGTGCGGGCGGCGGGCCACATCGCGGCACTGCACACCAACGGGCTCAAGCTGGCGGACCGCAACTATGTGCGGGCGCTCAAAGAAGCGGGCGTGGAGGAGGTCTTCCTTCAGTTCGATGGCTTCGACGATGACGCAAACCAAGCGCTGCGGGGGGCCCGGCTGCTCAAGCGGCGGCTACGGGCGGTCGACAACCTGCGCGCAGAGGGCATTGCCACCAGCTTGGTGGTCGTGGTGGCGGGCGGGCTCAACGAGGCCCAAGTCGAAGAGACCTACCGCTTTGCCGTGCGCCCCGAAAACGATCACATCCGCGAGCTGCTGTTCCTCGGGCTGCGGATGCTGGGCAGTGCACGAGATGCCGAGTCTCGGGGCACGGGGGGCTTTGGGGCGCGTGCGTTGATGCCCGACGACCTCATCTCCGAGTTCTGTGACCGGGTGGAGGGCGTTGAGCGGGCCGACATCCGCCGCTTCAACAAGGCCTACTTCGCGCTGCTGAGCGTGATGAAGGTGCGCAAGTGCCTCTACATCCAGCACCATCTTGTCGTGCGCACGCCCGAGGGTGGGGTGCCGGTGGGCGATCTGCTCGACTTGGAGGCGCTGGAGGTGGCGTGCGACCGCTACCGGGACCGCATTGCTGCGGGCTCTCGGCTGGCCCGTCCCCTCTTCATGGCCGATGTCACGCGGGTGGGCCTGCAGCGAAAGACCCTGACCGTGGCGAAGGACCTGCTGCGCTTGCAGGACTTGCTGCGGTCGGGAATGAACCTGTCACGGGTTCCCCGAAAGATGCTTCTGGTCGGCTTTATCACCGCTTGCGATCCCGAGAACTGGGACGCTGGAGTGTCGGCGCACTGCGGCAAGGGTGAGCTGTCGGTCGACGGGGGCTATGTGGAGAGCGGTGCCGATGCGAACATCGCCCGCGAGCGGCGGTTCTCTGCGTCCGCCCGCAAGCCGGGCGCCCGGCACAACCGGAGTTCCCGTGTTTCCTCGGACGGCTGAGTACGCACTTCGAGCAATGGCCATGCTGGCCAAGTCCACGGACACACCCCTGAGAAACCGCGACATCGCCGAGCGGTGCCAGATCCCCGAGCGCTACCTGTCCGCGGTGCTGCGGGCACAGGTGCAAGCGGGGCTGGTGGACTCTCAGCGGGGGCGAAAGGGGGGCTATGTGCTCACCCGAAAGCCCGCCGAGATTCCCGTGGGGGACGTGCTCCTCGCCGCCGGCTTTGACCTGGAGGGCCGTCCGTGTGCCTTCGGCTGGGACCGCTGCGACACCGAGCGCCCCTGCCCCCTGCACCCGGCGTACAGCGAGCTGAACCAGCTGCTCATCGGCTGGGCCCGGCGCCGCACCCTCGCCGACGTGGGGGAGCTGCCCGGCGGGTGATGCGGCATCTTCGGGGATGCCCCTTGCACCCACCGCATCCGGCGGCCCCCGTGCGCCGCCCGACGCCCCTCGTAGCGCCACCCCGCCGACCGACTGGTCGCTCTGGCACCGGCCACACGCGCACGCCCCGTGGGCCAGCGCATTGACCCGCCAACCGCGGTTCGCGACGAGCGGACGAGCACAAACACGGCACTGGGCATGTTCCCGTGCCCGACCCCACTACGACAAGGCCCCACCCCGCGGCCGTTCCGAGGACCGCGACGGGCCAGACTGGATTGTGGCCCACATGGCCCAACAATGTGACCGCGCGAGGCGCATGCTGGTTCGGGAATACCGAGTCTCGGTGGTCCCACCGCCGGCTTGTCTTTCGCGACCCGCCGGTGGACTTCGCTGCGCGCGAACTGCAGGTGTTTGACATGGGTGACAAGTCTCCCCGAAAACAGAACAAGAAGCCGAAGCTCTCCACCAAGGAGAAGAAAGCCAAGAAGAACGCGAAGCAGGCCGGCGACTCCGCCATCGTCGTGCCCACCGCCCGCGCCGTCAAGAAGTAGCCACAACCGCTCGTTCTGGGCTTCCCCCTGCAACCGGGGGAGGCCCAGACGAGGGGGCCCGGGCCCGGACGGTTCCGCCCGCTACTGACGCAGTGCGTCCCAAGTCACGACCGTGCCGTGGTGGGCGGCCGCAACCGACGCAGCCACCGTGGGGTCGCGGTAGCTCAGCAATGGCGCTCCCATCACCCGCTCCCGCACCACGCCCGAGACGTACGTCGCCTCGGCCGCCGGGATCCAAGGCTGGGCCCCCGTGGAGAACGCTGCAGGGTCAAGGTCGGCCGGCAGCGCCTCGACATACACATGCTGGGCCGACCCGTGGGGCGACCGGGCGTCCAAGGCCACCAGCATGTCGCCGAGGCTGCAGAAGTGGGCGTGGGTGCCGTCCCGATAGATCACTTGGCCGCGAGGCGCCGGCTGCTCAATGACCACCATGCCGCAAGCATCGCACTCTTGGGTGGTGATGGGATCGGGGGTCTGGGACACCGCGACCGCGTCCACCTTGGACCCACACCCCGCCAGCAACACGGCACAGAGCGGGGCGGTCCACAGGGCTCGGGAGAAGGTCATGCCGTCACCGTCTGTTGTCGGTTGAGGAGCACACCACCCAGGGCCAAGGGGCCGGGGATCCATCCCATCCAGATGAGCGCCCGCACACCGCCGCTCGGCAGCGCCACCACCAGGCCGAGCTCTTCGAGGGCCGACGTGCCGATGAGCTGGGTCATCAGCCCGGTGCGGTACAGGCCTGCCGGGTTGAGGTTGACCATCCACACCACCACGCCCTGATCCAGTGCGCCGTCGGTCGCGACCATGGCGACCAACAGCCCCAGATCGTAGAAGAACACCAGCAGGAACCAACACACCACGGCCATGCTGGACGCAGTGGCCACCCGGTGGGTGACGCTGGAGATGCACACACCGATGGACAAGAAGGCCAAGCCGAGCATCAAGGTGGTGGGCAAGATCTGCAACAGCAGCTGTCTCTGGGCAGGGCCAAGGAACAGGGCGGACGTGCCGAGTCCCACACCAATGGCGACCGCGAGGGCGAGGCCCCGGCCCACAAACTTGGCGACCAAGACTTCCCAGCGCTGCACCGGCAACGACAACAACAAGCCGAGGGTGTTGCGCTCGCGCTCCCCGACGATGGCGTCGTGGCCGAGGATCAGCGCCACGAGGGGCACCAGGAAGGTGGCGAGTGTGACGAGGCTGGGGGCGGTGACCAGCGCGCCGGTCTCTTCGGACGCGCCGCCATACAGCGCGATGCCGACCGACAACAACGCAAACAGCGCCGTAATCACCACCACCCACCGGTCGCGGGTGCGCTCCAGGAACTCATGGAGAACCAGCGCTTGGGCTACGCGTCCGATGACAGACTCCGGATCAGGTGCTCATAGATGACGTCGAGCCCGGGGCCCTTGCGCCACTCCAGCGGGAGGCCGGCTTGCTCGCGGAGCTGGTCGGGGGTGCCGCTGGCCCGCAAGTTGCCATCGGCCACCACATACAAGATGTCGGCGCGGCGCTCGATGAGGGCGAGCTCGTGGGTGGACAGCAGCACCGTGCGGCCGGCTGCTTTCCACTCTTCGAGAATGCTCCACAGCACGGACAGGCCGTGTTGGTCCAGCCCGCCTGTGGGCTCATCGAGAATGAGCAGCTGGGGCGCGTGCACGATCGCCACCGCCAACCCCAGCCGTTGCCGCATTCCGCGAGAATACCCTCCAACACGCCGATCTGCAGCTTCAAGTAACCCAACCCGGTCGAGGGTGGGGGCGATGGCGCTGCGGGGGGTGCCCCGGGCCGACGCAAAGAACCGGAGCACCTGGCGACCCGACAAGTTGGCCGAGAAGCTCGCGGCTTCGGGCAGGTAGCCAATGCGCTCCCGCAGCCAGGTCGACGTGGCGTGCTGGGTGTCGGCGACCACTTGGCCACGGGCGGGCGGGGCCTCGGGATCGACTGCGGCCGCGTGGACCACAAGGCGGCCCTGGCCGGGCTTGAGCAAGCCCAGAATGACGCTCATCAGGGTGGACTTGCCGGCGCCGTTGGGGCCCACCACGACCGTGACCTCACCGGCAGACACCGTGAGGCTGACCCCCTTGAGGGCTTCGACCGTGCCGAAGCGCACGTGCAGATCTTCGACCGTGAGGTTCATGGTGTGGACCCCGGGGTGGTGTCGGTGGACCCGGCAGGACTGGCATCAGCGATCGAGCCAATGGTGGGGGGCTGCATCAAGGGGGCGTCGTCGATCACCGTGGGCACTCGGAGCTGGGGCATGTAGGACTGGAGCTGGTTGAGGATCTCGAGGGTGGGACTGTTCAGCAGCAAGACCGCCGCCGGGAAGCGGTGCAGCAGCTGAGCGAGGAAGACATCGTTTCGGTACGGTCGGTCACCGAAGCCGTCACCGTCCTGGTCCCACCCGAGGTAGTCCGACCAATAGTTCGGCGCCCAGTGCTGGTCGCTGGCCGAGACGTAGAACACTTGGTTTGCGTTGCCCACAAACGCGTTGTCGTGGATCTCGTTGCGCTCCGTGCCCGCCCACACCCGCGCCCCGATCTGGTTGCCGGTGATCAGGTTCTGGCTGATGTCGTTGTCGAGGCTGGAGAAGAAGAACATCCCCTCGCCGTTGTGGGACACCACGTTGTGCGAGATGGTCGAGTATTGGGTGTCGCGAAAGAGGATGCCCTGCTTGGTGTTGCGGCTGGCTTCGTTTCAGCGCACCAACAGATGACGACTCTGCATCAACGCAATGCCACCCGAGTTGTCGTTGGCCACGTTGCCCTCGATGACATTGTGCCATGAGTACATGTAGTGGATGCCGTAGCGCTGATTCGACACCACGTTGTCGGAGATGACGCTGTGGTTGGTGGCCGAGACATAGATGCCGTCGCGGGCCCGCTCGACCCGGTTGCCGCGGACGGTGAGCTCTTCGGAGTCGAACAGATGGATGCCATTGCCTTTCTTCGACGGGTGGTCTGCGTCGCGGCCAAGGACCGAATTGCGCTCGATGCGCACCCCCGTCACCTCGTGGGTCCAGATGCCGAAGAGACAGTCAGACAGCGAAGAGTCGACGATCTGGGAGCCGGTTGCCGTGGGCCCAAAGTAGACACACACGTCGGGCCCTTGGAGATCCGCGCCACTGCCCCTCACCGTGAGGTGGTCCACCGTGACGCCAGGGGAAGTGATGCTCAGGGTGGTGCCGAAATTGCCCACCAACACACCATCTTGGGACGTGATGGTGAGCGGACGGTCGATCAGCACTGGCCCCGGCCAGTCCCCCGCGGGCAGCACCACCCGGTCGGCCGGCTCGGCCATGGACACACAGGCTTGCACCGTGGGCCCATCGCGACCGACCACCAGATCTCTGCCCGGCGGTCCGGGGTCGGCGGCCCCGAGGGACACCCCCAGGACCAGCAGCAGGGTGTGGCTCACAGGGTTCCTTCTCCGGGCCTCGCCGCGGGAACAGCGCGCTCGCGGTCGCGGCGAATCTTGACGAGGGGCGGGCACACCTTGTCGTCGTTGTAGTTGGCCTCGCACTCCCAGCAGTTGAGGCACTCGCGGGGGTCGATGGTCCCGTCGGGGCGGATAGCGCGGGGCTCACACCCCCGTGCGCAGATCTTGCATTTGCTGCAGAAGTCCCGCCGGTAGGGGCCCGACACCCTGAAGGTGGTCTGGACAGCCAGCGCCGCACCGAGGGGGCAGATGTAGCGGCAGAAGGGCCGGTAGGTGGTGATCGACCACACCAGCAGGGACGTCCTCCACAGGATCAGCACCGGGTGGCGGGTCCAGACAGGCACAAAGAAGGTGGACTTGAAGGGCTCGACCTCGGCCATCTTCTCGCCCCAGATGGGGTCGATGAGGAAGGCGATGGCCAGCACCGCAAACACGCCGTACCGCAGGTAGCGAAGCTTGAAGTGTACGCCGTCGGGCAGCTCATATTCCGGGATCTTGAGCTTGCGGGCCGCCTTGAAGATGAGCTCCGACATCGAGCCATAGGGGCAGATCCACCCGCAGAAGGTGCCTCGGCCCCAGGGCACACCGATGACCAGGATGCCAATCCAAGAGACAAACAACACCGGGTCGGACAAGAACAGGTTGAAGTCGATGTGGCCGTTGGCCCCCGCGTCGAGCAGCGTGAGGATCTGGGTGACCGACGGCTGCACATGCAGCCAGACACCGAGGCCCAGAAACGACGTGGTCATGACGGTGACATGGATTCGCTGCAGCCGCTTCATGTCGCCGGCCATCCAGCGCCGAGCGGCAAAGAGCACGCCCACCATCAAGAAGAACAGCCCCGTCGCCAGCGCCTTGGGCCAGCCGGTCGCCCATGCGCGGCGCCAGATGAGGGTCTCGGGATCGGGCCCGTCGAGCACATAGACGCTGCGCGGCGTGCGGTGGTTGACCTCAAAGCTGTGGAAGTCCCGCTCAAACGCGCCCCGTTCCAGGGCATAGGCGCTGCCGAGGAACACCATGTCGAAGCGTGCGCCGGGATCGAGGCGGCCGTCGCGGGTGATAAACACTCCGCCCTCCCACAGATCGGGGGCACCTTCCGCCGGCGGCGTGTCCAGCTTGGTGTAGTCGAGGTCGGTGAAGACCACGTCGCGCAGGCCCTGACGGAGGTGGAAGCGGTCGAAGATGCCGCCGCGCACGAAGCCTGAGCCCTTGTACGAGTTGGAGCCGCCGTTGAAGACGACCAGCAGGTGTTCACCGGGCTTCAGCTCGCCCGTCAGGTACTTGTAGCGGCCCTCACCGATGAGGGGAATGCCGACCTGGGGCGCGTCCGCAATCGCGAACCACATGTCGAGAAACGGCTTCTCGGGGTCGGTCTCACCCATCTGTTCGCCAGAGACCATCAGGTGGCCCAGGGCACCTTCATCGACCAGCTTGTCCCAGGTCCAGGGCACGTCGGACACGAAGTGGCCCGGCACCCGGCCGACCGACTCAATCACACCGACGTCTTCGCCCACCGAGCGGACCGTCTCGAGGATCGTCTGGTTTTCAGCCAAAACGGTGACGGTCGCGCCAGAGATGATGTCGAACGCCACCGTGTCGGGCCCTGCCGTGCCGCCCACCACCACCTTTTGGTCGGCGGGGAAGCCGCTATAGCCGTCGACAAAGTCGTGCAGCTTGGCCTCGGGAATGCCGATCAACAGGATGGGCTCGGAGTGGTTGACCACCCGTCCGCCCGTGATGAGTCCGTCGGCGCTGAGCCCCACCACCGTCGACATGGGCTGGCCAGAGTATCCCTTGATGTCCACGATGTCGGTGGACCGAGCAACCCAACCAACGAGGGTGCCGTCGTTGTCGAAGCCTGCGACGTAGGGCTTGCCTTCGATGGGCTCGAACCGCGTGGCGTCGGGCAACACACGGGTGCACGGATCAACGTCACAGGACAGGGGCGGGTTGGTCTGGCTGCCGCCGAGCGCCCAGGCGGGCGACACGAAGAACAACGCTGCAACGACCAGCGAGATGAAGAGGGACATGGGGGGGCTCATGTGTGGGGCGTGCGAAGGGTAGGCGGCACCGACGGAAAGCCCCCAAACCGGCCGGCAATCGCCGGTTGGCCTGAGGGCGGGCAGGGGTGCGGAAGGTCCGGGCAAACGCCCGGTCGCAAGCGGTGCTACTCGACGAAGAGCCGACCCCGCATCTCCAGGTGGAGGGCGTGGCAGAACCAGGGGCAGTAGTACCAGAACATGCCCTTGTTCGGCACCTTGACGGTGATCGAGTTGGTGCTCTGGGCGTTGACGACCATGTTGGCGTCGTGGTGCGTGAGGCAGAAGCCGTGGCTGAGGTCCTCGACGTTGTCGAGGTTGGTGAGGATGAACTGCACCTCGTCGCCGGCCTTGACCGTGATCTCGTTGGTCTGGAACGACGGCGCCACGCTGGTCATGTACACGCGGACCTTGTTGGGACCCTTGCGAATGACCTTGTTGTCGCCCATCAGGTTCACGCCGTCTTCCTTGGCCCACTCGTCGTAGACCCGGAAGCGGGGGTCCTTGCGGTCCTGCACCTTTCCGGGGTTGATGAGGTCCTTGCGCACAATGACGGCGTCGTGGGGCTCAGGGTAGGCCGTGCCGTCGTGGACAACCTTCAACTTGTCGGCGGTCATGTCGATGAGCTGGTCATTCTCGGACCGCAGCGGCCCGGCCGGGATGAAGCGATCCTTGGAGAACTTGCAGAGCGCGACCAGCCACTTGCCGTCGGCATCCTTGGTCTCGGACATCGAGGCGTTGGTGTGGCCGACCTGGTAGTGCACGTCGAGCTTCTCAAGGACGGGGTCGACCTTGGCCCCCCCGTACGCAGCGATGGCATTGTCGATGTTCCACTTGGTCATCACCGAGTCGATGAAGATGGACGTGTAGGCGTTGCCCTTGCCGTCAAACGCGGTGTGGAGCGGACCGAGGCCCACTTCGGGCTCAGCGACAACGGCGTCGCGGGGCTTGATCTTGCCCGCGAAGACGTCGGCCAGCTTGGAGATGTCCACCACCGAGCACGTGGGCGACAGCTTGCCTGCAACGATGGCGTACTTGCCGTCGGGCGTGATGTTGACGCCGTGGGGGCTCTTCGGCACCGGGACCCGCTGCACGAACTCGTTGTCGCCGCTGCGGGCGTCGATGACCTTGTCGAAGTCGCCGACCGTGATGGTCTTGCCGGCGTCCACGGCCTTTTGGATGTTCTTCAGGTTGAAGACGTACAGCCAGTCCTGGTCGGCCGCCATCATCGCTTCAAGGGTGACGCCACCCTCGGAGTTGTAGCAAGTCGCAAATGAGTAGTTACCCTGATAGTCAGTGGCACACAGATCCATGTTGCCGTTCACCATGACCTGCCAGACCGCCTTCATGGTCTCGCCGTCGATGGCGGTGTGCATGGCCGCATACTTGGTGGGATCCCGCATGTCCCGCCCGTCGTTGGGCATCGGCGCCCGGAACTCCGAGTTGCACAACACAAGCCCCGTCTTGTGGCGCTGGGGGAAGATGCCGTGGGTGCCGTGGGCGTTGGGGATGTCAACGATGGCGTCGACTTCCATCATCTTGAGGCCCACCCGCGCGAGGCGGGCCGACGCCTTGCAGTTCACGTATGCGTAGCGGCCGTCGTAAGTGCCGTCTTTGTACGACAGGTGCACATGGTGGGTGTCGCCCGTGAGGCGGCCCTTCAGCAGCTTCTTGGACCAGTCGGTGAAGCCCCAGCCCGTGGCGGCATCGGCGTTGAACACCGGGATGCGCTTGAGTTCGCGCATCGACGGAATGCCAAGGATGCGGACCTCACCGGATTGTCCACCCGACCAGAAGCCGTAGTAGTCATCCATCTGGCCGGGGCCCACGTGGGCGCTCTGGCCCGACTCGGCCTTGTGGGCGGGCTTGTCGGCGGCTTTCGGCGCTGGCTTCGCGGCATCTTCGGAGGCGCACGCTTCGAGCTGCCACGCCATGGCACCGCCGCCCATGAGCAGTGCGGCGGCCTGGAGGAAGCCGCGGCGGCTCTCAGGATCGACCGGGTTCGGGATGTCGATGGGTTTCTTGGACATTTTTGATCCCTGCGGGATGATCCGGGGGATGCCCCGGTGTGACAGCTCGCCTGCGACCAATTGTCGCAGGGTGGAGAGGCCAAGTAGTCGAGGCAGCCCCCGAGCAACATGATGGACATTATGGTCCATTAACAAGAGCGGGAGATCGCCACATGAATGCTGTGGTGGTGACCACTCTCAGCACATGGTCAGGCCGCTGAGGGTGGGAACGCCCACGAGTCCAACCGGCGATTGCGCGGGTTGGAGGTCAGGGACCAGAAGACGAGGCTTGGCCGCCCCAGTCGAACGTCTCGGTGCCAGCGACGCGGAGAGTCAGCGCGGTGGTGAAGCGGCGAGCCGACACCACGGATGCAACGCCCACTGGGTTGCTGCTCGATGGCGAGCCGGATGCCCACTCGAACGCCGACGGGCTCACTCGGCGGACCCCTTCAGGGCGCAGAGACTCTCAACGCAGAACACCGGCAATACCCAACAATACGGTCCTCTCGACACCAAGCTGCCGGAGTGGACGCCGCCCCGCGCACGGTCGCGTGGGCCCCACGCACAGAGGCCGGACGTTGCGGCCCGGCCCCTCTCACCTCCCCCCGGTGGGGATCAGCGACCCTTGCCAAACACCAGCTCCTGCGGGGCCTTGACGGCGCTCGCGCCATCGGACACAGCCCGCAGCTCCAGCGTCTCTTGGATGGACAGCGTGGAGGCCGCCGAGGAGCCATCCGGCGTGACCCAGCCACCATCGAGGAGCTGCGCCTGCAGTGCAGTGCCGCTCACATCCACCTCTTCCGGCGCCAGGATCTCGCTCGTGGCCAACCGGATGGGGTCGTTCCAGAAGGTCTTGCAGTCATCGATGCAGGTGTCGAGCACCGGGTCGGTGATGCTGGTCATGCCGAAGGGGCTGGTCGCGAGGCCCGCCCCCCCAAAGATGTCATCCGCTTCGAGGGCCACCATGCCAAACGGACTGGTGGAGATGCCCGAGCCGCTGAGGCCCGCGCTCACGTCGATGCGAAACACGGCGAACGGACTGGTGGCGATGCCCGCGCCGTCGATGGTTGTGGGCTCGATGGCGGCGACCGATGCGAGCGCTTCAGGGGTGAGCACAAGGCCAAACGGGCTCGTCGAGATCCCGGCCCCGCTGTCCATCACCACGTAGGACTCGTCCAGGTCCCCCAACCCGTCCACAGCACCCTCGCGCCAGTGGTAGGCCAGCACGGCGTCGGCCAGATCGGGCCGTTCCCGCAGCTTCGAGACCACCTGTTCAAGGGTGTCCGAGGCAAACAGCATGCCCGACGGGCGGTAGGCATAGTCGTTGTTCTGCACAATGGCCGACACCACAAAGCGCCAAGCCAGGGGTGCCGGGTGACCCTGGGCGTCGAAGCGAGGCGCGGCCGGCCCCTCAAGCACACAGCTCCGGCCGACGTTGCTGAGCAGGGAGCACGAGACGATGCCGCCGGTGCTGCCGTGGAGCTGGCCGACCACGTCGCCCTTGCTCGCATGCGTCCCGTCCACGTCCACCACGGTCACCCGCGCCTTGGGGGTCACCGTGCCATCGCAGTTGTCCACCAAGTAGGGGGTCAGCGAGACGTCGTAGCGCTGGTCGGTCCGACTGCCATTCGCCAGTCCACTCTGGCCCGAGGAGATCAAGGACAACACTTGCAGCCGGCCCGAGCCCAGCCCCGCCGGGTAGCCCTTGTGCCCCGACCAGGGGACGTTGCTGTCGTGCAGGTACAGGGACGCGTGCTCGGGATCCACGCCTTCCGCGATGAGGTGGGCCACGGCGCCTGAGACGTGGGCGGCGGCCTGGCTGGTGCCCGCCATCAACCAGTAGCCGGGCCGAGTGGGCTGGTTCAGGGCGATGGTCTCGCCCAAGATGCCGTCGGGGACCCCATCCGGACCCCACTCGTCCCGGTCCATGCAGCCGCCCGGTGCCAGCGTGTCGACCGCCGGTCCGATGTTGCTGTAGGAGGCCGCATCGCAGGAGTTCCTGGCCAGCGGGCAGGAGCTGGCCACGGCGATCACGCGG
The DNA here is from genome assembly GCA_942491145.1 of Myxococcota bacterium. Taxonomy (GTDB): domain Bacteria; phylum Myxococcota_A; class UBA796; order UBA796; family UBA2385; genus CAXQUZ01. The sequence continues at coordinate 53,808 of CALOBC010000011.1, read as the reverse complement.
GGGCTGGCGGCCGGCCACAACACCTCGGAGGCACCCTCATTGCCGCTGGCGCCCACCATCACCACGCCGGCTTCGGCGACATGGTCGATGGCGTCAAGCAGACCCCGAGACGGCACGTAGCCTTGACCAAATGTCAGGCTCAGGTTGACCACGTTCGCGCCCTGGTCGGCGGCGTAGTACAGCGCCTCAATCAGGTCATACTCGGAGCCGATGTTGTCGGCGTCGAGCACCTTTAGCGGCATGAGCGCCACGCCAGGCGCCACGCCCTCAATGTCACCGTCGCTGGCGATGATGCTGGCGATGTGGGTGCCGTGTTGGTGGTCGTCGTTGGCGTGGGGGTCGTCCGAGACGAAGTCCCTGGGCGCCACGATGGGACCGGACGCCAGCGACACCGCCGCTGTGTACACCGTGCCGTCCGGCGCGACGTAGTTCTCGTGGGCCGCCCCGTGTCGAGCACAGCAACGGTGACAATGGCGAGGCTCGCCGGCGCCTTCCGGGGCAAGTCCGACTCGGCGTGGCCCCACTGCACGGCCTCGATGGCCCGCAGTCCCGCCCCCCGCGTCACGCCCATGGCCGACCCACCGGCCACCAAGGCCTGGGCCCGGAGCGCGGTGAGCAGGGTCTCACCCGACTGGCCCGGCGCCGCGCGCAGCACAGCCAGGCCACTGCGGCCCGTCGGCTCCACCACCGTGACCCCCACCGCACCGGCGATGGCGTCCAGGTCGGAGAGCGGGCGCACCAGGACCTCGTCGGGCGACCAGGTCGGGGGTGCTTCCGGGGCGCTCGCGGCCCGAGCGGCCACCGCCGTGACGGGGGGCTCGCTGTGGGCTCGGCGCTCAAGAAAGTCTCCCCCCCAATGCAATCGCCCCGAAGAGCAAGGCTCTCCGGGGCGACGCGGGTGGTGGTCGACCCGAGGGTCGCGGGGTGGGCTCAGGGGGCTGTGGTGCCGTTGTGCAAGGAGCGCCCGGTGGAGAAGGACGCAGCCTCCGTGCCGCCGGAGAGGTCCATGCCCACGTCCACCGCGCCGGACCCCACCAGCAGGCTGGTGCCCGACAGGCCGCCCTCCGAGATGGACCCACCGGAGTCCACCCAAGCCCCAATCGACGTGCCCGCCAACGGTGCCCCCGGGGTGGTCCCGTCCTCCGCCGACACCAAGCTGCCCGTGAAGCCCAGCGCACTCGACGAAAAGCCTGTGCCGTCAAGGTCAAGAGCAGCGGGCTCCATGCCCGCGATGGAGATGGCGTTGGGCGTGAACAGCAGGGCCGAGCCACCGAGTCGATGGGGAGACGCCGCTGGCCGCGGGGGGCGTGCTGGTGGCCATTTTTGCCGCCCTTGCCGGCACCCACAATTCGGCCACGAGAGGCGGCATCAAAGACGTGCGGGTCGGCACGCAGGGCGCGCACCAGGGCTGCATCCCCATCGGCGTTGGCAATCGAGAGCAGGCCCAATCCGCGACCCGGCCCCCCCAGGAGCACAAGGGCCCCAGCGAGCAGAGTGGCGGGCTTGCGGCGATGGCTCCCGGACACCTCACAGGGCGCGGTCCCCAAGGCAGTGGATCCCTTCCCACAATGGTGAAGGCCTCCCCCATGCCCCTCGACTCGCCGGCCCAACCGAAGCTCATGACAATGGCCACCAATAAAGCATTATCATACGAGATGAATCTGATTCAGCTCGTATGCAGGGCTGCGCTTGCCGCAGCCCGTCAGCAAATGGATGCAAGGGATTGAAGGGTACTTCCCGAAAATCCCGTATCACAAACCACCACACCACTGCTGGGGTCGCAATCGACACACACCAAACCAAGACGCTGCCCCCCCTCACCCCTGCGACCCCGCGCTGCGCCCCCACCTCAGCCCGCGGTCGCCTTGCCACCGGTGCAGAACAACCACAAGCGCAAGTCCGTCTCCAGCCGCGCATAGCTGGGTTCCATGTGCCGACACAACCGGTAAAAGGCCTTGTCATGGTCTTTGTGGCGCAGATGCGACAGCTCGTGCACCACGATCATGCGCAAGAATTCTGCCGGTAGGTCCTTGAAGACGGCCCCCACCCGCAGCTCGTTCTTGCGCTTGAGCTTGTTGCCTTGGATGCGCACCGCAAACGTGTGGAGACCCAATGCGTTGTGCACCGTGCTGATCTTCTCACAGTAGCGAATCTTGCCCAGAGGTGGTGAGCTGCGCAGGTACTCCTGCTTCATGTCTTGGACGTAGCGATACAGTCTTGCGTTGTCCCGAACCTCGTGGACCTCGGTGTAGCGAGACTGAAGCGTGGGCAACAACCGACCCGCCTCGTGCATCGCGACCGCACGCTCCCGCAGCTCTGGGGGAAAGCCGCCGAGGTAGTCGATGGGCACGTTTCGCACAGGCACTCCTCCCGCTGCCAGGACGCAGCGCGGCGCTCCCCTATCCGGCCCGATCCGGCCGGCCCCACGCTGTTGCCGAAGCCGCTGCCTTGGCGAGGCGCAGCGGGACCCAGACACCCAAGAACGCCGAGCGCCCGAGACTGCTTGGGCAGCCCCGGGCGAACATCAAGCCAGCGGGGGGGGAACCGAGCCCACTCAGGGTCGACTCGGACTCCCCCCAGGTCACTTCTACATGGCGCCGGCAGCGAACCCGCCGGAGGCGATGATGACCAGCTCTGCGGTCAGAGCACCGTTCACGTCAAGGTCCTCAGCGGGAACCTCGGCCACAGCCGCCTCGACGGCCGCATGCCAGGTCGCCCGGGCCTCGGCGGTGGCCTGCACCATGGCGGTGATGTCAACCGCACCACCCGCCGCGATGGCCGCGTCCATGGCCGCAATGAGCTGGGCTTCGTAGGTGGCCGAGGCCACAGCGGAAGCAGCGACCGCTGCGTCCACAGCGAGAGAAGATGCCGCCGTGGCCGAGCCGCCGAAGGTCAAGGCCAACAGCGCCGTGTCCACGTCTCCCGAGCCCGTCACCGCGGTCTCAAACTCGGCCCAAGCGCTGGCTGCCGCCTCGGCATCTGCCGCCGCGTAGGCGCTGAGCATCAGGTCGGCCGAAGCCGCCACGCCCGCAGCCACCGCCGCATCACCCGCCGCACTCGCTTCGAGGGCCGCCTGCAGGGCCATGGCACTGGCGCGGGCCTCAAGCTCAGCTGCCGCCGTCGCCGAAGCATCGGCCATCTCGGCACCCACCTCACCGTGGGCGCTCAGGTCTGCGGCCACCGTCAACCGGAAGGACGCGCTCGCCTGGGCTTCGGCCTCCATCTGCTCTTCGGCTTCGGCACCGAGCGCCACCATCGCCTCGAAGACGGCCTCGTGGTAGCCATCCATGCTGTCAGACGCGGACGAGCTGCGGGCGTAGAGCTCCGCATCCATGGCGATCATCGCGTCCATCGAGGCCGCAAAGACCGCTTCCTGGGTGAGGCTCAGGCCCGCTTCGGTCCAGGCCCGGGTCTCGGACTCCTGGGCAGCGCGCACACCGGCACTCAAGGCGACCACCGGGTCTTCCAGGGCGGCGTCTCCGGACTCGACTTCACCGCGCACACTGGCGGCGATGCGGCTGTCGATGCGAGCACGCAGGTCGGCGGGATCACCGTCCTCAGCGCCGTCTTCGACCATCTGAATCCAGACGAGGGCCTCCAGCGAGGACTCTGCATTGAGCTCGGGGGAGAAGCGCTCTTCGCCTTCTTCGGCAGTCGACGCGACGATGGCCCGAGCGGTGACCTCTCCCTCAGCGGTGAGGGACTCAACGATGACCATCTCTTCATCGGCGTTGACGTCGATGGAGAAGCTGCCGCTGGCGTCGACCTCCCCCTCGCCAAGGACCTCACCATCGGACGTCACGGCGCGCACAGTGCTGGTCGCCTCGACCGTGCCGCTGCCGCCCAGCTCGGCCACACGGCGCGCTCCGTCAGTGTCCGCCACCCGACCGGTCAGGGTGGACTGGCCGGTGCCACCGTCGCCACCGTCCGCGCCGTCGCCGCCGTCGCCGCCGTCGCCGCCGTCGCTTCCGTCGCCACCGTCACTCGATGCTGCAGTGTCGTCGGCGTTCTTGTCCCCCGCACAGCCCGTGGCCATGCCAGCACCGAGCAGCAGGAGGAAGCCCGCAACACGGGGGTTGAGGGAGTGACGAAGGGAAGAGTTGTTGAAGGTGCGCATAAGTTGGCTCCATGACTGGGACGGTGTGTCCGTCCGGGTTCATCCTGTCCAACGCAGGCTCGGGACATGCAATCTTTCATGCTTCTTTCACAGCAGCCAATTCGGACGGCTGGAACCAACGAGAATGACCTAAAACAGAGCTTTATGGAGAACCATATACCAAGCCGATGTGTGCACATGAGCCGCAGAGAATTCCAACAGGCCCAGTCCTTGCGCAAGTCAACCCATCCTTGGCACTGCTCTCAACCCAAGACCGCTGCCGTCTTCGACAAGTCCCTCGCAGGCACCGGCTGACGGGGCTCATCCTCACGTCTTTGGACGCAACGGAGGCATCCAGAGCTGCAGTGCGACCGACACTCCGGCCGAGACACCGACGGGGGAGGCCCGCTGTCACCTCAATGAAAGAGCGTCCGGGCATCGGTCTGCGACAGAGCAGGATATCCAACCGGTCCACGCGCCCGGTTCGCGAAGGAGCCCCATGCACACCAAGCCCACCCGTCCCCTCTCTGTTCGAGGCTGGCTGCCCCCGACCCTGATGCTGGGCGCCTGGGTCGCCTGCGGAAATGCCACGCTCGCCCACATCGAGCTGGAGGGCAAAGACGAGGTCACGGTCTCCGGCGGCAGCATCATCGAAGACCTGCTCGGCGACCTCGGCTTCGACGGCTTCACCAACATGAACCTCGCCACTCCGAGAAACTCAAGAACCAAGGCGTCGAGCCCGGCGACATCAAAGATGTGCGGCTCGTGAGCTTTGAGCTGGAGACCCTCTCCCCCGAGGACGCCGACCTGTCCTTCCTCAGCAGCGTGGAGATCTGGGTGGAGTCCCCGGGACTCGAGCCGGTGCTCATCGCCGAGGCCGTCGAGTTCCCCAAGGGCACCAAGGTCGTCAGCTTTGACGTGATGGACGTCGATCTCACCGACTTCGTGGTCAGCGAGTCCATGACCCTGACCACCGAGATCGAGGCCAACTCACCGAAGGACGACACCCGCATCCGCGCCAGCTACCTGCTCGACGTGGGCGTCACGGTTCAGGGTGCCAAGAACCAAGCGTGCAACTGAGCTCGCGGGGCTTGGCGCGCGCCCTCATCCGCGGCGGCGCATCCGGTCCACGACCTCCAAGAAGGCCTCCACATCCGGCATGAAGATGAACAGGGGCCCCTTCTGCAGGAAGGGGTTGCCCCGCTCCTTCACGCCGAAGAAGTTGTGTTTGCCGATGCCAAACCCATCGACATCGGCCCACTTCACCAGCATCCCGCCGAGGCCAAAGCCGCGAATGCCCTCCTCGCCAAGTTGCAGCTCCCCGAAGCACGCAAGCTCACCCGCATCCAGCCGTTGCATCGCCCACGCCACCCGCAGCGGCGTCACCGCAGCCTCGACCGCTTCCCCCATCTCTTGCAGACCCCGCAAGCCCCGGGCCTCGAAGATGAAGCCGTCCGGCCCCGCCACCCGGAAGAAGTCGTAGGGCACGCTGACCGACAAGGCGCCCAGGCGACCCTTGGCCGGCGGACGGTAGAAGTGTGCGATGTCGGCCCAAGCCAGCTCGGTGTCGCCGCCGTTGATGCGGATGACCATGCCCCCGTCATAGACGGCCACTTCTTCGTCCTTCTCGCCGGCGCCGGTGCCACTGCGGCGCAACACAAAGCCGAGCCCGAGCGGGACGGCGCCCATGGCCATGCCCACACACACCAGGCCCACCGCCGACGCGACCGCAGCACCGAGGTCACCGCCGGTCGCCCCCATCAGCCCGGATGCCAGCCCCACGAGGCTCACGAGCAGCACAAACGCGCTGCCCATCACCATCAACACGGTGCCAAAGAAGCGCTTGCCCCCACCCAGGTCGACCACCCGGCGGGCGCCGTGGGTGCGCACACCAAAGCGGGGATGGTTTTCACTGAGCGTGGTCTCAGGCACGGGGCCTCCAGGCTTCGGCCCGGCCTAACGCACAGGCCCGGAGACCGCGTGGAGAGGGGTCCCGCGCACCACACCACTCTCTGACAATTGACTGGGCCACCTGATGCCATGCGGTCAGTGCCCCCAGCCCGAGGTTGCTCGTGCGGCTCCTCACATCCCTGTCCGTTCTCGTGCTCTGCAGCTGTTCGAACAAGTCGTACGAAGAGCGTCCTGGTCAGGATTCTGGAGAACAAGAAATGGGCGCCCCGGTCGACTCGGCCGAGCCGCCGCAGGACTGTGTGGAGCTTGAACAGCAGCTCTTCGGGCTGGAGGCTGGCCTCACCGGCGTCGCCACCGTGGCGCGGGTGCGCTGGTCCAGCGACACCCCCATGCAGACGTCCCTGGTGGTCACCGGCTGGCGCGACCAGACCCGCGAGACCCCCCTCGAAGCGACCCCCGCCACCGCGCACGAGCACCTGCTCACCGGGCTGCACCAGCAGTCGAGCTACACGATCCAAGCGCGCGGCACCAGCCCCGACGGCACGGTGTGCTCCGCCGAGATCACGCTGGAGACCGGCAGCCTGCCCGCATCCTTGGCCCCGCTGTCGGCCGATGTGCGGGCCGCGGCGGACGACCAGGGCTACACGTTCACGCCCATCATCAGCGAAAACAGCTTGTACGCCGCCATTATCGACAATGACGGTGAGTATGTCTGGGCGTCGAAGGTGTGGGACCGGGAGGTCGATGGGGGCGGCGATCCCGGCACCCACGCGATCATCTTTCGGGTGATGCCGAGCCCCGACGGCACCGGCATCATCTTCAACACCCAGGGCGAGCGCCTCGACGAGACCGGCGATCTGGTCCACATCGCATGGACGGGCGAAGAGCTCAGCCGCCGCAGCTTTATGACGGGCCACACCGACTTCGTGCTGCTCCCCGACGGCGGCGCGGCCATGCTCGGCTGGACCCTGCGGTCCTTCGGCGACCGCACCCTGCTGGGCGACACCATCCTGGTGCAAGACCCCAGCGGCGAGACCCGCCTCCTCTGGGACGCCTTCGACCACCTCGTGCCCGACCTCGGCCGCACCTACAACACCGGCTTCATGCCCGAAGAGGGCGACATCGAGGACTGGTCCCACGTCAACAGCATCTCCCACGATGCCGAGACCAACGAGCTCTACGTCACCATCACGGCCAACAACGGCGTCGCCCGCATCGACGCCGAGACCGGTGAGACCGCGTGGATCCTCTCAGATGAGTCCGACGACTTCCACATCGCCGCCGAGCGCACCGTGCACTTCCCCCACAGCGTCCAGCGCATCGGCGATGAGCTGCTGGTGTTCAACCGCCGCAACCCCGGCGACACCACCATGTGCTCGGGCGCCGTGAACATCGCGCTCGACGAGACCGCCCGCACCGCCGCCGAGACCTGGCGGTGGGAAGGCGGAGGTTGCTTCCACGTGGGCTTCCTCGGCAACGCGCAGCGCACCGACGACGGCAACACCGTGACCAGCTGGTCGCACTTTGGCGTGATGGATGAGGTGACCCCCGACAAGGATCTGGTCTGGCGGGTCAGCCTCGGCATCGGCGCCGCATTCGGTTTCTCCCATCGCGCCCCCACTCTCGCTGGAGCCCCCCAATGACCCGCGTCCTCGTGCTTCCACTGCTTCTCGTGGGGTGTGCGCGTGTCGGAGACGTCTCCAAGGGTCTCGACGACAGCGGGCTCGACCTGGGCGACAGCACCATCGACGTGGTCCCCCCCTGCGAGACCTGCGTGCTGACCGATGCCAACAACTACCACTACTCGGCCAGCCTCGACGTCGCGGTCCAGCCCGGTCTCGCCGGCGGCGGGGACACCCTCCTGATCGACTGGTCCGATCTCACCCGCGACATCCACGGCCACGTCCGCGGCGTGGACTTCGAGATCGAAGAGGTGCTGCTGCTCGTCTTTCTGGACCTGAGCCCCGAAGAGATCAGTGCCCGGTTGGCCGACGACGACCTGCCCCAGTCCGAGGTCTCGCTCTACGCAAGCTGCACCCCCACCGACGACCACTGCGCACTGGCCGACTTCGGCGTGCTGGGCCGGGATGTGGACCTTGAGCAGTACTACAACGAGGGGCTCGGCACGTGGATGGCCCTGCTCCGGTCCGATGCCGAGGCCGGCGCCCACACCATGGTCTACCTGCCCCCCCAGAGCGGCGGCGTGACCGAGGTGGTGATTGACGACGCCACGTCCACCATCACCGCGAATGTCGACTTTCACTCCCTGCAGCCGCTGGTCCTCAGCCAGAGCACCGAGTCGCCCCACACCCTGAACTGGGGTCGGCTCGAGACCGACGGCATCGGCAATGCCCTGGCCACCCACACCCTCAGCCGGATGCTCATCGCCCGGTACGACCAGCCGGTGAAGAACCTCGAGACCCAGGTCTTTGACCTGGAGACCATCGCCGTCGAGACCTGGAATGTGCCCATCTCTGGCCAGCAAGAGCTCAACCTCGACGATGTTCTCGGCGAGAACGCCGCGCTGCGGATCGCCCCGGACGAGACCTGGCTGTTGGCGCTGTACTGCGACTCCTGCGCAAACCCGGCGCCCAAGTTTGTGACCACGCTGCAAGCGGAAGCCAAGTGACGCAGCTCATGCCCGCTCACCACCAGACCCACACCCGCCGGATCCCCCTTCAGATCCTGGGCACGGGGCTGTACGAGCCGCCGGAGGTCCAGACCGCCGAAGCGCTGGCCCCCCTGCTCGGCTGCACCCCGGACTGGATTCGAGACCACACCGGGGTGGGTGAGCGGCGCATCTCTCGGCTGCCCATGCAGCAGATGGCAGCCCACGCAGTGCGCGAAGCCCTCGGCGCGGACGGACCGCCGGACATGTTGATCAATGCGTCCATCACGCCGGTTCAGCTCATCCCCGATAGCTCCGTGTTCATCCTGCGCGAGCTGGGGCTGTCCGGCATCCCGGCCATGTCGCTCCACGCGAGCTGCCTGAGCTTCCTCAACGCGATCCCGGTGGTCGCGGGCTTGCTCCACACCGGCGTGCAGCGGCGCATTGTGGTGGTGAGCGCCGAGAAGGGCAGCACCGCGCGGAACTTCGCCGAGCCCGAGAGCGCCGCACTGTTGGGCGACGGCGCGGCAGCCGTGGTCTTTGGGTCCGAGTCCGGCGGCGGCGCGCTGCTGGGATGGGCGATGGGCACGTGGCCAGAAGGCGCTGAGATGGCCCAGATTCGGGGCTTCGGCGACGCGAACCATCCCCTCGCGGCCAGCACCGTCGACACCGACCACCTGTTCTCGATGCAGGGTCCCCGCATGTTCAAGCTGGCGATGCGCCGGGTGCCCAAGCTGGTCTTCCAGCTCTTGGACGATCTGGACCTGACGCCCGACGACATCGACGTGGTGGTGCCGCACCAGGCCTCAGGTCCCGGCCTGCGGCTGCTGCCCCGCATGGGCTTCCCCGACGAGAAGATCGTCCGGACGGTCGATGTCTGGGGCAATTGCATCGCGGCGTCCATCCCCATGGCCCTCGCCGCCGCCCACCGCCAGGGACGGCTCAGCTCCGGCAAGAAGGTGCTGCTGCTCGGCACCGGGGCCGGGCTCTCCGTCGGTGCCGTGGTGCTGGAGTGCTGAGGACTCCCCTCCATCGGATGCTGCTGGCGCGGGACGTGCTCGCCCAGATCTTCGGTCAGCGGCTGGGCCCCCTGGTGAGCGGCGGCGCCCTCGCTGCGATGCGCACGATGGGCCAGGTCGGCCAAGCCCTCGACGGCTTGTTGTACCCCGCACTCGCCGAGACCCCCGTGCGGTCGCCGGTCATCATCATTGGTGCCCCCCGCACCGGCACCACGTTCCTGCACCGCAAGCTGGTGGAGCTTGGCGTCGGTCAAGGTCAGGCCCTGTGGCAGATGCTCGCGCCGGCACTGACCCTGCAAGGGGTGCTCGGTCCGCTGGTGCCCCACCTCGAGGCCCTCAGCCCCGCGCGCCACCACAACGCCGCCGCGCACGAGACCAGCCTGCAAGCGGTGGAGACCGAAGACGCCGCGCTGATGTTCCGCTACTTCGACGGCTTGTTCGCCTACGCCTTCTTGCTGGCCTGGGCGGAGCCGGATCTCTTTGGCGAGATCGACCCCCTGCGGCCCGGTGCCACAGCGCGGGACCTCGCGTTCCTTGAGCGCATCTGGCGTCGGCGGATGTTCGACACCGGACCCGGCGCCCGGGTGGTCGCCAAGGCCGCATCCCTGGCGCTGCGGGTGCCCCAGATCCTCGAGAAGTTCCCCGACGCGCGGCTGATCTACACCGTGCGCGACCCGGTGGAGGCGATCCCGTCCGCACTGAGCCTCGTCACCAGCACGATCCAGGCGCGCTTCGGCACCGACGGTTCCGATCTAGAGCCCGCAGCCCAAGCCCGCCACCGTGAGCGCATCTATGGCGCACTGGTCAGCCTTCACGAGGAGTTCGCGCGGGCGTGGAGCCGGCCGTCATTCCCGCGGGATCGGGTGCTGATTGTGCACCACGACAGCTTGGTCCACGACTGCGATGCCACGATGCGTGAGGTGCTGCACTTCGTGAACCACCCCATCGACAATGCCGTGTCGACGGTCATTCAGGAGACTGACCGGCGCCAGCGAGAGCGCCGCAGTGCCCACCGCTACGACTTGGCCAGCTTCGGCCTGACGGCGGACCGCATACAGCGAGACTGTGCCCTGAGTCTGTCGTGCTTCTCATTTCCAGATCGGGCACAGGGTGCCGCCCGATGACTGCTGTGATGCTGTTGATGATGAGCGTTGTCGCCGGTGTGGTGAGCGCGGCCACCCCCGTGCTGCTGCCCACCGATGAGGCCGCCGAGACGTGGGTCAATGCCCTGACGATGGCGGGTCTGCGGATCGGACCGCCGGGGGACGGCCCGTGGGTCATCATCGCCAACACGCCGGCCACGTGGGTGCTCGTGGTGCGCGGGCGCGACGGCACCGTGCGACGCTCCGAGCTGGCCCCCCCCACCACGCCGCAACAGCGGGAAGAGCTGGCCTTTGTGGCCGCGAGCTTGGTCCGGGCGGCCACGCCGGTGGTGGTGCAGCCCGCAGCGCCCGTGGATCCGACACCGCCGAAGCCCAAGCCCAAGCCCAAGCCGGATCCCGCCCCCGTCGCGCCGGAGGTCACCCCAGACCCGGAGCCGGTGGTTGTGCTGCCGCCGGAGCCCGCCCCCAGCCAGTGGTCCATCGCCGGTGGCCTGATGGGCGGTGTCCAGCGGGGCGGGGGTGCCGACGCCAGCGCCGCGCTCGGACTCGCGGTCGAGACCCGTCGTCAAGATGGCGTGTTGGTGGGCATTGGCATCACCACAGTCCCCAGCGCCACCGCCGCCGGCTTGCCGAACAACAATCGGGTGCGCCGCGGAGACATCGACATCTACGCCGGACTCCAGCACCGCACCGGACTGCGGATGAGCGCCGGCGCCGGGGCGTCGTGGCGCCGCTTCTACAGCGACGACAGCGCCAACGTGGATGCTTGGTTCCCCACCCTGCGCACCGCCGCGGGCTGGGCCCTCCGCATGAGCGAACACAGCGAGGCCGTGCCCCAGCTCTGGCTGAGCGCTGACCTGCGGGAGCTCCAGACCGCCAACGGCAGCCCCCCCTACAACCGCGCGCCGACCTGGAGCCTGGGCTTGGGCCTGCGCGTCGCCGGGATCATGCCCGCCCGCACCCCCAAGGGGCCGTCGACGGCTGCCCAAGGGCGGTCATGAGCATGCGGATGCCGGAGCGATGGGACGCTGTGCAGCGTGGGGACCGAGCCGCCATCGAGACGATGTGCCGGACTTGGCTGCCCGTCGTGCTTCAGTGGACCCGCCGCCTCGGTGGACCGCGGGTGGATGCCGACAGCGCCACCCAAGAAGTCTTCATCGTGGCCCTCCGCCGCCTCCACACCGTCCGGGCCCCCGAGGCCTTCGAGCGGTGGCTGTTTTCGGTGACCCGACGGGTGCTCTCCCAGCATCGCCGGGCTGTCTGGGGACGTCGCTGGGAGTCCGACCAGCAAGTGGACAACATGAGTGGAACTGCTGATCCCGAGGCGGACTTCACTCGCATGACCCAAGCCACCCAGATCCAAGAAGTGGTGGCCACACTCCCCGAGGACCTCGCAGCAGTGTTGGTTCTCTACGATGTTGAGGGTCGAACGATGCCCGAGGTGGTCGACATGCTCGGTGTCTCCGAGGGCACCCTCCGCACGCGCCTTCGCAGTGCCCGTGCCCAGTTTCGAAAGGCTGCGACCAAGCGGGGCCTGATCCCCGAGGAGTCCAAGTGAGCACAGAGCATGACCAGTTCCCGGTGCACGACCGCTCTCCCATGATGGACCTACTCCAGTCCAGCACGGTCGCGGGACCGGACGATGCCGCGCGACTGCTGCCGGGTCTGGACGAGGCGATTGCCACCGCCGCCGCGAGTGCCCAACCCCCGAGTGGTCGACACCGGCGCTTCGCGTGGGGTCTCGGCGCCGTCGCAGCGGCGGCAGCGGTCGCACTTGTGTTGTTGCCCCATGGTCCGCCCCCGGCCCAGCCCCTTGAGCGGGACCTGGTCCAGAGCGGCAGTGGGCGGGACATTGTCCTGCTGGAGGGCGTCAACCTTCGGGTGGAGGGCAGCGGCAGCGTCGGGGGCACCACCCGCCACCCGGTGCTGAGCTGGGACCAGGGCGCGCTGGGTGTCGAGGTGACCCCTGGTGCGGTCGATGGTCTTGCGGTCCACACGGCTGAAGGCACGGTTCACATCACGGGCACGGCATTCTCGGTCACCCGGGATGCCCTGGGCACCCACGTGGATGTGCACCGCGGCACGGTCGATGTCGCGTGCTCCGATCAGTTGGCCCAAGCGCTCACCGAGGGCGATGGCACCACGTGCTTGCCGACGACGGCGGGGGGCCTGTTGGGGCGGGCCCATGCGCTGGAAGACCAGGATGCAGACACGGGATTGGTCGTACAGACCCTCGAACATGCCGCAGCCCGTGGCCCTTCTGGGGCCCTGGCCCACGAGATCTGCCTGGGCCGTGGACTCGGTTTGCGCAAGCTGAAGAGGATCGGGGAGGCCCAAGCGGTGGTCGACGCTTGCTTGGACGGAGAAGCCGGCGCCCGGAAGCAAGACCTGATGCTGTTGGCGGTGGAGCTGGCCATCCAGGCCGAAGACTGCGGTGCAGTGGGCGATCACATCGAAGCGCTCGGCGCGCTTGGTCCGCCACTCCGGGCTCGATGTCACGCGTTTGGGTCCCCTTGACGTCACGACCTGTCATTTGACGAGTGGCTCGCGGGGCCAAATCGGAACCACCGCTACGCTGCGACTCAACGGGCACCAGCATGTGTCGACAAGGCATGTGCATGTAAACCCGGTCGTGAGCCCCGCCCTTGGCCCGATCCTTCATCGCTTGTGGACTCCTCGCCGCCGTCTCGACGGGCTGCGAACCGGTCTACGTGCTGTACGACAAGGACACGGTCGGGCGACGTCCCCAAGTCGACGATGGCCCCTTCGACAGCGGGATGCTCGACGTTGAAGATGAGCCGGTGGAGCTGGTTGCAGACTGTCTGGGCGCGGGTCGGAGCAACTTGGTGCAAGTGAAGGTGCTCGAGGTTCAGTTCCCGAACAACCTCGACAGCTGCGACTGGGATGCGCCGGGCAACCTCGAGCCCCAATCAGGTCATCTCACGGCGCGGTTCGAGAACATCGCCCGCATTGGCCTCGACAAGACCCAACAGATCTGCGATCTGCAGATCCGCCCCTCGGGTTGGTCCGATGGCCACCGGCTGTATGACGACCACTTCCTGCTGACGGTGGGCGATGTGGTGGTGGCCAGCAGCACCCCCGATCTGGTGGAGACCCTGACCCGGGCAGGCGGCTTGCCGCTGTACGACTGGGAAACGCTGGCGGGGACCGAAGTGGACTTCAGCTCCGACGATGGCTGGTGCCTCGGTGACCCGGACAGCTCCACGTGCATCGTGCCTGGGGCTACGCATCCGGGCCCATTCGCCGTGGCGCCCGATGCAGCCGCTCGCCGCCGACTGGTCGAGCGCATGAACCACGTCTCAGCACTGCCCCTGGGGCTTGTGATCTTCGGCGACGACGACTGGTCGGACTGCACCCACGCCTCGCTCGATGTGGAGCTGACCTTCGGACTGCAGCCCCGCTGAGCAGGGGGCGCGGTGACCGTGCGGCTCAGCGACGACGTCCGGTCTTGCCGGCAGCCATGCGCGCCCGGACCTTGTCGTAGGTCGACTGCTGGGCGACATCCCGGGGCGTCTCGGCCTTCAGCGGTGCCCGCCCCCGAGGACCCGGCGGCGGCGGGGGCGCGGCCTCGTCGGGAACCGGCTTGGACAGGGCTTCTTGGAGGGGACAGTCAGCGCCACCCCCCGCGCCCCGGCGGTAGCGCTCCAGCAGCGCACGGGAGCGGGCCGCGAGCTTCTTCCGCACCTCTCGCCGCTCGCCCTTCACACGGGGGATGTGCATGTCGTCGTAGGCGGTGGTCTGGTGGCGCATCCACGCGATGACGGCGGCCCGGGCCCGCTCCTCCACCGGAATTCGGGCCGTTCGTGCGACGGTGCCGCTGCCCACCGGCGTCGCATGAACGGCGATGCGGCGGGCCATCTCCCGCTCCATGTCGACGAACTGGGGATTGAAGGCCAGGTAGCGGCGGACCTCGAGCTCGAAGGTCTTCACGTAGCGGGCTTGCTCTTCGGCACGGCGGCGGCGGCCGGCTTCCAGCTTGCGGGTGTAGGCGGGATCGGCGCGCTGGGCTTCGACATGTTCCCGCGCGGACTCGATGTTCTCGGCGGGCGCCCACACACCTTGGGAGAACATGCGCCGGCCGCGCTTTTCCTTCACGGTCCAGCTGGGCCCCAGGGCCTTGACCCGGCGGGTGAGTCCCGCGTCCCCAGGGGGCAACAGCCCCCAAGCATCCGGTACGACAATGACGTCGCCATCGGCATTCTTGACGGTTCCCGCGCGGGGGCCAGGGCGGTATTCCCCCGATTCCACAACAGACATTTGTTCTTTCCGATCAGACGCCGGTGGACCCGAAGCCGCCGATCCCACGCGCGGTGGTGTCCACCACGGCATCGACCGGCACCACGGTGGCCCGGGCCACCGGCGCGATGATGAGCTGGGCGATGCGCATGCCCCGCGTCAGCTCGATGGGTTCGCGGCCGAGGTTGATCATCAGCACCTTCAGCTCGCCGCGGTAGTCACTGTCGATGGTGCCGGGGCTGTTGGGCATGCCCAAGCCCATGCGAAGGGCCAGCCCAGAGCGGGGGCGCACCTGGCCTTCGAAGCCATCGGGGATGGCGACGATGAGCCCGGTGGGCACGGCCACCCGGTCGAGGGACTGCAGCACCAGCGGCGCGTCCACGGCGGCCCGAAGATCCAGCCCAGCCGCACCCGCGGTCTCGTACCGGGGAAGCGGAAGCCCCGCCCCGTGGGGCAAGACTTGGACACGGAGCTCTGGGCCATCCGTCGACATCATTCCATCCTGATGGTGGACCCCCAGGCGGAGTGCCCAGAGGTCCGGCGAACACACTGAAAAAGGGCCGCGGGGTGAGCGCGGCCCTTCAACTGAGCCAGGGTTGACTCAGCTCAGATCAGAGCTCGGAGGTGAGCGCTTCCTTGCGGGACAAGCGGATCTTGCCGGAGCGGTCCACGTCGATGACGCGAACCAGCACCTCGTCGCCCTCGCGGACCACGTCGGTGGTGCGCTCGATGCGACCCTCGGCGAGGTGGCTGATGTGCACCAGGCCCTCGGTTCCGGGGAAGATCTCGACGAAGGCGCCGAAGTCGACCGTGCGCTTGACCACGCCCAGGTACAGCTTGCCGATCTCGGCTTCCTGGGTGAGCTCGCGAATGATGTCCTCGGCCTGCTTGGCACGGGTGCCGTCGGCGCTGGCAATCTCCACGCGGCCACTGTCGTCCACGCGAACGCGGGTCTCAGTGCGGTCCTGGATGGACCGGATCATCTTGCCTCCGGGGCCGATGATGTCCCGGATCTTCTCAGGGCTGATGTTGATGACCGTGATGCGCGGGGCGTACTCGGACAGCTCGGGGCGGCCGGTCTCGATGGCCTTGCCCATCTCGTCAAGGATGTGCAGGCGGCCTTCGCGCGCCTGGTTCATCGCGCGGAGCATGACGGCCCGCGGAATGCCCTTGATCTTGGTGTCCATCTGGAAGGCGGTGATGCCTTCGCGGGTGCCGGTCACCTTGAAGTCCATGTCGCCGAGGTGGTCCTCGTCGCCCAGGATGTCGCTGAGGACGGCGAACTCGTCGCCTTCCTTGACGAGACCCATCGCGATGCCAGCGACGGGGGCCTTGAGGGGCACGCCGGCGTCCATCAGCGAGAGGCTGGCGCCACAGACCGTGGCCATCGAGCTGGAGCCGTTGGACTCGAGCACGTCGGAGACACACCGGAGCACGTAGGGGAACTGCTCCTGGGTGGGGATCACAGCGGCGAGGGCGCGGTGGGCGAGGGCACCGTGGCCGATCTCCCGACGCTTGGGACCGCGCATGGGGCGGGCTTCACCGGTGGAGAAGGGCGGGAAGTTGTACTGGAGCATCCAGCGACGGAACTTCTCGATGGCGCCCGCGTAGTCGATGCGCTGGGCGTCTTCTTCGATGCCGATGGTGGCGCTCACGAAGGCCTGGGTCTCACCGCGGGTGAAGACCGCGGAGCCGTGGCCGCGCTCGGCAACACCGACCTCGCAGAGGATGTCGCGGACTTCATCGGTGGCCCGACCGTCCAGGCGGATGCCCTTCTCGGTGACCGTCTTGCGCATGTGGTTGCGGAGCAGCTTGGCCCAAGCACCCTTGGCATCCTTGACGAACGCAGCCGCTTCGTCAGCGTCGAGGCCCTCGGAGAGGCCAGCGATCACTTCGTTGCGGGCGGCCCGGAGGGCAGCGCTGCGGGCGTGCTTCTCGCGGACAGCGAGGGCGACGATGAGCTTGTCGAGACCGGCGGCAGCCACCTTGTCGTAGACAGCTTGGTCCATCTCAGGAGCGGGCGGAAGCACGTCCTTGACGGTGCCGACCATCTCGCGAAGCTCTTCGATCGCGACGATGATCTTGCGGATGGCCTCATGTGCGAGGTCCATCGCCTCGAGCATGTCGGCTTCTTTGGCCTCAAGGGCGCCGCCCTCGACCATGCAGATGGCTTCGTCGGTGCCGGCGACCACAAGGGCGATGTCGGCAGCGGCGAGCTCGTCGCGGGAGGGGTTGAGGATGAACTCACCACCCACGCGAACCACCCGAACACCCGCGATGGTCTTGTCGACCGGGGTGGAGCTCACAGCGATGGACGCCGAAGCACCACACAGCGCGAGCACGTCGGTGTCGCTTGCGGGGTCGAAGGAGAGGCAGGTCGCGATGATCTGCAGCTCGTCCCGAAGATGCTTCGGGAACTGGGGCCGAATCGGCCGGTCGATCAGGCGGCAGTTGAGCGTCTCGCGCTCACCGGGACGGCCTTCCCGCTTGAGGAAGCCACCGGGGATCTTGCCTTCAGCGGCGGTGCGGTCCTGGTAGTCCACGGTCAGCGGCAGGAAGTCGAAGGGACGGGCACCGGGCGAACGCACGAAGGTCACGAGCACGGAGCTGTCGTTCTGGCGAACGACGACTGCGCCACTGGCCTGCTTGGCAAGCCAGCCGGTCTCGATGGTGAGGGGGCGACCACCGATGTCGACGGTGACCTTCTTGATTTCGGGATTCATATAAACTCCATGGGCTTCCCCGGGGCAGCGCGTCCATCGACGACGCCTTGTGGGGGCCCTTTCTCAACGATTGATGCTGTTTGAAGCAGTGCCGGATTGGCGCCACCCCGCGACGCGCGCAGTGGTGCGGACGCCGCAGCTTTCGTCGAGCCGGAGGTACAGGAATGGACCCGGCCATGCGATCGGGCGCGGACCGTTGCTCCGCAAACCTGCGGGGCGGGGGGGGCAGACCGAAACCGAAGCTTCTGGCTTGACCTCCCCGCCGCGTAGACCTGCGGAACGGGACTCCACGTCCTCGCACGAACCGCCTGCGGGCTCGTCGAAAGGATTCTCGAAAGAGTGGTAAAGATCAGGTTTCGCGTCGTGGGGGCAGACCCCAGAACGACGCAGGGCGGCGGAATGTCCGCCGCCCCGGGGACGCTCAGCGACGAAGGCCGAGGGCCTGGATGGTCGCCTTGTAGCGGTCTTCATCCTTGGAGCGCAGGTACTTGAGCAACCGCCGGCGCTGGCCGACCAGCTTGAGCAGACCACGACGGGAGTGGTGGTCCTTGTGGTGGGTGCGGAAGTGGTCGGTCAAGTAGTTGATCCGCTCGGTGAGCAGTGCAACCTGGACTTCGGGGGAGCCGGTGTCGCCCTCAGTGCGTCCGAAAGTGCTGATCAGCTCAGCCTTACGCTCGGTGGTCATCGCCATGGTTCATTCTCCTTGTGGGCACGGACCCGGCAGCGCTCGGAAGAGCATCGGAGGATTTGGGCGGGGTGGCGTCCCCACGCAAGCCGCCTGGGCCGTCATGCTGCGCCCAATTCACCCGCGGCCTCGCCGATGTCAAGGCTTGGAAGCGCGCGGTGACCGGATCGTCGCACGGAAAAAACCACTCGAAGACCCGCCATCAATAGGGCTTCTCGCCAACCCAGTTGCCTGGGGGATCGTAGCGACAGACCTGAACCACGCTGCCATCGGTGCATGCGGACTTGGCACAGCCCACGTGAGTGGTGTCGTCCCACACCACTTGGGTGTAGTGACCGCACATCTGGCCCGGCTCGCAGGAGTTGTCGCCGTAGTCGTAGAAGGCCACTTCACTCGACCAGCCGTCCGTCACCTCGGTCGGCGTGGCATCCCAGCTCGACCAGTAGAGGTTCTCGCCGTAGGGATTGTCGAGGTCGTGCTCAAATGCGCAGTTGTCGGCGACCAACGCATCGGCCCAGACCAGCGAGCTCGCGGCCAGCTCGTCCGACCAGCTCAGGTGGGCCACACCGACCGTGTCGCGCACATTGTTGTGGGCTTGCACATACTCGTCCGCCCACGGGTCGCCGGAGGTTCCGCCACCACCGTCGCCGCCGCCCGACGACGACGCCGCGGTGTCACCAGAGTCGATCGACTTGCCGAAGTCTTCGCAGCCAAGGGCAAACACGGTGAGGACAAGCATCCAGCGGTACATCGAGACTCCGGGTCGGGACGGCTCCCTAACCCGCAGCTCCCCTCTCCTGTCCCCGGTCACGGCATTCTCACGGACGTCGCAAGGGTCGGACATCCTGCGCAATTTCCAGGGCCGCGGTACCATGGCAGATAGTGGACACCGCCCGCTGGAGCTCCCCAATGTCGACCACACCGTCCCTCCCCCTCCTTCTTGCTGCATGCGTCGGGGTGCTTGCACTCAGCGGGTGCAAGGACGACCCCAAGGCATGCGACTGCGAGACCGGCACCACGCAGCCCGGTGATGGGGATGGCAGTGACGGTGGTGATGGCGGTGACGGCGGTGACGGCGGTGACGGCGGTGACGGCGGTGACGGTGGTGATGGCGGTGACGGCGGTGACGGCGGCGATGGCGGCGATGGCGGCGATGGCGGCGATGGCGGCGATGGCGGCGATGGCGGCGATGGCGGCGAAGGCGGGGACCTCGAGGCCTCCGCCGCTCTGTACGGGGAAGCCAGCCTGGACCTCTTCGGCACATCCTTGTCCCGCGGGGACATCGACGGCGACGGCAACACGGACCTCATCAGTGGTGCCCGCGGCTACGGCGTCGACTCCGATCCGGGCGCGGCCTACGTCGTCTTCGGCCCGGTCGATCCCGACACGGTCACCCTCGACGACGCGGTGCGCATTGACGGCGTGGAGACCGACGGCCGGGTGGGCCTCACCGTCCTCGCCACGCCCGATCTCGACGATGACGAAGCGTGGGAGCTGCTGATCGGCGCCAACCAGATCGACTCGGCCGACGGCACCCTCATCAACCCTGGGGCCGTCTTCCTCTTCTCCGGTGCGGATGTCGCCGCCGGCGGCCTGACCGTGCAGGACGCGGCGCTGACCCTCCGCGGGCCCAATGCCTACGCATGGCTCGGGGGCTCGCTGACCGCCGCAGGCGACCTGGACGGCGACGGCATGGACGACGTGATCGTGGGCGCCACCGCAGACCGCACCGCCTTTGTCCGGGGCGGCGGGGTCTACTTGCTGTCGGGCGCGGACCTCAGTGTGGCCCTCGAAGCCAGCGCTCCCGCGTCAGCCCAAGCCAATGACTTTGCCGTCGCTCACGTCGTCTCCGAGGCGGCCGATGACTTCTTGGGCGCCGCGGTGGCCGGTGTCGGCGACCTGGACGGCGATGGCTTTGACGACCTGGCGCTCGGTGCGGCGCTGCACGACCCGGGCGCCTACGGTGCTGGCCGCGCGTGGCTGCTCGCCGGGCCCCTCGATGACACCACCAGTGTGGCCGATGCCGACAGCGTCCTCGACGGCGAGGGCGGGGGCACCAGCCCGGACGCCGAGGGCGACGCACTGGGCCGCAGGGTCTCGGCAGCCGGCGACGTGGACGGCGACGGACGGGCGGACTTCTGGGTGACCGCACCGGGCGCCGAGTCGGGGGCCGTGGACGGCGGACGGGCCTACCTGGTCCTCGGTCGACCGGACTTGGACGGCATCGTCGGGTTTATCTCCGACCACGCCGTCGCCACGATCGACGGGTCCACCGCAGCGACAGAGCTGGGCCGGTCCATCATGTCCAACCAAGACATTGACGGCGACGGTGCAGTGGACGTGTTGGTGGGCCACGCGGGCGGGGAGGCTGGCGAGGGGGGTGTGCTCATCTTCCTCGGCGACACCTGGGAAGGGACCACCACCGAAGCCGACGCCGACCACCGGATCACGGGCGAGCTGGCCGACGACGCCCTGGGGGCAAGCTTGGAGGTGCTGGACGGCTTCTTCACCACCCCGGGCGCAGTGCTGGCCGTGGGCAGCGGTGTGGCCGACCACGACGCGGATGTGGACGCTGGCGTGGTGAGCTTGTTTGGGCCGGGGGCGTTTGCGGCGCCCTGAGCACGCTCAACGGGGCGTGCGGCCCCCTCAGAACGGCTTGTAGATCGCAAAGCCCGCCGCCAGCGCACCCAGCGCCGGCACCACAAACCACAGCGCCGGCGTCAGCTTGGGAAAGCGGTACGGCAGCGCCAACACACCGCCGAGGATCACCCAGATCACCAGCTTGGCGTGCACCCAGGGCACGGCCCCGAACGACAGCTTGAGGCGCGCCAGCATGCCGAAGCCGCCCAACAACACAAGGAACAACCCAATGCCGTGGGTGGCGGCCACGAGGCCCCGACGCTTGTTGCTGGCTTTGTCGCCGCCGTTGTGGACGTGCAACATCAGCCCACCGAGGCTGGTGAACGTGAGCAGAATGCCCAGCAGGTGGACAACCTTGTAGACTTGGTACGACAGCATGGGGGCCCCGGGTTGGCGGTTCCCCGGGGGCTATCCCAAGCTGCCGCCCACCGGCATCCCCAGCTCAGGCCCCGATGTCCTTGCCCCGCACCACACCCGGCCGGGCCTCAAAGCGCGCAACCCAAGCGTGCACATGGGCGAAGTCGCCGTAGCCGACGCGGTCTTTGCCCTTGTAGAAGTCGAGGGCCTGGATCCACGGCACAAGCGCAATGTCGGCGATGGAGAAGTCCCCGGCCACCCACTCCCGACCGGCCAAGCGCTTGTCGAGAACACCGAGCAGCCGCGTGACCTCTTGGGCGTAGCGGTCCTCCCCATAGGTGTCGGTCTTGCCCTTGGCGAACATGTAGAAGTGGCCAAACTGGCCGAACATGGGTCCGACGCTGCCGACCTGGAAGAACAGCCACTGGAGCACCTCGCTCTCTTCGCGGGGGGTGCGGCCCAGCAGCTTGCCGGCCTTGCGGGCCAGGTAGATGAGAATGGCCCCAGACTCCATGATCGCGAGGGGTTGGCCGTCGGGGCCGGCGGGGTCGATGATGGCCGGAATCTTGGCGTTGGGGTTCACGTCCATGAACTCCGGATCTCGCTGGTCCCCCACCATGATGTTGATCTTGTGGGCCTCATAGGGAAGCCCCAGCTCTTCGAGGGCAATCGACGCCTTCTGGCCATTGGGCGTGGGCAGCGTGTAGAGCTGGATGCGGTCGGGGTGCTGGGGGGCCCAGCGGCTGGGGAAGGTCGTGGTCATGGGTGGCCTCGGGGTTGGGCGTTGCGGCGTGCCCGCAAGCTGTAGGCACGGGTGCGGGGACCACCACCGACGACAGGGGCCATCTTGCGCATGGCGCCGTGAGAGATCTCGATGGGGACCAGGGAGGAGAGCGCAACCCCTCGCCAAATGCCCCGCACTTTTCAGCACATCCACCCTTGCGTTAGGCTCGCTCGGAGAGGTGATGCATGTCGACTTCGACCCGTTCCTGGTCCTGGCTCCTGTTTGTGCTTCCCATCGGTGTCTCCGCACTGGGTTGCAGCGGTGACAAAGAGGAGTCCACCGAGGACGCCGACGCGGACACCGACGCAGATGCAGACACCGACGCGGATGCCGATGCCGATGCCGACGCAGACGCAGACGCAGACGCCGACGCAGATGCCGACGCCGACGCCGACGCCGACGCCGATGCAGACGCTGACCTCACCCCGCCCGGCGCCCCCACCGACCTGTCGGCCACGTGGAACGGCACCAGCTGGGAAGTGGACCTGGCGTGGACCGATCCCGACGACGACGACGTGTTGGGCACCCTCGTGCTGAGCAGCCCCGACAGCGCCGTTGTCGACGCGCCGCTGGCCGGCGTCACCTACGGGATTGGCGACCGCGTCGGCGACGCCGTGGTCGTTGCCGACAGCAATTCCGGCATCGCATCCGCCCGGGGTCCGAGCGGCTGGCTCCACTACACCGCCTTCGCCTACGACGACTCGCTCAACTACAGCGTGCCCAGCAACCCGACCAACACCTACACCATGTTGGCCGTGCAGACCGCCGCCCTCGAGATCGACGTCACCGATCCCGACAACCCAACGGTCACGGTCGTCGCAGCCCCCGCCACCTTCCCGCTCAGCGCCACCGCGGGCACCCGCCCCGCCGACGCCATCACGAGCTCGCTGCACGACGATCAGCTCCAGCTTGAAGCCATCGAGGGCGGATCGGCCGGCAACGGCATCGCCGTGAGCCTCACCGACAGCGGCGATGGCACCACGCCCGCCGTCTCTGTCGCCGACACGACCATCACCGTCACCTACGATCTCAATGCCAGCACCGCCGGAGAAGTGGCCAACGCCATCAACAGCAACACGGCGGCTTCGGCGCTGGTCCGCGCGCGGGCACCGGTCGACGCCCCCATGGCGACCACCGCCTACGCCACGCTGGCCGACGGTGCCGACGCCGACCTTCGCGTCTGGCTGTCGGCGACCAATGACAACCCCCGCATCGTGCACAACCTCAAGGCGGTGGTCACGTCGGTGGATGTCGGCGAGGCCGCAAGCCGGTGGTTGTGGAACGAACAGGCCTTTGCCTACTTTGGACCCACCGGGATGGGGCCGGGCGACACGTCCGCGGGTTGGTTTGACATTGTGGGCGGAGCCAGCGCTGGCGGCGTGATCACGGTCGAGCTGGAGCTCCACACCCATGCATTCGTCGCGGCCAATGGCACCTGGGACGACTCCTTCGTCATGGTGGACCCGAGCGGCTCCGGCGCCGAGATCGCGGTCACATCTGAAGAGCTGTCCTACAAGGGCGAGAGCGGCGACAGCCGACACCGGGACGGCTTCATCACCCCCGATGGACGCTGGATGCTGCTGGGCAACCACAACATGCCCCAGGTGGTGGCCGTCGACCTCGCGACCCTGCGGCCGGCGCTGGCCATCGACCTCGATGACGGCTCCGGGGTGGGCTTCATCGACGCGGTGACCCAGAGCCCCGACCACGCCCATGCCTACGCTGTGGTCACCTACGGCACCCATGCGGCGTTCTGGCAGCCGACCGCCGCGGACGGCGCGAGCGTGGAAGGTGCGTCCTCTGCCGAGCGGGTGGCGCTCGTCAAGATCTCCATGGCCGACTTCTCCGAGGTGGGCCGGGTCGAGCTTCTCGCCGACAGCACCCTCGGTGCGCGGGGTCGACGGCTGTCCCTGTCCGCCGACGGCACAGTGGGCGCCGTGTCCATCGCACGGGAGGGCGTGGTCGCGCTCGTCGACCTCGACACGATGACCGTGAGGGAGTCCTTCGACACATCGGCCACCAGCCGGATGAACTCCTACGCGGCCATCTCGCCCGACGGGACCACCACCTATGTCGCGTTCACGGCCCACAAGGTCCACCCGGCGGACGATGTCGAGGAGCCGAATGACGGCACCCTCGCGGTCATCGACAACGCCACCGGCAGCATGGTGGCCTTGTCGCCGCCCACCCTCGCGGATCAGACCCGGGTCGGCTTCCTCGAATTCGGCCCGTCCGGCAAGCTCTGGTACGGGCGAAAGAACGTGTCTGACGTGGGTGCGCTGAGTGTCTACGACCCTGCCACGGCGACCTGGAGCGAGGTGCCCGACTTTACCCGCGCATCGGGACTGGAGATCAGCCCCGATGGCGAGCGCGCCTACTTGTTCGACTCGGAGGCCGGGGTGATTCGCACGTGGGACACCCAGTCGAATACGTGGACATACTCAGCAGATGCGGACACCCTGAACTTCGGTCACAAGGTGCTGGCCACCCCCTGGGTGCCCTGAGGTCCGGGGTCTGAGCAGCAGGGCCGGCCCTACTGCGCGAGCACCACCCGCAACATGCTGATGTCTTTGTGAACTTGTGAGGGGCGCGGCTGATCTTCCGACCGGTTCCAGGTCTGAAGGCGCAGCTCGCCCGTCTGGTTGTACTTCACGATGTGCAGCACCGTGGCGCTCGGCGGGGGCAGCAAGACCGGGGCACCATCGCCGGGCACCACCCACAGCTCGGCGATGTCTTGCCCCGGGGCACGGCTGGCCACGAGGGTGGCGAGGGACCAGCCATCTGAGCGGCCACGGGGGTCGGCAGCCTTCGGGCGGGCCGCAAGCTGGGCCGCGGACAGGTCCAGGGCCCCGACGCCCTCAATCCGCATCCGCAGGGGCTGGCCCACTGTCTCCGCCACCGCCGGTGCGCGCGGGGACACATACACAGAGACGGTGTGCACCCCCGCCAGCCGTGGAGCCGACGCCAAGCGGGCCGCCTGGGTGTCGGGGGACAAGCCATCGACCACCGCGGGGGAGATGACAAACGTGGGCCGCCGGTCGCTGTCGAGGTCCAACACAAAGTGGGCGCCGGGGTGGCGAATCGTGGGGTTGCGCACGCCGAGGTGGGTGTATTCATGGGCGGTCACGACGATCTGGCGCACCTCAGCCAGGGCCAGCGCTGGGGGCAGCAGATCCGCGAGGTCCACAGGCTCACCGGTGAGCACCACGTTCTGCAGCAGCCCACCGTCGAGGGTCACCTTGACGGTGGGCCCTGCTGCGGGCGCGGTCTGGGCGGGGTCGCCACACGCCAACGCGAGCAAGCTGAAGATGGCAAGCCGACGCATGGGCCTCCTGACCGCTGCACGTGCAGCGTCCGACAGTGTAGCGGTTGCAGGGCTCCGAGGCTGCGAGGTCGGACCCCGGTCGGCCTCGCCGTCCGTGCGCGAGCCGGTGGGGCCGGCCAGCAACAGGCCAACCCAACACCCACACTCAACCCAAGGGACTCCGCGGCAAGTCCTGCACCGCACACCGCCACTCATGCACAAAGTGCCCCCACTTCAACACACTGCCGTCCCCCGGCGCCATCCGGTACAACGCATCCGCCGTGCGCACCTGCACCTTGTTCCCCAGCTCAACACTCACAGCGACGATGTCTTCGAAACGAATGACCCACGGGTCATTGTCGCCAACAGATAGCCCCTCGGCCGTCAGCATTAGCCGCCCCGCCGCGACCGCCTCAAAGCCCCGACCCACCTTGAGCGCGCGCAACAGCTGACCCGAGCTCGCCGACAACGCAACACCCTCCGCCGCAAAGCGCTCCGGGTCCGCCACCGGCCGCCGCCCAAAGTGGTCCACCAGTCGGTCCCACGCCTCCGCCACCGTCCAGCTCGGGTGGTCTCGCTGGGCCCGCAGCGTCGTGTCCACGTCCACCGCCCACTGAGCACGGCAGTCCACACACACAATCCGGTTGCCGTTGCGTCGATGCACCCGCAACACATCCGTCGAGAAGCACGCCGGGCACGCCCACAGAAAGGCGGGCAACCCATGGGCCATGCGCAACCCAAAGGTCACGTAGCCCTCGGGAATGCGCTGGACGCTCGCCAAGCCCTGCTGAATGACAGCGGTGATCTCCTCCACCGTCGCGGTGTCTGGCCAAGTCAGCGGGCCTTCGTACTCAATGTGCACCGGCACAAAGCGCGGATACGTCGCCCACCGTGGCCAAAAGTAGTAGGCCGTCACCAGCCGACTGAGCATCACCGTGGCCCCCAGCCGCTTCACCAGCCGGCCGATGCCCGTGCCCAGCGTGGCGGGGCGGCCGTCCCAAGAGCGCGCGCCTGCGGGGAAGATGGTGATGAGGTGGCCCTCGTCATAGTAGCCCTGAAGCTCCAGCATCGACGCCCGGTCCTTCACGAACTTCTTCTTCGGGAAGCTGCCCAGCGCCCGCAACCAGCGGCCCAAGATCGGCTGCTTCATCGGTTGCTCGCTCGTCATGAAGCGGCTGGGCCGGACCGGCAGCCAGCCCGCCATGAACGGGTCGAGCATCGTGTGGTGGTCGGGCAACAACAACAGTGGTCCCGACTGGGGGATCTTGTCGTGTTTGAAGCCCTTCAGCCGAATCGGCCCCCGCAGCAGGGGCAGGATGGCCAGCCACGTCGACCGGTAGATCAGCCAGTTCCAGAATCCCAGTCCGTAGAATGGGCGACGGGAGGTCGACGAAGCATCGTGCGGGGGATGCGCTGGGTCGGTGGCCATGGCGATCGAGGCAAGGAGTGGGGCGAGGCCAACCACAGTGCAGCAGGGCCCCGCTGCAGGCAACCGGCCCTCCCCAAAGCCCCGCGCCCAGGCAGCCCAAGCCTTCCTGCCCCCGGGGTGCCCGGCCGCGCCAGCACACGCCCTCCCCCAGACGTCACCAGCCGGCTCTTGTGGACTGGCGCCAGCCCGCGCTACCGTCTGCACACCCCGCCGTGCGGCACCCTCCTGATCTCGGAAGCACTGTGACCCTTGCCCTGCCCCACCCCTTTCGGGCCCTGTTGCTCGGTGCGCTCACCTTTGCCGTGGCCTGCGAACCCGGCGCCGGCGGCAAGGCGGACGCCGACACCGCCGGTGTGTCCGTGGACGACCCCGACGGCGACAACGACGGCTTTCCCGCAAGCGAAGACTGCAACGACAGCGACCCCGCCACCAGCCCCGGCGGCGTCGAGATCTGCGACGGCATCGACAACAATTGTGACGGCGAGATCGACGAGGGCGTGACCACCACGTACTACCCCGACGGAGACGGCGACGGCTTCGGGGACAACAGCGACGGCGGCACCGACGCGTGCGCCGCGAGCGATGGCCTGGTCACCACCGTGGGCGACTGCGACGACAGCAACCCAGATGTGCATCCCGAGGCCGACGAGACCTGCAACGAGGTCGACGACAACTGCGACGGTGCCATCGACGAGGGCGTCGGTTCGCCTTGGTACCTCGACGAAGACGGCGACGGCTATGGCGACGCGGACGCCCAGACCATCGCCTGTGAGGCACCGGCCGACCACGTCGACAATGACCTGGACTGCGACGATCTCAGCCCCGCATCCTACCCTGGAGCGACCGAGACGTGCGACGAACAAGACAACAACTGCGACGGTGAGGTCGACGAGGGGGTCACCACCACCTTCTACGCCGACACCGACGGCGACAACTACGGCGTGCTCGACCTCACCACCGAGGCCTGCACCGAGCCCGAGGGCTACGCATCGTTGTCGGGGGACTGCGACGACGACAACAACACCGTGTCGCCCGGCCACAATGAGCTGTGCAACGGCATTGACGACAACTGCGATGGGGACACCGACGAGCCCACCGCCATCGACGCGGCCACGTTCTACCAGGACGGCGACACCGATGGATACGGCAACCTCGCGGTCACTCAGGTCGCCTGCGCGGCACCGTCCGGCTTCGTCGCCGATGCCACCGACTGTGACGACACCGCCACGGCGGTAAACCCTGGCGCCACCGAGGTCTGCAACGGCGGCGTGGACGACGACTGCGACGGTGTCTCCGACGACGCGGACGCTTCGGTCACCGGCCAGTCCACGTGGTACCTCGACTCCGACCTCGACACATTCGGCCAGACTGCTACCGCCACGGTGGCTTGCGTCGCACCCACCAACTACGTCTCGGCCTCCGGCGACTGCGATGATGGGGAAGCAACGGTCAATCCTGGGGCCACCGAGATCTGCAACGGCGGCGTCGACGACGACTGCAACGGACTCGCCGACGACAGCGACACCACGCTGGATCTCACCACCCGCACCACCTGGTACGACGACACCGATGGCGACGGGTATGGCGACCTCAGCACCGCCACCACCACCTGCGCCGCCCCCACGGCCACGGTCACTGACAGCACCGACTGCGACGACACGGTCACGGCGGTCAACCCCGGGGCCACCGAGGTCTGCAACGGCGGCGTGGACGACGACTGCAACGGCGTGGCCGACGACAGCGACACCACGCTGGACCTGACCACCCGCACCACCTGGCACGACGACAACGACGGCGACCTCTACGGCGACCCCAGCACGATGATCCAGAGCTGCGCCCAGCCCACGGGCGCGGTCACTGATGGCACCGACTGCAACGACGGCGCATTGTCCATCAACCCCGGCGCCACCGAGATCTGCAACAGCGTCGACGACGACTGCGACGGCGACACCGACGACGCCGACAGCTCGCTGGACACATCGACCGCGAGCACTTGGTACGACGACACCGACGTGGACGGCTTTGGCGACCCCAGCACCGCCACCTTGGCGTGTGTGGCCCCTTCGGGCAGTGTCTCCGACAACACCGACTGCGACGATGGAGACGACGAAGCCTACCCCGGCGCCACCGAACAGTGCGATGGGACGGACAACGACTGCGACGGCATCTCGGACAACGGCGCCCTCGGCACGTCGAGCACCTGCGCGGCCACAAGCTGCGAAGACATCATCACCGACGACCCCACGGCATCGAGCGGCGCATACTACCTCGACCCCGAAGGCAACGGTGTTTACCTCAACTACTGCGACATGAGCACCAGCAGCGGCGGCTGGACCTTGCTGTTCTCCTGCTCCGCCCCCGACACCACCTATGGCTCGGGCTTCGCGGGCTGGTGGTCCAACGGCTCGACCACCACGCTCGACAGCACGTCGGACCGGGGCAAGTCCAAGGCCTACGACGAGGTCGACTTCTCCGAGATCTTGCTCACCGCAACCTATCCGAACACAAGCCGCATGCAGTTCAGCGTCGGCTCGGTGGTCGATGACATGCACGATCTCGTCGGCGCCCGCATCACGACCTGCTCCGGCCTCACCGGCACCGGCCGCCATAGCTACACGTCCACCATGACGGGCAGCTACTTCCGGACGTCCACGGCCACCATCACGGTCTGCGACACCGACGGCTCCAGCCTGGAGACCACCAGCGCCGGCAACTACGACGCCGCCATCTTCTCCAGCTACACCAACCACGGCGACCACAACTACGCCGAGGGCACCATCGGCGCGGAGTACACGTGCGGTGGCTCGTCCCGGGGCTACGGCAGCGTGTCCAGCAACATCCTCTCGGTGTGGGTGCGTTGAGGCCCAGGGTGGGGCCCCGCTGGCCACGGTCTTGGCTATTGCTCGTGACCATCGGCGGGTGCTCCTCCTCGGCCGACAAGGGCCCGGATGCGCCCGGCGACACCGCCGACAATGACGTAGCTGACGCCATCTTCGAGAAGTGGTGCCCGGCGGATGCCGTGGCTGTGGACCGCTGGGTGGACGACACCCTCGGCACGATGAGCCTCGATGAGAAGGTCGCCCAGATGGCCGGCTCCAGCGTGTTTGCCCACGAGCGCGGCTACTACGAGACCCCCGAAGACCCGGTCCACGGCATCCCCGCCTTTCGCATGATGGACGGCCCCCGGGGCGCCCACACCGAGAGCGGCCCCGCCACGTCCTTTCCCGTCGGCATGGCCCGGGGCGCGACGTGGAGCCCGGCGCTCGAAGCCCAGGTCGGCGAGGCCATCGCGGCGGAAGTGCAAGCTGTCGGCGCCAATGTGTTGTTGGCCCCCACCATCAATGTGTTGCGCCACCCCCGCTGGGGCCGGTCCCAAGAGACCTATGGCGAAGACCCGCTGCTGCTCGGTGCCCTCGGCCGGGCCTTCGTCGAGGGCGCCCAGACCCGGGTGCTCGCCCAACCCAAGCACCTCGCCGTCAACTCCATCGAAGACACCCGGCTGCACGTCGATGTGCAGATCGACGACAGCGCCCTGCACGAGGTCTACCTGCCCCACTTTCGCGAAGTGTTGATCGAGGGCGGCGCCGCCACCGTGATGGCCGCCTACAACCACATCAACGGCCCCCCCGCCGCCGAGAGCCCCCAGCTGCTCACCGACATCTTGCGGGACGACTGGGGCTTTCCCGGGGCCGCCGTCTCGGACTGGGTGTGGGCCGTCGAGACCACCGAAGGGGCCGCCAACGCCGGCCTGGACATCGAGATGCCCGTCGGCCAACACTTCGGAGCGGATCTTGTCGACGCCGTGCAGCAGGGCAACATCGACGAAGCAGTCGTGGATGCCGCGGTGGCCCGTATCTTGCGCACCAAGCGCTGCTTTGGCCTGGCGCTCGGCGAGCCCACGCTGGACCCTTCGCTGCGGCTGACCCCGGCCCACCTGGACCTCGCCCAGCGGGTCGCCGAGCGGGGCTCGGTGCTCCTCCACAATGACGGTGCCATGCCCATCGACGGTGGGTTGAGCATCGCGGTCACCGGTCGGCTGGCCGACGTCGAGAACATCGGCGACACCGGCTCCAGCAATGTCGACGCCCCCGACGTCTCCACCGTGCTTGAAGGCCTGCAGACCCACGCAAGTGACCGCACGGTCATGTTGGTGGACGAGACCGATGCCGCGGCCCTGGCCAGCGCCGACGTGGTGGTCGTGGTGGTCGGCCTCACCGCCGAAGACGAGGGGGAAGACTTCATCGGGGCCGGCGACCGGGCGGACCTGCGGTTGTCCACCGAAGACCTGACCACCATCGCCCGGGCCAGTGCCGCCAGCGACCGGGTGATGGTGGTGCTGCAAGGTGGCGGGGCCATCGTCGTGGACGACTGGATTGACGACGTGCAGGGCATCTTGATGGTGTGGTACCCCGGCGCCCGAGGCGGGGATGCCGTCGCCCGCTTGTTGTACGGCACGGTCCCCCCCGCCGGCCGGATGCCCCTGACCGTGCCCCATGTCGAGTCGGACCTGCCCCCCTTCGACAACACCTCGCTCGTGGTCACCTACGACCACTTCCACGGCTACCGCCACCTCGACCGCACCGGTGTCTCTGCACGCTTTGCGTTTGGCTTTGGGTTGTCGACCACAAGCTTTGCTTGGGGACCGGCCGAGCCCGAGACCACCACACTGAGCGACGCAACCCAATGGACCGTGGTGGTGCCCGTGACCAACACCGGCGACCGGGATGGGGTCGAGACGGTGCAGCTCTACGGCGGTCCGACCATCACGGACCCTCGCCGTCCGGCCCGCAAGCTGCTGGCCTTCGCCCAGGTGGACGTCGCCCCGGGTGAGACGGTGGACGCCGTGCTCACCGTCGACACCGAAGACCTGCGCATCCACGAAGATGGCTTGTGGCAGACCATTCCCGGGGCGTACACCTTTGAAGTGGCCCGGTCGTCGGCCGAGACCATCGAGACGCTGGACCTGACGCTGCGATAGCGTGCCGGGCTGCTCCGATGTGGGGCCGTTCCCCAAGCTGGGCCCCGCGCCCCTGGAGCCGTCATGTTGCGCCCCCTGCTGCTCACGCTCGTCGGCTGCGCGACCCAGACGACCACCGCCGTGGTCCCGGTCCCCGAAGCCCCCGCGCCCCCGTCCCGTCAGGCCTTCAACCAGGCCGCGGTCGAGCTCAACCTGCCCGTCTTCCAGACCGCTGATGGGCAGCA
This sequence comes from Myxococcota bacterium, assembly GCA_942491145.1. Classification (GTDB taxonomy): domain Bacteria; phylum Myxococcota_A; class UBA796; order UBA796; family UBA2385; genus CAXQUZ01. The sequence goes on along the minus strand of CALOBC010000011.1, from coordinate 21,690 downwards.
GGTCACCGTGCGCAACCGCCTCGGTGGCCCCACCGCGGACGCCGCGGCACGCATCGCGGACCACGTCGCCCATCCTCCCACGATGGATGCCCGCCAGCACGCCCTCACGGCAGAGCTCGCCCAAGGCCGGCCCACCCTCATCCAGACAACGGACATCCGCCCCGAGGATGCCGCGATGGTGCGGGCGCTGCTCGAGGTCGGCGACATCATCGAGACGCTGCACGCCCGCCAGCTCGGCACCGCCGGACTGGCCGACACCTTGCCGCCCGACGACACGCTGGGCCGGGCCCTCATCGCCCGCACCCAAGGCCCCTGGTGCGAGGCCCCCACCACCGTCGACAACCCCGACTGCCACGCCACCCTCAAGCCCACCCCCAGGATCTCTGGGCTCTACCCCCCGTCCGTTCAGCAGGGCGAAGACTGGTGCAGCACGGTGCCCCGGGCGGCCATGGACCCCTTCCATGTGCTCGCCGCGCAAGATGGCGCGCTGGTGGCCGTTCCCTACAGCAAGCACTGGGCCGCTGACATGGGCCGGGCCGCCGCAACCCTGCGCAAGGCCGCCGACGCCGCACCGCCCGATGAGCCCGCCCTCCAGGCCTACCTGCGGGCCGCCGCCGACGCCTTCGAGAGCAACGACTGGTTCGCCGCCGACGCCGCCTGGGCCGCCATGAGCCAAGACAACAGCCGGTGGTACCTCCGCGTGGGCCCCGACGAGACCTACTTCGACCCGTGCAGCGAACATGCCGGCTTCCACATGGTGCTCGCCAAGGTAAATCCCAGCGGGCTGGCCCTTCAACAGCGCTTGTCGCCCCTCAAGCAAGACCTCGAACACACGGTCGCCCAGCTCGCCGGCCCGCCCTATGCCGAGCGCACGGTGGGCTTCGATCTGCCCGAGTTCATCAACATCGTGCTCAACGCCGGCGACGCACGAAAGGGCATCGGCGCCACCATCGGCCAGAGCTTGCCGAACTGGGGACCGGTGGCCGACGCCGGCGGGCGCACCGTGGCCATGACCAACATTGGCACCGACCCCGACAGCGTGGCCAGCTTGGAGCGGGCGCTGGGCTCGGTGATGTGCTCGGCGACCCACACGGCGTGGCCCCGGGACCCGGAACCCTTGCTGTTCAGCACCATCCTGCACGAGGCCGCCCACAACCTCGGGCCCAGCGGCGACTACACCGTCGACGGCAAGAAAGACACCGAGGTCTTCGGCGGGCCGTTGGCCAACATGCTCGAAGAGCTCAAGGCCGAGACCGCCGCCATGTCGCTGCGGCTGTGGCTCGCGGACCACGGACACTACGACCCCAACGACCAGTTTCGGTCCCAAGTCGCCGACATCGGCTGGGCGCTGGGCAACATCGCGGGCGGCCTGGTCGACGGGGCCGGCAACCCCCTTCCCTACGGCCAGCTCGCCGCCGTGCACGTCGGCCACTGGCTGTCGACCGGTGCCATGTCGTGGCACCCAGAGATCCTGGCGGCCAGGGGACAAGACATGGGTTGCTTCGAGGCCCACCGGGACGCCTTGCCCGGCGCCATCCAAGACCTCGCCCAGCAAGTGTTTCAGATCAAGGCACAAGGCAACAAGGCCGCCGCCGAGGCCCTGCGGGACCGCCACGTGAGTGACGGCACCGAGTACGCTGCGCTGCGGGCCATCATCGCCGAGCGCTTCTCCCGAGAGCCCAAGAACAGCTACCTGTACCGGGTGGCGCTGCCCGAGGGCTGAACGACCTCCAGCACCGCATCCTCAGCCAAGGTCTGCCGCGCGCGGGCACCGGAGTCGCAGCATCGCCGCAGGCATCCAGGACACCCGTCAGGTCCCCTGCCGCAGCCCGACGCGGATCAGCCCGGCGAGGGTCTCCACCCCGAGCTTTTCCATGATCCGCATGCGGTAGGTGCTGACGGTCGAGGTGGTCACGCCGAGGGCCACGGACACCTCCTTGTTCGTTCGTCCGAGGATGAGCAAGTCGAACACCTCGCGCTCGCGCGAAGAGAGCAGTTCCGCTGAGCCGTGGCCCTCGTCGGGCTGGCTGGGCGCCTCCCCCACCACGGGCTCCAACAATGCGGCGGCGCGCCCAAGGTCGCGGTGAAGGGCGCCGTCGGGCTCGACCTCGTGCTGCATCCGCTCGAGCATCTCCGTCACCACCCGCACGCGCTCGACGGTCGTGATCCCCGGCGGCGAGCTGGCGCTCCCGACTCGGTTGTCAGTGGAGACGAGGCGCTCCATGTGTGCGGCGAGCTGCTCGCGCTGGACCTCCACCAAGGCCTGCAGCCGCAGGTGGCCGGCGTCGGCCGCGACTTGGTGCTCCAGCGCGGTCTCGAGCAGGTGGCGCACATCGGCGAGCTGAACCTCGAGCCCCTGGGTCCGGGCAACAAGGTCGCTGCGCACGCGGGCGTGGTCGAGATGGACCCGCACGCGGGCTACCAGCTCGGCCGCCGCGAAGGGCTTCACCAGGTAGTCGACCCCCAGCAGATCGAAGCTGCGCTGCTTGTCGGCGATGGCGGTCCGCGCGGTCATGAAGACCACCGGAATGTGGGCGGTCAGCTTGTGCCCCTTCAGCCTGCGACAGACCTCGTGCCCGTCGATGTCGGGGAGACCGAGATCGAGCAGAACCAGGTCCGGGCGCACGTGGAGCACACGGCGGAACCCCCGCTCGCCCGTGCGGGCGGTCACCACCGCGTAGTCCGAGGCCGCCAGCGCGTGGTGGGCGAACTCCAGGCTGGTGGTGTCGTCGTCGATGATCAAGATGGTTGCTGCCGCCTCGTTCATTCTGCCTCCTCGATCGCAGGGGAAAAGCCAGGGACGCCGGACAGCAAGCCCATCACCCCGGCGTCGTCGTACGCGCCGGCCAGCGACAATGCCGACGCGGCGAACGGTCCGAGCGCCGGATCGGTGTTCGGCAGCGCACGACACAGCCGTGCGACCCCGGTCATGTCCCCCCGTTCGGCGGCCGCCCACAGCGCCTGCGCGGCGGCAGGGGGCGGGTAGGCCGCGAAGGTGGGCGCAGCAGCCAGCGCGGGGGCCGTCACCGGCAGCACGATGGTGGCGGTGACGCCCACGCCGGGCGTGCTCGCGACGTGCAGCTCGCCGGACAGCGCTTCGACGATGGAGCGACAGATGGCAAGCCCCAGCCCGTGTCCCCTGACGTCCGTGGCCCCAGTGCCGCCACGCCGAAACCGCTCGAACAGCTGCTCGATCTCGTCTTGTTGGAAGCCAGGGCCCGTGTCTTGTACCTCGATGGTCAGGCGGTCTGGCTGCGGTGCCCTGAGCTGGATGTGCACCCCTCCCTCGTCGGTGTATTTGAGGCCATTGCGCACCAGGTTGATCAAGACCTGCCGCAGACGCTTCGGGTCGACCATCACCGACTCCGGCACCCCGTCGTCCGCCCGCCAGCTCAAGCTGAGCGGACCCCGGAGAGTGCTGGCGCTCATCATGTCCACGACCCCGGCCACCAACGCCCGAACCGGGACGTCTCGGCGGCTCATCGGGAGCTGCCCGGTCTCCGCGGCCGCGCCGTCGAGGGAGTCTTCCACGAGGGACACCAGGTGGCGCGTGCTCGCCTGGATGGTGCGCACGAGCTGTCGGCTCTCTGCGCTCAGTTCCGGCGCCTGGGCGAGGGCGTCGGCGAACCCCAGGATGCCGTGGGCGGGGGTGCGCAGCTCGTGGGACAGGGTGGCGACGAACTCGGTCTTCGCGGTGCTTGCCACCTCGGCCATCGCGCGCTGGACCTCGGCGAGAAGGGCCTCCCGCTCGAGCTGCTCCTTCTGCTCGCGCTCCTTGAGGACGCGCAGGGTCGCGCGGCGGAAGGCGGCGGCACCCAGGGTGGTGAACCCGCCGATGGCGACCAGGAGGAGGGCGCGTCGGGCCGCCTCGCCCCAGCCGACCAGCACCGCTGACATCGCGCCCTCGGCGACGTCCGCAGGAAACCAGGGGCGCGCTGCGGCGAAGATGGCCAGGTACTGCGCAGCGCTACCCAACGCCACGAGGGACGTCAGACGAGGGCGCATCGAGAGCGCGCTGAGGACGATGGCCGCAGCGAGGCCCAACGGGATCAGCCCGTGGATGGCGCTGGGCAGCTCGGAGGGGTCGACCAACAGGTGGGTCAGTGCGATCAGGCCGGCGATCTGCGCGATGGCGACGACCAGCACGTCAACGAGCCAAGGGGGAATCGGCCCGCGACGACCGGACCACCACAGCGTGGCGCCGAAGGGGAGGGCGAAGCCGATGAAGATGACCTGCGCCACCACGGGCAGGCGCCAGCCGGGGTCCCCGCTGAGGAACACCGCCACCTCCGCGCCGAACCACCCGAGCGACGTGAGCACCGCAGTGATGGCACCGGCGCTGGAGATGGCTGGGCTCGCCTCGGCGAGCAGCGCGCGGCGCAGACCGCTCGGGCCCCAGTCGAGGGGCTCGCTCACTGCCAGACTCCGCCACTCGAACGCGCCTCGTTCGGCGTCACGGTGCGACCACTCCACACCCCCTGCGAAACGTCGACCGACGAGTGAGCGCAGGCTCGGGGCTGCCCCGGCTGCGGCGGAAGAGCCCCATTGGGGGCCACTGCATGCACGATAGAGACCGACTCACCGCGGCCTTGTCGCCAACGGTGTAGCGCATCGCCGACACTTCGGCCGACACGGGCGGACGTCAGGGGCAGGAGCCGGTCCTTCGGTCACGCCACAGGGCCACCCTACGCAACGGACACTGGCCTGTTGATCACCACTCTGGACGTCTCCTCGCTACGCTGTGGGCGGACGCTGCCTGTTCGCGCGGCCCCACGACGATGTCGGCGGCAGTCCACGTCGAGCCCAACAGCGCACAGTCCAGTCGGCGCGACCAGACCGGCGCGTGTCGCCCACCTCGGTCCTCGTGGCGGCGGGCACACCGCTCCGCGTTGAACCGGACGGAGCTGGCTCGCGGGCCGGGTCCCTCGCGGGAGTGGGGGGGTCGCGCAGCGCCGTCAGGTCAACTGCTCCACCTGGCATCGCACGAACTTGTGGTGTGGACACCCGGTGAACGGGTCCCGATCCTGGGCGTCAGTGAGCTGGTTGATGCCCACCCCGGTCTGGACCAGCTCCCCGGTCTCGGGGTCGGGGTAGCGGGTGCCGAATCCGTTGGGGATGTGGAGATGACCCGCCCGCACCTGCTTGTCGAGCAGCACGGGGAGCTCCACCCCACCTGAGCGCGAGCGCACCCGCACGCGGTCGCCCTTGGCCACGCCAAGCCGGTCCGCGTCGTCGGGGTTCATCCGGACCGCGCAGTGGGGCCCCTTGCCCTTTCGCCACGCCGGGTCGCGAAAATTGCTGTTGGCGGTCCAGTGGGTGCGCATCCCGCCGTTGAGCACGAACGGGAAGTCCGGGTCCGGCTCGATCGGCGAGGATAGGGCCCGCGCGACCTCGGCCAGCATGGGCTCAGGGGCCAGCTCCACCCGACCGCTGGCGTGCTTGAGGTTCTCCTCGAGGTTGCGCTGCTCGTCGCCGAGACCGAGGATGACGCCCTCAGGGTGCTCGAGGGTGAGCGCGAAGAGGCGGTTGCCCACCGCCGACGGGTCGAGGATGCCGGCAAGCTCCGGCCGCGCCCGGTTTACAGCGGCGCGACGGGTCCATGCCATGCCCTGGCACATCAGCCAGATCTTGGAGAGCTGGGGGGAAGGCAGGGTGGGCCCAAGCGTCTCGTACGACCAGAAGACCGCGCGGGCGACGGTTCGCCGGGGCGACAGGGTGGTGACCGCAGCGAGTGCCCCAAGTGCCGCGCAGTACAGGAGGCTCCAGCCCGGACGCAGCGCCCGTCGTGCCAGCCACTTCAGCAGCCGCGGCGCCTCCGGCACGATGCCCGCCGCCCGAGCGATGCGGTGGTAGATCTCCGGCTCCGGCAGCGGGCCGTCTGGGGACTGAAGGACGGGCGGGCGCAGCTGCAACCCCAGCATCGGGAAGGGCTTGGGAAACAGCGACACCTCCCACTTCTCGTACGCGACCGGCGTGGGCAGGACGTAGTCAGCGAGCCGGGTGGTCTCGGTCGTGGTCGGCTCGATCACCACGCTCAGGTCGAGCCGCTCCAGCGCCTCCACTGTGCGGGGCGTGTCGGCGTAGGACAGCGCGGGGTTGGTGCCGTCGATGATGGCCGCACGGATCCGGTCCGGCGCGTCGCGCAGGACCTCCTCGGCGAACAGGTTGGGGGAGTACATCGGCACCGGCGCCATGAGCGTGATGCCTGGAATGCCCGCCACCTTGGACGGCTTGCTCGGCACCAGCGCCCCCGGGATGCGGGGGGAGCAGACGGTGACCCAGATGGTGCCGCCCGGGCGCCCGAGGTTTCCGGTCAGCGCCGCGATGAGCCGGACGAGCCAGGCCGTGAGCGTGTTGAACCGGCTCTGCTCCAGGCCCAGATCCATCTCAATGGCGGCGCTCGATGCGGCCGCGAAGTCCCGGGCGATGCGCTGGACGGTGGTTCGCGGGACACCGGTCCGCGCCACCACGTCGTCCAGGTTCACCGGCGCGAGGACGCCGCGGATGGCCTCGAGTCCGTTGGTGCGCGACGCGACGAACTCAGCGTCGTGGAGCTCCTCAGCCACGATGACCGACGCCATCCCCAGCAGGAAGAGCGCGTCGGTGCCCGGCCGGATGGCGACGTGCAGGTCGGCGTTCCGCGCCGTCTCGGTGGCGCGGGGGTCCACGACGACCAAGGTGCGGTTCGGGTCCTTGGCAAAGGCCCGCAGCTCCTTGGACGGCTCCACGCCGCGCTGGCTGATCTGGGGGTTGCTCCCCATGATGATGGCGTACGCGCTCTGGTCGAGGTGGGCGACGGACATCGCGTCACCGGACGCCCCGACCATCCACTGGTCCACCAGCGCCCGCTGGGTCTTCTCCTGGCCCAGCGCGTTGAACCACCAGCGGCTCCCGCTCCCGAGCAGGGCCGCGAGCCCGAAGAACACCCCCATCTGCACCCCCTGCCCGCCGATGCCCAGGAAGGCCAGGGAGTCGGGCCCGTGCTGGCCGAGGGTGTCGCGGAGCCGCGCGCCGATCTCCTCGATGGCGAGGTCCCACGAGATGTCCACCATGGATCCGTCGGGCTGGCGCTTCTGTGGCCGCGCGATCCGCTGCTTGTGGTCGACGTAGTGGGCCAGCCGGAAGGGCTTGTTGCACTTGTAGCCGCGGGTGAAGGGGTTGTCGGGGTCGCCCGCGATGCCGGTGATGCGGTTGTGCTCGGTGGTGAGCTGGAGGCCGCAGTTCTGGCTGCACAGCATGCAGGCCGACGGCGCGTTGCTCACGGCGTCGGGCACTGGGGTGGCAGCACGGAAGACAACGTTCATGTCAGCCTCGGAGCGGAGTGGGGGGGCCCGCCAGACCCGCGGTCGGAGTCGACGAGGCTACACGGCCTGAGCGTGCTCGCCGACCCAACGTGCGGCGCCTGCTCTCTGAGATGGAACCACACTCACCCCGGCCGTGCCGCGGCGGGTGTGACAACGGTGGCCTGCCAAAGCGGGGCTGCTCGGCCTCAGCCGCAGGCGTCGGGGTAGACCGCCGGGGCACTGCCGACGACGAGGTCGTCGCAAGCCGTGTATCGGGCGCTCGCGAGCACATACTCATGATTCGGCAGCGGGGGTGTCGGCGGGCGCGTCGGCCGAATCCGACAGTCGCGTGCGCTGCTGCGCCCGGAGCCCGCTGGCTGTGCCTGCGCCCTCGGGCAGATGACCCTCCCCCGAACCACCGGACCAACTGCTAAGAGACAGCAGGAGTCCATCATGCCAGCAAAATCTGGGTCCAATTCCCGTCGCCGGCGGCGCACCACGTCAGAGTTCAGAGCCGAGGCCGTTCGACTCGTCACCGAGGGGGGCCTCAGTCAGGCTCAGGCCGCACGCGACCTCGGCATCTCCGCGAAGGTGCTCTCGATCTGGGCGCGAGTCGCGCGGGAACGCTCGCTGCCCGGCGCGATGGGAGAGGCCGAGCGGGATGAGCTGAAGCGGCTGCGCAAGAAGGTTCGGACGCCGCGAATGGAGCGTGAAATCCCAGAGAATGCGGCCGCCTTCTTCGCGAGCGAGAGCCTGTAGAGTGCGTCTGCAAGTTCGTTTTTGCGGAGAAAGCGCGTTGGCCCGGGTGTGTCTGGATGTACACATTCGTCCTATTCATCGACGTTCGCGAGGAACCTATGGCAGCCCTCGGGTTCACGCCGAGCTTGTGGACGAGGGTTGGACGATTGGCGTGAATCGAGTTGCGGCGCGCATGAAAGCCCTGAGATTGTCGGGCATCCCAAAGCGCAAGAAGCGCGTGACGACGACGGTTATGGGGACGGAAGACAAGTTTGCCAGCAACGCGCTCAACCGGGAGTCTTCGGTTGATCAACCCAACCAAGCTTGGGTCGCGGACATCACCGACCTGGCCACCGATGCCGGCTGGGTCTATTTGTCCGTGCTCATCGACCTTCACAGCATGAGGGAGGTGGGCTGGGCAATCGCCGACCACATGGAAACCCAACTTTGCCTCGACGCTCTCCAACAGGCTGTGGCTTTGCGCCAGCCCGCACCCGGACTCCGTCACCACTCGGACCGAGGAACGCAGTACTCGAGCCACGCCTATCAGGCCGCACTCACCGCGCTTCAGGCTCGTCCATCCATGAGCAGAGAGGGCAACTGTTGGGACAACGCGGTCGCGGAGTCCTTCTTCGGAACACTGGAGCAGGAGCTGGTTCGCCAGTCGGCGGGCTGGACAGGCTTGGCGGAGTCACGCTTGGCGGAGTCACGCTTGGCTGTCGCAGGCGCTGCTGCCGCCAACCTCGAGAACATAGTCAACATCAATGTGTTGAGCGGGCCACGCGGAGCCCTCGAATTCGCCAAACAAATTGGTCCGTCAAAACAGGGCAAGGTCACCTCGATGGACGGGGTTCCCGAAGAGCTGTGGCGGTTCTACAACGGCCGCGCCGACTGCGAGCGGGTGTTCCGGACGGCCCGCCAGGCGCTCGGAATGGGCAAGCTGGTGGGACAGGTCTTCCGCGCCAACGAGACGGCGTTTATGCTCCGTCTGCTCGCGATGAACGCAGACCTGCGCTTCCAAGCGGACCGGGAGGCTCGGGCTGAGCGCGCCCCCGACGCCAAGAGCGCCCCGCGGCAGGGCCTCATTCGCCGGCAGCGCAGCTTCTACCGGACCCCCGGTCGACTGCTGAAGAGCCAGGGCCGGTGGCGACTTCGGGTGCCTGACAGGCCGTCTCTCGCAGAGCTGTGGCGGCACTACGCCCCCGGCCGCGTCGCCCTCGAGTGACCCCACCAGCGCGGCCTGCCTGCCTCCTCGAACGCCGTGGGGGAAAGGGGGTGGTGCGCTCAGAGATGGGCAAGCTGTTGTCGAAATCGTTCCAATGGCACGCGGTGCGCCTTATGGTTGGAGCGCCGGCGCTCCCCAGGCGGTGCAGGCACAGTTCGGGTTAAGAGGTTCCACTTTGGAGGAACCATGCCGCACGCCCTCACCACCGCTCCATCCAGATGGGTCGCCTTCGCCCTCCTGCTGGTGGGCTGTACCGCTGCGCCGGCCAACAAGTCGGACGGCGGCGGTAGCGATAGCGACACCGCAGCCCCCTCCTTCGACGACGGACCGCTTCCCGCACTCGCGCAAGTGAACCTCATCGTCGATGGCGGCCACAATCCAGACGACGATCCAGACGAGCGGGACTGGATGCCGGCCAACCTGGAGGTTGTGGTCGACGGTGATGTCGCACACACGGGCCGCGCTGGGGTGCATGTTCGGGGAAACACGTCCTCGGACTACGACAAGAAGTCGTACGCCCTCGAGACCTGGGACGACGCCGACCGTGACAAGGACGTCTCCCTGATCGGGATGCCGGCCGAGGAAGACTGGGTCCTCCAGGGCCCATACTCTGACAAGACCCTCATTCGAAACCACCTCATCTACACCCTGAGCAGGGACATCGGACGCTACGCGGCCCGCACCCGCTTCGTCGAGCTGAGCGTCAACCGCGAGTACCGGGGCGTCTACGTGCTCATGGAGAAGATCAAGCGCGGGCCGGACCGCGTCGATCTGGCCGAGGGTGCGGCGCTGCTGCGGCGGGACTGGGTCGAGGGCGGTCCCGCCTTCATCGAGACGGCGGCCTGTGAAGACACGGTCGAGGTGAAGTGGCCCGACGACACCACAGGCATCCTGTCGCGGCTCAACGCGGTCGAGGGCCAGCTGCTCTCCGGCGACACCCGCCAGGTGGACCTGGAGAGCTTCGTGGACCACATGCTCGTGGCGGAGCTGGGCCGCAACGTCGACGCCTATGTCTTGAGTACTTGGCTCACCCTCTCCGAAGCGGACGTGCTCGGGATGGGGCCGGTTTGGGACTACAACGGCTCGCTGGGCAACGCCGACTACTTCGACGCCTGGGAACCCGAGGGTTGGCACTACGACAACCCCTCGTTTCCCGCCGACAACCCCAACGGGTTCTGCTGGTACGAGGCCCTCCTCGACAACCCGGAATTCCTGGCTCTGCGCCGAGAACGGTGGCGTGCCCACCGAGCGGGTGCGTGGTCGGATGCTGCGATCACCGCTCGCATCGCCGAGGCGATCGCGGAAATCGGGCCGGCCGTGGACGACAACTTCGAACGGTGGCCTGTCCTCGGTGAGGTGGTCTGGCCCAACGACGACGGAGCGGAGGACCGCGGGAGCCACGGTGAGGAGATCGCCTACCTCCAGCACTGGCTGTCGCTGCGCACTGGTTGGATGGACGCGCAGCTGTAGGGGGCAACGATCCGCCCACGGCGTCGGGAGCGGCCGCTTCACTCCGTTTCGGGGTTTTGGCGTCTCGATCCCGGCTTCGGTCGCGGGTTCGTCCGAAGCCGCCGAGGGAGAAGAAGAGACCGGCGACGGTGGGGAAGCGGCTGTCGAAGCGGCCGCAGCGGAAGTCGCGCTGGCGAGCGTGGAGTGACCTGCTTTGGCGGGTCTTCGGAGTGGTCGGCTTTGGGTGTCCGAAGTGCGGGCACGTGATGCAGCTGCGGACGGTGGTCATGCCGCCGGCAACACTTCGTGTGCTCGCGTCGCTGTCCCGGTCGGCAAGGGGCCCGCCGTAGCGAGGCAGCCTCCGGGGTCGGTCTGAAGCGAGCTGCGCGACGGACAGGGAGAGCTCTGTCCGTCGACGGCGGCCGGGTGAATTTCGAGGTCGCTGCGGGGTCGCTGGCGTGGCGGGAGGGCTGAACTCAAGGCCATGGCGAGCATCTTCGGGATGAATGCCGATACGATGGACTGTCACGAGGGCGCACTGGTAGAGTCGTAGGGTGGTTGATGTTTCCTATCCCCACCCGGATGGGACATGAACCCCTCAGAGAGGGTGATCGCGCGAACGCCTCTGGCCGACAGAATACATGGAAACAGGAACTTTGGAGTCAAGAAGTGACCCGTTTTGGCGATTGGGGTCGACGGAGGTTCCATGAATCACCAGGCCGATCGATCCGACCGCTTCCAAGACACCGACAACAGCATGCTGGTGGAACTGGATTCCTGCGCGCTTGAGCCGCTTCCGCCCGAGGTCCTAGAGCCGCTCGCCCCCCGGACTCGGGTGAAGGTGACGGCGTTTTCGTCGAGTTCGCGTCCGAAGAAGCGGCGGCGGCTGGGGGAGATGTTGGTGGACGAAGGTCTGGTCGACAAACACCAGATCGCCCAGGCGCTGGCCCACCAGAAGGTGCACGGAGGCCGACTCGGGCAGGTGTTGGTGTCGCTGGGCATGCTCGACGAGTCGACCCTCGAAGGGCAGCTGGGTCACCAGCTCGGGCTGACGGTGCGGGAGGTGGACTCCATCGACCCGTCGCCGGAGGTGCTGCGGGTGCTGACGGAAGAGCAGATCCGCCAGTATGAGGTGATTCCGCTGCGGCGGGAAGGCGCGACCATCGTGGCCGGCATGGTCGACCCCCTCAACCTTGCGCTGCGGGCCCAGGTGCGGGGGGAGATGGGGGGGCTTCAGCTTCGGGTGGAGATGATCACCGAAGCCACGCTGAAGCGGTTCCTCGACACCCGGTTTGCGCGCCAGGACTTTGCCCAGCTGGAGGCGTTGGACGGTGAGCTGTCGGCGTCGGGCGACTCGATGCTGGGTGTGGTGAAGGTGGTGTCGCGGCTCATTGAAGCGTCGGTGCGGCACCGGGCCAGCGACATCCATGTGGAGCCCTACGAGACCTTTCTGAGGGTGCGGTTTCGCATCGACGGCGCTCTGTACACGGTGCTCACCCTCGACAGCAGCATGCATGCGCCGCTGGTGAGCCGCTTCAAGGTGCTCGCGGAGATGGACATCTCCGAGCGTCGAAAGCCCCAGGACGGGCAGATCCGAGCCATGGTGGACGGGGTCGCCAGCGACATGCGGGTGAGCACGCTCCCCACCGTCTATGGCGAGAAGTGTGTGATCCGGCTGCTTCGAAAAGAAGCCAACCTGGCGGACATTCAGCGGCTGGGGTTCAGCCGCAGCCAGCTCGACACGGTGCGCAAGGTCATCAGCCTGCCGCAGGGGCTTGTGTTGGTGACGGGCCCCACGGGCAGTGGAAAGACCACGAGCCTGCACGCCATGCTCAACGTGATCAACGACTCCGACATCAACATCGTGACCATTGAAGATCCGGTGGAAACGGCCATTCCCGGCATCAACCACGTGGCGATCAACGTGCGGGGTGGAGTGACGTTCCCGTCTGCATTGCGGTCGATTCTGCGGCAGGATCCAGACGTGGTGTTTGTGGGTGAGATGCGCGACAAAGAGGTGTCGGACATCGCGGTCAAGGCGGCGCTGACCGGCCACCTGGTGTTGTCGACTCTGCACACCAACGGCGTGGTGGAGACGTTCGCCCGGCTGATTGACATGGGGATTGACCCGTACCTGTTGGCGAACTCGGTGGAGCTCATCTTGGCCCAGCGGTTGCTTCGGCGGGTGTGTCCGAGCTGCGCGGAGCACACGCCATTGGCGCCCGAAGACATCGTCGAGTTCGAGATCACCGAAGCCCAGGTGGCCACCGCTGCGTTCCGGGTGGGGGCGGGCTGTGAGTCCTGCCTGAAGACCGGGTTTCGCGGGCGGGTGGCGGTCTATGAGTCGCTGGCACCATGCCAGGAGCTTCGGCGGGTCTTGCGCAAAGGGGCCGACGAGCAGGCCATTGCGGAGCTCACCGACAAGCTCGGGATGGTGACCATGCGGGGTGCGGCCATCAGTCGGGCGCTGGCGGGCGAGACCACGTTCTCCGAAGTGCGCCGGGTGTGCGGAAACGACGCGCGTTAGGTTGGATCCGTGCCCGAGAGCGAAGGAACGGGGCGGTTGGGCCCCCGAACCTTCGCGGGGTGGCCTACTTCTGAAAGACGTAGGTGTGGGACGTGCCGCTCATCTCCCCGCCATAGACGATCTGGTAGGGCGCCGCGACGACGTAGTCTTGAGTGTTGGCCCAGCCCGCAGCCTTGAGGTCGCCACCCAACACAGTGCCGCCGAACGCAGACAATGCGTCATCGTGGTGGTACAGCCGGCCGTACCGAGGTTGATCGTGCTGCTTGCCGCATAGAGGGGCCGCTCACCTTGGAGCACGGAACTTGCTGGTCTCTCCAGAACGGGTGATCTGGTGGGCCTCAAGGAGGCCACAATGCCCAAGCCGCATCCCATCGAACTCCGGGCGCGTGTCGTCGCAGCACACAACTGTGACTCCCGACCCTACACGGCGTCCTCCATTCTTTTCCGTCTCGGCGGCGGATTGGCGTAAACACTTTCGTCGAGACCAAGCAGCTGGAGCACATCCTTGGCCGGCTCCGGCAACTTCGGCGGAACTCTCCGCCACGCCTCACCTGGCAGCTTCGCGAACCCGCTGATCTGCTTGTCAAACAAGACCATCGCCACCGGCTGTGGATCTCACATTGAGCGGACCCGTCATGCGACCTCCCGGACGGGCCTGCGCCAAGTGGGCAGGAGGATCGCCATGGCTTGGTCCCATCGCGATGACTTGGCCAGGGGTGTGGATCTCACATTGAGCGGACCCGTCATGCGACCTCCCGGACGGGCCTGCGCCAAGTGGGCAGGAGGATCGCCATGGCTTGGTCCCATCGCGATGACTTGGCCAGGGCTCGCAGGCTGAGGACGGCTTGACCACCTGGAGTCTTCCAGCGGGCTCCACAGCGCTTCATGCGGGTGGAGACGATGGACTTGCATGTAGCCTCGACATGGCCGCTTCCGATGGGCAAGCCCTGGTCACGGAGGCGTTTATAGCGCATGCGGTCGGCGTTTCGCTCGAGGTAGGTGACCGCATCCGCGAGCGCCTCGGGGGGCGTTCCTGCCAGCTCGACGAGCCAGGACCGAAGGACGATCAGGACGTGCTCTGGGCCGTTGTCCCTCTCTCGAAGCCACTGGCGGAGGCGCGGCAGCCAGACCGCCGTGTCCTGCCCTGTGGCCTTCACGGCGGCCGCGACCTTCTCGACCACGTGCCAGAAGTCGATGGCGATTTCCACGTTGTCGAAGGCACCAACGGTTCGGTCCAGGATGTACTGCATCTCCGGCGCGCCGTCGGCGAGCCCAACCAGCTTCAGGGACGGCTGCGCGAGCATCAGCGCCTCGATGTCGCCCCAGAGCGTGTCCTCGATCGGGTTGTGCCCTTCTGCGGGCATCCGGCCGTAGCGGACAGAGTGCAGGGGCTCGCCGTCGGCGTCGTGAAGGGTCCCGATGCCGCAGTACGCCATCCGGTATGCGACTCGGATCCGCTCTTTCCCGTCATTGACGACGACCGAGCCGTTGTCATCGAAGAGCGGCTCCTCCATCGGAATCGAGACCCGGTCGACGGACACCGAGACCGTCGTCGCCTTCTCCGGTACCTCGAACGCGGAGGCCAGCTGGTCTTCGGCGTCGCACCGGATCTGCTCCCAGCGCTGGCCCAGGCGCTCTCCGCCGCGCTCCAGGGACGAGCGAGAGTACGGCAGGACACGTAGGGCTCGACAAGTCTGTACCGCGTCGCGAGACGGCTCATCCTGGAGCAGGTGGCCAGCGGCTGCGCCGGCCAAGGGAGTCCACAGCCCGTCGACCAGGCCCGCGTTTAGCTCCAGCGGGACGATGGTGGGACCGTTGCGGATGCCCACCTGCCGGTACAGGTGGCGCTCGACCTTCATGGGCCCGCGCAGACCGAAGTACGTGCCGGGGCTGGCGGCCTTGAGCCGGCGGTACTTTTTGCCGTCCACCTCGACCATCTCGGCCGTGGGCTCGTGGGTCCGCAGCACCTCAGCGAGGCTCGCCGCGGCGAGCGCATCCGTTGCGTCCACGATGGCGTCCTCCGCTTCAGCCACGCTGCTGGCCTCGGAGAATATGGCCACCAAGCTCGACGCGAGCTCGGCCAGCGGTGGGCCCAGGGACGGAACCTGGGTGACCAGAGCGGAGATAGCGTCTACAATGTTCGGCACGGCGGCGGCCTCCGGTGTGGCGTTGGAGCTTCACACCCGAAGCCTAGCCGAGGACGCCGCCGTTCTCGACCTTGTCGTCGCGATGATCAATGTCAGAACCAGACCCGAGCAATAGTCTTCGTCGCGCGGGTTGACTGTCGGCGTCATGTCGCGCGCGGCCGACACGAGGCGGTCCGTCGGCCGACAGACGTCGCCCTCAGCGAAAGTCTGCCGTGCTGTGGCGCTCGGTCACGCGGGTCTCCGCGTCGCCCCAAGTCCGGTTCACCCGACACCCCCGGGCCACCGCCGGACGGGCTTCGAGCTGCTTGGCCCAGCGCAACACATGGGTGTAGCTGTCGACCGACAGAAACTCAGCGGCCTTGTAGAGTTGTCCCAACACAAGCGCGCCATACCAGGGCCAGATGGCCATGTCGGCGATGGTGTAGGCATCACCCGCGATGTACTGCCGCTCCGCAAGGTTGCGATCCAACACATCGAGCTGGCGCTTGGTCTCCATCGCAAAGCGGTCGATGGGGTACTCCAGCTTGGTGGGCGCATACGCATAGAAGTGGCCAAAGCCCCCGCCCAGGTAGGGCGCGGCGCCCATCTGCCAGAACACCCAGCTCATGACCTCGGCCTGGGCTGCGGCATCCTCGGGCAGGAAGGCCCCGAACTTGCGCGCCAGGTAGAGCAAGATCGATCCCGACTCAAACACCCGCACGCCCGGGTCCACGCTGCGGTCAAACAAGGCCGGGATCTTCGAGTTGGGGTTAATCCCCACAAAGCCCGAGCCAAATTGGTCGCCCTCCATGATGTTGATGATCCAGGCGTCATACTCAGCGCCCGTGTGACCAGCCTCCAGCAGCTCTTCGAGCATCACCGTGGCCTTCACCCCGTTCGGCGTGGCCAGCGAGTAGAGCTGCAGTCCATGCTCGCCGACCGGCAGCTCGGCCTCGTGGGTGGCACCGGCGATGGGGCGGTTGATGTTGGCGAACCGGCCACCGCTCTCGGCGTTCCAGGTCCAGACCTTGGGGGGGACGTAGTCAGACATGCATCCTCGCGGGTTGGCCGCGACGTAGCCCGATCCCACCGCCAGCCCAGTCGCTCAAGGCACAGACTCGAACATCCCCGAGTGCTAATGTGTAGACCCCACCAAGAGGCTCAGCTTGTCCACCTCAAACGCCCATCAGCGTCTTGCGTCCAGCGCCTTGACGATGTTCATCTCGCTGTCCATCGCGTGCACCGAGGCCCACGAAAGCAAGCCGATCAATGTTGCCGGACATGCCTCCAACGAGGCCGATGACAGCAGCGATGGCTCGGACGGCACCGACGGAGGCTCGGACGGCACCGACGGAGACTCGGGCGAGCCGGACAGCGACTGCGACAACGACCCGGAGTGCGATGGCTTCTATCTCCACGCCAACGGCGTCACCGTGCTCTGCCCCGATGTCGAGGTCCTCGAGGTCGGCTTCGTGGGGTCGCGCGCGTTCGCCAAGGTGAGCGAGAACCCGCTTCGCGCCATGGCGTCAGGGGGGGCGGACAACACCGAAGCCTTGATCAACGTCTGCACGAGCGGCGTCGCCGACATGTCCCAGCTCTTCGCCGGTGTGGACGACTTCAATGGGGACATCGGAAGCTGGGACACCAGCAGCGTCACCAACATGGCCCAGATGCTGAGCGGTGCATCGTCCTTCGACCAGGACATTGGAAGCTGGGACACCAGCAACGTGACCAACATGTACGGCATGCTCGCCGCCGACGTCTTCAACCAGGACATCAGCGGCTGGAACACCGCCAAGGTGACCAACATGAGCGAGATGTTTGCTGGTACTTTGAGGTTTAATCACGACATCGGCGGCTGGGACACCAGTAGCGTCACCGACATGAGCGGGATGTTCACGCTGGCCTCCGCGTTCAACCAGGACATCGGCGGCTGGGACACCAGCAGCGTAAACCACATGGACGGCATGTTCCTGGCAAACGCGACCTTCAACCAGAACATCGGCGGCTGGGACACCAGCAGCGTCACCGACATGCGCGCGATGTTCATGGGGGCCACCTCGTTCAACCAGGACGTCGGCGGCTGGGACACCAGCAGCGTCACCCGCATGGACGGCATGTTCTCCGGCGCCACTGCCTTCGACCAAGACATCGGCGGGTGGGACACCAGCGGCGTCACCCGCATGGACGACATGTTCTCCTACGCCACGGCATTTGACGGCGGCATTGGGGTCTGGGACACCAGCAGCGTGACCGACATGAGATGGATGTTCTCCGCGGCCGCCGCCTTCAACCAGGATCTCAGCGGGTGGTGTGTGAGCCAGTTCAGCCGTGAGCCCGATGGATTCAGCAATCTGGCGGACGCATGGACCGAGCCCAAGCCAGCTTGGGGCACCTGCCCGACCCCTTGAGCACGCCGCGAGGTCGAGGCCCCGCCGAGCAAGCCCTGACACTGCGATGGGTGGGGATGGCCCCCGCCGGCCCAGTCGCTCAACGCACCGGCCACGGGGATGGGAGGTCCAGTCCGCCCCCCGCCACCCAGTCCACCGTGCCGCCCACATCGGCCACCCGGGCCAGCCAGGGCGACACCATCCGGGCCAGTGCCGACGCGTCCGGCGGCGTCGGTCCCAAGCCCACAGCGAGGCAGATCTTGCCGTCGAGCACATGCGCATGGGGCCACACGTGAACACCCTCTACGCCGGCAGCTTCGAGCATTCCCAACAGGGCCCGCAGCCGTCCCCGCACCCGGCCCGCCGGTCCCACACTGGGCGCCCCCACCACCGCCCAGGCCCCGTGGCGACGGTGCATCGGTGGGGGTGCACACAGCTCCGCCAGCGACCCACCCTCCACACACACCGCCCATGCCCGCAGCAGCTCGTGGGCGAGGAGAGTGGCCATCGTCTGAGTGACCCCGTCGCTGCATGCCCGCAGCGGTGCGCTCGGTGTGCAGATCTGGACCGGGAGCCCCGGCTGGCCCGCCCAGTCGTCGTGAAGCGAGACCGGCAACCCGAAGCCACGCTCGGCCCAGGTCTCGAAGAAGCTCACCACCAGGGCACTGTCGCCCATGTCAGTGGGCGCGTCCAGAACCACCCGGGCCGCCAACACCGACCACGCCAGCCCTGGCAGTCCCCCGAGGGGCCGCACGTCGAGCCCCCGGGAACGCGCCCAGGTGCGCACCACACCCAGCAAGCGACGGAAGCGCGGTGCCCCCTCGCCCACCGCCGCGCGCAAGGCCTCGGCATCGCTCACCGCCGACAGCGCATGGGCCGCGGGGACCGGCAAGTGTGCCCGCTGGGCCACCGCGTCCACGGGCGCCACTCCGTCCACCCCCAGAGTGTCCACCACCGCGATGTCCACCACCGCGATGTCCACCGACAGGCCAGCCACGCTCAGCTTGAGCCCCGGCACCCGCGCACCCGACACCCGGCGCAGGTCCCCGCCCGGCACCGCAGCCCCCAGCCGCCGGGCCACGTCTACCCCAGGGGGCGCCGCCACCACCACATCGAGATCACTCACCACCAGGGCACAGTCGATGGCCCGCGACCCGGTGCGCCACACCCCACACTCCGGCAAGGCCGCCCGCAGCGCCTGCCACACCCCGTCCGCTTCTTGCACCCGTGCCGGGCGGTCCCAGGGCACCGTCTCCGGCCCCTTCCCGTCATGCCACACCACCGGTCCGCCGCCCAAGGGCACCGTGCCCCGCACCACCATCGGCCCGTCCCCCCGCCGCGAGACCAGCGCCAGCCGCTCCACCTGGGCATCGAGCTTCGGCACGGTGGGCACCGACTGTCGCGATGACACGCGGGCAATGGTCAGGTGGGGCGTGAACGTGTGGGCCCGCGCGCAGCCGGGAAAGACCGGGTCCAGCCGCCCCGCGATCGCCTGCCACCGCCCATGTCCCCCGGCGTCAGGGTCCAGCCAGACCGTGCGCTCTCTCCGTCCCGAGAAGGTGCCCTGGCCCTCGATCTCCGTCTCAAACGGGGGCACGTCCTCCAGAGCGGACTGCACCACCGCGGCGGCCTGCTCAAAGCGGTGCTCCGGTACAAAGCCGAAGACCAGGTTCACGTGGGGCATCCACCGCACAACCGCTGGATCCAGCCTCGCACGAACCCCGTCAATGTCGTCCAGATCAACATTCTCAGGAATCCAACACAAGGCCGTGCGAGCCGTCACGGGCCCATCGAGCACCGGCCCCTCCACCACAGCACAGGGCCCCACCGTCACCCGCACGCCGAAGTGGTCCGAGATGTGCAGCGCGTCAAGCCCGTCCACATCCACACGCTGGGGCTGCATGCCCAGCCGTGCTGCACCCGTGCCCCGAAGCTGGGGGCTCACCAGCACCCGGTCGATGCACAGGGCCTCCCCCGTCTGAGAGCAGATGGCCGCGAGGGGATTGCGGGCAGGGTCAAACGTCGGCGCCGACACCCCCACGTCCCGCAGGCCGAGCGCAACGTTGGGCACCGGTCCCGCCACATTGAGGTCGCCCAGCACCACCGACGCGCCGCCGGAGGCATCCAGGGCTTCGCGGAGCTGGAGGAGCTGCTGGTCCCGCCGGGCGCCGGCCCCTTCGGTGTGGTCGCTCGTCAGGTGGGTCGTCACCAGCACCCGAGGCCCGCTCAGCCCGTCCACCACCATCGCCAGCGCACCCTTGCGGCCGCTGAACTGGAGAAAGCCGGTCTCTCGCACCGGAACCCGCGCCAGCAGAACCAAGCCGAACTGGTCGACCTCTTTGGGGGTGCCCGGCAGCACCACCCGCCAGCCCGCCCGCATCCAGGCCGTGGCCATCAGCGGTCGCAGCACCGTGCTCTGGACCTCCTGCATCGCGATCACGTCGACATCGTCGAGCTCTTGCAGGGCATCCAGCAGCAGACCCCGCCGGGTCGGGCTGTGCAGCTCCCCGCTGTCGTACCGGTCGAACAGCACGTTCCAGGTCAGCACCGTGTGGGCGTCCTGAAGCGCCGGCTCGGGGCTGCCCTCGGGCCGCCACGCCCCACCCTGCCACGCCAAGGCCACCCGGGGGGCAAAGTGGGCCGCGCTCAGCACGGCGGCGTCCCGCACCCGACCCAAGCCCGAGGCCTCGGCGCGGTCGATGCCCGTCCGGCGGTCCCAGACCCGCTCTCCGTCGGCTTCAAAGTAGACCACCCGATGCCAGGGAATGTCGCCCCGGGGCACAAAGTCGACAAGAGCGACGCGCTTGGGCTCGGGCAGGCGCACCTCCACCCCGAGCACCCAGCGGGTGGGGTCAAAGCGGGGGTCCCAGCGCACCTGGCTGTAGAGGGCCTCGGATGTGATCATGGCCGCACCCGGTCCAGGCCCCCGCTGATGCCCACCAAGACGCCGTCTTCATCAACATCCTCGACACGGTGGGCCTCGAAGGGCTGGGGCCACTGCACCGACGCGAGCTGCTCGTCCAGCACCGCTTCTGGCACGGGGTGGCGCCGCTGACGGTTGCGGGCGCGCAGCGTGATCTCGGGGGTCAAGAGGCACACAATGCGCGTGGGCACGCGGTAGCGGTGGGCCAGATCAAGCACGAGGGACCGCTGGCGGCGGGTGAGGGAGGTGGCATCCCACAAGATGTGTTGCTCTGCCCGAAGGGCCACGGTGAGCAGCTTCACGGCCTCGTGGACCACCTCGGCATTGGCGCTCTGGTCGCTGCGGTCCCCCCGGGCCTCCCGCAGTGCGTCCAGCGAGATGACCGTGGCATCGCCCTTGTGGGCCGCCACCCAGGTGGACTTGCCCGCGCCCGAGGGCCCCATGAGCACCGTCAGCGAGCCTCCCCGCAGGCGCTCCCGGAGCGTCGGCAGCAAGGCCAGGGCCTCTTCAGGACTGCGCAAGCGGCCGGCGGCATGGGCCTCCAAGATGCCGTACCACAAAGCATTCCCAGCAAGAGAAGACCCCAGGACCTCAGCCAGTGTCTCGCGCAGCTCAGCCCAGGGATCTCGCACCAGCAGCCCCGCCTCCTCGCCATGGGCCTCGGACCAGTCCACCATCTCTTGGGCTTCCCGGTCCCCCCGCTGCTGGCACCACCAGCCCGAGACGGCGTGCAGCAGCCCCAAGTCGACGGCGCGGCCCAGCGTGCAGAGCCCCGCCCGGCGGGTGGCATCGGGCACCACGCGCGTGAGCCCGGGGGAGAGGCCGACCAGAGCGCTCACCTCCCGGGCACCAGCACCCCCGAGAAGGGGCAACAGCTCAGGCAACAGGTGACGGTGGGGCAGGCCGCGGGAGAGCAGGGCGCCGGCGAGCAGGCCATGCAAGCGCGCATCGGGGCTGCGCTGCAGAACGTCGATGCGGGCGGCCAAGACGTCGAGGTCCACCGGCAGGGACTCACCGGTCATGCCCACA
>CALOBC010000010.1:0-224411 GCA_942491145.1 Myxococcota bacterium | reverse complement strand
GGACGTGCGACTTGCCCTTCGATACCGACTTGTGGGTCCCCAGGGCCAGCCTCCTGGAGGGGAGCGTGTCGACCGTGCGCTGTGGATTGCCCAGGACCGCCTGACCGGGGGGACTGTCGTCCTCAAGTGCGCGCGGTTGGGCACGGCGGCTGCCGACGAGCTGGTGGCGGAGGGCGGCCGCTTGGCGTCGCTGGCCCACCCCGGACTGGTCCAGCTTGCGGATCGGTTTGTGGACGTGGAAGGCCTGGGCGCGCTGAGTGGCGTGGCTGTGGTCGGCTTCGCGAGCCGCTGGGTCGACGGCACCCCGTTTGACGAGGCGGTGCGCGGGTTGCCGGTGGACCGGGCGATGGCCTTGTTCTCCAAGCTGCTGGACGTGGTGGACTACCTGCACCGGCGGGGCCTGTTGCATCTGGATCTGAAGCCTGACAATGCCCTTGTGGTCGATGATGAAGTGGTGCTGCTGGACCTCGGCTCGGCCCGGTCCCTCGACGCTGGGCCCGGCGAGGCGGGGGGCACGCTGGGGCACGCGGCGCCGGAGGTGTTGTTGGGTCAGGCCGCATCGGTGGCGGCGGACATATACAGCCTGGGAGGCATGCTCTATGCCCTGCTCACCGGCCAGCCCGCGTTTGTGGGGCTGGAGGGCATCGAGCTTCGCCGGGCGACCTTGGCCGGGGAGGTGGTGCCGGTGCGTGCTCGGGCCCCCCGCGCATCCCGGCCGCTGGCCCGTCTGGCCGAAGCGATGTTGGCCCGCCACGCGTCTGATCGGCCCGGCTCCGTCGCGGCGGTGCAGCAGGCCCTCCGGGCAGCGGGCGGGGTGGTCAGCCGCAGGCCCGGCGCGCCGCCGATGGTGGGTCGCGCCGATGCCCTCTCCCGCTTGGAGGCGCTGGTCCAGGTTCCCGGGGGTGGAGTGATCTGCGTCACCGGACCGCCGGGCAGCGGGCGCACCCGCTTGGTGCATGCCCTGCTGTCGAGCCCCGAGCGGCTCGGCGGCCGGCAGGTGCTCGATCTGAGCGGCGTGGAGGACGTCATCCGTGGGCTGGACGGCCTCGCGCTCATCGCGGGCCAAGGTGTGCCCGATCCCGAGTCTGGCGCGGCGTGGTCACGGGCGATGGGTGCGCTGCTTCGGGACTGGCCGCTCGGGCCGATGGTGCTCTTTCCTGGCGAGCGGGCACGCATGTCCCCCGATGCCCGGCGCACCATCGAGGCGCTGGCGCCGGACTTTGTGCAGGGGGGCTTCCAGCTCGTGTGGGTGTGTGAGACCGGCAGTGCGGCTGTCCAGCGCACGGTCGCGGTGTCGCCGCTCGACCTCGACCAGACGGCCCAGCTCGCGGCGAACTACGGCATCTTCGCGAGTGTGCGGGTCGAGGAATTGCACCGCCGGACGGGCGGCCTGGCGGCCAAGCTGGTGGAGCTGCTCAGCGTGCGGTCCGCGGATGCCCAGGTGAGCCCGTCGCCTGAGCGGGACCTGCTGGCGCTGCTGCCTTCGGGCATCCCCCGGTCCTTCACCCGTGCGCTCCCGCAGCAGCAGCAGGCCATGGTCCAGCGGCTGGTCGACGACGGCACGGCCCAGTGGGAAGCGGACGACCGGCTGTACGGCGCGGCGGAGGCACCGGACACGCCCGTCGACAATGCAGAGCTGTCGGTGGTGCTGGTGGGCACGCTGAAGCGCTTGGGCCAAGCGGGCGCGGTGGACGTGTGGATGACCCAGGCGGCAGTGGCCCTCGACGAGAGCGGGCTTGCCCAGGAGTGGTTCGCCAGGATGACCAGCCCGGACGTCCGTCGTGATGCCGGTTGGCGTCCGCTGGTTGAAGCGCTGGCGGGCCAGGGGCTGCCTTCCGCCCGGCAGGAGCTGGCGCGCATTCGGGAAGAGTCGGGCGATCTTCACGCCGCCATCGGACTGGTTCGTGCGCTGGGCCAACGCACGGAGTCCGACACCTTGCGGCTGCTGCGGTGCTTGCGCCGGACCGACCAGCTCGATGCGGCGGCTGCGGAGCTGGGGGTCCACCTGAGTGCCGGGCCGACGGCGCAGCTCTGGTTGGAACAAGCTCGCCTGCACCTTCGCCTGAAGGACCTGCAGCAGGCCATCTCCGCGTGTGAGCGGGCCGAGGCACTCAGCCCCGAAGCGGTCAACGAGGACGCCCTCGGGCTGCGGATCTCGGTGGCCATGGCCCGGCTGAGTCGGGGACCGCCGCCCGCCGATCTGGGGCCGCTGCTGGAGCAGGTCGAGGCCTGTGCCGAGCGCCTGCCGAGCCGGACGCTGTCGACCGCGGGACGCATCTTGACCCGCACCGGGCACCTCAAGCGCGGGGAGCGCATGTTGGCCCGTGCGGCCCGCGCGGCGGACGACGAAGGGGACTCCCGGGCGGCCGCCGGCATCCGGCTGAACCGTGGAAACGCCCTGCAGCGGCTGAGTCGCGGCCGGGACGCGCGGCGGTGCTACCGGGATGCCTTGGTGATTGCGGAGCGCTCGGCCTTTGGGGAGCTGCTGCTGCGCATCCGCTACTCGCTGGCGGATCTGGAGCTGCGCTCCGGCCGGTTGCCCGCGGCAGAGTCTCAGATCGTCGCTTTTGAGCTGGAGGCCCAGACCAGCCCGGCGCCGGAGCTGCGTGCCCGTGCCCAAGAGCTGCGGGCGCGGCTGCTGCTGGCCCAGGAGCGCCCGGCGGATGCGCTGGCTGTGCTGGACAGCATGGACGGTGACGCGCTGGACGTGCACGCCCGGGCGGGTCGCGACATTGGGCGGGCCACGGCGCTGCTCGAGCTCCACCAGCCGGAGCGGGTGTTGCCCGTGCTGGAGCAGACCCCGCCGAGCCGGGTGCCGACGGTCAATGCGCTGATCGAGACGCTCCGGGGACGGGCCCACATCGCCATCGGTCGGCAGCTGCTGAGTTCTGCCCGTTCCCAGGTTCCCGAAGACCCGGATCTCCTCGTGCGGGCGGAGACCGGCGCCGTGCTGCTGGCGGCCGCCGGTGAGGATCTGGACGCGGCCACCTTCGGCCAGCGACGGGCGGATCTGGACACCGCCGCGCGCTTGCTCCGGGGCACGGCGGCAGCCCAAGCGGCGACGTTGAGGGACCGCTTGCTCGATGGCCCGGGCGCGAATTTGGAGGGTGTGGTGGCCCTCACCGAAGCGATGAACAGCCCCCGCGAGTTCCCGGGCGCGCTGGCCCGACTGGTGAGCGAAGCGCTTGGTGCCTACCGCGTTCTCATCATGTTGCGGATCCCCGGGCTCGGGCGCCAAGTCACCTACAAAGAGCTGTCGGGGACCGAAGCGGCGGGCATCGGGACCGAGGTGCTCCGCCACATCCGCAAGGCCGACGACTACTGGCTGGCCCACAACGCATTTGCCGATCCCCACTTGCGGCGCACATCCCAGACCGTGCGCACCTTTGAGCTCAAGAGCCTGCTTGCCGTCGCCATTCCCGGCGGCGATGACGCCATTGGTGCGCTCTACGTGGACGACCTGTACCGGGCCAACCGCTTCGATGATGCCGACGTGGCGATGCTGCGCCGGCTGGCCACCGCGGTGGGGCGAATGCTCGAGCTCCTCGGGCGCACCGCGGACAGCCGAGGGCTCGCCGGGCCGGTGGACGTCATGGGGGTGCTGCTGCAGGACCGCCGCCATGTTCAGGACATGGAGTACGCCGTCCAGATGCTCGTGAAGGATGCCCAGAACAACTTGCTCATCACCGGTCCCACCGGTGCAGGCAAGAGCGTGTTGGCGGGGCGCATCGCCCAGGATGTGCTGGGGCTGGACGGTGTCGAGACCGTGGTGCTGCGCAGGGGAGACCCCCAGATGTTGGTGACCCAGCTCACCGGGGCCCGTCGTGGGGAATTCACGGGCGCACTGGACCGAGAAGGGGCCATCCAGCGGTGTCTTCGCACCAACCGGGCACTATTCTTGGATGAGGTACAGAACCTCGACGAGTCCAGCCAGCCCATCCTGCTGCCGCTGCTCGAGGTGCGGGACCGCCACTTTGGTGGGCTCACCGGCAGCTCGGTTGCGATTGAGGGCCAACTCCACATCATCCTCGGGACCAACGTCGACGTGTCCCATGGGCGCTGGGCGGCGCACTTTCGGGAGGACCTCTGGTACCGGATGTCGTCGACCCACATCCACCTGCCGCCCCTCGCCGAGCGGGGTGCCGAGGCGATCTACCGCTACCTGTCCCGGATGCTCAGCGACGTCGGGGCGCCGCCTCCCGAAGAGGTCTTCCACACCGACGCGCTGCACCGCACGACCACGTGGCACTGGCCCGGGAACCTGCGTCAGCTCCAGGTCTTCGCGGATCGAGCCGCGCGGGTGTTTCGGTCCTCTGGGGACCAGATCACCGTGCAGAACCTGGCCCGCCTGGGCATGGGCGACTCGGGGATGGGCGATGCGGTGGCCGAAGCGGAGCCCACGCTGGAGGGGGCGATGATCGAGCATGTGCTCAAGGTGCTGGAGGCGGTGGGCTGGGTCCAGAGTCGCGCGGCCGATGAGCTGCGGATGACCCCGAGCCGCCTCAACAAGCTGCTCAAGCGTCATGAGCTGCTGGACGAGGTGAAGCGCCGGCGGCGAGACCACCGCGGGTGATCGGCCTCCTGTAGAGTGCGGCCATGGCTTCCATTCGACTTCAAGACATTCGCAAGTCCTACGGTGACGTTGGCGTGCTGCACGGCATCGATCTGGAGGTCGCGGACGGTGAGTTCCTGGTGCTGGTCGGACCGTCAGGCTGCGGCAAGAGCACGCTGCTGCGGTGCATTGCCGGGCTCGAGAGCATCACGTCTGGTGAGCTGAGCATCGGCGGCCGGCCGGTCAATGATGTGGCGCCTCGCGACCGGGACGTGGCCATGGTCTTTCAGAGCTACGCCCTGTATCCGCACATGACCGTACGCCGAAACATGTCGTTTGGCTTGGAGCTGCGCAAGGTGCCCCAACCCGAGATCGACGCCTCGGTGGCTGAAGCGGCACGAATGCTGGAGCTTCAGCCGCTGCTGGACCGGCTGCCCAAGGAGCTCTCCGGCGGTCAGCGGCAGCGGGTGGCCATGGGCAGGGCGATTGTGCGCCGTCCGGCCGTGTTTTTGTTCGATGAGCCGCTGTCCAACCTCGATGCGGCGCTGCGGGCCCAGCTCCGCGTTGAGCTCAAGCAGCTTCACCACACGCTCAACACCACGATGGTCTACGTCACCCACGATCAGGTGGAGGCGATGACGCTGGCCGATCGCATCGCCATCTTGGAGGGCGGTCACCTCCAACAAGTGGGGTCTCCGGCGGATCTCTACGCCGACCCCTGCAACCGGTTTGTGGCGGGCTTCATCGGCTCACCGTCCATGAGCTTTCTCGAACGGCTGGAGCCCGACGTTGTGGTGGGTGTGCGCCCCCATGAGGTGGGTGTGGTGCCCGCGGGGACGGTCGGCAGCATCGCCGGCTCAGTGGACGTCGTGGAGACCTTGGGCTTTGAGAGCTTCGTCCACATCGACGTTGGCGACGATCGCTTGGTCGCGCGGGTGGAGGGGCCACCGCCCCAGCGGGGGCCAGTCGGGGTGGTCCTGGGTCAGACCTACCGATTTGTTGCGGACACCGGACTGCGAATCCGAGCCTGAGGCGGTCGGGTCGGAACATCGGTATGCTGGCCGACCAATGCACGGCCGCCAGGGAGGGCCCATGTCCACAGCGCGCTTGTTGATCCACGTCGCCTGGCTACCTGTGCTGGGTTGTGCGGGTGACTACGGCACTTTCGACGACAAGAACGACGGCACTGGGGTCGGCTCGGCTGCCCTGGTGATCGACCGGATGGTGCCATCGAGTGGACCAGCCGGTGGCGGGACGTCCACAACGCTCACCGGCGGGGGCTTCACCGAAGATCTCGACGTGCAGCTGGGCGACGTGCCGTGCGCTTCGTTGACCGTGATCTCCAGCGTGGAGCTGACATGCACCACCCCGCCTGGCGCGGCGGGCGAGGTGGTCGTGACGGCGACCCGGCCGGATGACGGTGCAACGGCCACCGCAGCGTTCACGTACGTCCCAGAAGAGTCTGACGCGGACGCCGATGCCGATGCGGACAGCGACACGGATGCCGACGCAGATGCCGACGCAGATGCCGATGCCGATGCCGACACGGATGCAGACGCCGACGCAGATGCAGACGCCGACGCCGACGCAGACGCAGACGCAGACGCAGACGCAGACGCCGACGCCGACGCAGACGCAGACGCCGATGCAGACGCCGATGTCGACATCCCCCTCGACTACTGCCATCTCCAGTGGCCGTGTGAGATGACGGCCGCGCCCGGTGCGACCTCGGACGCCGTCTATGTCTGGGTGTACCAGTCCGGGGTGACCGAAGGCGCCGGCCAAGGCACAGGCATCACGGTGGATGTCGGGGTGGGCGACGACGGGACCAACCCAGCGACCAGCGGCACCTGGGGGTGGACTGCGGCCTCCTGGTTCGACGACAAGGACGGCCTGACCCCCGGCGACCTCGCCAATGACGAGTACACGGGCACGTTCACGGCACCGAGCGCAACCGGCAGCCACGACTATGCGGCCCGCGCCAGCGCCGACGGCGGCATCTCGTGGACCTACTGCGACTTTGGCGGCGCCACCGAGTGCCTCGGCAACGGCTCGGATGACGGCTACTCGTCGACAATGGCGGGAGATCTGACCGTCGAGTGAGCGGGACCGGGGGCACCGACCATCATGAGGTCGAGCGACGGACGTGCACCGTGATACTCGGCGTGCCGATCAGTCCTCGGGGTGTCCCGTGGCACGCCGGAGACTCCCATGGCTCGCATCTGGAACGGACAACCCACGACGGCGCTCGTCGTCGAGAACCCCCACACCGAGCTGGATGACCTGCTTCGCCAGCAGGGGTTCACTGTGCATCGCAAGTCCGGTGACGCGCCGGACGAGGCCGAGCTGATTGCCCTGCTGCAGTCGACCGGCGCTTCGGTGCTCTTCAAGCGCAGCCGGGTGCCAGTGACCCGACGGGTGCTGGAGTCCTGTCCCGAGCTGCTGGTGGTTCAGCTGTGCTGCATTGGCGACGACTCGGTCGACAAACAAGCGTGTGCGGACCACGGCGTCATGGTCTTCAACGACCCCATCAGCAACGGCCGCAGCGTGGTGGAGCTGGTCATTGCGCACCTGATCTCCTTGAGCCGTCGCTTGTACGAGACGGACCGCGGCTGCCGCAGCGGCGCATGGGAAAAGAACAACAAGGGTCGCTACGAGATCCTCGGCAAGCGCCTTGGGGTGCTTGGGCTCGGAAACATCGGCCGGGCCACCGCCCGGGCCTGCGAAGCCCTCGGCATGGACGTCATGTTCTACGACACCCGCACCGTGTCGCAGGAGCTCGGGACGGAGCTGGGCTGGTTGCAAGCCGACTCGGTGGCCGATCTGTTCCGCGGCTCGGACTTCGTGACCGCCCACCTGTCCGCGCGGGACGTGTCGGGTCGGTCCAACGCCGGCCTGCTCACCGCGGACGTGCTGGCCCAGCTGGGTGCGGACCGGGGCCCGGCGTCGCCGCGGATCTTCCTGAACCTGTCCCGGGGCTTCCTCCACAGTGCCGAAGACCTGCTCGGCGCTGTTGAGTCGGGCGCAGTTCGGTTTGCCGCCGTTGATGTGTACCCTCAGGAGCCCCGGGGCAAGGGGGATGTATGGGTTAATCCGTATGTTGACCAGCCCCGCATTGCGGTCACTCCCCACATCGGCGCGTCCACCCAAGAAGCCCAGCCCCGCATCGCCCGCCGGGTGGCCCGCACCTTCGGAGACTTCTGGTCCCGCGGGGTGGTTCGGGACTGTGTCTACAGCCCCCGGCACCGCATGGAGCTCGTCGCAGACTCTGACGAGAGTGCCGTCGCACTGGTTATTCTCCACGCCGATGCCCGGGGCACGAAGCGCGCCATCGCCGAGACCATCCACGAAGCTGAAGCGAGCAACCTCAGCTCGTCTCACAAGGACTTCCCCGAGCTTCGGGCGGCCATCGACCTCGCCATTGTGGACAAGCCGCTGAGCGAAGCGGACCTGGGCACCATGGTTCGGCGGGCGGCCGAGCTCACCGGTGTGCCCGACGCCATCCGCAGCGTGCGCCAGCTCCAGCTCAGCTGAGCGAAGGCCCGGGCCTGGATGCCTGGCCCCGCCATCCGGCAAGACCCAACAAGCCCCCGAGGGAGACCCCGGGGGCTTGATGTTGGGCGAGTCCGACACTCAGCCGGACTCGCAAGCCCAAGGGCTCACTCTTCGTGGGACCGGGACCGGGGGCGGCGATCGCGCAGATCGTCGTCGTCGTCGACCGAGCGTCCGTCCTGTGCGTCCGGGACCTCGTCCTGACCTTCTTCGTCGTAGATCACCTGTGCGGCGCGACGCAAGAACCGGCTCTCGTTGACGTGGTCCTCATCGTTCCAGAGAAGCTGGGAGATGGCGACCATGTCGTTGAGGCGCTCGCCGACGTCCAGCAGGGTCAGCAGGAAGTGCAGGCGCAGCGCGACCAGCAGCTCTTCGGCATCTTTCATGATGACAAAGTGGGCCGTGTTGCTGCGCACGGTGCCGCCGGAGCCATGGCGAAGCTCACCAGCCGCCTTGAGGGCGTTGATGACCGAGCGGACCATCCGGGGGGGCACGAAGGGATCGGTCTTGCGGCAACGACGGGCGATGTCGCCGTAGACGTACATCAGCGTGTTGCGCTTCTTCCGACGCTCGCGCTCGTTGACGTGGTCCACGAACTCATGCACCACGGTGTGGCGGACCATGTGGCTCACGGGGAGCACACCCTGGTTCTCGAGCACATGAGCGAGGCGCGCGGCCTCACCGTGGAGCTCGGGAAGGGTGACCTCGTCCTCTTCTTCTTCTTCGCGCTGGTCCTCGACACGACGGCCACGGCCGCGTGAGGGGGGACGCTCATCGACGGGCGTGTGGGTGGGCGCGTCGATCGAGTCGACCCGGTACCCGCCTGCCCGCTCGTCCCGGGTGAGGGACACGAGCCGCTTGTTGCGGGCGCCCTCAAGGAAGCGGGCAAAGCCAGCAAAGCCGTGCTCCGTCTCGTCGAAGGCCGGCGACTTGCGCAGCATGGACTGCTTGATGAGGCCACCGAGCACGGGGCCCGGCTCGTCCTTCTGGATCCCGTTGAGGGTCTCCACCAGCAGCTCGAACGCCTGGCCGCGGGACATGGTCGGTGCGGCGTGGTTGTTGTTGTGGTTGTTGCTGTGGTCGTCTTCGTTCGACTCTTCCCGCCGCATCTCGGGCTTCGCGGCCTTCAACAGGGACTCGTAGAAGATGAACTCGTCGCAGCTCTCGACCAGCAGGCGGCTGGAGCTGCCTCGCGTGCCGATGCCGATGACGCGGCGGTCGAGCTCCTTGAGGCGCATGACCAGCGGCGTGAAGTCGCTGTCGCCAGACAGGAGCACGAAGGTGTCGATGTAGTCGCGGGTGAACGCGATCTCCATTGCATCGACGACCAGCGCGATGTCGGCGCGGTTCTTTTCCTGGCCGCGGTAGCTGGTGAGCTCGACCATCTGCACGCCCTGTTCCAGCAGACGCTGCTTGAACTTGGCGAAGCGGCCCCAGTCGCCGTAGCTGCGGGAGACCAGGATGCGGCCCTTGTCGGTCAGCCGGCGGTAGACGGCGCGGATGTCAAAGCGGCCGAGGCCTTCTTTTTCAGTGCCAGCGGCAATGTTCTCGAAGTCGATGAGAACGCAAAGCTTGTGTTCCAAGTGGGCAGTCCGGGGCGGAAGTGGTGAGCGGCGCTGGGGAGAGTGGCCGCTTGCGAAAGATGGGGACTGTGATCCGAGCGCTTGTCTTTCTGGGGCCCTCACGGAAGAGGCCACTCGACAGCACGGACCGGGCGGTTGACGCAGTTGGTGCGCCGGCCGGGAGCGTTCGGAAGCCAGAGCTGTAGCAGCATTGTTGCCGACAGATCCGGCGCGTCATCTATGCGGTCGCCACGGGCTCGGCCAACCGACAGATGGCTTGGAACTCCCTCAAGTCGGCGCGCTGACCACCTTTTCACGCCCCCAAAGATCCGGGTTAGCTGGCGCGCTCGCCCCCATCTGCCGCAGGTGCCCATGAGCCAGTCCGCCAAAGACCCCACAACCGCCGAGTCGACGGACACCCCACCCTTTGGGCAGTTTGTCGGAGGCACTCAGTACATCGCTGACGACGGTCTTCTCGCGGATGTCAACGCAGCGATCGCCCTGGGTCGGCCGCTGCTTGTTCGGGGGGAGCCGGGCACCGGGAAGACCCGCCTGGCCTACGCCATCGCCGAGGCGCTGAAGAAGCCTCTGATGACGTGGCATGTGAAGTCGACCAGCACCGCCCAAGAGGGTCGCTACCACTACGATGTGGTGCAGCGCCTCAACGACTCGCGCTTTGCTGACGTCGATGGTGTCGATGTGAGCGACATCCGCCGCTACATCCGGATGGGTGTGCTCGGTCAGGCGTTCACGGCGGACAAGCAAGTGGTCCTGCTGATCGATGAGATCGACAAGGCGGACGTGGAATTCCCGAACGATCTGCTCCGCGAGCTGGACGAGATGGCGTTCTCGGTCCCCGAGCTGGATGAGACCGTCACTGCCGTCCACCGGCCGGTCACCATCATCACTTCGAATGCCGAGAGAGAGCTTCCTGACGCCTTCTTGCGCCGTTGTGTGTTCCACTACATCCGCTTCCCCGAGCCGGATCGGATCCGCCGCATCATTGCTGCTCACATGCCCGGGCTCGAAGCGGACCTCGTCAACGCCGCCGTGGTGCGCTTCTACGACATCCGCCGCGTCCAAGGACTGCGGAAGAAGCCCTCCACCAGTGAGCTGTTGGACTGGTTGCTGGTGTTGGCCCGGGCCGGGGTGCGTCCCGAAGAGATCGCCAAGCGGATGCCCTTTCTCTCGGTGCTGGTGAAGCAAGAAAAAGACCTGGAACAGCTTGGTGGACGCTTCGGCATCCAGTGAACGCCGGTCCGTGATCGCACCCACTCTCCGGGAGACCCCATGTTCGACCTGCTGCTCCACAACCTGCGTGCCCAGGACGTCAAGGTCGGCCTCGGCGAGTGGATGACCTTCCTCGATGGCCTGCGCATGGGCCTCGCGACCGACAGCGCCTCGCTGTACCGGTTCGGGCGTGCCGTGTTGGTCCACACCGAAGCCCACTACGACGCCTGGGACGTGGCGTTTGCGGCCACATTTGAGGGCGTCGAGCTCGAGCCCAAGCTGAAGGCCGAGCTTGAGAATTGGCTGCAGGACGCCAAAGATGCCACCGCACCGCTCAAGGAGTGGGACATCCCCCCCGAAGAGCTGCGGCGGCGCTTCTACGAGACCATGAAGGAGCAGAAGGAGCGCCATGACGGGGGCTCCCGCTGGGTCGGCACCGGTGGCAATTCACCCTTCGGCCGTGCCGGCAACGCCAAGGGCGGCATGCAGGTGGGCGGTGGGGGTGGCCGATCGGCGGTCCAGGTGGCCGGCGACCGAGAGTGGCAGGACTACCGCACTGATCGGCGTCTTGAGCATCGGGATCTTCAGGTAGCACTCACGGCCCTGCGCAACTTGGGCCGAGAAGGGCCGCTCGAGCTCGACGTGGATCGCACCGTCCGAAAGACCTGCGACAATGCCGGCGACATCGATCTTCAGTTCCTTCGAGCAAGGCGCAATCGCGTGCACCTGCGGTTGATCATGGACACGGGCGGTTCCATGTCGCCCCACACCGATCTGGTCCAGAAGCTGTTTACCGCCGCCGAGGCCGTGCGTGGCTACAAGAGCTGTGAGGCGCTGTTCTTCCACAATGCGCCCTACGGCACCCTCTGGCGGCAGTTTCACACCAACGACAAGGTGTCCATTGCGACGTGTTTGAGGGAGTGGCCCGAGGGCACCCGGCTCATCTTTGTGGGGGACGCGAGCATGGCGCCCTACGAGCTGTTCGAGCCGTGGGGCGAGTGGCATGCGGGGCGGCTGGAGCGCAGCGCGTCGGGGCTGGAGTGGATCCAGCGCTTGAAACACACCTTCCCGGCGTCGATCTGGCTCAACCCCGATCCCGTCCGCTGGTGGCAGCACCCCACCGTCCGGGCCATCGGCAACGCCGTGCCGATGTTCCCGCTCACCTTGGAGGGCATTCGTGAGGGAGTGCGAAAGCTGCGTCACGCTGCCTGAGTGGGGTCGAGTCTGACGCCGGGGCCGGGTTAGGGCCGTCGCCTTGTGGCGTGTTGTGCGCCCCCCGTCCATCCCTGCTCGCAAGTCGAGCGAAGGAGACCCAGTGCAGATTTCAGGAAGCAAGTGGCTCGTCACCGGTGGTGCCAGCGGCATGGGCCGTCACTTCACGCTTCAGCTCGCTCGTGAAGGCGCGGATGTGGCCTTCTGCGACATGAACGAAGAGGGAATCCAGGCGCTCGTGGCCGAGGGTGCTGCCCTGCCCGGCAAGGTGCTGGGCTTCACGTGCAACGTGGCTGACTCCGCTGCCGTGAACAAGCTCATCACGGATGTTGCCGAGGCCCTCGGCGGCCTCAACGGCATCGTCAACAACGCGGGCATCATCCGCGACGGACTGCTGGTCAAGAAGGACCGCAAGACCGGCGAGCTCAAGGCCTTGTCCGACCAGAAGTGGCAGCAGGTCATCGATGTCAACCTGACCGGCGTGTTCAATGGTGCCCGCGCATTCGCGGAATACCACATCGCCAACCAGGCCGGCGAAGAAGCGGTGATCGTGAGCATCAGCTCCATCAGCCGCCACGGCAACATGGGCCAGACCAACTACTCGGCCGCCAAGGCCGGCATTGTTGCGATGACCAAGCTTTGGGCCGGTGAGCTTGCCCGCTACGGTCTCCGCACCGGCTGCATCGCGCCCGGCTTTGTGCGCACGCCGATCCTTGAGGGCATGCCCCCCGAGATGCTGGAGCGGGTCACCAAGCCTGTGCCGCTGCGCCGTCTCGGCGAGCCCCAGGAGATCTACCTGGGCGTGAAGTTCATCGCCGAGAACGGCTACTTCACCGGTCGCTGCCTCGACATCGACGGTGGCCTCGTTCTCTAGGTCGCTTGGACCTCTGAGACTGCGGGCGTCCTCGGAAACGGGGACGTCTTGCTGCTTCTTGGGGGGACTCCTGAGCTGGGGGGACCGGATAGGACCGGTTCCTTGCGGAGGTTTCGGTGCAGCTCCTCGCCCTGTTGTTCAGCACGCCCGCTCTTGCGGCCTGTCCGGTGGTCGTAGACGTGCGGGTGCGCCGCAGCGGACGTCGCCAAGATCAGCTCGCATTCAGTGTTCCCGACGATGACGCCCCAAGCTGTCACGTGCTGCCCCTGGATGTTGCGGGCCGGATGCCGGAGGGCGTCGCGGTCCAGATCCGTCGGGGGGATGGACGGTCCTCGACCGCCGGTCGAGAGCGGGTCTCGGTGCGCTGGGATGGGGGTGCCTTTGTGCCGGAGCTGCACCTCCCGGAGCTTCGGGGGGGCGAGGCGGTGACGGTCACGCTGGACTGGGCAGACCCCGCCGGGTTCTGGGCGCCGCCGGGTGGCAGAGCCCCCGAGTGGCTGCGGATCCGAAGCCCGCGGTTCCCGGATGCCCGTCGCGCTGGGGTCACCGATCAGACCGCTGCGCTGCCGTTGAATGGGGACCTGCCGCTGGGGCCAGCGGTGCGGGGGGTGGTCCCGTCGGGCGGAAGTCTCGGCCTGAAGCTCGACGTGGACCTGAGTCCGGGCACCCGCTGGAGCGTGCAGGAACCACCCGAAGGCCAGGCCCGCTGGACCTGGACCCGCAGCCTCCGTCCCGGCGAACAGGTCGCGGTCCCGTGGCCACCGGGCGGGCGGGACCTCGAGTGCGCCGGGGACGGTGCGGTCTCGACCGCTGACGGCTGCGTGGTGACGGCGGGCACACGCCCCATCGATGCACGCTGGGCCTGGACCCTCGACCGTGTGCCCGTGGCCGGCAGCATCTCCACCGCCGAGCTGGGGCCGAGCCCCCAGCCGCCAGCGCTCCATGTGGAGATCAATGGCGACGGCCTTGAACTGGTGCTTCAGACCGAAGGCTCCCCGGCCCAACGGGGCACGGGCAGGGTCAGCGCCGCACTGGAGGAGGCGCCCCCCGTCGGCATGCCGCTGCAGCCCACCGACGAGCTGACCCGGCTGCCCCCCCAGCGCATCGCGTGGCGGATCGCCGGGGCCCAAGGTCGGGGAGTGCTGAACACCCGCGATGACCTCCTTCAGCTCGTGGCCTGGCATGGGCTGCACGCCAGCATTCCGGAGCCGGGCTTGCCCAACCAGTTCAAGGGCCGCAGGGACGATCCCGCAATTGTGGATGAGGTGTTCGCTTGGCTGCAGGCCGAGGTCGACTTGGCGCCGGACGGTGTGCTCCGCGACGGGTTGTTGCCCCGCCCACTGGTCGATGTTCGTCGCTCCGGCATCGGCACCCCGTGGGAGCTGTCGCTGCTGTTGGCCCGCTATCTGGGCCAGCTCAAGCTGGATGCCACCCCCATCCCCGTGCGGACTGCGGCGGCATCGCGTGGGGGGGCCACAGGCGAGGGCGCTTGGGACCTTGCGATGCCGATCGCCTACGATGACGCCGTGGTGATGCTGGTCGGCTCCGACGGGAATGCCCGCTGGCTGAGCCCGGGGTGTGCCGACTGTGGCACCCGTGCACCACCGGCAGGGCTGGGCGGCGGGACCGCACTGTCTGCGTCACTCCTGCGCTTGCCCTCGAGTGAGCCCAGCGAGGCCCACATGTCCGTGGCGTGGGGCCCGGAAGGGGATGGGACCGCCACGCTGCGCCTTGTGGGGGACCCGGCCCGTGCCCTGCGGCGGCAGCTCCTGGATCTCGATGCGGGAGAACGTGGACCTTGGCTGGCCCAGCACCTTCAGGGCACCCAGCTCGTGTCTCATGTGGGCCTGCGGGAGCCCGGCCAGCCCGTGGAATTGGTCGTGGCTGGGGTGCAGCCCACGCCGGCAATTGGTGCGTTGCCGATTCCGTTCGCCGAGGGCCAGCGCCTCGGTTGGACTTGGTCGGGCCCCTGGAGCTTGCGCCAGTCGTGGCCCCTGGACGGTGCGCCCCCCAGCCCCTGCCAGCTCACCGCGACCGTCGGCGGCGACCGCATCCAGGTTGCGCAGGGCAGTGGAGAGGGCCGGTACTGGGTCGAAGAGGTGCTGCAGCGGGGCACTGTGCTGGGCCCCGGGCAGCTGCCTGCGCTGCACGAGGCCCGAGACGCGATGCGGGCCGCGTGTGCGGTCCCCGGCGGTGAGGCCCCTCAGTCGGTCAGATAGGGGAAGCCCTTGGGCTTCACCACAAACACCGAGCACGAAGCTTCACGCACCAGTCGCTCGGTGTCGCTGCCGAAGAGCCAGCCCTTCAGGCCCGACGGTCCGCCGTGGGTGCCGGCGACGATGAGGTCGATCTCGTGTTCGTCAATGAGCTGGAGGGCGACATCGACCCAGTCCCCACCTGCGACATGCATCACCAGCGGCACCTTCTTCAGGTCCATGCCCGCTTCGGCAGCCCGCTCGTACTCGAGCGTTGCGGCTTCCTGCATGGCAAGCTCGTCAGCGGCGATGCCGTCCTGAATGCTGGTCCCGTCGGGATCAGAGACGATCTTATCCTGGAGCTCTTTGTCGAGGTTGCGGTGCACATGGAGCATGACCACACGGGCATCGTCGTCGGCGGAGTGCAGGGACGCGACCTGCAGCGCGGCCGAGATGGCGGCTCGTGCGACGTTCGAGTAGTCGACAGGGACAAGAATGCGGCGGGGTGCGTACATCAGACCTCCAGGGTTGGTCTGGCCCTGTATTCAGTGGAAGGCGGTCTGCACTCCAGATCGCTGATGAGTACGCCGTGGGGACTGGCCTGGATCAGTCGGGCAGCGCGGGGAGCGGGTGCACGTGTCCATCGGCGTCCGCGTCACCGAAGGTGCCGGTCCGAAGAAAGCGCACTGCGAGGTCCAGGACGTCGGGGCGCCAGACGACGGCTGGGTGGCGGGCGTTGACGGTGCGCACTTCGCGGGCGCCCGGCAGCTGCGCCTCGACCAGCCGCACCTTGCCGTCATTGTCGCCATCGAGGAAGGGGTTGAAGCCCTGGGTGGCGCCGGTGCCACCGATGAGGATCCCGATGTCGACAGGGTGTTCGTTGGGCGTGGGCAGGGCGGGGGCGTTCTCTGGGAGCAGCGCACGGAAGGGGTCCCAGCCGAGCTGGTGCAGCGGCAAGCGGGCGCGCCATCGGGCCGCCATCTCGGCGCCCTGGTTGGGGGGCGCGAGCATCACTGCCCGGTGGATGGGCGGGGCGTGGGCCAGGGCCGCCCGCAGCGCGAGTCCGCCCATGCTGTGGGTGATCACATCCACCGGCACGCCGCCGGCTTCCGTGGAGGCCTGTCTGATCCGGCGGGCCACCTGAGCACCGATCTCGGCCATGTCCACCAGCTCATAGCGGTGGGTGGGCGAGTTCACCGTGGTCCAGCCGCACCGTCGCAAGTGGCGCGCCACCATCATCATGGACAGGCCGGTGCGCAGGAAGCCGTGGAGGCACACTGCGGCCCGGGCCCCCGTGTCGGTGGGCGCCGTGCTCACACGGTCCAGCAGGGGTCCGCGCCGGCGCCGAGCTGCCAAGCGCTTGCCGCGCCATCGTCCCACACCACAATGGCCACCACACAGTCATTCTCAGGCATGTGGGCGGCCGAAGCGAGCCGCACCACTCGGGCTCCCCGTCCGGCGTCGTCGTGCAGGTTGACCCGCTGCAGGCTGGGCACCGTGATGGCCTGGGCCACCAGCCCCATGCCGGTCTCCATGTCGGGCTGGAGGAAGCCAACCCAAGACTTGCCGCCGCCGTGGATGGCATCGAGGAAGCCCGTCGGGACCTTCGGATCGATGAGATCGGGCTCTTCGACCTTGCCCGGCCGGGCCTCGGTCACCTTGAAGCCCTTGCCGGTGCCCGGGACCCACGCGAGCGCGAGGGTGCCATCGGCAGCCACGGCCACACCACATGTCTTCCCCGGGAAGTCCTGGGGCGCGCTGGCCAGCCCGGTGGGGCCGGTCCGCGTGGTCACCGACAGCGTGCCACCCTTGCTGAGAACGACCGGTGCATGGTCGCTCGCAAAGCCCCGGGCCGTGCCCGCAGCGCTGGCATGGCAGGTCGTGAGCACTGGGCCGTCTTCGACGCGCATGACGGTCAGCGCCGCAGGGTTGCCCGAAGCCAGCCCGTAGATGTGCAGCGCGCCAGACTCCCACCGAAGGATAGGCCGCACCATCGGCCGGTACGGGAGCTCGATCCGCCGGGATGCGCCAACGATGTTGTCCGCGTGGGGATCGATGGGGAACAAGTGGGTGACCACACCGCCGGGACGGTCGACCAACACCACCACAGCGTAGCCGTCCGGCGTGGCCGCCAACGCGGTCGCCAACACCAGCTCGCCGGGGACCGGGAGTGCCGGCGCAGCGGCGAAGCCCTGGGTGCCGAAGTGACCGACCCCCACCCGCACCCACTGGTTGTTGTCGTCGTCCTCTTCTGTCCACGTCGCCGCAATGTTGAGGCCGTTCGTGGCAAAGCTCGCGTCGGCGAGGTGGGGCACGCCAAGAGCCGGAAGCTGGGGCATCGCCCGCCCGATCAGCTCCGGGGGGACCTCGGCTTCGAGCAGCACCACTTCGTCGATGTTGCAGTCTTCAAACTCGGCGTCGACCAGATCCGCCCGGGTCATGTCCGTCGCGTCGAGGGTGCACGACACGAACTTCACGTTGCGCAGGTCCGCGCCCGACAGAATCGTCTCGTCGAGGTTGACCTTGGTGAGGACGGTCTCGCGAAGCAGGGCCTTGCCAAGGTCCGCACCGTAGAACGAGCCGCCGCTGACCTCCGCGCCCTTCATGCTCACTTCTTTGAGCTCGGAACCTCGGAACGAACAGTCGCTGACTTTGGCTCCGCTCAGCTTCATCTCGTGCGCGTCGACCCCGTCAAAGCCGCAGCCCTCCAGCGTGGACCGCTTGAAGCGTGCGGAGGCCAGCGACGCACCGC
The DNA here is from genome assembly GCA_942491145.1 of Myxococcota bacterium. Classification (GTDB taxonomy): domain Bacteria; phylum Myxococcota_A; class UBA796; order UBA796; family UBA2385; genus CAXQUZ01. The sequence continues at coordinate 206,482 of CALOBC010000010.1, read as the reverse complement.
CGAACTTGCACCGGTACAGCTCCGAGTCGCTGAGATCCGCGCTCATCAGGTTCGCATCGGAGAAGTCGCAGTCCTCGATGTAGCAGTCCCGCAGCTTGGCTTGGCCGAGCTCCGCACCCGACAGGTTCGTGGACGACAGGTCCGCACCCGAGAGGTTGGCCCGCACGAGGATCGCGTCGCTCAGGTCCGTGTCGGACAGATCGGCCTTCTCCAGCTGGGCGCCGGAGAGATCCACGCCGCTGAGCTTGAGGCCGGAGAGGTCGGCGGCAAAGAACTCAAGGCGAGCCCGTCGGCCGCGCTTGGAGTTGAACTGGCTGACCTTGCCGTCCTGCAGGAGCTGAAGCAGGCTGTCCGCGGTGTCGCTCATCTTGGCCTCCGTCTTGGCGTGCCCGGTCGCAGCGACACGGACGCCGGCCCCGCTATCGCGCAGAACGGGTGCTAGCAGGGCTGAACCCCAAGGAGTGACGGTTCATGCTGGAAGGGATGGCCGTCGCGCTGTTGTCGGGAGGTGTGGGTGCGGCGATCGCCCAACCAGGTCCTGTTGTGCAGGTGCGCACCCACGCGGACCCGGTGGTGTTGGTGGTCTCGTGGATGCCCCGGCCGCCCACGGTGTCTGCCGGAACGGCCCATCTGGTCGAGCACCTCAGCTATGCCGCAGCACCGGGCTGGTCGCCGGGGGCTTGGGACCAAGCCCTTGAACAGCTGGGTGGCTGGAGCGAAGGCTGGACCACTCCAGAGGGTGTCGGCGGGCTGGTGGTGGCCCCCCCAGAGGCACTTGAAGACGTCGTGTCTATGGAGCTTCAGCGCTTGCAGCCTCCGCCGCTGGAGCGCCGGTCGGGCGCCGCTCTGCAGGCCCAGTGGCGGGTGGTTCAGCGTGAGGCGGAGCTGCACCCCGAGCCCTCATCGGCCCAGATCTACGATGATCCCCGTCAACCGGACCTTCAGGGTGTGTTGAGCATCGAGGACTGGTGGCAGCCGCAGCACGCCACGGTGCTGCTGGTGGTGCCCGAGGGGCAGGGGTCGGCCGCGCGTGCGCTCGCGTCACGGCTGGGTCGGTCTGTGGTTGAGGATGACTCATTGGTCGGTGTTCTCAATGATTCTTGGTCGGTTCCAACCCCAAGTGGGGCGTGGCTGCGCCGGGCGCTGGGGCCACCCATTCCCGAAGCGCCGTCACCCACCGTGTTTGCGCTGGGCACGGGGCACACGGCCGACCCTGCGGCGCTCGAGCTGCTCGCACGAAGCCAGGGGTGGGACGTGACCGCCGATCGGGTCGAGCTACCCGGGGACTGGACGGGGCCACTTCGGCCTCCCACAAGGGACACTCGGCGCTCCCGTGCGCTTGGCGGGGTGGGGGATCTCGCCCTGCACCACCACCTCGGGTGGGGTGCCACCCCGGCGAGCACGCCAGCGCTGCGCCGCGTGAGCTCGGAACGCCTTGAGGTGGCCCTCGACACGGTCTGTCGCGCCCCCCGCATGGGACCCGCGCTGCAGGGTCTGCCGAAGGCCTGTGGGGCCCCGACCATTCACACCCCTGTCACGCCTGAGTGGCCCGCCGATCCCCCCTGGCTGGTCCAGGTGGATCTGCCCGGTCGCAGCACCGTCCAGCTCCTCGCGCTGATCCCGCTGGGTGGGGCAAGTCCGGACGGCCTCCAGGTCGCGGCATGGCGCCTCTGGGGGGCGACCTCGGGGCCGGCTTGCCGATCGCTGCGCGAGACCGAGGGCTTGGTCTACGATCTTGGGGCGCTGTTGATCGCCGAGCCCGGGCGGTCCGCCCTGCGCCTGGACATGAGCATTCCTGCGGATCAAGTCTCGTCGGTGCTGCGGTCCGCCGAGTCCCTGCGGACGGCAGCGTCCACCGACCCGCTGGGCGCCCTCGGCGGCTTGGCAGCGCTGCGTGGCGCGGCGGTGGCCCTCGCCCTTCAGCACCAACTGGCCCCCAATCCCGTCGCGCTATTCGTGGACCACGGGGACCCGGCCGCGCCCACTAGCGACCGCTACCGGGCGCTCACGGACGATGACCTGCGGGCGGGGGCCCATGCGCTGACAAGCCGCCCAATCACATGGGTGGTTGTGGGTGATCCAGAACGGCTGCATGCTGACCTCAGTGTGGCGGGTATTCGACCGGACCATCGCTGGACCGCAGATGCGCTGCGTGCGGCGGCGCAGGATTGAGCGACTGGGCGCCAGGCGTCATCGGTTTGCAGCCGGACTCTGGCCCAATTGCGGTACACTCCGCGCGATCAAGGAAGGCTCCATGCACCTCTCCCTTTTGCTTGCCCTGGGCACCGCTGCCCAGGCTCAGGAGACCCCCCCGGTCTTCGAGTTTGAGAGCGAGCCAATTGACATCGTCTTGGACGACTCTGTCGAGCTCTACAACAACGCTGAGTTCGACACGGACTGGGTGCCATCGGGCAGCCCCCTCCAAGTTCGCTTTCAGATCGAGAGCGTCGGCGGTGCCGACATCGAGATGGAAGGCGTCGCCCGCATGGGCTGGCCGGACTCGCTGACCGTGTCGCTTGAGCCCGTGCTCGCGACCGGTGAGATCATCGTCGACGCCTCGCTGGACGCGGTCACATCCATTCGCTTCTCGGTCGCCGGGTACGAGTGGGACTCCGAGATCGACCGCCGGGGCATCGGGGTCGAGGGTGAAGCCTTCTTTGACCCCTTCCTCCTCGACGGGTCCATTCCCGACGAGGTCCAAGTCCTCTTTGAGGGCGCGGTCAACGAGCTTCTCAGCTACTCATTCAACGTGTTCACCGGCGTCAACGCGGGCTTCACGGTCGACATGGGCCCCGAGGCCACCACCACGTTCTACGCAAAGAACTGGTACGTCGATGGCGAGCGCCTCGCTGAGGCCAACCGCACCGTGGTGGTGGAGCCCCAGGGTGAGGCCATTCAGAACGTTGACATCGAGCTGGTGGGTGCCTGGAACAGCTCGCTGGATCTGGTCCTCAACCCGGTCTTCCAAGTCTGCGTTGACCTGATCGGCTGCTGGGATCTGGTCGACATGGACATCCCCATCCCCCTCGCTGGGGATGACTTCGAGCAGTTCTTCCCGCTCCAGACGCTCGAGTTCCCGCTGCCCGTGCTGGCACCGCCCGACGAGGTCATCGACCTGGGCACGGTCTACATTGGCCAGATCCAAAACGTCGAAGTTCCTCTTGAGAATATCGGCGAGCTGGACCTTCTGGGCACTGCGACCATCACGGGTTCGATCTACTTCTCGAACTACCCCACGACTTTCCAGGCCGCGCCGGGTGTCGTCGACGGGGTGGTGGTGACCTTTGCGCCCGAGACCGAAGGTCAGTTCGAGGGCACGCTGCTGCTGGCGAGCAATGACCCGCTCCAGCCGGTCACGGAGATTGCCTTCATTGCCGACGCTGTGGACCCCCTGGGCACCAGCCCGACCACTCCCGGTGGCGAAGATGGCGAAGGTGCAGGCGGCTCCAAGGCCAAGCCGACGGTCATCACGACCGAGGTCAAGGGCTGCAAGTGCTCGAGCACCGGCGACAACGGCAACATGGCGGGCCTCGGCCTGTTCGCGCTGGTTGGGCTGGCGCTCTTCCGCCGGCGCAGCTCCAAGGGCTGAGTGAACCCACCTCCGGGGACCGCTCGGTTCCTTGGGGGTCAGCAGGTGGTGGCGATGAAGAATGGCCTCGCCATTCAGGGACCGGGCCAGCGGGGCTTGGCATGAACGACGAAGGCCCGTCGATGCACAATCCGACGGTGCGGCTGCGTGCTTTTGGTGGCAGCAGACCTGCGCCACACCACAGCGAGAACGAGGATGCTTGGCGGGTCTACCCGGTGGGCCAGCCTGGGCTCGGCCTGTTTGTGGTGTGCGATGGGGTGAGCACCGCTGGCGCCGGGCGTGCGGCAGCCCAGCTCACGTGCGACCGGCTGGGACAGTTCGGTGGCCCCCGAGAGACCCAGCCCACCGAAGCGCTGGTCCAGCTCGTCAGCGAGATCGACTGGGAGCTGCGCGGCAGTGGGCGGCAAGCGCGGTGCACGCTGGCGATGGCCTGGGTCGACGGGCTGGAGGCCCACATCTACACGGTGGGTGACTCTCCCGTGTACCGGCTGCGGGACGGGCGAGTGAAGCAGGCCGGCTCCGAGCGAACGGGCATGTTCCACCGGCTGCGCACGTTCATGGGCATGGGACCGAAGGTGGCCGATGTGCTCACCCAGGACCGCTGGCACCTCGCCCCCGGCGACGTGCTGATGCTGATGTCCGATGGCGTGCTGGACGCCCTCGACGAGGACGAGCTGGTGGACTTCTGGGAGCGCACGGGCACCCCAGAGTCCTGCACACGCGCGGTGCTGGACGAGGTCGCCCGGGTCGGAGTGGACGATGACGCCACCCTGGTGGTGATCGAGGTGATGGAGGACGTCGCAAAGGTCTCTCCGGCGGCGCCGCTCGAAGCGCCGGACCCCCCGTCCCGGCTCACCTGGGCACCCCCTGAAGATGAGGGGTAGCCCTCGATGTTGAGGCTCTGATGCGCATTGTAGTGACCGGCGGCTCCAGCTTTGTGGGCGCGCACCTCTGTCGTGCGGCTGCGGAGCACCACGATGTGCACGCGCTGTTTCACTCCACCCCGGTGGCCCTCACGCGGGTGACCCCGATGCGGGTGGATCTGCGCCGCCGGGGGCGCGACGTGGCGAGGATTCGTGCGCTGAAGCCCGATCTGGTGGTGCACACCGCGTGTCGAATCAAGGCGCGGGGACCGGGCTCGTCCGCGGAAGCTGCCGCCGCGGTCAACCGCCAGATGATGGACGCGGTCCTCGCTGTGGGCGTCCCCGTGGTCTACGCGTCCAGCACGGTGGTCCACTGGACTCGGGACACCCCTTACGCCCGGTCCCGCCGAGAAGATGAGCAGCGCCTTGCCGAGAGTGGACTGCCATGGGCTGTTCTCAGGCCCAGCGCGCCCTACGGTCCGCCCCTGCGCAACCACAGTCCAGGCCACCAGGAGAGCTTTCACACGCTGGCCCGGCTGGTGGGCCGCACCCCGCTGGTCCCGGTCATTGGCGACGGAAAGTACCGTCGCCAGCCGATTCACGTGGATGACTTTGCCCAAGCGGTGCTGCGCTTGGCGGAGGGTGGGTTGCCGAACGAAGCCTTTGAGGCCGGCGGCGCCACGGCCCACACCTTCGACGACATCATCGCCCTCATTGCCGGTGGGATGGGCCGGCGGGTGCGTCCGCTGCACTTGCCCAAGGCGCTGTTTGTGGCAGCTGCACGGTGGGCGCCAGACTTCGACGCTGACCTGATTGGGGCGATCGATGAGGACGAGCTGGCCGATCCGGGTGCCCTGACCGCGGCGTGTGGTGTGGCGCCCCGGGGCTTTGCCGATGGAGTAGCGGACATGCTTCAGGGGCTGTGAGGGGCACTGCAAGAAAGCCCGCTGCCCGGCGTAGGCCCAGCGTCTTGCCCCCGTTGTGTTGCCCTTGCCCGATGGCCCTGCGAGTCCTGGAGTCCCGATGTCGACCTCTCCTGTGACTGCTGATGCGGTGCGTGCCCGGCTCCTCGACCGAGACCCTGCGGCGATGCGCGCGGTGCTGGAGGCCGCGCAGGTCTCGGTCCCGGATGGTGCAGACGGCGCTGCTCTTGCGGACCGGCTCGTGGCCTCGCTGTGGTGGCGCACCCACACGCCCGCGGGCCAGGTGCTCGCGCCGGACACCCTCGACCAGCTCGTCAACCAAGTCGAGAAGCGCCTGGGGATCGACCTGGGCATCGGTGATGCCTGGTGCCGACTCGACCGCTTGGCCGAGACGCTGGTGCCCCGAGACCGGCCCATCTCGGTGGACGATCTCGATCCCACCGCAAAGCGCCGGCTCAAGCGGCCGGTCTGGGGTCGCATCGCCGGTGCCGGCACGTCCGCGGGCAGCTTCGCAGGCGGGTGGGCCGCCAAGAAGGTGCTGTTGTGGACGGCTGGCCCGTTGTGGGACTTCCTGCTCGCCTTGCCCCGGGTCGGTTCGGCGGTCTTCTGGGTCCGAAACGGCGCTGGCGCGGTCTCTGCCGTGAGCACGCCCCTCGGCATCGGCTTGGCCCTGCTGACCCTCAACAGCGCGCTGGGTCCCCGCTACGAACAAGCGGTGCCGCTGCTGGTGGGCATCTCGCTGGTCCTCCGCAACCCGGTCGCAAACCGCTGACCGGGGGGCTTCAGCTCGGGACCTTCTTCTTGCGGTCCTTGCGCACCCGCATGTTGACCAGCTCAACCATCAGCGAGAAGCCCATCGCGAAGTAGATGTAGCCCTTGTCGATGTGCTGGCCCATGGCCTCGGCGGTCAACAGGACGCCGATCAACAGCAGGAAGCTCAGCGCCAGCACCTTCATGGACGGGTGGGCGTTGACGAAGTCGCCGATGCGCTGGGCGAAGAAGAGCATGATGATGACGGCGATGATCATGGCGGTGGCCATGATCCAGAACTCGCTGGCCATGCCCACGGCGGTGATGACCGAGTCAAGGCTGAAGATGACGTCCAGCAGCATGATCTGGAGCACGGTGCCGACCAAGCTGCGGCCACCACCCGCGGGGGCGTCGTCTTCGTCGTCCCCCTCCACCTTGTCGTAGATCTCGTGGGTGGACTTGGCCATCAAGAACAGTCCGCCGCCCATCAGGATGATGTCGCGTCCGCTGATCGCATGGTCGAAGACGGTGAAGAGCACCGCGGTGAGCCCCATGACCCAGTTGATGGCCCCGAGCAGGCCCAGCCGGCTGATGAGCGCTGCGCCGAGCCCCAGGCGGTACGACAGACCCTGTTGTTCCTTCGGGAGACGGCCGCTCAAGATGGCGATGAACACGATGTTGTCGATGCCGAGGATGATCTCCAAAGCGGTCAGCGACAGCAGGGCGAGCCAGGTATCCGGATTGGACAGCGCTTCAATCATGCGGCGGATCGCTCACGTCGGGGGGAGGCGGAGGGACATAGTCGGCCCACGGGGGAGGGCGGGGCACGGGGTTGCCCGCCGCATCGAAGTCTTGACGCAGTGCCCGACCCCACTCGTCCCAAGCGACAACGGCGCTCGGCGGGGCAGCGAAGCGCAAGGGCTCGCCGGGCAGGGGGGATGCGCCCACGTAGGTGATGTGGGCGGGCTCAAAGGCCACGTCCACGTGCCACAGTCCCGCTTGTTCTGCAATGGTGGGCGGCTGCGGCCAGGGGCCAGGCTCTGGGCGGAGTGCCGCAGCCACCCGCTCAGCGAAGACCAGGGCGCCGCCGGCCGACTCGATCATCACCCCCATGTTGCCGAAGCGCAGGATCAGCAAGTTGGTGCCGCCGGCCAGTGCGTCGTCAGCCGGGAGATCCAGTGGCGGATCGGGCGGTTGGGGCTTCTGCTTCTTGGCGATGTCGGCCATCGCGGAGACCCACCACTGGGCGGACTTCTCGTCGGGTCCGATGAAGACACGGAGCACCCCGCCCTTGAAGTCGGCGGTCCACCCGGTCGAGGAGCTGTCAAAGCGCAGGGGGGCCAGCTCGTCGGCAAAGTCGTCCATCACCACACCAGCGAAGCGCGGACTGGCGCTCGCTGGGGACAGGGCAACCCACAGGGACAGAAGATTCAGCATGGGGCTCGTCGGGCAAGGAGGCCCATGTATCCCAACAGCCGGGGCAGGGGAGATAGGGGGCTGTCCTGCCGTGGAGTGGCCAATGAAGTCAGCGTGGATCGTGTTGTTCTTGACGGGCTGCTTTCGTCATCCGACCTTTGACATGGTGGGCGGGAACGTCAATTTTGTGGCTGTTCCTGAAGCCAGCCCAGGCCACCCCACACTGGCGCTCAACACGTCGGATCCCGCACTGCAGCAGCTTGTGGCGGCTGCCCGCCAGAGCGAGCAGACCTTTGCGCGCCTCACCGACCTCTGTGACGGCGTGGGGCACCGGCTCGCGGGCTCGCCCGGCATGGTGGCCGCGGAGGACTGGGCCCTCGGGGTGTTTGCCGAGGATGGGCAAGACAATGTGCGGGGTGAGCCGGTCATGGTGCCCCACTGGGTGCGGGGACTGGAGCGGGTCGAGATGGTGGCGCCGTGGACCGTGCCGCTCCAGGTGCTCACCTTGGGCGGCTCAGTGGGCACCCAAGCGGCCCCCGGAGGTGTGGTCGAAGCTGAGGTTGTGGTGGTGCACACCGAGAAGGACCTGAGTGGTGATGTGGAGGGCAAGATCGTGCTTTACGCCGTCGACATGGCGCAGCGCACTCCGGCCTACCTCGGGTACGGCGATGCGGTCTGGGCGCGGCTCAACGGGGCCAATCTTGCCTCGGCCCAAGGGGCGGCGGGGGTGCTGGTGCGCTCGCTCACGACCCGATCCCTCGGGACGGCCCACACCGGCGCGATGCGGAGCTATGACGAGGGGCTGCAGCCCATTCCGGCGGTGGCGGTGTCCACCGAGAACGCGGACATGATCGAACGAATCGTCGACAGCGGGGAGTCGGTGATCCTGCGGATGCAGCTCGGGGCGCTGACCTACCCAGACGTGCCCGGCCGCAACATCGTCGCTGAAATCCGGGGCAGCGAGCTGCCGAATGAGATCGTGGTGATCGGGGGCCACCTCGACTCTTGGGACGTCGGCCAAGGTGCCCACGACGACGGGTCAGGCATCGTGGAGAGCATCGAGGCATTGCGGCTGATTCGGGAGCTGGGTGTGCCGCCAAAGCGCACCATTCGCGCGGTGCTGTTTGCCAACGAAGAAAATGGGCTTCGGGGTGGCAAGGCCTACGGCGATGCTCATGGCGAAGAGCGGCACGTGGCCGCCATTGAGAGCGATCTGGGGGGCGGATGGCCGTTGGGCTTCTCGGCCTCGGGCACAGCCGAACAGCTGGGCTGGCTCCGGACTGCGGCGGCCCCCCTGGCATTGCCGATTCAGACGGGGGGCGGAGGCGCAGACATCTCGCCCTTGAAGGCCTCGGGCACGTTGGTCATCGGCCTGCGTCCTGATGACTCCTCGTACTTCAACATCCACCACACCTACGCCGACACCCTAGACAAGGTCGATGAGGCGTCACTTCGGGAAGCGACAGGTGCGCTGGCGGGCATGGCCTGGTTGTTGGCCAATGCGCCCGCAGCACCCGAGCGGGTGGCGGTGCCTGTCAAGGATTAGGCGCTCCTGACCTGCGCTTGGGGAGCCCCAATGTGGGCCCCCCAACAGTCTCTGGCTTACAGCCCTGCGCCGAACATGATCCAGACAGCGCCGCCGTTCTCAGCGCCGGTGTCGTTGCCGGGCTCGCCCATGAGGACGTCGTTGAAGCCGTCGTCGTCCAGATCGCCGCCGCTGATGATGGTCGTGCCCAGCAAGCCGCTGCTGTGGCCGCCGTCCACGCGGCCCCGCTCGTCGTTCAGGTCGATGGACCCAGAGAACGGGCCGTGCAGGAAGTAGACAGCGCCGGTGTTGTTGTAGCTGGACGTGTCCCAACCGGTGGACCCGACCGCGAGGTCGAGGTGGCCGTCTCCGTCCATGTCGCCGATGCCCGCCGCGCCAGCGCCGGCGTTGTCATTCCGCATCTCGCCGAGGATCTCGAACTCTGCGTCCGTCACGGCGGTCGGGTTCGGGCTCAGCCCGCCCGCAAAGACATACACCGCACCCTGCCGGTACTGGGTGGTGTCGTGGTAGGGCGCGGTGACCAGGTAGTCCTCGTATCCGTCACCGGTGAGGTCCCCGGCGGGCGCCATCGTCGTGCCCAACAGGTCGCCGCTGTTCATGCCGGCAAAGCTGATGACCTCGGTGCTCAGGTCGCTCGGCAGGTCGCCGTCTGAGATCCACAGGCCGACGGTGCCGGAGCCGCCGCTGTCCGGGTTGCCAAACATCAGGTCGGCCAGCCCATCGCCGGTCACGTCGCCAATGTCGCCAATCTGGGTGTAGCCGCCGGCGCTGCCGGTCTGGGCCACGGCGGCCGTGCCACTGAGATTGCCGAAGGCCCACATGCTGGAGCCATCGGTGTAGAGCACAACAGCCTCGTCTTCGCCATTGCCGTCGATGTCTGCCACCTGGACATCGCCCCAGACGTTGCTCTCATTGGTGGGGCTGATCCGCAGCAGCGCATCGCCCGGGTCGACCGATCCCGTCACTGTGCCAGAGAACACGTAGAACTCTGAGTAGTTGTCGTAGGGTGTGCTGCCGAATGCGGCGATGTCGGGGGTGCCGTCTCCATCCATGTCGCCACCGATCACACCGCGCATCATCTGGGCGGCCACGTCGGGTTCGATGGTGGCCGACGCGCTGGTCGGGATGCCTGTGTCGGTGGTGGGCGCCGCCGTGATGAGCGACAGTCGGCCGCCTCCGCCTTCGCCCGGCCCGCTGATCAGGATGTCGCTCTTGCCGTCGCCGTTCGTGTCGGGGCCGGCGGAGATCCAGGGACCGGTCTCGGCGTCAGCGGACAGCCCATAGACCTCAATCCCGCGCTCATGCACCGGGCCCGAGCGGGAGTGGCGGCACTCGTCCCAGTCTTCGTCGCAGTCGTTGTCGATGCCGTCGTTGCAGACCTCGTCCGCCTCGGGGTTGACATCAGGCGCGGAGTCGTCGCAGTCGTCGGCCAGCGATGCTTGGAAGTCGCCCTCCGGGAAGCACAAGCAAGCCGACGCCGCGTCCAGGGCGCCGTGGTTGTCGTCGTCGCTGTCCACGAACCAGTTTGTGCAGTTCAGCGCGTCTTCGTCGTTGGCAGAGCCGGAGCAGTCATCGTCGGCAGCCGTGGTGCAGTCTTCGACACCCGCTGGGCTCACGTCGGCGCTGCTGTCGTCACAGTCCCCGCCTTCCGTCACCGAGCCCGACGGGGCCTCGCACGCCACCGTCTCGGACGCGGTTGCGCCGTAGCCATCGCCGTCCACGTCCACGTAGTAGGTGCTGCCGTCGGTCAGGCCGGGGTCCGCTTCGTCGACCTGGGCGTTGCAGTCGTTGTCTTTGCCGTCACAGACTTCGGGCAGTCCGGGGGCGACCGATGGATCGGTGTCGTCGCAGTCTTCTGAGACCGGTGAGCCGTCGCCGTCTTCGTCCCGCTCGTCGCCCGAGTCTTGGGGAACACCCGTCTTGATGCCTCCGCACCCCACAACAACGGAAAGCAGCATCAGCAGCGGAAAGCGGGAACGGTTCGACATGGTCTCCTCCAGCGGATCGGGCGGCCGCAGGGCACCGGCGGCGGCAAAAGCTCGGGACAGGGTAGCCCGTCCAGCGCCGATGCGCGTCGTCAGCGCTGTTCCGTGGCCAGCATATCGAGCAGCTGCAGCATGTGGGCATGCCGGCGGGCGCCCTCCCGACGGGCCGGCGCGGTGTTCATGCCGTCTGCCAGGGTCAACAGCTTGACGTGCCAGTGGTCGAGGGCGAAGCGCCCGTCGTGGAGGGGACGCTCGGGGTCGAGATGCAGTGGATCGGTGGGATGCCAGAACGCGTTGTTGGGGCGGCGCCGGGCCATGTCCTGGGCGACGGCGATGTTGCGGAAGGCCCCGGTGACCCCGATGGCATCGAGGCGGTCAGCGTCTTGGAGGATGGCGCCGATGGGCCCGGAGGGCGGAAGCTTGGCGGACCAGGGGCCAGTGCGCACGGCGTCGCACACCACCGCGATCTCGGCCTCGTCGAATCCGGCAGCCTGGAGCAGCTCCGGTGCGCGGGCAGCCGACAGCTCGCCGGCGCTGGCCCGGTCGGCGTGGTCCTTGGGCACCAGCAAGAGATCATGCACCAGCCCGGCCGCTCCGGCGAGATCGGCGTCTTCACCGAGCTCGTTGGCGATGCGGATGCACCAGCGGTGCACGCGCTCCACATGGGCCCAGTTGTGGGCCAGGTCGTGGGTCGGTGTCTGCTTGACGACCAGCTCGGACAGCACAGCGTGGCGACGATGGGGCGAGGGGTCCGGCATGGGCGTCCTGCACGTTGGAGGCGGGTCCAGCTCGTTATTGCGGCACCCCACCCGCTTGCAGCTCGGAGGCTCTCTTGGACGAGACACGCACTGTGCCCGGCATCGGTGTCCTCTCGAGGCCGGCACTTGTCGGCATGGTCCACCTCAAGCCCCTTCCCGGGTCTCCTCGCTGGACCGGGCGCTCTCTCGCACACACCCGGGATGCGGCGCTCCGGGACGCGGCGGCGTTGCTCCAAGGCGGCTGCGATGCCCTGATCGTCGAGAACATGGGGGATGCGCCCTACCTGCGGGGGGCCGTGCCGCCGGAAGTCGTGGCCGCCATGGCCATCTGCACCGCCGACATTGTGGATCTGGATGCGCCGGTGGGGGTGCAAGTGCTGGCCGGGGCCAACCGAGATGCACTGGGCGTGGCGGTCGCGGCGGGCGCCCACTTTGTGCGGGTAGAGGCCTTTGCGTATGCCCACGTCGCCGATGAAGGCTGGCTCGACGCCTCCGCGGGCCCACTGCTCCGGGCGCGGCGAGCCCTCGGGGCCGACCACATCGCCGTCTGGGCCGACGTCCAGAAGAAGCACGCGGCCCACGCGGTGACGGCCGACCTGAGCTTGTCGGCCCTTGCCCGGGGGGCGGCATTCTGTGGTGCGGACGTGCTGATTGTCACAGGGGGTGAGACCGGTGAACCCACCGACATCGACGCGGTCCGCGAAGTGAGCGCAGCGGGCCTGCCCGTCGCCGTGGGCTCAGGTGTGACCGTCGACGATGCCCACGAGCTGGCCAGTCTCGCCGATGTGCTCATCGTCGGGAGTGCGCTGAAGAAGGGCGGGGACTGGCGACGCAAGGTGTCCCGCCGGCGGGTGCGCGCGATGCGCCAGAGCATGGTCACACGCCTGCCTTTGGAAGTGGGTCAGGGGGAGGGTTAGGCCCGCCTTCCCCCCGAGTCGAGGACACTGCTATGGCCGCAAACAGCGATACTGAGGGCATTCCCGTCGTCAACATGCATGACTTCAGCGAGGGGGAGGGTCAAGCCCGTGCCCGCTTTGTGAAGACGCTGGGCGACAGCCTCAAGGAGTTTGGCTTCGTGCGGGTGCGGGGGCACCGCGTCGGCCCTGCGCTGGTGGAGCCGGCCTACGGTGGGGTCCGCGGCTACTTCTCGCTGAGCGATGCCGAGAAGCTGGCGTACGTGGTGCAGGGCGGCCAAGGGCAGCGGGGGCACACGCCGTTCGGGTCCGAGCACGCAAAGGACCAGCCCAGGCCGGATCTCAAGGAGTTCTGGCACGTCGGCCGAGAGCTCCCGGTTGACCATCCGATGTACAGCCAGTATCCGCCGAACCTCTGGCCATCCGAGATTCCTGGCTTCCGCGACACCATGCTGGCGCTGTACCGAGGCCTCGAGTCGGTGGCGTCGGCGCTGCTTCAGGCCATCGCCTTGTATCTCGGCGAGCCGCTGGACCGCCTCACGGGGGTCACCGATCTGGGCAACACCATCCTGCGGCTGCTGCACTATCCGGCGCTCGGGGACGTGCAGGTTCCCGAAGGTGCGGTGCGGGCGGCGGCTCACGAAGACATCAACTTCATCACGCTGCTGGTGACCTCGACCGACCCGGGCCTCCAGCTGCTTCGTCCCGATGGGCGCTGGATGGACGTGGATGCCGAGCCTGGCGAGATCGTGGCCGACATCGGGGACATGCTCAGCCGGGTGACCAACGGCCTGCTCCCGGCGACCACCCACCGCGTGGTGAACCCATCGGACACCGGCTCCTCCCGGTACAGCATGCCCTTCTTTGTGCATCCACGGCCCAATGCGGTGCTGCGGGTGCTCGACCAATGTCGCGGCCCTGGCTTCCCGCCTCCGGCCGACGACATCACGGGCATCGACTTTCTCAAGCAGCGCTTGGCCGAGATCGGCCTGGGCGACATGTAGCGATCAGTGCGGCGCGGGCGCTCCGGTCAAGTGGTCGGCCACCACCGGCGCGATGAGGTCGGCGAGCACTTGGTGACCCGCCCGGCTGGGGTGGAGGTCGTCCCAGAACAGCCCGCTGGGGGTCACACCGTCGGGTGCTCTGGCCAGAAAGGCCGCTTGGGCGTCGATGAGGTCGGCACCGCCGAGGGCTGTCGTCGAGAGAGCCGTGCGGATGGGACTGACCAGCTCTCGTGGCGACGCGCTGCGGTCGATGGCTAGCTGAAAGTAGCGGGCGGCGGCCTCTCGTTGGCCCGCCTTCGCTGCTTCTTCGCCCAAGCGCCGCAGCGCGTTGAGGTCCTCGGTGTCCCCGGGGCCGGCATCGGCGAAGGGCTCCACGTGGGCGAAGCGCAGGTTGGTGGCGGGAATGACCACCACGGGCACAGTCCCGGCTTGGTGGGCCACGTCGAGGACCCAGCCCAGGTTGGTCTCCAGGTGAAGCGCGGCCAGTGAGATGAGCCGGTCTCGGGATGCCCGGGGGGCGGGCGTGCGATCGGGTGGGTGGGCACCGACTGGGGCAGGCTTGGGCAAGATGCCCTCCAGCACGGCAAAGATGCCGCTGCGGGCAAGGAGCAAGCGCGCGGCCATCTGGGACGGGCTCACGGCCGCGAAAGCCCCCATGCGCACAAACTGGGAGGCCTCGTTGTGGCCGTAGTAGACCACCACCACGTCCGGTGGTCCGCCGCCGGCGGGGTCGAAGATGCCGCCGGGCCCCGCGAAGCCCGCGAGGGTCGCGCTGGTCGCCCCTCCAACCCCCAGGTTTACCACCCGGGCGGACGGGTGCACGTCTTCGCGGAGGCGCGCCTGAAGCCTCGCAGGGAAGGCATCCTCGGCCACAAAGTGAGACCCGTGGACGCTGGATGCGCCGAGCACGGCGACCAAGGGCACGCCGCGGTCCCGGGTGCACGGGATGGCCTCAATGCGGGTGCCGGGACCGCCGTAGGTGCAGCTGGTGGCCTCGACCGTGGGGAGCTGGCGAGGGGTGGGGATGAAGCCGAGCTCAGGGGAGCGGGGAGGGGACGCCCAAGCCAACGCGCCATCGACCACCACCATTGTGGAGACTGCGAGGCCCAGTGCCGCCCACGGTCGACGACGGCGCAGGGCGACCGCGGCGAACCCGATGAGGCCAGCCAGACCGAAAGCCATGCGGGGCACGCCGGTCGACCAGAAGGGGGGATGAGCTCTGGCCAAGATGGCGTCTTCGTCGGCAGTCACAGGGGAGACCGCCTCAAGCCCCGGGAGCTGTCCAGGGGCCACCGCCGGCGGCAGCAGTGGGCCGGACGTTGAACGCTCTGGCAGTGCGTTGATGGCTTGCTGCACCAGCGCGGCGTCTTCGGGGCGCGGTGGACCCGTGCTCAGCGCAGCCCGAAGCCGGGCGCCTCCCAGTCCTCCCTGGTGGGAGACCCGGGCCACGGCGGTCCAGATCTCCGGTTTGGACGTCGCCAAGATGCCTGCCATTAGGGCATCTTGAACGTCGGTCGCAGCCTCGTGGGAGATCGAGCCACCGTCAACCGACAGGGCCGCCAGGAAGGCTGGCGGGTCCAGATCGTGGCCATCGAGCACGCGGGAACATGCCTGAGCGCCGGCATCGAGCAAGGCTGGATTGTCGGCAGGGTCCCACCGCTCGAGCTCCGCGAGTGCGTCGGGACTGGCGACCAGCGTTGGGCCCAGCCAGCGCACGCGGAGATCGGCCCAGACGAGCGAAAGCAGCGCCGGACAGAGGCCATCCTCCAGGGCGCGGTGGGTCACATCGGGGGGCAGCCGCCGCAAGCCGTCCAGCGCCGCCTCAAAGATGTCCGGGTCTTCCGCGAGGGGTCCGTGGCGGCTCAAGGTGAAGGCCCGGGCCAGCTCGGTCGCATGCTCCGGGCCGGCACATGTGCGCAAGTCCGACAAGGTCCCCGTCAGTGCCCGGTGGTGCTGGAGGACCTGGCCGGCCGTCGGGGGTCGGTCGAGCTGGCGGCGAAGCGCTGCGGGCCTCGGACACTCCCCTGCCAACGCCACACTGACGCTGGCAAGGAGGCTGAGAACCACGACGCTTGCCACACTTGCCTACTCTTCGCCGGTGGGGGCGTCGGGGACCACCGTGAGCAGCGGCGGTCCCGGCGGTCGAGCCACCAGAACCAAGCCACTCTTGTCGTCCGAGACGTCGATCACGGCCGTTCCGCCGTCCTTCAAGTCACCGAACAACATGAGGTCCGCCAGCGGCTTCTTCACGTGGGTGTGGATGACCCGGCCCATCTCGCGGGCACCGTACTCCGGCTTGTAGCCACGGGTGGCCATCCACTCCAGTGCGGCGTCGGTGGGCTCCAAGATCACCTTGCGCTCGGCAATCTGCTCACCCAGCTGGGCGATGAACTTGTCGACGATGCGCCGGACCACCACCTCGGGCAGCGGGCCAAACTTGACCATCGCGTCGAGGCGATTGCGGAACTCCGGCGAGAAGGTGCGCTTGAGCGCGCCATCCTGCTTGTGCTGGCTGGACGGAGAGCCGAAGCCGACCGACCGACCGCTGGCTTCCCGGGCGCCCGCATTGGTGGTCATGATGAGCACCACGTTGCGGAAGTCGGCCTTCTTGCCGTTGTTGTCGGTCAGGCTCGCGTGGTCCATGACCTGCAACAGCAGGTTGAAGATGTCGGGGTGGGCCTTCTCAATCTCGTCGAGAAGCAGCACGCAGTGGGGGTTCCGCGCAATGGCGTCCGTCAGCAAGCCGCCCTGCTCAAAGCCGACGTAGCCCGGAGGCGCGCCGATGAGCCGGCTGGCGGTGTGGCGCTCCTGGTACTCCGACATGTCGAACCGCTGGAAGCTGATGCCGAGGCTCTCGGCGAGCTGCTTGGCGAGCTCGGTCTTTCCGACACCGGTGGGGCCCGCGAAGAGGAAGGTGCCCACGGGCTTGTCGGGCGCCTTGAGGCCGGCGCGAGACAGCTTGATGGCGCTGGCCACCGCGGCGACCGCGTCGTCCTGGCCGAAGATGACCTTGCGAAGCTCGAGCTCGAGGTCGACCAGCGACTGCTTTTCTTCCTCAGACACACTCTTGCGGGGAATGCGGGCCATCCGGGCGATGGTCGACTCCACGTCATCCAGCGTGACCTTGGTGCGACCCGCCAAGCGCACGGCGGCGCCGGTCTCGTCGACCACGTCGATGGCTTTGTCGGGCAAGTGGTTGTCGTTGAGGTGCTTCGTGGACAACCGAGCGGCCGCCTCGATGGCCTCCGGCGTGTAGGTGACCTTGTGGTGCTCCTCGTAGTGCTTCTGGAGCCCTTGGAGGATGGCGATGCATTCGTCCACGGAGGGCTCAGGCACGTCGACCACTTGGAAGCGGCGGGCGAGCGCCCGGTCCCGGCCGAAGGCTTGCTTGTGTTCCTTGTGCGTGGTGGAGCCGATGCAGCGCATCTTGCCGGACTGGAGCGCCGGCTTGAGCAGGTTGCTGGCATCCATCGTGCCGCCCGACGTGGCCCCCGCACCCACAATTGTGTGGATCTCGTCGATGAACAGCACAGAGCGCTCTTGCTCGGTGATGGCGGTGATGACTTCCTTGAGGCGTTCCTCGAAGTCGCCCCGGTAGCGGGTGCCCGCCAACAGCGCGCCCATGTCCAGAGAGTAGACCTTGGCGCCCTCGAGGGGCTCGGGCACGGTCTTCTCGAAGATGCGACGGGCGAGGCCCTCGACGATGGCGGTCTTGCCGACCCCGGGGTCGCCGATCAACAGCGGGTTGTTCTTTCGGCGGCGCGCGAGGATGTGCACGATGCGCTCAATCTCTTCGTCCCGCCCGATGAGTGGGTCGATGCGACCGGCTTCGGCTTCGGCGACCAGCTCCAGCGTGTACGCCGACAGCGGGTCGTCCTCGGCATCGCGCACGTCATCGTCATCACCGCCCGCATGGGCCGGCTCTTGCCCTGCCTTGCGCTGGCGAGCTCCGGGCACAGCCTTGCCCTTGCCGTGGCTCATGTACGCCGTGATGTCGACCCGGCGCACACCATGGCTGGCCAGCATGAAGACCGCCGGGCTGTCCTCTTCGCGAAGCAGCTCGGTGAGCACGGTTGGACCGTCCAGCTCGTCCATTCCCGCATTTTGGATGTGGAACATGGCCCGCTGGATGATGCGGTTGAAGGCCAGCGTCTGGGCCGGCTCCACATCTTCGTCTCCGGGGATGGTCTCCACATTCTCGTCAAGCCAGGCTTCCACCTCGGCCTCGAGCTTGCGCAGCTTCACGCCCACCTTCGCCAGCACTTCGGCGGTGTCGGGCTCGTGGAGAAGCGCCAGCAGGACATGTTCCATGGTCAGGAACTCGTGGCGGCGGCGGGAGGCGTCCTCCAGCGCACGGGAGAGAGCTACGCGGAGGTTGTTTGCGACCTTCATCGGCGTCCAAGGGACTGGGGGGGAGTGACGTCTGGATTGCCACGCATGTGCTTGCCCGGAGGCAGGCTACTCGGGTTCGGTGGTCAAGAGCAGGGGGTAGCCTTCATCGCGTGCCAACTGGACCGTCGATGCGGCCTTGGTCTCGGCCACTTCGCGGGAGTAGGTCCCCGCGATGCCGGCACCGTCGTTGTGCACGGTCAGCATGATGCGGGTCGACTCGGCCTTGGTGCGGCGGAAGATGCTCTCCAGGACCATCACCACAAACTCCATCGGCGTGAAGTTGTCGTTGTGGAGCACCACATTGTAGCGACGGGGCTGCTTCACCCGCTCCCGAAGCATCGTGCCGGCGTCCCGCTCTTCTTTGCGGGACGGCTTCCGGGTTTTGTCGGGCGGGGGAGGGGGCTTCGGTTCGCCGGCCATCAGGGCTCCGGGGTCCAGGAGGGGGCGATCTGTGCGGTGGGCGTACAGACAGGGCTCGGCGGGCGACCTACACACCGTCGAGGCCGGTGACCACCCTGCGGCCCACAACCCGTCCCACGACGTTGGGCACGTGCGCCCAGGGCCAAGCGCCGGACGGGGGAGCCAGCGCACCCGGAGCGATGCGGTCGACTACCGCAGGCACCGCACATGCCAAAGCATTCTCGTCCCCGCTGGCGACCTTGAGGGCGAGGCCGATGCCCCGATCGGGGAGCGCCGCGCAGAACACCCCGAGGGCACCAATCTTGCCGATCCAAGGCTCGGTGGCCCGCCCGGCAAGGGCCAGATCGATGCGACCGATGCCACTGGTGAGCGCCGGCTCGGCGGCCATGGCAGTGCCGATGCGGGCCAAGGTGGGGTCGAGCTCCGGGTCCTGGACGGCACAGGCGAGAATTGACCATGCGCGGGCCATCTCGGTGAGTGAGAGCCAAGGCGTGGGCAGCCCACAGCCATCGATCGCGAGGGTGGGTCGACCATCCACGAGCTGGCAGATCCGGTGGAAGATGCGCTCCTGCAAAGGATGGTCACGATCCAAGTAGTCGTCGGTGGACCAGCCCCGAGCGCGGCACGCAGCAAGCATGAAGGTGTGCTTGCCCGAGCAGTCGTTGTGAAGCGCGCTTGGCAAGGCATTGTCGCGAGTGAGGGCCTCGCGGGTTTCGCGGTGCACCGGTGGCTCCGCACCGCACTGCAGGTCCTCGAGAACCAGCCCGAACCGATCTATCAGATGCGCCACCAGCGCAGTGTGCCGGGGTTCACCGGAGTGGCTGGAGGCGCCGATGGCCAGCGCTTCATCGGACAGGCTGCGCAGCGTGTAGGGCGTGTTCTCACTGGCCCCCGCGGCCTCCATCGCGTCGAGCGCCGCAGCGAGCTGAAAGGGCTTGGACGCGCTGCGCCAGCACGTGTGGTGATCGGCGCCGTCATCGGTGGTGAGCTCGCCTGACTCTCCACCGGTCCACACCGCGACGTGCACACGGTGGCTCAGCTCGGGCAACCCGCACCGAAGCTGCAGGACGTTGATCATCAGGACCTCCTGACCGGTGACGCCGGGCGATGCAGTCTACTCCGACCGGTGCGCCAGCACACAGACACGGGTATGCGCCTGCATCTGTTGCCTCCAGTCCGGGATTCCCGATGTCCACTGCGGTCACCCGCGGCGTGCGTGTCGAAGTGCGCACTCGCTACCTCGCTGAACACTCCGATCCGGCCCAGGGCCACTGGATGCACGCCTACCAGGTCACCATCACCAACGATGGGGATCGGCCGGTCCAGCTGCTCTCCCGGCACTGGATCATCACCAATTCCCATGGCGTCGAAGAGCACGTCCAGGGTGCCGGAGTGGTCGGGGAACAGCCCAGCCTCAGCCCGGGTGAGTCGTATCGCTACACCTCGGGATGCCCCATCGACACGTCCATGGGCACGATGCACGGCACCTACCAGATGGCCATGCTGGACGACGGGGAGCGCTTTGATGCCGACGTGGCACCGTTCACGCTCGCTGAGCCCTACGCGCTGAACTGACGGGGGCGGGCGATGACCAAGGCCGAAAAGTGCGCACGGATCCACGCGCAGCTCGACGCGCTGTACCCGGAGACCCCTGTCCCGCTGGACCATCACGACCCGTTCACCTTGCTGTGTGCGGTGCTGCTGAGCGCCCAGACGACCGACAAGAAGGTCAATGAAGTGACCCCCGCGCTGTTTGCGGCGGGGGGCTCTCCCGCTGCCATGGCCGCGCTGCCGGTGGACACGATCCGCGAGCACATCCGCCAGATTGGCCTCGCACCCACCAAGGCGAAGAACCTCAAGCGGCTCTCGGAGCTGCTGCTTGAACGCCACGAGGGCGAGGTCCCGGCGAGCTTTGCGGCGCTGGAGGATCTGCCCGGGGTGGGCCACAAGACCGCCAGCGTGGTGATGTCCCAAGCCTTCGGTGTGCCGGCCTTTCCCGTCGACACCCACATCCACCGGCTGGCGTGGCGTTGGGGGCTCACGTCAGGCAAGAATGTCGAGCAGACCGAGAAGGACCTCAAGCGGCTGTTCCCGCGAGAGTCCTGGAACACGCTCCACCTTCAGATCATCTTCTTCGGTCGAGAACACTGTCCAGCACGGCATCACACGTGGGACGAGTGCCCGATCTGTTCGTGGGCGGGCTCGGCCGTCCGGCAAAAGGACGAGGCGGCGCGACACGCGGCGGGCAAGACGCGGAAGCGAAAAAAGCCCACGTCCTGAAGCGACCAACCCCCGGCCGAGGCCGAGGGTTGATGGTGAGAGTTGCGACTCAGGCAGATTCACGGAACCCATCGATGCGTTCGACGTGGGTGTGGACCTGGTCGAGGTTGCGCTTGCGCGCGCGCTTCATGGTGCGAAGCAGCCGAGCACTGGCCGCGTCGAAGGCTGTCCTTGCGCTGTCGCCTTCCGCATGCGCCTGGAATCGCTGGCCGGGTCCTCGTGCCGACAGCTCGGCAACGTAGGTGTGGCGCTCGCGACGCAGGTGGACATGGATCTCGGCAGGATCGCGCAGGTAGGTGGACAGCTTCGAGGCCTTGCGGTCCATTGCGGCACGGGTGCGTTCGGTCAGCTCCACGTTGCGACAGGTCACCTCGAGCATCATCAGTCCCTCCTGGGATCAGGGGTTTTCTCTGGATGCACGAGTGCACCAGAGGGGATCTCCGACCGTTGGTCGGACTCGTTGGCACCGCCTCCAAGCTTCAACCCCTTCCGCGCTCCCCAGTGGGAGCTGGATGGATGGTCAGAGCTCGTTGCGATGCGCGAGATGTGCGCTCCTTCGACGGGTCGAAAGGCGATTGCTCCGCCGCGGGCTGGGCGAAGCGCCGGTTCGGTGTGTGGTCCCGGCCGGTGTCAGACTCTACCGTAGTGTCGGACGTGTGTCCGATAAATGTGACCGTCAAGTGTCGGAAGCTGCACTTTCTGCCAGGACCTTGCGGGCTTCGTCGCCAGACCCGAGCAAGATCGCCAGCCACCGCGTGTTGGGGTTGGCCTCGAGAAGCAGCTTGACCACGACCGTCATGGGCACCGACACGAGCATGCCTGCCGGTCCCCACACCCAGCCCCAGAAGAAGAGGCTGACGATCACCACCAATGGTGACAGCCCCAGGCGTCGGCCGAGCACCCGGGGCTCGACCACATTCCCAATGACGAAGTTGACCGCGACGTACCCGGTGGCGACGCCGAGGGCGGGCAAGGGGCCGAGCTGCACCAGCGCGAGCATCACGGGCGGGAATGCAGCCAAGATGCTGCCGATGCTGGGGATGTAGTTGAAGAGGAACGCGACAACGCCCCACAGCACGGCAAAGTCGAGCCCCAAGCTCATGTTGAGCGCCCCGACAATGAGCCCCGTGACCAAGCTGGCGACGGTCTTGATCGCCAAGTACCGCTGCACGGTGCCGGCGCCTTGGGAGACGGTCAGGCTGAATGGGGAGCCTTCACCCGTCGCGGCGCGAAGCTTCTGGTCGAGCTCCACGGACTCCAACAGGAGGAAGGCGGTGGTGACCAGGACAATGGCCAGCCGGCTGAGCACGGTGAGCACAGCGCCGAGGGTCTGGCCGACCAGGGTCATGATGACGCCCGGATCCACCATGGGCAGATCACCCAAGGCTTCTAGCGCCAGCTTGGGCGTTGGCACCCCCCAGGACTGGATCTTGGTCAGCGCGCCCTGAACCAGCGCCAGCAGTGGTTCCCGGTAGCGGGGAACCGTGTCGGTGAAGCGGCGCACCGAGTCACCCAGAAGGGCGGTGAGGCCCAACAAGGCAGCGGCCAAAAAGATCACCACCAGCAGCACCGCGAGCACCCGGGGCACCTTTCGGTTGACCAGTCCGGCGACGAGCGGCTGGCACAGCACCGCCAGGAACGCGGCAAACAACAGCGGCAGCAGGATCTCTCCGGCGACCTTCAAGCCCGCGACGACCACGACGACGGCAGCGCCGGACAACAGGATGTTCCCGCCGCCGGTGTGGACTGCGGGGGACTGCTCGGAAGAGGGGTCTGGGGAAGACACGGCTCACGCTCTGCTGGGGGCCGCTCTCGTACCCCGTCGCTGGCCTGCTGCGCTCGCCGCCGCGGACGCCAGTTTCGGGCCCAAGTGGATGAAGCTCCCTGCGACCCGACACTCTCGATGCATTTTCGCGCCAAGTCCAGAAGTTCCTTGCCAGGGGCCTGAGCAAGGAGTATCAGGCTGGTGTCTCGCGGGGTCGGCGCAAACCGCCCCGCCGCTGCTACCAGCGCCCAATCGACAGTGCGGCTCTTCGGAGCTCCCCACAATCGTGAGCGTGCGGTCAGACAAGCAGCCTTTCAGAGTGGCTTGATGGCGCGAGTTGAGCTTCGGTTCAGCCAGCAAACATCAAGAATGTGCGGGATGGAGCAGTCCGGTAGCTCATCGGGCTCATAACCCGAAGGTCGGGGGTTCAAATCCCTCTCCCGCATCCACTTAGGGGCCTTGCATTCGTGCCAGGCCAAAAGGTTGATTGTTTCGTGAGACATTGGGGCATTGAAGCGAGACCCTTCGGGGCGACGCGAGATGACCCGCGTTCAGGTCTGCAGCGGGAAGAGAATATGAGCTCTTCCAAACAACGCCAGCCTGGGCAGTGAGCGGGATGGAGCAGTCCGGTAGCTCATCGGGCTCATAACCCGAAGGTCGGGGGTTCAAATCCCTCTCCCGCATCCACATCAGGCGCTCGCCCCTCAAAAGGGGCGGGCGTTCTGCTTTCTTGGCCCCTCGTCCCCGCTGGCGGTGTCCGGCAGGATGAGCATGGTGGGCGCCGACCAGACCGCGGCATCCCCCGTTCGGTAGCGGGTGCCGAGGTGAGCCGGCGGCTTGGGCCATCGGCGGGCCTGGGGGTGGCGCCCCTCGAGCACCCACCAGCATGGCCCCAACAACCCCGCGGTCAGCACAATGGCACGGCGCCACGGCGGGGATGGCGCCCGGAGTGCCCACCAGCCCAGGGCCGTGCCAAGCTGCGTCAGCGACCACCCCGAGGCCGCCAGCAGCGCACCCAACACGGCAGTGGGACCTGCTGGACCGGGGCCCGCCAGCGCCCCCCCCCATGCGCCGATGCCCAGCGACAGGATGGAGACCCCGACGATGTGGAGAAGGGCCAGGGCCTTGTGGAGTGTGCGCCGGGGCGCTTGGACAGGGCGGGGACGGACAAGCATGGGGGACTCCGGGTGAGTCCGAGGGCCAAGCAAGTCTCGTGCCAGCGCAATATCAGCAGCTTGCGCCCAAGCCGCCCGACAGTCGTCAGTCAGTCGGCGACGACTGTCGTCACCCCAGGAGCCCCGTGTTGTCGATCCTCACCCGAAGCGCCCGGCTGTCCCCCGACGGCCGCTTTCGCCACGTCCTTGGTCGGACCTGGACGCCCGCCGGCCTCCAGATCGCCTTCATCGGGTTGAATCCCAGCGTCGCGGATGCGGACGTGGACGACCCGACCTGTCGGCGGTGTGTGCGGTTTGCCCAGGACAGCGGCTTCGGCCGCCTTGTGATGGTGAACCTGTTTGCGTTTCGGGCCACGCGCCCTGCGGAGCTCTGGGCCTCAGGGCCGGCGCAGAGTTCTGACGAAGATGCCGTGATGGCGAAGATCCTTGGGTCGGTTGACCGTGTCGTTGCCTGCTGGGGAGCCGTCCCGCAAGCCACGGACCGAGCCCGCCAAGTGCTGGCCATCGCCGCCGCCCACGCGCAGCCCGTGTACGTCCTTGGGCTCAGCAAGCATGGGCACCCCCGCCACCCCCTCTACCTGCCGGCGAGCGCACGACCCCAGCCTTGGGCAGCGCCAGGCCAGGTTCCCTCTCCCTACGCGGCCTGAGCCCAGCCGAGATACCAGAGCACTCCTTGCCCAGGAGTCACGATGGTCCCGGCGCTCGTCCTCGTTGGTCTGATGTTGCCCGCTGTCTCCCATGCGGAGACTGCGGATGCACTACCGGATGGCTCTCAGGTGGTCTACGCTGGGTTGGGCTTCAACACCTTCAAGCGGCTCCAGTTCGGCGAGTTTGATGGCAGCGAGGCCCAAGAACTCGACACTGCGCTGCGCACTCGCCTCGACATGTACTGGGCCATGGGCTTGGCCGACCGGCTGCAGATCTCGGCCGCGCTGCCTCTGGTCCACTCGATGGTGCTGGACTCCGACGATCGTGGCCCCTGCCCGGACCTCTTCGAGGACGAGGACTACTGCAAAGGGTTCTTCCGCCCAGGCCAGCTATCGGTCGCGGGGCGCTACCAGCTCGTTCGGCGAAAGGTCAGCTTGGCGGGGGACCTGTCCCTCCGTGGAGATCCCTGGAACGGGGATCTTCGGGGTCGCTACACGGCCTATGGCGAAGGCACGGTGGATCTCCAGCCCGGCGCGACCCTCGACTGGGACGCCGATCTCGGTGGGGACTGGGCGCTGAGGCTGGTGGGCGCGGGCGCCTACACCTTCCGCTTTTCCCGGCTCAACGACGACGGCTCCGCGGGCTCATTCCGGGCGCCTGCCGACCACATCAGCGGGCTGGCCGAGCTCCAAGTGATGCCCCCGGGACCGGTCTCGGTCACCCTCGGCAGCGCGGGCATGCAGCGGCTGTGGGGACTCGACTGGGACGCCGCGTACCAGGAAGACTACTTCCCGACCCAGGACCGCTGGACGGTGCTCTGGTACAAGCAAGTGGCGGCCTACGGCAAGGTGTCCATCGACCTTCCCAAGGACATTGGCTTGCACGTCGGCGCCGGTCGGGTGCTTCGGGTGCGCAACGGTCCGCCGGACATGTGGGACTTCACGGTCGGTGTGCACAAGTACTACGGGCCCAAGGGCTGAACAGGAGTCAACATGGCACGCTCACCTTCCCGTCGTGGTTTTCTGGGCATGGGGTCCGGTGCGCTGTTGTCCACTGCACTGGCTCCATCGGCGCTCTCGGGGTGTGCCGGCTCTGGGGGGGGAGGGGCCGACAAGGGCGAGACGGGCGGCGACTCCGGCGACACCGAGGACGGTCCCCGTGCGCCGACCCGAGCTCCGGAGCCGACCTCACTGTGGGCCCCGTCGGACGCCAACCTCGATGAGGACGCGTTTCCTTTCGCGCTGGTCACCGGTGATGCAACGACCGACAGCGTGCATGTGCTGGTGCGCACTTCGGTGAGC
The DNA here is from genome assembly GCA_942491145.1 of Myxococcota bacterium. Classification (GTDB taxonomy): domain Bacteria; phylum Myxococcota_A; class UBA796; order UBA796; family UBA2385; genus CAXQUZ01. The sequence continues at coordinate 180,753 of CALOBC010000010.1, read as the reverse complement.
CCGGTGCGCTTGCGCTGGGCCGTCGCGTCGGGCGATGGCTGGGATGAACAGGCCCCGGTGGAGGACCTGGTCCTTGGCGAAGATGCCGTGTCGATCGTGCATCTGCTCACGGGGCTGTCGGCGGACCAAGCCGTGTGTGTGTGTGCCGAGGCGCCCGACGGCGGACGCAGCCAAGTCTCCCGCGTGCGGACGGCGACTGCACCCGGCGATGGCCGCCAGATCGTGTTTGGGGCGACGTCGTGCTTGGGCGGCAACGAGCCGTGGCCCTCGCTGCAAGTGGCGGCGACCGAGAACCTCGACTTCTTCGCGCTGCTGGGCGACACCATCTATGCGGACGGGGCGCGCAGTCTCGAAGACTACCGCCTGTTCTGGACCCACGCCTTTGGCATCGCCGGGCTCAAGGAGCTGACCGCCAACACCAGCGTCATCGCCACTTGGGATGACCACGAGATCGACAACAACTGGAGCCGCGAAGACGTCGACGACGACTGGTTTGCCGACGCCCTCCAGGCCTTCCGAGAGAGCCTCCCTTACGGCGATGGCGGTGGCCCGGCGGCCCTCTGGCGCAGCTTGCGGTGGGGCGACACACTCGAGGTCTTTGTGCTCGACTGCCGCGCCGAGCGGGGGGATGGCCACTACCTCTCCGACGAACAGCAAGCGTGGTTGGCCGCGTCCCTCGAGGCCTCCGAAGCCCGCTTCAAGATCATCTTGAACAGCGTGCCCATCACCAATCTGGACAATATGTTCGGCACCGCTGGCGCATCGGACCGCTGGGAAGGGTTTCCCGAGCAGCGGGCCGAGGTGCTGCAACACATCGTGGACGCCGGCATTGAGGGCGTGCTCTGGGTCTCCGGAGATGTGCACTTCGCCCAGATCGGCCACGTCGACCCGGCGGGGGGCATCGCCGAGGATGCTTGGGAAGTGTTCACCGGCCCCGCGGGCAGCTTCCTCAACATCGCTGCCGATCTGTATGAAGGGCACCCCCAGTACGCGTGGATGGCGGGCGTCTACAACTGGTGCCGGTTTACGTGTGATCCGCTTGCGGGGACCATTCTCGTCGAGTTCGTGGGCGATGATGGCGGGGTGCTGCACGCCGTCACGCTGGATCTTTGATGGCCGTCAGCATGGATACAAGCCTGCCCGAGCCTGCTGAGCTGGACCTCCGGGCGCAGCAGCTCAAGGACCGCAGCAAGGCCCTACAGGGGCTGAGTCGCGCCGTGGTCGACGGTGCGCCTGCGGGGATTGCTGCTGCGACCGCTCGGCTCGTGGCGTGTGCGCCTGAACAAGGAGCAAGTCAGCTCCACGATCAGCTCGGCCAGTGGATCGAAGCCGAGTCCAGCTCCCGGCGCCTTCGGCTGGCCACAGCGCTGCGCCGTGCGTGTGATGCCCAGGGACTCGAAGCTCGGGTGGTGCAGAAGCAGCCCCTGGAGCTCCGCGTCGCCCCGTTTTCTGTGGTGGTGGACGTCGATGCCGACACCGCATGGCTGTGCTTTGGTCGGGAGAAGCTCCGCCGCTGCCGCGCACTGGCGACCGAGATCATGGCCTGCCACCAAGCCCTTCAGGACGACCTCAACCCTCCGGAGCGGGCGCCCGAGCACTTCCATGGGCTCCTGCGGGAAGCGTGGCGGCGGGTGTGTGGGCCCCGTCCAGCATGGGTGCCGCTGCATGAAGTGTGGGTGGAGGTCGCACTGTTGACGCAGCCGGCGGGCTTTCGCGCGAGCCCCTCCCAACGCAAGTTTGTCGACTATGCCCGTGGTGCCTTCATCTTCGACATGTGGAAGATCCGTCGGGACCGGGCGTTGGAGCAAGGCGGCTGGCGACTCGAGGTGGGCACGGCTGCCGGGGACAGCATGCGAGATCGCAAGGCCGTGTTTTGGCTGGAAGACGACCGGGGTGTCGGGCAGTGGCACCACACGCTTCATTTTTCCAGAGCGGGCGCCCCATGAGCGCCACAGCGCCTTCCCTGCGGCTGGTGCGCCATGTGCTGGCCCGGCTCGGTGAGACAGGCCAGCCCCCCGAGAGAGGCGTGGAGCTGGTCGATGTGGGCAATGGCCGCCGACTGGCTGTGCTGGAGCGAGAGTATCTGCGGCCCATCGCCGAAGACGGTCGCGGGTCCACGTTCAAGCTGGTCCAAGCATCCTACGGTGGCGGCAAGACGCACTTTTTGTTGTGCCTGCGGGAACGGTCATGGGCACTGGGTTTTGCGACGGCCATTGTGGGCCTCTCCCCCGATGCGTGCCCCTTCGACAACCCGGCCAAGGTCTGGCAAGCGGTCGCGCGGGAGCTGAGCCTGCCCCCGACCGACCCCGAGTCATTGCCGCCCCGAGGCATCGAGAGTGTTCTGTCATCCTTGCTTCAGGTGAGGCGCGACCGCGACGGGGACCTGGCGACCCGCGCCTGGATTCGCAACGAGCTTCGGCGGCTGCCGATGGATGCGCCGGGACTGCGTGCGGCAGTGGTCGGGTGGCTGCGGGCCCAGCTCGATGAAGATGACGCAAACCAGGACCTTCTCGGGGCATGGCTGAGGGGGGAAGTGGTCCGACCGGCTGAAGTTCGGGGACTCGGCGTGCGCGAGTCCATCGACAAGTCCACGGGCTTGCGCATGCTCCGGGGCTTGTGCCAGCTGCTGCAAGCCATGGGTGTGCCGGGCTTGCTGTTGGGCTTTGATGAGCTGGACCGCAACCTGTCCCTGCCCCCTCGCCGTCGCGCCGCGGTCGCCGACAACCTGCGCCAGATCGTCGATCTCTGCGGGACTGGCGCGCTGCCCGGCTTGGTGTGTGTGTATGCGGTGCCTCCCGAATTCATGCGCGATGTGGTGCAGGAGTACCCGGCCCTTCAGCAGCGCCTGGAAGCCCCGGCCGCCCTGTCCCCGTCCAGCCCACAAGCGGCCGTGATTGACCTGGAGCGCAGCGAGCTGCCGGCCGGAGAGGTGCTGGTGCGCATCGGCCAGCGGATCTTGGACTTGGTCCAGCTGGCCCACGGGGCCCGCCTCGACTCGCGCTTGCAGCGACACAACCTGGGGCTCCTGTCCCACGAGATCATGTCCGGCAGCTTTGATATGGCCCACCGCCGGGCCTTCGTGAAGGGCGCCGTGGACATGCTCCTCAGCCAGCTTGAAGACGAGCATCCTCTCGACCAAGACGCCGCCCGCCAGCTGGGTGGGGGAGGGGGCAAGCTGGTGCTCATTCAGGGCGGCGAGCCGGACCCCTTCGACAACTTCTGAGCCCATTGTTTGGGGGAGGGGCGGCATGGCCCGTGTCGGAGACATCGTGGAGCACGGCACCTTCGGCAAGGGGCAGGTGCTGCGGCTGGTGTCAGGTGGGGCACGGGTGCTGGTGCGCTTTGAGTCAGCTGCGGGCCCCCCTCGGGTCGTGGCGGTGACTGCGTTGCGGGTGCAGCAGGGCACAGTCGAGACCGAGGTTCGGGACGTCGCCAGCGCGGTTCCCTCCATCGCACCCGCGGACGCCCGCCAGAGCGTCGAGGCGCTGCGGCTGGGGGTGGTGCCCGCCGCGGGATTGTTCGCGCTCACCGTGGGGCGGGCTCGGGAGCTGCGCCGGCTGAACCGCTTGCTCGACAGTGGCGATGGCACGGGCATGCTCATCATTGAGGGGCACTATGGCAGCGGCAAGTCCCACCTGATCGGGCTCGCCGCCCAAGAGGCCCGACAGCGAGGGTGGGTGCTCGCCAGCGCCACCTTCGATCCGCTGGAGGTGCCGCCGTCCCACCCGCTGCGCATCTACCGTGCACTAGTCTGCGCAATGCAGGTGCCCGGTGGGGTCGGGCGGGGCTTGCTGCCGCTGCTTCAACAGGCCCACGCTGCCCCTGAAGGCACTGTGGCGGCGCACCGATGGCTGGATGCGGGGCGCTTCGCTGCCGGGCTGCTCCATGAGGGACGGGACGAGGAGCTTGCACTCGATGTGCTGGAGCTCCTTCACGGTCGGGCCGCAGGCGCCGCCGGTCCCCTCGACGCCCGCCTGCGCCGTGCCGGCTACCGGGGCCCCCGCTTGCTCAGCCTGCCCGACTACCGCACCTTTGGTCAGGTCCTGGCCCACCTGTTGTCGGGCATCGGCGCTTGGTCGCAGGCCCTCGGTCACCGGGGACTGCTCGTCTTGCTCGATGAAGCGGAGTACCTCGACCGACTCGGGCCCAGCGCACGCAGCCTCGCGGACCAAGTGCTGCGCCACCTGTCCTGTGCCGCCTTGCCCGACGCAGCGCTGGCTTTCGACCCGGATGCCACGCGCCGAGGGGGGCATGCGGTCCACCGAGCGGTGTCACCCCGGGCCACAGGCGTGCCATCAATTGCGGTCGTTGCGGCATTCACGCCCGATCCCACCGTGAGCGCCGTGCTGGACGCCATGCTCCGCGATCCCGACGGTCGGCTGCGCATGCGGCTGCGCCCGATCCGCGGCGCCGAGCTGCCTGCTCTGTGCGACCGGGTCTTTGATCTCATCCAGCAAGCGTGGCCGCAGCTCCAGCCCGAGCCCAAGGACCGCATGGGTGCGACCCGGCTGCTGTCCGATGCGTTTGCGAGCGGCCGGGTGTCGACGGCCCGCCAAGCCGCCCGCCTGGTGGTCGCGTTTTGGGACCTCTTTCGGCTCGACCCGGCCCGTGCGCGGGCGGCCTTCTCGCGCAGACGCTCGCGTCCCGAAGCCCGGTGAGGCACACTGCGCCCATGCTTGTTCGTGTTCCCCGACTGCTGTCCGCTCTGGCCTGTGCGCTGGTCGCTTCGTCGTGTGGCTACATCACCGACGCCGAGCTCAAGGACCGCTTGGATCTCGATGGCGACGGCATTCCCAGGCCGGATGACTGCGACGACAACGATCCCGATGTGGGGATCTTGAGCTGGTACGTCGACGCCGACCGCGATGGCTACGGCGATCCGGACGCACCGCTGGAGCAAGCATGCGAGCAGCGGGCGGGCATGGCGGCGATCCCCTACGACTGTGACGACACAACTGCGCGCATCAACCCAGTGGCCGACGAGCTGTGCAATTTCGTCGACGATGACTGCGACGGGGCCGCCGACAACGACGCCGTGGACCCCTCGCCCTGGTACCTGGACAGCGACGGGGACGGCCTGGGCGACGAGACTGTGGTGGCCGAGGCCTGTGTGGCACCCGCCGGGTTTGTGCGGGACCCAGGCGACTGTGACGACGACGATCCGGAGCTCCTGGCGGGCCGGATCTGGTACGCCGACGAAGACAATGATGGGTGGGGAGACTCGGTCCACACCACGTTCTCGTGCGAGGGGCCGGAGGGATGGACCCGCCGGGCGGGGGACTGCGATGACAGCCGCGCGGACGTGCATCCGGGTGCCGTGGAGGTCTGTGACTTGGCCAATGCGGACGAAGACTGCGATGGCTTCGCCGATGATGAAGACCCCTCCGGCGCGCTCGCGCTGACCTTTGGGCTCTGGTACGAAGACCGAGACAGCGACGGCTTTGGCAGCGCCATCCATCCTGTCGAGCGGTGTGATGTGGTCGAAGGCTTGGTCGAGAACCGTGATGACTGCGACGACACCAGTCCGACCATCACCGACTCGGACTGCCCTTGGCTGCAAGTCTCGGCGGGCTCCGTCACGACGTGTGGGGTGCTCGGGGACCACCGGGCGCACTGTTGGGGGCTGCCGGCCATCGTAGACGCCGTGCCGGACGGCATCTTCCGTCAAGTTGCTGTGGGTCTGACCCACGCGTGCGGCATCACGGTCGACGACCGGGTGGAGTGTTGGGGGGCTGTGGTCCCAGGGGCCGACGACACGTCCGAAGTGCTGAGCACCATCGACAGCCAAGCCGACAACACGTGTGGGCTGACGGACGCCGGCGCGCTCATCTGCTGGAACAGCGGGGTGGAGTACCGCCTGGGCATCACCGGGCACGAGTTCACGTCGGTGGTCGCGGGCACCTCCCACAGCTGCGGGCTCCTCGATGATGGGGCGGTGCGCTGTGTGGGCAGCTGCTTCTCTGAGGAGTGTGCCGAACAGGCCGGACCCTTCGACGAGATCGCCGCGGGCGCGCGGGTGTCGTGTGGGCTGACCGAGGGCGGCGAGGCGGCGTGCTGGGGCAACACCGGCTTGCTCAGTCCGCCGGCTGGGCCGCTAGAGGGCTTGGTGGGCTACAGCGACCAGTTCTGTGCCCTCGCAGGCAACGGCTCCGCGATGTGCTGGGACCGCAGCGGCACCACCATTGACCTCGAGATCACAGGGGCTGTGTCGCTGACCGTGGGACAGGAGCATGTCTGCGCGCTCACCGCACGCGGGGAGATCCTGTGCGTTGGGGACGACACCTTTGGTCAGTCCACCGTGCCGGCGCTGTAGGGTCGGCTCACCACAGGACCAGTCACCACAGGACGAGTCACCACAGAACGATGGTGACGGTGGCCAAGCTTGCTGCGAGTGTCCCCGCGCCGACCGATGCCCAGAACATGCTGTTGGTGCGTACCTGCATGGCGGTCAGCTCGGCGTCCTGATCGGGCACCACCGTGTTGTAGAACTGGCGCTCGGTGACCACGGCCGCTGTGCCCAGGCTGGCGGACAGCAGCAGTGCGCCGGCCGTGGACGCGCCCAAGGCGATGCGGCGGCGTCGTCGGGCCTCCAGCTCCAAGGGGAGGGGACCCCAAGCGGGGGTGGGGTCGGCGGCCAGCACATACCGGGTCTCCAGCAGGGTGCCCTCGGCGTCGTGGGGCTGCAGCAGCGCCGACAGCCCACGGATGCGGACGCCGCCCTCCGCGCCGTCTACCAGCACAAAGCCACCGAATGGGGGGATGACCGGATCCAGGCGCCGATCGTCCAGAACGCCCGATGCTGCGCGATTGTAGAGGTCTGTGAGGGGGTGGCCTTCAGGGGCGACCGCTTCGGGGACCGTGTAGCCGGGCTCCAGCCGACGGGCGGCGTGAAACTCCTCCAGCACCATGGTCTCGTCGGCCGACGTGAACGCCGCCATCGCCATCATGCGGTGAAAGTCCGCCGCCACGGTGGGTGTGACCTGGTCCACCAGGCAAGGCAGGGCCTGCAAGGCCGTGCGGCGCGCGTCTCCCAGCGCGAGCAAGTCCATCTGGGCAAAGGCGCGCTCCCCAGCGCGCGCGGCCGCGGAGAAGTCGGACAGGTGGGTGGGGCCTGGACAGTCGACGTCGAGCGGGGGCTCATCGTCCGCCACCTGGGGCCGGCCCCCAGCTTGGGCGACGGACAGGACGAGGATGAGGGCGATCACTTGCATCCCTTGAAGTTGGCGTCGCAGTGTACGACATAGACCTCGCCCGGTCCGACTCGGATGACCCCGGCTGTGACCGTGCGCGCGGAGCCGGGGAAGCGAGCCTTCACTCGATACTCGCCAGGCGGCACCGACCCGAGCTCGAGGGGCTCCCCGTTGCTGTCCACCAACCAGAGCTCGTCCACCTCACCCCGCACGCTGACCGTCGCTGGATTCACCGGCTCGGGGGTCGGCGAGGCCTCCGGCGGCTCCTCCGGCGGGGACGACTCGGGGGGCAGGACGGGTGGTGGCTTGGTGGGGGCGGGTGTCACCTTGGCCGTCTTGGTGGGCACAAGTGGCGTGGGCGCTTCTTCGGGCGGCGGATCCACAGTCACTGGCGGCCGGGGATCGGGCACGGGCTCGGCCGGCATCACCATCACGGGTTCGGCGGAGCGCAGCGCAGGCTCGCGGGGGACCGCGGGAGGGGCGACGGGCAGGAGCACCGCGGCGACCACCGCCAGCCCCGTCGCGAGCGAGAACGCGATGAGTGCCGGCAGCAACAGGCGACGGCTCGCCGGCGCGGAGGGCGAGCTGGGCTCGATCAACGGTTCGTCGAGAAGCCCGACCAGGGTGTCGCTGTTGGGCTCATCTTCCCGGGCAGGAAACCGGGACGAGAGGAAGGGCCGGTCGGTGTCCCCGTACACGGTCTCGGGGGCCCCTGCCGCGTAGCTGATGGCCGCTCGGGGCGTGCGGGAGGACTCGCTCAGGGTCACCCGGCGCAGGCGCATGGCCAGCTCTTCAGCGGACTGGAAGCGGTCTTCTGGGCGGTAGCGGGTGGCCACCCGAATCAGCTCGGCGAGCTCCGGCGGCAGGCCACTGAGGATGGTCGGTTCCATCTCGGCCGCGAACAGATCTGTGGGGGTCTTTCCCCGCAGCATCGACCACAGCGTGGCGCCCAGCGCATACACATCGGCCCGCTCGTCCACCCGGTGGGCATCGTGCCGTTGCTCGGGCGGCATGAAGCCCCAGGTGCCCATCACGGTGCCGGTCCGCGTCGCGTTGCGCCGCAGCGCTTCATCATTGACCAGCGCGATGCCAAAGTCGGTCAGGCAGGGGTTGCCTTCGTCGTCCAGCAGGATGTTCTGGGGCTTGATGTCGCGGTGGACAACTCCCGCCAGGTGGGCTGCGGACACCGCATCGGCCACGTCGGCGACGAGCTGGCGCGCTTCATCGGCGGGGTAGGGCCCGCTCCGCTCGATGCGGTCCCAGACCGTGCCGCCGGGGAGCAAGTCCATCACGATGAAGATGCGCTCGTCTTCGGCGACGATGTCCTGCACCCGCACAATGTTGGGGTGGGTGAGGCGGGCCATGGTGCGCGCTTCCACCAGGAACCGCTTTCGGATGGCTCCCCGGTCCGTGAACCGCCCATCGAGCAGCTTCACGGCACGCTCGACGCCCAGCCGCCGGTCCATGACCTTGTACACCTGCGCCATGCCCCCTTCGCCGATGAGGTCCAGCGGGACGTAGCGACCTCCGGCCAGCGGGGGAGGCAATTGGGGTGATGCCAGGGTCATTGTGGCGACAGCGGGGAGCGGGTGAGCGGCGGTTGGTGGGGGAGAGGATACAGGTTGGTGCGGCTAACCCCAGGCAGTGAGCACAGCGGACACGGATCATGTGCTGCTGTCCGCTGGCTGCGGAAACTCAGGCGGGTGGGGATTGCGTCAGTCACGGGCGACCCCACTGTGCGACGGGGCGACCGTCATGCGCGGTCTGGCAATGCCACGCTATGTCTCAATGTTCCCCGGGAACCCGTCGGGCCGGGAAGCGTCCCTACAGGTGGGGACCCCTCTCCGTGCGGCGATGGGCTGGCTGACCCCCGGTCCCTGACGCTCGGGAACCTGACTCGGAAGGATGGCGACATGGGCAATGTGATCACATTTCGGGTCTTCAAGTACCCGGTGCATGTGCACTGGACGGCAGCGCTGCTGTTGCTGATGATCGGCTTCAGCCAGTCGTCGGGCCAAGTGAGTGCCTCGGGTCTGATCATGGCGGTGCTGGTCGCGGTGGTGGTCCTGTTCAGCGTGCTGGTGCACGAGCTGGGGCATGCCTTCGCTGCCGACCGGCTGGGGCTGCGCACGCTCGACATCATGCTGCACGGGATGGGGGGGCAGTGCCGCTACCAGGGCCACACCTCACACAAGAACCGCATGTTGGTGTCGCTCGCCGGTCCGGCCGCGGGGCTCGGGCTCGGTCTGGTCGGTGCAGCGCTCTGGTTCACGGTGGGCAATTCCTTGCCATCGCCCCTGCGCCAGCTGGTGTGGGTGCTGTTCACGGTCAATGTGTTCTGGACGGTGTTCAACCTGCTGCCGATGTGGCCGCTCGACGGGGGACATGCCCTGTCCAGCGGGCTGATGATGAAGATGAAGGCCAGCAAAGCGACCAGCATCTCCACCTGGGTGAGCCTCGTGATCGGTGCACTGGTCACGCTCTACGGCATCACCTCGGGCGAGTTCTTCCTCGCCATCATCGGCGGCATGGTGCTCATGGAGAACTGGCGGCGACGGTGAGCCGCACCACCCGTCCAACGCCGTGGGGTGCGCCGATGGCCAGCTCACCGCGCCGGATGGCCACCGCAGCGCCCAGTCCCCCCTCCGGTTCCTGGCCCGTCCAGCGCAACCAAGGCTCGGGCCCGTCGGGTGTGCCCCGGTAGAGGTCGGCGCATCCTTGTCGGGCGTCCCCACATCCTGGGCTGCCCACAAGCAGCTCGAACAGCCCATCCCCGTCGATGTCGCCGACGGCGAGGGCCGTGCCGAAGCCAGCGAGCCCAGGCTGGAGCCGGTGGAGCAGCCGCCCGTCGACCGAGCTGCGGACCTCGACCAGTCCTGTGCCGGGAGCTCCGAGAATCAGCTCGTCGACACCGTCGCCGTCGATGTCGGCGATGACGAAGGACAGCCCCAGATCGGGCGGTCCACCGTCCCGCCGAACGAGCAAGCTGGGGCCTTCGAGGATCAAGTCGGGACTGCGAAAGCTCGTCCAGACACCGGCTGCGGATCGGGTGATCTGGGCCACAGACGCGGCAGTGGGGACGTGGCCCAGCCCAGCGGACCACCAGCCTTCGCTGGTCACTGCGGCGAGGGGACCGTGGCGAGAGAGCACTCGCCCGGTGCCTTGGCTGCCCACCAGCCGCGGGTGGCCTTGTGCATCCACCACTTGTCCCACAACGGGATCTCCGATCACCACACCATCCTCATCCAGTCCGAGCGCCGCGCCGAACAGGGCTCCCCCGCGCTGCAAGACTGTGGGTCCGTCGTCGCCGAGGACGTAGACCGTGCCGCTGATGGGCTCCGCGACAACGAGCTGTTCACCGGCATAGACGAGGGTACTGCCAAACCCACCCCCCACCACGGGTCCGTGCACGCCCGGCCAAGGCACCTGCGGCGCGGGCGGAGATAGGGGCGACTGCGACTTGTCCTCAGGAATTCCCGAGCCACAGCCGACCAAGGCCAGCGCAGTGATCCGCAGCATCTGTCCTCCAGGGTGGGTCGGGTCGCTCGCCAATGCTGTCATGGTCGGCTACAGGCCGGCACCATCGGCCAAGGGCTGCTGGCCGTGCCTATGCGCTGCGCGGCCCCCTGAACGGCCATTGTCCAGGAGCTCTCGGGCATGCCCGCCATTCGTCAGATCGTGCATATTGCTGCACCGCCTCGTGCGGTGTGGAAGGCCCTCACCACTGCTGAGGGGCTCAAAAGCTGGCTGGTCGACGAGGCTCGTGTGGAGCCTCGCAGCGGCGGTCGTGTGGTCTGGGCCTATCATGGCGACGACGACGACATGATCGAGGGTCGGGGCATGATCCACACGTGGCGCCCCACGTCCCACTTCGAGATCGCCTGGGACCGCAACGGCGAGTTTCCTGGCCGAGAGACCCGTGTGCTGTTCAAGCTCGCGCGGGATGGGGACGAGACCCGGCTGTCGCTGGTCCAGTCCGGTCCGCCGGTGGAAGACGAAGAGCGCCACGCCGAGATTCTTCGGGACTGGAAGCGGGACCTCAAGGCCCTTCAGAGCATGCTGGACGCAGAGTGAACAACGGCCTGCGCCACCATCGCGGGCATCCCAAGTGGAGTGCAAGATGAGCTTCGATCCCAACGCGTTGGGCGGCATGATGGCTGGTCTTCAGCAGCAGATGGCGACCATGAAGGCCGACGCTGCGCGCAAAGAGGTGGTCGGGAAGGCCGGTGGGTCCATGGTCCAAGTCACGGCCAATGGTGCCCTTGAAATTCTGTCGGTGCGCATCGATCCGAGCTTGTCCGCCGCCACGGCCGACGACCGCGAGATGCTGGAAGACCTCATCACGGTGGCCACCAACGACGCCCTCCGCCAAGCCCAAGCGCTGATGGCCAGCGGTGTCCAAGGCATGCTCGGTGGACTGCCGCTGCCCCCCGGGTTGCTGTAGGCACCAGGGTGGACGGCGCGCCGTCCGGATGTGGGCGGGCGGTGCTACGGTGGAGCCTCTTTCGATGAGGGGCCTGACCATGCTGCGGACCGCCGGATTGATGTTGCTCCTTGCTTGCTCGGGAACCACCGAGGACACGGGCAAGTCGTCCGGTGAAGGTGCCGGCACGAGTGGCAACGACGGCGGCGATGGCACCGAGCTGGGCTGCTTCGCGGACCCGGCGTCCGTCGAAGTGGGCACCGGCGACAGCGACTTTGAGGTCATCGAGTCCGGAGCGGCCATCACAATGGTGCATGGTCCCCAAGGGGGCTGGCACATGCTCGGCTCGGTGCGCACCCACAACATGTCCGAGATTGTGCGGGTGCACTTCACAGTCACCCACAATGAGTCGGGCGTGGTGGTCGCGGACAACACCTACAATGTGGCCACCATCTATGATGAGGCGGCTTGTGTGGGTGTGTATCCGGGGATGTACGGGTATTTGGATGTGCGTGAGCTGGCCACCGGTGAGCTCGACTCCCCCGCCGAGCTGATGGCCTACGACACCGTCTCGTTCTGCATGACGGTGACCGATGAAGAAGCCCGGGTCGCGGAAGCGTGCTTGGACGTGACCGCCACGCCCGATCCCAGCGACCTGGACGACGTTCCGGAGTGATGCCCTACTGGGGCACGGGCAAGTCGAGGGCTTCCAGAGCCGCCCGCAACAGCACATCCACGGGCGCGGGCTTGGGCACCCGCGCATGCACCCGATTGCCGAGCACTTCGAGCAATGCGAAGTCGGTGCACGCAGTGTGAGCGAGCACGACCGGCGCCGGCTCCACCCGATCGAGCTCATCGAGGAGCACCAGACCGCCCAGGTGGCGCACTGTCTCGGCATAGCGGCGAGCGCGGGGCCCGAGCGTCTCGGCCGGTCGGTTGCCCAGGGGAATGAAGATGTCGACGATCACGAGGTCAGTGGGCGCCGCGTGAAGGAACGCGACCGCTTCTTCCACGGACGTGGCGATGTGGACCTCGGCATCGAGGGCTTCCGCGAGCACCTGGCTCACGACTCGGACATTGTGGGGCTCGTCGTCGACAAAGAGGATGCGCACAAGGGCCTCCGGCGGTGTGCGGCGGGGGCGGCCGCGGGTGTCGGCACGATAGGACCTTGGCCGCATGTCTGCACCGGAACCGAGGTCACCAATGTCCATCAGCGGCTGTCGGGTGACCTGGCTGATCCCGGTTCGGGGGGGGCGACCGTGGCTTCCCGGGGCGGTGCGCTCGGCCCTTGCAGAGTGCCAGGATGACGATGAAGTCATCGTGATCGACGACGGCAGCCCCACCCCGTGGACCCCCGCTGAGCTGCCGACGGACCCCCGGCTGCGCTTGGTGCACCGACCTCCTCGCGGCATTGTGGACGCACTGGAACATGGCCGGCGCTTGGCCACTGGGCGGCTGCTGAGCCGGCTGGACGCGGACGACGAGGCGGTCCCTGGGCGCATCGAGGCCCAGTGTGCCGCGCTGGCCGCCGATCCCACGCTTGTGGTGGTGGGCGGCAAGGCCGAGCCCATCGGGGCCTTCGGCGACGGCATGGCCCGGTACGTCGGCTGGATCAACGGCCTCAATGACCATCGCTCACGGATCTTGGTGGAGAGCCCGCTGTTCCATCCCGCTGTGCTGATGCGCGCTGACGCGGTGGCAGCCGTGGGCGGATACCGCGAAGGGGACCTCCCCGAAGACTACGATTTGTGGCTCCGGCTGGTGGGCGCCGGGGGCGGCATTGGGGCGGTGGACCAGACAGTGGTCCGCCTCCGGGACCGGGCCGACCGACTCACCCGCACCGACCCCCGCTACCGCCGCAGCGCCTTTACCGTGCTCAAGCTCGCTTGGGCCCAAAAACACCTGCTGCAGCCGGATCAGCGCGTCGGTGTGTGGGGCGCAGGACGGTCGGGCCGGCCGTGGCGGCGCTTGGTGGCCCAAGGGCCCTGCACGCTCTCGGCGGTGGTGGATGTGAAGCCAGGGGGCCAGCGCCAGGGCCTCGCCGTCCGCCCGTGGCAGGATCTCGAGAACATTGATTTGGACTTGCTCTTGGTGGCTGTCGGGGTGGCCTCCGCACGGAGCGAGATCCGGGCAGCCCTGGCGACGGTCAGGCCAGAGTGGACCGAAGGCGTGCAGTGGTGGGCGGTGTGCTAAGGCCGGCAGATGCACCCTCGAACACTCCCTCTGTTGTGCTTGGCCAACGCCGCTTGCCAGCCTGCCTTCTCGGTGGAGCGGCATGTGCTTGGCCCGCCTCGCCTCGCCGCGATGGGGGTGGTGGACGGGCGTGCAGAAGCCGCGATCTGGAGCGGCACCGCGCTGGTCCACGAGGACGCACCCGTGCTGGAGTGGACGGCCGACGGGCAGCCATTGGGGTCTGGCTTCGGGCTTGAAGTGCCGGTCGGGGTCGCCAGCCTCGGGCTTCGCGTGACGACGGCCGACGGGAACACCCACCGCGGCGAGGTCAGTGTCCGCGAGTGCTCGGGCAACCTGCAGCTCGCGCGCGGTCGTGTCGAGACGTCCGGTGAGCTGACGCTGAAGGCCCGCCAGGACTGGGACGTGGACCCCATCGACGCCGGGGTCGCTGCGACTGGAGAAGGGGTGCGCTTGGCGGGTTCCCTGGAGGGCACCCTGCTGCGCTGGATGGTGGTGGGCACCGACGCCACGGTGCTGGAGGTCGAAGAAGCGGCCGCAGATCTGCTGGCCGAGCGCATTGTCTTCGACGACGGGGAAGTGGAGTCTCGCAAGGGCACCGGGGCGGCCATGCACCATGGCTTGGCACTGGCCATCGACGGGGAAGGGTGCAACCGCTGGGCGTGGTTCGACGCGCCCTTCGGAGACCAGGGATCCGTGCTGAAGGTCGGCGAACGCTTCATTCCGGCAGATGCGGTACCCATGGGTGAGCGATGGGTTGAAGCGGTGGTCGCCTTGGACGACACCGTCGGCGGGATTCGCCTGGAGAATGTGCGGGCAGCGCCGGTGGGTGCTCTCGAGAGTGATGACTACGTGCTGACTTGCGGCGATGGCGACCCCGTGACCCAGCTGGGCTGGCTGGCCCAGGGCCGGTGCACCGCCGCGGACGTGGACGGCGCGAGGGTCCTGTTGGAGGTGTCGCTGTGATCGGGCTGTGGCTGGTCGCCTCGGCCGCCCTCGCCGCGGATCTGTCCGGTGAAGTGCGGGCCCGAGGCACCGGAGATCCCATCGCAGGCGCCGACGTGCAGCTGCCCGATGGCACCCATGTGGTCACCGATCCCGACGGCCGCTTCTCGGCGGTGTTGCCGGCCGGTCCCCACGTGCTGCCGGTGAGCGCGCCGGGTTGGCAGTCCGGGGACCTCTCTGTCGAGATGCCCCACAGCGGCGTGGCCCAAGTGTGGCTGCGGCCGGCGCCGGTGACGCTGGAGATTGTGGTCGAGGCGAAGGCGGAGTCCCCCCACAAGAGCCGTCAAGTGCTCGATCGCGAGCGGGTCGAGAAGGTACCGGGGGCCTTCGATGACCCCTTCCGGCTGGCCCAGAGCTTGCCCGGGGTGGCGTCGACGCCGGAGTACTCCCCCACCTCGGGTGCGCTGGTCCTGCGCGGTGCCGCCCCAGGCGAGAGCCGTGTCTTCCTCGATGGCGTCGAGCTTCCGTACCTCTACCACTTCCAACAATACGCATCGGTGGTGCACTCTCGCCTGCTTGAAGAGCTGGCGATCTACCCCAGCGCCTTTGGTGCTTCCTGGGGGGACGCCGTCGGTGGTGTGGCGGCGGTGCGCACACGGCGTCCCGACCCGGTGCGGACCCATGGCGGGGTAAACCTCAACACGATCACCGGCGGGGCGTGGGTGCAAGCGCCCCTGAAAGGTGGCCGTGCGGTGTCGCTCAGTGGGCGGCGGTCATTCGCCGACCTGTTCGACTCCAGCAACGATCAGTACACGTCTTGGCCGGTGTTCTGGGACTACATGGGCGGCGCGGAGCAGCGCCTGGACTCGGGGGGACGGCTAGGCATCACCCTGTTGGGCGCGGGCGACAGCTACGGTCGCTATGTCGGTGACACGGGCCTGTTGGATCCGGTCGGACGGGATCAAGCGCCTGACTTCCGCTTCTCCCGTGCCTTCCACGGTGCGATTGCGTCGAGCGAGCTCAACGGGGCGACGTCCTCGCATCAGAGCACCCTGGGCCTCACCCACGATCGGTGGGGCGGCGAGCTGACCGGTGGAATGCAGGACCGTCGGGCCCTTCAGACGGTGGCCCGCCACACGAGTCGCTTCCTGGTGACCGACTGGCTGAGTGTGGCGACCGGTGGCGATGGGACGGTCAACACGGTCCAGCGAGATGTGCAGGTCGACCAGGCTTGGCTGGAGCTGGCGGCCGAGGTGCCCCTGATGGCCCATGGTGTCGACATTCGGGACCAGTGGAGCAGAGTCCGAGGTGGGGTCTGGGTGGAGCCCCAGGTCAAGCTGGGACCGGTCGAGCTTCAGCCTGGGTTGCGCCTTCAGGGGGACTCGCTGGTGCAGGCATCGGCGGTGGAGCCCCGGATCGGTGCCGAGGCGGATCTGGGCGAGTCGGTGCAGCTTCATGCCGCTGGTGGTCGACACACCCAGGCCCCGGAAGTCGACGCGGTTGCCCGTGCCACCGATGCGCTGGACCTCATCGACTCCTGGCAAGCCGTGGCCGGCGTGAATTGGGCGGTAGCAGGACGCTGGGAGCTGGGGGTGGAGGGCTGGGGGCGGACGCTGACCGGCGCGGTGGTCGACAAGGCGGGCGCTCCGGTCCAGACCGTGTCGGGGCAGGCCGGTGGTGTGGAGCTGACCACCCGCTACCGGCTGCGGGACCTGTTCTTTGCGTATGCCAGCGTGTCCCTTGCCCGGTCGGTCCGCGGGGGCGCCCCCGCTGACTACGATCAGCCATTGATCGTCAATCTCGTGGGGTCTTGGGACTTTGCAGAGGGCTGGAATGCCGGCTTGCGGTATCGGTACGCTTCGGGCCTGCCCTACAGTCCGCTCGATGGCCTGTACTCCGCCGACACCGACACTTGGGCGCCGGTCCCGAAGGCGCCAAATGCCGCACGGCTGCCGGACTATCAGAAAGTGGATGTCCACCTCGAGCGCGCGTGGGCCTTCAAGCAGTGGACCCTCACAGGGTACCTCGAGGCTTGGTGGGTGCCCTCGGGCAGCAACGCTATGTATGTGGTCCACAGCTACGACTACTCCGAGTCCGCCGCTGTTGCCGGGCCGCCGTTCTTGCCCCTGATGGGCCTTCGGGCCGACTTGTAGGGTGTTGTCCAAACTCGGTGCGCAGGATTCGGGCCATCGGCAACGGGTGGGTTAGCGCGCCTCAAGACTGGAGGTCTCCATGGGTATCCGCGACCGCATCAAGCGCCGTCTTCCAATCATTGGCTCGAGTGGCAGCGCCGCTCCCGCCGCTTCTCCCCGGACTGCACCCGTCGCTGCGGCGCCCGTGGTGGCATCGTCAGAGCCTGCCGCGCCTGCCGCAGCCCCTGTGCCGGTCGCCGAGTTCATCCAAGAGCTTGTCACGTCCAACAAGGTCGTGCTGTTCATGAAGGGCTCGCCCTCGTCGCCGCAGTGCGGCTTCTCGGCCAGTGCTGCCGGCATCTTGTCCGGCTACGGCCACCCCCTGGCCCACTTCGATGTGCTGTCCGACCCCGAGGTCCGCCAGGGCATCAAAGACTTCAGCGAGTGGCCCACCATTCCCCAAGTCTACATCAACGGCGAGTTCCTCGGCGGCAGCGACATCCTGCGCCAGATGCACGAGTCCGGCGAGCTGAAGACCTGCATCGAAGAAGCCTTCGCAGGCTGAGCCACGCAAGGGGGCCCCCAGGTTGCCGACCGGCGCTGGGGGCCCTTCTGCGTCTATCTCGCTTGCTCGGGCCCATCGAGAACGACGACGCAGTCGGCAGCTTCGGCAAGGGCAGGGTGGTACGAGACCGTGACGAGGGTGTGGCCCTCCTCACGCAGTGCCGACAGGGCGCCACGCAACACGTCGGCGTCCAAGTCGCTCAGGCCCACGTCCACACCGTCGGCCAGCAGGACCACTTCGGTGTCCCGGGCGACCCGTCGACCTTCGGTGAGCAGCCGCGCCAGGTGGAGCCGCTGGGTCTCGCCGGTGGACAAAGACCGGGTGGACCGACCGAGAGGCAAGTAGCCGAGACCGACCGTCACCAGGGACTGGAGGGCCGGCCCGACGTGGGGCACCGCGCTGAAGACTTCTGCGCCTTCGGACGCCGACATGCGCAACAGGCCCGCGATGTCTCGGCCTCGCCAGCGCACTTCCGCGACCCGCGCATTGAAGCGGCCGCCCTCACACAAGGAGCACCGTGCGTCGGTGGCGCCGAGCGGGCCGAGATCCACGGTCTCGACGCCAGTCCCGCTGCACCGGGAGCACTGGCCTTCCGTGCGGTTGAAGCTGAAGTGCTCCGGGCGCAGGCCCAACACGCGGGCCTCGCGGGTGCGGGCGAGCATGTCGCGGATGGGGGTCCAGACTTGGCAGTGGGTGGCCACGCAGGAGCGGGGGTTTCGGGTGCTGGAGACCCGCTCGATCTGTCGAACGGCGACCAGGGGTCCCGCGAAAGTGCCGATGGACAGGGTCGGTTGGCCGCCGGCGAGGGCAGGAGCGACCGCCTGGAGCAACAAGCGCGACTTGCCTGCACCACTGGGTCCGCACAGGGTGGTCCAGCTGCCCCGGGCGAGGTGGAGATCGACCATCAGCCCGTCGCGGACCCGCACACCGGACAGCGTCCAGGTGGGGGGCGGGGACGGGCGAGGACGGGGGGCGGGCCACGGGGCGCGGGGCAGGGGCGGGCCCGCATGGGCGAGGCGTCCGGATCGGTCGGGTGCAAAGCCAAGCTCCCAGTCGGCCTGGGCGACGAGCGTGGGTGCGTGGTCGACCACCACCAAGGTGGCCCCCCGGTCCCGGCGTGTCATCAGCCAACGGGCGAGGGCATCCCGCTGGTGGGGACCGAGGCGTGCGCAGGGTTCGTCGATGACGAGCAGCTGCCCCGGGCCTGCGTCGTGTGCCGCCCGCAGCAAGCGCAGGCGGGCGCGCTCCCCGCTGCCCAAGCTCTTGAGGTCTCGACCCAGCTTGAGGTGGCCCAAACCAAGGCTCATGTGTTGCCTGAGCCACTCGAAGATGCCCTCTATCACTACACCTTCGGTGGGGACTTGCCGCAGCCAGTCGGGGAGGGTGTGCAGCGGCCGGTTGCTCAGCGCAGCAAAGGACCACCCGCCGAGGGTCAGCGCGTGGGCAATCGGTCCAAGTCCAGACTGTCCACAGTCGTCGCATCCCGCCCCTTCACAGGATGGACAGGCCCCAGGACCCTCCCAGTCCAGCGCCCGATCGGTGGGCAGTGGCCAGCGCTCGCCTGTGTCCGGATCCCATGCGATGGTGCCCATGGCCAACAGCTCAGGCTCTCCCTCAAGGTCGACGAGGATCCGCCCCCGGCCGGCCAGCAGAGCCGTGTTGAGGCTCTCCACGAGGCGCGCGCGCTTGTCGGCGCTGATGCGGGTGCGGTCCACGACGAGCTCCAGCTCGGCACCCGGGGGCAGGCTGTCCAGATCGTCGATCCTGCGGAGCTTTCCGTTGATGCGCAGCCGGGCAAAGCCTTGGATGCGCAGCTCGTCGAGGAAGCCGGAGACCCCGTCGGCAGCGGGCGTGGCCAAGGGCGCGAGCAACGTGGCCCGGGGACCCGGCGCGGGGCCAGCGCGGTCGAGCAGCTGTTGCACCAGCGTGGACGGCGGGTGGGCGTGAAGCAGCTGCCCTGCGGCACCTTTGTAGGCTCCGTGACGGCGGTAGAGCGCCCGAATCAGTCCACCCAGCTCGGTCGCATCGAGGCATCGTCCACGGCCGGAGCCCGGTGGGGCTGACGCCGGAACACCGATGGTTGGCGGCAAGTGGAGGATGGCATCGACATCAGGCCGGGGCAGGCGGGGCCCCTGCATCAGCGCGAGCAGCCGGCGCTTCCCCTCGGCCACGAGGGTGTGCATCGCGAGTGAGGACTTCCCCGTGCCGCTGGGGCCACTGAGCACCGTCAGCTTGCCCAGAGGGATGTCGGCGTCGAGGTTGTCGAGGTTGTTGACGCGCGCGCCCCGGATCTGGACGCTGGTGGGCTCAGTGGCCATCGGGCACCTCGGCAGGCATGCGCAGGGTCAGCGCACCAGCGGCGAGCTGGTGGGGGAGGGCGCGGTCGAGCAAGGCCTGGGGAGCGGTGAGGGGGGATGCGCCGAGACGGGCGTCGAGCAGCCAGATCTCGAAGATGAGGTCGTGGGCAGGCAGCGGGCTGTCCGGGCCGTGAGCACCGCAGGGTCCGAGCCAGCCCACCGTGCCCCAGCTGTTGCGCCCCTGGGTGGGCGGGAAGTCGGTGGGGTCGACACCACCGGGCAGGCCCTCCCAGCTGCGTGGGGGGTCCCACGCGATCCAGTGCAGCGCGCCCGCGGTGGACCTGGCGACCACCAGTGCGGACCGAGCGTCCGGGACATCAGGCGACCAGCTCAGCCCCGGGCTGCGGTTGTGGCCACGGCAGGTGGCGTCGAGAGGCAAGGTGCCATGCGCATTGTCGGTCAGTGCGACGTCGAGGGAAGCGACGGGCAGTGGCTGACGGGCCGGGGAGCATGCGATAGCGCCGACAGTGCAGAGCAGGAGTGTTGGTGCGCGGGTTGAGCTTGGGGCGCGCCGCTCAGGTCCTCTGTCGTCGGAGATGCCCATGAGTACGCCATTGTCTGGACCCTCTCGGTCGTGGGCGCTGCCCGCACTTGGTGCCATCCTGCTCGCCTCGGCGGGGTTGGCGGGATGGCTGGCGTGGAGCCACATCCACTTGAGCCATGGGATGGGCGCCTTCGAGAGCGGCTGCAATGCCGGCGGCTCGTTTGACTGCGACACCGTCAACACCAGCTCCTGGTCGGAGATTCAGGGCGTGCCCATCAGCATGTGGGCGGTGCCCCTGTATGCCGCGATGGGCGTGCTTGCCGTCATCGGTCGAGGGGCCACGGAGCGTGCGACGCGAGCCCGGGGAATGCTGCTGGCCTTGTCGAGCTGGAACGCCCTGGTGAGCTTGTTCTTGCTGGGCGCGATGGTCTTTGACGTCGGTGCCTACTGCTTGTTCTGCCTGACCCTCGACGGCTTGCACTTGGCCGCCCTGGCGATGGTGCTGGCCACAGGGGTGCGGCGGCCCCGGATTCCCGAAGGCGTGGACATCTTCTACGCCGGCGGGACCGGTGTGTTCACGATGGTGTTCCTGTTCCAGCTCACCGTGATCTGGGCGGCCAAGCTCGACCGGGAGGCCATCGCGGCCACGGTGGAGGAGCCCCCCCAGACTGCGCAGTCGGACGTGGGCACGGAGCTTCGCCCGGGGCAGCTCGTCACGCTGCCCACCACCGTGAAGGACGTGCCGGTCGATCGCTTCGACCCGAACTGGGGACCCCATGGGGCCGCGGTGACCGTGGTCGAGTTTGCGGACTTTGAGTGCAGCTACTGCCGCCGGCTCAGCCACACGATGGCCGAGATGAAGGACCGGTACGGCGATCGCGTGCGCTTTGTCTTCAAGCACTATCCAATGGACCGGACGTGCAACACGCGGCTCAAGCGCCAGCACCATCCCAGCGCCTGTCTGGCGGCGACGGCCAGCATCTGCGCCCATGATCAGGGCAAGTTCTGGGAGTACCACGACCGCCTGTTCAAGAACCAGAAGCACCTGGACCGCGATGATCTGGTGCGCCACGCCGAAGCGATGGGTCTGGACATGACCTCGTTCAATGGCTGCCTGGATGGACCGGGGGCCCGGGAGCAGCTCCTCGAAGACATCTCCCACGGTGGCTATGTGGACATATCAGGAACACCGCGTACGTTTGTCAATGGGCGGATGTTCAAGGGGGCCGTGAGCGAGACGGTGCTCGACGCGGCGATCCGGCATGCGCTGGGTGAGGCCGAGACCGATGCGGACGGGCGCCTGAAGACGGAGCGGGAGGTGGTGACGGACCGGGCGCTGCCCCCGGGCCCGGTGGACATGGTGAAGATCGAGTCGCTGCAAGCACCCTTCTGGATCGACGCAGTGGAGTCGGGGCTGGACGGGGAGGGGAAGGCGGTTGCCGTTGCGGGAATGGCGCCGCCAACGGTGTCTTGGCGGACTGCGACTGCCGCGTGTGAGGCCGCTGGAAAGCGCCTGTGTTCCGTCGAAGAGTGGCTCGCCGCGTGCCAGGGTGCGGCACCGGTGGATGATGATGGCGATGGCTCGCTGCTGGGCGACTTTCTCGAGGCCCGGGCCTACCCCTACGGCGACCGCTACCGCGAGGGGTTTTGCTTTGACTCCGGTGACCGCGAGAAGCAGGGGCCCCTGCCAGCGGGCGCCCGACCGGCCTGTCGAACGCCCGAGGGGGCCCACGACCTCGCCGGCAACCTGTTGGAGTGGGTGGGGTCCAGCGAGGCCGACGCGGTGCTGCTGGGCGGCGCTTGGTACTGGAAGGACAAGGCCAGCTGCGGTGCGGTCTACGACACCTTTGGCCCGGACATGGCCAACCGCACGACGGGCTTCCGCTGTTGCGCGGACACGGCGGTGGTCCAAGCCGTTGGTGCCAAGGCCGCACCTGAAGCTGGGGCGACACTGGTGGGGGTTGGCGAGCTGCTGCCCCGGATCGCGGGGCCTCGGATCGGCGGCGGCGAGATCGACACGGACACCCTCCGAGGGAAGGTGGTGTTGATCAACTTCTGGGCGAGCTGGTGTGGGCCGTGTCGAAAAGAGATGCCCGAGCTCGTGCGGCTCGCGGAGGCCCTGGGCCCGGCCGGCTTTGAGGTGCTCGCGGTGAATGTGGACCGCGACGAGGCCAGCGCGATGCGGTTCCTCGGGGGGCGCCTGCCGCCATTCCCCATCCTGTTTGATCCCACATCGAAGGTGGTGGGCCAGTTTGATGTGGTTGCGATGCCGACCAGCATCCTCGTGGGGGCCGATGGTCGGGTGCTGGAGCGCCATGAGGGCTACTCTGCGGAGTGGATGACGGAGCTCGAAGCGCGGATTCGCACGATGGTCGGGGCGGGGCAGTGAGCAGGGGGGCGGACAGGGTGATCGTCGAGGACGCCGCCGACCGCCGACAATTGCCGCTGGATCAGCCTGCTCTGCACAGACTTTGCGACACGACGTCCCTGGGCCTTGCCACCGGCCGGCGAGTCCCATAGTCGGCGGCGAAAGCAACGGTTGATGGGACGTCGACTAATTGGCAAGTCACCAAGTTTTGGCCTTGGCGTTGCAGGTTCGAGTCCTGCCGTCCCAACCACCGTCGCTCTTCCCCCTCCTCGGGGCACGTCTCCGCGGGCCAACGAACCCCAAGGAGGCGTCTTGATGGGCACCGACATCAAGCTCTTCACCGGCAATGCCAACCCTCGCCTTGCCGATGCGATCGCCGCCCACCTGGGCACTGTGGTCGACGAAGCCGAGGTGGGAAGGTTCTCCGATGGGGAGATTCATGTGGAGCTGGGGGTCAATGTGCGCGGCCGAGACGTGTTCTTGGTCCAGCCGACCTGCACTCCGGCCAATGACCACTTGATGGAGCTGCTGATCCTCGGGGACGCCTGCAAGCGTGCGAGCGCCGGGCGAGTGACGGCTGTGGTCCCGTACTATGGCTACGCCCGGCAGGACCGGAAGGTCCACCCTCGGGTGCCGATCACGGCGAAGCTGGTGGCTGATCTGTTGTCCGCGTCGGGCTTGGACCGGATCTTGACCATGGAGCTGCACGCGGGGCAGATTCAGGGGTTCTTCGACATTCCGGTGGACAACCTCTACTCGTCCACTTTGCTGTGTGACACGGTTGCCCGGAACATCCCGCTGAAGGATGCAATCGTGGTCTCCCCCGACGCTGGCGGCGTCGAGCGAGCACGGGCCTTTGCCAAGCGGCTTGGGTGTGGCCTCGCCATCATCGACAAGCGGCGGTCAGGGCCCAACGTGGCTGAGGTGATGCACATCATCGGCGATGTCAGCGGGCGCACGGCCATCTTGGTGGACGACATGATCGACACCGCTGGCACACTGACCCGCGCTGCTTCAGCGATCCAAGAAGCGGGTGCCAACGCCGTGTACGCGACGGCCACGCACGGGGTCCTGTCGGGGCCTGCGGTCCAGCGCATCCAGGACAGCCCGCTTGAGCGGGTCTACGTGACGGACACCATTCCCACCGGTGCTGCCGCGCGGGCATGCGATAAGATTCAGACGGTGTCGGTCTCAGGTCTGTTTGCAGAAGCCATCCGGGCAATTCACCACCACGACAGCGTCAGCCGGCTCTTCGACTGACCGGACGGGGGGCGCTCAACTCCGGCCCGTCGGGGTCGGTCTGCCGCTCCCTGTGGGGATTGTCCTTGACGGCGCAGCGCACCAGACGCTAATAGGCGGCGCCGGTGAAGACGGTGCTCCTTGCGTCCGCTTCTACTTCGCCATCTCGACCTTGGGCCCGGTCTCAAGGTTGGTCAGCACGGACTTCTGCCTGCGCTGCACCATCTCACTCTGAACGACAGCGCAGACGTCCTGTCTCGCTGCCCACTGCGATAGCACACGGTCTCCTGCCGCCGGCCCCTTCTGACGGGGTTCCAGTCCGAGGCGAAAAGGAGAGGAGGGCACCCCTGCCCCCGGCCGCGCGCCATTGACCGGACTGCGCACCCCGATGGCACCAGATGCCCCGGGGTGAAACACTTTTCCGCATCATCAGGAGCCATATATGAACGCCGTCACGCTCAGCTGCGAAGCCCGGTCTGATTTCGGCAAGGGAGCCGCACGCAAGCTGCGGGCGAAGGGCCTTCTTCCCGCGATCATTTATCGGGGTGGAAACGAGCCGGCCCACGTCAGCATCGATCCCGCAACGCTGGAAGCCATCTTCCGTCGCACCGGCAATCGCAACACGCTGCTCTCCCTCGATCTCGACGGCACCAGCCGCACTTGCTTGGTCAAGGATGTTCAGCGCCACCCGCTGACCACTGAGATGTTCCACATAGACCTCTACGAGGTCTCCCCCGATGAGACCGTGCGCGTCACGGTCAACATCAAGACTGTGGGCACCGCCGAAGGCGTGCGCATGGGTGGCAAGCTGCAGCTTCTTCGTCGGTCGCTCGACGTCGTCTGCAAGCCTGGCGACATTCCGGATCAGATTGACCTGGATGTCACCGACTTGGGCGTTGGCCGCTTCACCCGGCTGAGCGAGCTCCCGCGGCCCGAGGGCTGCGAGTTCCCCCACAAGGGTGACTACAACTTGGTGACCGTGGTTGCCAAGCGCGGCGCTACTGCCGCGGCCCCCGCCACCCCCGCCTGATCGGCGGAGCGGAGCCTCCGTGTGGCTGGTTGTCGGACTCGGAAATCCCGGACGCCGCTACCGTCGAACTCGACACAACATCGGGTTCGACGTGGTGGAGTTGCTGTGTGAGCGGTGGGGCATTGACCCTGCGGCTCGCTCCCAGTTCGATGCACATGTGGGCGAAGGAATTGTGGCCGGACAACATTGCGTGGTTGCCCGGCCGCAGTCGTATATGAACCGTTCGGGCCTGCCCGTGGCCTCTCTCGCCAAGCTCTACCAGCTACCCTGCGAGCATCTGTTGGTTGTCCATGACGACCTGGATCTCGACTTTCGGGTGGTGAAGTGCAAAGCGCGCGGAGGGCATGGCGGGCACAACGGACTTCGTGACATCCATGCCCACTTGGGCCCGGACTATTCCCGGGTTCGTGTGGGCATTGGCCGGCCGCCCCCTGACTGCAGCGTCCCGGATCATGTGCTGGGAGGCTGGACGGATGTGGAGTGGGCAGACCAGCCGTCGGTGGTCTCGCGAGCAGCGGACGCGGTGGAAGTGGTACTTTCTGCCGGTCTCAGGGCAGCGATGAACCGCTTCAATGTGCGTGAGGCTGCCTCGCCGACCCCAACCCCTCCCATCAACTGTTCCACCACTGTCAACGAGTCCGGAGCCTGAGCGGGCACCGGTAGGAGAATCAATGAGTCCGGATATCCCCGGATGGCTTGGATTGGCTGTGCCCGCCACTGGCGTGCTGGCTTTGATCTATGCCTTCTGGAAGGCTTCCTGGGTCCGCAAACAGGACGCAGGCACTGAAGACATGCGGGAAATTGCTGCCCAGATTCAGGAGGGCGCAATGGCCTTCCTGGCACGGGAGTACAAGGTCCTCTCCTTCTTCGTCGTGGGCGTCGCGATCCTGTTGGCCATCGCCAACATGAACGGCACCAACCAGAGCCCCCTCATCGCTGTGGCATTCGTTGTCGGCGCGTCGGCATCGGCCCTGGCTGGCTTCGTCGGCATGCGCATCGCCACCGATGCCAACGTCCGCACCACCCAGGCTGCCAAGAAGGGGCTCTCCGAAGCCCTCGACGTCGCGTTCTCGGGTGGCGCAGTCATGGGCATGAGCGTCGTCGGTCTGGCCATTCTCGGCCTCAGCCTGCTCTGGATGGCCTTCACCTCTAAGTTCGGCATGGACCCCGAGCAGGGACTCCCCACTGCGCTGAACGCCATCACCGGCTTCTCGATGGGTGCGTCCAGCATCGCGCTGTTCGCACGCGTCGGTGGCGGCATCTACACGAAGGCTGCTGACGTCGGCGCTGACCTCGTCGGCAAGGTCGAGGCTGGTCTTCCCGAGGACGACCCCCGCAACCCCGCCGTCATCGCCGACAACGTGGGCGACAACGTGGGCGACGTGGCCGGCATGGGCGCGGATCTCTTCGAGTCCTACGTCGGCGCAATCATCGGTGCGATGGTGCTGTCGTTCAGCTTCAAGGCCACCGGTGAAGGCCACATGGGCGCGGTTGTCCTTCCGATGACCATTGCTGGTGCGGGCATCATCTGCTCCATCGTGGGCACGTTCTTCGTGCGCACCAAGGAGGGAGGCAACCCCCAGCACGCGCTCGACTTCGGTGCTTTCGGCGCTGCGGGCGTCATGGCAGCGTGCACCTTCGGTTTGGCCAAGTTCCTGTGGCCCGAGGGCGGCACGGCGATGATGGAGCTGTCGGCCACTGGTGAGCGTGTGATCACGACCAACGTGGTGCTCTGGTGGCAGGTTGGTGTCGCAACGGTCGTTGGCCTCGCGGTCGGCGTGCTGGTCGGCCTGATCACGTCCTACTACTGCTCGATGGGCAAGCCCCCTGTGGACTCCATCGCCAACCAGTCCCGCACGGGCTCCGCGACCAACATCATCGCGGGCCTCGGTGTCGGCATGCAGTCCACCGCCCTGCCGATCATCGTGATCGCCGTCGGTGTGGTTGTGGCCAATGTCACCGCGGGTCTCTACGGCGTCGCCATCGCGGCTCTCGGCATGCTCTCCACAACGGGCATCCAGCTCGCGGTGGACGCATACGGCCCGATTGCGGACAACGCCGGCGGCATCGCCGAGATGTCCCATCAGGCCCCTGAAGTCCGTGAGCGCACCGACAAGCTGGACGCGGTGGGCAACACCACGGCTGCCATCGGCAAGGGCTTCGCCATCGGCTCTGCGGCCATGACGGCACTCGCTCTGTTTGCTGCCTTCATGCAGCAGGCCAAGATCGGCAGCATCGACCTGTCCAAGCCGGAAGTCATGGCGGGCATCTTCATCGGCGGCATGCTGCCGTTCCTCTTCAGCTCCATGGCCATGAAGGCCGTGGGCGAAGCGGCAATGGAGATGATCACCGAGGTTCGCCGGCAGTTCCGGGAGATCCCTGGCCTGCTGGAAGGCACGGCCAAGCCGGACACCGCACGGTGCGTCGACATCTCGACCACCGCGGCCATCAAGAAGATGGTTGCACCGGGCGCGATGGCGGTGATCACCCCCGTGGTGGTCGGCTTCGGCTTCGGCGCTGAGCCCCTCGGTGGCTTGCTCGCTGGTGTCACCGTCTCTGGCGTGTTGATGGCCATCTTCATGTCCAATGCGGGTGGCGCATGGGACAACGCGAAGAAGTCATTCGAGGGCGGTGGCTTCAAGATGGACAACGGCGAAGTGCACGAGAAGGGCTCAGAGGCTCACTCCGCAGCTGTCGTCGGCGACACCGTGGGTGACCCCTTCAAGGACACCGCAGGCCCGTCGCTGAACATCCTTGTGAAGCTGATGAGCGTTGTTGCTCTGGTCATTGCGCCGCTGCTGGCGGAGTACCACGGCCTCATCACCTTCTGATTCCGTTCGCATTGGCGGCGGCGGCTGACCGAAAACCGGTTAGTCGCCGCCGCCATCTGTTTCTGGCGGTCCCATTTCAACCGGGGCCGCCTTCCCTCCGCGGGCGCCCAACCCAATGCCTTGTGCACACTCCGGGCGCTCCGTCACGACCGAGTGGAGGAATACCTTCCCATGATTACCCACGACTACGAGAGCACATTCATCATCCGTGCGGATGCTGACGAAGAAGAAGTCACCCGCCTCCGCACCCGCCTCCAGGAGGTCATTGAGACCCGCGGCGGCAAGGTGATGGTGTTCGAAGATTGGGGCAAGCGGAAGCTCGCGTACCCGATCGAGAAGGCCGAGTACGGCCGGTACATCTACATGAACCACGTCACGCCCCCGGATGCGCCGTCCGAGCTTGAGCGCATCGTGCGCATCGAGTTCAACATCGTGCGCTACCTCACGGTGCGTCTCGAGGACAACGTCGACTTCGACGAGCGCGTGCCCATGGCCATCCAGGCCCAGAAGCGCCGCATCTCCCGCGCGACCTCCTCGGTGGACGATGACCGCCGCATGGACCGCCGGGGCCGTCGCCCGACCCCCTCCGATCGCATTGGCTCCCCGAGCCCCGTGCGCTTCGAGAATGCTGACGGCCAGGCCGGCGGTGTTGAGGGCATGTCGATCGACGGGGACATGGAGTCCTCCTCCGACGACGACAGCAGCAACTCCAATACCGACGACTGAGCCCGACCGGAGGCGCTGCGGTCTTGCCCGCGCCAGTCGCGCCCCGTCCTGCGGGGTCTCGGCGACCGCCCCTCCGATCTGGTCCTCACCCAAACCCTACTGTTACGGAGTGACCCATGCGCGTCATCCTCCAGGAAAACGTCGATAACCTCGGCAAGACCGGTGACATCGTCCGCGTCAAGGACGGCTACGCCCGCAACTTCCTCGTCCCCAACGGCCTCGCGGTCGGTGCCGACGACCGGAACGTGAAGCGTCTTGAGCACCAGAAGCGAGTTGCTGCTGCCCGCGCGGCGAAGCTCACTGCTGCTGCCAAGGAGCTCGCCGAGCGCATCAGCGCCCACGGCATCACGATCACGAAGGAAGCTGGCGAAGACAACAAGCTCTTTGGCTCGGTGACGGCCCGCGATGTGGTGGAAGCACTGCTTGCGGACGGCTTCGAAGTCGAGAAGCGCCAGATCGAGATTGCGGAGCCCATCCGCAGCCTCGGTGTGAAGTCGGTCAAGGTCAAGCTCCACGCCGACGTGGAAGCCAACCTCACGGTGTACGTCACCCAGCGGTGACTCGCATCGCTGTTCCCGACTGGCCCCCAGTCACGCCGAGTGGCGTGCTGGGGGCTTTGCCGTGTAGAGGGTGGATGCCTGCCGGCGTCGGTGCTGGCGAACCCTATGGGAGGGCAAGTGGACCCAGGTCGACCCCTACCGCGCAGTCCAGAGTCCGAGCGTGCCGTGCTGGGCGGGCTCATGCTGGACCCCAACCGGCTCGCCGAAGTTCAGGAAGCGGTGAAGGCTGAGGATTTTTATAGGGAGACCCACCAGCGGCTGTACGAGCTCATGGTGAGCATGAACGACAAGGGCCATCCGATCGAGATGGTCTCGGTTGTGGAGGCCATCAGCCGCGGCGATGATGGCGGCGAGCGCTTCGGTGGCATCGCTTACGTCAGCAGCCTGGTGGACGCGGTCCCGAGCACCCAGAACCTCGCGTACTACGCGGGGATCGTGCGCGACCGTGCCATCGCTCGCCGGTTGGTCGAGGGTGCCCAGTCCATCGTCAACGAGACCCTCGGCGGCGAGAAGGACGTGCCCGAGCTGGTGGAGTTTGCCGAGTCGACCATCTTCAAGATCGGTCAGCAGGGCAACAGCAGCGACTGGGCGGTGATGTCGGAGGTGGTGGACACTGAGTTCCTCCGCATTCAGCAGCTGTCCGAGAACTCCGGCGAGGTCACGGGCATCTCGACGGGCTTGCTCGACCTGGACAAGATCCTCGCGGGCCTGCACAAGACCGACCTGATCATCCTGGCCGCGCGGCCGGCCATGGGAAAGACAGCGCTGGCGCTGAACATCGCGCGCAGTGTGGCACTGCAGGGCCATGGGGTCGGCATCTTCTCCCTCGAGATGAGCCGGGGCCAGCTTGTGACCCGGATGCTGGTGGCCCACGCCAAGGTCAACGCCGGCAACGTGCGAACCGGCCGCTTGTCCAAGGACCGGGACTGGCCCGCGCTCACCGATGCGGCCGACGCGCTGTACCGGTTGCCGGTCTACATCGACGACACCCCGGGCCAGTCCATCACCA
This sequence comes from Myxococcota bacterium, assembly GCA_942491145.1. Classification (GTDB taxonomy): domain Bacteria; phylum Myxococcota_A; class UBA796; order UBA796; family UBA2385; genus CAXQUZ01. The sequence continues at coordinate 150,704 of CALOBC010000010.1, read as the reverse complement.
TGGTGCGCAGCAAGGCCCGTCGCCTCAAGGCCCGCCACAAAGACCTGTCGCTCATTGTGATCGACTACATCGGCCTGATGTCTGGCGACCCCCGGGTCTCCCGGCAGGAACAGGTCAGTGAGTCCTCCCGCGGCCTCAAGGGCCTGGCCAAAGAGCTGGACGTCACGGTCATCGGGCTGAGCCAGCTCAACCGCGCGGTCGAGAACCGAAACCCACGCATCCCTCAGATGTCCGACCTCCGCGAGTCCGGCGCTATCGAGCAAGATGCTGATATCATTATGTTTATCTACCGGGACGAGTACTACAACGAGGAAACGACCACCCGACCGGGGGAAGCCGACGTCATCGTTGCCAAGCAGCGGAACGGCTCCACGGGGACGGTCGCCTTGTCCTTTCAGGGCGAGTACACGCTCTTCGGCAACCTGGCCCGACCGGGGTCTGGCGAAGGCTACCTGTGAGCTGTGGTGTGTCCTGGCCAACCACCCCACGGGCCTCGTCGCGCCGGGCGGGGTGGGCCCGAGGGATGCGGGCCGCGCTGGTCACCGTCGCGTGCTTGGCGCCTGGGGCTGCGGCTGCGCTGGAGTCGGGGGAGCCGCTGGTGCTGTTGACCCAGGACGGCGACCGGATGGCCGGCTGGTTTGACACGGCCACAGCCAGCGGGCTGGTCCTGACGGGGGAGGGCGGTCGCCAGACCATTGCGCTGGCCGATGTGGTCGAGGTCTGGCGCGGTGGGGTGTCGGTGCCCGTGGAGACCTTGCGCAAAGAGCATGCTGAGGTCCTGGCCGCCGAGCTGGCCTGGCGTGCCAACCCACCGCCGCACCCCCATCCTGGGGTGGTGGTTGCCGCGTCCATCGGGTGGTCTGGCGCCGGGCATGCCGCGCTGGGCGAGTGGGGGACGGCAGCGCGTTGGGCCGCCGTGGACCTCGCGCTGGTTGGTGTGGCAAGCTGGGCACTGTTCGGCGAACAGAGCTGGGGCGCGGCCCTGCCGGTGCTGGCCGTGGACGGGCTGATTCGAGGAGCGGCCGCCGGATCTTCGGCACGGGTCGCCCGACGGCGGCGCGCGCGCTTGGCCCTGCCCCCCCCCACCGGTCGTTGATCTCGTGGGGGTGCGGTGGGCCGTGCACCAAGGTTGACAGGCAAACCATCCCCCTACTATCAAGCCAAAGCTCTGGGAGCGATCGGGCGGCGCGCGAGGTGCGGCTTCTCGGTCAAAAGCCGCACTCGCAATTCCCATAGATTGCAGCTTTTCCCGGTTCGGCAGCCCCGCGGGCACGGCGTCATCGAGTCAACGGTGATAGCGGACCGCGCATTCTGCTTTTGGATCTTCGATCTGAATGGCTGGTCGGCTCCAGGCGCTCCTTCTGCTCGCCTCTATCGCCACGGTGCATTCGGTTCGGACGCCTACCACTGCGTGATTTTCGGCCCCTGCCATCGCAGCCATCGTCGAGGAGTTCATCGGAATGGATATCAAAGCTCGGTTGTCCACCTTCAACTCCCATGTGGACTCCTACTCACAGCACAGGGAATACATCCGCCGTGCTCTGAAGCAAGCGGAGCGCTTTTCATCTTCGATCATCGAGAAAGTGGTTCTCGATCACTCGGTGAAGGCATCGGCTGTCGCGGATGACATCCTCCCCATCGTCCCCGACATTGAGGGCCGGATCGCCGAGATCGACGCCGCCAAGGTCGAGATCAATGGGCGCAAGGCCAACTCGGACGAGCAGATGGAGGAGCTCACCCTCCGTCAGGCCATCGGCGAGCTCAGCGATGAAGACTTTGAGGATGAGAGCCGCGATCTTCGCGCTGGCCTCGACGAAGCCAACGGCGAGCTGGAAGAGCTGGACGCCGAGCTCGATGAGCTTCAGGCCGCACTTGACCGCTGGGTTGAGCTTGCGGACGAAGCGGACCAGCCGGACGGGCGCGCCGATGTGGCGCCTGCTGTCGAAGAGCCCGAGGCCGACGAGCCTGAGCTCAATGACGAGCCGGTGGTCCTTGACTCCCCCGAAGGCAACCCGGGCCAGCACGCCACGGTGACCAGCATCACCGAAGACCTCTCCGACGTGTTCCAGAGTGACGAGATCATCGTCGCCGACGGGGACGAAAACGAAGCGATTGAAGCCGGCGACGGTGACATTGACTTCGCGGTCGAGATGGACGACGGCGAGGGTGACGACGGTGGCATCGACATCGATGTTGAGGTCGATCTGTCGGCCCACACCGACAACGAGGATGAGAGCGAGGCCATCGAAGCTGAAGGCGACGACGGGCTCGATGAGGACATGGGTGAGGACATGGGCGACGAGATCGGCATCGATCTCGACGCTGCCCTGGACTCCGCTGCGGACGACGTGGCCAGCGAAGAAGAAGAAGACGGGGACGACTCCCGCCGGGCGCTGCTCCTCTACCAAGAGGGCACCCCCGACGAGCAGATCTACCCCTTCGCTGCGGACAAGCTGACCATCGGTCGCGGTCGGGACAACGACATCCAGATCAAGAACGACTCCAAGGTCTCTCGCTTCCATTGCCGACTCTTCAAGCGCGGCGGCTTCTTCTACATCGAAGACAACAAGTCCTCGAACGGCACGCTGGTGAACGGCGAGCTGATCACCGAGCGGCGCCTGTTCGGTGGTGAAGAGATCATCATCGGCGAGACCTTCTTCCGGTTCCGCATCATGTAGAGCGGGCCTCCCGCGATGGACAGAGCGGCGCTTCGGCGTCGCTCTTCCTGCTTCAGGAGGTCGGTTCTGTGCTCGGTCCGTCCCGAATGGGCAGGGGGCATGCGGCCAGCGCGGGGGCGTCGCCCACGCTCCCACGGACATGTTGCACAAGCTGGGCCAACACACTCACCGCGATCTCTCCGGGCTCGGTGGCGCCCAGATCGAGGCCCACCGGACAGATCAGACGCGGGAACAGTGCGGGGTCCATGCCCGCAGCCCGAAAGCGCAAAAAGAACCGTGTGGCCTTCGCGCGGCTTCCGATCATGCCCAGCCAGTCGACACCCTGAGCGAGCAGCGCTTCGACGATGTCCTGGTCGAGGGCGTGGTCGTGGGTCACCACCAAGTGCATGGCGGTGGTCGGCAAGCTGGACAGCACACGACGGGGGTCCACGACGCGGCGGTCGATGGGGGAGGGGAGGCGGGCGGTCGTGTTGAGCTCATCCCGCTCGTCGACCACGACCAAGTGCCAGTCCAGCGTCAGCGCCATCTGGGCCACCGCTTGGCCCACGTGGCCGGCCCCGTAGATCACCAGCCGGGGACGTCGCCTGAGGGGCTCCACGAATGCTTCCATTGCACCTCCGCAGCACATGCCCAGATCGCGGGTGAGGTTGAGGGCGAGGCGCTGCGGCAAGCCCGTGCGCAAGGTCTCAAGGGCCACCTGCTGGCACCGGTGTTCGAAGGCGCCGCCACCGACCGTGCCGACAATGTCGCCAGTGTCGTAGACCAGCATGCGGGCGCCGGGCCTGCGAGGGGCTGAGCCTCCCCGGCCGGTGACGGTGACCAAGGCGGCGGACTGGCCGTCGCGAATGGCTGCGGCTGCTGCTTCAAACACCCGCATTCGCGCCCACTCCGGTCGGGGTCGTTGTCTGCTGGAGGCCGAGGTCATGAGGCATGCCGCCGACGTACACAACCGTTGCAGAGGCGTCCCATATCCCGCACCGATGGGACTGTGGCCACATGCTACGGGCGGCCCCCCGGAGGGAACCATGCGCGCTGGCCACGAGACCGTCCTGATTCTGGACTTTGGGTCCCAGTTCACTCAGCTGATTGCCCGACGGGTGCGAGAGCACGGCGTCTACTGCGAGATCCGCCCGTGCACGGAGCTTCCCCCAACACCCAATGCGCTGGATCCTGGCCTCGTCGGGCTGATCCTGTCGGGCGGGCCGTCGTCGGTCAATGACGCTGACGCGCCTCCTTTCGACGAGCGCTGGCTCGATCTGGGGCTGCCGGTACTGGGCATCTGCTACGGCATGCAGCTGCTCGCGCGCCACAGCGGCGGTGAGGTCTGCCGAGCCGATCGTCGAGAGTACGGTCCCGCGGTCCTGGAGGTCTTGGACGAGTCGGCACCGGTTCGTGCGATGCCCGCGACCAGCACCGTCTGGATGAGCCACGGCGACCACGTCGAAGTGGCGCCCTCCGGGTGGCGGGTCTCCGCGAGATCCGAGAACTGTCCCGTGGCCGCCATGGTCCGTGAGGATGGCCTGCAGGTCGGCATCCAGTTCCATCCCGAAGTCACCCACACCGAGCATGGCAAGGCGCTCATCGGCAGCTTCCTCCATGACATGTGTGGCGCGGCCTGCGACTGGTCCATGGGCTCCTTCATCGAAGAACAGGTCAGCCTGATCCGCGAGAAGGTCGGCCCGGATCACGTGCTGTGCGGGCTCTCGGGCGGCGTGGACTCTGCCGTCGCTGCGGCGCTGTTGCACCGGGCCATCGGTGACCAGCTGCACTGCGTCTTTGTGGACAATGGCTTGTTGCGGGCCGGCGAGCGGGACAGCGTCGCTGCCGAGTTCAGCGAGCTGGACCTCACCGTCGTGGACGCAGGAGAGCGCTTTCTCACGGCACTCAAGGGCGAGACCGATCCCGAGCGCAAGCGCCACATCATCGGAGAGGTCTTCATTCGGGTGTTTGAGGCCGAGGCCCGCCGCCTGCAAGACAGCCACGGTGCGGTAAGGTGGCTGGCCCAGGGCACCCTCTACCCGGACGTCATCGAGTCGGTCTCGTTCAAGGGGCCGAGCGCCACCATCAAGAGCCACCACAACGTCGGCGGACTGCCGGACGACATGGACTTCCAGCTCATCGAGCCCCTCCGCGAGCTGTTCAAGGATGAGGTCCGCGTGCTGGGTGCCGAGCTGGGGCTGAGCCACGCCCGCACCGGCCGCCACCCCTTCCCGGGCCCGGGGCTCGGGGTGCGCATCTTGGGTGAGGTCAGCGCCGATCGGGTGACGCTCCTCCAGAAGGCCGACACCATCATGCAAGAAGAGATCCAGGCCGCTGGGCTCTACGACACCATCTGGCAAGCCCTCGTGGTGCTGCTGCCCGTTCGCAGCGTGGGCGTGATGGGGGATGCCCGCACCTACGAGCAACCTTGTGTGGTGCGGTGCGTGCACTCCACCGACGGCATGACCGCCCGGGTGGTCCACATGCCTTGGCCGGTGCTGGAGCGAATCTCCACGCGCATCATCAACGAGGTGCGCGGCATCAACCGGGTGGCCTACGACATCAGCAACAAGCCGCCGGCCACCATCGAGTGGGAGTAGGCGGGCTCACTCGGTCTCGGCGGTGTCTTCCATCAGCTGGGTGAGCATGCTCTCGGCTTCCAGCCACGCGTTCGCTTCGGTGGCGAGCGCCTGGGCGATGCGGTCCGCGAGCTCATCGGCCGAGGCCGGCACGCGCCCGATGTTTTCCCGGAACAGCCACACGGCTTCTGGGCGCCGGGCCACCTCAGTGAGATCGACCAGCTGACCGTTGCTCTCGATCAGGTCCGCGGCTTCGGGGGGCTCGGCGGATGCCAGCGCGAAGACCAAGGGCGGATGTGCCGGTTGGGTGCGCGACAACATCTCGATCTCGGGCCGCGCCTTCCAGAGCACGGGCACGCTCTCGTAGAATTCGCCCGCTTCTGATTCCAGGTGCGACAGCGCCGTCTCGAGCCCGGTCAGCCACTGCGCTTCTGCCCACTCGGGGGCGAGCGGAAATGCGTCACCGTCGAGCTCAGCGGCCTTCAGTGCCGCCGCCGCGCCCGCTGCAGCGTCCAGCCACTGCGCTGCGACCGACAGCCGATACCAGGCGTCCGCATCCGCCGGCCCGATGCGCGTGGCCTCCCCCAGCGCAAACACAGCGCCCTGGATGTCGCCACCGAGGAATCGTGCCCAGCCCAGCTGCACCCACGCACTGGCGTCGTCGGGGGCCGCTGCAACCACCGGATCCAGCGCAGCCGTCGCCATGTCACCATTGCCCAAGGACAGCGCGGCCGCACCTGCAAGGCGAAGTGCCGCAATGTCGCCCGGGTGGCGTTGGAGCAGCTCCTCAGCCTCGGACAGCGCGCGGAACGGATCCATGCCGGCCAGGGCACGACCCGCGGCTTCCAGCCGAAGCTGCCGCATGGTGTCGAGATCGAAGTTCCACCCGGCAGTGAGATCGTTGGTCATGGGGCCATCCTGGCGTTTGTCGGACGGACTTGAGCGCCCGGCCCCTGAGCAGGGCGACCGGCCCCATAGCCGACAGGCCGATGGCCGTCCGCACCGGCTCAGCCCAGGTAGCCCTGGAGCACCGCGACAATGATGGCCAACACGAACAACACGCCACCGACCACCAAGCCCATCATCGCCCGTGGCGGGGGAGGGCGCTCGTCCACAACAGGCCCGAGCGGGCTGTCGTCTGGGGCGGGCTCGGCGCGGGGTGTCGACGACGCTGGGGCCGCGCGCTTGGGGGCCGAGGACGGCGCGGGCGCTTCGGCGGCCTCGCTGTAGATGCCGGTGCGCAGTGCGTGGGAGAAGGTCGCAAACTCCGCCACGTCGCGGCAGAGGTCGAGGTCCGTCAACAGCCACTGTTCGAAGCTGCCCTCTTCGGCCCCGGAGGCCATGCGGCAGGCTTCGTAGAGCGGCAGCGGGGCCCGGTCTAGATCCGGCGCTTCGGGTGCCACGGCGAAGTTGACGCCCTCCGACTTGCGCAGGGCACGCTTCAACGCGTACCGCGCGTCCAAGATGGCGTGGGGCCACCCGCCCAGTGCTTCGGCGCGGGCTTCCAGCTTGGCCAGCGGGACACGCTCGTCGAAGGTCAGTGCCAGCAGCTCCACTTGCGGCTCAGTCAGCAGCTTGCGGGCACGGCGAAGCAGCAGCGACGGCGCCCTGTTGCCGGTCAGTGCGTTCGGGAAGTCGCCGCCTTCGATGCGACCACCGGCCGACTCAATCTCATTGAGCACGAGGCTGTGGGCCCAGGGGACCAGCTCGCCGGAGCGAGCGACACCCGTGATGCCCTGAGCGAAGGTCTGGCATGCCCGCTCAAGGGGCGGCCTGCCCGCAGCGTCGCCGAGGCGCACTGCGGTGATGGCATAGAACCAGTCCGTGAACTTCTGGGCCATGGCTTGTCCGGCCCGAGGGTCTCCGGACTGCCACTGCTTGAAGAGCTGCTGGGCCGTGGGCTCGGCGCCTTCCCCCATCTCGTCCTCGCTGCCTGGTGTCATCGCCCCTCAGAGTGGGGGCGCTCGAGTGGACTGCACATCGTCCGATAGAGATTGCGGGCAACGCGGCAGGGGCTGGCCTGCGCGCACGAACCGTTCCCCAGCAAGGCTCCTGACTACCACAGGACCGCGCGGTGCGTCAGGTGGCGACCAGGGAAGCGCAGTGCACCGCCATCGATCTTCGGGGGACTGTCCCCGACGACTGGCGCTTTAGGCGTCCGGCCACTTGGCCCGAACCGTCGCCAGCACCGCCCCAAACAACCAGCCATAGCGCGCCTCAATCGAGACCGGCGGCGTGCCTTCGGTGAGGCTCATCGTGACCTCAGCCGTGCCGTCCATGTCCACCACCACGATGGCTTCGTCAAAGCCCATGTAGCGGCCGAGCCGGGGAGCGAGCGCCTTGTAGATGGCTTCTTTGATGGCGAAGCGCACCACGGTCGCCGTCCACTGGCGCTCTTCGGGAAGGGCCAAGACCTCTTCGAGCTCACACGGTTGCAGGATGCGGGACGCGATGGCCATGCGGGATGGCTCAAGATCTTCGAGGTCCACCCCAACCACCCCGTGATCGCACCGTGCCGCCAGTGCCACCGCCATGTGCCGCTTGTGGGAAATCGAGAGGCTGACCCCGCGGGGGGGAATCGGCTCGCCTCGGGGCCCCATGGTGACGGGCGTGCGCGGCAGTCCAAGCAAGCCGAGCGCAGCGCCGGCGGCCAGACGACCCCCGACGTAGCTCTCTTGTCGGAACCCGCGCATCGACGCGGCGACTTCGCGCTCGACCGGCGGAAGCATGTCGAGAACCTGCGGTGGAACGGGTGTTCCATCGCCAGGGAGCACGACGCTCGCGACGACCCCATGGGCCAGAGCATCGCGGTAGTTGACACGGTACGGTTTCACCGAGGCCGCCTAACGGCAGCACTACACCGGGGCCATGCGCGCTGGCGCCTCGGACACCCCGTGCACAGGGTCAGGACGGGGTCCGGCGCGTCGCGGGCTTGCAGGGGTGGCGGGTTGTTAGGATGGCCCAATCCATTAGGCTGCACGACGAACTGCCCAGCGGGTGCAATGCAATCTGGACATGCCAAACTGCGGTCGATGGCTCGACCGGCGTCGCCCCTTGCCAACGGTGGGCCTGCTCTCGCTCGCTCGCTGCGTGGCCATGCTTGTGGTGCCGCTTGGCGGTCGATGGCTGTGGCGATTGGCCTCAGCCTGATCGGTGTTCCAGCGGTCTCGGCGCTGCTGCCTTCGGTCGCCTCGGCCGGCACAGAACCCGACCGCAAGACCCGTGAAGCGGAGCATGCGCGCCTCTCTGATGAGATGGAGCGCCTGAGCCAGCGCCAGATCTGGGCGGGGGTCGACAAGACCTTCCATAAGCTGGTGCGCCTGGATGTCCCCCTCACCGAGAAGGACTACCTGACCGGCGCATATGCGGCGCGCGAGCTTGGCGACGTGTTGACGGTGCGCGCTCGACTCAAAGAAGCCGCCCGACTTCATGGCACCCGTGAAGTTGTCGACTGGCTGTGGGACATCGACAACAACTACGCCCGCGTCGAGCTGGTGAGTGTGCCCCCGCGGTCCACCACCCTCGAGCCCGCCACCATGCCGTTCGATCCGAACCAACGCAAAGCTGTCGAAGCGGCCGCGCGCTCGGTGGAAGACGACGGCTTGTTCGTCGGCATGCTCCCCCGGGGCGAGTACTCGTTCTCGGGCCAGCGGTTCTCCGTTGAGTCCGGGATTGACCTAAGAATTGAAGTTTCGCCGCGGATGCGGCGTCAGGGCATCATCGAGCCCGTGATCATCCGTCACGACCGTCCAGGACTGCCTGCGACGAGCCCGAGTGAACCTGCACCATCTGAGCCATCGAGCGATGGCACGACGGAGAACCGATGACCAGTTTCCTTCTCCTTGCTGCCCTTGCCGGCTCCACAGACGCCGAGGCAGCAAAAAGTGGCCCCAACATGTGGGGAGTGGGGCCGTCCATCGGCACCCAAGTCTTCCCCCCATCCATCCCCAACTCCCGCTCCAAGTTTGCGGACTGGGGCGATGAGGTTGAAGGCACCGCCATTGGGAACACCTACGCCGACGACAAGGGCAAGCTCAAAGAAGAGATGTACCCCGGCGTTCAGGGCGACTTCCAGCTGGGCGCCAAGGGTGTCATCTACTTCACCGACGACGTGCGCATTGGCCTTCGGCCCAACATCGGTATGGGCAAGAACTACTCCGCTTGGAACGTGAACATCGAAGCGGACAAGATCCTCTTTGGTGGCAGCGGCATGTTCGTGTTCGCGGGCGGCGGGCTCGGCATGGGCCGGATGAAGTACTCGTCGGCGACGGACGACAGCTACTACAACCTGGGCAACTACATCGCCCGCTTGCACACTGGCGCCTACTACAAGGCGAAGAAGCAAGCCTACGAGGTGTCGCTCTACACCCAGATTCCCTTCGCCTATCGCCAGACCCTCCATGTCGACAGCGACACGGAGTTTGCGCTGAACTCCGGGCTCAACCCCGTCCAGTACTTCGCGATTGGGCTTGAGTTCACGGCGTACTTCGGCGACTTCGTGGCGAAGAACCCGAAGAAGAAGAACAAGAACAAGAAGAAGGGCGGCAAGAAGCGCGGCTGATCCCGTCGCTGCTGCCTTCGACGAGGCCAGGCCCAGTGCCTGGCCTCTTGTCGTCTTGGGGGGCCTGCACCGCGCGCTACGGCTGAGAGACCACGTGACAGTTCAGCGTGTGCACGGCCACCGGCTCCGCGAGCCCTTTGACGTCAATGAGTCCCAGCTCGATGAAGCCGGCTTGTCCCGTGGCGCCCGCCCGCACGTTGTCCGAGACCAGGACCTCGCCGGCCCCCGCCTTGCTGCACAAGCGGCTGGCGAGGTTCACGGCGTCCCCGATGGCGGTGTATTCCAGGCGCTTGGGCGACCCGATGTTGCCCACAACCACCTTGCCCGCAGCAATGCCGATGCCGGTCGCGACCGGTGCCAAGCCATCGGCCACTCTCTGCCGGTTCCAGTCGGCTGTGCGCTCCTGCATAGCGACCGCGGCCGAGACGGCCCGGGCTGCGTGGTCCTCCACGGGCATCGGTGCACCAAACCAACACAGCATGGCGTCGCCCATGAACTTGTCGATGACGCCGTCGTGCTCGATCACCACTTCGACCAGGATGGCGAAGTACTCGTTGAGCAGGGCCACGACTTCAGCCGCGCCGAGCTGTTCGGTGAGCGCCGTGTAGCCACGGATGTCGGTGATCAGCACGCTGAGCTCTCGCAGCTCCCCCTCCAGCCGCAGCTCCCCGCGGCCCATCAGCTCCTGCACCACCTGCACCGCCATGTACTTGCCGAACATGTCCTTGAGCTGTTCCCGCTCCTTGAGGCCCCGGCTCATGCGGTTGACGGCCCGCGCGAGGTCGCCCACTTCGTCCTCGCGATCCTCCGGAAGGTGCACGTCCAGCTGGCCCTCGCCGACTTGTCGTGCGGCGTCCGCCACCCGGCGCACCGGCAGTGCGATGCCTCGGGCCATGGCCCAAGCGGCCAGGAAGGCCACCAGCACACCCAGCAGCCCAAACAGCGATCGCCCGATCAGGCGGTTCTCCAGAGCCACGATCAACGCGCCAATCTCGTGGTCCGCTTGGAGCACCGCCACCACCGAGCCATCGTCACTTCGGATGGGGGCCCATGCGCTGATCCAGGTCCCGTGTGCGTCGACGTATGGTCCCTCGCTCCGAGCCTCGGCATCCTCAAAGGTCTGGGCGACACCCGGACGAAGCTCGTTGGGGTCCCCTATGAAGGGTTCTTCGTTGGTCATCACCACAAAGCGCGCCAGCCCGCCGTCTCTGCGAAGGGTGTAGACCGGGGAGTGGAGCTGCGCGCCTTCCTGCACCTGGCGCAGCCGCCGCTGGAGCTTCACAAACGCCGGCGACTCTGGGTCGGGATTGCGCACCACCGCCTCGTGCAAGGCGACATCGATGCCCGGCGCTGCGACCGCCACCACCGTGCGAAGCTCACCGGCCAGGTGGCTCAGCAGCTCGGCGCGCGCGGCGGAGTGCTCCAGCAGTCCGGTGACCGTCGCGGCCAACAGCACCGCCAGCGCGCCCGCCACACCGATGCGCACCGCCAGAGATTGGCGCAGGCCAGCGACGGGGCGTCCGAACCCGGAGCTGGTCAGCATGCTGGGCCAGGGGAGGGCGGCCGCAGCACCGAGCAAGAGCGCGACCAGCGCGACCATCAGCCCACCGCGGCGCCGCAACGCCACGAGGTCCGCCGACGGTCGGTCCACACACACCAGCGCGTCCACGGTCCCGTCGGGCCCCACCACCGCCGCATAGCCACTGATCCACGCGCCGTGTTCATCGCTGTAGAGGCCTGTCTGACCCCGGCCACCCTGGGCAAACACCGCTTCCATCTCGGGGCGCAGCCCGTAGCGATCTCCGATGAAGGGCTCTTCATTGGTCATCACCACAAAGCGGGTGCCGTCGTCCGCTCGGCGCAACGTGTAGATCGGCGAGTCGATGCCGCGCTGGCCCTTCACGTGCCGGAGGTGGCGCTGGATGGCCCCAAACTCGGGACCCGACGCGTCTTGCGGGCCCTGAATGCGGTGGTGCAGCGCGCTGTCGACCCCTGCCGCGGCCTCTGCGGCCACCGCTTCGAGGGCCATCGCTTCGTCGGCCACCTGTGCCTGCCAGTCTCGCCACAGCAGGCCGCCGCCCACGCCCAGTGAGACGAGGGACACCAAGAGGGCCCGGCGAACGGGTCTGTCAGCAAATTGGGGTGCCAGTCCAGTCTCCCTTCAGGCCGAGGGTGGCCCTGCCGGCCCTCATGTTTGCGGCGTGGTGTTCCGCAACGAGGGTTGAGCCCCAGCCTAAGTTGTGCTGGGCTTCTGGAGCCATCGTGACACCTGCACGAGCACATTCTTCGGCGACCGCATCCACTGGGGATCAAGTCATCACGTCCATTCTCGGACGACTGTCAGTGACGGCCGGTGCGGTGGAGCTGTTGGAGCAGCTGCTTCAACAGACGAGCATGACCGGGGTTCGGCTGGAGACTGCCACCGGTGAGAGCATCGCCCAGTGCGGTGGTCCGGTGGACTTGTCGACCGCCGTGACATTGGTGGATGGCAGCGTCTTGGTCGTCGGACCGAGCCAAGTCCTGACCGAGCGAGAGCTGTACGCGCTGGGGGGCTGGTGGGCTTCCCAGAAGCGCCAACGGGCAACTGTCACGGTGGCCGAGGCCTTGCAAAAGAGTGGCCACGAGTACCGCAACCTCGCTGCCGTTCAGCGCAACGGCACGATGCTGGTCCGAGAAGACCTCGTCGACGAGTGCCTGGAGACCGAATTCGCGCTGGAGTGCCTCGACGACAGCTTGTCGGCGGGCCTGCGGGGTCGGTCCCTGGTGGAGCGCCTGTCCGCGATGGGGACCACCCTGGTGCGGGCCCCGGATGCCCTCGACATGGCGACCGTCCCCAGCTTGGTGGATCCCAAGGTCGAGGCCGAGTTCCCCACGCTTGGGGTGCTCTGGCAGATCGACGCGGCCCTGCCCCCCGTGGTTGCCGAGCGGACAGAGCTCACCCGGATGCTCCTGGACCTCTTCCGCAACGCGGTGGAGGCCGGTGCCAAGCACGTGGAAGTCCGCGCATCCAGAGTAGCCGACAATGCCGCAGTCATCGAGGTTCGAGATGATGGCAGTGGCCTTCGTGGGCCGGCCCGAGAGCAAGCGCTCGACGCATGGTTCACGACCGCCGGCGTGCGTGTCCAGTGGGGCCTGGGCCTGACCCATGCGCGGATGTGTGCGCAGGCTTGGGGCGGAGATCTCGACATCGGCAGCGACGACGGGCCGGGCACCCAAGTTCGCCTCGTGGTGCCGCTCGCCGAGTGAGAAAGGTGTGGCGTCCGTGGCCCTGCCGTGAGCCCCGTTGTAGGAAGCCCGCCCTCATGAGGAGCGCGCAATGGGCCACGAGAAAGCCGTATCCAACCGTCCTGAGACCCTCGCAGCCCACACCATTCGCGGCCTCGCGATGGACGCCGTGCAGCGTGCCAACTCCGGCCATCCCGGTGCCCCCATGGGCATGGCCGAGATGGCCGTCGCCCTGTGGGGCAGCGCGCTCAAGTACGACCCGGCCGACCCGGCTTGGCCCGACCGCGACCGCTTTGTGTTGTCCAACGGGCATGCCTCGACCTTGCTCTACTCGGTGCTCCACCTCACCGGGACTGCCCTGACGATCGATGATCTCAAGGCCTTCCGTCAGTGGGGGAGCGTCACCGCTGGACACCCTGAGTTTGGCGAGGCGCCCGGCATCGAGACCACCACCGGTCCCCTCGGCCAAGGCATCGCCACCGCCGTCGGCATGGCCCTTGCCGAGCGCTGGCTGCGCGCCTCGTATGGCAGCGACCTCTGCGATCACTTCACGTGGGTCTTTGCCGGAGACGGCTGCCTGATGGAGGGTGTCGCCGCTGAAGCCGCTTCGTTTGCGGGCCACCAGGGCCTCGACCGGCTCGTGGTGATGTGGGACGACAACCGCATCACCATCGACGGCACCACCGATCTCACGTTCACCGAGGACGTGTCTGCCCGCTTCACGGCATGCGGCTGGCGCTGCCTCGACGTGGACGGTCACGACGTGGACGCCCTGCAGGTCGCGATGGCCACGGCACGCCAGACCGACGGTCGGCCCACGCTGATTCGCTGCCGCACGTCCATCGCCCGCCACGCGCCCACTTTGGAAGGCTCGAACCAGTCCCATGGCGCCCCCCTCGGGGATGCTGAGATCGCCGCCACCAAGGCCGCCATCGGCCTGGACCCGGACGCCTTCTTTCAAGTGGTCCCCGAAGTCTACGACTGGTTCCGCCGCGAAGACGGGGCCCGTGCCGCCCGCACCGATGCTTGGAAAGCCCGTGTGGCTGCTCATCCTCGGGGTCAGGAGTTCCTGGACCAGCTCGCGGGCAAGGCCGGTGAGGTCGCATGGCCCAGCTTCGCGCCGGGCAAGAGCATCGCCACCCGCAAGGCGAGTCAGACTGTCCTGAATGCCGTCGCAGCGGTCACGCCCTCGCTGATTGGGGGCAGTGCGGATCTCGCCGGCAGCAACGGCTCCACCATGAAGGGTGAAGCCCACGGGGATCGCCAGACCCCCACTGGCCGCAACCTGCACTTCGGTATTCGTGAGCATGCGATGGGCGCCATCTGCAATGGCCTCGCGCTGCACGGCGGCGCCCGTCCCTATGGCGCCACCTTCCTGGTCTTCCACGACTACATGCGCCCGGCCGTCCGCCTCGCTGCGCTCATGAAGCAACCCGTCATCTACATCTACACCCACGACAGCGTGTTCCTGGGCGAAGACGGCCCCACGCATCAGCCCGTCGAGCACCTGATGGCGATGCGCACGATGCCGAACCTCTGGGTGGTTCGGCCGGCGGACGCCACAGAGACCGCCGAGGCCTGGAAGATGGCGATGGCCCGCATGGACGGCCCCACAGCACTGTGCCTCACTCGCCAGGGCCTGACCGTGCTCGACCGTGCCGTCTATGGCGCTGCCGAGGGCGTGCAGCAGGGTGCCTATGTGCTGAGCGATGCCGCCGACCCCCAGGTGGTGCTCATCGGCACCGGCTCGGAGGTCTCGACCGCACTGGAAGCCCAGGTCGCTCTCGCGACCCAGAACATCGCCAGCCGCGTGGTGAGCATGCCCTGCTGGGAAGCATTCCAGGCCCAGCCCGCCGCCGTCCGCGACGCCGTCCTGCTGCCGGGCGTGCCCCGCGTTTCGGTGGAAGCTGGCGTCACCTTCGGGTGGCAAGCTATGGTGGGTCTTGACGGCGCAATGGTCGGCATCGACCGCTTTGGCGCATCGGCGCCAGGCAGCGTGGTCGCACAGAAGCTCGGCATCCACGCCGACAATGTGGTGGCAGCGGCCTTGCGGCTGGTCGACGCTTCCTGACCCCTCCTCCGAGCCGCGCACGAGTGCCACCTGGCTGAGCGTCGCTCCAGTCGGCCGAAGTCCAGCAGCAAGGCCAAGCCTCGCCGTCGGTCTTCGTCCTCCGCATCCCGCCCGGCGCGCCGGTCCAGGGGTCCGAAGAAGCCGCGCCAGAGCCCCTTCAAGCTCTGGCTGCGCAAGGTTGCACGCTTCGGGCTCACCACTCTCGTGGGCCTCGGCATGGGCGGCGCCGCGGTCGTGGGTATCCTGTACCACCAGGCCGAGAAAGACGTGCAGGAGCGCATCTCCGGCGCCGTCTGGTCCACGAGCGCCCGGGTCCTGAGCGCCCCGATGGAGCTGTGGCCGGGCCTGTCCATCTCGCCGGGTGAGGTCGCCGCCGATCTCCAGCGGGCGGGCTATGCGCGGGTGTCGCGGGCCAGCGCCCCCGGAGACTTTGAGATCTCCGGGAACGACTTGCTGGTGAAGGTTCCGGTCCAGTCTGGCCCCGGGTGGTCCACCAAGGCCGAGGATGTCCACCTCGCCTTCAACGACCACGGCATCTCGGCGGTGAGCCCCCGGTCGCGGGCCCGCTTTGCGCCCGTGGAGCTCGCGGAGCTGCGGGGCACCGACAACGAGGCCCGACGGCCGATCTCGCTGGACGACCTGCCCAGCCACGTGCCCCAAGCGGTGCTCGCGATGGAAGACGCGCGCTTCTATGAGCACCGGGGCATCGACCCCCTGGGTGTGCTGCGTGCGGTGATGCGAAACGCGACCCAGTCCGGGCCGATGCAGGGAGGGAGCACGCTCACGCAGCAGCTTGTGAAGAACTTGCTGCTGACCCAGGAGCGCACCTGGACCCGCAAGGGCCGAGAAGCCCTGCTCGCGGTGGCCCTCGAGAACACCCTGAACAAGGACGAGATCCTCGAGCTGTACCTCAACGAGATCTACCTGGGACAAGGTGGCGGCGCCTCGGTCTGTGGCATCGACCAAGCCGCCCGGGTCTTCTTTGGCAAGCCGGCGGCGCGGCTCACCATTGCCGAAGCGGCCACCCTCGCTGGCATCGTCAGCGCGCCGAACCGCTACTCGCCGCTGCAGCACCCGGAGCGTGCGCTGGAGCGCCGAAACCTCGCATTGGACCGCATGGTCGAGACCGGCGCCATCACCACGATTCAACACAAAGAAGCGATGGGCGCGACCTTGGGCGTGCACCCCAGTGTGGGCTCTCGCCGGGCACCGTGGATTGTGGACGCGGCGGTCGATGCCATCGAAGCCGAGCTCGGCGAAGGGGCGGTCTCCGCGCGGGGCATCACCATCCACACCACGCTCCAGCCGGCCCTTCAGCGCCTCGCAGAGCGGGTGGTGGCCGAGGGGGCCGCCGAGCTGGACAGCGCCCATCCGAAGGCCGCGGGCGCCCAGATTGCGCTCGTCGCCGTGCGGGTCAAGGATGGCGCAGTGGTCGCCATTGTCGGCGGCCGGGAATACGGCACCAGCCAGTTCAACCGGGCACTGCACGCACACCGCCAGGTCGGCTCCACCATCAAGCCGCTCACCGCGCTGGCGGCCTTCCAGCGGGACCCCAACCTGTCGCCGGCCACCCTCGTCGACGACAGCCCTATCGAGCGCACCATCTCGGGAAAGCGCTGGGCCCCCCGCAACTATGACGGCAAGTACCTGGGCGAGATCCCGCTGAGGCAAGCCATCGCCCAGAGCCGCAATGCGCCGGCGGTGCGAGTGGCCGAGCTGGTGGGCATGGGTCGGCTCGCGGTGTGGTGGCGGCGGCTCGGTCTGATCGAAGCGTCGGAGCTTCCGGCCGCAGCCCTCGGTGCGTTCCCGGCCACCCCCATCGAGCTGGCTGGCGCCTACACCATCTTTCCGGGCAAAGGTCAGCGAGCACGGCCCCACATGGTCTCGACGGCGGTGGATCCCAAGGGCGAGCGCTTGGTCGCCGCCCCGCCGAGCCCCATCCAGCAGGCCGACGCGGTGTCGACCTTCCTGGCCACCCGCATGCTCGAAGCGGTGATGACCGAGGGCACCGGTCGCCGGGCGGCCAGCTATGGCGCCAAGGGCGGGGTGGGCGGCAAGTCCGGCACCACCGATGAGGCCCGGGACGCGTGGTTTGTTGGCTTCACCGACGAGCTTGCGGTCGTGGTCTGGGTCGGCTTCGACAAGTCCCGACCGGTGGGCCTCACGGGATCCCAGGCAGCCATGCCCACCTGGGCGCGCTTCATCGCGGGCTCCGGCACCGCAGGCGGCCAGTTTGGTGTGCCCAAAGGCGTCGATCTGGTCACCTTCTGCAAAGAGGATTGGTTGCCTTCGGACGGATCCGACTGCACCGAGGTCACCGAGTACATCCGCTCAGGCAGCGATCCCCGGGCAGGTCGTGAGCCCGAGGTCGGTCCCTTGGGCCAAGCTTGGCGCCGGGTGATGGGCAAAGACGAACCCCCGGAACCTGCGGAAGAGGCCCCGGGGGAAGCGCGTCGCCGGCGCCCGTTCTGGAAGCGCCGGGACGGCTGAGCACAGCCACTGAGTGGGCCCTCAGTAGACCTGAAGCAGCTCCACATCAAAGACCAGCATGCCCTGGGGCGCGCCCTGGCGGCCCTTGTAGGCGAGCGCCTCGGGAATCCAAAGGCGGAACGTCTCGCCTTCTTTCATGAGCTGAAGGCCCTCGGTCCAGCCCGGGATGACACCGGACAGGGGGAAGGTCGCGGGCTGGCCGCGCTGGACGCTGGAGTCGAACATCTTGCCGTCGGTGGTCCAGCCGGAGTAGTGCACCTTGACGCGGCTCGTGGCGGAGGGCTGCTTGCCTTCGGCTTTGCCGTCCTTCAGCCGCTTCCAGGCAATTCCGGTCGAGGTCTTTTCGGCGTCCGCGGGCGGCGCGGCGACGTCGGTCGGGGTCGTGGGCGGCGGCGGGGGCTCCGAGATGCTCACCAGCTCGACATCGAAGACCAGCATGCCGGCGGGCTTGCCCGGACGGCCCTTGTAGGCGAGGTCCTCGGGAATCCAGAACCGGGCGGTCTCGCCCTGGCTCATCAGCTGGAGCCCCTCGGTCCAGCCTGCGATGACCCGGGTGAGCGGGAAGCTCGTGGTCTTGCCCCGCTTGTGGGACGAGTCGAACATCTCACCGTCGGTGGTCCAGCCCGTGTAGTGGACTTCCACCGTGGCGGCGACCGTGGGCTTGGTGGTCCCGTCGCCGGCCTTGAGGACCTTCCACTTCAGACCGCTGTCGGTCTTCTGGGCGTCGGCGGGCGGGGCTGCGACGTCGGACGGCGCGTTGGCCCAGGCCTTGTCCCCACCGCCGTCTTTGGGCGGTGCGACCAGCTTTGTGCTGGCGGTGCCGTCGGCGGCGGTGGGCTCGGCAGAGTTGTCGGCGGTGTTGTCGGTGTCGCCGCAAGCGGTCAGCAGGGCTGCGGCGAGAAGCAGGTAGCGAAAGGTCATCTGGAGCTCCAGAGCAAGAAGAACAGTGCGGCCCCAAGGCGGGCGGGCAGCGGGGGGTGCCATCGCTTGCCGGCGGGTTGCCCAGGCCTTGTGTCCGGGGCGCGGCACATGCGCGCAGGGACCGGGGCGCGATAACCCGCCACCTGGGTTCCCTGGGCGTCGCCGCTGGGCGAGGAGGCAGCAGATGGCACAGCGCCGCAATGAGCGAAGCCCGGGGGGGGAGGGCGAGGCCGTGCGCGGGGATCTGGCCGCGCTCGAGGGGGTGCTGCGCCGCATCGACGGCCGGCCGTATCCCGCCTACAGGGACCTCAAGGGCCGGTGGATGCTGCCCGAGAATGTGGAAATAGTGGTTGATCACGTGCAGGGCGATCCCTATGCGGCGCCGAGCCGACTGCGGGCGCGGGTGCCGACCGGGCTCAACACCGCTTCCCTCGTTCCGGGCACCATGGACGACGATCCCCACGGGCTCAGCGATGCTCAGGTGGCCGCTGAAGACTGGCTGTTGCGACAGTTTCTCAGGGCGATGCGCAGCCAGCCCGGGGGCAGCGGGCGGTCGGGAGAGGTGCACGTCCTGCGCCCTGGGCCCGAGGTTGTCGCCCGGTCGGCGCTCCGGCTCCGGGCCGACGGGGTGGCCGAGGTCCGACTGAGCGCTGGGCTGCCCGCCGCGGGTCGTCGAGTGCTGGCCAGGCAGGCCTTCTTGCTGCTGACCGAGGCCATTGTCGACGCGCTGGGGGCGCTCCGGTCGGCCGATCTTCTGCCTGCTGTTCACGCGCATGTTCGCAGCGTGCGCACCCAGCGGCAGCTCCGCCGGGCGCTCGTGAGCTTTGGTCTCGTCGCCTTTGTGGCGGATGGCGCGGTGCTGCCCCGGGCGAGTGGGGTGGATTCCCGTCCCCTCCCGTGTGCGGTCCCGTTCACCAGCCCGCCGTCTCTGTCGGTGGTGCTGCAGACAGCGGGCGGTCCTGTGCGCGGCATGGGCATTCCGGCCGGGGTGACCCTCATCATCGGGGGCGGCTACCACGGCAAGAGCACGCTGCTGCACGCCTTGGAGTCGGGGCACCTGGACCACATTCCCGGGGATGGCCGGCAGCGGGTGGTTGTGGGCCCCCACGCGGTGAAGGTGCGGGCGGAGGACGGGCGGCGCATTGCGTCGGTCGATGTGTCGGCCTTCTTGTCGACACTGCCCGGCGGCCGGTCCACACGGCCGCTGGACAGCGACGATGCGTCAGGGTCCACCAGCCAAGCGGCCAGCATCGTGGAGGCGATCGAGTCCGGGGCACAGGTGCTGCTCTTCGATGAAGACACGTCCGCCACGAACCTGCTGGTGCGGGATCCCCGCATGCGCCAGCTGGTCTCCCGGGCCCACGAGCCCATCACACCCCTCGTGGAGCGGATCCGTCAGCTGTACGAGGATGCCAGCGTGTCGAGCATTCTCGTGGTGGGTGGGGTCGGCGATGCCTTGGCGGTGGCGGACCGGGTGCTGTGCATGCAGGACTACGCAGCGACCGATCTGACGCAGGAAGCCCACCGCGTCGGCGGACCCCGTCCAGCGCCCCCGAGTCCCTTGCCGGAAGCCTTGTGTCGCCGCGTCGATCGGTCCAGCCTCGCGCCTGGGGGCAAGGGGCGGGTGCGGGCCCGGGACGCGCGGGTGATCGACTATGGCGAGACCGAGATCGAGATCGGCGCCGTGGACCAGATCACCGGCGGCGCCCAGGCGGCCACCCTCGGCCATGCACTGCGCATGGCCTCGACGGGTGGGCGCGGTGGTGAAGCGGTGCCCATGTCCGTGCTCCTGGATGGCGTGGAAGATCTGCTCGCCGAGCACGGTCTCGACGCACTGTCCCCCCACACCAGCCCCATCGGCTCCCTCGTCGCCATCCGACGCCACGAGCTCGCCGCGTGCATCAACCGCCTGCGGACCACCCGCGTCGACTGTGAGCCGTCATGAGTTCCCGCACCCAGCGTGTTGTCTTCCTCTCCGTGTGTGCCCTGGCCATCGGGATCTCCGGTACGATGGCCTGGTACAAGCTCCAGGGCGTCCGGCCGGTCGAGCAGACCTACACCGTGCAAAAGGGCGACACCTTGTGGGCCATCGCCAATGACCACGGGGTGACGGTGGTGGCGCTCAAGGAAGCGAACCGGCTGCGGTCCGACAGCATCGGCGTGGGGCTGGAGCTGGTGATTCCCCGCCCGGATGGCGGCGTGCCTGCCCCCAAGACCGCCACCAGAAAGCGGGCCCGGCGCACCGCCGTGGCGGTCAGTCCCGCGACCCCGGCCAGCACGGGCACCCTGAAGATGCCCGTGGCCCAGCCCTGCATTGCCCCGCCGGGCATGGTCGACGAGGGCTTGGAGCAGGACGAGGCCACGTTCATCGCCAGCGAAGGGCTCGACCCCGCCCAAGTGCGGGCGTCCACCAGCGCGTTCTCGCCCAAGCTCACCCGCTGTCTCGAGCACAACGACGGCACCGCCGGGTCCATCGATCTGGAGCTCCGGGTGGCCTGCACCGGCCAAGTCGACGGGGTCCGTGTGCTTGACGACGGCGGACTGCCCCCTGCACTGGTGGGCTGTGTGGCCGACACGGTGCGCTTCATCCCGTTTCCCGCCCACGGGCTACCAGACGGAGACACCCTCGGCTGGGCACTTCAGGTCACTCCCTGAGCCCGATCCTCCCCAGGCCTTGGGCTCAGGCCGGGATCGCCAGCTCTGCCCGCTGACACGCGAGCACGTGCCGGTGAATGCTGTCTTCGTCCATCTGGCGCAGCCCCTCAAAGCGCAAGCCGTAGCGATGAGGGCCTCCCGTGGAGTTCTGCACCCGCAGCACGCGCGCCGCAGTCTGGACCGACCGTCCGGGAAGGGGCAACATCAGGTCAATCTGGGACCCAGTCTCCAGCGCCTCGGACGCCTGCACCGCACATCCACCGGTGCTGAGATCCAGCAAGCGCAGGCCGATCTGCGAGGCGGTGTCGGGCTCGGTGCTCACCGTCGAATCGGTCCCATCCACGGCGTCCACACCCTCCGGCCACACCGGCATCGCCCGGCTGGCGACCGCATTGAGCTCCACCGCCACCCTGAAGGCCCGGCGCTGGTTGAACAGGCGCACGACGGCCGGTGGGGTCACGGCGACCAGCCGGTGGTCCGCCCGCAGCTCCTCCGGCAAGACCAATGAGATGTCCGCTTCGATGCGGGGGTCGATCTGGACGATCTCGGTGTCGAACTGGGCCACCCCGTCATTGCGGCCGAGCTCCACCGTCAGCCGCGCGCCGGGCTGGACCTCGGGCGCCAGGCTGCGGGGCATCGCCAGCAACCAGCAGTCGCTCATGCGCACGAGGGCGCCCGGGGAGGCGAGGTGCTCCACACGATTGGGCTGGCGCAGTCGCAAGAACCGGGCGGCGCCGTCGAGCTGTTGCAAGGAGCGGGAGTTGGCTTCCACTGGGATGATCCGGCTGGGCGCCCGGCATCGGTCCCAAAAGAGTGTCAGGAAGGACTCATCGGCAGCCGGCAGGTAGCGGTGCAGTCCACCCCCGCACCGGAAGCGCACGGAGTCTCGCCAGAGCGGATCGGCGCTGTGCTCGCGGGTGATCTCGGTGACCCGGTGCTGGCTGGCGCGGGCGGGTCCGGTGGGGCCACCGGCCGGAAAGAACAACACACGGCGGCGGGTGACAAGCAGCACCCCGGGCGAGGCATCGGCCTCGGTGTCCACCCGAATGGCGGGAACACCGATCAACAGCTCTTCTCCTTCAAGAGGGACAACTGTGGACCAGGTGTCGATCGCCGCTTTGGTGTGGTCGGTCTCCAGCGGCTGCGCTTGGGTGCGCTGGGTTTGGCCGTTGTGCATGCGCTGGACCAGGGCACGAAACATGGCGTCGGGCTCGTTGACCGCCAGCTTGTGGCGCTCGCCAGCGTTGGACACCACGTACAGCCGACGCCGGGGCCAGCCCGACAGGAGCACCCGCCCGATCTCTCCGTGGGCCATGGCGATGGGGGCCACTTGGAGCAGTCCGTCGCCCGGACTGTCGGGCAGAAACTGCAGCTGGTGGGATCCCACAACCAGCGTGCCCGGGTGGCGCAGCGGACCGCGCCACAGTGCGGCCTCATGGCGCTCCAGTCGGGGTAAGTCCCCGGTGTCCTCACCGAATTCCTGGCCCTGTTGGGCGGCGAGAACCACGCTGTACGCGTCGCTCGCCACGCCGCCGCTGATCTCCAGGGTGCGGCCGGCGACCGAGACGCGGAACACGGGGGGGCGACCCTGCAGCTCCGGTGGGCCCAGAGACCCCAGATCCAGATCCAAGATGTGGTCGGACTCGGTCTCGCTTGCGGGGGCAAACCGGAGGCGATGGCGGTCGACCACCAGGCGGCCGGCCACGTGAAGTCCGCTCTGGCCGAGCTGGATCTGGGCGATGGCATCGAGCAGCACACCATCGTCGTCGGCCGTCGCCGCCGGGTGCACCTGGGCGTGGGACACCAACACCTGAAGCCGGGTCGCGATGCGCTCCAGCTCCTGGCCCGCAACAGTCAGCGCCTCGCCCCCGTGGTCCACCCGCAAGCGGCCGGTGGCGTCCAGCGAGATGCCGACAATTGTGCGCAGTGGAATCGTCCGATCGGCGCGACCCACCAGCGCGGAGCCTGTGGGTTGCGAGGCAAACACGAGGTTGCCCGCGACGACCTGGAGCATGCCAGGGCACACCGGCCCTCTGCCGAACAACAGCACCAAGCCCAGCTCTTCCACGCTCTCTGGCCGGCTGCCCCGTTGCTCTTCTGCAAGTCCGTACATGCCCACTCCCTCAAGAGCGGCAAGCGCGCCGGTCGGGCGCCCTCACTGGAGGACGCGGTCCCGTGCTTCGCTGCTCCGCCACCGGGGAGGTGGTGCCGCGCTGGAGCCCCGTCCCCATCGGACAGGGATCCAGCGCCTTGACCTCAGGCGCCCACGACCTCACCAGAGAAGGCCTTCTCCAGCACTTGTCGGGCCGCATCGACGCCAAAGGGGAGGGGATTGCCCCCTGCTGATGGGTCTTCAGAGGCCATTGTGGACAAGAGATCCAGATCGGGATCTGCCACACCCAGATCGCGGAGGGTGTGGGGGATTGCGAGGGTCTTGCGCAGCGTGAGCACCCAGTTGATGAAGCCCTGGCCGGTGGCATCACCGACGCCGAGCGCCCCAGCCAGCCAGCCCAGCCGCTCTTCGATCGCGCTGAGGTTGTGGGCGAGCACATACGGCATCACAACCGCGTTGGTCAGCCCGTGTTGGGTGTTGTGGACGGCGCCGAGAGGGTGGGCGAGGGCGTGCATGCCCCCGAGACCCTTCTGGAATGCCGTGGCCCCCATGCTCGCGGCCGCCAGCACGAGCGACCGCGCTTCGAGGTCCGTGCCGTCGGTGTAGGCCCGCACGAGGCCCCGCTGGATCAGCCGCATGCCTTCGATGGCGATGCCGTCGGCCATGGGGTGAAAGCCGGGCGCGCAGTAGGCCTCCAGCAGGTGGGACAAGGCGTCCACCCCGGTGGCGGCGGTCAGCCATGGGGGCAAGCCCACGGTGAGCGCGGGGTCCGAGATCACCCGACCCGGCAGCATGTTCGGGTGGAAGATGATCTTCTTGGTGTGGTTGGACTCGTCGGTGATGACACTGGCCCGGCCCACTTCAGAGCCGGTCCCTGCGGTGGTGGGAACGGCCACCACAGGCACCATCCCAGCCGGGTTGATGCGGGTCCACCAGTCGCCCTGGTCCTCGTAGTCAAACAGGGGGCGGTCCTGCCCAACCATCATCGCGACCGCCTTGGCCACGTCGATGGCGCTGCCGCCACCGAACGCGATGACGCCGTCGCAGTCAGTGTTCTTGAAGGCTGCGACGCCGGCTTCGACGTTGGATCCCGTGGGGTTTCCGTCGACGCCCGAGAACAACGTGGTGGGCAGACCCGACGCAGTGGTCAGCGCCACCGCGTCTTTGGTGATGTCCAGATCCACGAGGCCGTGGTCTGTCACCAGCATCGGCCGGGTCATGCCGAGCTCGCGGCAGGCATCCGGAAGTTCCCGTATTCTCCCAACACCGAAGCGCATGGGGGTGGGGTAGTTCCAGGTTCCGGTGAGGGGAGCGGCCATCAGGACTCCATGCCCGCAGGCAATCGGAAGTGCATCGAACGGGGACGGGTGAGCTCGTGGAAGCCGAGCGAAGACAGCGTGGTGCCGCGACCTGTGTCCTTCACACCGGTCCAAGCCAGACCGGGATCGAGGTAGTCGCAGCGGTTGACAAACACCGTGCCGACGTCGAGCTGGCGAGCGAGTGCCGCCGAGCGCTCGATGTCTTGAGACCAGATGGAGGCCGTGAGCCCGTACCGGCTGTCGTTGGCCAGCCGAACCGCCTCTTCGTCGGACTCGACCCGCATGATGCCGGCGACGGGACCGAAGGTCTCTTCCCGCATCAGGTCCATGGTGTGGTCCACATCGACCATGAGCTGGGGCGCGAGCCATGCCCCACCCTGGCTGGCGGCGGGGAACTTGCGCGCGTCGATGAGCCCCCGGGCGCCTGCGGCCGTGGCGGCTGTGAGCTGGCGGCGCACCATGTCGGCGTTGCGGGGGCGCACCATGGGCCCCAGCCAAGGCGCGGGATCTCGGGGGTCGCCGAGGGTCCAGTCGTCCACAGCGGCGGTGGCAGCGGACAGGAAGTCATCCCAGATGGCCGCGTGCACATACACCCGCTCCACCCCGCAGCACGACTGGCCCGAGTTGAACAGGGCGCCCTCGACCACGTTGGCGGCGGCGAAGGCAATGTCGGCGTCGGCCCGGACGATGGCGGCGTCCTTGCCCCCCAGCTCCAGCCCCATGCCAATGAAGCGCCCGGAAGCGGCCTGGACCACCGCGTGCCCGCCGCCCACCGAGCCGGTGAAGCAGACGTGGTGCACCCGGCTGTCCTGGATGGCCGCGGCGGTGAGGTCGTGGCCCATGTGGATGAACTGAAGCACACCGTCGGGCAGGCCAGCCGCTTCACCGGCCGCGACGATCTCCTCTGCTGCGAGGGGGGTCTGGTCGCTGTGCTTGAGCACGACGGTGTTGCCGGCAGCGAGCGCCGGAATAACGGCGTTCACGGCCGTCAGGTAGGGGTAGTTCCAGGGCGAGAGCACCAGCACATTGCCCAGTGGCACCCGCTCGATGAAGCGCCGGAAGCCGGCCTTCGGGGTGGGCACGACCGGGGCGAGCGCAGACGGCGCCAGGGCCAGCATCTGCCGAGCGCGGTCCTCAAATCCGGAGACCTCCCCACCCGTCCAACGACTGGGTCGGCCCATTTGTTCCGTGATCCCCTTGGCGATCTCCGTACGTCGCCCGACGAACTGGTCCACAAGCGCCGTCAGTTGCTCAATGCGGCGCTCCAGTGGGGTGTCTGCCCAGGACCGACGGGCGGCCTCGGCCCGTGCCAGCACGGCATCGAGATCGGCATGGGTGGCGAGAGTGCGCTCGCAGACGGGCTCACCGGTGGTTGGGGACAGCGTGATCTGCACGCGGGAGTCGGAACGGCCTGGGGTCGACACGGCACACCTCAGTTGGCGGGGCGGCAGCTTGTCCTGCTGTGGCAGACGTGGTCAAGACACGAACGGTCGCAGGACGCTACGGGATGGCCACAACGGCCTGGGCCGGGGTCCATTGGCGCCCGCGGGGGTCGGCCTGGAGGGAGGGCAGATGGAGCAAACCACAGCACGATCGGGCAAGCCGCGGGAAGCTTCTGATTCAGGTGAGGACTCTGCCGTTGCTGGACCGGGGGTCTATGAGGGCGGAATCCCCAGCCAGGCTGCCCTCGCCGACTGGCAGACCGAGACCACACGTCGCCAAGTGGCGGCGGTCTCCCGGGTGGACGGCTTGGTCCGCACCCGCACCGCGCTCGCCCAGGACCTCAACACCGAGCTGAGCCAGGTCAAGGCCACTGGCGCCGCCCTCGATCGGGTGGAAGCGGCGGGCGCCCAGACCGGCATCATCACGCTGATCACCCGTGCGCTGAGCCGGCGCAGCACCACGCTGGAGCGACGGTCGGTCGCTGGCGAGCTGCTCCAACAGTACGAGCAAGTCAGCGCGAGCCTCCAGCGGGCTTCGGCGTTCACCGACGAGCTCCAGCTGTGTGCCCTGGAGCTGCAGCAGGAAGTGGACCGCTTGCACGAGGCCGGTGGCACGGCCCGGCGCAATGCGGAGCGGGCTGAAGCCCGGGTCCACGAGATGGACGTGGAGCTGGCGATGCTGGAGAGCGGCCAGGGAGGTGTGGCCCACGATGAGCGAGAGCGCCGAATCGACCAGCTTCGCTACAGCGTGAAGTCGGAAGCGACCGCGCTTGCGTTGTTCCGGGCGAGCACCGGCCTCTGCCGAGAAGAGCTGGGTCCGGCCCGTGCCCTGCGGGACACTGTGCTCGACTTGCACGGGGACATGGCGCGGTTCGTGCTTGAGTCCACCAGCGCGGTCAACACGAGCGGGCGGCGGGTGCAGGCCCTCGGACTCGCGGCCGACACGCCGATGGTCATTGCAGAGCTGCACGAGGCGCTGCGCCAGCTCGATGGCACGGTCCAAGCCACCGAGTCCTACATCGAAGAGGCCCACCTGCTGCTCACCAAGGTGCTGCCCGAGCTCAGCCGGGAGATCCGGGAGCGCAACAACGCGGGCGCACAGTCGCTCACGGGTGATCTGGAGAGTGCTGGGCGGGCCCGCGCCAAAGAACGGGCCGATCACGCCCTCCGCGAGGCCGCAGCCAGCGAGGTGCAGCGGTTCCTCATCGATGGTGAGCAAGAGTGAGCGCTGCGCTGTTGTTGCCGCCGGAGCGTGCGGGCCCCTACCTGCGGGCCCTTCGGGCGGCGCTGCATGCGGCGGCACCGGATCTGGACTGGTGCCCCCTCGCCGCGATGGACACCCACCTGCACGCCCTGGATCCGGACGAGTCGGCGGATGTGCTGGCCCCTGCGAGCGTGGACGGGACCAGCGGCCTGCCCGACTTTGGCTGGATGGAGCGGGCCATCGCGGCGGCGGCGATTGGTGGGCACGAGGACGTCGCCCGGCTGCGGGGTTTCGCGGCCCGAGCGCAAGCGCTGGACCCCGCGCTCGCGGCACGACTGGAGGGGCGGGCGCGGCTGCACCGCTTGCTCACGGGTGCGGCGCTGTTGCCCGCGTTGTCGGTGGGGGTGGACCCGGTCCGGGGTGGCCGTCGGCCCGCCGCCCGGGTCTGGCTGGACCGCCGGCTCCCCGGCTTGGGGTGGGTGCGCCTGCGGGTGGATCTGGCCGCCCGAACCACCGGCGGGCTGCATGGCCTGCGCCTCGATGGGGCTGCCCTCCGCGTGGATCCTGGGCTCCAGGCCCTGCTCTCCCGCCATGTCCTGACCCCGCTCGTGCCCCTCGCCGAGACCCTGGCGGAGGCCTGTGCCGCCGACGTGCTGCGCCTGAGCCGGGCGCGGGTGGGGCCCTTCTGGTTCCCTGGCGGCCCCATCGCCCCTGCGGGTGCGCCGGCAGCCCTGATCCTGCACCTCAGCCGTGAAGTTCTCGCCGAAGACGTCGTGTCGCAGGCGATCCCCGATGACCCCTGGCTGGGGGCCGAGTCCTGGCCGACGGGGAGGGCAGCATCGCCCGGCTTGGGCCTCCACCGGGAACGGCACTTCGCGGCGCATCGTCCCATGGTGGATGCGGTGCGGGCTTGGGTGGACCGCCGGGGGAGTGTGGTGCCCTTCGGTGCATAGATCGGGAGGGGCTTAGGGTTCCCGAACATCGGTCAGCACGTCGATCAAGGCCTCGTGGAGCGCCCTGAGATCCCCAAAGCCGCGGTCGGCCGCCAAGGACAGCACCAGCGCCCACTGGGTCTCGGTGGGCGCGGTCCTCCCCCACTGGGCCAGGGGGCTGTCGCCACCGGCCTCCGCAACCCCCAACAAGAGCGCTTGGCCTTGGCCGGTCTCTTCGAGCAGGTCGACCAGCTGGCGGTGGGCGCTGCGGGCGGTGCGGGGGCCTCGTCCCAGGATGTGGGCCACGGTGGGCAGGGGGGCGGTGACGGTGGAGCTGAGCGCGCGGGCGAGCACGGCGGGCAGGCGCTCTCGTCCTTCTGGGGTTGCGCACGCTTCGACGTCGACGGCATGGGTGAGGGGCGCCCAGGTTGGGCCGCTCGGGACCATCCATAGCCAGGCGCGTCCGGGACCTTGCCGGGGGTGAAGGGCGCCGGTGAGCCCCGATGCCTGAAGCGGGCGGTGACCGGTGGGGGGCAAGCCCTGGTGCCAGTCGCCAAGGTGCAGCACAAGCTCGGGGGACAGCGGGTGGGCCGAGGCGTGCAGCAGCCCCTGAACCCCGCCGGTCACGCCGCTGGGCACCCAGCCTTGGTGCACCGCCGTGGGCAGCGTCACGAGGGGCAGGTCCCGAAAGGGGGGGGGCACGATCTTGGCCTTGTCTTGGGCACCCAAGCGCATGGCAAGCTCTGCTGCCGCGTGTTGTGCAGCATCTCGGTGGCGGATGGAGGCGTCCTCGGAGTTGTGCTCGATCCATGCGAGAATATTCACCAGTAGAGCGTCTTCGGCGCCAATGCCTGGCTGCCCCCACCAAGCCAGCCAGCCCCGTCCTGGCGTGAGGGGCACGGGTCCGGCGTTGATTGGTGTGCGTGCGGAGTGGACCACCAGCGCGTGGTGGAGGTCGGCCTGCCCATCCCAGGCGACCCATCCGGCGGCCGACGGCACCACCGCAAAGAGCACCTGTTCCCGAGGCGGGTGCCAGACCCGTCCTGGGGACCAGCGTTCCTCCAGGATCGCCACCCGCGCCGCACCTTCGGGATCGTCCACCCAGAACACCTCGGCGGTTCCCCCGGCCGCCAGCAGCCGCCGGGCAGTCAGTGCGCTCCCGTCTCGACAGTGGGCAAGCGGCGCCCCCAGCAGCGCGTCGCCACGGGCATGCCACAGCGGCGGCAGCGACAGCTGGATGCCGCCGTCCTGGGTGGCCGCACAGGGCCTCGACGCCCACGCGAGCAAGCCGGCCGCCAGATCGGCCAGCCCCACCGTGGTGGCCTCGGGGAGTGCGTCCCACGCGTCAGTCTCGCCGAGGGGGAGCAGGGCAATGGCGTGGGCGGCCGCCACCCAACACAGCGCCGAGACCGGGGTGGGCGGGGCCTCCCCAGACCAGGTGGCCACAATCCGCGGCAGTCCCGGGGGCCCGCCTTGAGCGGCCTGGCCTGCCCCCCCGCTCTGGCTGGGAATGACCGCCAGCACGGTGCCCTCCGCGGCGATGGCCGGCACGCCGTTGCCGATGTGCAAGTCCAGCCGCAGCTCGGACCGTCCCGTGGGCAGACTCACGGCAAACACAGGCGTGTCGGTTGAGCCCATCGCCAAGCGCACCGTGCGCGCTGGCGCTTGTCCCTCTGCCAGGCGACGGGCCATCTCCACGTCGTTGGCCGATGCCAGCTGGGGGATGGGGGTGCCACCGAGGGCCTGCTCGAGCCCGCGGCCTTGAGGGTCGTCGAGAATGACCACTGGGAAGGGCAAGATGGCAGGCCCGGCAAGCGTCGAAAGCAGGCCAGCCTCCGCAGGGCGCACCCGCAGCAACGGCGTGCCCCCGTCCGCCAGGCTGCGGAGATCGTGCAGCTCGAGATCGGGACGCCCGCTGAGCTGGCGAATCGGGGAGGGGACGGCCGCCACGTCACGCGCGACACCCGGCACGATGGTGGTCTGGCTCAGCGGGGGCAGCTCCGGCAGGTCGACACGGCGGCGTGCGTGCCGATTGATGGCGCGCCGGGCTGCGGGCCGCACCGCATGGAGCATGCGCACGAAGCGCTCGTCTCGCACGATGTCGCCCTGGTCGGCGGTCTTCCGGAGCCGGTCGTCGCAGATGACACCACAGATCCCAGACCCCAGCTCGATGCTCTCCAGCAGCTCCGCCGGCACTTGGCCCAGCTCCAGCAGCTCCGCCCGCGTGATCTCCACACCGCCGACGACCAGCGCAAAGCCAGGGTTGCTCCGGGCATTGGGCGCCACCACGCCCACCACCCCCCGGCAGCCGTCCACCTCGAACTCTTCTGTGCTCTGAAGACCGAACTGTTGGACCTTCTGGGCAGCCTTCCACCCGAAGGGGGCGCTGCCATTGAGCAAGATGGGCACAGGCGTGTGGCGGCACCGCTCTTCCACCAGGGCTTGCTCTGGGGTGAAGGTCTCGGCCGTGATGCGCTGCCACCAGGGCCTCTTGAACTCGGCCACCAGGTAGGTGCCCTGAAGCGGGCCTTCGGGCACGCCGAGGGTGACGTGGCCCTTGCCGTCCAGATCCATGCGCGTGGCCCGGGTGCCGTCCCCGGACTCGATGCGCAGGGTGCGAAGGGGTCGGCGCAACAGCGCGTTGGTGCCCATGGCGAGCTGAACCAAGTGCCTTCGGGTGGCGTTGCCATGGTCGGCGAAGAGGTTGTCGAACAAGCCCTCCAGCTCGACTTCTTCGATGATGGGTGCGCCCACCCAAGCCACGACCACCCGGTCAGCGGACACGTCCACGGCCACGTAGGTGGCGCCATGAAAGACCGCCGCCTGGACCAGCTCCAAGACGTACTGGGACGGGTCGCGAAGCGTGAACTGGCGGAGCTTCTCGACGGCCCGTTCACGGCTGAGGGTGAACCGGCGCCGGGTCTTGAGCGGCCCGGGTGCGCGGCTTCGGGCCAAGATGGCGTCGAGCTGGCTCACCGGTTGGCCAACGCATGGGCCGCCGCGCCCTCGAGCGCTCGTGTGGACGGCAGTCCCTCACAGTCATGGACAATGAGCTGGGCGACGGCAAACGCGGCGAGGTCGGGCGCCCGCCCGCTGTGGTGTAGCCAGCCCAGCCACAAGGGGTGGTGCCGGTCGATGACGACGGTTCGACGGGCGCGCACGCGGAACTGAACACGCTTCCACAGACTGGGCCGTCCGGCACCCCCCACCCGAAGCAGCGGTCCGTCCAGGGTGCCGGCCCACGCGATCGGCCGCACGCTGGAGCGGTTGGTCAGTCGCCCAAAGTCACCCAGCTGCACCCCACCCTCGAAGCCGGCGCGCTTGCACAAGGCGCCGACCCCCTTCAGCAGGGCGGCCTCGGGGGTGTCCGTGGCCGCATTCGCTGCGAGCTGGGGCGCTTGCCAGCACGCGTCAGCGCGGAGCACCACCGGGGCTTCGTCGGGCCAGGTCGCGAGCAGGGCGCGGACGCCGGGGCCATCGACGATGAGCGAGATGCCCGCGGTGGCCAACACTTGGTCCAAGTGCCGGTCGCCGGACAACAGCGGCCAGACACCCTCTAGATCCCGCTGTGCGCGGAGGGCGGGCAGGGGCTGCACCTCAGGGCCCTTCGCTGTGACCGTGGGCAAGTAGATCCCCTCGAGGGCACGGCGGCCCAGCCCCCCGGCCCGGGCTTCCTGGGCGATCCAGAGCAAGGTGGGGTCGAGCGGGCGCCCATGGTCGGCGTCTGCTTTGTGTCGGGCCAGCAGCACCCCCCGCAGCGTGTTGGCCGCCGACTCCAGCTTGACGATGGCGTCCTGCCAGTGGTCATCTTGGATGACATTGTCACGGGTGAGGGTGTGCTCCAAGCGGTTGGACTTGAGCTTGAACCGCAAGTGGCCCAGGCGGTTGGCCAGAGCGCCGAGGCAGTCGGGGGAGCGGGTGGACAGCAGGGTCAGCCCGCCGTTGTACCAGCCGAACTGGGGGGTGTCGCCATAGCCGACCACCAGCGCAAAGCCGGGCGCTTCGACCCGGTGCACCAGCGCGCAGTCCAGCTCGATGGGGGTGCTGATCTGGCTGGCGGGCGGCGGCGGCGTGGGCGCTGCGAAGGCCGCGAAGGGGTCCGGGCTCTGGGTGTCTGGCGAGGCAGGGGACCGAGCGCCCGCCGCCCCGTCGCCTGCGTCCTGAAAGAAGACCGGCACGTCGGAGTGGGCGCACCAGAACTCTAGCACTTCCCGGCACTCCCGCACCCAGCGGGGGCGCTCTGCGGCAGCCATCCGCCGAAACAGGGTGACCCGAGTGCCCCGGAATGGCGTAGTATTGGGCATCTTGGTGAAGCTTCGGTCGGGGTGGAAGACCAGCTCCCAGGACTCCCCGTGGCGCCCGGTGCGCACCTGCACCAGCGCCGGGTCGATGGCGAATATGGACGTGAAGCCAATGCCAAAGCGCCCAATCTTGGTGAGGTCGTCCTCTTTCGACGAAGCAAACATCCGGGTGAGCTTGTCGTCGATGAGGCGCTCGTCCATGCCCTCACCAAAGTCCCGAACCTCGATGGCGAGCACGCCCTCAAGGTCGGTCTCTCGTTCCCAGCGAACGGTCACGTCCACCCGAGGGGAGCCGGCGTCGATGGCATTCTGGACCAGCTCGCGCAAGCACTCCAGCGGGCGCGCGAACTGGTTGACCAAGTTTTCCAGCGCATCGTCGACCGGGCCTCGGGGGAGGTCATCGGGCTGAGGATGCGGGTCGGTCAAGATGCCCTCGGCAACCGGATCAGAACAGCGTCATGGTGGGCACATACAGCGGACCCATCGGCAGCGGGGGCAGCTCCATGATGGCCCGGAGCAGCTCTTGTTCGGAGCGAACTTGCGGTGCGCCTGCGGCTGCGTACAGGGCCGTGCGCTCAGGGCCAGCGGAGGAGTCGAGCACGATCAGTGCCTGGACCGCCGCACCCAGGCGGGGCAGCATGTCGTCGCCCAGCGGGTTGTCGACGACCACCACTTCCAACCTTGTGCCCTCGGGCATCGTGCTCTCGAACGCGGCGGCGAGGTGGCCAAAGCCGGTGTCGGGATCGCCGTCTTGGTTGACATCAAAGCGCATCAACAGCGCGACGTCGTCCCGGTTGGCCAGCGAAGGCGCGAACGTGCGGAACAAGGTCTCGAGCTCGGACGGTGAGGACCAGTCCGGCCACACGAACGCCCGGAACCGGGACTGGGTGGCTATCGGCATCGGCTCGACCCCGTCGGTTGCCCGGAAGACCCAGTGCTCGCTGTTGACTGCGGGGAGGCCGATCTGGTCGGCCGCAGCTTGCATCGCTTCGTCGAGGGCGTCACTGGTGGGGCACCAGCCCGTTGCGGCAGCGACCAAGCGCAGCAGCTCTGTGGAGCTTCCGGAGGCGCTGGCGACCTGCACGTCGGCCCATCCCCCGGACGGGCCGGGCTGCATCCGACGGGTGAGCTCCAGCACGCCGGTGCGCAGTTCTTCGGCGGTGGTGCCGCCATTCTCGGGGTCAGCGACCAACAGCAGCGTGGCGTCATCGGCGGGCCCGAACCCAGCGAGGAAGTGGGAGGCGACCCCGAGCCACTGGAGCTCTTGTCCCGCCGCCGGGCGCACCAGGTACAGGGCGCTGCGTCGACCGGGCAGCACCAAGGGCTGGTCCTTCAAGAGGTCGACAAATGCCGCGACGCCGGCGTCCTGCATGCCCTCGAGCCGGCCTTGCATCCGCCAGACCTTCTCCAGGTGGGTGAGCAGCTTGCCCATTCGGTCCACGCCATCTTGGGCGAACTCGGCCCAGTCGCCGCCCATGCCTTCGACCGCGTGGGTGCCGAGGCCGGACAAGCCGATGGCGGCGTCCATCACGGTGCTCAGGGTGCTGAGCTGGGGGGCGAGGGCGGCTTCGAGGCTGACGGTCGTGACGTCGAGCGCGTCGGCCGCATCGAGGGCTTCTGGGTTGCGCCGCAACACGGCGACCTCGGCGCGGGCTTCACCCCGGATGGAGTCGGCGAGCTCCGAGAGCGTGGGCAGCGCCGTGCGCAGGCAGCGGGCAGCGGGGACCGGCAACAGCTCGTAGCCATCGCGCTCCAGGCGCCATGCGAGATCGACGTCGACGCCGCGGCCTTCGACCTCAGTGGTGAACCCGCCTGCGAGGCGCACCCCCTCCAAAGGCAGGCTGCCATTGGACAGGCGAAAGCGCGATGCGGGAAGAATCGACAGCTCGGCGGTTCCGCCGGCGTCCAGTGCGGCTTGTTCCTGCGCCACCAAGGCCGCACCCAGGGCCTTGGCTTGCTCGCTCAGGGGCAGCTCCACGCTGCCGGCTGCACACAGCAGCTGGCCGGGGCGATCGCGGTGGGCACGCACATGCTGCTCGACGAGGTTGGGCCACGCTTCCAGCCCGGCATCGACAAAGATGCCGAGGAAGCCCGCGGCGGTGTCCAGCCCGGCTTGCAGTGCGCCGCCCCGGCCCTTGCCCTCACCGGCCACCTGCACCGGAATGCGCAGCTTGAGGGCGCTCATGGCGTCTGCGGCTTGGGCCGGCAGGACCACCTCGAAGAGGCCCGGGGGCAGCACCTGGCGGCAGAGGCTGCCGAGCGTGACCCAGAGCTGGTCGAGGGTCTCGCCTGGGGCCACGATGACCGAGCCCCACGGCTTCGTGTCTTCATAGGTTCCGGAGTGGGTCTCGAGCAGGTGCCCGTCGCGGTTGCCGGCAAATCGCCGAGCCGCGAAGAGGTCCAGGCTGAGCTGGGGGCCAGGGTGGCTGACGCGCGCCACCGTGCCGGCGTCGACCGCGGCCACGTAGGCGGCGAGCAGGTTCGGAAAGAACGCGGCGTCGTCGAGGACGATGTCCCGCCGGAAGGCCAGCGAGGCCCAGTACAGCGGCGGTGGGCGACGGCCGTCTTGCCCGGGATCGACGACGTACTGAACGGCGCCGTCCTGGCCACACAGGCTGATGTTGCCGCTGGCCATCGTCGCTTCACCGTCGAGTGCAGCGGCGAGGGTCAGGTCGTGGCCCGGGGGGTACACGCCCTCGGGATGCCGCAGGCTGATCACCGGGCTGGTCGTCACGTCAATGGCCATCAACAGGCCATCTTGGCCCGCTGGGACCGGCGGCCGAACGAGCTTCACGCCCTCGGGCAGGCGCTCGGGAAGGAGGCCTCCCGCCGTGCGGTCGATCACGACCAGCTCGGTGCCCGGGGAGCTGTGTCGGATGACAATGGCCTGCAGGTCAGCCGTGTGGGCGTCCTCCAGTGTGAGGAGCAACGCAACAGCTGGTTCGGTCACCGCTTGATCAGACACAATAAACCTCGACAGAAGACCCGCAACGGGGATTCGAGAGCAGCGTGTCGACGGCCGGTTCAGGTCTGGCCGTGGTGCCCTGGGGGGCGTCGGACACGCGGGAATATGGGGGAGGTCGCGGACCCGCCAGGGCGGGTTCGCGGGGGCACTGGGGCGTCCGTCGTCGAGGGAGCGACCGTCGACCAGCGGGAGCCCGCGCGGCGTTCAGACCAGCAGCTTGGAGAGCAGGTTGAAGCTCTCGGTCTCTGCGGGGGCGAGCTCACCGTCGGCAGCCATCATCTGGAGCATGACGTCCAAGAATAGCTGCCGGTGCTCGGAGGGAACCTCCTGCGGGTCGATCTCTTCGGGGTCGGGGGGGGACGTCAGCCAGCCCTCAACTTGGGCGACCTCGTCGTCGCCCAGTTCCAAGCGAAGCATCAACGCCGCAACAAATTCCCGTTCAGACTCACGAACCTCAAGGTCTGCCCAAGCGAATGAGCAGACAAATTTCATGAGTCGGAGGCGGTCTTCAGTGGTGAGGTCGTTCAGCATGTGCGGCAACGTAGCAGAGGCCAGGGGAGCGCTCGGTCGACCGGGCCACACGACGAGGTGTCCATCGTCGAGATCGCTCCACAGTTGCGGCTTGTGGGCGGAGCGGGTCCGGCGGAGATCCCCTCAGGGTGCGAGGGCGCTTCGGCGCGCCGTGATCCGCCGTCTCAACGTCGCCACGTCGGCGTCCTCATCGGGACTCCACGGGGTCTCCGGGTCGTGCTCCAGGTGCCACTTGACGAAGGCCAGGCGGATGCGGTCTCGGTCGAGCAGGTGGTGGCGAATCCAGAACCAAGGCCCCGCGCGGAAGAAGCGCTTGGTGCTGGTCAACATCCGACGCCACGCGGGCACAAGTTGGTGCAGCTCGGCAGGGGTGATGACGTCCGCCGCTTCACTGGTGAGGTACCGACGGATGATGCGCACTTCCTGAATCCACGTCGCGAAGCCTGTGATGCCCAACATCAACATGAACGGAACCTGCAACAACAGCACCGCGAGGGGCAAGCCGATGGCGTATGCAGCGAGCTCACTGTCGCCCGCAGCAACCCCGAGAATGATGCCAGCAAAGGTGTTCCAGAGGAAGTGGGCAAACATCGCCAGGCCCCAGAACAGGGGGATCAGCAGCCACCGCAGCACCCCCCGACGGAGGATGCGGACCAGCCCAAAGCCCAGCCCCGTCATCCCTGTGTAGGTTGCATGGCTGGACAGCCCATTGACCACACCGCGCAGGTACGTCAGCTTCAGCATGCCGGTCGCCCCACCGTCGGCGCTGGCTTGTACGTAATAGAGGATGTTCTCGAGCCATGCGAAGCCAAGGCCGATCAGTGCCCCATAGAGCATGCCGTCCAATGCATTGTCGAAGTGGTGTCGAAACAGGAAGAACAGAAAGATGAGCGCAAATCCCTTTGTGCCCTCCTCGAAGAACGGCGCCGAGAAGCTCGCTGTCATCTGGCTTGCCAGCCCTGGGTGGCCGACGAGACCCATGGCGAACATGCCAAAGCTTGTGTTGGCCACCAAGGAGATGGCCGTCGCCACCACGCCGCCCCACATAAAGGCCGCAGCCAGCAGAAAGAGCGGCTCTTGCTCGTTGCGATCAAGCCAAAGCAGCAGCAGACCGTAGGGAACGGCCGTCGTGCTCGCCAGGAACACCGCGAGCGTGAAGACCCAGGGCCCGTCGGCAAAGGTCAGGCCCGTGTAGAGGGCCGTGAACAACATACAGATGGAAAAGAAACCCAACAGCACCGTGAGGCAACCGAACCGAAGCCAGGGGTGGTCAGGGCGCTTGCGCAGGGGCTTCGGGCTGGGCATTGGGGTCCCTCGAGGGCGGACAGGTTGGGGGTGGGTTGCGGCGGTGGGATCCAGGCGAACGGGCCACGAGGGTCCCATGCGGGCGGTGCGCTGTGTGGTGGACGGTGTGCAGGACTGGGCCGGTGGCATAGCCAGTGCACCATGTCGCGCACCCAGCTTCGATCCATCAAGGTGCCCATCGTGATGGGTGTGGTCACCGTCGTCCTCAGCCTCGCGCTGATGATCGGCTGGGTCGCGGTCATCGTGCGGAACATCGACCTCACCCAGCGGGTGGTGGCCAATTTCTGGCTGATGGCCGGCGGGGTGGTCTCCATCATCGTCATCATGGCGGTGCTGGTGCTCTTCATGTTCTTCCTGTCCCGGGAGATCCGGGAAGGGCAGCGCCAAGACCGCTTCATCGACTCGGTCACCCACGAGCTGAAGAGCCCACTGGCCTCGCTCAAGCTGTGCGTCCAGACCCTCGATCGCCGCGCCCTCGGGGCGGATCAGCGCAGCGAGCTTCACCGGATGATGCTCGACGACATCGACCGGCTCGGGGCCTTTATTGACGACATCTTGGCGGCCAGCCGCATCGGCTACGAAGGTGAGGTTGCCCATGAACAGGTCGATCTGGAGGCGCTCTCTGGCCGTGCGGCCCTGCGTGTGGTCGGCCGACATCGGGTGGCCCCAGGCTCCATCTCCGTGAGCGTGCGCCCGCCAGGGCTGCGGATCTTCACCGAGAAGACCAGTCTGGAAGTGGTGCTGCGCAACCTGCTGGACAATGCCGTCAAGTACTCCGACAATGAGCCTGCCGTGCGGCTTGTCATCGAACAAGTCACCCCGAAGCATGTGCGGTTTGAGGTCATCGATCGGGGGATTGGCATCGACCCCGAACACATGAAGCACATCTTCGCGCGCTTCTACCGGGTGCCGAACGAGGCAGTGAACTCCCGCCGCGGTACTGGGCTGGGGCTGTACGTGGCGTCCTCGCTGGTGCGAAACCTCGGCGGGGTGCTGCAAGTGGCCTCGGCGGGGCGCGGGCGCGGGACGACCATGCGGTTTGAGCTGCCCATGCCGGACGAGGTTGCCGTGCGAAAGAAGACCATCGGCGGCCCGAAGGACGCCTGGACGGCGGTCCGAGAGCTGGCCACATCTGACAGTTGGGAGGAGGACCCATGAGCCAGCGCGAACCCGATGGTGCACCGGCCGCGCCCGTTGCCCCGCGGTTGCTGATTGTGGAGGACGAGCGTCACTTGGCGACCGGCCTTAAGCTGAACTTTGAGTTTGAGGGCTTCACTGTCGAGGTGGCCAACACCGCGCGGGAAGCCGTCCAAAAGATGGCGGACCCTCGGCCCTTCAACGCCATCGTGCTCGACGTGTCGTTGCCCGACACCGACGGCTTTGAGCTGTGTCGCCGCATCCGCAAGGCGGGGGACTTCACGCCCGTGATCATGCTCACGGCACGCACACTCGCCGAAGACCGGGTGACCGGGCTCGAGTCGGGGGCAGACGACTACCTCACCAAGCCGTTTGAGCTCGACGAGCTCCTGGCGCGGGTGCGGTCGCTGCTGCGGCGCCAGAAGTGGGAAGCGGCCCGCACCCAGCCCGGCGGAGGGTCGGCAGAGCTGCGCTTCGGTGCGGTGGTCATTGACTTTGACCGCCACGAGGCCACTGTGGCGGGCGAACCCGTGCGGTTGACCTCGCTGGAGCTGGACTTGGTGCGCTACTTCGCTCGCCATGCCGAGCGGGTGCTCAGTCGTGAAGAGCTGCTCGCCTCGGTCTGGAAGCTCCAGAACTACCCGAACACGCGCACCGTGGACAACTTCGTCATGCGGCTGCGCCGACACTTCGAGCCGGATCCTGCCGAGCCGGTCCACTTCTTGTCCGTGCGCGGAGCGGGGTATCGGTTCATGCCGGCCCCCCCGACCGAGGAGTCTTAGATGCCCGAGAATGATTGCTCCGTGGACCTTCACGTTCGTGGTGGTCCCGGTGAGGCACTGGCTCCCACGATGGTGGCCCACTTGAAGGATGCGCTGGACCCGGTGCACCTGACCCTGTCGGACGAGAGCCACAAGCACAGCGCCGGCCCCGGCGCGGGCACCCACTGGTCGGTGACGGTGGTGTCGGCGGCGTTCTCGGGCCGTCGATCCGTGCAGCGCCACCAAGCCATCTATCGGGCGCTGTCCGCCGAGCTGGCGGGCATTGTGCATGCGCTGGCGATCGAAGCGCTAACCCCAGAGGAAGCCGAAGGGCGCGACGATCTGCGGCTGGCCACCCCGGCGTGCATGGGTGGTGGCAAAGCCTGAGCGCCTCAGGACGCGCTGCGGGTCTCGACGGCGGCGGTCAGTGCCCGCACAAAGCCCAGGACGTCGTCGGCCGCCAGCACGGCGACCTCGGCATGAGATGCCCGCTGCGACATCACGAGGGGATCGCTGTCCACCTTCTGGAGCACAGCAACCTGGCCGAGCTGGAACGCCCGGGGGGCCCGGGCTTCCAGAGCGCGGAGCAGCATCTGCGAGTCTGGCCCCCCGGCAATCAGGACGGCGGACCAGTCCCGAATCGCGCCCAGCAGGGCCACTGCAGCTGCACCGCTGGCGGCATGCACCACCCGACAGCTCGGCTCCAGCAGGTCAAGCCAAGCGTCCACACCTTGCTCGTCGGTGTCGACCAGCAGCACCCGCGGTCGGTCCTGGACGTCGTCTCCTTCATCGCGATCCGCCCGGTTCACCGCATCGCCCGAGATCCCGAGCGGGAGCTGGAACCAGAAGAGTGTCGGCCCGCCTTCCGGCCGCGCGCAGCCCGCCTCTCCACCGCACCGGCGTGCAGCGGCCTGCACCAGCGTGAGGCCCAGTCCGGGCCCGTCCCCTGGCGCCCGGGTGGTCTTGAACGGCTCAAACATCTGGTGGCGGATCTCTTCGGGCACGCCGGCGCCGCGGTCGGTCACCCGGAACTCCACAGCGTGCTCAAGGCCGACGATCTCAACCTCTACCGAGCCGCGATCGGTCGAAGCCAGGTAGGCGTTGTGGAGCAGCTCGTACAGGGCCTCTTCGATGCTCAGCGTGGCCGCATGGACCCGCGCCTGGGTCTTCCAGACCACCGTCGGCACAGGCGAGTCCGGGAATTCCGTCAGCAAGCGGTCGAGGGCCCGGCGCACCGATGCCTCCGGCCGCACGTCTTGGACCCTCGTGTCGCCGATGCGCTGCAGCGACATCAGTCGGCGAGTGACCCGCCCAATCCGCGACGCCACTTCTTGGCACTGGCTGACCAAGTCTGCGAAGTCTTCGCAGATGAGGCCGTGCTCTTCGGCGTCGTCGCTGGCATCCCGGAGGTCCGCCGGCAGCTCGGACAGCATCTCCAGGTTGGTCTTGAGCACCGTCAGCGGGTTGTTGACCTCGTGGGCGATGCCGGTAAAGTAGGGGCGCAATGCCTCGGGAACGGCCTCCAGCTCAACGTCTTGGGCTCTGGCCAGCCAGCGCGCGTTGGCTTGGGTGAGGCCGGTGCTGGACCAGCCACGGGTGACCTCGCTGGCCCCGGACTCCAGCGCCATCAGCTCCCCCTCCAAGTCCGACGTGACCGCGATACAGACCGGTCCACCCGAAGGAAAGAGGCTGGCGAGGGTGCCCCCCGGCGCGGGAAAGACCGTGACCACCAGCTCGGGCACCCACACCGACAACATCCGCCGTCCGGCGACCACGTCGGGGACCACCTCGCACTCGGCATCGGGCCAAGCGGCGGCGATGGCTGCCCGCGCAAGGTCAGCCTGTCGCGCGATGACCAACACGGAGACAGGCGGCAGGAGGGTGTTTGCGTTCATGCGATGAGGCCTGGAAAGTGGGGCGGTTGCCGCGCACGTCCACAAAGCTCGGGGACGTGGGCGGCTTGACACTTTCCCAGTCGTCCCGCCGGGGGCGGAACTGAACCCTGCCGCACCACCAACTGGGGGGAGGTGGCGGCATCGCTGGGGCCGGCGCGATAGGCGCGGCGTTCCTTGAGTAGCTGGAGGCTCTGGATGACCGAGTCCGCCGTGGGTCCGGGCGCACATCACGTCGACCCCCACGCCTTCGATCCAAGCTGGGACGAGATTGACGTCGCGCTGCCGCTTCGCTCTTGGACCCGCAACGTGCCCGAGTCCGAGGGGCTGATCCTCATCGATCTGGCCCGCGTTGGCATGACCGTGGCCGACTGGCGCAACGCTGCGGATGCGGCGCTGCCCCACGGGGATGCGTCCTACCGCCAGACGCTCATTCGCTTGGTCCAGCGCATGTTTCTGGATGTCGAGTCAGACGCCATTGTCGAGACGCCTTTTCTGCGGCTGATCCAAGATGGGGATGCGGAACTACGGCACGATCTTTTCTTCGCTCGCTACGCCCTGGCGCATCCGTGGACCCTGCTCGCCGCACGCCAGCTGGTGTTGCCGGGCTTGCTCACGTCCGGCGAAGGCGCGACCGTCTCGATCGAGGACTGGGATGCGTTTGTGGCCCGGT
The DNA here is from genome assembly GCA_942491145.1 of Myxococcota bacterium. Taxonomy (GTDB): domain Bacteria; phylum Myxococcota_A; class UBA796; order UBA796; family UBA2385; genus CAXQUZ01. The sequence goes on along the minus strand of CALOBC010000010.1, from coordinate 108,970 downwards.
TCATTGAGGACAAAGCCAGCGACGCGTCCCGACGGAAGACCCGCAGCACGGTCATTGGCACTCTGATGCAGCTCGGCGTGCTGGAGCGGGACGGCAGCTCCAGCAGCCCCACCCGACTGCGCCGGGGCCAACCGGCGGCGCTCGCGTTTGCGTGGGCCGTCTGTGACCAGATGGTCGGCGAGCTGCGGCCACGGGAACACCTCGACTGGGCCACCCACCGGTCCGACGCCGCCCAGCTCTTTGCCATCCTGCCGGAGGACGCCGAGGATCTGCTGGGCCACGCGCTTGCCGAAGATGAGCTGCTGGCGATTGAAGTGGGCGGAGAGCCGGGTGTCTCGCCCCCGGCCAGCTATGGCTACGCGCCCCTCGCCAACGAAGACATCGGCGAAGAATAGCGCTCAGCGCTGGCGACGCCGACCCCAGGCGACGAGTGCCAGGGGCATCCAGAGCGCCAGGTGTGCGGCACTGGCCGAGGCGCACCCACAGCCGCCGAGCTTGTCCGCGTCCACGGCATCGCCGGGCTTGCCGGGGCCACGGATCCCTTTGGGACCGGTGCTCAGGCCGCCGTCGCCTCCGTCCCCGCCGTCCCCCCCACCGCCGGAGTCCGGGGTGCCGGTGTCGCCCGGGATCTCGGGCGCCGTCCAGTCCGGCACCAGCGCCGGCAACAGCGCCGCCATGGTGTCGATGCGGGCCCCGTCGTCCCCGATGTTCTCGAACGGAAAGCCGAAGAATGCCACCGCAGAGCTGAGCACCGCTGCGGGCTCGCCGCCGGCATAGCGCGCGATGACGGTCCCATCGCTGGCCGGAACATCCGGGTACTCGGCCGGGTATGCCGCACCATCAGCCTCCCCAAAGTCGAGCACCAGCCCGGCGAGAATGTCCTCGCCATCAACTTCAGAGGTGCCCGAGTCGTCGGCGGCCATCGTGGCCCCGAGCACCTCGACGGCGAAGGCCTGGTCCGCTTCGGACCCGAGCGCGTCGAGGTCCCACAGCACCTCGGACCCGCTCACCACGAGGGTGCCGCCGTCTTCGAGCCAGCTGCGGATGAGCGCCTGCTGGTCGGTGGAGAACGCCTCGTCCGCTGAGCTCTCCTCGCCGGCCATCCAGACGATGGTGCGGTAGCGGCTCAGATCGAGCTCGGGCAGCCGCTCGTCCGCGACAGAGTCGAAGTACCAGCCCGCCCCTGCAATGGCCCGGCCGTGGGCGGCCACCCCGTCGAAGGGGTTGAGGCGGCGGGGGTGGAAGCGGCGCAGGTTGCCCAGCACAGGCACGTCTTCCCAAGGGAGCTGGGTGATCTGGTAGCGGTCATAGGCCCCCACCACCAGCACTGGCGGCATGGCGTCAATGCTCAGCCGGGCCCCCATCACTTCGGTGGGAAAGCTCTCGCCGCCGGCATTCACGGCGGTGACGCGCACAAACACCGTCTCGCCGAAGTCGGGGCTCAGGGTGGTGCGTGCACCGGTGACTTCGACGCCGCCATCCCACGCCCGGCCATCCGCGGACGTGTAGAGCCGAAAGCCGGTGGCCGCATCGCCCAGCACACCGCCGGAGGGCCCATTGGACCAGCTCACGTCCAGCCCGCCGCCGTCGTTGTGGACGACCGCCAGATCCACCGGGGGCTCGGGCAAGAACACCGGTGAGATCCCGTCCTCATCGGCAAAGTAGCGAACCACTGCTCGGTACATGGCCCGGGCGGCGTCTCGGCGAAACTCGGGGTCTTTGAGGTACTCCACATCGCTGACGTGGTCGTGAAAGGCCAGCTCGACCAGCGCCGCTGGGGTCTCGTTGTTGTTGGCGGGGGACACCTCGGCGAACGCTGCAGTGCGGTGCCCACGGTCGGTCCAGCCGCTGTCCCAGCGGTCGCGAAAGGTCCCCACCAGCTCCTCTTGGAGCAGCTCTGCGAATGCGCTGGAGCCGGCGACCTCGGCGCCTGAGCTGCCCGAGTAGGTGTAGGTGGAGGTGCCCGTTCCGCCGCCGGCGTTGCTGTGCCACGACAGGTAGACGGCGTCTTCCCCGGTGGGGTGCTCCCAGTCGGCCCATCGGGAGCGGGAGCTGGGATCACTGCCGTCGCCAGAGCCATAGGGATCGTAGGTCGAGGTGGGCGCACCCTGGAACTGGGTGTACTGAATGGCCCCGCCCTCCCACCGGGGACGGCCCGACGTGGTGCCGTTGCGCCAGATGTCGGCCATCCCGCCGCCGATGCGCACGGCGTCAGCGCTCACCCAGCCATCGTCCACGGCGCCGTCCGCGTCCAGCCGGACCGTCAGCGAGCTGCCCTCAGCGAGCCAGAGCGTCTCGACGTATTGCCAGGTCCATCCGTGGGGGCGCTGGTCGAACACCCGCTCGGTGATGCCGCCGGGGTGCGCGAAGGTGTAGGTGGCCGCGCTGGTGTTCTCGCTGTCGGGCACCCACGACACATAGACCGCGTACCAGCCGTCGCTCGGCACATCCGGTGTCCACGAGAACGACGCCCCGCTGGCTTGGCGGGCGCGCCGGGTAGACCCAGAGTCGAATGGCCCCTCGCCATAGTCCCAGCCGTCGGCGCTGTTCGAGAAGCCACGGTAGCCCGCTTCAATGGTGCCCGACTCCGCGTAGCCGGGGTCGCCGTCATCGACGATGTCCATCTCGGGGTTGGAGTCGCGCTCGCGGGCGGTGTAGACCCGTGCGCCGGCGTTCTCGAGGTAGTGCACCAGATAGTGGTTCGCACCCTCGGGGTTGTGGAAGTCCTCGACGGTGTCGTAGAGGTTTCCCCGCTGGGTGGAGAAGCGGCCGAGGCTGTCGTACCAGATCCAGCCATGGCACTGGCTCAGGTAGACCGCCTTGTCGTTCAGGGCGCCGTCGCCGGGGCCGGGCATGTCGCCGGTGGGGCCGTACGGCGGCGGGGCTGCGGATGCTGGGGCCTCGCCGGGCTTGGGGAGCACCGGGGGCACTATCGGCAGCAAGGTGTCGGCGACAACGCGCTGGCCGAGGCTGTTGTCGGTGAGGATGCGCACGGTTCGGGCGCCCGGGGGCGAGCGGCCAGCGGCGTCTTCCAGCGCACGGTCGAGCTCGTCGGGGTCGATGGTGCCGTTCGATAGGCCCAGAGTCTCCGGGGGCACCCAAGTGTCCCACGCGAGCGCGACCGTGGACAAGAGCAACGGGAGCAGGACCACGGGAACTCCCGGTTGGCGGGCCTTGACGCCGAGGGATGGTCACCGCGAAGGTGACGTCCTGGGGCCAATGGCTTTCTATCCGGGGCAGCGGGCTCGGGCATGCACCCTGGGTCGGGTGGCGGGCGCAGGCAGGGCCGGAAGCGCGGGAAATTCGAGAGGGCAAGAACGACGAAAGCCCCGCATGGAGCGGAGCAATCGAAGTGGAGCCGAGAATCGGATTTGAACCGACGACCTGCTGATTACGAATCAGCTGCTCTACCAACTGAGCTACCTCGGCACATCGAGCGCCAGACGTGCAGGCCCACAGGGCTGTGTTCGACGGCGGGCGGGCATTATGGCTCCACCCCCTACCTGTCAACCGCCTCTTTCCTGAGGACCGTCCTCCGTCTGCGCTCTCCGCGACGGTGGGCGGCAGGAGGGCGTGCTGATCGGATCAGTTGAAGGGCCGGGGCAGGGGAGGGTCACTGGTGCCGGCGGGCCGGACTTGGGGACGGGGAAAGGCAAGCCTGTGAAGACATCGCCCTGGGCTTGCGGGTTCAGGGGTCCCCCGCGCTATAGAGCGCCGGTCTGATCCGGGGTGATCATGTTGGATTCAAAGAGCGCACGCACGACCCGCAACCGGTGCAGCTTGCTGCTGCCTTCCCTGATGGGCGCGGGGCTGTGGCTGGCGGCGGTGACCCCCTCGGTGGGCCTTGGTGCAGACGTGCTGGTGCCCACCTTCACCCCAAGGACGATGTCGGACTTCGGCCCCTCCGAGCGGCTGACCGAAGAGACGCTGCGCGCGCTGGCCGATGGCGGCGTGGCCTTCGTGCCCCCGTCTGAGATTCAGAAGCGGGCGGGCAATGTTGCGGATGGCTGCGCGGATGTCCCGGACTGCACAACGGTGCTGTGGGGCCACTTCCCGAGTGCCAGCATCGCGGTCGTCGGCACCACAGAGTACGTCGAGGGTGTGCTCGACACGCGCGTGCGCTTCTACGCCGCAGGCGACCCAGCGCCCGTCGACACGATGAGCGAAAAGATCTATGAGCGGGACATTCCCGCGTTTGCCGGGCGGGTCGCGGTGACCGCACGGGAGCTGCTGGAGCTGATGCCACCCAAGGATGCGGGGTTGGTGCTGCTGGCGTCGGAGCCCACGTCTCCCCCGGCGCGTGGCGGGGTGCGGACGAGGCCCGAGCCCGAGAGCAAGTACGACAACCTCGACGAGCCCACGACAGGCGGCGCGCGGCCGCCGGGGCCCGATGAGGCCGACGAGATGGAGCGCAAGAGCAAGGGTCTGCCGCCGGCGCTATGGAAGCGGTACAAGTCCAGCGGCAAGCCCTACAAAGAGTGGAAGGAAGACGCGCTGGTCCGCTCGGGCAGCCTCATCATCGAGGTCTTCGGCGGGGCAGCCTTTGGTGATGTCAAGCGGGTCTACGACGCCCGAGTCACGTTCGACCAGATCGACGACGGCCAAGGCGAACCCGTCTTTGAGGAGATCGGCTCCTACCAGTACGAGGCATTTGTGAAGGGCAGCGCCTTCGCGACGGGCATCTCGGTTGGCTACGTGCCGCTGTGGTGGCTCGAAGTCGGGTTGTCGGCCGGGGTCCAGCTCGGGCGCCGCTCGCTGAGCACCGGCTGGACCCAGTACTACACGGCCGAGTACGGCGATGAGATCCAGGGGTCCATCTCCGACACGTATGGGCCTGTGCCGTCGACGATGGCCGTGATTGAGCCCCGGCTGCGCTTCTACACGCTGCCCAATGGGCCGGTGAAGCCCTACGCCACCCTCGGCATGATGATGCGCTTCTACGATGCCTACAACGACCCCCAGCTCAGCGGCGAAGTGCAGTACCCAGGCCGCGATGGTGGCGTGGGGCTGGGCATCACCGCAGGCGGGGGCATCGCCTTTGACGCCCCGCGTGGAGCCATCGGCTTCATCGAGGTGCCGTGGACGTACCTGATGACGCCCGAGCCGTACCGCCAGATCGTGGGCGATGTCGCGAGCACCCCGAGGGCCGAGCAGTCGTCGGGCCAGCTCCTCGCGTTCCGGGCAGGCATCGGCTTCCGGCTGTTCTGAGGCCGGGCGTCGTGAGCCGGGCGTCGCTCAGGCGTCTTCGGTCCGAAACCACTCGACCGTGCGGGCCAGGCCTTCATCGAAGGGCACGAGCGGGGACCACCCCAGGTTGTCCTTCGCCCGTGTGATGTCGGGGCGCCGCCGGGTTGGGTCGTCCGTGGGGAGCGGCCGATGCACGATGCCGGCGGGGTTGTGGGTCAACCGGTTGATGTGCTCGGCGAGCTGCAGCATGGTCAGCTCATGGGGATTGCCGATGTTGCAGGGCTCGCTGAGGTCCGACTCCATCAGCCGCACCAAGCCATCGACCAGATCGGACACGAAGCAGAACGACCGGGTCTGGGTGCCGTCCCCAAAGATTGTGAGCGGATGTCCACCGAGGGCTTGTTTGATGAAGGTGGGCACCACCCGACCATCATCGCCCCGCATGCGTGGACCGTAGGTGTTGAAGATCCGCACGATTCGGGTCTGCACACCTTTGTAGCGCTGGAAAGCCATCGTAAGGGCTTCCGCGTATCGCTTGGCCTCGTCGTACACACTGCGTGGACCTATCGGGTTCACGTTGCCCCAGTACGACTCAACCTGGGGGTGGATGGCGGGATCGCCGTACACCTCGCTGGTGCTGGCGAACAAGAAGCGCGCACCGTCCGCCTCGCACCGCTCCAAGCACACGCGGGTGCCGTCGCTTCCCACGTACAACGTCTCGAACGGCAGCTCGAGGTAGTCGATGGGGCTAGCGGGGGACGCCATGTGAAAGATGCGATCAAAGCGCCCCGCCACAGGGATGCCGGCGCAGATGTCCGCTTCCACCAGCGTGAAGCGCGAGTGGCGCTGGAGGGCGGCGACATTGCGGGCGCGGCCCGTGACAAAATTGTCCAGAGCGACGACTTCGTGGCCATCGGCCAGCAATCGCTCGCACAAGTGGGAGGGCACAAACCCGGCGCCGCCGGTCACCAAGATGCGCATCTCACCCTCATCTGCACGTGGTCCAGGCCCCGGACGTAGCCGTCCATCCCTGGGGCCGCAATGCGGGAGGGGTGCAGGACTGCGATGGCGAGAGGCTCCGGCCCCGGCCTGTGAAGATGCGCTGCTGGACGAAATTCGCTCCCCATCGAGTGACCGGTGGGGTCCGGTTGATCGGGGGTCTGCGCAGGTGCTATGGATCCGACCTCTTTCCTCCTTGCCGCCGGTATCCAGCCGGTCAGGTGATGGAGGTTCGCGACTTCACTCGGTCAGCACACGGTTCTCGGGCGAGCACTGCTGACAGGCACGGTTTGCCGGGATCCGGATCTCGGCGAGACACCCCGACGGGGACCCAGCGGGGTCGGGGTACGAACCGAGCTTGGGTGGAGCGGTCACTTCTCTGCGCATCAGCGGGTGGGACACTATGGGCAACAATGGCGGCGGCGACGACCTTTTTGACGACTTCGACGACTTCTTCAAGAAGGGGGAAGCCGGAGAGTTCACGCACGACTTTGCGTTGGATGGTGCCGGCGAGAAGAGAGCACCCGCGCCTGTCCCGGCCCCAGCGCCCGCACCTGCGCCTGTCCCGGCTCCAGCGCCTGCACCCGTTCCGGCCCCGGCCCCGGCCCCGGCGCCACCGCTGCCTGTGCCGCCACCTGCGCCAGCGCCGCCGGTTCCCGCACCTGTGCCGCTGCCGACCCCGCCGCTGCCGACCCCGCCGCCGCCCGTCGCACCCGTCTTGCCCCCAACGCCGAGCCCGGCCCCTGTGATGCCCTTCTTGTCCCTGGGCTCCCCGATCCCGGAGACCGCGCCTGTGCCCGCTGCACCGACCGCCGGCCCCGAAGCGGTCATTCCGTCACCTGCGCTGCGGCCCGGCGACAGCGCCCTGTTCTCCGCACCGACCATGATCCTCCCGGCCGGCGGGGGGTACGACGACGAAGACGATGAGTTTGAGGATGTCCCCGAGCCGCCGGTGCCCGTGGCGAGCCCGCCAGTCCCGAGCGCACCGGTCCCGGTTGTGCCGCCCCCGCCCCCGGTGACCATCGAGGACGATGAGATCGACTCGGCGTTCTTTGGTTCGGACTTTGGCAACGAACCGGCCGAGACCCTGCCGGTGGCGCCTCCGCCGGCGGCTGTGGACGAAGACGTCGCGGACGACGACTCTGAAGATGACTTCGCCGCAGACTTCGTGGACTGGGGACCGGACGCCAGCCTCGTCATGCGCCGCGCTCCGACGGGTGACTCCCGTGTGGCCCTCCAGCCGCTGACCGCCAACGATGACCTGCGCGCGCCCGCTGCGGCGGACATCCCGGTGGCCCCCCCGGCGGCATCGGACGTGCCCCAGGTGGACGAGGCGCCCCCGGCCCCGGCGCACACCACGGCATCGGCCGACCCCAAGCCCGATCCCAACATCCTGGGCACGCTGCCCATGGGCGGCGATGGGATCTCCCAGCACACGTCGGCCTTCAGTGACGACGACGCAGCCCTCTTGGCCATGCCGACTGTCGAGGCACCCCCCCCGCCGCTGCCGCCGCTTGCGCCCGTGACCTCGTCCCAGGACTTCGCCCCGCCGCCGATTGCGACCCCGCCGCCCATCACCGAGTCGTTCGCGATCCCGAAGGCCCGTCCGGTGGCTGCAGGCGCCGAAGGATGGCGGGAGGCCGCCGCAACGTTGGTGGCCGCCGCCGCGCGGGCCGCTGCCCCTGCTCAAGCTGCGCTGTATGCCGAAGCCGCGCGGATTCTGGCCACCCGGGCCGGCGATCCTGAAGCATCCGCGGCCCACTTCCGCACCGCCTTTGCGGCAGGTGTGCTCGACACCGACGGGCTGCGCGACTACGCCGGCGTGGCAGCTCAGAACGGTGACAATGCTCTGCTGCGCGAGGTTCTGGACTTGTTGGCAGCAAGCATGGAGGGACGGGAGCGGGCCGAGATCTTCCAAGACGCCGCACTGCTGGAGCGCAGCCACCTCAGCGGCACCCCCGGGGCCGTGGCGGCCCTTGAGTCCAGCCTGGATGCGGTGGCCGAAGATCCCGGCGCGACCGCGTGGTTCTCGCTGCGTCTGCTCCGGGACCTGCACCACCGCTCCGAGAACTGGGCGGACTTGGTCCACGTTCTCGGGCGAATGGCCAACCTGACCGAAGGGGCCCACCGCGCTGACCTGCTTGTGGCATTGGGCCGTGTGGACGAGACCCACCTCGACAACCCCGAGGGTGCGGTCCAGGCCTACCGTTCCGCGCTGGAGGCTTCGCCGGGCGATGTGCCCGCCGCCCAAGCCCTAGAAGCACTGTTTCGCCGCACGTCCCAAGTGGCCGAGCTCGCCCAGCTCTACACGGACCGTGCCAGCTGGGCTGATCCGTCGGCTGCGGGGTTCTGGTTGCTGCGGGCGGCGCGGGCATGGAGCGAGGCCGGTGATGTGGACGCTGCGGCGACCGCGTGGACAGCGGCGCTTGATGCCGCTGGTCCCGAGCGTCCAGAGCTCCAGCGGGAGTACCGCTCCTGGCTGCGGTCGGTCGGTCGGGAAGGGGAGGGTGTCAGTGCCTTGCGCGACGAGCTCGACGCCACCACCGATCCGCAGGTCCAGTCCGTGCTGCTCTGGCGGATTGGCACCGCACTGGAAGGCACCGACCCCGATGGTGCGCTGGCAGCGTTCCAAGCGGCCGCGGTCCAAGATCCTGCTGCAGGACCTGCGGCGGCTGCGGCGGGTCGAATCCTCGAGTCACGGGGAGATCACGCCGGACTGATGACCCTTCTGGAGGCACGCCTGCCCCAGGCGGACGACCCGAACCTGGTCGTCACCACCCGCCTGCGCCTGGGCGAGCTGTGTGAGGGCCCGCTCGATGAACCCACTGCCGCAGTGGTCCACTACGAGGCCATTCTGGAAATTGCCCCGGGCTACTTGCCGGCCCTGGAGGGGCTGGAGCGGGTCTACGCACGGATCGAGGGCTGGGAGTCGCTGGCCGCCTTGTACGAGCAGCGGGCGCTCCTGTCCGAAGATGCTCGGGTGTGCGCCGACTACTTTGCGCGGGCTGGCACCATGTGCGAGCTCCAGATGCGCGACGACGACCGCGCTCGGGGCTTCTACTTGCGTGCGCTGGAGCGAGTGCCCGACCACGAAGTGAGCCTGGACGGCGCCGAGCGGGTCCTCAGCCGGGCCGGCGACTGGGCGGCACTGGCGACGGTGTTGGATGCGGCGGCCGAAGCCACCCGAGACACGTCCCGGGAAGTCAGCCTGACCTACCGTGCAGCACGCATTCACGCGGATCGCAGCCAAGACATCGACGCGGCTCGCCGGAGCCTCTCCCGCTGCCTTGATCTCAGCCCTGGCTTCTTGCCCGCGCTCTCGCTGCACCGCCGCTTGGCCTTCGACCAGGGGGACTGGGCGACCGTGCTCACCCTCGATCGCATCCAGGCCGACTCGGTGGAGGACGCTGCCCGCTCGCGCTGGAACCTGATGTCGGCCATCGCTGCCGCTGGAAAGGCCGGGGTCAGCGCCGAAGACCTGCTGGCTCGCTTGCGGGCGCCCGAGCATGCGGGTCCCGCCACCGACATGATCCTCGAAGACACCCTGCTGGACGGCGGAGACATCGAGGGTCGCCAAGCCCTGTTGGGTCGCCGACGGGCCGATGCAGAGCCCGCCCTCGCCGCCTCCTTGGCGGTGTTGGAAGCCGATCTCGCCCTGCTCAGCGGTGCGCCGGACCGCGCTGTGGCAGCCCTCGCCGATGTACACGAGACGGCCTCCGCCGAAGCGGTCGCCGAGATCTCGATGGCCGCCGGAGACTGGGTCACAGCTCGGGAAGCCCTGTCGGGACCCCAGTACGCAGGGGCCCGGGCGCGCATCTTGGAGTTCCGGGAAGGCCGCACCGAGGATGCGGCAAAGGAGTGGCGCACTGCGTTGGAGGATGCACCGCTGGCGGCGGCCGAAGGTCTGGAGCGCACGGCTGCGCTCTCTGGCGACCGCGAGGGGCTTCTCGCGGTCCACGCCGGCTTGGCTGCGTCCAGTGGAAGTGTCGCAGTCGCCGGGGCTCATGCCTTGTTGGCGGGCCACCTCTCCGAGGCTTCAGGTGCTGCCGATGCGGCGGAGGCCCACTACCGCCGCTCTCTCGCCTCATCGCCTGGACGTGGCAAGGCCTTCGACGCCCTGCACCGCATCTTGGTGGCCCGTGCCGACAGCGCCGGGATCGATGAGCTGTACGACCTCCTGCCGGGCTCGACTGCTCGCCAGCGTGGCGAGAGCCTTGAAGAAGCCGGCTGCCATGTCGAAGCGGCCGCTCAGTTTCGTGCGGCGCTGGATGGCGCCGACGAGAGCGACCTCGCAACCCGCTTGGGCTTGCTGCTCCGCTTGGAGCGCAACCTGTCGAGTGCCGAGGACTGGCGCGCTGTCTTTGGTGTGCTGACCGAGCGGGCCGAGCTGTTGGCCGACGATGCTGACGCGGTCGGCCAGGCCACCGCCCGCCAGCGCTGGGTGCTGTCCGAACACCTCGCCCAGACCGACGAGGCTTGGGAATTCTACCAGCAGCTCTACCGTCAAGATCCCCAAGACGTCGAAGTCTTGGAAGCTCTGGCCCGCATTGCCGGCGCACGGGGCGAGACCGGGCTGGCGGTGGAATACCTCGAGGGCTTGGCCTCCACGTCCACCGACTCCCGCGCCAGCGCCCGCTTCCACCGCCGCATCGCCGAAGCCCACCTCGCGGTCGACAACAAGGCCGAAGCCCGCACCGCTCTGCACACGGCACTCGACCTGTGGCCTGAGGACGTTGACGCCCTCCGTGGCCTCGGTGCCCTGGCCCGTGAGGACAGCGACTGGAACGCACTGGTCGGTGTTCTCGCCAGGGAAGCGAACCTCCTGGACGGCCAGGACCAGGTGGACCGCTTCCGTGAGATCGCGACCATCTGGGAGGAGCAGATCGGGGACATCGCGGTCGCCCAAGACGCATGGCGAAAGGTCCTCGAGCACGCGCCCAGCGACGCGGATGCCCTCGACCGCTTGCTGCGCATCTCTCGGGATCTGGAAGACTGGTCCGCAGTGGTGGAGTTCGGGACGACCCGCGCGGCCAGCCTCGACGGCCAAGAGCGCAACCAGCTCCTCGCGGAGATCGGCGAAGTGCAGCTCCAGCGGCTCTACCGCGAGGATGAGGCACTGCTGCTGTTCGACGAGGCGTCCCAGGGCGACGCTCCAGTGATGGAAGCAGCCCGTCACTTCGAGCGGATCCACGCCGGACGGGGTGCCTGGGACAAGGCCGTGGAGGGTGTGCTTCGGCAAGCCCGCGCCGCCGAGGGCCCCGAGCGGGTTCGCCTGTTGCTGTCCGCCGCCGAGACCCGCTTGGAGACCTTGCACGACCGCGAGGGGGCATCGGACATCTACGGCCAGGTGCTCGAAGAAGACCCGGTCAACGCCAGCGCGCTCGAGTTCAGCGGCGACCACCTCTTCTCATCGGGCGATCTCGCCGGTGCCGTCGAGGTGTTTTCACGGATGGAGCCCGCCCAAGGCGAGCGGGACCTCGACGACTTCGACGAGCAGATCGAGGTCGGCCTGTACTACTTCCGCTACGCCGAAGCGCTGCGCAAGCTCGACCGCATCGAAGAAGCGCTGGGTCGCTACGAGAAAGGGCTCGAGCTCAACCGGGCCCACCTCCCGTCGCTCGAAGCAGTGGGTCCGCTGTACCTGCAGCAGGAGCGATGGGAGGAGGCACGCAATGTCTACCGCCAGATCCTCCAGCTCACGGGTGGCCAAGGCGACCCGCTGCGCTTGGCGCGCACCTACACCAGCCTCGGCCATGTGGAGCTCAAGCTCAACAACCTGGACAAGGCCAAGAAGCGCTTCAACAAGGCGCTGGAGCTGCGGTCCAACGACATCCCTGCGCTGCAGGGCATCGCAGGGGTGCTGCTGGTCCGCAAGGACTGGAACAACCTGCTCAACGTCTACAACAACATCATCTACCACGCCCAAGAGCCCGGTGAGGTGGTCGACGCCTACCTGACCAAGGGCTTCGTGTTGGACGCGCGCATGGGCCTTCCCGACAAGGCGGCCCAGCACTATCGCAAGAGCCTGAACTTCGATCCGAACCAGCCCAAGGCGCTGCTTCGGCTCGCCGAGCTGTCCCTGCGCCAGCAAGACTGGCCCGAAGCCAACAACCTCGCCGAGCAAGGCATCTCGTTGTCGTTCGAGGACCCGACCATCCGTGGGGGGCTTCATCTGGTGCAGTACGTCGCCCACGCCCAAGCCGGGAACTCGCCGACGGCCGCTGCCGCGTACTCGCGAGCCTTGGAGCTTGACCCGACGCTGAACGACCGGCTGGGTCCCGTTGCGCCGGGCGCCGACACTGGCCACAGCGTGCTCAAAGAGCGTCTCGACGCCGAGCTGTAGCGGATTGAGGGGTGCCCGCGGCCACGGTCGCTGGCCCCCCGGTTCGCAGTGCCGTAGATCGGCGGCATGACCAGCGCTCGACACTACTTGGACCACAACGCCACCGCGCCCTTGTCGCCGGGGGCGCTCGCCGCTTGGGTTGAGGCTTCGGCCTTGATTGGCAACCCCCACTCGCCCCACGGGGAGGGACGCGCGGCTGCGGCGCGGCTGCGTGAGGACCGCCAGCGAGCGGCAAGCGTGCTGCGGTGTGCGCCCGCCGAGCTGGTCTTCACGAGTGGGGCCAGCGAGTCCAATGCCGCAGTGCTTCGTGGACTGCCCAGGGCCGACCGTCCCTTGGTGCTGGGGTCGGCGGTGGAGCATCCGTCGGTGCTGCACTGGCTTCACCACCTGATCCCGGTGCAGCCCTCCGGTGCCCTCGACACCGATGCGCTGGTGGCCATGCTGGAGGCCCACGCCGGCCGTGTGGCGGTCGTCAGCGCCATGGCCGCCAACAACGAGACTGGCGTGCTGTTCAATGTTCCCGAGATCTTGAGCATCTGCCGGGGCGCCGGCGTGCTGCTGCATGTGGACGCCACGCAGCTGCCCGGTCGCGTTGCCCTCGAGGCCCTCGACGGCGTGGACTACGTGACGTTTTCCGCCCACAAGCTGGGGGGGCCTCGGGGTGTGGGGGCGCTCGTGGCGAGGGGGCCACTGCCCAGCTTGATCGGCGGGGGCCCCCAGGAGCGGGGACGTCGCGCCGGCACGGTCAATGTGCCCGCCATCGCGGGGTTTGCGGCTGCACTCGAGGGCCTCCAACCGACCACGCCTGCCGCTCGGGACACACTGGAGGCCGCGGCTGTGGAGCTCGGCGCCCAGGTCGTCGGCGGCTCGCTGCCCCGGCTGCCCAACACCACCAGCTTGTTGTTCGACATCCCCGGTGATGTGCTGGTGATGGCCCTTGATCTGGAAGGCATCGCGGCGTCCACGGGGTCTGCTTGCGCGTCCGGGGCGAGTGAGGTCAGCCATGTGTTGACCGCAATGGGCCTGACCGGCCGTCCGGTGCGGTTCAGCCTGGGACCGGATAGCGACGTGGGCCCTGCGATCGAAGCGTTGCGGCGGGTGGTGCCCCGTGTGCGCGCCGCAATGGAGGTCTCGTGCGCGTAGTTGCGGCGATGAGTGGTGGTGTGGACTCTTCTGTGGTTGCTGGCCTGCTGGTCGAGCAAGGCCACGACGTCATTGGCGTGCACATGAAGCTGCACGACCGGCCAGCCCATCCGTCGTCCGTGCTGCCGTCGGCCAAGGCCAGCGACAAGCACTGTTGCGGGCTGGACGACGCGCTGGATGCCCGCGAAGTGGCCGACCGGCTGGGCATCCCGTTTTACGTGATGGACCTGAGGGACGCCTTTCGCAAGTCCGTCATGGACTACTTTGCCGAGAGCTATGTGGCCGGGGCCACGCCCAACCCCTGCATTCAGTGCAACGGGGTGCTCAAGTTCCGGGTGCTGCTCCAGCGCGCAAAGGCCCTCGGCGCGACCCATCTCGCCACTGGGCACTACGCGCGGGTGGGCGACAACGGCGGGCTGCGCGTGGCCGAAGACAGCGACAAGGACCAGACCTACTTTCTGTTCCCGGTGACGACGAAAGCACTGGCTGCGAGCATGTTCCCACTTGGTGGCATGACCAAGCCCGAGGTGCGAGAGCACGCACGTCGCATGGGTCTGGTCACGGCCGAAAAGGGCGAGAGCCAGGAAGTCTGCTTCATCCCCGATGACGACCACGCACGCTTTGTGCGTGAGCGCTCCCCCGAGCTCGACGGCTCAGGTGAGATTGTGGACGAGAGTGGTTCAGTGCTCGGTGTTCACGACGGGTACTGGCGCTTCACCATCGGCCAGCGCCGGGGGCTTGGGGTCGCCCTGGGCACCCCCGCGTACGTGCTCGACATCGACGCATCGTCCGGGCGTGTTGTGATTGGCCCCAACGAGCGCCTTCAGCACCACACCCTCCACGCCACGGGCGCCAACTGGTTCCGCCGACCCCTCGCCGGCGAAGCGGTGCAAGCGCGGGTGCGCCACCGGGGCCGCATGTTGCCGTGCTCGGTCGAAGAGACCGGCGAAAAAGCCTTCACTGTGCGCTTTCACACGCCCGCTCGGGCAGCGGCTCGGGGGCAGGCTGTTGTGCTCTACGCCGGGGAAGAAGTGCTCGGTGGCGGCTGGATTCAGCATGTGGAGGCTCCCCATGCTTGACCAGGGCTCCCCATCGTCGGCCGACCTCTACACCGCCGCCATCACCCACCCCACTTGGGCCCGCGAGCAGGGCGGTGAGAACAATCAACGGCTCGAGTTTCTGGGTGATGCCGTGCTCAAGCTGCTGGTCGCTGAGCTGCTCTACGACCGGATGCCCGGCGAAGACGAGGGGGGCATGTCCAACGCCCTGCATCAGCTCGTTGACAATGACCTGTTGGCCGAAATCGCACGGGAGCGTGGGCTGGGCAGCCTGCTCCGCTTGGGGGTCGGGGAAGAGCGCCAGGGGGGACGGGACCGCGACGGCAACTTGGCAGACTTGTTTGAAGCGCTCTTGGGTGCCATCTACTTGGACCAAGGCCTCGTGGCCGCGCGGGACGTGGTTCGTGCATGCCTCGGGCACCGCATTCGGGCCGCCCGCCAGTTCTGCAACCCCCGCAGCGCGCTGCAGACATGGGCCGAGCGGGAAGGTCACGATGTGCCCCACTACCGAGTTGTGGGCGTCTCCGGGCCCGATCACGAGCGCACCTTCCAGGCCGAGGTGTGGGTCGGCGACGCCCGGATCGGGGCAGGGGAGGGCACACGCAAGCGCAAGGCCTTTGTCGCCGCTGCCGCCGCCGCTTTGGACGCGCTCGAGATGCCGGAACCCGACGTCGGTGCATGAAGCCGCTCATCGTGCCGATTGACCTGGGCGGCAGCCCCCTCGGTTGTGCGGTGATGCCCCCGGCGGGCCCGCCTCCCTCGGCAGCTCTTGTGAAGGCCATGGTGGGCCACTACACCGATGAGCGGCGCCAACCCGACCAGCCGGTCCAAGTAGCGTTCTTTCGGGGCGGACTCCCGGACGATGCGCTCCTCGCTGCTGCAGCACCCCACCCGGTGCGAGTGAGCTGCAACCCTGCGGACCTTCGTCCGGATCACCTCAATCACCTCTGGGACCGCGGCGTGCGCACGCTGGAGATCGAGGCCCTCAGCCTGTCTTCGGCGGTGCTGCGACCACTCGGCCGCCGGCTCAGCGGCAGCACAATCCAGAAGCTCATCGCGGGCATCAAAGACCGGGGCTTCACCGTCGGGGTCCACCTCTGGCCAGGACTTCCCGGGTCCAGCCACGACCAAGTGATGGCCGATCTGGCGTGGCTTCTGGGCGACGGACGGCCTCGGGTGGACTTTCTGCGGGTGCTGCCGGCGGTGGGGCTGGAGGGCACCGACCTCGCGGCGTGGGCCCAGTCGGGTCGCTGGGTGCCGATGACCCTCGGCGAGGCCGTCACGACTGTTGTGGCCATGCTCGATGCGTGCGATGGGGCGGGGGTTCCGGTCGTGCGCGTGGGGCTCCAACCCCGGCAGGATCTGGGCGTGCATGCTGTCGCGGGCCCGGCACACCCCAACCTGCGCGCATTGGCTGAAGGCCGGCGGTTTCTCCGGCGCATGAGGGCTGTCGTGGCGCTCGCCCCCCGCACTCGCCGCACCGTGCTGCGGGTCCACCCGGCCGACCTGTCCTGGGCCAAGGGCCAAGCCAACAGCAACCTCCGCACTCTCCGCGCTGAGCTTCGACTGGCCGAGCTTGCGGTGGTCCCCGATGCGACGCTTCCCCGGGGCGTTGTCCGTCCACAAGCCAGCGACGGTGGCGATGCGGGGACGACCGGGGGGCAGGTCCTCCCCGAGGACGGGGTGGTCGGTTAGTCCGTCCGGATGACCACAGACCCTTCCCAGAATCCCGAAAGCGACGACCACGAGGGCGACTTCGCCCCCACCGAACCTCTGGAGCCCACCGGAGAGTCGCCGTCGACGCTCGACCCCGAGACTGAGGCGATGATCCAGGCCGCGATGGCCAGTGTGCCTTCCGTGCCGGACGGTTTCCGGGCGGGCACTGTGGGCTTGCTCGGTCGGCCCAATGCGGGCAAGAGCACGCTGCTCAACGCCATCTTGGGCGAGAAGCTGGCGGCGATTAGCTCCAAGCCTCAGACCACGCGCAACCGGTTCGCGGGCATCCACAACACCGACATGGCCCAGGTTGTGCTGGTGGACACCCCCGGGCTCCACAAGGCCGACTCTGCGCTGAACCGCGCGATGGTCGACACGGCGCTGCGGTCCTGCGGCGACCTCGATGTGTTGTGCTGGGTGGTGGATGCCATCCGGCTGTGCGACCGCGTCGCCCGCAAGGAAGGCGTGATCAACAAGGCCCACAGCATCGTGGCGTCGATGTTGGAGCAACGGGCACCGGGCCCCCTCGTCATCGCCCTGAACAAGGTCGATCGGGTGGAGAAGCTCACGCTGCTGCCCGTGATGGCGGCGCTGGCCGAGCGCTTCCCCGATGCATCGATCGTGCCTGTCTCTGCCCTGCGCAACGACGGCATCGAAGCGCTGGTCGACACATGGATTGCGCGCCTCCCGGAGCGTCCGCCGCCGTTTGGCCGCGACCAGATCACCGACGCCACCGAGCGGTTCATCGCGGCCGAGCTCATCCGCGAGAAGCTGTTTGTCCTCACCCGCGACGAGATTCCGTACTCCACCGCGGTGGAGATCGAAGTCTTCGACGAGGCCGAGCCCGGCCCCGATGGTGAGCGTGGCCTCGTCACCATCTTCGCCCGAATTCTTGTCGAGCGGGCCGGTCAGAAGGGCATTGTCATCGGCAAGGGCGGTCTCTTGCTGAAAGAAGTCGGCACCCGCTCCCGTGCCGAGCTGCAAGCGCTCCTCGGCTCCCGCGTCCGTCTCGATCTGCACGTGACCGTGCGCAAAGACTGGACCCGCAGCCCCCGCATGCTGCGCGACCTCGGCATCACCTGATCTTGGCGCCCCTCCGGCGCAGTGGAGTGGCCCCATGGCCCCCGTCATCGCTATTGTTGGCCGTCCCAATGTGGGCAAGTCGACCCTGTTTAATCGTCTCGTTGGCTCCCGCCGGGCGCTCGTGGACGACCGTCCGGGCGTCACCCGTGACCGCATCTTCGGCACCGCCACTTGGATGGACCGCGAGTACACCATCATTGACACCGGCGGCTTTGAGCCAGACCTGGGCCAGCTTGAAGAGGGGGACATGTTCCGCTCGGTGCGTCGCCAGGCGGAGCTCGCTGTAGAAGCGGCCGATGTGGTCCTGTTTGTCGTCGACCGCCAGAGCGGCATCACCCCCGCCGACAAGCTCACGGTGGAGATCCTGCGCAAGAACCTGGGGGACCGCGAGAACCGGCTGCTGTTGGTGGTCAACAAGTGCGATGGGCCCAGCCACGACGAAGAAGCGGTTGAGTTCTACGAGCTTGGCCTCGACCCGCTCATCTGCATCTCTGCAGAGCACGGCCGCGGCATCTACGAGCTGTGGGAGACCACGCTGGAGCAGGTCCCCGAGGCCGCTTCGCAGGACCAAGTCGACGAAGACGACAACGGCGAGATCCGCATCGCGGTGATTGGTCGGCCCAACATCGGCAAGTCCACGCTGGTCAACCGCTTGATCGGTGAAGAGAGGCACGTCGTCCACGATGCGCCGGGAACCACGATGGATGCGGTGGACTCGGTGATTGAGGTCGACGGCCAAGTCTTGCGGATTGTGGACACGGCCGGCATTCGTCGCAAGGCACGCATCGGCGACCAGCTCGAGACCTGGGCCACGCTGCAGGCGATCAAGGCCATCGAGCGCTGCCACGTCACGTTGCTGATGGTGGATGCCATCCAGGGGGTCAGCACCCAGGACGCCCGCCTGGCCGCGCTTGTGGTCGATCGAGGCCGCGCGTGCATCGTGCTGATGAACCGCTGGGACCAGGTTCGCTTGGACCCCGAGCGCAACGTGCATGTGGTCGACGACGAGCTGGATGTGTCGCTGCCCCACCTCAAGTGGGCGCCCCGCATCTACATCTCGGCGCTGACGGGCAAGGGCTGCCACCGCATCTTGCCGGAGGTCACCCGCATCTTCGCCGAGTTCGACAAGCGCATTCCCACGGCTCGGCTCAACGACTGGCTGCTGGCCGCTGTCGAGGCGAATTCGCCGCCCCAGAAGCACAACCATCCGGTGCGCCTGAACTACATCACCCAGGCCCGGGTGCGCCCGCCCAGCTTTGTGATCTGGTCCAACAGCCCCGATGCGGTGAAGCCGCCCTACAAGCGGTATCTGGAGAACCAGCTGCGGGAGACTTGGACCTTTGAGGGCACGCCCATTCGCATCAACATTCGACAGAAGCGCAAGCCAGGGCAGGCCGCCTCCGAGGTCTGAGCCCGAGCGGGTGCGCCCCAGCGGACGGGGAGGACAGCGTCGTGATCCGCATTCTCGAAGACAACGTCATCAACCGGATCGCCGCGGGCGAGGTCGTCGAGCGGCCGGCTGCGGTGGTCAAGGAGCTGGTGGAGAACAGCCTGGACGCGGGCGCCACCGAAGTGCAGGTGTCGCTGCGGGCCGGTGGAACCGAGCTGATCCAAGTGGTCGACAACGGCACGGGCATGCGGCGGCAGGACGCTGCGCTGTGTGTTGAGCGGCACGCCACCAGCAAGATTCGGTCCTTCGAGGATCTGGAGCTGGCGGGCACCTTGGGCTTTCGGGGTGAAGCGCTGCCGTCCATCTCGTCGGTCAGTCGCTTCTCCTTGAGCACCCGCCGCCGCGAAGACGAGGTCGGCACGCTGGTCGAGATGGACGGTGGCCGGTTGCTCGGGGTCAGGGACGACGGGGGCCCCCCAGGCACAAGAATCACGGTGCGCACGTTGTTCTTCAACGTGCCGGCGCGGCGGAAGTTCCTGCGCACGGTGTCCACCGAGCTGGCCCACTGCCTCGAAGCGGTGCGGCGGCAAGTGCTGATGCGGCCAGAGCTCGACATTGAGGTGCGCCACGACGGTCGGACCTTGCTGCGCTCGCCGCGCACCGAAGCCCCCCGGGTACGCTTGGTTGACATTCTCGGGAATGACGCAGCAGAGCTGATTTCCGTGGACTTTGTTGAAGACGAGCTGCGCTGTCTGGGCTTCATCGCCCCGGTCGGGGTGCACCGCAACAGCGCACTCGGCGCGTCCTACCACCACGTCAACGGCCGGTTCGTTCGAGATCCGCTGCTGAGGCGGGCCATCGCCGAAGCCTACCGCGGGCTGGTGCCGAAGGGCCGCCACCCCATGGTGGTGCTCGATGTGCGCATTCCCCGGGATGCCGTGGACTGCAATGTGCACCCCGCAAAGACCGAGGTGCGCTTCGCCGACGCCCGCGGTGTGCAGCGAGTGGTCTCTGAGGGCCTGCGTCGCGCACTGGAGGACCGTGGGGTCAAGCAGCGCAACATGCCCCGTCCCGTGGACCGTCCGGTGGATGGTGTGGCCCAAGGTCCAGCCCAGCTCACGCTGTCTGGCGAGGTGGTGCCCCCCGCGCCGACTCCCCGCGTGCGGGCGCTTCGTCCGGCCCCGGTGCCGCCCCCCGCCATGCCCCCGCAGGCGGCCCCCAAGGAGTCCAGCGACGGCCCCCTCCCGGCCGCCCGGCCGCCTTCGCCGCTCCCGGTGGCGAGTGTGGTGTCGTCTCCGGCACCGACCCCCTGGCGCCCCATCTCGTCGCCTGCGCCCGCTGCGTCCTGGACCCCCGAGGCCCCGGAGGCAGCGGCGCGGCGCTTTCGCGACTTGCGGGTGCTTGGCCAGATCGCCGACCGCCAGATCATCTGCGCGGACGGTGCCGACCTCGTGGTGGTCGACCAAGAAGCCGCCCGCCAAGCCGCCATCGTCGCAGTGTTGCAGCAGGGTGGGGCAGGGGACCCGCTCGGTGGGCCCGTGGTGGTGCCCGTGGACCGGGCGCTGCGTCCAGTTGTTGCGCTGCGGGCCGCGATGCTCAAGCGGCTGGGCCTGGATGTGGAGGAGTTTGGCGAAGACGCCGTCGCTGTGCGGGCGGTGCCCGCTGCCCTGAAGAGCGCCGACATCGCCGCCTTGGTGACCGTGGCGCTCGAGGCCACCGCATCGGCCATCCGCGCCGATCTCGCCGCTGCGACCCGCAGCATCGCCGGCCAGACCCTCTCCCCCTACGAGATGCGGGCGCTGTTGCGTCGACTCGACGATCTCGGGCTGCGCTTGGATGCCGCCCCACCCGGTGTGCTGGCCCGCTTTTCGCCGGACACGCTGAGAGCGGCCCTGGGCCGAGGCTCGGCATGAGCGGCGTGGTGATGGTGCTCGGCGGCCCGACCGCAGCCGGCAAGTCCTCGTTGGGGATCGAGCTGGCGCTGAAGCACGACGCGGTCATTGTCAGCGCCGACGCCATGACGGTGTACCGGGGCCTCGATGTGGGCACGGCCAAGCCGACCGAGGCAGAGCGTGCGCTGGTGCCCCACTACGGCATTGACGTGGTGGACCCCACCGACGCCTTCAGCGTGGCCGACTTGGTGGACCTGGTGGCATCGGTTCGAGACGACCACGCCCGGGTCCTCGTCGTCGGGGGCACACCCTTCTACTTGCGCGCGCTGGTGGACCCCTTGGCGGACCTGCCCGCGGCGTCCCCTGAAGTGCGATCCGAGCTGGAGCTGATCGCCGATCTGCACGCCGCGCTGGAGGCTGTGGATCCCCAGAGCGCGGCGCGGCTGCATCCCAATGACCGCGTGCGGTTGGTGCGGGCGCTTGAGGTCCACCGCCTCACGGGCTCCACCCTCACCGAGCTGCATGCTGCTGGAACCGAGGCCCCCGCGATGGTCTCGGCAATTGGCTGGCTCGATCGGGACGACCTCCAAGAGCGCATTGCCCAGCGCCTCCACACCATGTTCGACAACGGCTACGTGGCCGAGCTCCAGGCCATTGTCGACGGAGGTTGCCCGATCGATGCCCGGCCGCTCAAGTCCTTTGCTTATCGCCACCTCGTGGACCACCTCGCGGGAACCCTGACCCTCGGCGAAGCGATGGAACAGACCCGGCGGGCAACGTGGCGGTTGGCCCGAAAGCAGCGGGGCTTCGCACGCGGCCAAGGGTGGGCGACGGTGTCTGCGGACGAAGTCCGAGCGCTGGCGGACCAGGTCTTCGGCGCTGCGGTGCGTTGAGCGGCACGGGGCCGCCATGCCCTGCAATTCAGGAAAACCCGCTGGCGTGCGTTGGCATGGGTAGCCGCGCCGTCAAGTGCCTTGGTGTTTCTTCTCCATTCCATGAATCGGTGGCAGATGGAGGGCGTCGCGGTGTTTGGCTTGTCAAGTCCACCGCGGTGGGCTGTCGGAGACCTGCATGCCCAGCCCCCGCTCTTGCCTTGCTGCCGTCCTTCTCGCTGCGGGCCTGTCCGGCTGTCAGTCGGTTCGCTACGTCGAGGCCTTCCATCCCGAAGGTGCGATCTACCGCGTGGAGCTGACGGTCGACTCGGGGGATGTGCGGCTGCAGGCCGGTGATCGGCTGAGGGTGGAGCGGGCGATCAAGGCACCGGAGGGGGCGCTTGCGCTGTCTCACCACATCAGGGAAGGCGTGTTGATCCTGGAGGCATCGTGCTCGAGCTTTGCCCCGTGCGCGGTCGACACCGTCCTGGACATCCCGGCGGGGCTGCCCGTTGCGGTGAACCTGGGCGAGGGCACCATCGAGGTCGACGGACTGCGCAGCGTGGATGTGCGCCTGGACCGTGGCTCCGTGTCCGTCATGGACGCCGAGCGTGTGGTCGTGCGGGTGGGCGAGGGCACAGTGGATGCCGAGCTGGGGGGCACCGCCTCGGCGACCATCTCGGTGGCCAAGGGTGACATCCACCTGGGCCTTGGGGCCGATGCGTGGCGGCTCGCTGTGACGGCCCACCACCTCCAGCTCCAGGGGGTGGCCAGTGACGACGACGCGCCGGGTGTGCTCGAGCTGATGGCCCCTGGAGGAACCGTGGAGCTGCACCGAAGTGAGGCGGTGGGCGTGGTGGCCATGGGCATGAGCAGGGACTGAGCGTCGCGCAGGGGGACGCTGGCTGCAGGTCCGAGGGCTCTGGCGAGGGGGACGTGCTACGCTCCTGGGGACCCATTTCCGCGTCCTCCGTGGAGGAAGGCTCATGTCACCTGAAGCCCCGAAGGCTGCCCCGATGCTTCAGCGCTCCAACGGGCCATTGTCCTGCTGTCGCGAGCCTCGCCGCGCTGCGACCAGCTCGTTGCGTGCAGCGGGTGTGTTGGTCGGGCTGTTCGTGACCACCGCGAGCGCCAGTGCAGCGCCGTTGGACGATGAGCTGAAGCGAGCCCGTGACGCCATTGCCGCCAAAGACCCCGACGCGGCGCTGGACGCGGTGGACGCTGCGCGAGACGCTGCCGAAGCGGCAACCGAGCTGAGCGACCCGGCGCCTCTGGGCCGCATCTTCTTCTACGAAGGCCTTGCGTACCACTTGAAGGGCGACACGGACAAGGTCACCCGCGCATTCCGGACGTCGCTGGTCATCGACAATGAAGCGGTGTGGGACGACGAGCTGGTCGAGCCCGGTCCTGCGTTGAACCTCTACGAAGCGCTGCGAAGCGAAGTGCGCGAGCGGCCGCCGGTCAACGCC
Organism: Myxococcota bacterium; assembly: GCA_942491145.1. Lineage (GTDB taxonomy): Bacteria > Myxococcota_A > UBA796 > UBA796 > UBA2385 > CAXQUZ01. The sequence goes on along the minus strand of CALOBC010000010.1, from coordinate 85,818 downwards.
CAGGTCCCCGAGCTCATTGGGGAAGCCCGCGCCTTCGTGGACGGCGGGCGGGTGCGGTACGACGAGTGGGTGCGCAGCGGCCAGCACCTCGCCCAGCTGAAGTGCCCGGACGACTCGGTTCACGGCAAGTGGACCACCTTCGAGAAAAGCGTCAAGTGGCTCAAGATGTGCCCAGCGGGCGTGGACACGTCCGTGGTGGTCACCGAAGCAGTGGTCGAAGAAGATGAGTTCGGCGACTTTGGGCCCAGCTTCGGCGCCGACGACGGCCCGAAGAAAGAAGGCAGCGACCGGTCTCCGGTGGTGCCTGGCCCGTCTGAAGGTGACCTCGCCAAGGCCCCCCTGGTGGCCCACCGTGTGTCGTGGCCCCTGGTGGCTGCGGGTGGGGGCGCCCTCGCCGTGAGTGGGGTGTTTTACGCCGTTGCTGCCAAGCGCAAGGCTGGCTTCAACGACCTCTCCAATCCCGACATCCAGTCGGTCGCCGACGTCGAGGCTGCGGCCAAGAAGGTCAACGCTGCTGGGGCCATCGCCACCAGTCTGGGCGTCGTCGGCGGCGGGCTCTGTGTCGCAGCCGTCATTCCCTGGTAGGCCGGCCCCATGGCAATGGACTACGTCCTCGAATTTGAGCGCCCGGTCATCGAGCTGCGCAAGCGCATTGCTGCGCTGCGTGACATCGAGTGCGACACCGGTGCGGATCTGTCTGCATCCATCGAACAGCTCAACCAGCAAGCCAAGCGCTTGCAGGCCCAGATCTTCGCTGCGCTGAGCCCTTGGCAACGCACGCTGCTGTCTCGCCACCCCGGTCGTCCTTACTTCCTCGACTATGTGGACGCCCTGTTCACTGACTGGCAGGAACTTCAGGGGGACCGCGCGGGCCACGATGATCAAGCCATCGTGTGTGGGCTGGCCCGCCACAAGGGTCGGCCAGTGGCGTTGATCGGCCACCAAAAGGGCCGCAACACGAAGGAAAACCTGAGGCGCAATTTCGGCATGCCCCGGCCGGAGGGCTACCGCAAGGCCCTGCGGGTGATGGCACTCGCCGAGCGCTTCTCGCTGCCCATCATCACCTTCATCGATACGCCGGGTGCCTACCCGGGCTTGGACGCTGAAGAGCGGGGTCAGGCCGAGGCCATTGCCCGCAACATCATGGAGATGGCATCGTTTACGGTGCCCATCATCTGCTGTGTGGTGGGGGAGGGCGGCTCGGGCGGCGCACTTGCGCTCGGCGTGGGGAACCGCGTCGTGATGCTCGAAAACAGCGTCTACTCTGTGATCAGCCCCGAGGGATGTGCAGCGATCTTGTGGCGAGACCGCGCCGAAGCGTCCCGTGCCGCCGAAGCGCTGCGCATCACGGCTGCCGACTGCCTGTCCTTCAATGTGGTGGACGAAGTCATCGCTGAGCCTGCCGGGGGCGCCCACCGCGACCCTGAGCTCATGGCCCGCAACCTCGACGCAGTGTTGTCTCGGCACCTCGCCGACCTAGTGGGGATGTCCGGTCCGGACTTGCGCGAGGACCGCTACCGGCGCTTCCGGCGGCTGGGTGCTGCTTCCCACACCCTGGAGCTGCGGTCCCGAGACCAGAGCTCCGGTGCAGGCTGAGGCCAGTCCTTCGATGACCATCACAATCGCGATCGATGGCCCGGCCTCGTCGGGCAAAGGCACCGTCGCGCGGTCAGTCGCGCAAGCCCTTGGGTACTCCTACGTGGACACGGGGGCGATGTACCGTGCCGTGGCGCTGACGGCGCGCGAGGCCGGGGTTCCCTGGGATGCGCCCGTCGCCCTCGCGGAGCTGGCGAGCGGCTTGGAGTTCAGCTTTCACTGGAGCGATGGGCTGCTGCGGACCTGCATTGGCACACGGGACATCTCCAGGGCGATCCGCGATGAGGCAGTGGGCAAAGGCGCATCGGACGTCGCAGTCTTCCCGGCTGTGCGCACCGCACTGTTGCATCGCCAGCAAGCGCTCGGGGCCCGGGGCGGCGTGGTCATGGATGGGCGCGACATCGGCACGGTGGTGCTCCCGAATGCCGAGCTCAAGGTCTTTCTCGACGCTGGCCTTGAAGAGCGCGCTCGGCGCCGCCACGGGGAGCTGGTGTCTCGATTGGGGGATGATGCGCCGAGCTTTGCCAGTGTTCTTGAAGAGCTGCGCGCCCGAGACGCCCAGGACCGTGGGCGGAAGTCGGCTCCCCTGAAGGCCGCTGCTGACGCGGTCTACGTCGACTCCACTGCCCGCACGCCAGAAGATGTCTCCGCACTCGTCGTCTCGCTGGCCCGTGCCCGTGGCGGCTGAGCTTTTGGGCGCATTGCCGACAGTCGGACCGCTCGTTATGCCCCGTCGGCAATGAGCATCCCTCCCTCGCCGGATTGTGATGCTTGAGCTCCTCCGGCCCGCCCGCGATGGGAACGCGGCGGCCGTGCCAGCCGGGAAATAGCCCGGGACTGGCGGAGAACGACCTTCCCCTCACTTCTACTGATGGCCTTCCGGCGGCGACCGGCAGGCTTCGAGGCCTACCTGCATATGTCAGAATCCACCCTTCAGCTTGACGCGAACCTCAACGACCTCACCCGCGAAGACTTCGAGTCTTTCTTTGACGACTACCTGAGCACCAGCGGCATCCGCGAGCAGAGCGTCGTCTCTGGACGCGTCATCGAGATCGATGGCGACTGGGTTGTGGTCGATGTCGGCTACAAGGCCGAGGGCGTCATCGCGACGAATGAGTTCATTGACGAGGACGGCAACCTCACCATCGGCGTGGGCGACTCCGTCGATGTCTACCTCGGCTCCATGTCGGAGACCGACGGCCAGCTCTCTCTCAGCAAGCGCAAGGCTGACGAGATGATGGCCTGGGAAGAGATCTCCAAGGCCTACGAGGCCGACGAGGTGGTGGAAGGCGTCATCATCAGCCGGGTCAAGGGTGGCCTCTCGGTCGACATCGGCGTCAAGGCGTTCCTCCCCGGCTCGCAGGTTGACCTGCGGCCCGTGAAGAACCTTGAGAAGCTGATTGGCGAGAACCTCAGCTTCAAGATCATCAAGTTCAACAAGCGTCGGGGCAACATCGTCCTCTCCCGCCGGATTCTCCTCGAAGAGGAGCGTCAGCGTCAGCGGAAGGAGACCCTCAAGGACCTCACGGTCGGCGCCATCATGCAGGGCGTGGTCAAGAACATCACCGACTACGGTGCGTTCATCGACCTCGGCGGCATCGACGGCCTGCTCCACATCACCGACATGACCTACGGTCGCATCAACCATCCCTCCGAGATGGTCGAAGTCGGTGCCACGCTGGAAGTCAAGGTCCTCAAGTTCGACGAGGACACCCAGCGCGTCAGCCTCGGCTACAAGCAGATCCGTCCCGATCCGTGGGAAGAAGTCGACCTTCGCTACCCCGTGGGCGCCATCGTCCGCGGCAAGGTCGTGTCGATGCCCGACTACGGCATCTTCGTCGAGCTGGAAGACGGCATCGAGGGCTTGGTCCACATCTCCGAGATGACCTGGAACAAGCGCATCAAGCATCCCTCGAAGCTCGTTGCACTCAACGACCTGGTCGAAGCCAAGGTCATCGGTGTTGACGTCGAGAACAAGCGCATCAGCCTGTCGATGCGTGAGCTCGAGGCCAACCCCTGGGACCTCGTCGAGGAGCGCTACCCCATCGGCTCCATCGTCCGCGGCAAGGTGCGCAACATCACCGACTTCGGCCTGTTCGTGGGCATCGAAGAGGGCATCGACGGCCTGGTGCACATCTCCGACCTCTCCTGGTCGCAGCGCATCAAGCATCCCTCCGACGCCTACAAGAAGGGCGACGAGGTGGAAGCCCGCGTGCTCAACATCGACCGCGAAGGCGAGCGCTTCTCCCTGGGCATCAAGCAGCTCAAGGAAGACCCGTGGTACTCGGTCCAGGCCCGCTACTTCCTGGGTCAGGTCATCAAGGGCAAGGTCGTCAGCCGCACCGACTTCGGCGTCTTCGTTGAAATCGAAGAGGGTGTCGAGGGCCTTGTGCACATGTCCGAGCTGGCTCAGCCCGAGGGTGACTGGGACGAGGCGTACGCGGACGGCCGTGAGCTCACCGTTGAGATCCGCCGCATCGACCAGCATGACCGCAAGATCAGCCTCTCCGAGAAGGGCGCGACCGAGCGGGGCACCGAGGATGGATCGATGCAGGAGTACATGGCGCAGCAGGGCGACAGCTCGGCTCGTCTGGGCGATGTCTTCGGTGACATCGGCAGCAAGCTCAGCGGTCAGAACGAAGACGGCGAGAACATCGAAGGTGAGCGCGCGCCCGCTTCGAGCGACGACGCCACTGCCGAAGAAGTTCAGAACGACGCCGAGTAGCCTGATCAGTGGTGAGGCCTGCGCCCGCGAGGGCGTGGGTCTCCGACAGTCGGGTTAGTGACGCACAGAGCCTCGGCCCGCACGGAATTTCCGTCGCGGGTCGAGCACCATTCCACTCTCATCGAGCCGACACCCGGAGCTTACCGTGACCCCTGGCCGCTGGATCATGCTGATCTCTCTCCTTCTGGTCGGGGGCGTTGCCGCCCTGTTTACGGTCCAGAACCTCAACCGGATGTCGGGACTGTCGCTCGACTTGTTCTTCGTGGGCTTTGAGCTCAAGGACGCGCTCCCGGTGCCCTACCTGCTCGGCGGTGCATTCGGTGTGGGCCTGCTGATGGGCATTCTGCTCATGGTTCCGGCCCTCTTCCGCGGCTCGTCCAGCGGTGGTGCTGGCGCAGATGCTACAGCCGGAGAGGCGTGGACCTGAGCCCTGCTGGTGTGGACCTGCCTGCGCCTTCCGCGTGGGCCAGCTTCCGCATGCGCCTTGCTGCGCGTGCGGTTGCGTTGCTGTGTCTGAGTGTGGGCTGCAACGAGCCTGCTGTGGGCATTCCCATCAAAGAGGGTGCCCAAGCATCCCCGGTTGCACCGACCGTGGATGCGGTGCCCCTGGAAGCCGGCGGTGTGCGGGTCACCCAGACCGATCGGCCGACCGCACCCAACTTGGGTGAGCCAGCGACCCAAGAGGCCCTGGAGGGTGCTTGGCTGCCGCTGATGGACCTCAACCCCAAAGATCGCGAGGGGCTGGTTCAGGTGTTCAACCAGACACCCGCGCCCTGTGGCCCCTGCCAGCGCGAGTCCATCGGTCGGTGTCTGGTCGCGCTGCCGCCCCGGTGCGAGAACCTGCCCATCCTGGCCGACCGGGCCATCCGCTTGACCCAGCGGCGGGCGACGCTCCCTGAAGTGCAGCGGGCGATGTCCTACGGCGACATGTGGGTCCCGATTCCCGACATGGACCGTCCTGTCGAAGACATTGAAGGCGGCGGTATTCCGGTTCATATTTGGGGGGATCCGGCAGCGCCGTCCCTCGTCACGGTGGTGGGCACCCTGGACAGCCTCGACCTGCGAGGCGCCAGCATCGTCTTCCATTTTTTGCCGAACCCCGCCGATCCCGTGTCGGTGGCCGTCGCCCGGGGTGCTGCGGCTGCGCGTCAGCAGGGGGTGCTCGAGGGCTACCTTCGCGGCATCATCGCCGTGCGGGCGCAGTCGGGCGTGAAGGGCCAGCGCACGGATCTGGACGGCGACCAGCTCTCGGTGGTGGCGGTCGGGCTGCAACAACACGGCCTCAACATCGATCAGTGGGAAGAGGATCGGGCCTCGGGTGCAGTTCGGGCGCTCATTGACGAAGACCTCGCAGTGGGCGCTCAAGTGGGCGTTCGCGCAGCACCCACTTGGTTCATCGACGGATACCGCCTGCGGGGCGCCCAGTCGGTGCACGCGCTCCAGGGTGTGCTCGACCGGGCGCGTGAAGATCGCAGCGCCGGCACCGCGCCGAGCGGACCTCCGCCCACCAAGGGACACTGAATGAGCTCCGCAAATCCCGGGCGGCTCGCGGCTTCCCGCACCCTCATGGCCGTTGAAGAGGGTGCCCACGCCGAAGATGTGCTGGCCGATCTCGCGCCGCCCCAGTCCCGGGACCGGGGCCTCGCTTTGATGCTGGTGCTCGGCGCGCTGCGTCGACAAGGTGCTCTGGACGCACTCCTTCAGCCATTTGTCCGCCGGGGCCTGCGCACGCTGGATCCCCCAGTCCGCGCGGCATTGCGGCTGGGTGCATGGGAGCTGCAAGCGGGTCGCTCGCGGGCGGGTGCGGTGGTCCACCAGTGGGTCGAGGTCGCCAAGGCCACAGGGGCCGCGCCGGCCTCGGGCTTGGTCAACGCGGTGCTCCGAAAGTGCGTCGACCAGCCGCTGTCGGACGACCCCATGCTGGACATGCCGGCCTGGATGGCCCGCCGCTTCAAGGGGTGGGATGATTGGGTCCGGCGATGCCAAGAACAGCCGCCGATCAACATTGTCATCCGGCGCGACCTCGCGGACCCCATCCTACCGCACGAAGACTGCACCCAGCTGCCCAACCTGGCCAAAGACCGTGTGCCCCCGCCGTCGATTCTGCGCTTGCCGCCGCGGGCCGGCAATGTCCCGGACCTGCCGGGCTTTTCAGAGGGTCACTGGTTCGTCATGGACCCCAGTGCTGCGGTGGTGGCCGACATGGTCGACCAATGGGCACCCCCGGGCTCCGTGATGACCGCGTGTGCCGCTCCAGGGGGCAAGTCGTTCCGCCTAGCCGACGCCGGTCGGGACGTGCACGCCGTCGATCTGGTCCCGGCACGGTTGGCGTTGTTGTCTGAAGGCGCGAAGCGGCTCCGGCTCCAGATTCACACCAGCGCACACGACTGGCTGGCGGGCGCCCACCCCGACCAGGGTGTGCACGCGGGTGTGCTGGTCGATGCGCCCTGCACCGGCCTCGGCGTCATCCGCCGCCATCCCGAGATCCGCTGGCGGCGCCGCAAGTCCGACGTGCCCGCGATGGCCCTGCGCCAGCGTCAGATCCTCGAGAATGCCTCAGCTCACGTCGCTCCCGATGGTGTGCTGGTCTACTCGGTGTGCTCGCCGCTGCCCGAAGAAGGCAGTGGTGTGGTCCGGGGGCTGGACGGCTGGGAGATTGTGGACTCATGGTCCAGCGCGCCGCCCGCAGGCGATGAAGATGGCTTCCAGGCCTACGTCCTGCGCCGCACCTGAACTCTCTGGATCCGGAGTGACCGTGGCCTCCGCCACCGAGACGCCGATGATGCGGCAGTACCTCGCCATGAAGGCACAGGTGCCCGACGCGCTGCTGCTGTACCGAATGGGCGACTTCTACGAGGTGTTCTTCGACGACGCCCGGGAAGCCGCCGCGTTGCTGGAACTGACGCTCACGAGTCGCAACAAGAACGACCCCGACCCCATCCCGATGGCGGGGGTGCCCTACCACGCGCTTGATGGCTACCTCCGCAAGCTGGTCGACGCCGGTCGCAAGGTCGCGGTGGCGGAGCAGCGTCCGGCGGCGCCCGGCTCCAAGCTGCTGGAGCGGGAGATTGTGCGGGTGGTGACCCCGGGCGTGCCCTGGGACACCGACTCCCTCCAGCCGCGGGAGGCGTGCTACCTGTGTGGCGTAGTTCAGAGCAAGAATGGCGTGGGAATGGCCTTTCTCGACTCCACTACCGGTGATCTGCGCCTGACCCGCGTGGCGGATCTGGGCAGTGCCCGCGCAGAGCTGGAGCGCATGGAGCCTCGGGAGCTGGTGCTGCCGGCAGAGCTCCGGGACGCGCCAGAGCTGGCAGGGGCAGTCGACTCCACGAGTGTGGTGGACGGCGGCTGGTTTGACTTGCCCGCGGCGACGGCGGCGCTCAGCGAGGTTCTCGGTGTGGAAGACCTCGTGGGCTTTGGCTGTGCGGATGTGCCCGAGGGTGTGGGCGCGGCGGGTGCGGTCGTCACCTATGCCCGCCAGATGGCCCGCGTTGGCCTGCAGCATGTGCGCAGCTTGCGTCGCTACGATGTCGGCGGTCACATGGTGCTCGATGAGGCCACCCGGCGAAACCTCGAGATCCTCCGGCCAATGCGGGGCACCGGGCGCAAAGGCACCTTGCTCCACTTGCTCGACCGCACCGGCACCCCCATGGGCGGTCGGCTGCTGCGGGAGTGGCTGGCCCGGCCGCTGGTGGACCTGGGGCGCATCCACGAGCGGCACGACGCGGTGGAGTGCCTGCTGGACCCCACCCTCCGCGCCACGCTGCGGGACGGCCTCAAAGGCGTGGCTGACCTGGAGCGACTCGCGGCCAAGGTCGCCCAGAGCACTGCCAACGCGCGGGATCTGGTCGCCTTGGGGCGCTCGCTGGAGGCGTGTCCGGGGCTGCTGGCCCCGCTCATCCACCAGCCGGCCCTGAACCCCCGGGTGCCCCGGGACTTGGTGCCTGAAGTCGCGACGGATGTGCTCGCTTGGCTCACCGAAGAACCGCCCAGCTCGCTCACCGAAGGCGGCATCATCCGTGGGGGCCAGCACGAAGAGCTCGACGAGCTGACCCTCCTCGCGCGGGAAGGGAAGGGGGCCATCGCCAAGATGGAGGCCCGGGAGCGCGCCCGCACGGGGATCAACACCCTCAAGATCAAGCACAACCGGGTGTTCGGGTACTTCTTGGAGGTCTCTCAGTCCAAGCTCGAGCTGGTGCCCGACGACTGGATCCGCAAGCAGACCCTGGCCAATGCTGAGCGCTACATCACGGCCGAGCTCAAGGAGTTCGAAGAGAAGGTCCTGGGGGCGGACGAGCGCCGAAAGCGCCTGGAGTACGCGCTCTTCGTTGAGCTGCGCGACCGAGTGTGCGCCCACATCGAGCGGCTTCAGGCCCTCGCCCAGGCCCTCGCTTGGCTCGACGTGGTGAGTGCCTTCGCCGATGTGGCGGCGGACCGGCGCTACCAGCGGCCCACGCTCAGCGACGACCGGGTGCTGCATCTCGAAGCGGCCCGCCACCCTGTGGTGGAGTCGATGGACCTCGATCAGCCCTTCGTGCCCAACGACCTGCACTTGGACGACTCTGGCCACTTGGTCATCTTGACCGGTCCAAACATGTCCGGAAAGAGCACGGTGATGCGCCAGGTGGCCCTCGCGGCGCTGATGGCCCAGTGCGGGGCTTTCGTGGCCGCAAGTCAGGCCCAGATTGGCGTGTGCGACCGCATCTTCGTGCGGGTGGGTGCGTCCGATGAGCTGGCGCGTGGTCGGTCCACCTTCATGGTCGAGATGAGCGAGACGGCCCACATCCTCAACCACGCCACCGATCGCTCGCTGGTGCTGCTCGACGAGATCGGCCGGGGCACCAGCACCTACGATGGGCTCGCCATCGCGTGGGCCGTGGCCGAGTGCATCCATGACCAAGTGGGTGCCCGCACGTTGTTTGCGACGCACTACCACGAGCTCGTCTCCCTCGACGAAGACCGGGAAGGAGTGCAGAACCTGCATGTGGCCGTCAGCGAGTGGAAGGACCAGATCGTCTTCCTCCACACGCTCCGGGCAGGCGGCGCCAGCAAGTCCTACGGCATCCAGTGTGCGCGCCTGGCGGGCATGCCGCCGGTGGTGGTGGCGAGGGCCAGCGCGCTGCTCGCCGAGCTGGAGAAGCGTCCGCGCTACGGCCCGCCCACCCGCCAGCTCAGCTTGTTCTCTCCCCAAGCTGCCGAGCCGGCCGTGCCTGCTGTGTCACCCGCACTCACCGCACTTCAGGGCCGCCTCGCCGCCATCGACCCCGACGAGCTGAGCCCCCGGCAAGCCCACGCGCTGCTGTGTCAGCTGGTCGCGGCCGCCTCATCCATCTCATGAGAATGCTCTCACAGAGGTCATCTTGAAGGGTAGGGGAGGGGAGCAAGGTCCCCCCGTGGACACCCCGCTGCACTTTGCGGTCGACAGCTTCTTGCACTGGTGCCGGGGCGAGCGGGCCTTGGCCGACAACACGGTCCAGGCCTACCATCGCGACCTGCGCAAGCTGCTCGCATTCCTGCACCATCAAGGCGTGGACCACCCGGCCCAGGTCCAGACCGCCCAAATCGAAGACTGGATGCACGACCTCGCCGAAGCGGGCTTGTCCGCCAGCACCCAGGCCCGCCACCGCAGCGCGATGCGCCAGCTGTTTCAGTTTCTCGTCGCTGAAGGTGAGCTCGACGATGCCCCCGGCGATCGGGTCGCGGGCCCGTCCTTGCCACGGCGGCTGCCGCACACCTTGTCGGAAGCGGACGTCGAGACACTGCTGGCCCAGCCGGACCGCACCACACGGCTGGGCTTGCGGGATGCCGCGATGATCGAGCTGCTCTACGCCACCGGGCTGCGGGTCAGTGAGCTGGTGGGACTGCGCCAAGATCAGCTCCACGACGGCTGGCTCATCGTTCGGGGCAAAGGCAGCAAAGAGCGGCTGGTGCCATTTGGGGACGAAGCAGCGGTGACCCTGCGGCAATGGATCGGTGTGATGGCCCAAGAAGCCGTGCTCAAGGGGCCGTGCCCGTGGCTATTTCCCGGTCGTGCCGGCCGCCCGATGACCCGCCAGAACTTCTGGGAGCGGCTGCGTCGCCACGCCAAGCTGGCGGGCATCCAAGCCAAGGTGTCGCCCCACGTGCTGCGCCATGCGTTCGCGACCCACCTGGTCAGCCATGGCGCCGACCTGCGCGCGGTCCAGATGATGCTGGGCCACGCCGACATCTCGACGACCGAGATCTACACCCATGTGGCGAGGGCACGGCTGCAGCGCATGCACGCCGACCACCATCCGCGGGGACAGTGATGCCGGGGGAGCCCCCTCCGGTCACCCACGGTTCCGACTTTACATAATATCCGTTATCGGAAGTTCCGATGTGCTTGAAGCGAGGGCTCCCCAAGAGCCGCCCAAAGCGCTAAGGCGCGCAGATGCCCCTCCGTCTCCGATCTGCCTGCGCTGCACTGGTCCTCCTCGGCGGATGCTCTTGGTCCGAAGGCTTTCCCGGCGAGTCCGGCGAGCTGGCCTGGGATCTGGACTCGGCGGTGCTGCCGCTTGATGCCAGAGTTGAGCTGGGCGCTTGGCTGCGCAGCGTCGGTCCCCAGCCAGCGACTGCGCAGCTCACTGTGAGCTCGGGCAGCGCGGATGTGCGGGTCGTCGGCTGGACCCCGGATGCGGTCTCCGAGCTGCTGCCGGGCGACGATGTGCGGGTGCGCATTCAGCTGCAGACCCTCGATGTGCCAGGCGACGTGCCGCTGGAGTTGTCGGCGGGCGCCGATGGTCTGGTGGCCCACGTACACCTCAGCGCGGACTTCGACGAGGATGGCTTTGACCATGTGCTCGCGGGTGGTGCGGACTGCGATGACGGCGACCCCAACCTCAGTCCGGCGGCGCTCGAGGTCTGGTACGACGGCATCGATCAGAACTGCGACGGCAACGACGACGATGCCGATTTTGATGGTGTGTCCATCGACGACGACTGCGACGATCAGGACCCGGACCGCAGCCCCGCCGAGATCGAGATCTGGTACGACGGCGTGGATCAGGACTGTGACGGCAATGACAGCGATGCGGACGGCGATGGCTACTTTGGCGAGGCGGCGGGCGGGGTGGACTGCGACGACGAGGACCCCCTCACCCACCCCGACGCGGCCGATCCCGACGATGGCCAGGACCAGGACTGCGACGGCATTGCCGACAGTGACTCCCTCGTGCTGGGGGCCGTGCTGCTGACCGAGCTGATGCTCTCGCCGGACGTCGACGGCGCGGGCCACTGGCTCGAGCTCTGGAACCCGGGCGCCCTGGCCCGGCCAGTTGCCGGGATGCGACTGGCCACCGACACCAACGACGTCTTGATACCGGCGGACATGCCCGCGCTGCCCCCCGGCGCTGGGATGGTGCTCTGTGCGGACGGGGACGCGGCAGCCGCTGCGGGTCTGAGCTGCGACGGCGAGCTCGAGCCTTGGCCCACGGCATGGGAAGGCGGAGACAGCTTGCGCTTGCTGGCGGGCACGGTCGCCATCGATGGCATGCGCTGGACTGCGGCGTGGCCGGTGTTCTCTGCTCGCGCGCTCCAGCTCGACGGCGCCTTGTTGGACGATCCGAATGCGGCCACCCTCAACGACCAGCCGGGCGCGTGGTGCGCAGCGTCCGACCCCTGGGGTGCTGGACCCGAGCGCGGAAGCCCGGGAGTAGCCAACCCCGACTGTCCGTAGGGCTCAGTCCCGCTCGCCGTAGTCGCCGCTGCGCCGGGGGTCGCCGGCGCCGGAGAACCGGCCCTGGCTGACACCCGCAATGTGCAGGCCCCCGAAGAACACGCTCGCGCCGGCGAATTCCTGAAACGGCCACGGGCCTGAGGCGAGCGCTTCGCGGGATCCGGGCGGTCGACCGTCGATCTCGACGTGCACCACGCCTTCTTCGACATGCACTCGGGGCATCTCGACCACTTCTTCGGGGTGCATCCCGTGGTCGATGAGGCACACGATGCCGTGGAGCACCGCGGACCGGATGCGGCTGGACCCGCTGGAGCCGAGTGCAAAGAGCGTGTCGCCGCCCATGTCGAGCAGGGTCGGGCAGCACATCGTCATCAGCCGGTTGCCAGGGGGAAGGTCAACATCGGGCGGGTTGACGTCATCTTCGCCGAGCAGGTTGTTGAGCAACAGCCCGGTGCCCGTGACCAGCCGACCGCAGGTCTCGCCGAGGGAAGACGTGAGGGACACCGCATTCCCCTCCCCGTCCACCACGGAGATCTGGGTGGTGTTCCCTGGGCGGCGTGGCTCGACGCGGCCCTGGTGGGCGTGTTCCTCGCCGACTTCATCGGGGCTCAGCGCGGTGACGAAGCCGTCGACGAAGCCCGGCTTGAACAGGTGCTTGCGCAGGCGGCCCCGGCGGCTCTGGTCGGCCCGATCCAGCGCGTGGCAGAGGAACCGCAGCTGCTTCACCGACAGGGGCCGCGGCATCGGGCCATGATCTTCAAGGGCACGCAGGGCTTGGGCGATGAGCACCCCCGCGAAGCTCGGCGGCGGTGGCAGCCAGACTGCGGCGTCCCGGTACGAGTACTTGATGGGCTCCGTGAACCGCGGCGAGTAGGCCGTCAGGTCGGCACGGGTGATGCGTGCGCTGGAGCCCAAGGAGCTGAGGATGCGGTCGCCGACCACCCCATCACCAAACAGGTCCGGGCCCTCTTTGGCGTAGGCTTCGATGGTGTCGGCCAGGTCTGGGTTGCGGAAGCGCTCGCCGGCACGCAGCGGCCGCTCGTCTTTGCCCAGCAAGTCCACGAGGTCCCGGTCCCGCTGCTGAATGGGCCACAGCAGCTGAATCACGCGGGCCATGGCGGGGCTGACGGCCACACCGCCCCGCGCCACCGCAATCGCAGGCGCCGCAATGTCCACCATGGGCAGCCGACCGTGGCGGCCGTGCATCGCCCAGAGCCCCGCCGGCATGCCGGGCACCGCCACCGCCGCGGGCCCGACCCGGAACACCTGGCGCGTGGGACCGAAGTCGATCGCCACTTCGTCAAGCCCGGTGGCAGCGCCAGCACCGGCTGCTGGCATCGGCGAGAAGAGGTCACAGACCTCGACCTTCCCGTCGATCTTGAGCATCGCCACGCCGGAGCCACCCAGCCCAGTCATCAACGGCTCCGCCACGCCCGCCGCCAATGCCGCGGCAATTGCGGCATCCACGGCATTCCCGCCAAGCTCTAGGGCGCGCAGGCCGGCCCCAACGGCCGCTTCGCTTCCGGCGGCGACCGCTCCCCTGCCCCTCATGGTGTCTCCCCAGCAAAACAATGCGCGAAGAATCGCGCCAACAGCAGGTTTGCGTCAGGGCTCGGGAAGTGGGCGTCCAGTTGCGCTTGCGCGGCCGCCTCACCGAAGAGCTTGCCGTACTCCGGCATGTACCGCCGAAAGCGGTCCTGGTTTTCCCGCCACGTCAGCTCCGGGTGGAACTGGGTGGCCCAAGTGGGCTGGCCTCTGACGCGAAAGGCTTGGTAGACGGTCTTGTCGCTGCTCGCCAGGTGCTCCAGGCACGATGGCAGCACGCTGGCTTGGTCTTTGTGCCCAAGCTGAGCAGAGAAGGCATCGGGAAGCGCGCCAAACACGGGATCTTCGGACGCTGATGCGGTGGTCTTCAGCATGTAGGTGCCCACTTCGGCACGATCCTCGGCACAGATCACCTCGCCGCCAAGGCCCAGCACCAGCGCTTGAAAGCCAAAGCAGGACGCAAACATCGGCACACCCGAGGAGGCCGTGTCCGCGAGGAAGTCGCAGAACTCGGCGATCGCGGGAAGGTCGTCCAGCACGGAGTACTGGCCTGCACCGCCCACCAGCACACCATCGGCGCCGTCCAGCGTCGCGGGCACCAGCGGGGTGGTCAGGATGTCCACAGGCGTCAAGGTCTCTGGCGCCACACCCATCCGCGCGGCAAACGCGATGTGTTCGTCCTCGCGGGCCGGATCGCCCGGATTTCGAGCTTGGAGCAACACAAAGCGCGGTTTGGCCACGGGGCCTCCGGGAGGCTCGGGGTGAGACGCCCTCCTAATGCCCTCCCCGCCCTGGCCGCACGATCAGAAGTGTCGGGGAACCTGCACCGACACCGGTCCCAGCACACGGGCTTGGCATGCGAGCCGGTCGCCGCGACGGACATGGCGATCCCCCAGCACCATGGCTTCTGGGCCCAACACCGGCGTCAGGCGATCGGCGCCGTCCACCACCACCACCCGACAGGTCCCGCACGAACACCCCCCGCCACAGTAGTGGGACAGATCCACGCCAGCGCGACGGGCGATCTCCAGCAGGGTCTCGCCCCCCTCCCCTTCGGTCAGGTGCTGCTGCCCATCGGACTCAAAGCCGACGGCGTGGGGGCCGGAATCCAGTCGAGCGCCGCTCACGCGGGCCCGGATCTGCTCACCGGCCTGGTTCGCGAGTCCTCGCAGGCGGCGGCGAAGACCGAGTCGACGGGAGGTCATGGAGCAGCTCTGGGTGACGGGCGGCGGGCGCCACAGGACTTGGGCTGGACGAGGTGTTGCATCCCACGGAACCCGCAGCTAGTCCAACCGCCGTGGCCATGCCACCAACCGCCGCCGGTGGATGGTGCTGGTCCCCTGCCCCGGTGGCTTGCGCTGCCGGATCGACCCCCCGCGGGGAGCTGCCCAGTGTCCGGACTCCCACGCTGCACCGACCGCCGACCCAACCTCGATCCCGATGAGCTTGCGCGGCGCCGTGAGGCTGATCAGGTGCTGGTGTCGAGGATTCTCGCCAAAGAAGCGGGGGCCTTCGCCGAGCTGGTGCGGCTGTACAGCGCCAAGGTCTACAGCATTGGCATCGCCATGTTGCGCAGCGAGCAAGATGCCCGAGATGTCGTGCAGGAGACCTTTCTCAACGTTCATCGCCGCTTGGACACCTTTCGGGGCGACGCGGCTTTGTCGAGCTGGATCGGTCGGATTGCGACGAACAATTCGTTGATGAAGCTGCGCACCCGTCGCCGCAAGCCCGAGACCTCGCTGGACATCGAGCTGAAGAGCAGCGATGGCGTGGAGCGCCGGCAGCGGGAGATCGTGGACCCCGCCGCGCTGGCTGACGAGAATGCCGAGCACCGGGAGCTGGGCCAGCGCATCCGGGCAGCGGTGGACGCGCTGTCGCCCCCGTACCGGGAGGTCATCGTGCTGGCCGACTACAGCGAGATGTCGATGAAGGACATCGCATCGGCGCTCGACCTCACCGTGCCCAATGTCAAGACCCGGCTCCATCGCGCCCGGCTGTCGGTGCGGGCGGCCCTCGCCGACTATCTGGCGGGCAAGGACTGACCTGTCCCCGATGACCCCCAGCCCGGCGTGGGAAAGCGCAGAATCAGCGGAATCCTGAACCTGCGCAGCGCTGCAACCGACTCGGTGCTCGGGCATCAGGCAATCAGATTACTGCGCTGGGCGCGTGCCCACGGGAGGCCCTATGTTGCGCTGTGACCAAATCGCGGAATTGCTGTTCGACTATGTCGAGAACGACCTGGACGACGTCACGATCGACCGGGTCGAGGCCCACCTTTCGTCGTGCCCGGACTGCCACACCTTCGTTGACGAGTACGCGGCGGTGCGTGGCTTGGTCCACAGCAATCTTGAGCTGTCCCTCGACGCCCAGCTTCAGGCTGAGCTGGATGCTGCCGTGCTGGCCGCGATTGCCCAAGCGGACCGCCAGCAAGCGTGAGCCTCACGAACTGCACGGCAAGCGATTGCGCCGGGCCCCTGGGGTGTCTACGGTGGGATCGGAGATGCCTTGTCACGCCGCAACTCACAGTCCAGCGACCCGTCCTCTCGATCCCGGGCGGCACGCTGGCGCCAGATCATGGTGGCGCTTGGGTTGGCAGCCGTCCTGCACGTGCTGCTGCTGGGCTTTCTGGCGGCGTTCTGGTCTGACCTCAAGGTGGAGCCCCAGAAGCTGGACACCCGCCCGGTGACCTTGGTGGTGGAGACCATCGAACCCGAAGATCCTATCGAGGAGCCGGACCCCGAAAACGACTTCGACGGGCAGCTTGTCGACACACCCAAGCCCGAAAAAGAAGTGCGACCGGAGGACTCCGAGTACCTCGCCGAGCACGACAATGTGGTCGAGGAAGAGTCTCGCACCCGCAACTTCCGCATCAACCCCGAGGTCCTGTCTGAACAGTTCAGCCGGGACGACCAGGTCCAGTTTGAGGAAGCCGAGGACGTCAACGTGACGGAGCCGTCGACCGGTGCCCAAGCCGGCAATGACCGCTTCGACCCCAGCCGCGATGGCCGGATGGCTGCCGTCCCCTCCCCCTTCACGCTGACCAACAAGGACGGGCTCCAGAAGCCGGTCGCGGCGAGCTCATCGAGCCAGTCGCTGTCGGGCGCGCCCAACAATGACCTGCTCAACGAGAAGATCGGGGACGCCACTCGGCTCAACACCCGCGAGATCATCGGTGCCCAGTACCTGAACCGCATCCGGCGGCTGGTCAACTTCTACTGGAAGCAGAACCTCGACAACCTGCCCCGGTCCGTCATTCTCTCCCGCCCGCGCTACACCACGGTGGTCAACGTCGTGCTGAACAGCCGGGGTGCACTCGAGCAGATTGAGGTGTCCCACGAGAGCGGATCTGTGGAGCTGGACGCCGCCGTGACCAGCGCGTTCCGGGTGGCGGGGCCCTTCCCCAACCCGCCGGAGCAGCTCATCGAGAAGGACGGCCGCATCTATCTTCCCGACATGGGCTTCACCGTCGAGCTGGGCCATGCGGGCGCCCGCTTCATGGGTGTCGATCCCCGTGCCGGGGTGCGCTTCCCGGGCATCCTCAAGTAGGGTTGCCGACCTTCTCCATTTCGGCGAGCATCTCCACCAGATCGGCCTGTTCGATGTCTTCGGGCTCGGGTTCCCGGGACGAGTCCGGGTTGAAGCCGAAGGCGGCCTGGGACGCATAGGCGTTGTCGGGGTCGAGCGTGGCGGCGTTCTTGAACGCGACCTTGGCTTCGGCCATGTACCCACGCCACACGTCGGGATCGCCGAACACCACGGTGTCTTGGTCGGCAGTCCGTCGCAGGGCCTCACCCAGCGTCTCCCACGCGAGGCTGCGCAGCACGTTGCCCGGCACGTCCATGGTCCACTGGCCGCCGCTGTCGAGGATGCGCACCGCTTCTCGGGCCTGCTCCAGTGCCTCGTCCAGCTGCCCGCCTTCGATCAGCAAGGTGGCCAGCTCCAGCCGGGGTTCGGCCAGCCGGGGCTCACCCCGCAAGACCTCGCGGAACAGCTCGGTGGCTTTGTCCACGTCGCTCTTGCTGCGGGCGTCCAGGCCACGGAGGAAGGTCTCTTCCAAGCCCTTGAGGTGCTCTTCTTCGTCGTCGAAGAGGCTCTTGTTGCCCTGCAAGGCCTCGACGCCGTCCGCTGCTTTGGGGGTCGGCGAGTAGAACTCTTTGTCAGCCATCGATGCCATCCAGCAGTTCAGCAGTGGTCGCCCGGGAGCGGGCGCCAGCAGAGGGACACAGCCTCAGCGGCAGCTTGGGCAGGCCGTCCGGGCACATCCGCGGGTCGGGGGGCGCGGTCGTGCGCTCGAGATCAGTCGTCTCGGACGGGGGGTGGAAATTCCACCCTGAAGGCCGTGCCGCCGGCGCTGGTATCCCATGTGAGCGAGGCGCCCACGCTCGCCGCGAGATGGCGGGTGATGGCCAAGCCCAGGCCGGTCCCCTCCCCCACCTCTTTTGTGGTGAAGAACGGCTCGAACATGCGGGCTTCCACCGTCGGGGTCAGCCCAGGACCGTCGTTCCAAACCTCGATCACCTGCCCCTTCAGGGCGAGTCCCACTTCTGAGGCGGCCGCGTCGACGGCGTTGGTGAGCAGGTTTGTGCAGATCTGCTGCACCGTCGCGGGATCTGCCGTGGATCGGCCGGCGGCGTCATCCACAGTCAGGGACAAGGCCCGTCGGCGACGGCGTGCGCGGGCTTGCACCACCGCCACGGCGGCGTGGATCGGCTGGGCCAGGGGCATCGGGGAGTCGATGGACGTGGATGGCCGAAAGCCGGTGCCCGCCCATGCTTTGAGGAGCTGCTCAATGTGGGCGAGCTGTTCGAGCGCCTGGTCCAGCTCGTCTTCGGGCTGGTCCCGGCGGCGGGCCACAATCTGAAGCAGCGCGCGGGCAGCAAAGATGGGCTGGCGGATCTCGTGGACCAGCTCATGGGCGTGCAAACCCAGCTCCGCGAGGCGGCCGGTCTCCAGCCACCGCTGGGCGGCGTTCGGGTCATCAGGGCGCTTCGGCGACCCCATGCTCACTCCGGGGACCGGACAAGATTGTCGACACGCACTGAGAATGCGCAGTGGGCGCCGGAGACCAGATCAGCGTCGAGGGCCTCGACCGAGGCGTCATAGTCGCCGTTGGGCACCACGAGGCCGTCGTCCCCCCGGCCGTTCCATGCAACCGAGGTGCTCGACGAGGTCCCCGGGGTCACCCGCTGAGCGACCCGGGTGTTGTTGTCGTCAAACACATCGAGGCGCCACCACACCGGCGTCGCGGTGGCTGCGACGGCCACTGTGAGGCTGTCGGCTTCGGGCCCCGCGCCGTCGTCTCCGTCAGGCCGAATGGTGCCGCTGGAGGGGCTGCAGCTCGCCAGATCGGGGGCGCTGCTGATGACATCGCCGAAGCGGGTGGTCAGGCTGGCGGCCGCACCGGTCCACTGTCCGTCCAGGCGGTTTCCGGCATCGTCCCGAAGCGCGGAGCTGACCGTGAGGGACCACGTTCCCGATGTCCCATTCATGGGCATTGTCGGCGTTGCCGTGATCACCCGAGCGGTGGACGACAAGCTCACGTTGTCCAGCGGGACGGCGAGGCCGCTGGGATCGGTCAGGGTGATGCGGGAGGTGTCGACCGTGGACGCCCACAAGGGCTCCGAGAATGTGACCACGACGTCGTCCACGTCGCCGAGAAACAAGCCCACCGGTTCGATGTCGACCACCCGCGGGCGGATCTCGTCGCCCACAACCGCTGCAGATGCGCTGCCGTAGGCGGCCCCACTGGACACGCCGGCCCGCACGGTTGCCGTTCCCGCGACGCCTTCCCCGGCCACGCTCCACGTGAGGGTGGCTTCCCCCTGTGCGTCGAGGGCGAGGGCGAGCCCGGACCCCGTGGCGCTCACAGTGGTGCCTCCGCTCTGGACCGTGCCGACGTCGGCGCGGATGAGGAGGGAGCCCCCGGGCGCAGGATCACCTGCGCAGTCGGTGGCCGACAGGGACACCGTGGTGCTGCCCGTGCCCCCAGAGCTGGCCGCCGACAAGTTGGCGTCGTCGAGCGCCACATTCACCGGCCCGACTGGCTCGCCATCGTTGGCCCCGACCCAAGCAGTGGCCTCGGCCAGATCGCCGCATCCATCGGAATCCACGACCAACAGCGCCACGGGGTAGGCCCCCGCTTCAGTCCACTGGAGCGCCGACGTGGCGGAGGTCGACCGGGCCCAGTCGTGCGCGGCGTCCAGCAAGTGGAAGGTCGCGAGCGGGCCCCCGCCCTCAGCGCTGGTGGTCGCGCTGGCCACCACCGACGGTGTGGCGCCGGCCACCAAGCACAGCACTCGCTCGGCGGTCCCGTCCAGCCGCAGGGCAGCAGCCGGGGGATCGGCACACTGGAAGTCCACCACATCCACCACGGTGGAGCTGGCGAGGAGCGTGCCGTCGTCGACTTGCAGCGTGTCGCTGACCCCGGGTGTGGTCCAGAGGAAGTCCACAGCGGCCTCGCCGGCGACAATGTCGACAGTGTCGGTGGCTCCCCAGCCCTGCACCGACGTGAGGCTCACCGACACGTCCGTGTCGACGGCGGTGTTGCCCCAGGCGTCCACAGCGCGGATGTCCACCGGCCAGAGCTCGTCGACCGCGGCCCAGGTTCCGTCGATCACCACGTCATAGTCAGCATGGTCGCCGTGGAGCACCTCGAACGGGTCGGAGATGCCGAGCTGGGTGCCGCCGCTCAAGAACCGCAGGCGGTTCTCGGGCACCGCGCGGGTGAGTCGGACCGTGCCGATGCCCTGGCCGGCGGTCGAGAGCGCCACGGTCTGGGTCGACAGCTCGCCGGCGGTGTCGAGCATGTCGACAGTGCGTACGGCTGCGGTCAGGTAGGGGTTGCCGAACGCGTCTTCGGCCTGGACCGAGAAGTCCAGCTCATCGCCAGCCGTCAGGCTTGTGGTGCCCCCCGTGTCGACGGTCACGTGGGCCAGGGGGCCATTGGTGACGGTGAATGGGGACGACACGCCGGTGTGGCCGCTGGCCGTGGCAACCACCGTCAGCACGTCATCTTCGATGGATGTTGTGAGCTGGCAGGGCCACCGTGTCTCGCCCCGGTTGGCGGCGAGCACACCCGAGCCACAGGTCACGGGGCCAGCGAGGTCGCTGAACATGGGCAGGTTGGGACCCAAGAGGCCCGCTTCGACGCCATTTCCATACGCGTCCTGGCCACGGACGAGCACACTGATCGCGCTGCCCGCTGCGATGGGAGACGGGGGCATGGTGACCAGGAGGGACTCGGGCGCGCCGGGCTCGACAGCAAAGACCGGGGACCAGCCGAGCATGCCGGTGCTGTCTTGGGCTTGCACCCGGACGGTGGTGGCCGCGACGATGGGGCTGGCGGTGCACACCGCCGCGCCGTCGAAGAACGCCCCACAAGCGCCTGTTCCGATGCCGGCGAGCGTGTCGAGCCCGCCCCTGTCATCGCGCAGCGCGAGGGTTGCGGTGTGGTCCCTGACCTGATTGCCCCATGCGTCCCGCGCTTCCACCCACAGCGTCAGTGGATCGGCACCGACGGTGACCACGCTGCCGCCGAGCCTCACATCGTAGCTGGCGGTGTCGCCGGGGAGCACATCCAGCGGGCTGGACTGGGCGGTCAGCGCGGTGGCCCCCAGCGTGGCGACGGCCCGGACGCTGTTGGTGCGGCACCGCTCACCGTCGGTGGCGCCGGTCAGGTACACCTCGGAGACGAGCAGCTCGTCTTCCACCGCCACGTGGCGCTCGAAGGTGCCCCCAATCCCGGGGCAGTCTTCCATCAGGCTCACCCACGCCAGCTCACCGTCGGTCCGGTTGCCGCTGTCATCGAGCAGCCGAATCCACAGGTCGAATTCCTCGCCTGCCACCACCGGCTCCCCGCCGATGAGGGGCACCAGGTCGACCTGGGCCACTTTTTGAGGGCGGAAGTCAATCCAGGCACTTGTGCCGACCAAGTAGTCGTCCACACCGACGCCGCGCACATTGACCCGCAAGCGGTCCACGTCGGTGCTCGAGACCAGCAACGTGGCGCGCCCCCCGGGGCCGAGCGTTCCCTCCAAGATGGCCTTGGACACGATGTTCTGAGCGTCTAAGCCCGCCCGCAGATCGATGCTCTCCGTGCGCCCGGACTCCGACTGGACCGTCACTGTGACGGGCACGTCTTCGGCCACGTCGTCCCCTTCGGGGTCCTGGACCTGAAGCACCACCGATGCGTACTCGCCCACCCGCAGGTTGATGTCGGGCGTGCTCACGGCGATGCGGTCGGCGCGGGTCTCGGTGACCGTGAACGCATCGTCCAGCCACACGACGTCGCCGTCCGGCGAGGTCAGCCGCAGGTCGTAGCGACCCGGCGCCACACCGGCGGGCACACGGGCCTGAAGCTCGGTGAAGTCGAGGTAGCGGACGTCGCCCAGGTCCAGCGCAGGCTCACCCCCCAGGCTGAGCGAGAAGGTGCGGTCGACCCCCACGGCTTCATCACCGGCGACTTGGACTTCTGGGTAGAACCGTGAGCCATGCACCGCCACTTCGGTCTCTTCGCCTGTCCAGCCGCGGCTGGGCACGAGGCGATCCAGCCGGGGGGCCGGCAGGTCGGGGGCGCATCCACCCAGCACCACCCACACGGCGGCCATCGACCGGACGTGAGCGGGTGCGGGGAGTGTGGGGAGGAGGCGCTTCACGTGGAGATCATACCGGCTTGCTTGTGCCTTGCGGCGAGGGATTCTCCACGCTCACAGTCGGGCGCGGTAGCCGACGGTCGCCAGCAGCCCCCCCAGCGAGCCTTGCCAGCCCAGATCGCTCGTGCCGGCGCTGAGGAACAGCCACCCCAGCTCGGCGGTGAGCTCGCCGGATCGGAGGGCCCAGCCACCCCCGATCCGCAGCTCCACACCGGGGGGCGAGAGGCTGAGACCGTCGACGGTGTCGGTGGTCCCGTACGTGACCTGCAGGCGCGTGGGGGCGAGCACGAGGCTGGCGCCCGTCCAGGTGGCGAACCGGAAGCGCTCGGCGCGCAGATCGGCACCCAAGCCGACCGTGAGCGCGCTGAGGCGGAGCTGCACGGCTTGCTGGGCGTCGGGGTCGGGCACGCTGGCTTGCAGCCGGTACCCCGCCACCGACCCCCGGATGTGCACACGATCGTCGAGTGACTCCAGGGCATAGCCGAGGTTGAGACCCACATATGGGCTGGAGGCGCCGCTGAGGCCGGTCAGGTAGCCAAGCTGAATGCCCGGCCACCAGCGTGTGCCCGCCGGGGCCAGCTCCAGCTCGGTGCTCGTGGTGGCGAAGCTGCCCTGGGGCGAGCGGGCGGTGATCACCACGGGGACCAGCCCGGCGGTGGGATCCGGCACAAACACGGCATTGAGCGAGCCGTCGGGGCGCTGGCGCAGCTCACCCACGGTGCCCGTCGACGCCGTCACGTCCACGTCTTCGGTGGTGACGGGGTTTCCGCCCCCGTCGACGAGGCGCAGTGACACCCGGGCGGTGGCGTCGGGGCTCAGCTCCAGCACGCGGGGTGTGGTGGTGAGAAAGACCTCCCGCACCTGGCCTTGGGTGATGGGCAGCGTGAGGTGGGCGTCGATGGTGGGGGGGGCCTCCGGTGGACCGGACACACACAGGGTGCGAACGGCGGGTGCGGCGGCGGAAGATGCGGTGACCACGGTGCCGGCCAGAATGCCGGGAAGTTGGGTCGCCACTGCACCCTTGGCGTCCGCTGCGGCATCCAAGGTGGTGGCCCCCACGATGAGCTGGAGTGGGGCACCGGGCAGCACCCGTCCACGCTCGTCGGCGACGGTGGCCCAGATGCTCGCCCCCTGGTCATCTGCGGTGCAGCGCAGGCGCAGCTCCCGAGCCCGCCCAATCCCGGGAATGCCCTGGTGGCGGGCACTCAGGTGGGCAGCCCCGGCGGCGACAGCCGCCGTGCCATCAAAGGTTGCACGCAGCACCGAGTCCGCCATGCCGACGTCGACGATCGAGCCCAGATCAGCGTCCAGCTCGATCGAGTCGGGGGGCAAGCGATCCCCTCCCGCGCTCTCCAGCCAGGCGCGGACAACCGCCCGAGGCGCTGCGGAGGAGAGCTGGGGGGGCGAGGCGATGAGGTGGACCGCGGCCGGTCGGCGGGCGAGCGTGGGCAGGCGCACGGTGGCTTGGGCACGCAGTGCGAGATCGCAGTCCACGCGCACATACTCGGGACCCTCCACCGCGGGGAGCCCCGGGCTGGCGCGCCACAGGCCCTCAGAGAGCGGGGTCAAGCGCAGCGCGGCGCCGAGGGAGCTCGTGCACCGTGGGGGCTCACCGCGCCAGGGCCGACCGTCGTCCCGCACCGCCGAGATCAGCACCGAAGGCGCCGCGGGACCACCGGCTGCCCGACCATCCCAGACCGCAGCCAGGCCGGGCCGGGGGTCTCCCGCGAGGCTGAGGGTGGTGGTGCTCTGGCCACCCTCGGGGTCCAAGAGGTCCAGCTTGGCCAGCTGTTCGCCGGGACGCACCTCCACGGTGACCTCCGCTTGCCCACTTGCCCGGGCCACAAAGGGCCCATGGGTGCGGCCCCCCACCGTGGCGGTGACGGTCACGCCGGGCTGCGTGGTGATCGGGATGGTGGGACGGGCCCGGACTTGCACGGTGGTCCGGGCCGGGAGGTGTCCCGGGTGAGCGGCGTCGGCGACGAGGACCGGCACAGTGCGGGCGAAGGGAGCGGGCCCTGGCTGCCACTCGACGCGGATGCGCTGCTGTTCGCGATCGACGTGCACAGCCAGGATCTCGCCCTCGGCGAAGCCGACCCGCAGGTCGTCCGGCCGCTGGGCGATGGGCCCTTCAATGGTCAAGGTGGCAGGACCCCGACCGGCGAGGGCGACCAGTCGCGGTGGCAGCACAACCTGGGACTCGGCAGCCGGGGCCAGCGGCAGGATCAGGCGTGTGGCGCCGAGCAGCACCGTGAGCGCCGTCGTCCCGGCCTCGATCTCGACCGGTACGACCAAGCCACCGGGAGTGGACTGGACACCCGGGAGGATCTGAGCGCCAAGGATGGTCAGCGCTGTGGGGTTGAGCGGCCCGTCGGGGTCGGCAAGCTCAAGCCAGGTGATGTCCCCGGGGGTGGCGTCCGGGGCCCGAAGTGTCGCGATCGGCGCGGCGACCGCATTGCTGAGAAGCGCGAACCACAGACCACTCAGGGCGTCCACCGGACCTCCGCCTGGCCGATCGGCGGCGGCGCAGCAGGACGGAGCACCGTGCGGTCCACCACCTGGAGCCGCCCAAGGGCGTCGCGGGCCTCCACCGTCAGATCATTGGCGCCTTTTTCCAGTGGAATTCGCACGGCAAAGTGGCCGCTGACGTCGGCCAGCACCTCTTTGCCGGCGACCCGCACCCGGGCGTAGGGCGAGGTGCTGCCCTCCAGCAAGCCGACCGCGGTGGCGCTGGGGGACTGGGGCCAGTCTACTTCCAGCAACATCGCTTCGGTGAGCGCAGTCTGGACCGCGTCGCCTTGCCGGGGCGCGATCAAGCCCGTGCCAGCCGTCAAGCTGTCGACCCCGGGAATGCCCTCGGTGTCGACCGTTCCGCGCTCAGCTTCAACTGCGAGGGTGCCGGTGGCGTCCACCCCCGCGCGGAAGTCCGCGTCGCGGGCCAGCACCAGTCGGTCCCCGCTGCCCACCTGAAGGCCCGGACCACGGGCCTTGATGCGCGCTTGGACCCGTCCGCCCTCCAGCTCCACTTGCACGCTGTCTTTGCTGACGCCCACAAGGCGCAGGCTGGTGGCCGCCTCAAGGCGCAAGCTAGATCCTTCGCCAATGCCCAGCACGGCGGTGGCGCCGGAGCCCACCCGCACAGTGTCTTGGGGCGCCAGGCGCTCGCCCGGACTGAGCGGGCGAAGGCCCCCGTTGGCGGCGGTCAGCTCCACCACACCGCTCTGTTCCAGCACCACCACGTGGGTGCCGCGAGCGTCCGCAAACAGCAAGTACCAACCGCCCCATCCCAGGAGGATCACGCCGAGCGCGGCGAGCAGGACTGGGAGCTGCTGTCTCACGTCACCGGGCTCCGGGGTGTCCGCAGGTGGAGTCAGGGGTCATGGGCGGGGCTTCGCCGGAAGCTCCACCCGCCAGGTCACCCGGACCGGTGCGGTGCGGGCCAGGGCGTGGGCGTCGGGCTCCAATAGCCGCCCGCGTTGATCAGCAAGCGATCGGCGGGCTGCCCACAGTCCCATACCGCTTGCCATCCAGTCATCGCTGCCAATTGCGATCACCGGCGCAACCAGTGTGACATCGAGCCAGACGATCCCCGCAGCGCGTCCGCCGGTGAGGGTCAGCTCCCCGCCCTGGGCTGCTGCGGCCCGCACACTCATCAGCACCTGGGCCAGCGCCCGTCCCAGCTCGGCGCGATCACAGTCCGCTTGCAGGCCGGGGGCAAGGTCTTGGGTGAGGCTGAGGCCACGTTGGCGGAGCCCGGGGGTGACCAGGGCCGCGACCTCGGCCACAACGACGTAGAGGTCGGCGTTCTGGTTTCCGTCCCCCGGCGGGGACACCTCCATCGACAGCCCGAGCAGCGTGGCAATGATCTCTTTGCAGCGCTTGGCTTGGGCTTCGATGCTGCGCACCATGCCGGCCTCTGCCGGCTCCAAGCGCTTGTGGGAGAGCACCTGGGATAGGCCGAGAATGCCCGCCATTGGGTTGTTCAGCTCGTGTGCGAGGCCCGCACCCATCTCACCCACCGCGGCCAGTCGGGCGGACTGGACGAGGCGATCTTGTGCCTCGGACAGCTCGCGGGTGCGGGCGTCCACCCGTGCCTGAAGCTCCGCGTTGAACGCCTCGATCTCGGCGCTCTGGGCAGAGATGCGGGCGGCGTTGTCTTCGAGCCGGGTGCTCATGAAGTTGAAGGCCCGCGCCAGCTCGGTGACCTCGTCGGAGCCCTCGGGCTGGAGCCGGCGGCCGTAGTCCCCCTCGGCAACGGCCAGGGCCGCGGTCTTCAGGTCGACCACCGGGCCTGCGAGCTGGCGGGCAAAGAGGATGCCGACCACGACCGAGAGCAGGGACGCGACCAAGGCGATGTAGAGGGTCTGATGGGTGATCTGGCGCACGGCGGCGGTGCTGGATGCGACCGGTTCTGCCACGACGACGGTCCACCCAACGCCGGGTACGGGGGAGCAAGCGGCGAGGATCTCCACCCCGAGCGAGTTTCGGTAGCGAATGGACGTGGCAGCGGCACCCGAGAGCAGCGGCCGCAGGGGAGCCGCCTCCACCCAGCCTCGTGGGTCGCCGAGGATGGTGCGGCCATCAGCACTCAGGACGACCAGCGCGTGCTCGGGGGCAGCGCGGGCGGCGACCGTGCGGGCAAGAGGCTCCAGCGACAGCTCGGCGCCCAGGATCGTGTTGCCGGCAAGGGCGATGGCGACGGGCAGCACCGGTCCCCGGGCACCATCGGGGAGGTAGGGGCTGCCGATGGCGGGACCGGGCAGCGACGTGGGGGCTGGGCCAAGCCGGGGCATGCCCAGCGCGTCGAGGTTCAGGGCGTTGATCAGCTGGGTGAGGCGCGCGTCGTCAACCACCTCGCGGCTGGCGAGGGCGCCGGTCTGCTGGTCAGGCTCCTCGACCCGTGCCGGCGTGCCCACGATCTTGCGGTCGGGTGTGATCTCGACCACCAGCGCAAGCTCGGGGGCCTGGCGGTAGATCAGCCGCAGCCACTGCGTGCGCGCATCGGGCGAGAGCTGGTCCGCCCGCAGCGCGGTGCTCTGTTGGCCGAGCATGCGCAGCTGCAGGCCCACCCAGGTGTCGACTTGGCCAGCGAGCGCGTCGGCGTGGCTGCCCTGAAGATCGGCCACGGTGGCGAGCAGGCTGTCGGCCCCCAAGCGCGCCGCCCCCCAGCCCAGCAGCCCGATGGGAACCACCGCTGCGACGCCAATGTAGAGCACAAATCGAAGGCCCAGCCGCACGCTTCCCCGCTTCGCTCCGCACTCAGTCTTCGGGAGCGTCGACCATTCTGGGCAGTCTCAGCGCAAACCGCGCCCCGCCGCCGGGCTCATTGGTGGCTTCGATCTGCCCCCGGTACTTCGTGACGATCCGGTACACCACATTGAGGCCAAGCCCGGTGCCTTGGCCCGCGGGCTTTGTGGTGTAGAAGGGATCGAAGACCACATCGAGCTTGTCGGCAACGATGCCCGGCCCGGAGTCGACGACCGCCACCGACACAGTCCGCTCGTCGGGCTCGGCGACCACCCGCACCGAGCCTTCCAGATCTGTGCTGCGCACCGCTTCAGCCGCGTTCTTGATGAGGTTGACGAAGACTTGCTGCACTTCGGTGGCACCGGCCGCGACCATGATGCCGGTCGGCACGTCCACGTCGAAGGCGACGCCGGCGACCGGGGCCGAGCGCTGCACCAGCCGCAGGGCGTCCGCGACGGCCGTGGCAAGGTCGGTGCCCCGATGGACCTCGGCGCCGTCTGCGCGGCTGTAGCGCGACAGATCTTGGACGATCTGGCGGATGCCTTCGCAGTACTCCACGATCTCGTGGGCATGGGACCGAGCGGTCTCGATGTTGTCTTCGTCGGTGATGGCCTCGGCGAGGCCCAAGATCCCGAACAGCGGGCTGGACACTTCGTGGGCCACGCCAGCCGCGAGAGTGCCGATTCCAGCAAGCTTCTCGGACTGAATCAGCTCGCTGCGCAGCAGGCGGGCATCGGCCAAGGAGGCCCGCAGCTCGGCGTTCTTCGCTTGCAGATCTTCCAGCAAGCGCAGGTTTTCGGTCTGCATCTGGCGTTTCTCGAGCGCCCGGCGCACCTTTGCGCGGATGTCGAAGACGTTGTCGAGCGGCTTGAGGACGTAGTCGAACGCGTCCAGCTCAACGGCGGCAATGGCCGTGTCGAGCGATGCGTAGCCGGTGATGAGAATGACTTCGCACAATGGCTGGGCGTTCTTCGCCAGTCGCAGCAGCTCCATCCCGCTGACATCCGGGAGGTTCTTGTCCGTGATCAGGACGTCGCAGCCTTGGGTCTCGATGACTTGACGCGCTTCTTTGCCCGTGCCCACAGCAGTCAAGCGGTACGGCTCATCCTCGAACACCGCCTGGAGGATCTGCAGGATCACCGGCTCATCGTCGACAATGAGGAGGTGGACGGGCGACGCGGCGGCGTCGGATGGGTCGTCGATGGATGCCACCGATCACCGGGATGTGGGCAAGGTCGCAACAAGTGGGGGCTGCCTTCAGGCCAGGCCCCCCGGGGCCGACAGGACCCTATCACGCCCTCGCGCGCCGGATTGACAGGTGGTGCATCCTGACTACACTGCCGGCCAGTTTGTCGGCCGCACGGAGGTCGATGGCCACACGGCCGTGTCTTGCTCGGGCACCAAGTCGGCACCAGTCCCCGAATTGCCCCGGGTTCTGCGCATCGGCTTGGACCAAGACCCCGGCGGAACGCCGTTTTTCGGTGGCCTCGGCAGCTCCGTTCGCCTCCTGGGAGTTCTCATGCGCTTTGCCTTCGCCCCTGTCCACCGTCTCGCCTTGAGTGGCTTGGTGGCGGTCCTCTGGACTGCTTGCGGCCCGAAGGATGGCGCCAAACTCCAAGAGGCCGGTGTGCTCTCCGAGCGGCCGTCCAGCGATGGCCTCACCGAGCAACAGATCGACATCAATGGCGACGGCGTGGCCGATGTCTTCAACTTCTTCCAGGAGCGCTCCGAGGGGCCCCGCCAGCTCGTGCGCAAGGAGCTGGATCTCAATTGGGACTCTCGTGTGGATGTGCGGACTTGGTTCGACTCCGAGGGCGCCATCGAGAAAGAAGAGATGGACGGTGACTTCGACGGTCGCGTCGACTGGGTGGATCACTACCAAGGTGGCGTCCGGGTGCTGTCCGAAGTCGACGCTGACTACAACGGGAAGTTCGACCTCTACAAGACCTTCGAGAAGGGCAAGGTCCGCAAGAAGGAACGGGACACCGATGGCGACGGCAAGGTCGACCTCTGGGAATACTTTGACACCGAAGGCAACGTGGTGAAGGTCGGTCGAGATGTGGACGGCGATGGCGAGATGGACGTCCGCGAAGACTGATCCGACGAATGCCCTGCCTTTGGGCGATTGACAATCCGGCGCTCCGGCCATAGTCGGCAGCGCCTTCAACCTTCCGACCGAGAGAGCCCCAAATGGCCAGCAATACTACGGAGACCCGCTTCAAGCGCGAGCGCCGCCACAAGAACATGGGCAAGGAGCGCAAGCGTCGCCTTCGGATCGACGGAACCACCCCCGTGTTCCCGGTCCACACGGCCGAAGCGGACAGCAACGCTCCCGCACAGGCGCGTCCCGAGAAGGGCTGAGCCTCAGCGGTAGAGAGTCGCCTTCGTTGCGACCATCAAGCTGAAGAGGGTCCGACGGCAACCGCCGCGGGCCCTGTTCTGCTTCAGGATCAGTGGCTCCAGAGTCGGCTGCTTCAGCGGCGTCCGGCGGTCCGCGCAGCGCCCAGCTCTGTGGCCATGCGAGCGACCAGCGCTTCCAGCACCAGCCGTCCAGACACGTTCGCGCTCAGGTTGGACCGGGCAAGGTCCAGGGCCTCGGTCATGCGGCACAAGCCCTGGGCGTCCAGCGCGTGGCTCCACGCTTCCACCACGGCCTCCCGATCGGGATTGTACCGGGCCGGCTCACCCCGCGTGCGCAGACGCCACGCATCTTGCAGCAGCCGCTCGACGGCATCGAGGCTGCGGTCCACCTTGATCCGCCACTGGCCCCGGTCGCCTTTGGTGAGTGCTTCGGCGTAGCTGAACACATCATCCAGCCCGCCCCCGATGCTGTGCAGAATGGCGTCGCGGGCGTCCTTCCATGCGGCCGCTTCGCCATCCACGAGGTCGAGTGCGGCCCGGGGGCACCCCTCGGCGAGCTGGGCCAGCCACAAGGCGTCGTCGACTCCCCGCTCCTCGAGCCAAGCCGCCACGGTCTTGGGGTCAACCGCACCGAAGCGGACGCGCTGGCACCGGCTGAGGATCGTGATGAGCAGCGCCCGGGGGCGGCTGGTGACCAGCACGAAGCGAGTGTCGGGTGGGGGCTCTTCGAGCGTCTTGAGCAAGGCGTTGCCCGACTCCACCGTCAGGGCGTCGGCGGGATCGATGATCACCACCCGCGAGCGCGCGTTGTATGGCCGCATCGCCAGCTGGCCGAGCAGCTCTCGCGCTTGGGAGACCGAGATGATGGGGGTCTTCCGCTGGGGGTCGAGCCCGACCTGAATCACATCGGGGTGGGTGCCCTTGTCGATCTGCCGGCAGGACCAGCACGTGCGGCACGGCCCCCCGTCGGGCCACGCTTGACAGTTCAGACGCATGGCAAGCCACTGGGCGGCCGCGGCCTTGCCCAGCCCGCCGGCGCCCTCGAACAACAAGCACGGATGCAGGTGACCATCGAGGGCCAGCCGGTCCAGGCGGTGCCGCACATCCAGGTTTCCCGGGATGCCAATCGAGTAGTCAGCGCCGGGCACCGGTTCTGCATCGGTCACGCGCACCTCCGGGGGCGTGCCTCCGTGAGACGACATCGCCGGCGCCGGACCTAACCGGCCCAGGTCGAGGACACCGGCGCACCTCGCCCGCTCCCTGCTCCAAACGGAGACGGAGGCCCCCTCCCCCCACCGCTCGTGCCCCCGGCCGGTGATCGGTTCGGTCGAGAGTGTCCTATTTGTCGCCATTGTCGTCACTGTCATCGAAGGCGTGCTCCGCCACCTGTGTCCATCCGGGTGCGGTCCCGCTGCGGGGGCGACATGTCGGGCGCCCACCTTGATAGAGGGAGGGCCTGCTCTGGAGTGCCCATGATGACTGCCACGCTGCTCGCGTTGACCCTCTCGGCCTCCGCCGCCGATCCCGCTTGGTACGACCCTGACAAGGTGGCCGGCGCGAGCACGGTGTTTGCGTCCATCGCCGAGCTCCTCGGGCCCGCCTTTCAGGACGCCGAGAGCCGGGTGCGTTCGATGGGCGCTGGTCTCGAGTCGCTGGACGTTGGGGTCGGCTTGTTGGGCCCACAAGCGCCTGAGGGCCTTCACACGTGGGCAATGGACGTTCGGCGGCAAGCCACTGGCGAACAGATCCGCCTCCAGCGGCACCTCGGGCTGCTTCAGGACGACTGCATCACCGAGTTTGGCCGGGCGCTGGAGCGCGCGCTGCCGGTGGTGTCCGGCGGAGCGTCGGTCAAAGAGTGTGCGCGGGGGGCGGTGGACGCCATGGTGGGTCGGGGGGCGGTCTGCGAAGGCACCGATCTCAGCGGGGCGCTCGCGGCCAAGATGGACCAGGACGCTGCACTCAAGGGCGCTGTGGAGGAGATCCGTGCCCTCCCCTGGCCGGACCTGACCACACCGAACGAAGCCTGGGCACCGACCCCTGTCTCAGGGACCACGGTCTGGGTCTCTGCGACGGCCCTGCATCGCGCCTTTCTCAAGGATCGGGTGCTCGCGTTGCAAGACGAGCTCACCCGAGGGCTGGACGCCCTCGATGAGCAGCTCCAGGCCGGTGATGCCGACGCCCTGGCCAAAGCCACCACTTTGCGGGAGCGCTACGACGCCGCGCTGGCCGCCGAAGGGGCCAAGCTGATGGCCGCGATGGCGGCGTCGCTTGAGCGCGGTGAGCGCAAGGGCGGACCGAAGGGGGTCGGGATCTGTGGCAACCCCAGCGCCTTCGGGGGGTGCACCGGATCCAACAACAGCAAAGCCGTCATCACGTGGCTCAAGGCGGACAAGAAGTTTGCCCGCGAGCTCGGCGGCTGAGTCAGCCCTCGCCGAGCACGAGGTCGCGCACGGCGCCCGCGAGGAAGATGGACCCCGCGACCACGACCTTGCCTTTGGCCAGGGCCATCGGGAGTGCTTGCTCCACCGGTCCCGCCGGCAAGATGGGCACGTCGATGCCAACCAGCCGGCTGGCGAGCTCTCCGGCGCGCACGGCCCGAGGGTGGGCACAGTGGGTGGTGAGGATGCGCCCCACGTAGGGTGCGAGCGGCGCGACCACCGCGCGGGCGTCCTTGTCCTCGGACATGCCCAGCAGCAGCACGTCGGGGCGTCGGTCGTCGGGCAAGCTGCGCAGGTAGACCGCGAGGCGCACTGCACCGTCACCGTTGTGGGCACAGTCGATGAGCAAGCTGTCCGACAGCCACTCCAGCCGCCCGGGATGGGCCACCGAAGCCAGCCCCTTGGCGATGGCGACCGCGTCAGGCCGCAAGCTGGCCGGCAGCGCGTGGGCGAGCGCGAGGGCGACACCGGCGTTGGCGACTTGGTGCTCCCCTTCTAAATTCAGGGCCAGTCCTTCCAGGTCCACCCGCGGCCAGTGCTCGCTCTCTTCGAGGGTAAATTGGACGTCGTGGTCCCGCCCGAGGCGCACGGTGTACTGGGCGTCGGGCGCGAGCAAGGGCGCGCCGCGGTCGTGGGCAATGGTGCGCACCACGCGAATGGCTTGGGCGGCCAAGGGGCCCACCACCAGCGGGCATCCTGCCTTGACGATGCCGGCCTTCTCCGCAGCAATGGACGCAAGATCGGTCCCGAGCTGGTCCATGTGGTCCATGCCCACCGACACGATGGCCGTGGCCACAGGTGCGACCACGTTGGTGGCGTCCAAGCGGCCGCCCAATCCGACTTCCACAATGCAGACGTCGACGCCATTCTCGGCGAAGTGGAGGAAGCCAGCGATGGTGACCATCTCGAAGTAGGTCAACGCCTCGCCCGCCGGCAGCTCGTCCTGCAGCTCTTCGCGGACCCAGTGGTCCCGTGCCGCCGCGACCCGCCGCAACAACGAGTCCAACTCGACGTCGGAGATCGGCTGGCCGTCCACCACAATGCGCTCATTGAGGTGCTGCAAGTGAGGCGAGGTCATCTCTCCGACCTTGAGGCCCCGGGCGCGCAGCATCGCCCCCATCATCCGCACCACGCTGCCTTTTCCGTTGGTGCCAGCGATGTGGACCACGGGTCGGGCGAGGTGGGGATCGCCGATCGAGCGCAGGATCTCGCGGCTGCGCGTCAGGCCCATGCGCACCCCAAAGCGGGCGAGGCGCGAGAGGACCGCGTGTGTTCTCACGCCTTTGCCGGGAGCGCCGCGAGGGTGGGCAGGCCCTGGCCGAGCAGCAGCGACAGTGTCCGAGAGATGGTGGCTCGCAGCTCTCCACGGTGGACAATGGCGTCGAGCATGCCGTGATCCAGCAGATACTCGCTGGTCTGGAAGCCCTCGGGCAGCGACTCGCCGATGGTCTGCTCGACCACCCGCGGACCTGCGAAGCCGATGAGGGCTTTGGGCTCGGCCAAGATGACGTCGCCCAGCATCGCGAAGCTCGCCGCCACGCCCCCGGTGGTCGGGTTGGTGATCACCGAGATGTAGGGCATCCGCGCTTCGTCCCGCAGCCGAGCGAGGGCCGCGCTGGTCTTGGCCATCTGCATCAGGGACAGCACCCCTTCCTGCATCCGTGCGCCCCCAGAGGCGCTGACGATGATGGCCGGCTCCCGCGCTTCTGCCGCCCGCTCGATCTGGCGGGTGATCAGCTCGCCCACGACCGAGCCCATCGAGCCACCCATGAAGCGGAAGTCGAAGGTGCCCAAGTGCACGGGCATCCCGTCAATGGTGCCCCGGCCGGAGACGTACGCATCCGCTTCGCCGGTGCGGGCGCGGGACTGGGCCAAGCGGGTGGTGTAGGGCTTGGAGTCCACGAAGCCCAGCGGGTCTCCCGCTGCCAGGCCCTGATCGGCGCGCTCGAAGGAGCCCTCGTCGACCAGCATCTCGATGCGGCACATGGCGCTGAGCGGGAGGTGGTGCCCACACAGGGGACAGACTTGGAGGGTCTCGATGAGCCGCTCCTTGTAGACCACCTCTCGGCAGGACTTGCACCGATCCCAGAGCTGCTCCACGGGCGCTTGCTTGCGGGCACGGGTCTGGGGACTCGGGGGTGCTTGCTCAAACCAGCGGGGTCCAGTGCTCATCGAAACCATCCTTACGCGTCCAGATCATTCAGTGGGCTGGCCCCGGCGCATCCGACAGTGCGTATCGCGGCGGGCGGCGGGTCGGGGGGGGGCACCCGCAGGGGGAGCCAGTCGAACGCCCGGGAAGGCCGACCCAGCCCCAGGCACACCATGCCTTGCGCCCGGTCAAAAAGCTATCGAATCAGCCCTGGTTCAGGGCATTCACGATGGCGGAGTGGACGGCCGGGCGCCAGGCCTTGAACGCGCGGTAGCGAGGATGGACCGGCGCGTTGGGCACACTGCCACCTTCCACCATCGGGTGCACACGGTTGGTGAGAACTGCGACCGAGAGCTGACGGGCCGGGTCCAGGTACAAGCTCGTGCCGGTGAAGCCCAGGTGGCCCACCCCTTCGGCGCTCCACAGCGGTCCAGCCGCGCTGATGCTGGGAGTGACGGTGTCCCAGCCGAGGCCGTGCCCGCCCAAACCCGTGGCCGTGAATGCGCCCCGCATCAGGCTCGCCGAGATGCCCGTGGCGCTGTCGCCCGCCCACGCGCGGAGCTGCCAAGCGCCAGCCGCGGCCACCTGATCCGCGGCCCCGAACAGTCCGGCATGGCCAGCGAACCCGCCCAGCACGGCGCAATTGAGGTCGTGAACCTCACCGGCGAGGATGCGCTGCCGGACCGGACAGTGCTCGGTCGCGGCAGCCTCGGGCCATCCCCAGCGCAAGTCCACATCCGCCGACGCGCGCACCTCTCGCTCGAACAGCCGGTCCAGCCGTGCCCCGCCCACGTGCTCCAGCGCGGCGCTCAGCAGCAGCATCCCGAGGTCGGAGTAGCAGTGCCGTTCTCCGGGGTCAGCCGTGACCGGCGTGGCGAGAATGCCGCGCAGCACACGATCTCGGGTGGCCTCGGACCCCCAGGTCCAGCCGCCCCTGGCGGCCTCATGGGCAAGCTGGGCCCAGGCCGGCAGCCCGCTGGTGTGGCGGAGGCAGTGGCGAGCGGTGATGCCAGGCGGACAGCCAGGGAGCACCTCGGACAGCGGCGCGTCCAAGTCCAGCTTGCCGGCCGTGCACAGACGCAGCGCAATCGGGGTGGTCGAGAGCACCTTCGTGAGGCTGGCGAGGTCGAAGGGGGTGCTCAGCCGCACCGGGCGCCGGGCGGGCACCCAGGCCGCATTGCCGGCGACACCCAGCCAGCGGGGCTCATTGTGGGCAAACACCGCCACCGTCGCGCCGGCGTACAGCTCACGCTCCGCTCCTTCGCGGAGAAGGTCTGCCACCTGAGCCCAGCGTCGCTCAGTCAATGCGCAGCCCGCTCGCCGTCAGGTGCCCCGCACCGCCGTGTCGCCAGGGGTGGTTCCGGGCGCCATGCCCCACCGGAAGGCCGCCCACGACGGGCACGCCCAGGGGTGCAAGAAGCTCCACCAGCAGGTCCAGTGCGGTCCAGTCGTCCCCTCCCCTGCAGCCCGTGAGCTCCCCGATGGCGATGCCGCGGACGCCCGCGAAGGCCCCGGCCATCAGCATCTGAGTGACAAGGCGGTCCAGCTTGTAGGCCGGCTCGTGGATGTCTTCGAGCACCAGGACTGCACCGGAAGCGTCGAGGGCCCAGGGGGTGCCCAGGAGGCTCGCGAGCACACACAAGTTGCCGCCGACCACTGCGCCCGACACCGCGTGGGCAGGGCCGGCAAGGTGGATCCCGGGAAGGTCCACCGATGCGTCACTCTGGAGGAATCGGCGCATGGCCCCGAGGGAGTCGGCATCCACGTGGTCGGCAAGGCTGTGGAGCACCGGGCCGTGCACCGGATTGCCCCCCCGCCCGTGCATCGCGGCGAACAGCGCCGTGGCGTCCGAGAACCCGATGACCGGCCGGTTGTCGAGCTCGGCATAGGGCAGGGCGCCGAGCAGGTGGACCGTGCCGAAGCCTCCCCGTGCGAACCAGACCGCGTCGATGTCGGGGGCCGTCAGCGCTTCCCGCAGGTCAGCCGTGCGCTGAGCTTCGGTGCCGGCGGTGTAGCGGTGCACATTCCCGAGGCTGGGCATCCGGCGCACCCGGTAGCCCCAGCTCTCCACAATCCCGATGCTCGCCGCAAGACGGACCCGGCTGGGCACCCCGGCGGGCGCAACAACAGCAATGGTGGACCCTGGCGTCAGCATGGGTATTGCCCTATCTGCTCGCCCGTGAGACCGCACCGACCGACCTTCGCCCCTCCGCCTGCACTGTCCTTGTGCGGACTGACCCTGTGGCTGCTGGCCAGCGGGTGCTCGGCGCCGGATGTCGCAGATCTGCCTCCGCCCACCGTGGCCCCGCCTGCACCGACGCCGGACCCTGCACCCTCGGCCGCTCCTCCGCCTCCCCCGCCGGAACCCCGCGGTCCTGCGCCGCTGCCGCCCCCCGTGCCGCTGCCGGAGATCCGCCCCACACCGGAGTCCGAGTCGGGATCGGCGCCCTACACGGCATGGACGGCCCACCGCCCCCTCACCCCGGTCGGGCCCGGAGGCACTCCCGTGTTGAGGCTGCAGCGGGTGGGCGTGCGGGTGGAGGTGGTCCAGGTGCTGTCGAGCCGCACCCGGTTCACATGTGCCGGCTGCATGGGCGATGACGTGGGCAAGGAGGCCTGGATCCAGCCCGGCCGGCTGCGCATTGCGGGGGCCCATGGTGAAGTCACGGATCCCCTGTCGGTCGCCCTGCGGCTGCGGGCGCGGTGGGCCGGCGGAACCGGCCTGCCCGACGGGATGACCAGCGCGATGGGGTGCTTGTTGATCGACCACGGCTTCACGCTGGCGCCGTCCGATCCGCCCCGGGCGACGTGGAGTGCCGCTGGCGGTGAGCTGGTGATGGAGTGGCAGGACGGGCGCTGGCAACAGGTCGCCTTGACGCCCACCACCGAGGTTGTGGCCTGGTCTTGTCGGACGACCCGCCCCTCCTGAAGCGCCCCGGGGTGTGCTGTCAACCCGATTGCAGCGTCCTGTCCCCGGGCTGCGCACCGCCATAGGCCCAACCCTTGTGTGCGAAGGGCCCCTCGACGGGGCCGTGGAGAAGGACTCATGGAACGGCGGCTCCACAGTGTGGAAGGCAACAGCCAGAAACTCGATGGCGGCGCCATGTTCGGCAATGCCCCGAAGGCGCTGTGGGAGCGCTGGGCCCCCCCGGATGACCGAAACCGCATCGATCTGGCCTGCCGCTGCCTGCTGGTGGTGGAAGACGACCGAAAGATCCTGCTGGAGACCGGCATTGGGGCGTTCTTCTCGCCAAAGCTGCGCGACCGCTTTGGTGTGCAGGAGTCCGGTCACGTGCTGCTGGAGAACCTGGCGAAGCTGGGCATCTCCCACGAAGACATCGACGTGGTGGTGCTCTCCCACCTCCACTTCGACCATGCCGGCGGGCTGCTCACCGAGTGGCGTGAAGATGAGCCCTTCGAGCTGCTCTTTCCGAACGCGCGCTTCGTCGTCAGCCGTGCCGCGTGGGAGCGGGCACGCAGCCCCCACGCCCGCGACACCGCCAGCTTCATCCCCGAGCTGCAGGCCCTGCTCGCCAGCAGCGAGCGACTGGAGCTGATCTCAGAGGGCAAGGTCAGCGAGGTGCTGGGGCCGGACTACCGCTTCCACTTCTCCAACGGCCACACCCCCGGGTTGATGCTCACGGAGGTGCCCGGCACCCTTGGACCGGTGGTCTTCGGCGCCGATCTGATCCCCGGTCGGGCGTGGGTCCACAAGTCGATCACCATGGGCTACGATCGCTTCCCTGAGCTGCTGATCGACGAGAAGATCAAGCTGATGGAACACATCGTCCGCAGCAATGGGCGGCTGTTCTTCACCCACGACCCCGAGTGCGCGATGGCCCGGCTGACCCGGGACGAGCGGGGGCGATTTGGCAGCGTGAAAGACCGGCCGTTCCTGCGGGACGTGCTGGCCTGACAGGTTTCGGCTCAGGCTGGTTATCGGGGGACATGCCTTCACCGTTGCGCCAGGCGCTCGACAACCTCACCGAGCGGATCGACGAAGATCTGCTCCCGCTGTTGGTCCGTCGGGCCAGCATGAGCACCGCCGAGATCCGCGAACAGTTCGATGAGCAGGGTGTTCCCCGCGTTGGTGGGCCTCGCCCTCCGGTGTCCGCCGACGAGCTGGACCGCGCCGCCGAGCGCCTGATTCGAGACGCGGGACGACGGGCGCTGGTGCGGGGGGCTCTGGCCGGGGCCGCGGGAATCTTCGCCATCCCCCCAGAAGCGGCGGCGGCCTTGATTCAGGCCCTGCATCTGGGCCAGCGCATCGCGGTGTTGTACGGCCACGATCCCGAGACCGACAGTGGCAAGCTCCTGCTCACGCGGGCGATGGCCGGGGCCTTTGGGCTCCAGATGCCCGAGCAGGGGCCGGTGAAGCCCCGCTTGCGAGAGATCCCTTCGCTGCTCAAGGCGGGCGCCTCCGGGCCGCCGACGGTGGTCAATGCCCGGGCGCTGGTCTCGACAGTGGCGGTGCGCACGGCGGTCAGCGTGGCCTCGCGGCTGAGCCGAGCCATTCCGGGCCTGGGCGCCGGTCTCAGCGCCGTGACCGCCCGCCGAAGCCTCGCCGAACAGGGTGTTCTCATCCATGCATCGTTCCGCCAGCGCTATGTGGGCGAGGCGTATGCCACGGTGGACGCGGGCCACGTGGAAGACGCGCTGGAGCTCCCCTGAGCCGGATGTTGGGGGCGCTGAGTCGGCGGGGTTGGCGCCTTATCCCCTGCCCTCGCCCACCGGTGTGAGATACTGACCGTTCCAGCATCACCGCTGGTGGTGCACTGCGACGGTGTGGCCGACGTTCGTGACGCAGTCCCTGGCAAGCGGGGGCCGTCTCGGGGACGCGGCGCCCTGCAACCCCTCCTCGGTCCGTGGCCGCCTCCGTGCACGGAGCCACCGACCGCCCGGCGGAAACCTCTCGACTCAGGAGCCTGCATGTCCTCCCTCGGCCGCCTGATCTCGCTGGTGCGTCAGACCCCGCTCTCCCCTGGCCTGCCTGCGCCTCGCTACTCGCTGACCGCCGATGATGGGACGTGGCTGCGCCTGGAAGACTTCCGTGAGAACAAGCATCTGGTGCTGATCTTCTGCAAGTCTCTCAACGAGAGCACAGGCGCATGGCTGCAGGGCTACGACGCGGCCCGGGACCAGCTGGAGGCCGTGTCTGCCGCCGCCTTCGCGACCCACACGTCCGCTCCGCCGAAGCTGCGTGCCTTCAAAGACGCCCACTCGCTGGGGCTGCACATCGCCTACGATCCCTTCGCCATCGAGGCCCGGTCCTGGCACCAGGCCTCGCGCTTGTTCCCGCTGGGGCGGGACGGGGTGGCGGTCGTGGCCAAGGACGGCAGCCTCGTGCTGCACCGCCACGAGAAGGTCCCAGCCGAAGAGATCCTCGCGGAGCTGGCCCGAATGGAAGGCGTGGCCCTCGATGCGTCCACAGCGGTCGATCCCGCGGCGGCCCCTGCGCCCCCGGCCGTCCAGCATGTGGGCTCTGACAAGGCGGTAGAGCTGCTCGAGAAGGATGCCTCTTACATCCTGGTCGACGTGCGTACCCTGTCCGAATTCGAGGCCGACCACGCCCCGATGGCGATTCACATGCCGGTCGACGAGCTGCCCCAGCGCTACGCTGAGCTGAAGCAGACCGACAAGCTGCTGTTTGTCTGCCAAGCCGGCGGACGCTCGACGGCCGCGGCCGAGTTCTTGTCGAGCATCGGCGGCACCGAGATCTACAACGTGGTGGGCGGCATGAGCGCATGGTCCGGCCCACGGGTGACCGGCGGCGATGCCCAGTAGCGGCGCGGCTTCCGCTCCGGCCTTGGCGACCCGCGCTCCCCGTCCCCACAGTCCCCGCTCCTTCAAGATCCCTGCACTCACCATCTGCACGAAATGCGATGGGGGGTGTTAGGGTTGACGCGCCAAGACGTTGGCATGCCCCGCGGTCGGCACCTCCCCCCGCCGACCCGCCCCGAGACCGCGCCCTGCCGTTCATGTCTTCTCTCCTGAAGTCAGGCCCCGGCGTCCTTCTCCCCAATCTCCCGAGACCGATATGATCCCGGCCATCCAGGTCTTCCTGGCGACCGTGGCACAAGCCGACATCGCCCCTGAGGAACCCAGCATCCTCTCGCTTGTGCTCGACGCCGACATCATTGTCCAGAGTGTGCTGCTCATCCTGATGGGGATGTCGGTCGCGTGCTGGGTCATCATCATCAACAAGATCCGCATGGTGCGCGCTGCTGAACAACTCAGCGCCGTGTTCCTGGAGAAGTTCTGGGCGTCCCGTCGCCTCGATCAAGTCTACGACCAGATCGACCGCTACAAGGCCGCTCCCGTCGCGATGGTCTTCAAGGCTGGCTACGTCGAGCTGGCGAAGCTGTCCGGCAACGACACCGAGGGCCGCTCCGACATGGCGGTCACCGGTGAAGACAAC
Organism: Myxococcota bacterium; assembly: GCA_942491145.1. GTDB lineage: Bacteria > Myxococcota_A > UBA796 > UBA796 > UBA2385 > CAXQUZ01. The sequence goes on along the minus strand of CALOBC010000010.1, from coordinate 44,992 downwards.
TTGGTGCGGGCCCTCAGGCGCGCCCGCACAGTGGAGCGCACGGCCTTGGCCAGCTCCACGACGTTCTTGGCCACGACGGGCTCCACCGCGCCCTTCATTGGCCTGTTCGGCACCGTCTGGGGCATCCTTCGAGCTTTCCAGAAGATCGGTGTGACCGGGCAAGCCACGGTGGCCACCGTCGGTCCCGACATCGCCCATGCCCTCATCGCCACGGCGGTGGGCCTCGCGGCGGCCATCCCGGCGGTCATCGCCTACAACTACTTCCGCAGCAAGATCGGGGTGTTGGGCACAGAGATGGACAACTTCTCTGATGACTTCCTGAACATCGTCAAGCGCCACTTCCGGGCGAGGTGAGCGATGGGCATGTCCACCGGTGGAGGAGAAGACGGCCTGATGGCCGAGATCAACGTGACGCCCTTCGTGGACGTCATGCTGGTGCTGCTCATCATCTTCATGGTGACGGCGCCCATGATGACGACCGGGCTGGAAGTGGACCTTCCCCGGACTGAGGCGGGTTCGTTGCCCCAGGTCGAGGACCAGGTCGTGCTCAGCCTGACCCGCGACGCAAAGGTCAGCATCACCCAGGGTGAGGTCACCCGTGAGCTCACGGACAACTTGATGGCAGTGCTGACAGAGATGGCCAAGAACAGCCCCGACAAGGCCGTCTTCATCAAGGCGGACGGTCAAGTCCCCTACGAGGAAGTCGCCCGGCTGTTGAGCGCATGCACCAAGGCCGGCATCATCAAGGTGGGCATGGTCACCGACCCCGCGGGCGCGCCGAAGAAGGGAGGCTGACGATGGCGGCGGTGTCCTTGATGCGGTCGAGCCAGGCCACCATCCCCCCGTGGACCATCGCCGCCTCGGTGATCGGTCACTTTGCGGTGGTGGGCGCCCTTGTGGTGGCGGACACATGGCTGTCCCCGGACGACCCGGCGCCCCTGTTTGAAGAGGCGGTCCAGGTGAATCTTGTCGCGGCCTTGCCCCAGCAACAGGGCATCATGGTCGACAAGCCCTCCCGCACCCCCGACCCGCCCAAGGGCGCACAGAAGGCCGCGGCCACCCCGGATGCCCCTCCTCCACCGGCACCGAAGCCGGACCAGCTGGTGATGAAGGACCCCGAGAAGCCGCCAGAGAATGGCAAGCCCGAGCCCAAGGCCGAAGTCAAGCCGAAGGGTGAGCCGGTCCCCAAGGACCACTCCAAGTCTCGGGCTGAGCTGCTGCGGGAACAACAGAAACAAGCCGCACTCAAAGACATGAGCGCCCCTCTGGGCTCGGTCGACCGTCACCGCACCGCTCCTGACGGGGTGAGTGCCGAGGACGCGGTGCTCGGGGCCGGCGGCGCGATGAATGATCCGGTCTACGCCGCCTACTACAAGAAGATCCGCCCGCTGGTGTTTGAGCAGTGGACGGTCATGGAAGGCGACCGCCGCGCCCACCCGTCGGCCAAGGTGGTGTTGTCACTCAAGATTGCCCCCGACGGCACGCTGCAGGACCCCAAGGTCTACAAGACGTCTGGCGTGTCTGCGATCGACAAAGCTGCCGTGATGGCGATCTACAAGCTACGCCAGCTGCCGCCGCCCCCCGCCAAGTATGCTGCGGGATGGGCCAAGGGCACGTACTTCACCCTCCGTCTCAGCGACAAGTAGGAGCCTGGATGCCCCGCGTCTCCATCGCGCGCCGCTTCACCCCGGCCCTCGCCTCTCTCGCAGCCGTGGGCATTCTCGCCACGTGGTCACCGGCCGAGGCCCAAGCCCCGGCGGCCCCTGGCTTCGACTTCACCTATCCTGGCGAGAAGACGCTTCGGATCGCAATTCCCAAGCCCATCGGCGGCTCGGGTGCGGCGAGCGAGTTCTACTCCGTGCTCGAGAACGACCTGCGCTTGTCGGGTTGGTTTGAGATTGTGGACCCCGCCAGCTTCACCGAACCCAAGGGCACGGGTGTGCGCCCGGGTCAGTTTCGCTACGAAGACTGGCAGCTGATCGGCACCGACGTCATCGGGAAGACCCTGCTCCAGAGCCGCTCGGGCAACCAGCTCTACGCTGAAGTCTGGACCTACGACAGCAACGCAAGCCGTCGGCTGGGCGCCCAGTCGTTCAGTGGCTCTGGCGACAATGCCCGCATGCTGGCCCACAAGGTCGCCAACGAGATCATCTTTCGGGTGACCAACCGGGACGGTCCGTTCAACACCCGCTTCGCGTGCGCAGGCTCGTTCACGGGCAACAAAGAGATCTACGTTGTCGACTTTGATGGCTACAACCTCAAGCCGGTGACGAAGAACGGGTCCATCAACATCGAGCCCGCGTGGGACGCCAAGGGCGGCCGCATCGCCTTCACCAGCTTCATGCAAGGCGAAGCGGACCTGTACGTGGCCAACCTCGCCGACGGGGTGGTCAACCGGGTGTCCGGACGCTCCGGGCTCGACAGCGCAGCGGACTTCCACCCCTCCCGCAACTTGCTGGCGGTGACCCTCGCCATTGGTGGGGACCCCGACATCTTCACCATTGACGCGGTCTCCGGGCGGCAGATTTCTCGCATCACCAATTCCGCGGGAACAGACACCAGCGCGGTGTTCTCACCCGATGGCACCCGCCTCGCATTCGTCAGCGACCGGTCGGGAAAGCCCCAGATCTACATCTCCGAAAAAGATGGTGCAAACCCCCGCCGGGTCACGTTCCAGGGCAACTACAACACGGAGCCCGCCTGGAACCCCGACGGCGACAAGCTGGCGTTTGTGGGCCGGGACGGCAACTTCGATGTGTTTGTGGTCGATGCGGACGGCTCGAACCTGACCCGCCTCACGCAAGGTCAGGGCGACAATGAAGGGCCAAGCTGGTCCCCCGACGGCTACTACGTCGGCTTCGCGAGCACCCGCACCGGGTCGAACCACATCTGGGCGAGCACCATCAATGGGCGCCATCAGGTCCAGCTGACGAAGGGCCGCGGTGGATATAGCAACCCCGACTGGTCCCCCAAGCTGGCCTGGTAGCCGACAGCGGGGCCCCGGCGCCCACCAGGAGACTCCATGCCCCGCGCATCCATCGACATCGGCAGCAATACCCTGCTGCTCTTTGTTGTCGACGATGAAGGCCACACGCTGCACGACGAGGCACGGGTGGTTGGCCTGGGCCAAGGTCTGGGCGAACGTGGGCTGTTCCGACCGGACCGCATGGACGCGGCCGTTGAGGCCCTGCGGGACTTCGCCGACACTGCTCGTCGCCTCGGGGTGCCGCCCTACGATGTGCGCGCGGTCGCCACGAGTGCGGCCCGGCGTGCGCTCAATGCCCGCACCTTCCTCGACCGGGTGCAAGCCACGTCCCAGCTGGGGGTGCAGGTCATCACCGGCGAACAAGAAGCACTGCTGACGTGGAAAGGGGCGGCCGGCGGCATTCGCTTGCCCAATGGCCCCATCGCGGTGGTTGATCTGGGGGGCGGAAGCACTGAGGTGGTGCAAGGCCAGGGCCCTGAGATCCGGGAGCGGGTGTCGCTGGAGCTCGGCAGTGTGCGGCTCAGCGAAGAGATCTTTGGTCCCGACCCCGATCGCTACCGTCCCGCCGACCTCTCACGAGTGCGTTCTGCCGTCGCCAGCGTGGTCAATGGGCTGACGTGGGAGCGTCTGCCCCGGGCCATTGTGGCGGTTGCAGGGACCGCCACTACGCTTGCTGCGATGGAGCGGGGCATGACCACCTGGGACCGCACCCAAGTGCACGGCATGCGGCTGACCCGCAATGCGCTGCGCCGCCAGGTCGACCGCTTGCTCCACTCCGATGCGGCGGAGCGACGAGAGCTCGCGGCTGTGGCGCCGGCCCGCGCCGACTATTTGCTGGCAGGGGCCGTTGTTCTCGATGCCATCTGCGAGAGCGCCCTCCGGGACAGCCTCATTGTCAGCGACGGCGGCGTGCGCCATGGGCTGCTGACCCGCTAAGGGATGCTGCGGCCACTCGGGGGTCTCGGGTGGCCGCCTGCCGTGATACCTCTTGTGTCGCCGCTGTTCGTGTTGCCTGTTGCAGGCTCGGAGTCTTCATGAAGCCCGTCATCCGCTCGCTTCCCGTGATTGCCCTGCTGTCGGTGCCTTCCGTCGCATTGGCTCAGGACTCCACCGACACCATCGCCTCGGGTGAGTTCGATGGAACGGCCCACACGCTGCGAAAGGGCGAGCATCAGATCCACCTGAACTCGACCTACAAGTACGGCATCGTGGACGGCTTCCAAGTCGGGACCAATGTGGGCACGTGGTTCTTGCTGGCCCCCGAGCTCAGCGACGACGACACCGAAGAGCCCGGTGTGATGCTTGCTGGCGCGGCCAATGTCCAGCTTGAAGGCACGGTCTGGGACAACGAGAACATGGCCTTGTCCGTGGGATCGAGCGCCAACGTGTTCTACAAGTGGGAAAACCCCTACGCGGTCTACCTCAACGTGCTGTACACCCTCGGTGCAGAGACCAGCAACCGCTTCAACGTCGGCCTCTCCTACGGCTACCGCAACGACTCGTTCGACTTTGACGACAGCGGCGCCATCGATGAGTGGGAAGTCGAGACGTTCAGCGAGCTGCCCATCGAGCTCAGCTACGACTGGGTGCTCAAGGACGGCAGCACCGTCCGCGGCTTGTTTCGCACCGATCCCTTGGCCTTCGGTCGCCTGACCGGGCGAAACGGCGACCGCAATGCCGGCTGGTTCACGGTCTACGGTGGCTGGCACAAGGGCTGGGAGTACTATCGGCTGGCGCTGGGCATGATGCTGACGTCCCGTGGCATCTCCAACGTACAGGAGATCACGGACTTCATGGAGAACTACCCCAAGGCTCCCCAGTTCGACACGCCCAACGTGATGCCCTTGCCCTATGTGCGCATGTGGTGGACATTCTGAGCCTGTCCTCGCTCACGAGCTCGCAAGCCGTGAGCCCCTGAGTCTGCGGATAGTCGACGGGAAAGCCCCTTGCACCACGCCGGCCGGGCCCGGTCCCACGGTCTCCCCGTGCTGTCGCCGTCCCGCCGGGGCTCGAACGGGTTCAGCACCTCGGCTGCGCTGCGCTACTCGGCCGCGCGCTTCGTCGTCAGCGGGCCGGCCGCGCGGTAAAAGTCATCGAAGTCCGAGTAGCTGGTGCGGTTGCCCAGGTCTTCCAGCTGGCCCCCGGGTTGGAGCATATCGGGCGCGTGGTCCTCGGCCCATGCCCGCATGGCTTCGGTCGAAGCGTGCTCGTTGTCGGTGACCATCTGCTCTTCCTCGTACTGGATGCCAGATCGGCCGAGCTGCTTGCCGTAGACGTCGCCAAACGGTGCTTGGGATTGGGCATTGGGGCTGAACAGCAGGTGGTCCGAGGTGAACCCGGCCGACAGCTGCAACCAGCCGTTGACGATCGCGTCGTAGACCTCCCTTGGGTACATCGTCTGGCTGTGGTGCATGGGGTCCGGAAACTGGTCACTGTGGCCGGATGCCGTGGCGATCTCGGTGGCTTCGGCCCTCAGGGCGACGACCTCTGCGTCCCACTCGGCTTCGGCCTTGGCGTCCAGCTTCCAGTGGCGGCTGGTCGGCCATGGCGTCCACCATGATGCGGTCGGTGGCGAAGTAGTGGTCCATCCATGCGTGGGTCAGCTCATGCTTGAGCACGATGGCTGGCGGCGTGCGTTGTTCCTCTTCGGTGCCGCAGTTTCGGCACATGCCCTGGCCATCATCCCAGAACACCGTCCCTGAGCTGTGTTGCGCAGAGCCAGCCCCGGATGGGTTGTATCGGGCATGGGCGATGACGACCCGTTCGTCGGCGAGCTGGCCCCCCTCGAGGTAGTCGCGCACCACATCCCCGTGGACGGGCACAGCTTGTGCGGCGGCGGCGTCTGCCCAGCCCGGGATGGACCGCTTCGTGGGATCATTGGCCCACTCGCGGATCTGCTCAGGGTCAGCGCTCTTGCTGCCGGTCCCGCTCAGGCGGATATGAAACCTAAAGTAACTATAATATGAAATGCCAATCATCACTCAACAGTATACCTACGTGTAGCTAGCTAGCTAGCTAGCCAAGTGGAAGAGTCAAACAAGATTGGACTTTGCTGCAACAATATTCCAAGTTGAAAAAGTGAAAACACGCATTTATTGAATTTAGTAAACAATCATATACTGCTATATCCATCAGGAATGCATCAAACTCTCTCAAAGGGATCGGCAAGTTTCCTGAAAAAGATTGTCACGTCAGATATGACAAAAGGTGATAAAGGCAGGACACGTGAATTCACCCGTCAAACTATTGTTGTAGAGACGCAACGAAGCTGAAGAATGAAACATGATACATTAGAATTAGACCACAATCGTCTCGACAAGGTACGAAACAACAACTGACTTACTCAAAGCAGTCATGGTTCCAATCTCACTTGGAATTGTTCCCGTCAAACTATTGCTGTGAGAGAGCCAACCCATCTGTAGAATGAAACATGATACATTAGAATTAGACCACAATCGTCTCGACAAGGTATGAAACAACAACTCGACTTACTCAAAGCAGTCATGGTTCCAATCTCACTTGGAATTGTTCCCGTCAAACTATTGTCGTCGAGATCCAACCCAGCTGTAGAATGAAACATGATACATTAGAATTAGACCACAATCGTCTCGACAAGGTACGAAACAACAAATCGACTTACTCAAAGCAGTCATGGTTCCAATCTCACTTGGAATCGTTCCCGTCAAACTATTGTCTGTAGAGATACAACGAAGCTGTAGAATGAAACATGATACATTAGAATTAGACCACAATCGTCTCGACAAGGTACGAAACAACAACTCGACTTACCCAAAGCAGTCAAGGTTCCAATCTCACTTGGAATTGTTCCCGTCAAACTATTCCATGCGAGATCCAACAAAGCTGTTGAATGAAAAATGATTATGAATAGAATTAGACCACAATCGTCTCGACAAGGTACGAAACAACAACAACTCGACTTACTCAAAGAAGTCATGGTTCCAATCTCACTTGGAATTGTTCCTGTCAAACTATTGCTGTAGAGATACAAGGCAGCTGTAGAATGAAACATGACACATTAGAATTAGACCACAATCGTCTCGACAAGGTACGAAACAACAACTCGACTTACTCAAAGCAGTCATGGTTCCAATCTCACTTGGAATTGTTCCCGTCAAACTATTGTTGTCGAGATCCAACTAATCTGTAGAATGAAACATGATACATTAGAATTAGACCACAATCGTCTCGACAAGGTACGAAACAACAACTCGACTTACTCAAAGCAGTCATGGTTCCAATCTCACTTGGAATTGTTCCCGTCAAACTATTGTTGTAGAGACCCAACCCAGCTGTAGAATGAAACATGATACATTAGAATTAGACCACAATCGTCTCGACAAGGTACGAAACAACAACTCGACTTACTCAAAGCAGTCAAGGTTCCAATCTCACTTGGAATTGTTCCCGTCAAACTATTGTCTTCGAGATCCAACCAAAGCTGTAGAATGAAACATGATACATAAGAATTAGACCACAATCGTCTCGACAAGGTACGAAACAACAACTCGACTTACTCAAAGCAGTCATGGTTCCAATCTCACTTGGAATCGTTCCCGTCAAACTATTGCTGTGGAGATACAACTCAGCTGTGGAATGAAACATGATACATAAGAATTAGACCACAATCGTCTCGACAAGAAAGGTACGAAACAACAACTCGACTTACTCAAAGCAGTCATGGTTCCAATCTCACTTGGAATCGTTCCCGTCAAACTATTGTTGTAGAGACCCAACACAGCTGTAGAGTGAAAACATGATACATTAGAATTATACCACAATCGTCTCGACAAGGCATAAAACAACAACTCGACTTACTCAATGCAGTCATGGTTCCAATCTCACTTGGAATCGTTCCCGTCAAACTATTGTCGGAGAGCATCAACGTAGCTGTAGAATAAATAATAACAGTGCAAGATAGTGAGACAATCTTATCCCTTCGATACAGTCAAGCAATGCAAAAACAAACTTACTGATGGAATCTGATAGCAATGCAAGCTCATTTGGGATTGTGCCCACTAGATCGTTCCGAGTCCAAATGTCAAGGTCCACCACGGACACCATCCTCGTTACAGCCATTTATCTTCCGCATCGCTCCACCAACCACATTCGTCTTCATTACTCAACCACCCAAAAGTGTTCGTCCATTGATCTCCATTTGTACTGTAGTATAGGGCAGCAAGGACATATCGTTGAATCTTTTTCTCGTCTGAATATGCATCGAGATTTGTATTGTTGGCAAGCCAAATCAAGGCATTGTTCTGTGGCGTCGACGGCGTTTGAAGAGCTGTGCCATTATCAAATGACTCTGATGATAAAAGACTCTCCAATTCTGAGAGTACCTCTTGTGGTGAGGGTGGCACAGTGTCTGTGGTATCCTCTGGCTCAAGCACTTTTGGAAGAACAGTACCCAACACGATTGCCACAATCACCAGAAGAACCACACCACACCACTCAAAATCTTGACTCGAGTGCTGCAATGGTTCTTTTCAATCACAATCTCAGCTTCAGGAATTTCTCCTTCTCGTTCCGCGCGCTGCCGTTCTCGTTGAGCAGCAACCTCACGATCAATTTCCTCTTGGATCTTTTGGTTCTCTTCATCCTCGTCGACAAGCTCAGCGAACACAGGATTGTTTGGTTCGACACGACTGACTTGCTACTGTCGTGTTTGTCACAGAATCCTCATCGTCGTCTGCATTCTCTCCGTCGAGACCGGGTACTCGGACAGCTCCGGGTTCAGTCTGTCGTGGTTGGATTTGTGCGCGAACGCTGGCAGATGAGGAGGTCGCTGTGTTGCTGAAAGCGATATTGTTGATGGTACTAGTAGAAGGAGATTCAACAAGAGAACTCCCTTCATGATCTGCTTCTTTTTCATCTTGTTCATTCTCCTGCCTCTCTGTCGCCGAGTCATTATCAGAGACCGGGGCCGAAGCGACTTGGGAAGCAATTGAAGATTTCTTGTTTTCTGCTGGACGAGTATGATGCATGCATAAAAGCAAGAATATATTGAGAAACTTCCTACAAAGAGCAATATCTAAGACACTCGTCTTACCCTTAATGTTCTCGGACGCCTTTGAGGTAGCAGTAGGTCTCGTTCTTAGTGTCGGCGCGTACATTGGTGTCTCCGGAGGCTTGGTGACCAAGTCGTCGTCAATGCCTTTCTCTTTAGTGACTTTCGCTTGATGACTTCGCATGGCCCTTTGCGGAGCATCATCAATAAACGTTGGCGCACTATCCATGCGAGGAGGTGGATTCTCGAGACTAGTCTTGGGTTTCTCATTCAGGAGAGCACGAACAGATTGCGTGTTGAAGTTGGCGCCGCCGCCGCCAGTTAACATCTCTAAGGCTTCTTGGCCGTTTCCGCCGCACTTTTCGAGCGCCAGAGTGACATCTTCGATAGGAGCGTCAGTCGCTTCCATAAGAAAGGCAATCACCCCACTATTATCAGCAACAGAGTCTTCCATCATCGCGGATCTTGCTTCCTTTGTTGTGGCGGAAGATTCGGTCGCGCGTCTTGGAGTTCTGCTCGGGTGACGCATGGCAACGCGCGGGAGCTCAGAAGCGCGCCCTCGTAAAGTTCGCGTGGCGACACGTCATCTTTTCGGAGACGGAGCGCTCCTCTTCAAAACCACGTGTGCGACGTGTCATCCTTCACGAGGCCTGAGCTCCTCTTTATCTCCCATCGATTGCCCATCAGGCTGGCCTGAGTGTCGCGCCCGCCGCGCCTTGGCGGCGGCCGCGAGGGCCCTGGCGCCCAGAGCCGCTCCCCCGGGCTTCTCGCTCAGGGGAGCGCGAGCAGGCTGCGCGTTAGCGGCGCCGCCGCCGCCACCAGTTAACGCCTCTAAGGCTTCTTGGCCGCTTCCGCCGCGCCGAGCGGCGGAGCGATGCCTCGGCGGGAGCGCGAGCCGCTTCCACGAGAGGCAGCCACCAAAAAAACCCGCTGCTGCCGGCGGCAGAGCTAAACCTCCGACGCTCCGGAAAAAGCCTAGGCGTGTAAGCAGTTGCAGTTGGTCAAGGTGGGCTGGGCTTCTTCGAGCGTTCTGCTCGCGTGGGGGCATAGTCTCTGTTGTCTGCGCGTGCAGCTCCTGCGTAAATCGCCACCGCCCCTAGGCTCAGCAGCTGGCATGCGCAGGCAAAGACCCCACTCAGGCAGCATCTCTGCTCGCGCCGGTGCGCGCCGCTAAGATGACCACTCTGCGGAAAGCTCTAGGGGAGCTTTGTGCCACGGCGGCGCTCTTGCGGGGTGCCCCTGGGGCGCGGCCTCTGGAAGCCGCGCTTCCGGAAGCTTCTTTCCCGCGGCCACGCCGGCTCTCGCCGCCGGCCGCCGCGCTAGCCAGTGGGCCCGGCTTAGGCGCTGCCGGCGGCCGAGGCGCTGGACGCGAGCGCGGCGAAGTGGGCGCACTTGCCGCCGGCCAGCCTCGTCGCTGGCTGCCCAGGAGTCACTCGCCCCGGGGCCGCGGCTGGCGAGCAGCTCGGCGCTCGCGCGCGGCGAGCGAGGCTCCGGCGCGCGCCGGCTCTCACAAGCAGGCCAGCCCAACTCCTGAGCCCGGAGGGGGGGGGGGGGGGGGGGGGGGGGGGGGGGGCTCCTTGCTGCAGAGCGCTGCCGGGAGCCCTGGCCGCAAGCCGCCTGGCTGCTCGCCGAGAGCACGAGGAGGGGCTGGGGGCGCGACCCAAGAGGCAAGCGCAGCGGCGGCCACATAGCGGGAACGAGCCTGCTCACAGGTGAGGGGCTCGGGCCCTCGGCCTTGCCCCCGCCGCCGGCTGCCCCGGCCTCGCCCCCGCCGCCCGCTCCCCGCAGCTTCTCGCGGGGCGCTGGCCGCTCCCCCTTGCTTGGCTCCCCGAGACGCCCAGCCGCCTGGCGCTCCGCCGCTTTCCCCCCCGCTCTGGCGAGCGGGGCGCTCCGCGGGCGACCCCCGCGCCCGGCCCTGGCGCTGGCGGCGCCCCTGGCTCCAGCGGCAAGCTGCGGCCAAGCGCTGAGTCGTTCTCGCGGAGCCGCGCTTTCGCGCGCCCGCCGTTGCCGCTTTCTCGCCTCCGCCGCCAGCCCTGGCCCTCGGCCCCCCCCGCTAGCTCCCTCCCGAGCGCGCCCTTGGCCGCCTCGCGCGGCCGGCAGCGGGGGCGCGCTGAAGTCGCTCGCCTTGAGGTCGCGCTCCGCTACAAAAGTGCCGCTTGGGCGCTCAGCCTTGAGCTGGCGCAGCCATAAAAAAGAAGGGGTTGTCAAGCTAGACAAGGGCGCGCGCTTCTCGCTGCAGGCTCGGCAAGCTGGCGCCCTTTTCCGACCAGCAAGAAGTTTCCTCTGACTCCATACCCCCTTCTTTTTTTTGAATTAGGATATTTGGCGCCAGAGGTGGCAGAGGAGGCGGGCGACGCCGAGATGGCGGTCTCTACTGGTAAAGATCCACTCAAAGGAAAAGGGTTGTGAGTACTTGCACCAACTCGGATAACCAGATTGAAACTCCATTAATGTGTTGCCAAGGAAATGTGCGAATCGATACATGAACGGGAACGAATAAGAAAATGCTCTTTATATATAGAAACTTTTATTCATTCATCTATGTCTCGTTTAGCTACTACTAGCTAGCTTGTAAGATACTGTAGTGAAAACTAGCAATCAAGAGGTTGCAAGCTCTCTTGTCGGTCAATGTGGCATGGAGGCACCAAGTAGAACATCAGTGCCTTGTGTATGTTTTGTGTTTAGGCATACTGCACTCGTGTTTAATGGATGGATACTCGATCGGAGTGCAAGTTTACGAAAACAACGCCTCAAAGAAGCCGTCGCAGCATCCGTCGCAACAATCGTCTCCGTCGGGAACATTTCCACCTCCACCATCATTAGCGCTACTAGGCATATTTACAACACCACCAAGACCACTTGCATCGACTCCTGACGTGCCTCCACCTCCACCACCATTATTATTGCCAGAAGCCGCGACTAAGATTCCGCCAATGATTGCCAGTCCAATCAATGCTTCAAACTCAAAGCCATCATTGTAGTGAATAGATTCATCCTGACGAGAATATACATATGGAAGAGTAATGATGCTTCCACCAAGACTGCAGTCCATGAGTGCCGTCAGTGTAGTACTTGGCGGCATGGCACACAGCAACGTCTTTTGTATTTCATCTGCGAGGATTGGACCACTGGTATCAAAATCGACTGGCAATAACGTTTCCACATGTCTCACTGTGTTTTCATTCTTGGATTGTATTGTGGTATCCACCACCATTCGACCACTATGACCTGTATTCGTATGCATATAATAATGAGCGACGTGAGCACCAAACGAGAAGCATCGCACAGTCGTCATATACATGCACAGTCGTCATATACTAACAAGAGACGTACCTGCAAAGAATACAAAGACGGAATCCCCGGAACGACTCTGTTGTACCAATCGTTGAAAGCTTAGCAGAATATTCTTTCGCGATGGAAAGTACTTGTGTCCCTCTTTATCCATGAGTAGGGTAATGTTGCTTGTATTGAACGACTGCGTCTCGACGAGCCATTCTTGTATTTCGTGTACCTTGGCATGACTTGTAGTCAAGTTTCCATTATAGTTGATTCCAATCAAGAGTGCCCGTCGAGTACCAGAAGTGGTAGAGCTACTCATGTTCCATGGCTTGTCAATGTCGATTGGTCGTGACGATTGAAGCTCTACCGATTGATTGGAATCACCATTTCTCTTTTCAAGAGATTCATCCATGGCTTGTATAAATTTCTTCCAACTACCACCACTGCATGTGTTTGTGGCATTGAAAAAGGCGGCGGTACACGCTCCACCCGATGGGGTGCCGTAAAAAGGGAGTTTGCCATTGGAAAAGGCCGTGACGGGTATGCTGGAATCTCGTGTCGACGAAATCCAACAAATCTCACTTGGAAATGTCTGTTTGGCCCGCTTATCAAAGGAAGACATTCTTCTTTATAATGAATAGGGAGAATAACAAGATGACAGTCCAGGAGAATGAGTGCGCGGTGATGGCACGATTGGTAATGTCAGGCGGATGGATTCAGTGATGGCGCGCGCCTCTGTGAAATCGTCGCGCTCAAGATGCGTTTCGTCCTCTTTTGCACTGAATATCTACTCTTAAGGGTACAGACATAGGATATGGTAGTTAAGATTGTCAATGAATCTTCGTTTCTATTGCCTTTTCCACAAGTATGCTGAGTTAGCATCGCATCGCGGCACACATCGTGTTTTGTGAGCGTGCGTACGTGTACGCGTGACACCGTTCTCGCCCTCGCCCCCTCGTCTCGTCGTCTCGAATCGTCGCGTCTCTCTCTTCTCTCTCGATCCGCGCCATCATCGATCTCAATCATGATGAGCCTCCATTATTACAATGAGGCAATAAGTAGGGAAAGTCTTTTGAGGGGACACTGTGCCGTTTTGTCAAGGAAAAGCTTGCGAGCAGTCAAGCTCTTCTTTTTGCCTGCGCAGCATCATCATGCATCTCGACCTTTTGTGGAACGCCTTTACACTTTGTTGCCTCTCGAAAAGTGTCGAAACAATCAACAAGGATAAAGTCTCTTGACGACATTACATTCGGAACAAGAGCATAGTTCCATTCAAGTATAGTCGATGAAGACGTCGAGAATGAACAAGTGAAAGAGTGGCAAATCACCAGTAGTAGCATGCATGCACTCAAAGTGGAGAATGCACGAGGAGAGAATGCAAGAGTTTTCCAGCATCACTACCCCTTACTTTTACACAATGGTACTCGTTACCAATCATTGAGGAGCAGAGAAACAGTATTTTCTATATGGAGCGACGAGTCTCTCATGACGTTGTCGCTCGTCGTTTGTAACGTGGTGGAGGGAGAGAGTGTGGACTAGTTATTACGGGGCAAGAAAGAGAGAGAGAGAGAGAACACTCATAATGACGACAATGACTACAACGAGACGACTACAAAAAGAGAAAATCATTACCAAACAAGAATACAACAATGCTTTGTTGCTGTTAGCTACGGAAGCATGCTTGAGAGGCAGCTCGTATCGCAAACTCTCTCTACTCTCGTCCTTGCACCATATTTGTACTACGATGAAACCTAAAGTAACTATAATGTGCAATGCCAATCATCACTCAACAGTATACCTAGCTAGCTAGCTAGCTAGCCAAATGGAAGGGTCAAACAAGATTGGACTTTGCTGCAACAATATTCCAAATGGAAAAAGTGAAAACACACATATATTGAATTTATGTAAACAATCATATACACTGATATCCATCAGGAATGTATCAAGCTCTCTCAAAGGGATCGGCAAGCTTCATTTTCACTATCGTCACAGGAGATGTAACAAAAGTCGATAAAGGCAGGACACGTGAATTCGCCCGTCAAACTATTGTTGTAGAGATACAACCTAGCTGTTGAATGAAACATGATACATTAGAATTAGACCACAATCGTCTCGACAAGGTACGAAACAACAACTCGACTTACTCAAAGCAGTCATGGTTCCAATCTCACTTGGAATTGTTCCCGTCAAACTATTGTCGTAGAGATACAACCAATCTGTAGAATGAAACATGATACATTAGAATTAGACCACAATCGTCTCGACAAGGTACGAAACAACAACTCGACTTACTCAAAGCAGTCATGGTTCCAATCTCACTTGGAATTGTTCCCGTCAAACTATTGCAAGCTGTAGAATGAAACATGATACATATGAATTAGACCACAATCGTCTCGACAAGGTACGAAACAACAACTCGACTTACTCAAAGCAGTCATGGTTCCAATCTCACTTGGAATTGTTCCCGTCAAACTATTGCTGGAGAGATCCAACAAAGCTGTAGAATGAAACATGACAAGCAAGCATTAGACTACAAAGAAAGCATGAAAACAATGACTCGACAAGGGACAAAACAATAATTATTAAAACGACAGACGGAAGTATAAATACAGACAGTGACAATTTGTCGATGCAACCAAAGTAACAAAACTTACTTGTATCTTGAGAATAACATGGGAGTCGTTTTGCCAAAGCACTTGAATTCTCGTCGCACGTGGGAGCTGGCGTTTGTGGCAATCACCCGTCGGCGACACCGTTGGCGATGGCCGTCATCAGCAGAAGCATGCAAAACAACGACACCCACAACGACGGCAACGCAAACGAACACAATTCCGGAGCCAAACATGAATTTCTTTCTCGTGCTGCAGTTTGAAAGCAGTGAATGCTTGCACGTGAGTTTATTCCGATTGTCGTCTCTTGGATTTGTGGCTTCTATCGATGGAGACTCATTCTCCGCCTCATCCACTGCTTCTTCCACGTCGCCCTCCTCGTCCACCTCATTGTTTTCAACTCCCAAAACTTGGCCGACCACAATATTCTCTTGATTTCTTCGCATCTGTTCCAGCTCTTGTTCTCGTCGTCGGAGCTGTTCTCGTACATTCTCGACATCATCTGAATTATCAACGAGTCGAGCCATGACTGGTTCCGTTGGATTGGTAGGAGTACTCATGGCATTGTCGACCACGGTGCTGTTATCTTGTTGAGTGTACGTAAAATTGTCATCCTCCTGATGATCATCCCGTGTATCATCTCGACCACCAACGGCAAAAGCACCAGGAGTGCGTGGTAAGGGATCTCGAGGAATGATTGTGTTTGTTGCTGCTTGATTACTTTGACCAGCATGCTCTGTCGTCGTTGCCAGTGGTGGGTTGATTTGACCGCAATCTGCAGGAGACGGAGTTTCCTTGTAAACTGAGGCAATACTCGTGAGACTGGATGATATTTGGAAGAGAATATTGGGTCAATACTCCATTCTTACCTTTATCTTCTGGAGCTTTCGTTGCAGCACCAGTGGTGTTTGCCGCGAGTGACGGTGCATACATTAACGATTCTCTAGGCTTGGCAATCGATACGTCGTCGACGTCTTCTTTACGACGAGCTACTCTTGAAGACTTGTATGGAGGTTTCATGTTGTCAGCCTGTTTTGTCATGTCGGCCGAAGCAACAAGTTCTGTCAGGTGACGTGACGCGCGCAGATGACCATCGTCGGCAATCTTTTCTTCGTCAATATCACCCCTTGAGCGAGATGATCTCGAAGTCTTGTTATGATGATGGTGCTTATGCTTCTGAGAGTGTTTGTGAGATCGTTTGTGGCGCGAGGACGAAGATTGGGTGGCTCTGGATTGCGCCTTTGCCGATGGCGGCAGTTTGACGCCACCTTCGCCTTTCTCGAGATCCCTGGGCTCTTTCTCCTCTACGGCCGCAGGTTTTCTGTCGTTTTCGATTAATGCATCACTCATCGTATTGAATTTGATTATTGTTATTAGTTCAAGCACTTTTGGTTCAATGGGAACACTGCCGTCAGCTTTCTTTCGGTTCGCATTTTGCGCATGTTTTCACAATGACCGGCATAAATTCCAAAATGTCACAAGTCATTGAAGGCTGGCGTCGTTGACAATTAGAGTACTTAACCAAATGATTGAAACGGTTAGATTTTTGCATGTTTTTGTCTCGGCATGTGGTTTGTGTACAATTCGCACCGGCCGAACCAGCGACCCATCATTTTTGTTGGCGATCATGTGCCTTGCGCCAAAACCTCACTTGCAACGCCTCTTTCATCTCATCTTGCATGGTTGGAACGATCAACAAACTATTCTCTCGTTTGATTGCTGATTTTCGCTTAAGTGGTACAGTGGAGACTGAGAGTAGGACGCCTTGTGTAGAGTGACGAAAGAATACGTGTATAAATCGGCGCGGCCACTATTGCTTTGACGGACAACAAGACCAAACACTTTGTATCACCATCACGACCTACATGCAGCACACAATGAAGCTCTTCTCTTTCTTCTTTATAGTACTATTTATATCCTTTGCTAGTAGCACGTTTGCTCAAGCTACAAACACCGCAGCCGAAAAGCCGCACGACAATGGTGGCGAAATCACCTTTTCTCTTCCTGACTTTACCATGCAGCTACTCATCAATGAGCCTCATGTGGATCCAAAGCCCTTTCAGTTGCCACTAATGTTTACTACCAGCATGCACTTATCATCCTACATAAAGTCCATTCTTGAAACGGATGCTCGCTTTGATTCGGCGCTCAAGACAGCGCTCGATACCGAACCAAGTATAGACAAGAATG
The DNA here is from genome assembly GCA_942491145.1 of Myxococcota bacterium. Taxonomy (GTDB): domain Bacteria; phylum Myxococcota_A; class UBA796; order UBA796; family UBA2385; genus CAXQUZ01. Next base: position 27,900 of record CALOBC010000010.1, on the reverse strand, counting down.
CGGCGACAACCTTTCCAAACTCGACCGTCATCAAGGCAGACTTTGTAGGAGAAGTGCATTTTGATAGTGATAATGGACTGGGACAAATCATGACTCAAACCAAGGTGAATGAAATGGTCAATCAAGCATTCAAGGGAAGTGTCTTGCAAGATTTGTGGCAGAATTTCCAACAAGATGCGACGTTGCAGCAAGTATCGAATCTCAAAGTATGGGTAATCATCAACGATATCAATGAAGTGGATGTGGATACGTCTCGCGGAACGACACAACCAAACGATTCCAACAATAAAAATGCTCCACTCAAGATTGCCGCCATTGTTATCGTAATGGTACTCGTTTCGATGTTCAGTGTCGGTTCCTTTGCGTATTTACGTCATTTACGGGCTCGCAAAAATGCCAATGGCGTCAATAGCAAGGATTCTAGTTCGACGGAAGAATCGTTGGAATTTGACGATCCTTCGGTATTTTCAACAGAGTATTGGAAGGATGCATGGGCGCAAGCGGCGACTCAAGCCAAGCCACGTCCACCACGTCGACATCGTCAGTTCAAACGACAGCCATCGTCGGTACGACCCAATTTAGATTCCATTGTCGAGGAAGAAGAAGAGGAGGAGGAAGAAGACGATTGGGATGAATCGTCATGGGCTATTGAAGATGCACTCGATAGTGTCAACGTCAATGGTTTAGAGGATAATGCTGATTCCGATGAGGAGGAGGCGAGTGCACTTTCACCAAACATGCTGGATTTAGACATGGATGGCCAAGTAAGCTGTTCGTCACAATCGTCGACGGGTTCCTTTTTTAGAGATGAAGATCCGGAAATCATGGCAGTTTTGGATCAAAAGCAAAGTGGATGCTTCCCAGGGAGGGGCCGTCATCGTGATTTGGAAATGCAAGTAGTGACAACACCGACAACAAGGCCTACAAAATCCTCTTTGCGTACCATGCAACGAATGGACAGTGATGAAATTACTCTTGCTCGAAACAAGGTATTGGCGAAAAGGGAAACGGTACAAGTGGCCAAACCGACGGTAGCAGAGGAACTCGAAGCTGTACGTAAACGAGTCTTGCTCAAGGAAAAGCAAGAGAAAAAGGAGGTACCTGCTGTCGAGACGAACGAACTGACCATGGTTCACCAGAGAATACTTGCTAGAAAGGAAGCAGAAACGAAAGAACCAGAGGTTGTTACAGATGAACTCACCATGATGCGAAACCGGATATTGAGCAAGTCGCAACATGGCAAGGAAAGCAGAAATGACGAAATCATCTAGCACCTTGGAGCTTGAAGATGGGGAGGTGGGAATGTTCGTGACAAGTCATGCTATGAACGCATGATCTATAACAGATATCATAATCATTACTAAGTGTTATTGCATGTACGTAAACGTACTCTCATTCTACGTGTATATCGTGGCAATAAAAGTCAATGCGATTGAACTGAACAGAACAAACTTGTGAAACTCTCGACGAATGAAGCTCTGGGAACTATTCTCGAGTCGTCCGCAATGCCAATCGAATCGACGAGTGAGGTTTTGTAACTCAAGTCTTTTCAAATGACCCCAGAGTCTACCACTCTCGAGAACAAAAACATAGATATTCGCGAGCACATGTGCCGCCACGTAAAACCACAGCGGTCTCTCAAAATGCAAAAGGGCACAGCGATGACGAAAGTTCGATAGGTCGGACATTTCAACACCGACATCGGCCGCGAGGAAAAGAAGGGACATCGTCAGAATGAAACCGGTTCCTACTTTGCATGCAATCAACATTGGTACGAGAAACAGCATGCATTCAACAGCATTTGGCCAAGAATAATAACAATGTTCCGGAAACCTGGCAAATAGTGCACTATCACCCCTCGCCCAATTGAAAAAGTGCCTTGACAAAGTCCAGGATGAGCCTGGCCAGAATGGGTGGTACACTACGGCAGACGGGCATGCCCTTAATTCTCCAGCACCAGTTTCTGTAAGGCGCAAACAAAAGTCAACGTCTTCACCTCCTCCGGTCTTTGCATAAGCTGTATCGAAGCGAATACCCGTTCTCTTGACCAAGATGTTAGCAGTAACGCCCCATGCAGGTCGGGTGTAATGTGGATTATCCGCAATCTCAAACATGAAAGTTAGATAACTCATGAGGACGGCAGCATGTCGAAGGGGAAGGGACGAGCTTCGTGGAAAGCGAACAAGTCCAACGAGGCCAACAAGTTCATACTTTGAGTCCAAGACTTGAGTTTTCAGTGCAGTTCCATAGGCTTCAAGCACGTCAGGTTCAGGAATCACGTCGTCATCCAGGAAGAGTACATATTCTGCCGAAGACTCGTCAACGCCTTTGTTTCGACTTGCCGACGCCCCAAGATTCTTTGCGTTGCATCGAACACGTACATTGTTACCACGAAAACCATTTGACAAAGATTTTGACGCATTCGCCAAGTGCTGTTCCAACACAAGCGCAGCTTGATTCTCGTCAGTCGTTGACGAACCTAGCATGCCGGAAACGCCAAGCAGCTTGGATGGGTTATCGACCACAACGATAAATGTTGTACGAAAGTACTCAGGGACTACCAAAGAGCAGAGTCGTTCGAGAAATGGCAATTCGATGCGAAACGTTGGCACAACAATATCAACAAGGAAGTTTATTGGTGGTGGAGTCGAATCTTTTAGGGAGGTGGAATGCTCCTGGAGATATCGGCGAATCGGAGATACATCATCAAGTACCCAATCTCGCCATCCAAGAGCAGGAATGCGATTGTATCGAGCAGGCGTCATGTCATTTCCTCCTTGAATGTTAGTAAGCCGAGCTTCCTCGACCAGTGGTGCGGCTCCAAATTTCAGATAGAGTCTTTGTAGATACGGATCAAGATCTTGATTGACAAAAGCTCCAATGCGACTCTTTGGTATGAGGCCACCGAAAATTTCAAAGTGCACCTTGCCCACGACGGGGAACGTTGGAAATCCGGGAAACGAACGATCATTCCACCATGGACAGCCAAATCCAAAAGGAACCTGCATGCGAAGACGAATGGGCCGATTAATCGCATGAGCCGATGTACGATGAACAAAAGAGTGCTCGAGGATTAGGAGTCAACTCACCATTAATTGTTCCGATAAATCAAGAAATGCCCGATAGAAGCAACGATAATGACACTTCGAGTCAATCTTGATATCATCACCAAGAAGAACTACCCAGTCAGCTCCGTCAATCCATGCCTTGTCTGCCATATGATGCCATACATCACAGATACGAAAAGGCCCTGTAGTAGCCTCCAATTGATTCACTATAAGACTGCAGGACTCGCAACGTTGGCGGTTTGCTATTGCTGTCTTCAAAGCTTCCGCCTCGGGACTAGCAGCTTCGTCGCTGTCAATGCCAAGGACCACTAGGTAACGACAGAGACTGTCAGCTTCAATGCTATCCAGTAGTTTGGAAACTGCTAAAGTAGATTCCTGTGCTTCAAGTCCTATTCCAACGCGAAGTGTCAAGAGGATGCCTTCTACTGGTAGTTGTGGGTTAGCGTTCGATACTCCGACAGCATCCAAAGCATGGTACCACTTCGTGCTCGGAAAAGACGTCAAGGTAGCAAGACTTGGCGACCAGTCATTCATCCGCTCAAGTTTCAGAATGCAACATTTATCGCCCGGGAGACGAGTGAGTTGAATAATTTGCTCGGCATGGATCATTGCACGCGAATAAAGATACGATTCCAGTCTTGCCCGGTCCTCGGACGATAGCCCGCTCTTTTGTTCCAGGTCATGAACCACCCAATGCTGTAGTTCTGATTTGACGGTCGCATCCACATTGCGAGTCGTGGCTATGTAATGGACGACAATGCCATCACGCCTGAGCTCTCTTTGCAGACTCCATAGCTCCTCATGAGGAAGAAGGGCGAGGATGGCGATCCATCCATCACAAATCAAGTGATTGTTCCTAATCAACATTACGACGACTTCGCGTCCACCCTTTGTATCCCACCATTCTTGTACTAGGCGTTTTGGGTCAATGAGAAGTTGCTTGTATTCGTCACAAGTCAGCTTGGGAAACTCGCGAAACGTTTTCAATCCCAGCGCCTTGGCTGCTTCCACCAACGTGGTTGTTCCAGATCGAAACAGTCCAAGGTTCACGATACATGTGTGTGACGTTTGTTGGTTTGAATCATTCATTTGTTGTAATGTAATTGGCAACATCTGCAGATTGTTGTGGGATCCTCTTTGCATCTGCATTCATCGCGACAGGAAGTTGCTTTGCGTATCCCAATCCCTAAGGATCTATTGAAAATTTCAAACACGTAGCCTCTGGTACTGCACACAATCTCGTTCTCACCTTGAAGCTTTCACACATTTCGGATTCATCACAGCCTTCTTTGCCTCAAAAGGTCATGTTTTGAAATTATACATGTTCACTCGCACAGTGCCGCGGCTGCGCCGCGAAGCCTCCAACAAACTCGCTCATCTCGACAATATTCTCACCAGAGCAAAGTGATTCTCCAGTAATACTACTACTTGTATGCATCTGCGATAAAGAAAGAGACAAGGAGCCTTCTCCAAGACAGCATATCGTCTTGGTGTTTTCATCACGGCCGCATGGCTGCACCAAAGCCAAAACGAGTCAAGCAAATGCAGGCAGGGCTCGGACAAAAACAACAAGCCATACTATGTAAACACCATTAGACTCTCGCTCGTCCAGATTTCCCATTGCCCACACAGTTTGCTTCTCAATGGTCTTTTTTGCAAGTGACAAATCAACACTTTGCCCCATGCATTATTTCGTTATAAACTCGCTTGTGCTGTGTTCCCGCCAGAGGGCGCATGCTGAATGAAACAAGAAACAAGCACTACACATCGCCTTGGAAACGCAATGTCCACTTGCTATATCGACCATACTGCAACTCTTGTCAATACTTTTACAAGATTGTTTCAGAATTCCAAGTACTACCAATCAGCCACGTCGTCATGGGGAAGCGATACACACGCAAAAAAAGTGGAGTTTCAGAAAGGATGCATGCATCCACACAAGCATTCCACATGCATCATGGCACTACTCCTGTAGTTTGTGCGTGACTAGTAGGAATGCTGCAATGGAAACAACAAGCCATCGCCACAATGCCAAATTTCCGCTCTCCAGAGTTCCCATTGCCCATGCAGTTTGCTTTTCAATGGCATTTTTTGCAAGTGACAAATCAACGTTTTCCCCATGCATCATTTAGTGATGAAATCATTTGGGTGTGTCCACCAGAGGATGCATGCTGAATGAAACAAGAAACAAACATGGCAGACTACCTTGCCGCGAAAGCAACAACGTGGCCCCTTGGAAAAAATGTCCACTTGCTATATCGAGCATGTTGCAACTCTTGTCAATATGTTTACAAGATTGTTCCAGATTTCCAAGTACTTACAATTGTCATGGGGAAGCGATGCACGCAAAAAGAGTGGAGTTTCAGAAAGGCTGCATGCACACTACTGCTTCCACATGCACTAGGCATGTGCACTACGCCTCCCTGTAGTTTTGTGCGTGACTAGTAGGAATGCTGCAATGGCGTGTATCGACCAAACATGTTGTGAATGTGCACTCGCGCCCCGTGCGTCTTTTCGTTTGGATATTGTCGTCTCGCAGCCATTTCCGCGCGCGCGTGGGTGCACCAGCATCCATGCACACGCGACAACACGCATGCGCGCCCATTGCGGCATGGATACGGTAGAACAATCTCTCTTTTTCTCGCGGTGTTTCTACTCGCTCATCCTCGTTTGGTTGTATTTGCGGGTCGCTGCCTGCCTCCACCGCAAGTGATGATTTCGACTCCTTGCCACTGCTCCTTTGACTGCACATGTCTGCTGCTGCGCTTTGGTCTTTCTCTCTGCTTTTGGCATTCTTTGCTCTTTATCCCTGCCACAGCAAGCAAGGGGCACTTGGATCAAGAGTCTTGCGCCATGACGATGATGATATTTAGCTTCTCGAACGCGCACATACGCCACGCGCTACGAGCTCTCTTCAATAATTCGCTACTGTAGCACATGACCGTTGATCTCGTCAAGTCCCGCTTTTTTTCAAAAATCTGGATGGCCCGGCGCACTCTGGAAAAATGACGGCTAACTATATATATAAATTATCTAGATTTGTGTATCCACCGAATACAAGTCGTGTGGAGTTGACTCAAAGTGCATGCCAATGGCGGCGGGATCTCTCTCCAACAACACAACAACAACGAGAGCGACGCGTGAATACAATCACACAACAGCAAGCAACAAGAACACTCCTTGACCATGACTACTACTACTACCACTACTCTACCTTTCTCTTCTTGTTCTTGTTGTTGTCGTGTTGCTCGTTTCCTCATTTCACACAAGCACAAGCACCTCCAAATCAAGTAGTGACGTATCAATTATACTCGTTGAAACCCTTTTCCGTCGAAATTAATTCTCCCACCATGACTCCAGATGCTCCCATTAACTTTGCCTCTCTGGGAAGTACCATCCAACAAGTGACGGAAACGTTTTTAAAAGAATATATTGATGCCGAATTGCTTCATGATGTCGTTCCGCTCGAGGGCACGATTCAAGGCGTGTCTCTCCAAATTTCGGTCAAACGTGCGTCGCAACGAAAAACACGTCATTTGCAAGAAACTACAAATAGTGGTGGTGGTGGCATTGTGGCATTGTTGTCCGGAAGTGCCGCGTTTGAATTAACAAACGAGGTGGAACGAACCGTGGCGGACCAATTTCTCCAATCGTCCCTCACCAAGGCCTTCAGTCCACCCTCGTTGGGAACGTACGAACAACGATTAATGGTGACCAGAGAAGTGCACTTGCAACAATTGACTAGCATGGTGGTGACTGTGGATTATGAACATCAAAATCAAAATAATGGAGAATTGACTACTCCATCTCTCGAAACAAACAAGAAACCATTTGGCAAAAGTGACCTTGACGACGACTCTTTGTTCCCTCTTGTTGGTCTTGTTTTGTATTGTTCTTTTTGTGAGAATGAAGCGGCATTCCAAATGGAGTGTACAAGACGCCACATCCCATCACGAATACAGTAGTGGGAGTCATTGTGATGATTTGCATCACGATGAAAACTTGGCCTGCATGGCTCCACCACCACGTGATGACTATCATGAAACGAGTAATACAACATCTTCCTTGTTCCAACGAGTCTCTTGGATGCTGTCTTCTTTTCCATTCCAGCACCTTGGTCGATTCGCATTCCAATCAAACTACCAATACTACTCGGTATGCCTATCCCATTCACAATCCTCGCAATCATCATTCTTCTTCTTTTTCGACATTTGCCTACAAGGAAGAAGAAGAAGAAGATGTCGTGGATCATCACATTCATTGCAGTGGTCCCTACATTGAACAAAAAGGAGGAACACTGGCCTCGTGGGTAAAGTCCATTTCCAACAACATGTTTGGCAATCATTCAAATGATGAACAAGGACGAGATTTGGAATGGATTCAGGAAGATTCGTCGGGAAAACGCATAGTCTATCGTGATTTTCCACGTCATGATGGAACACCGTGTTTGATTTACAATTCTCCTGTCGTGAGGGAGCAACATCGAAAGAGAATCCATAGTGTCAATAGTTTGACGGGCAGTACGGTATGGGCCACGAGTAACCACGACAACACTACGAGTACTACAGAACAAGAGGAAGAAGAAGAAGAGCCGGTGGATTCCTTTGTGGATCGATTGGAACAACTCATGGTGGTGCGACATGAACAATATGAAGAACGACGTCATTTGGAAATGACCAAGAGAAGAAGCCATTCAAGTGGAAATGTCATGAGTAGTAGTATCCAACAAGCGGAAGCGGCACTCGACGACTTTTTGGATATATCCATGGAACAAGAGGATGTGGGTGTTTCACACATTATTTCACCAACGCAACAACAACGGCAATAATATGAGTACACCACCGCCCAAGAATACCACGTTGCTTCATTTCGAACAATCTTGCTTGACGGATGAAAAGAATTGGGATCAATCATAAATAATATAATATGCGAGCACAACAACAACATGCTCAAGTCAGTTGGGATGAAGAAGATCCAACCATTACCGAAGGAGGAGGAGGAGGAGGTGTCTTTTCGTAGTGAGAATGAAATGGAGTAGTAGAAAAGTATATATAAATGTATATGCATGCAGGTAGGTAGGAAGGAAGGAGAATGGTAGGACGAATAATTCCAGTAGTAGAAACGCGTCGTTTGCATTCAAATAGTCACTTGTCATTTAGCTACGATACGATACTACAGTAAGTAGCTATCCATAGTAAACGTACCAGCTACATGTCATGTTGCTAGCTACTGTAGCTCGGCCTGCAGCCATGCGACTTTGCTCGGCCGCAGCACGCATGGCGGTAGGTAGGTAGCTAGCTAGCTAGCTACGTACGTGTCACTGTTGCATGTAGCTAATGCGTTTGCTGCAAAGTAGCTCATCCTTAGACTCCATTAGATCTATCTATAAATCGTGAAGTAGACTACGGCCTGCATCGGCGCTGAAAGAAATGGAATCTGGAATCTTTGTCGCGTCGAAACGAATCGAACACAATCGATTTGAGTTGGGCGCGTGCTGTTGCTCACACCATTACAACTCCATTCTCTCTAGCATTCTCTTCTCTCCCATTCATTATTACACTCTGTTTATATTATTATATACAATGAGTACTACTACTGCTACTACTTCCAAAAAGGACGAGGAACCGAAAAACAAAAAGCCGCTCGTCGAAGCGATTGAAGAAGATGATGAATTTGAAGAATTCCAACCCGCCAAGTGGGACAAATCGGAGGAAGACGCCGAGGATGCCCAACAGTGGAAAGACAATTGGGATGATGATGATATTGAAGATGATTTTACCAAGAATTTGCGAGCCGAATTAAACAAGAATAGTGGAAAGTAAAGAAGGAATGGAATGGTGGACTGGTGGCAATGATGGATGGATGAATGCAGTGATGGGAGTAACAAGAAAGAAAGGAACGAGAGAGGAGGAAGAGTGCATGACTAGGAAGAGTGGATGGAAGGTTTGCTCGTGCGATATGGCATGTTACATTTTGAAGTATAAACATCATATTCATGCGATAGACATTCCGCTTGCTTCAAACCTTGTGCTCGTGCGTTTCGTTTCGCTCTCGTGTGTGTACTGTACTCGGAGCATTTTCATAGGAAATCACGATTTATAATAGATTCATGCCTAGATCTGCTTTCTAAGGCATTGCTTTACCGTTACACAAGTGCTTTGTTTGCTGTTGCTTTCGGGCAAGTCAGTCATCAAGAAGATAGATGGATTGATAAGGCTAGAGATATCCTCAACCTTTTGCGCCGGCGATGCTGATTGTTCTGCGATCCAAAAAGTTCAACAGGAAAAGATCACAGCATCTGCATGTTGCTGTTGCTCACAAATCACCACCACTCTACCTTTACCTGTTCACTCCTACCTCTTGATCAAACTCATCATGAAGATTATGCGCTTTGTCATCACGGCCTCGGCCCCGCTCTCCACGCGCCCCCACGTGCCCCCCCCCCGCCGCCTCCCCTGCTCCCCCGTCCCTCACCGCCCCCCCATGGCGCTTCCCAACATCATCCGCCATCCCACCCCGCCCATGTCGCTTCCGGGTGACTGTGTGTTGCCGGCCCTCCTCGTCTCGCGCCCGCCGTGCCTGGGGACGCCCCCTCGCCGCCGCCCCCGCCCCCCTCCGCGCCCCTGTCCCGCCGCCCCCCGATCCCTCGATGCGCGCCTCCCACGCCTCTCGGGCGAGCGATTGAGGCCCCTCGGGGTAGCCTCCATCACTCTGTTCGACGTGTCTTGTGCGTCGTTGCGCTTGCACTCGTCCATTGTGTGTTGCGCCCCCCTCCTCCCCCCCCCCCATCCCGTAGCTGTCGCTCGACTGCGATTCTCACTTCCATTTCTTCTCACTACTGCATTCTCACTTTTAGTTCATCGTGGCGCCCTTTTGTTTGGAGGTAAGCTGTCCAATGCGGACTTTGAAAATGTAGCCAGTTACGTAGTAGATCAAGCTTCAAATGACAAGTGGTCGGTCGACTGAGTAATGTTTAGCTAATTGAATGTGAGAAAATGAATATGGTACATCCTCATTGCTAGAAAGAATAAAAGAATAAGTAAGTTCCAATACACAAAACTACATTGCAATTACTTACATTACTCCTGCTGCTTTTGCTGGCTGTCTGTTGCTTTGCTCTGAACAACTGTTGTCAGGCTGCATTCCGATGGGCTGTGCATGCAGCCGGCCAACAGCTTGTGCAGATGCTTGTATGGCAGGTGGCCTCATCAATGACCTGCAGTACTAGCTAGCTAGCTACTCCTATTTCATAGTAGCATCGAGAGCTCAAGATGAGAACACTATCCAGATATAGATCCAACTATCTGACAATGGCTAGGCATTTACAATCAAATGGTAGGTAACAAGCAAGAAATATCTAATTATATAACAAGATGGAATCACTATCTCAATATCTCCTTTGTTCTCCATCATGATTTACAAACGTAACGTGTTCATTTCACATACAAAGTCCCCGACATTGATTCCCCATTATGTCACAAAATAGCCACTCGTGACTGTAGCTTACAATCATTCAGGACACGTCCCTTTGCTGGAATCATATTCACATGCATGTGCAGGGCATACACCATTATCATCCTTGATGCATAACTCTCCACAAACTTGGCAGAGAGCATCAATCTTGCACGGTACGTTGGGGTCCTCGCACTCATAAGGAGGTGCTCCACAATAGTAATAGCATGCCTCGCAAAACGAAATGGTACAAGGTGGAGTCACCACGGGTGGCTTTTCAGGCTTGGTAGTGGTAGTATCCGGGGGTACAGTAGTAGTCGTCACTTTGGGAATATCAAATACAGTCGTAGTGGTTGTGATTTCTGGCGTCGGTTCGGGTGTCGGCTCGGGAGTGGGTTCAGGCGTCGGTTCAGGAGTGGGTTCAGGAGTCGGTTCAGGCGTAGGCTCAGGAGTTGGTTCCGGAGTTGGCTCAGGTGTCAGGCGTAGGTTCTGGAGTAGGCTCTGGAGTCGGCTCAGGTTCAGGTGTAGGTTCCGGCGTCGGTTCAGGTGTTGGTTCCGGAGTCGGTTCAGGCGTAGGCTCTGGAGTCGGTTCTGGAGTCGGTTCAGGCGTTGGTTCCGGAGTTGGTTCAGGAGTTGGTTCAGGCGTAGGCTCTGGAGTCGGTTCAGGCGTAGGCTCAGGTGTCGGTTCTGGCGTGGGTTCAGGTGTCGGCTCCGGAGTTGGTTCAGGAGTTGGTTCAGGTGTTGGTTCAGGTGTCGGTTCAGGTGTCGGTTCAGGTGTTGGTTCAGGTGTCGGTTCAGGTGTCGGTTCAGGTGTAGGCTCGGGCGTCGGTTCCGGAGTCGGTTCAGGTGTCGGTTCAGGTGTCGGTTCCGGAGTCGGCTCAGGTGTTGGTTCCGGAGTTGGTTCAGGTGTGGTTCAGGCGTTGGTTCCGGAGTCGGTTCGGGCGTAGGTTCAGGTGTCGGTTCCGGTGTGGGTTCAGGTGTCGGTTCAGGCGTAGGTTCCGGAGTCGGTTCAGGAGTGGGTTCAGGTGTAGGCTCGGGCGTTGGTTCAGGAGTCGGTTCAGGTGTAGGTTCCGGTGTCGGTTCCGGAGTTGGTTCAGGTGTTGGTTCAGGTGTCGGTTCAGGTGTTGGTTCCGGAGTTGGTTCAGGTGTCGGTTCAGGTGTCGGTTCAGGTGTAGGTTCGGGTGTTGGTTCAGGTGTCGGTTCAGGTGTCGGCTCAGGAGTGGGCTCAGGTGTAGGCTCGGGCGTTGGTTGAGTCGGTTCAGGGGGTTCCGGAGTCGGTTCAGGCGTTGGTTCCGGAGTCGGTTCAGGTGTCGGTTCGGGCGTAGGGTTCAGGTGTCGGTTCCGGAGTTGGTTCAGGTGTCGGTTCAGGAGTTGGTTCAGGTGTCGGCTCAGGTGTAGGTTGTCTGGTGTTGGTTCAGGTGTAGGTTCAGGTGTCGGCTCGGGCGCTGGCTTTGGAGTTGGTTCCGGCGTAGGTTCAGGAGTCGGTTCAGGCGTAGGTTCCGGAGTAGGCTCGGGAGTCGGTTCAGGCGTAGGTTCGGGAGTCGGTTCAGGAGTCGGTTCAGGTGTCGGTTCAGGTGTCGGTTCAGGTGTAGGCTCGGGAGTCGGTTCGGGAGTCGGCTCAGGTGTAGGCTCAGGCGTTGGTTCCGGAGTCGGTTCAGGCGTAGGCTCGGGCGTAGGTTCCGGAGTTGGTTCAGGTGTCGGCTCGGGAGTCGGTGTCAGGTGTAGGCTCAGGCGTTGGTTCAGGAGTAGGTTCTGGCGTCGGTTCGGGCGTTGGTTCAGGTGTCGGTTCGGGCGTTGGTTCAGGTGTCGGCTCAGGCGTCGGTTCAGGTGTCGGTTCCGGGAGTCGGTTCAGGTGTAGGTTCCGGAGTCGGTTCAGGCGTAGGTTCAGGAGTCGGTTCCGGAGTCGGCTCAGGAGTAGGAGGCGTAGGCTCAGGCGTTGGTTCAGGCGTCGGTTCAGGAGTTCGGGCGTAGGAGTCGGTTCAGGCGTTGGCTCAGGAGTCGGCTCAGGCGTAGGCTCAGGCGTAGGTTCAGGAGTAGGTTCAGGTGTCGGTTCAGGCGTTGGTTCAGGTGTCGGTTCCGGTGTTGGTTCCGGAGTTGGTTCGGGAGTAGGCTCAGGCGTAGGTTCGGGTGTTGGTTCAGGGTTGGTCGGCGTGGTCAGGTGTCGGTTCCGGGGTCGGTTCCGGAGTCGGGCTGGGCGTCTCACATTCAACTTCTGCACTCTTGTCGAGTGTACAGTTGTTGGCATCAGTTACAGTCACATTATATGTTCCATCTGGAACGCCTGTCAAGTCTTCGGTTGTTTCTCCGCCGGGGCTCCAGAGATAGCTAAATGGAGATGTTCCACCAAGGACTGTAAGATTAACGTTGCCGCTTCCCTGAACACAGGTAACCTCTAACGTAGCATCGAATTCCGGGAGAATAACCAGATCATCTGCTGTGTTACAAGTCTTCCCGGGTGGAACTGACGTTAAAGGACAGGCATTTCCATTATTTGCACTCCAGCCAAATGAAATGTTGGTTAAGAGGAGTTCACTGCCACATTTGAATGTAATATTTCCCAAATCCAACCATCACAAGCGGTCCGGCACTCGCACGTTGTCCCTTTTTGTCAGCAAAGAATACAAGGTCCTGCGCCACTTCCGTAAATAATGCTCACATCTTGGCCGGAATGCACTCAAAGGCACATGTCGACGTACATCTTGTGCGCACTAAGGCCATTATTGCTTAAAGGCGAATGTCCGTTTGCATCCAAGTCAGCAACACGACTCTAAAAAGAAGAGAGAAGTGGTGTGAGACTAGCATTTGCGTCAACAACCGTCGGAACGATATACAATACAATGAGTATCTGCAAAAGCCATACTGAACTTACTGCGAGTTCACGCTCCACAGTCGAACCCACAAGGTAACTGTAAGGTCCTCCTGGCCTTGTCCGACGATTGGGTGGCTCCCACCAGTCTCTGAATGCACTCAAAGCATCCCTCTCAGTACGTGCACCAAGTCTTTTTCAGCAGGCTTCCAAGAACCAGCAAAGAGAGATGTGATGGCCCATCTGATGGTCCATCTTTCAGTCGCAACCGTATCTGTCGCCCAGATGATACCGGCCCTCTGTAGGACGAATTCCGCTTGCGACCAGAGGTGCTTCTATCGCAAGATCCGCATCGTTGAGCAAAAAGCGTTCTTAGTGCTTCACGATTCTAATCCGAAGAAGAGTAATAAGAACGAGAAGAGGCCTCCGCTTTGTGCTCCTTCTTTTTGCTGCATTACTCATTTGTTTGACAACAACCGTCGGAATGATAAACGATACGCAATTGAAAACAAGAGAAAACCAAACAGGTATACTGAACTTACCTCTGCGAGTTCATGCTCCACCACGTCGTAAAAGAATTCATCTCCTTTGGCAGCAAGGTCCACGCCTTGGGCCTTTTCTTCCGAAGGACTTGGTTTCTCGTCACCATCTTCTTTCATCAAGTTTCCAAGCTGTGGTTGTTTAGTAAACGAACGGAATAGAATAAGTACTCCATGTCACACTTCAGAAACGAATAGGTATTTGCTTTTGTTGGATTGTACTTACATCATCTTTCAAGGAAAGCGATTCCTCCTTGACTTCCTTGTCCTTCTCCAGTGTGTTTGCCTCTTGCTCGTTCGTTCCAAGAAGCCAGTTTTGAAGCAACGTGCGCGATGCCGGCTGGTTTGGTTTCATAGACAACATGCGTTTCGCAAAATCATTCGACGATTCATCGTCCTCTGTTTCTGCCAAAGCGCTACGAATCTTGCTCTGATGAAAGTAATGAAGACGAGCAAATGAGTAACACTCGTGAAAAACATGCTGTGAATCAAGAGTGGGTCTCTACTTACAACAACGTCAATGGCCTCGGCGTCCCGCATCACAAAGGTGGTCAGCGTTACCGCCACCAACATGAAATGCTTCATACTCATCATCACAGTGTTGATTCTATAAAAGTGAAACAAAAGATGAGAACACGACCAAAATGCATCAAATGTGTCATCAAAGAAGAACTAGCCGCCCAATGGCGTTTTTCGATTTCGGAGAATTCTCCGCATCATTCCATTCCAACGCACTCAACAAAATGAACTTACGGGTGTTGTAAACTTGACCAAGTAACTAGATTGCAGCAATCCCAAGTCTCTCTCGCATTGATGTGAGAGCAGTGCTCTTCGCCACATGAAATTTTGCTTGCGAACACAAATTTTGGATCGGGAACCAAACATATGCCCATAAATAAAAGCGCGTGCACGTGATTGACGCTTCCTTCAAAAATTCAAGTCGCCAAAAGGGCAGTGCAAGCCAGCACAAGCTTTCTGGGCCCACTTGAAATTTTCGAATCTCAAGTCTCACTATGGCCAGCAACGCTGAGCTAACCCTGCGGCGCGCTGCTGCTCCCGCGCCCCTGGCCAGGCCCCCCCGCGGGCGGCGGGCGCCGGCGCGCCCGGAGCCAGGCGAGGGGGGCTGGCGGGCTCGCCCCCCCCCCCCCCTTCACTCGTCGCTAGCGCGCTTGCGCCCTCTGCCTCGCCTGCGAGAGACTTCGCGCCCTCGAGCACCTCCAGAGTCTCCGGCGGGTGAAGGACAGGCCGAGCGCTCGCGTCCACAAATTGAAAATCTCGCCAACGTGAAAAATCTCCCTCCGACTCGATCGCGCCGACAATTAATGCCGGTAGAAGTTGCTCTCTTGTGTAAAAGTAGCATGTGAAGGAAGCACAATCATCATGGCACGAACCAGCAATAAATATCGAAACAAGAAGCGGCAAAATTCAAGTCTCTATGGGCCTCTTGGCTCGAAGCCAGTTCCCGCAAAGGCGGCGCCTCACTATCACAAGCGCCATTCTCATCCCAATCATCACCACAATACGCACCAACATCCAGTTCGTGCTAAGCGACAACATTATTCGTCTGGCAGAGACACACGTATACCCGTCCAGCAAGTCAAGTTTTCCTTGCGACTGCCTCCACTGAAATGAGTGCATGTGTATATATGTGTATATACATGACAATGGCGTTGCTGCATGTATAATACGCCATCCTTTCAACGAAATGCAGGTATTAATAATAAAGGAGGATATCTTCATTGTTTATGTGGGAGACTGTAGTGGTTGCGAAAGACAGCCGCCCGCGAGTGAAAAGTCCCTCCGAGAGATGGCGGCGCGCCAAAAGCAAAAGGTGATTGCCGGAGCCTGGAGGGGAAGACAAGAAACGGAAACAAAAACATGAGAAAGAACACAGTAACTCCATGTCTTTTTTGTGTTTCAATCTTTTTGAGTGAAGGCGTCACGACTTGGGGCTATCATCGCGAGGCTACGAGAACTAGCCATAACCTTTTCAAAAATGCGTCGTCACCACCATGTCACCATTCAAACAACATCATTACTGATGATGATGATCGGGTGACTCGACTCATTCAGAACGGCCTTGGAAATAAAGAAATGTACAATGGTGTACCAACGGCGACTTGAGAGCCCTGCTTGTGTCTATCTGGATGCCCGATTGATGGAAGGAACCACTGCGCTTACTAGCTACCAAACACTTACTTTAGCAAAACTCAAGTTAGTAGGTTAAATGAACCCTCAAGGTCATAGTAAAGGCTTTGACGTGGTTTTTTATACAGGTTTGCGGGGAGGATAGAAGCGACACTCCAACTAACTACGACACTGCCTACAGAAAATGAATGGTGCGTGTTTGCGCCCTGCAAATTTTTCAATTCGCGCCTTTTTCGAGCACAGCCAGCATGAAAGCGATGAAGCCAGTCGGTAGCGGTACTCTATCAAAATTCTTCTTTCGTTTCGAGTCTGTTTCTTTTTGAAGCGACAATGGCAATGCTAACGCTTTTTGTCCATTTGGCCGTAGCTAGCAGCAGCGCGCGAATCGCGCGCCCTCCTTGGCCAAAGCAGGCTGCCGAGAGCTTATCATCAAAGTACGTTGTAGCCGCGATTGAAACAGGTCAGATAGTGGGAAAGTTTTGAACGCCGGTGCCTGACTAGACTTGCTGTAGCATGGTATGATGTGCACAAGGCCAAATGCGAACATCGCGAAGAGCACCCGGAAACGGGCATAAACAAACGCTTCGGGCCCACCGCTGTGTTTTTCTCTCTTGCTGCGAACTCATGGTAGACCCGCGCACATAAAACTGAGAAGCAAGGCAAGAAATGATGGATAATGAAGGAACAATGCAATCTGGCGTCGAAACAAGCCACGACAGTAACGACCGCCACCAAAGTAAGCACCGGCATGGTGGCGCCAGCAGCCAGCATCATCATGGCAAGAAGAAGCATCATCACCACCACAGCGCAAGTGGCAACAAGCATCACCGCCATCGGAGCAAAAGTCATCAAAGAAAAGAGAAAAAGAGTAATCAGCATAGCAATGCAGACCCTATGTCCCTCCCTCGAGATGCTAACTTCCCGCAGCGATCTCCGAAAGTCCCAAATCAACCAGAATACATTCCAGATCAACCAGAAGCGTCGGAGACTCAAGGGAATGGCAAGGAAAGTCACTACCGGCACAGCGAAAGAAACAAAGAGCATGGATACTACCCGGAGCGATCTTCAAATAATTCAAATCAACCGAAATTCATTCCACATAATCGAGAAGCGGCACGGAATCCTCAGAATCGAAAGGAAGGTCACTACCGAAAGAGAACCCCGATGGAACCAGTTGATAGTCCTGAATTCATACAAGACACTGGAGACAGCCAGCCTTATGTTGCTCGATGGGCTCCAGACAACAACACTCAAGACAAGTTTTCAGGTGCCAACGTTTATTCTCATCAGTTCAAATCTGATCCTGAGACTCTACACAAAAATGAGTTTGGTGGGACTCAGATTGGCGGAAGTAAGCCTGCTGGCGCACCTTATCCACTAACTGGATTGAATGCCCTCGAGCCCGAATCCAATAGGACTCCAGGAGCTTATCGTGAAGGAGGCAGTCTAAGTGGTTACGATTCAGATAACTACACCATGTCTTACGAAGAGAATGTTGCGCGTGCTCCGAATGATATCGAGGACCCAGAGCTGCCAGTCGCATTCCCAGCAGAGATTGTCAAGGACACTGCAGAGTGCATGCACGTGTGGTGGTCGAAGCCTCGCAACCGACTCATGCTCATTGTCGGGGTGACTCTTATTATTGGTGGCTTTGTTGGTCTCGTAGTTGCACTTCTTCTGAAGTCCATCGATGACGGAGCAACTGAAGTTGATGCCGTTCCGAGTTGCGTTGGAGCTGTTGCTCTTGCGTGGGGCGAGCCACACTTGACTACGTTCGACAATTTGAAATACGACTGCCAAGGGCAAGGCGAATTTGTGCTTGTACGCTCACTGGAAGGACGCTTTGAGGTCCAAGCGCGTTTCTCGGCTCTGGATCATGACGACCGCACTAGCAAGATCACCGCTGTTGCCATCTCACAAGGACTTGATACTCCTGTAGTCCAGTTGTCTCTCCCAGAGAACCCATCAGAGACGACTGAAAAGGTTGATGTGT
This sequence comes from Myxococcota bacterium, assembly GCA_942491145.1. Lineage (GTDB taxonomy): Bacteria > Myxococcota_A > UBA796 > UBA796 > UBA2385 > CAXQUZ01. Next base: position 9,894 of record CALOBC010000010.1, on the reverse strand, counting down.
GTCTTTTGGATCTTTGGGTGGATGGGACTCAGCGTAGCATCCATGAAGGGTCTGGCCAAGACAAAGCAGTTGAGGTGACCGTTTCAGGCAAACGTGTCAATCTCCTGTACAAGTCTTCGGGAGCCGCAGTCACTGTAGACGTCATGTCTTCTTCGACGTTTGAATGCTTCTTGAATACATTCGTCTGTCTCCCAGATTCAAACAAGTCCTTGTTAGATGCGATTGGTCTTATGGGAACCCCGAATAATGTTCTGACTGATGACTGGATGGAGCAAGATGGTAACAGCCTCCAACTGCCGACTTCTCCGGATGGTCTCTTGTATGAACTTGCCTATGAATATTGTATGATGAATTGGTGCCTACGAAGTGCAAGTGATTCCCTCTTTTCTTACGAGAATGAGTTTGGTTTCTCTTTTTATGAGAAGTGTGATGAAGCATATCCAGGATCGGTCACGAATGAAGAGGCTTCCGATGAATTGATTGCTCGCTGCGAGGGAGACTCGGCCTGCGTGACTGAAGGATTGATCGGTGGCGATGAAGGCACCTCGTATGCCCTTGCCGTTATGGCAGAATTCGAGGAGACTCGCGGTAGATCAAATGTCACGTCGGAACCGACAGAGCCAACGACCGAGGGGCGGCCTACTACTGAATCTCCCACGTCTCAGCCTACAACACCCACACCATCTACACCCCCTCCAACGACACCAAATCCGCAAGCACCCCCTTCAACTTCAGCTCCGGTAGCGCCTGTTGGTAATGCACGTTGCGAGGATGCTATGACTCTTTCGGTGGATGGATCAACGACATTAGTGTCCAACTCGGAATCCTCTCACACAGAAGTGACATGCAGTCGTACAAGCTATGAAGGAACTGTCTCGTGGTTTACTTTCATTGGAACAGGAAGGCGAATCAAGATTTCGACTTGTACAGATGAAACTGATCCCACCATCAACACTTATGTTGCTGTATTCAGCTCACCTGGTGGAGGCTGTGGTGCATCCGATTGGACTTGTGTTACAGAAAACGATAATGATGTGGGTCGCTGTGCTGAGAAACCCAATGCAAGCACACTGTTCTTGAACACCGTTGCTAGCCAAACTTATTATATTGTTGTGATCGGAAACAACAATGCTATCGGCAACTTTGGTCTTCTTCTTACTGATGAGAGTAATGGATGTAGCAGTGCTCAGAACATCCTCATTGATGGTATGGTTACGACGGGTTCCAATGCAAATGGCGCTGCTGTAGGCGGGCTTTGCGATAGAAGCGATACATATACCCCCGAAGATTACCATGGTCTTGGTGTGTGGTATTCATTTACAGGAAGCGGCAGGCGAATCAAGATTTCGACATGTACCGACGAAACGGATGCTGGCTTTGACACGTATGTCGCGGTTTACAGCTCACCTGGAGGCAACTGCGATTCGTCCGATTGGACTTGTGTTACCGAAAATGTAGATGATGCGTCCCGATGCTCCTCAAAGCCGGAATCTAGTACGCTCTTCATGAATTCCGTTGCTGGGCAAACGTATTACATTGTTGTGATCGGAAACAACAATGCTATCGGCACCTTTGGTCTTCTTCTAACTGATGAAAGTAATGGTTGTGACGGTGCTCAGAACATCCTCGTTGATGGTGCAGTTACGACAGGTTCCAATGCAAATGGCGCTGCTGTAGGCGGGCTTTGCGATAGAAGCGATACATATACCCCCGAAGATTATCATGGTCTTGGTGTGTGGTATTCATTTGCAGGCACCGGTAGGCGAATCAAGATTTCGACTTGTACCGACGAAACGGATGCTGGCTTTGACACGTACATGGCGGTGTACAGCTCACCTGGAGGCAACTGTGACTCATCAGATTGGACCTGTGTTACCGAAAATGTAGATGATGCGTCCCGATGCTCCTCAAAGCCGGAATCTAGTACGCTCTTCATGAATTCCGTTGCTGGGCAAACGTATTACATTGTTGTGATCGGAAACAACAATGCTATCGGCACCTTTGGTCTTCTTCTAACTGATGAAAGTAATGGTTGTGACGGTGCTCAGAACATCCTCGTTGATGGTGCAGTTACGACAGGTTCCAATGCAAATGGCGCTGCTGTAGGCGGGCTTTGCGATAGAAGCGATACATATACCCCCGAAGATTACCATGGTCTTGGTGTGTGGTATTCATTTGCAGGCACCGGTAGGCGAATCAAGATTTCGACTTGTACCGACGAAACGGATGCTGGCTTTGACACGTACATGGCGGTGTACAGCGCACCTGGAGGCAACTGTGACTCATCAGATTGGACCTGTGTTACCGAAAATGTAGATGATGCGTCCCGATGCTCCTCAAAGCCGGAATCTAGTACGCTCTTCATGAATTCCGTTGCTGGGCAAACGTATTACATTGTTGTGATCGGAAACAACAATGCTATCGGCACCTTTGGTCTTCTTCTTACTGATGAGAGTAATGGATGTAGCAGTGCTCAGAACATCCTCGTTGATGGTATGGTTACGACGGGTTCCAATGCAAATGGCGCTGCTGTAGGCGGGCTTTGCGATAGAAGCGATACATATACCCCCGAAGATTACCACGGTCTTGGTGTGTGGTATTCATTTACAGGAAGCGGCAGGCGAATCAAGATTTCGACTTGTACCGACGAAACGGATGCTGGCTTTGACACGTACATTGCCGTATACGCCTCAACTGATTCCACATCTTGTGATGCGGCAGATTGGGATTGCATTAGTGAAAACGAAAGTGATGCGAGCCAGTGTTCAACCAAGCCCAAGTCTAGTATCTTGTTCTTTGATTCCGTCTCTGGCCAAAAGTATTACATTGTCGTGATCGGGAACAATAATGCCATTGGAACTTTTGGTCTTGTTTTGGAGGACGAAGGCAGTGCATTGCTTTGAAATTGAAATTGAAAGTATTGCGTGTCTCTGTGCTTGGCGTTGCAGATAATTTCGGTTCCGTTCGTAGTTTTTTTTTATGTTTTGATACTAAATTTTAAACTAGCAAGTATACAGTAAAGATAAGCGTTATTCAAAACTGATGTAACCCAAAGGCGGCTGATCTTGAAGGACCTTGCTTGCTCCGGATACACTGACTGCGGCGGGCGCCGCCCCGGAGCCTGCCGGCCCTCGCCCCGGCTCGGGGCGAAGGGGGCGCTGGGAGCGGCTGGGGGGGCCGCCCCGCCCGCGGCTGGGCCCCCCACCCGGCAGCCAGGCGGCCCCCGCGCTGGCGCCCGCCTGCGCCCGCCGCGGGCTGGCGCCCGCCTCGCCCTTCGCAGCCAAGCCGGTCTGGCAGAAAGACTCCCCGATCGAGCGCTTCCAGCAATCTCAGGCGGTGAAGGACAGACTGAGCGCTCACGTCGCCCACAATTTGAAAATGATGGACAGACCGAGCGCTCGTCCATAAGCACAAATCTCTCTCTGAAAAAATTCTCCCTCCGCTCTCCTGGGTACATGTAGCATGTGAAGGAAGCACAATCATCATGGCGCGAACCAGCAATAAATATCGAAACAAGAAGCGGCAAAATGCAAGTCTCTATGGGCCTCTTGGCTCGAAACCAGTAGCAGCAAAGGCGGCGCCTCACTATCACAAGCGCCATTCTCATCCCAATCATCACCACAATACGCACCAACATCCAGTTCGTGCTAAGCGACAACATTATTCGTCTGGCAGAGACACACGTATACCCGTCCAGCAAGTCAAGTTTTCCTTGCGACTGCCTCCACTGAATTCTCGCAAAACGAGTACGGAATACAACGACATGCCATGGTATCCAACAACTACCTCTACAAACCACGAGTATGACTATACAGAAAAGTCGTCTGTCAAGATTCTGCAACACCTATCTGCCAGTGGATTACAGAGACTGGATGAGGAGCTTTTGAGCTTTGCGGCATATGTGAGACTGACACCAACCGAATGCGAGGCGCGCGATTATGTGATTCAGCATATTGCCGACACTTGTCAACGACTCTTTTCTTCTCGAAACGTACAAATACAAGCCTTTGGATCCTATGCCACCAAACAAGTGTGTACCTTTGCCAGTGATGTCGACTTGGCTCTGTGGGGTGTGGTTCCAACGAATGAAGAAACTGGAGGGACGCATACGCGATTTTCAAATAACGACAATGATTTAGAAGAAGAGGATCAAAAGCCTGCCGCAGTGGAAAGCATTAATGGTAAGGAGGATCGAGTGCAGAAATGGAAAGAAGCGTTAGCAGAACTGGATGCCCAGGAAAAGAGTGATGATGATATTGTAACACAAGGCAAGCAACAAGTGACTGATTTCGATAAACTAATGGCGCCCGTCGATTCAAGCGAATGCGCCGATGGCAAAGGCGATACCGTACCATTGAATGATGATTTAAGCGAGACACCTACTGTGTCTGAACAAGAAGTGGCTGCGGCAGCGACTGCCTGTGCTCCTCGTGATGCTGCCGCCTCAGCCACGACATCTGAAGATACGAATATAGAACAAGTCGGATTAACGAGTTCATCCACTGGAGAATCTCTTGGACTGTCACAACAACCTGAAGAAGAAAATTCTCTATTTGTCATTGATCGGGTAGGAGACGAAATCGTTGTACAAGAGCAAGAGATTCAACTTCAACAGCTGAAGCCTGAACCAGAATCTGAGTCGGACAAGCATCAAATGCCACAAGAAAATCCAGCAGCACAAGCTACTGAGGCTGACAAAGCAAACGTAGATTCCTCCAACGATTTGCCAGAGGGTGATGGCAGCAGGAATGCACCGCTTGATGTCGATACAATGGCGGATGGTAGTGCCGCTGCGCCTCTTGAAATTGACGAATCCGACAGTGACGCTGACTCTGCTGATAAGCTCGAAGCATATGGTCGTCGTGTCGCTTCTACAAACAATCGCAAGGATCATGATGAAAGTGATAGTAAAGAAGAAGAAGAAGGACCTTTCGTGAGCCTCTCTGATTCGGAAAATGATGATCTCGAAGTGTCGTTTGTATCACACGCATCGAAGGAGTCTGTATCTCCTCCTTCCGTTGGACCACAAGGCGAGACTCGAAAGCTTGTACTGGGTGCTCTCAAAAGTCTTGGACGACAACTGTGGAAGAGTCCAATCATTCATACTGTGGAGGTGAGAAAGCATGCTCGCGTGCCAATCATTGCCACAGGAACGCATCTTGGGTTTGAAGGTGATATTGCACTAGGAGGGCACAATGGAACCGATACGAGTGAATATGCATCATCACAGGCCCAACGGTTCAAAAGGTGAGAATGGAAATGCCTACGTGATGTATTCGAGAGATACAGTATAGGTGTAACTTACAACGAGTCTCTCGCAAATACACAGCTTTGCTCCAGTCGTTCTCTTTTTGAAAGTATTACTTGGACAGCAAGAGCTCGACAAGCCCTTCACTGGCGGGCTGGGAAGCTACAAGCTTTACGTTCTCGTTGCTCATCACGTAAGTCAATCCATGTCGCTCGTTCCATTTCAAAGATTGGTTTGCTCATGATGGCCGTATAATATACCGAAACGAACGAGTAGTTGGAGGAACATCTTGCCTTGGGTGGCGTCGATCGACCGTCGGAGGTATTGCTGACATTCTTTTATCGATTTCGAAAGTTTCGCGATAGAAGAAATGACCACAATTCCAAAGCTTCGCTCGAGACTTTGCTGTCGCAGTCCAAGACGATTCATTGCAATGAAGGTAGTGCCGACCTTCAACCAATCTTCAAGCTAATTTACTGCTGCAATCTATTTAACCAAAGCTGGACCCGACTGATGCAAGTATTGGAATCCAACAACTCTACCACATCACTACTTGGTAAGCTTGTCCATTGCAATGTGCTACGTTCCGAGCGAGACCAAAATCGAAACAAGGCGTCAAAGCTTGACCGATACTCGTCGAAATCGAAAAAGTGGCCGGGACAGCCTTCTCCCAATAGTAAGAAGCGTTCTTTGGAAGATACTTTTATTGCTGGTGATGCGGAAGCAAACACTCTTTTGGCTGGTTATGGTATGAAGCGAGGTCCTCGTGGCGGTTTGATTCCGCGGAATCGTCCAGACGTTGCAGCTGCTAGCCAATCAAGAATGCCAGAGGCAGTCGCAAGAGCTACCAAGAATCGAAAGAGTAAAAAGAAACAAACGCGAGATGAAGGACTAAAGGCAATTGCTCAGGATTACATCAGCATGGGATCTGCTCAACAACAGAAGAAGCAACGTCGTGCCAATGGAAATAGCTTCAAGTCAAAGAAGCAAAAGCAACAAGCTGCCAAGGATAAGAAAAAGAATACCCCAAAGAAAGCGGGGACGAATAGTTCCAAGGCAAAAGCAAAAAAGGACAAGAATGGAAATGGAAAACGTAGATAGTCGATTACATCTCTTATAGTTTGTTGCCTCGAGTTGCTTCATCTACTTGTTGGTTGAGTAGCTAATCTATTCTTTGACTTGGCTAGCAAGATTCTTTACAAATGAAATCCACAAGTACTATATTTTCCATACGCCCACACCTTTGTTAATCACTACAGTAGACAGGGGGCCGTCCACGAGTGGGCGTGCAGACGCACCCTATGACTGTTGACATTTTCGAATTTTCTGTGCAGGATTGGATTTCGACGCGCGATGACATGATGGTGATGAATCACATTAAAATACATGGTGCCTACTTAAAAGAGACCCCAAGCATCAAAACGACTACAATGAGCACTGCTACAGATGATTGGAACGATTCGGTTGCCAAACTCATGGCAAAGAGTGGTGCCTCGAAAGAAGCAACTGAGGGCGCGCTCCACAAGAGTGGCGGTGACTTGAATCTTGCAATTGTTCTTTTGAATGAGAAATCCAAGCCCATTAGCGTCAAGATACCACCTCCGCGTATAGATAGTGCTCCGAAGTTTATCGATGATGCTTCATCAAACGCTGAATTAGGTCGTCAAGACAAAAACATTGACAATCACTCGGTCGCCAAGCCTCGAGAGACGCCAATGTACGCGCCATCCCGACTAACGACGAGTGCCACTGCTACTGCAAAGGAATCAGGTGAGATTAAGGGAACGATAGCGTCATGAATAAAGCCTTCTTTGAATTTTGTAAGAGTTTCTCACCACTCCTTTCGTTATGCATGCATCCGATAATACAGAAGAAAAGAAAAAAGCTCCTCAAGTCTCTACGACTGCTGCAATCATCACTGATAGTGAAAGCCACTGCAAAGTGACACTAAAACCATGCACTGCTACTCAAGTAGGCGAGGAGAATCAACAAAGTAAGGCCAGCAGTGCCAACAACACGGCCACCTCATCCACCATTATGGTTCGCGCTGCAATGCAACCACGCCAGACTGAACCCGGAGCTGTCCGAGTAGCTGGGCTCGACGGAGAGAATTCAGACGACGATGATGATTCTATGATAAACACGGCAGTAGCAAGTGATTCTGTCGATCCAAACAATCCTGTATCGGCCGAGGTGTTCGACGAGGACGAAGAGAACCAAAGGATCCAAGATGAAGATTGATCGTGAGGTTGCTGCTCAAAGAGAACGGGAGCACATGGAACGACAAGAGGATATTCCTGAAGCTGAGATTGTGATTGAAAAGAGCCATTGCAGCACTCGAGTCAAGATTTGGAGTGGTGTTGCTGTGGTTCTGCTGGTGATTGTGGCAATCGCGCTGGGCGCTGCGCTTCCGCGAGTTCTCCAGGACCCGGCGGAGCCTGCTGAACCTCCAACACCATCACCGCAAGAGGTTCAAGGCAAATTGGAGATTTTCTTGTCATCAGCTTCATTCGACAATGGCACAGCTCTTCAAATGCCATCGGCGCCACAAAATGAGGCCTTGGCTTGGCTTGCCAGCAACGCAAGCCTCGACGCGCGCTCTGGCCAGAAGAAGACTCAGCGACGCGTTCTTGCTGTCCTATGCTGTAGCACAAATGGGGCAAGTTGGGAAGGCAATTGGGTTGGCAACGCTGGGTGGCTGAGCAATGAAGGCGAGCGCGGCTGGCTCAGCTCTTTTTGCGAGAGCGGCTCGGCCGCGGGGCTTGAGCTGTCGGGCAGCAGCCATGTTGGCGCAGCCCCAAACAAACTTGCATTGCTGTCGAGCTCTCTTGGCAAGCGTGGCGCTGGCACTTGTTGCTTTGTTTTTGGCAACGCGCTAACAAGCTTCCACAGCTTCCTTGCGCCTAGCGGGCAGCAGCTTGGCGAGAGCGACTCCAAGTGGGACCGACATAAAGTTAGGTTCCCTTGATTGTCCAACTGAAGACGATAGCGGGTGACGAGACGAGAATCACCACAGGGCCCCTCTTGGCTGGCATTCAATTTCCATTCAACTGAGTGGATCAAGGCCTTGAAGGTGCCATCAGTGGCATCTTCGTAAAGTGCAATAAGCTTGGCGGGGTATTCAATCGACGGACCATTGTTTGTTCCAAACGACGCCATTATCCAGTCATGCCGACTTCCCTCAGCGCCGCGGCGCTGCGGCCAGCAACGAACAAACTCACCACTTGAAAGCCGAGCCTCACACCAGATTTCAAAGAATTCTTGCTCGTTTCCCTGGTGTCTTTCGACATCATCGATAGCTTGCAGTATTCGGGGCTGGATGTAGCCTGTTTTTCCATTCGGCGCAGTCGCCTTTCCATGTCGGCCCATCGACAATGCACGAGTGTCTGATGCGGGCCGCGACTTCCTTTCAAATCGGAAATGGGATATCTTTCTTCGAGTAGGAGGAGAAGCCAAGAGGGTGGTCGAGATTGACGATTGATTTTGCGCCCTACTCGCTTGGTCGAGGGCGCGGCTTACAAGCAGGCTTTCGCTCGCCCTGCTTGGCGTGCTCTGGGTGAACTTGTCGCGACCATGCTTTAGGGCCGTCTTTGATCTAAATTTTGCCCAATCCTTTAACCCTCGCTCTCCTGTTGCCGAGTTGCGCCCCATCTGGTCACCAAATTGCTGCGCTTGGCCATGGAGCTGCGAGCGCAGCTTACAAGTGGCGCTGTCAATCGCATTGTCTCCCCGACATAGCACAGCATCCTGGTACTGCACAAGCATCCTCTTCCCGAATTCTGCCAAGTCGTGATCCTCTTGGCATTCTAGCGGCAAGTTTCCTGAGTAATGGCACCAAGCACGGCGCGCAAGCATCAGCTCAACAAATGCCACGAGCATTGGCGTGTCAGAAAGAATGCTGATGAAATTATGGTGGGAACGGTGTTGGTAGATGCGGATCCGCTTACAACACGGCTGGCATTGGAAGGTTTGTGAAGTGGTTGTGCCAAAGACAATCCAGTCAGAGGCGGGTTGAACAAACTACGAGTACGGGATCCCTACTATGAATCCACTCACTCCAATGTAATAAGCGCTGAAGCTACGCTGCGCAATTATTGCTGTGATGCAATACAACTGCTGTGTCTTGTCTGTAATCAACTTGTGAACAGAGAAAGGATCGCAACCGGAGTCACCGAAGAAAGATTCAAGTCCATGAGTTAGTTCAAGTGGTAACCGGTAAATCACATAACCTGTTGAAGTCCAACAATCAGGTTATGGTTCCATTCTCCAATACGAGCTCTCAACAGCTCGATGCATGCAAGTCTTGTCGTCATCATGCAAATCTTGTCACTCCCCTTGGGAGCGAGTATTGTCTAAACATATAACACATATCCACAAGGAAGCTACTCCTCCCCATGCTCGTCACCTAAAAGATTGTTGTCTAAAAGACCTCGCGCTTTGCAGTGCCCTTGAATCGTCTCCATCCTTCCTCATCAAGTAGTCCATGCTCGCGAGCGCAGGCGGCGCAGGTCATTGGATCATCTCTACCAAAGACATCGAGAGGTTCAGACGTGATCTCCCCATTCTCCCACCAAAAAAGAACATTGTGCTTAGAACCCCTTGTGCTCTGGGTCAGAAGACGCAAAAAGGACCTTCGTGACCAAGAA
>CALOBC010000009.1:0-3966 GCA_942491145.1 Myxococcota bacterium | reverse complement strand
GCTGCCACCGAGATGCGGCACCGGGTCGAGACTCTGCTGACCGAGCTGGGCCAAGCCGACGCAGCCAGCGATGTCTGGTTGTCCACGTTTCACAGCACCTGTGTGCGCTTCTTGCGCAGGGACATCGAGGCGCTGGGCTACTCCCGCTCGTTCACCATTTACGATGCTGATGACCAGAAGCGGCTGTTAAAGACCATCTTGAAGGAGTTCCGGGTCGATCCCAAGGTGCTCAATGCGAACCAAGTGCGCAGCAGCATCGACCAAGCCAAGAACAAGCTGCAAGGACCGGACGACCTCGCGCCCTCGCTGCGGCCGATGGACCGAACCGCCGACGCCTGGCGGGCCTACGAGCGGTCTCTGAAGGCCGCAAACGCGGTGGACTTCAACGATCTCATCGGTCTGGTGGTCCGTCTGTGGAAAGAGAACCCTCGGATCCTGCAGCGGTATCGCCACCGGTTCCGGTACCTGCTGGTCGACGAGTATCAGGACACCAACCGCGCCCAGTTTGAGCTGGTGCGGCTGTTGACCGGCGATCAGGAGGGCTTGCCGCCCCACCGAAACGTGATGGTGGTCGGCGACGACGACCAGAGCATCTATGGGTTCCGCGGGGCGGACCTGCGCAACATCCTGGACTTCGAGCGCACCTTCCCTGGCGCCAAGGTGGTGCGGCTGGAACAGAACTACCGGTCCACCCAGAACATCCTGCGGGCGGCCAATGGGGTCGTGAAGAACAACCGCCACCGGATGTCGAAAGAGCTGTGGACCGAAGCCGACGACGGCCCGAAGGTCCAGACCCTCGTGGCCGACGACGAGATTGAGGAGTCGAAGGCCATCCTCGACCGCATCGCACGAATGGTGCGGGGCGGTCGGCGCTACGGTGACTTTGCGCTGATCTACCGCACCAACGCCGCATCCCGGGCACTGGAGACCACCCTCACCCGCGCCCGGGTCCCCCATGTGCTGGTGGGTGCCCGCAAGTTCTATGAGCGCCGCGAGATACGCGATCTGGTCGCCTATCTCAAGCTGATCATCAACCCTGCGGACGACATGGCGTTCAACCGCGTAGTGAACGTCCCCAGACGGGGTGTGGGGGCGAAGTCACTGGCCGACCTCACGGCGGCCGCGACCGCTGCCGGCATCCCGCTGATGGAGGCTGGGCGCCGGTGGGGCACAGAGAAGCGGGGACGGGCCCGCGCCGGGGTGGACTCGTTCATTCGGCTGATCGACCGGTTTCGCGCCCTGGTGACTGAGATTCCCGCCAGCGAGCTGGTCGAGCGAATCGTGAAGGACTCGGGCTACGACGAGTGGCTGCGCTTGGATGACGAGCGAGAGGCGGCGGACCGCCTGGCCAACGTGCGGGAGCTTGCCCGGGCGGCCGAAGAGGATGACGAAGCGGCCCTCGCCGAGGCCGATGCCCACGACGGGGACGACGAGTCCGTCTTTGATGCGCCAGCGCCGGACGGCTCGTTGGACGACCCCTGGCAGCGCCTTCAGCGCTTTCTCGACAAGGCCAGCTTGGCGGGCCAGTCAGACGAGCTCCCCGACGATGAGACCGGACGGGTGACCCTGCTCACCGCTCACCTCGCCAAGGGCTTGGAATTCCCGGTGGTGTTCGTCGTCGGCATGTACGAGGGAGGGTTTCCTCACTTCCGCTCGCTCGAGCGGGAGGAGGACATCGAAGAAGAGCGCAGGCTGGTGTATGTCGCCTTTACACGGGCCCAAAAGACCCTGTTTCTCACCCGCCCCCGGCGCCGGATGGTCTTTGATCGGGGCTACCAACCCCAAGATCCCTCCCGCTTCCTCGCCGAGATTCCGTCCGACGTGCTGGAGCTTGGTGCCCAGCCGCCCCCGCGCCGGCGACCGGCTGGCCCCGCAGACCGAGCGGAGCGAGCGGAGCGAGCCCGGCGCTTGGGCCTGGGTGGCCCCTCCCCGCGGGCCATGGGGAACCGTGGCTTACGAAACTTGACAGCGCCACAGGCGAGCCCGCCGGTGCCCCCACCATCCGGGAATTTTCGCACTGTTCAGCTGGAGTCCGCGGAGCAACTCTGCAGGGGCGCAAGGGTGCTCCACCCCCAGTTTGGGGCGGGCACAATTCAGCGAACCGAAGGAAGCCCCGCCAACATCAAGCTTGTCGTTGAATTCGATGCCGCGGGCAAAAAGACCATCTACGCGAAGTACGCCAAGCTGGAGCTGCTCGTTTGACCAAGCCGCCCCACACCCTGGCCGGCCCAGATTGCGGTGCTGCCGGCGCCGGTGGTAGCGTTCCTGCCTTGCGGCGCTCGCCGCGGAGAGCCCGACGGGGAAGCCTCTCATGATCGTGTCCTGCGACAACTGCGGCGCCCGGTACAAGCTCGACAAGAGCAAGATTGCCGGGCGTGGCGCCAAGATTACCTGCCCCAGGTGCCGGAACGTCTTTGTGGTCTACAAAGACGGCGGTGCCGATTCCCAGACTGCCCCGCCAGCTTCAGTTTCTGCGCCCCCATCCGTGTCCCTCAGTGGCTTGCCCCACACCACGGCATCCGCTTCGCTGGACGAAGCCGCAGAAGTGCCCGCGCCGAAGCCTCCCTCCACTCCCAAGGCCAATGTCCACAGCTTGGACTTTCGACGGGTGGGCGTGCACACTTGGAAGGTGAAGGTCAAGATCGGCTTGGTGTACGACTTCAGCGACTTCCGCACCCTCAGCAAGTACATCGCAGAAGGCCGGGTCACCGGCACCGACCGCATCAGCCACGACGGCAGCAACTGGACCGAGATCGGGACCATCCCGAACCTTGAAGTGCACTTCGTCGAGACTTGGTATCGACTCGACGCAGAGCAGAAGGCCGCGGCGGCCCAGGAGGCGGCGGACGCGGACCTGGAACCCGAGGGCGACTTCGAGGACGACGAGCCGACCAACATCATCGGCATGACCGGCGCCAACCCCAACCCGGCTGCTGCAGCCGTGTCGCTGGCCTCCTTCTCGACCAGCGCGGCGCCCCGCATTCTCCCCACTGGCGACAGAGATCTGGCCTCGGCCACGGCCGCGGCATTGGCCGACGAGAGCAGGCCAGCCGCGACCCCAGACACCAAGAATCCAGACCCTGAAGGCTCACCACGCTTCGTCGACCCGTTCGCCAAGCGCAAGCGGGAACGCCGGACCGCCCGAAAGGCCTCGAGCTCGCCAGCTCCAGCACGGGCCCCTGCCCCCCGCCCCCCGTCGGAAGAAGGCGGGTCCAAGAGCCCGCTGTGGGTGGTGGGTGCTGTGGCATTGGCGGCTGCGGGCATCTGGTACTTTTTTCTGCGCACCCCGGATGTAGTGGTTCCGCCCCCTCGAACGGCGGTGACCCAGCCGCCGCCGGGCCCCTCGGCCACCGACCGGAAAGACCTGCAGGACGAGCTTCGCGAAGAGCTCGAGAATGTCGAAGGCCCCGGCCTGGACGAAGAGCCAGAGGCCGATCCGTGGGAAGTGGCCGCCGAACCCGAGCTGCGCCCGGTTGTGCCCAAAGAAGTGCGCGACCGACGCCAAGCCAGCGCCCCCAGCCCCACCCCGTCGTCCGGGAGCGGGCAGGCCACCACTGCACGAGACCACGAAGCGGTCGGAGACTCCGCAGCCCGCAATGGCAGCTGGTCCCAAGCCGCGAGCGCCTACCGACTGGCCGCAGAACAGGACCCCCGCAACGCCGTCTACAACGGCAAGCTGGGCATGGCCCTCAAGAAGTCGGGGGACACGTCCGGGGCGATGGCCGCGCTGACCATCGCAGCCAATGGTGGCTACTCCGTGGCGTGGCGTGAGCTCGGCGACTTGAGCGCCCAGCAGGGCGACACCGCCGGGGCCGTTGGGTACTACCAGAGCTACCTCCGCACTTCTCCCCGCGATGCGGCCGAAGTGCAACAGAAGATCGACCGGGCCAACGGCGGCTGATGACCTGCCCCGAGGATCGCGCATCAGCGAGCCCGGCAGGCCGCCCCGACGTCCCGGGACCAGCG
>CALOBC010000008.1:0-211123 GCA_942491145.1 Myxococcota bacterium | reverse complement strand
GCCTTTGTGCCTCTGGCATTCGCCATCGCCGCCGCATCGACTCGGAAAGCAATCGCATCCAGTATCTACATCGCCGTCATGATCTTGACGAGCGTCTTCGCCGACATCCTGGTTCGGGGAACGGATGTTGCCGGCGGTCGGTTCGCAGCACTCCTCGCACCGATCGACACGGCGAACACGGTCACGTTCTGGATTTTCGGGGAGAGCAACTCGGGGTCTCTCATCGACTCTGCCGGACTGCATCCGTCAACGGGTCTCATCTCGCTGCTCGTGATCGGTGGCGCTTCGCTCTGGTTCGTACTTCGACGGTATCGGACGTTGCTGTGACCATCGAGACTCCCCCCACGCACAATCCGGCATTCGTCGACAACCCATCGATTGTCGTCACCAACGCTTCGAAATGGTTCGGTCAGAAAGTTGCCGTCTCGAACCTTTCGTGTTCATTCGGACCGGGTGTGACCGGACTGCTCGGCCCCAACGGCGCTGGCAAGACAACCCTCCTCCGGATGGTGGCCGGCCTCACGGATTCTTCCAATGGAACGGTGACGGTATTGGGGAGCAACCCGCGCAAAGAGCACGCCGTATATCGACAGGTCTCGCTCGTACCGGATGAGGACGCCGTCTATGAATCAATGACGGGTCGCAAGTTCGTCCAGTATGCAACTCGACTTGCCGGCGCCCCCTCCACAGGTGTTGAGCCCGCGATCGATGCCGTTTCGATGCAAGACGCCGCCGATCGGTCAATCGGTGGGTATTCGAAGGGTATGCGTCAACGGATCAAGGTGGCTGCCGCTTTGGCAACCGATCCGACCGTGCTCATCCTCGACGAACCTCTCAACGGAACTGATCCGATCCAACGTGCAAAACTCATCGCCCTCTTCGACAATCTCGGGAAGCAAGGCAAGACCGTCATCGTGTCGTCCCACGTCCTCGAAGAGGTTGAACGAGTGTCCAACCGGGTCGTGGCGATCGTGGACGGGCGTCTCGCCGCAGCGGGATCTGTGCACGCTATCCGGGCGGCCATGAACAACATCCCCTATGTGGTCAAGATCGGAACCGACAATCCTCGAGAGCTCGGTGCGGCAATGTTCTCGGCCGGACACATCGACAGCATCGAAGCCGGGGTCGACACCCTGACCGTTCGAACCAGCGACGTTGACCGGCTCGGTTCCGACATCGCACGGCTCGCTGCAGCATCCCATGCCCGACTGACTGCCTTCCTCCCCCAGGACGAGTCCCTCGAGTCGGTGTTCCGATACCTGGTGGAACGCAAATGACGCCATCCATCGCCCTCCTCTTCGGATCAAATCCGTCAACTCTTCCCGCTGAGACGTTCCATCGCCCTCGGTGCGCTCCAGTTGGCGCCAGCGATTCTGTTTCTCTTCGCAGCGAATTCCCGCACCGACGAAGCCGGATTTCAGATCTTCGTCGAGATCACAACAGCCGCCTACTTCTCACTCGTGCTCCCCATCGTTGCGATCGTTCTCGGTTCGTCGTCGCTCGGCGTCGAACGGCGTGACCAGACGCTGAGCTTCATCACCCTGCGACCGATTTCGCGCAAAGCCGTGGCCGCGATCAAGGTGTTCGCTTCCGCTGCTGCGGCCCTGGCCTTCAGCATCGGTGGAGCCATCTTCCTGATGATCGCCTACGCAGCCACGTTCGGATTCGACGGCGAATTACTCATGGGAATGATCGCTGGTGCGTGCGTCGCCACGTTGGCGTACTCGTGCATCTACGTACCGCTTGGGTTCATCACCGACAGGGCTGTGATCATCGGCCTCGCCTTCTTGCTTGTGTTCGAGAACGGTGTGGTGGCAGCGCTGCCCGGCCTTGCGTCGCTTTCACCGGCGCGCCTTGGGGTATCGATGTTCGGCGCACTGGTTGACAGCGCCAAGCTATGGATCCCAGAGATCGCCGGGCAACTGGACTTCAGTGTTACGTCAGCACTGTTGGCCCTGCTCGTGTACGCCGCTGCAGGCATCCTTCTCACGGCGTACCTGATCTCCAAGCGCGACCTCGCCTGACCCCTCGGTGGCCAACGTTCCACCGACTTGAACCGACCACCGGTACCGTGCCGATGTGCAAACCTTTCTGACCAGACTCAAACGTGGCGACATCGGCGCCGCTGCGATGATTGTTGGTGGCGGAGTTCTGCTCTCCCGAGTGCTCGGCATCCTGCGCGACATTGTCTTTGCTTCGATGCTCGGGGCCGACGGTGCCACCGACGTTTACGTTGCCGCCTTCCGAATTCCGGACTTTGCCAACTACCTGCTGGCAGGCGGTTTTCTGGCGATCACATTCATCCCGATCTTCGCCAAGTACCTGGCCGACAACGAAGAGTCAGAAGCATGGAAGGGATTCACAGCAATCCTGCGATGGCTTGCGATTGCGATCACCGCCCTGATCGCCGTTGCGTGGGTGTTCACGCCTGCGATCGTCCAGGCGTTGTACCCGGCATTCACCGAGGCACAGATCGCCTCGACCGTGGACCTGACCCGCATCGTGCTGCCCGCACAATTCGCGTTCGTCGTGGGCGCAATGTTCACCGGCCGTGCAATACGCAAGGGATCGTTCGGGATTCCGACGCTGGCACCGATCGTCTACAACCTGAGCATCATCACCGGCGGCGTCGCCTATGCCATCGTCACCGGCACACCTGACCCCGCTGGATTCATCTGGGGAGCGCTCGTCGGTGCGTTCATCGGCAACCTTGCTCTCCAAATATGGGGATCGAGACGTGTGGGGATGCGATTTGACTTCTCAGCAACCTGGAAACATCCGGCGGTCTTCACCTACATCGTCATCGCCTTCCCGCTCATGCTCGGTCAGTCAGTCGTCGCTCTCGACGAAACGTTCATGTCCATCTTCGGCGCGATGGTTGGTGAGGGAGCCGCAACTGAATTGCAGTTCGCACGAAGAACAATGTTCGTGCCCGTTGGCATCATTGCCCAGGCGGCCGCGCTCGCCGCATACCCGACGCTCGCACGGCTCTTTGCCGAGGGGCAACAGCGAGGCGATGCTGCGCACCGTCGACAAGGCGCTCGAGTGCGTCTCGTCTCTCGGTCGCTGCTGCGGGATCCGCCATGGCACTGCCGATCCCGATCATCGGGTCCTGTTCGAGCGCGGTGCGTTCTGCACCCCGAATCCACCGCCGCTGCTGCCTCGGCCCTCGTCATGTATGCCCTGTCGATCCCCATCTGAGGGTGCACTCCAGATCGTGACACGGGCGTTCTATGCACGTCCAGATGTGGACGCCTGTCATTGTCGGCTCGATCGCAACCGTCATTGCGATCCCGACCTACGTCGTGATGCAACGTTCCTTCGGCATCCAAGGTGTTGCCCTTGCCTCGGTCATCGCTCTTGGCCTGTACACCGCGGCCCTCATGGTGATCTGGTACCGGCCCGAGGACACGCACACGGGTCTCCGCAGTGTGTTCGTGTCAGCCGGCCGGTCACTCCCTCTGGTCGTCCCAGCCTCGTTTGCCGCATTCGCCGTGTCCTGGGTCGTCATCGGTGGCCTCCGCGGACCACTGTGGATTGCGGCCCTGTTCGCATTGGCCCTCGGACTCTTGGTGTTCGTCGGCATCGTGCTGTCGGTCGGATCAGGCTTGTATGACTGGTTGTGGGCAAACGAAAAGCGCCGCACAGACCGTGCGGCGCTATCGTAGATTTCGCTTCCCGACCTATCCGGTCGGAATCAGCAGATTCGCATTCACGACGGCGGGTAGAGACCGGTCGCCTTTGATTCTTCGGTCTTCCAGAACATGTCGCTGATCTCCGAGATCAGATCAATCATGCCTTGTGACACGGCAGGATCCATTGACTTCTTGGCATCGCCTGCGGCCTTGGTCGCACGCCAGAACAAATCGTGGAGGCCGGGGAACTGCTCAACATGGTGCGGTTTGAAAAAGTCAGCCCACAATACGTTCAGGTGATGCTTGACGAGCTCGGCACGCTCTTCCTTGATGGAGATACACCGCGCACGGAAGACTTCGTCATCAGATGCGTGGTACTTCTCTGCAGCCTTGAGACATGAGGTTGCCTCGATCATCGCCTGGGCGGGGTCGTACACGCCACAGAACAGATCACAGTGGGCATATGCCTCGTTCTTGGGTTGCAACAGCTTCTCGAACAAATTCACAGGTACCTCCATGTCGGGTTCAGGACCAACACTACTCAATGCCGCAACTGTGGTTTACGCTGGCTGAGCAGATTCATGGGAAATAGGAAGGGATCGCATTGATGAGGAAACGCGGCATGATCGCTGGGGCGGTCGGCGCGACCATCGTGGCGGCAACGGCGGTGCGCGGCATCGTGCGACGCTTCGAGATCAAAGAGAACTCAATGGCTCCAGCGCTTGAGGACGGCGACTGGGTGATCGCACGACGATCAACTGGCCAACCAGAGCGCGGAGACATCGTGGTCTTTGACGATCCCGGGCGTACCGGGAAACACCTTGTCAAGCGGGTCATCGGGCTGGGCTGGGAACGGGTCGGCGTCGACACCGGACAGAGTCACGATCAACGGTGCTCTCCTTGCCGATCGCTGGGCCAACGGCCTCACCGGGCCATCTGGCGAGTGGACCGTCCCCGAGGGACACGTCTGGGTGCTCGGCGACAACCGACCCGAATCTGCGTCTGACAGCAGGACGGTTGGCCCCGTTGCAATCGAGGACATTCGGTGGACCGTGGTTGGCCGGTATTGGCCCACATCCCGAGTGGGAACCGTCGACTGAAAGGAGACTTTCCTCCGTCGGCGGTGTGAATCGTCACCGACGACGGGACGGACCACGTGTGGTGGCGTCAACGCTGCGACGACAACCACCGGAACCACACCCCTGCACCCCCAACGAAGGCCTATTTGATATATGCGATAGGCACCGACCTACGCTGGGGACATGGTGACAAATACTGCAAACACAGCAAGCAAGCCTCGAGTCCTCGTGGGTGGGATCCGCCATGAACTCAACAGCTTCGTACCCGGCACGGTGGACATCGACACGTACATCCGAACAGGTTTGGTCGAAGGTGCTGCGATTATCGATCAGCCGACGAGCTCCATGATCGGTGCCGTTGATGTCGCTCGAGCCCGCGGCATCGAACTCGTACCCACGCTGTCGGGCCACGGCGGTGCCGGTGGTCGAGTGGAAGACGAGACATACGCCAAACTTGCTGGACGCATGCTTGAGCTGGCTGCGGCCGAAGTTGCCAAGGAGCCAGTTGACGGTGTCTACCTCCATCTGCACGGCGCCATGGCGACGACAACGAACGATGACCCTGAAGCCGAACTCATCGAGCAGATACGTGCCATCGTCGGACCTGACGTACCCATCGCCATCAGCCTCGACCTCCACGCGCATTTCACGGACCGCATGGCTGAGGCAACTGATCTGGTCGTCGGCTTCCGAACCTGTCCGCACATCGATGTGGTTGAAACCGGTGCTCGCCTCATGGAGTCACTTGCCGACATGCTCGCCGGCGTCCGCGGCCCTCGTGCGACGACCGTGCAGCGAAAGATTCCACTCATTGCATCTGCCGAGGCACACGACACCACCTTCGGTCCGCTGACTGCAATGCAGGCCCGCGCACGTGAACTCGAGGAGACACCCGGGGTCCTTGCGATTTCGATCTTCGCCACCCAGCCGTGGATGGACGTTCCGAACATCGGCTGGTCAGCGGTCGTGAGTACCGACGGCGACGTCGACCTCGCCCAAGAGACTGCGGACACACTCGCCCGTGAGCTGTGGGAACGGCGTGATCTCTATGACGTGGTCAAGACTCCAATATCGGAAGTCCTTGCCGAAGCGGTTGCACGTGACGGCGAAGGGGGCCCAGTCGTGGCTTCCGACGGACCGGACTCCCCCACTGCTGGGGCAGCAGGTGATGGCACCGCAATGCTGGCTGAGATCGTGGCGACGGAGAATGATGTTCGTGCGCTCATGCTCGTCACCGATCCAGTGAGCGTCGAGGCTGCCATGGCGGCTGGCCCAGGGGCGATCGTCGACTTCGAGCTCGGTGGTCGAATCACAACGGAGTTCTATTCACCGTTGCCCGTAACGGCCGAAGTCCTCTCCGTGCACACGGCCGACGACCTCGCCCAAAAGCGCGCAGCCACCGGCACATCGACGATGTTCAAACTGGGGAACACCGCCGTGCTGCGCGTACGCAACACCACGATCCTTGTCACAGAGTTCAAAGCCGATGGGCGCAAGCTCTTCCCATACATGCAACATGGACTCGATCCACGCGACTTTGCTCTTGTGCAGGTGAAGTCTGCCGGCGCGTACCGCGAGGAGTACGAACCGATCGCCTCGGTCGTCTACGACCTCGACACGCTCGGACCCTGTGACAGCGAGCTTGCACGCATGCCGTACCAGCGCATCACCCGCCCTCTGTGGCCGTTCGATCGGGATCTCACCGAGCCTTGGTGACGCCAGGCACGGGGAGATTCGTGCAGCGCATTGTTCGTTGACGAGGCAGCGAAACGTTGGAATCATTTGCCAGCCGTTCCCAATAGAACTCTCAATACCCAGCGTGGGTTCTAACCTCGCCTGATGCGCCGTCACACCACAATCACCATCCTGCTCGTCATCCTCGCTGTCGTTGTGTCAGCCTGCTCGTCTTCGACGGCCGACACGACAACGACGACCACGCTTGCTCCCGTTACGACCATCCCACCGACAACGTCGGAACCGTCCACCACAACGACCGGCGCGGAAACGACGACGACGACTGAACCGGCGCCGGTCATTTCCAATGGGATCAACGGTCTTGAGGCCGAGGATGCAGCGAACGAGGAGCGTCGGGTCGTTGTCGTCAAGATCGACAACGCTTCAGCCGCACGACCGCAGTCGGGCCTGATGGACGCAGACATCGTCTACGAGATCCTGGTCGAGGGTGGGCTCACGCGATTCGCTGCAGCGTTCCAAAGTGTTGACGTCGAATACGTCGGTCCGGTACGTTCGGGAAGACCGACCGATGCCGAGGTCGTGAAGCCACTCGGTGCGAGCTTTCAGGTTTCCGGTGCCCAGCCATGGGTCCAGGACATCTTCTCCTCGAAGGGCGTTCACATCCTGTACGACAACGGTCGCTCGACGTGGCGTGAGAACCACCGCTCAGCCCCACACAATCTGTACTCGAGCACGGTGATCATTCGTGAAATTTCCGATGAGAACAACTGGGCTGACGAGACTCCCGGCAACGCTTTCGTGTTCGGCGAACCGACCGAATCCACAACGGAGGCCACAGAGATCCAACTCGACTGGTCGGATCATCCAACGGTCCGGTGGGTCTGGAACGGCGAGGTCTACGAACGCTACAACAATGACACCCCGCATGAATGGGTGACAGAGGACGGCGAAACGGGCATCGTGACCACACCGATGGTTGTGGTGTTGACCGGCGACAAGTACACCGCTTCCGGCAGCAGTGGGAGCTCCGTACCGGCAACCCACACGATCGGCACCGGCGAGGCCCAGGTGTTCAGGAACGGCACCGTTATTGAGGGAACCTGGACGAGAGACAGCATCGATGACATGTTCACCCTCACCGATTCCGATGGCGAGATCATCGTGCTTCCCGCATCCAAGATGTGGGTCGCAATCTTCCCTGACACGAGGACCGTCAGCTGGTCTTAGGATGGGCTGATGAGCGAACTGACCGCCACAGAAATAGCTGAACAGGTCAGGTCGGGTCGACTCAAAGCCGCCGACGTCGTCGAAGCTGCACTCGATTCTGCGATCTCGACACACGACGATCTCAACGCCTTCACGTTGATCGACCGCTCCGGGGCGATGGCTCGTGCCGAGGGGATCGACTTGCTGGTTGCGTCAGGCCGTGACCCGGGCCCGCTTGCGGGTGTTCCTGTCGGTCTCAAGGACATCATCGATCAGACGGCCATACCCAACACCCGCGGTTCGGGATTCCCTCCCGTGGTACCTGAACACTCAGCAACCGTGGTGCGCCGTCTCGGTGCCGCCGGTGCTGTGATCATCGGAAGAACGGGCTTGCATGAGTTCGCATTCGGATTCACAAGCGAGAACCACTTCTTCGGCCCCGTCCGCAATCCCTGGGATCTCAGCCACCTCCCCGGGGGATCGTCTGGTGGATCGGGCGTCACGGTTGCCTCCCGTATCACCCCTATTGCCATCGGAACTGACACAGGTGGCTCAGTCCGAGTCCCTGCCGCACTGTGCGGTGTCTTCGGGTTGAAGGTGACACACGGACGAGTTCCGCTCACCGGTGTGTATCCGCTTGCGGCTTCGCTCGACACGGTCGGACCGATCGCCACAACGGTGGCCGACATCACCGCTGCGTATCTCGTCATGGCGGGCCACGACCCCGAGGACGGCTGGTCAGTCCCCATCGATACCGTGCCTCCGAATCGACAGCCGATCAAGCCGATGACGATCGGCGTCGTGAAACAATGGGTCGAGGCAGGCCCGACCTCATGTGGACGACGGATTCGACTCAGTTTCCTTGAGCGGTTCATCCAAGGAGCAGAGGAGAGTGGATTCGAGATACAAAGAGATCGACGAGCCCGCCCTCGCCCCGCCTGAACCGACTCGCGCTGGCAGCCGGCCCCGAGATTCTCACCGTCCATCGCGAGCGATTCGCCGACACCCCGGGGGCTACGGACCGCTGACACGAGACCGGTTGACGCAAGCGGGGGAAGCAACTTCCGACGACCTGCTCGAAGCCATCGCGTGGGGAACCATGGCACGCAACCGGATCAGCGCACTCAACCGATCGGGAATCGATGTCTTCGTGTGTCCCACGGTTGGTGCTCTTCGCAAGGTCATCGGTGACCCCGACATGATGATCGACGGCGTGTCGCATTTCCATCGGGCGGCCCTCGCCAGTTTCACCGCCACCATCAATCGCATCGGCCTGCCTTCGCTTGCGGCTCCCGTCGAAGGTTTCGACGGCCCTCCCCCGTCGGTGTCCGCAACTCATCGCCCCCATGTGGCATGAGCACGTGATTCTCGAGATGGCGACCGTCCTCGAACGCTCCGGATACTCAAATCTGGGCGCCCTCCGTACGTCGGAGCCGGTGCCTCCTGAAATGGTCGCGATGACGCATCAGTGCAATAAGCTGTGTAAGTCCACATTGGCAACCACAAGGCATGCCCCGAGGCATGCGAAACCATGACTACGAAGCACTCCACCCACTTTCCGACCAGGAGCTTGAACTGTGTCCGATGAGACCCTGACCGAAGAACGACCTGCCCCCCAACAGATCGAAGATGTGGTCATCCGATTCGCCGGCGACTCCGGCGACGGCATGCAGCTTGCCGGAACACAGTTCACCGCCAGTTCGGCGCCTCTTCGGCAACGACCTGGCGACCCTCCCGAACTTCCCCGCTGAGATCCGTGCACCCGCCGGCACGATTGCCGGTGTCTCATCGTTCCAGGTTCACATTGCTGACTGGGACATCCTCACGCCGGGCGACAACCCTGACTGCCTTGTTGCCATGAACCCCGCTGCTCTCAAGGCGCACCTTCACGACCTGGTGAAGGGCGGTCTCCTGATCGTCAATAGCGATGCGTTCGAGGAACGCAACCTCGCGAAGGCCGGATATGACACGAATCCGCTTGAGGATGGAAGCCTCGATGCATACACATTCCTGCAGGCGCCGATGGACGAGCTCACGAAGGAGGCCGTCAAGGACACGGGGGTCAAGGGCCGCGAGACGCTCGGATCCAAGAACTTCTTCGCACTCGGTCTCATGTCGTGGACCTATCAGCGACCGCTCGATCCGGTCATCGACTGGGTCGAATCCAAGTTCGGCAACCGATACACCGGTGCAAACGCCAACATGGCCGCCCTCAAGGCGGGATACAACTTCGGGATAACGACCGAGGCGTTCCACCACACGTTCGAGATCAAGCCGGCCGAGCTCCCACCGGGTGAATACACCAACGTGGTTGGAAACACCGCCACGGCGTGGGGGCTGATGGCAGCGTCCGGACAAGGCAAGCATGCCGCTCTTCATCGGTTCATACCCCATCACACCGGCCACCACGATTCTTGAAGAGCTCGCTCGTCACAAGAACTTCGGTGTCAAGTCGTTCCAGGCAGAGGACGAGATCGCCGGTATCGGATCCGCACTCGGGGCAGCATTCGCAGGAAGACTGGCTGTGACCACCACCTGTGACCCGGGCTCGCACTGAAGTCCGAGACCCTTTCGCTTGCGTTGATGATCGAACTCCCGATGGTTGTGGTTGACATCCAGCGAGGTGGACCTTCAACCGGACTGCCCACAAAGGTCGAGCAATCTGACCTGCTCTTCGCGATGTACGGTCGCCACGGTGAGTCACCGCTGCCGATCGTGTCGACATCGTCGCCATCGGATGCATTCGAAGCAGCATTTGAGGCGAAAGCGCATCGCCATCAAGTTCATGACCCCGGTGATCCTGTTGACCGATGGTTACATCGCGACGTCGTCCGAACCATGGGCGTTGCCGAATCTCGACGACCTGCCGGACATCTCCAGACCATATGCCACCCACACCGAGGAGGATGGGCCGTTCCTTCCGTACCTGCGTGAACCCGAGACCCTCGCCCGTCCGTGGGCGATACCGGGGCAGCCCGGCCTCGAGCACCGTGTCGGTGGACTTGAAAAGGATGCAACGACTGGCACGGGGGCGCAGGGCGTCAATGGCGTGCTGCACGGCGCTTCGGGTCTTTTGGGCGACCGTCGAGGCGTCGTCTGAGGGCAACACATGGTCGGCGAGGGGCAGCACCTCGGCGGGAATGCCCTCTGCCACGAGAAAGCTGGCGACTGAGGCAGCGCCCCGGGGGAAGAGCGGTCCCCGGGCACCCCACGCGGGGGGGACGAGGAACAGCACCGGTCCCGTGCCGACTTGGGGCCCGGCGCGGGAGATCTGGGCGAGGCTGAGGTTGAGCCCCCGGTCCTCCACCGGCGTGTAGAGCATGCCGCCCTCGGGCAAGGGCCCGTCGAGGGTGGCTTCGAGGGTGACCAGCTCGCCCTGAACGGCGATGGCGGCGTCGAGATCGCCCATGTAGCGGTGCAGGTCGGACAAGGACCGGAGCTGGCGGGCGAGGGCCTCGCGCTGGTCCCGCTGGCGGAGGTCCTCACATGCCGCGGTCAGCTCGGGAAGGGCCTGTTCCAGGCTATCTTGGGCGATGAGGGACAAGGCGCGGTTGATGCGCAGGCGGGTGTGGAGGGGGGTGCCGTGGCTGTCGGCGGGCAGCTCATTGTGGGCGGCCTCGAGGGCAGCGGCAGCGGGCGCGAGGGCCCGGCGCAGGTAGAGGCAGCCGCCGAGCGTGGTCAGGGCAGACGCCCGATCTCGACCGGGGGGCAGTGCGGCGCTGGCGACCTGGAGCAGAGCGATGGCGCCGTCGATGTCTCCCTCGTGCTGGAGCAGATCGGCGAGGGGCACCTGGCAGCGGGCTTGCTCGATGGGGGTGAGGGGACCGCTCAGGGCGCGGCGCAGCAGGGAGGCCGCCCCGGTGCGGTGGTGCTGCCACGCGAGCTCTCCGGCCAGCATGTCGGCCAGCGCGGCCGGGCGGGTGAGGCTGCCCGCCAAGGAGGCGGCGGCATCGAGGTGTCGTAGTCCGGCGTCCAGCTCGCCCAGGTCGGCAAGGCACCGGCCGAGGTTGATGTGCAGCAGCGGATCTTGGGTCAGACCCGCGCCGACTCGGACCGCCATCGCTCGGCGAAAGCCGGCCTCTGCGCCGGCCACATCACCCTGGGCAAAGGCGGCGGTCGCCCCATTCGCGATGGCCTGGGCCTGATCCGCGGGGTCATCGACGTCTTGGGCGACGGCAAACCAGCGGGCGGCGTCGGCGGGGGCGCCTTCGACAAGGCTGAGCATGCCCAGCGGTGCGGACGCCGCCATGGGGAGCACCGATGCGGCCGCTTCCAGCAAGGGTCTCGCCGGAAGGCCCTGCTGACGCCGCAGCTCGCCGAGGTCCAGGAGCAGCTGGGCCCGCTCTTCGGTGGATGCGGTGCCGTCGAGCAGGCGGCGGATGAGGTCAGGATTGCTGGGCATGGCGCACTGTATCCGGCCCGAACCGCTCGCTGTGGTCAGGCGCCCGAAGTGCTGGTCTTCAGGCGGCTTCTGCACGCTGGACCCGCGCGGTCTCCCCGGCCACCCGGGGGTCCATCACCCGGAACCACAAGGGCGGGCACAGCGCGAGCAAGATCATCCCCGGGTAGCCGGCGGGCAGCTCGGGCGCGGCCTCGTGGTGGCGAAGCACAGGGTAGGGGCGGCTGGCGTGGGCGTGGTGATCCGAGTGGCGAGTGACGTCGAGGAGCAGCACACGACCGAGGGGGCGCTCCGAGTTCCAGGAGTGGGCCGGCCGGGTGCGCGCGTACCGTCCGTTGGGGAGCTGTTCACGCTGAAGACCGTAGTGTTCGACGTAGTTGACGGTCTCCAGCAGGAGGATGCCGATCAGCGACACCACCAGCCAGGCCCCGGCGGTGACCGGTCCGAGCACGAGGCCCACCCCGAGCACGCTGAGCACCTGGACCGCCGTGAACCGCACCATCATGTTGTTGGGCGAGCGCCGGGGATGGGCCAGCTTGCGCAGCCGGTGGTCTTCGAGTGCCCAGGCCGAGCGCCACGAGTCGCGGATGGAGCGCACCCAAAACGCGAACACCGTCTCACCCAGCCGGGCGGTGGCAGGGTCGTCCGGCGTGGCCACACGGGCGTGGTGGCCGCGGTTGTGCTCGATGGAGAAGTGCAGGTAGTGGGTGCTCAGCAGCAGCGCCCAGGATGCCCAGCGCGGTGCGGTCTGGGGGCGATGGCCCAGCTCATGGGCGACGTTGATCCCGAGGGAACCACACGCGAGGCCGGCGGTTGCTGTGGCGCCGACCAGGGACCCGCCCACCCATGAACCTTGGGAGACCCCCCAAAGATAGATGCCCAGAATCGTCCACTGGAGGGGGACTTGGGCATAGAGCACCGCGTCGAAGGCCCAGGCACCCCGCCGCTTGCGCTCGTCCTCGGGGCCCGGGTTGTCGGTGGTGCCGGTCAAGAACAGCTCCGCCAGCGGCACGGCCCCGAACACGACCAGCGGAAGCATGGCGGTCCAGGCTCCTCCGAGGAGCAGGCCAGCAATGGCCATCGCGGGAACAACCAAGGCAGCGGCGTAGGCGGCAAGTGGCAGCATGGTGGGCTCCGGGAGTTGGGCGTGCCCGAGGTATAGCATAACAATCGTTATGCTACCTGACTTTTTGCGGGTGTGCCAGGGCGGCGCGCCGCTGCGGGGGAAGGGCCGAGTCCGGTCTGGTCGGGGGAAACTGGGCGCCAAGTCGCCGCTGTCGGTTGCTGACAATGCGCTGACTCGCGACATTCTTCGCGGAGCGAGGCGCCGCTTGGGCTTGCCGAGCCCCCCCCATCAGACCATTGTCCGACGGCGGGCCAAATCGGCCGCTACCATGGAGGAGAACGCTGAGGTGATGGTGTCTGTTCTTCGTCTCGTGGTGCCGACCAACGACAGCTCGATCGAGTCCACCCTCGACCGGGTGGGGGCGACACGGGTGCGGGTGGAGCTTCCGTACTCGCGGGCAGTGTGGTCCAATTCCGAAGACGAGGCGGTTGCCCACGGGCGCTGTGTGTCGCTGCTGTCGTACTGCCCGGTGAGCCGGCGGGCCCAGTCCCCCGTGAACCTGCCCGGGGTGGATGGGCCACAGGTGGTGTCCTCAGTGACTCTGAAGGACTGCCACTTCGACGACATCAACGAAGACGACGCGGCGACCGAGGCCGGCCGCTTGGCCCGTCAGCGCCGAGTGGGCAAGGCCGTCGCCATCCGGACTGCCTCGGGTCGGGTGCTCTTCGTGGCGATTGAGTCGCTGTGCATCGGGCCGCCTCCCGCTGCGGAGGACGACCCAATCGAGCAAGCGAGCCTGCTCGTCGCGTGGGCCCGGGATGTGCTCGGGTTGCTGGTGCGGGTGCTCGGCGATGGGGACCGAGCGGAGGCTGACCGAGCGCTGGTCGCCTTCGATGATGCCCTGGTGGGGGCGATGTCCGCCGTGCGCATGCTGCCGGTGGCCCGAGATCTGGCTGGGCTGCGCAGCGACGTGGTGGGCTGGCGGTTGCAGATCCTCCAAGATCAGCTCGCCGTCGCCATTCGAGTGCGTCGGGAGCAGCTCCGGTGGACCGAGGCTTGACCCGGGCCGCTCAGTAGATGTCCCGCATGTAGCGGCCGCTGCGGGCCAACGCGCGAATCCACGCCTTGGCGGCTGCGGCGTCCATGCCCCCGACATCTTGGGCGATCTGCTGGAGGGTGCGGTGCACATCCGGCGCCATCGTCTTGGCGTCGCCGCAGACGTACACGCACGCGCCGCCCTCCAGCCATGCCCACAAGGTCTCAGCTTGGGCCAACATCCGGTCCTGCACGTAGATCTTCTCGGGCTGGTCCCGGGAGAACGCGAGGTCGAGGCGGGTGAGCACACCGCTGTCCTGCCAGTCCTCCAGCTCGTCTTGGTACAGGAAGTCCGTCGCCGCGTATCGGGAGCCGAAGAACAGCCAGCTCTTGCCCGTGGCGCCGGTGATCTCCCGCTCTTGCAGGAAGCCACGGAAGGGCGCGATGCCCGTGCCGGGGCCGATCATGATGATGTCGGTGTCGTCGTCGGCGAGCGTGAAGTTGGGGGCCGGCTGGTAGTAGACCCGGGCCGGGCTGCCCTTGGGCAGGCGGGTGGCCATCCATCCAGTCGCGGCGCCGAGCCGTTCCCGCCCGAGGGCTGTGTACCGCACGACCGATGCGACAAAGTCGACGCGGTTGGCATCGAGCTTGGGGCTGGACGCGATGGAGTACAGCCGAGGGGTGAGGGGGCGCAGCGACGACGCGAGGGCTTGAGGGTCGAGGCGCACCGTCAAGACGGCCACCGCATCGAGCACTTGAAGGTGCATCCCTGCCGGGCACTCGGGCAGTGTGGCGCCGGTCGCGGCCACCAGTCGGGTGAGGCGGGAGTCGGCGTGGGTCAGCTCAAGGCGGTGGATCAGGGCCGTGCGCAGGGACAGCGACTCTTCGGCGGCCACCTTGCTGGCGCTGAGCTGGACCACGGTGTCGCCGGAGCACCCGGCAGCGTGAAGAATCTGGTCGACCAGTGCGGGATCGTTGGGCGCCCAGAAGGCGAAGCTGCCCCCGGCCTTCCAGGGCACGGGAATGCCGTCCAGCTCGATCTCCACGTGGCGGATTTGGCGGTCTCCGCCGGCGAGCTGTCGGTTCAGCGCGACCGTGGCCATCATCGGGTTCTTGCGGGTGCCCAGCGGGGCGTCCGGATCGTCCGGGTGTCCGGTCATGTCTGGCGCGGGGACCGGGCGGGTGGGCGTGGCCACGGGGGAGGGCGCCGGGGCTTCCGCAACCGGAGCGGCGACGGCCACTGCACCCGTCAGCACACCCACGACCTGGTCGCACCACTCTTCCCAGGGGTCTTCGTAGTCCACGTCGCAGTCCTGACGCGCCACAATGCGCTTGCCGCCGAGCTCTTCGAGCCGTCGATCGAACTCTTTGCCGCAGTGGGCGAACAAGGGGTACGTGGTATCCCCCAGGCCGCAGACGGAGAAGCGCAGGTTCTCCAGTCGCGGAGCCTCGGTGCTCAACAGGAATTCGTACAGCACCTCGGCATTGGCCGGTGGGTCGCCGTTCCCATAGGTGCTGGTGATGACGAGAAGGGTCTCCAGTGCGATCATCTCGGACAGATCGAAGTCGTCCATGTCGACCACTTCAGCTTCCAGCCCCGCGGCGGCCAGCGCCTCACCGGTCTGTTCGGCGAGGGTCTCGGCGTTGAAGGTCTCGGTGCCGTAGAGAATCGTGATCTTGTCGGCCATCGCAGCGTCGCTCCGCACAGGGAAGGCGCCGGCATAACCTTCCGCCGTGGCCTTGTTGGGATGGTGCTGACCCCTGGGCTACACAGTGGCGTCGTCGGCCCCCCACTGTGGCGACGAGGGAGTTTCGCGATGCAGCTTGTTGAGGCCATTCACGCTCGGACCACGGTCCACAGCTATGCGCCAGAGCCCGTCGCGGATGGCGTCGTGGACCGGGTGCTCGCGGCGGCCCACCAAGCCCCGTGCCACAAGCTGACGTGGCCCTGGCGCTTTGTGGTGGTCGGACCGTCCACGCGGGCCCGCTTGCTGCCGGCTGCGTTTCGACTGGCCGAGCTCAAGTGCAAGGGTGCGCTCTCGCCCAAGCTCGAAGCCAGGGTGCGCGCCAAGCTGCTGGACCCGGCCGTTCTCATTGTCGTGTGCCAGCGCCGCAGCGACGACCCCATGCGGTCTCGTGAGGACTATGCCGCAGTCTCGTGCGCCATCCAGAACATGATGTTGGTCGCCACCGACGCGGGCCTCGGCAGCAAGTGGAGCACCGGCGGGATCACCCAAGACCCCGAAGCCTGGTCCGTGCTCGGGGTGGACGGCACCCACGAAGACGTGGTGGGCTTCGTGTGGGTGGGTGTTCCCGCAAAGCGTGGGCGGATCGAGCGGCCGGCGCTGGTCGACCACATCACGCGGCTGCCCTGACCACCTTCCTGCGGTCTCCCCCCACGCACCTGTTGCCGCGCTGGATGCTGGACCTTATTCCACGCCCCCCACACCCTGAGGTGAGCGATGGCCACGAATCCCCTCGAAGATCTCCGCGCCGTCCACGAAGGCGAGTATTTCAGCAAGCGCGATCGGGAGCTCATTGAGCAGCTCCGCCACAAGGTGAAGGTCGAGTCCGCGACCCGTGACCTCGAGGCATCTGGCCTTGAAGATCATGCGCTGGCCGAAGA
Source organism: Myxococcota bacterium (assembly GCA_942491145.1). Taxonomy (GTDB): domain Bacteria; phylum Myxococcota_A; class UBA796; order UBA796; family UBA2385; genus CAXQUZ01. Next base: position 194,382 of record CALOBC010000008.1, on the reverse strand, counting down.
CTTGGCCGAGCTGGGCATCGACGCATTGAACCTGCCGATCCTCCACCTTGTGCCGCTGGTGCAAGTGGGCTGGGCCAGTGGCGCGGTCGAGCCCGCCGAGCGTGTGCTACTCCAGATGGCTGCTCGCCAGATGGGCGTCGACGAGAAGCATGTCGCTTGGCCCACGTTCGAGGGCATGCTCAACAGTCGCCCGAAGCCCGAGCTCTACAAGGCCGCGCTGGCGTACATCGCTGCTGTGGTTCCGCCCAGCTCTCGCCACAGCCTGTTGGACACCGCACGGTCCGTGGCCGATGCCACTGGCGGGCTGTTCGGCTTTCTCGGCAATGTGGAGCAAGCTGAGCGGGACATCCTCGCTGAGATCGCCGAAAAGCTCGGCGTCGACTGAGCAATCGGCTCCCGAGCGCGGCGGCCTGGCTCCCCATGAGCTGAGGCCGCCGTTGCTGCTTCAGCTGGCGTCTTCGCGCTGTTGGGCGATCTTCTTCCGCATCGACTTGCCCGCGAAGTTGAGCATCCAGCGCTGCACCATCCGCGGCCCCAGCTGGCCAGCGCCCACGAGCAGTGACGCGAAGAAGCCCGGCGTCACGATCGCGAGGTCTTCGTCGAAGCTGCGAACCGCGACTCGGGCGCAGTGCTCGGCGCTGATCTCAATGAAGCCCGGCACGGCCATGTCGGTGGGGTTGCCGGCGTTCTGCTCAAACTCGGTGGCCACCGGACCGGGGCACACTTGGGTGACCCGCACGCCGGTGCCGGCGAGCTCGGCACGCAGCGACTCGGTGAAGCCGGTGACGTAGTGCTTGCTGCCGACGTAGGCCGCGAAGCCCGGCATGACCGTGAGCCCGAAGCCTGAGCTGATCATGAGCACCCCACCCTTGCCCCGCTCGATCATGCCTGGCAGTGCGGCACGGGTGGTGGCGGTGAGGCCGAGGATGTTCAAGTTGAGCATCAGCAGGGTCTTGTCGAGGTCGGCATCCTCGAACAAGCCGATGTCCCCGAGGCCCGCATTGTTCACCAGCAGGTCCAGCCGACCGTGGGCCGACTCGACGTCGTTGATGAGCTTCGTGGCCGCCTGGGGATCGCTGAGATCGCAGGGGCGCACGTCGATCTCGACGCCCGGACGCTTGTGGTGGAGGGTGGCGGCCAGGGCTTCGAGGCGGTCCTTGCGACGGGCCACCAGCACGATGACCTTGGCGCGAAAGACAACCTCGTGGGCGATGCGCTCGCCGATGCCAGACGATGCACCGGTGATCAGGACCACGCCGCCGTCGATGGGGGACTGAGACATATGGGATTCCGCAGATAGAAGGTGGGTTCAGGGGCGGCCGCCGTAGGTCTCGGACGGGGGGCGGTCGAGGGGAAGCAGGAGCCGGTAGATCTCGCCCGGGAGGGGGCCGTCGACAAGGCCGGCAGCGTCCCGGGGCGGGTACTTGGGAAACAGGAGGAGCCCGTCGTCGGGCACCCACAGGTCCGGGCGGCCGGGGGCAGCGAGGTTGTCCCCGCGCTGGACCGGCTGAAAGTTGGCCAGCCCAACCTTGAGCGCGAGACCGCTGTGAGAGAAGGGCTCGGTGTGGGCAGTTCGGTAACAAGTCGGCAATGGGCCCGGCGCGCCCGTGATGGGGCCGGCGGCCAACGCATCGAGGGCATCGGCCATCACCCGCGTGGTGGCCGCCGAGGCACTCGCAGAGAAGCCCCGCTGGGAAAGCTCGACGGTGAAGGCCATCCCTCCGCGGTTGCGCACGTACTCATCGGCGCAGCAGGTGCCGGTGGAGAATGATGCATCGGGCGCCCGGGTGACCCAAGCCGGCGCGGGCTGGAGGCGGCGCACCCAGGTCTCGATGCCCGGGGTCCATGGCGAGATCACAAACGGCGACGCGGTGGCTTCGATGGTCTGGTGGAAGTCCACAAAGAGGTCGGCAGTGTCGAGGATCGGCCGCAGGGCGGTGGCCCGGTCGTGTTCCAGGGTGCCGTGGGCGGGCGCATCGGGGGGCAAGTCGAGGAAGACCCGGTTGAGGTCGGCGTCGAGGAAGCGGCGTCCAGCGAGGGCCGCGTCGGCATTGCCGATGAACACGGTGATCTTGCCAGGGAAGGTGCGGGCTCCGGTCGTCAGGTCGTTCATGAGCGCCAGCGCGCCGGGCAGCGAACCCCACTCTTCTCCGTGCACCATGATGCCGAAGACAACGTGCTGGTCACTATCTTGGCCATCGTAGGCCCACGTGTCGCGCACCCCGTTCCGCGTGTGGCCCATCCGGCGAAAGCGCCTCAGCAGTGCGGCGATCTGGTCAAACAGTTCGTCGTTCATGGTGTTCCCCTCCCACACCGTCCGCTATCCAGTCGCCATCGGCGATGGGGACGGGGAAAGCGTCAGGGTGTGCCGGGGAACCTGGGCAGCGGACCGGTGGGTGGGCGCCCGCCGAGGTGGCGCAGTCCGAGGGCGTCTCGGGGAAGTGAGGCCCAGCCGTGGCCGTACCGCACCAGCAGGGCGCCGTCGGGGAGGGGGAATTGTCCGCCGTCGCCGTCGAGGTGGGTGGCGATGGTGGTCCACGCCGGAAGGGCCGCGTGGCCGCCGGTCTCGCCGTCTCCCAGGGGGGTGCGGTCGTCGGCGCCCAGCCAGACGGCGATGGTGTGGCGGGGGGTGGCGCCGATGTACCAAGCGTCTGCATAGTCGCTGGTGGTGCCGGTCTTGCCGATGCGGGGCACCCCCTCCAGCCGTGCCGCCCGACCGGTGCCGTGCTCGACCACGCCCCGCATCATGTCGACGACCTGGCGGGCGACCGCCCCGGGAATGACCTGAGCTGCGGGGCCCCCGGGCAGGGTCACCACCGACGGCAGTGCAGGGTGGGCGACGGTGTCTCCGGCCCGCCAGACGGTGCCGCTGGCGTCCTGAATCTCTCGAATAAAAACGGGGTCCCGGCGGCGGCCTCCATTGACGAGAGTGCTCACCATCACGGCTTGTTCGAGGACGGTCACCTCGCTTGTGCCCAGGGCGATGCTCAGGTCGGCCCGCATCGGCGAGTGGTAGCCCAGGGCGCGGGCCTCTTCGACCACGGCGTCCGCGCCGACCCGCTGCACCAGTCGGATCGCTGCTGTGTTGAGGCTGCGGGCGAAGGCATCTTCCAGCCGCACGGGCCCCGAGAAGGTGCGGCCGTAGTTCTGGGGGGTCCACGTGCGCTCGCTGCCCCGGATGGTGAGGGGCGCGTCGAGAACGGTGTGGCGGCGGGTCATCCCGCTCTGGAGGGCCGCGGCATAGACCACGGGCTTGAAGCTGGACCCCGGCTGTCGTGCGGCCTGGGTGCCCCGGTGGAAGCCTTCCAGCTCCATGCCCCGGCCACCGGTGGCGGCAAGAACCTCGCCGGTGTGGTTCTCGAGGACCACTGCGGCACCTTCGACCCAGTGGGGCTGGCCGATGCGCACCCGGTCGGCGGCCACCACACACACGCGCCAGATTGTGCCGGCGCGCATCCAGCGACGGACGGTGCGGGGGCGCTCCGAGGGGGATGTGGCCCGCACCCGCCGGTTCAGCTCTCCGGGCGCCAGCCGAAAGGTGAAGGGGCCGGCTTGCACCCGCCCGGGGGCGCCGGTGGCCAGGGCGGCGAAGCAGTGGTCGGGGCGGGGGACTTCGGTGCCGCCACCGGTGCCCGCTTGGGGGAGATCGGCCGCAGCATCGAGGAATGCCACACGCTCGGCCGGGGTGAGGGGACCATCGGGTTCCCGCATGCCCTGGCGTGCTTCGATGGCATCCGCGGCAGCGACAATGGCCTCAGATGCGGCGTTCTGGAGGTCAGTGTCCAGCGTGGTGCGCACGGTGAGCCCCACCTTGCCGGGCCAGTCATCACCAAACAAGGCCCGCAGCTCCCGGCGGGCGAGGGTTCGCCATGCATCGACGGGCTGGCCGGTCGGGGAGGACGTGCGGAGGGGCGGGTAGATGGGCTCTCGGCCGAAGATCTCGGCGTCGGCGGCGTGGAGGTGGCCCGACTGGACCATGCTGTGGAGCACCCGTGCACGGCCGGCCGCGGCCCGGACGGGGGACGTGCGGGGATCGGTGCGGCCGGGCTCCCGGATGACTCCGGCGAGCAGTGCGGCCTGACCGGCATCCACGTCGCGAATGGAGCGGCCGAAGTAGTCCCGGGCGGCCGTCTCCATGCCGTGGTTTCCGGCGCCCAAGTAGACTTGGTTGAGGTACATCTCCAGCACCCACTCTTTGGACTGGAGCTGCTCCAGACGCACGGCGAGCAGGGCTTCCCGGACCTTCCGCGACATGGTGCGCTCGGAGTCCAGCACCCGCAGCTTGATGAGCTGTTGGGTGATGGTGGAGCCCCCCTGGCGGACTTCGCCGGCCCGCTGGTTCTCCCAGAATGCGCGCAGAATGCCGATGGGGTCGACGCCCGGGTGGTCCCAGAACCGTCGGTCCTCCGCGGCCAGCACCGCCTGGGTGACGCTGTCGGGGAGCTCACGCAGCGGCACCCACACCCGCCGCTCCTCGGCGAAGTGGTCGATCGGGCGGCCCCGGCCATCCAGGATGGCGACGAGGGTGGTGGGCCGGTTGTCGAGCAGGGGGGTGAGCTGCACGTCGAGAGAGGGGATGAGGAGCAGCCAGCCCACGCCGACAAACCAAGCGCCCCAGAGCACCATAAGTCCTGCGATGAGCAGCCAGCGCCGCATCATGGCTGGAGCGCAGCGCCCGGGAGCACTGGCCGCGGCGTGCAGTCGCAGGCGTCGATCGGCTGAACGCAGGCCGCCCCGTCAACCACCACCACCGCGAGGCTGGCGGGGGTCATCTGGGGACAGATCATGCCGGACAGGCCGATGATGGCCACGGGCGTGGGCGGTTCGACTGGGCCACCGGGCTCGGGAAACCCGGGACCGGGCAGCACCGTGAGGGTGCAGCGGCGGGCCCATGGCTCGATGGTGTGGGCTTGCCATGCGGCAGCGGCGGCCCACGCGGTGCGCTGGGTCTGAAGCGCGGTGGCGAAGGGGGTGTTGTCCACGCTCTGGAGGTCGGTCGCCAATGCTTCGAGGCGCTCCCGCCAGTCCGCACCCAGCAGCCGGGCCCGGGCACCACGGTCGGCGGCAATGCGCTCGGTGCAGTCCGGGGGGACCGGGTCCAACAACACATGCTGCGCCCAGTCATTCTGCACCCGCGCGAGGGCCCGTCCCACCGCTTGGGCTTCGGTGATGCGCCGGCTGAGCTGATCCTGCTCGCGCTCCGACAGCGGTGCTGCGAGGGCGGACTGGAGGCTGAGAGCGAACAACAACACCACAGCGCGCTCACACAGGGGGGGCGGCACCGCAGTCCCTGCGCAAGACGGGGGCACGGACCGGCAAGTACGGGTTCTCCGGGCCCATCACGGGGCGCGTCGAAGACTGGGGGACTCTACCGCCGCCAGGGGTGGGGGAGCCACCTCGGCGACCGATCACCTACTCGTCGTCGCCAGGCGTCGGGTCCGGGACCACCCCGTCGGTGGCCGTGACCCGGTGGATGACCTTGGGCGCCGCCTCGGGGGTGCCCTCGAGCTGGAGTGCCTTGGCCGCGGGCTTGGGCAGAAGCATGAACAACAGCTCCACCTCGACGGTGTGGACACCCTTGGGCAGCGGGTAGCGCACAGTGCGCTGTTCGCCGGGGGCGAGGCGGGTGTCTTTGGCCAGCTTTGCGGCGAAGGGGGGCAGCGTGGGCTGGCCCTTGTCGTCGACATACACCTTGGTCAGCACCGACTGAGGGGACTCCTTCATGGGGTCTTCGGTCCACGCTTGCCAGACCACAGCGCCGGCTTCATCGAGCCCCCGGGCCTTGACCAACGCGAGCCGGCCAGGGAAGCCCGTCGGAAACCCGTGGCCCGCCGTGTTGTTGAGATTAACGAACAGTACGCCATTGTCGATGTGTGCCTTGAGGTCGACCGCCTGGCCGAGCATCGTGGCATCGTCGGCCAGCCAGGCCGGGTGGGGACCGGGAAAGCTGTGGCTGGCGTGGGACCGGCGCTTGCTCACCGCCCCCGAGGGACCGGAGACCTTTTGCATGTGGCAGTCGGTGCACAGCCAGTCGGTGCCCGCGGACTCTGCCTCGGTCCCGGTGGTGCACGTGGCCACGCCGCTGGAGTTGTTCACGTTGCCGTGGCACGTGAGGCAGAGCGACGTGCCGTCGCGCATGTGGGGCGGGGCCGCACCGGTTCCGTGGACCGACGAGGCCCCCGGCTTGAGGTCGTGGGGGCCCAGCAGCACGCCGGGCTCGGCGGCGGAGAGGGCAGCGGCACCGGCGGCACCGGGCAGAACTGCGGCGACCGCGTGGCAGGCGGCGCAGGAGACCCCGGTCTTGGCGGCCACGGTGTCTAGGGCATCGGGACTGCGGGGGCTGTGGCACTGGGCGCACTTGGCGGCCAGCGCCGTGCCGGTCTTGCGCTCTTGAACGGCCAACATGGCCGCAAAGATGGGATCTTTGGCGGCGTGGGAGCGGCTGTGCATGCTCTGGGTCCACTCCTCCACCACCGTCGCGTGGCAGGCCGCACACTGCTGGGGGTCATCCAGATCGATGCTCGCGGGCGCTGCGTGGGCCAAGGTGGTCAGTGCGAGCTGGAGCATCGCGGCCGCGATGGGCATGGGGGCCTCCGGTGCCTGAGTGGCATGCTCCATCAGAACACGGCGCCCGTGCTCTGGTCACCTGTGCACGCAATTGTCGCCTTGCTGGGGTTGCCCTTGGGATGTGGCGGGCTGCGTCCGTTGGCTTGAGGAGCGGGCCGTGCGGCCGGAGCAATGCATGTCATCTGGTACCCTCTCCCGCGTGGTCGCGGCCCTTGGTGTGGTTGTGGTGGTCGGCCTTCTCGGCGCCGCGCTTGCCTCTCGTTCGACAGAGGCCAGCCCTGTGAGCGCGACCGCGGCGCGGGGTGCAGCGACGGGTGTGGTGGTGCTCGGCGGCCGGCCGATGCGTTGAGCAAAGACAGCGTGGCGGCGCAACAATCAGGAACGCCGCCTGTGCAGGACGGTGGGCGGTTGGGCTTGGGTTGGGCGCTGGAATAGGGGGTCCGAGGCACGCCGCTGTTCGGTGTGTCGGTTGGGGGATTGATGTCGAGACGCCAGTGTTCAGTTGTTGTTGTGGTGCTCAGCGCCCTGTCCCTTGCGTGTTCCGGTGACAAGGACTCCGCATCGAGCAGCGGAGGCGACGACCAGCCCGGCGTCGACGAGACCTTCTCTGAAGCCGTCACCAAGGTGGTGATGGAGATTGACCACGACTCCGGCGCGGAGCCGTATGTGGGCGGTTACGGGCCTTCGAGCGACATCTGGGAGCTGTTTGATGTCAACGCAGCGGCGGTCTTTGGCCCCGATGTGACGGTCACTGTGCCCCACACCCTCGATGGCATGGAAGACTTGGGTGTGTTGGGCAGCGGTCCGTGGGACGTGGACCACATCCTCGATCTGGCCGATGCCCACCGGGATGAGCACAGCGCCGGGGACACGGTCACCTACTATGCGGTCTGGCTGGACGGCTACTACGTGGTGGACGGGGAAGAAGACCGGGGTGTGATCGGTGTGTCCATCGGCGACACCGGCGTGCTCGCCGTCTTCAAGCCAGTGCTCCGCAACCTCTCGCCGATCGAGGCTTCCGCTGCATTCTCGGAACAGACCACCCTCATTCATGAGTTTGGTCACGCGATTGGCTTGGTGGCCAATGGCATCCCTGCGACCTCGGACCACCACGACGAGGCCCACGGCGCCCACTGCACCGACAACCGCTGCGTGATGTATTGGGCCAACGAAGGCAGTGTTGAGCTCTTGCAGTTTGCGTCGGAGGTGGCCACGTCTGGCGAGACGGTCATCTTCAAGGATGCGTGCCTCGCCGACATCGCGGCGGTTCGCGACTGAGCTGACTGTGGGCGCAAGTGGGCCGCTACGAGTGTGCGCGGCCGACGGTGCTCTCGGCATGCGCCCCTTGCCGGCGGACTCAGGGCTGGAGGGACGTGGCCTGCCAGAACCCTGTTGGCCCGCTGCGGAGGGGCACGCCGGCATCCCGCAGGACCAGCAACAGCTCAATGTCGCGGGTCCACAACACCCCGGTGGTCAGCACGGTCCGGCGTTCTTCGGGCAGCCACACCGGGTGGCCCGGCGCCAGCCAAGCCGACACGAGCTCGGCTTCAGTGGGCGGTGGGGCGATCTGGGGGCCATGGCCACGGTCCAGCCGGGCAGCCACCAGTGCGGTCCGCCAAGACCAGTCGCCACAGACCATGAGGGCATCGTCGGGGACGGCGTTCAGGACGTCTTGCAGTCGTTGGTGTTGCCGCCGGGCATCCTCTAGGCGGGCGGCGTCGCCGTTCATGGCCGCCATGACCAGGGGCACACCCATCCACAGGGCGGTGCGGCGAAGTCGGGGCAGACGAGCGAGAAGCGCACCGAAGCCCAGGGTGCCGAGAAGGCTGAGCGGCAGTGCAAAGACCTCGGGGTCGTCCACCGTCCACAAGGCCAGCCAAGCGAGCACAAGGGCGGCCCAGGTGAGCATTGGCCCGCCGAGGCGACGGGGGAGCAGGGGCAAACAGAACACTCCCAGTGCCGCGACAATGCCCTGTAGTCCAGTGTTCTTGGCGGCGAGTGCGAGCTGGGAGAGGGGAGGGCGGGCCCCGGTGAAGCCCCCGTTGTGCACACCCCCGGTGAGGTAGGCGACCCAGCCTTCGTCAAGCTCTGGGGGGACCCAGACTCCCGGGTGGGCTGCACGCCAAGCCAGGTGGGCGTAGCCGAGGCCAGCGGTCAGAGTGCCGAACAAGACACCACTGACGGACCATCGGCCTCGGAGGAGCACGCCGACGGGGAGCAGCACCGGCAGCGCAGTGGGGCGGTGGAAGACTGCCGCGGTGGCGAGCACAGCGGCCCAGAACGCGGCCCGTGGACCCGGCTTCCAGGCCAGCGCCAGTGCCCCGGCGCACAGGGCGAGGTCCAGCGTGTAGACCTCGGGTCGCACCGCCACCCGCCAGATGCCTGGCAGAAAGGCCATGCTGAGCGCGAGGGCGGTCGCGGGGGCCGGGCCGCAGCCCAGGCTGCGCAACATGCTGCGCACGGCCACGGTCGCCACAGCAAGGAGTGCGGTGCTCAGCGCGGCCAAGGCCACGGCGGGGGGGCCGATGCCAGGCAGCAGCCACGTCCGGGCGAGGGCGGTCCACAGCGGGTAGCCCGGCGCATGGGCCACGCCGTCATGTGCGGCCACCAGCACCAGCTCGGCCGCGTCGCCATCCACGACCAGTCCCGGCGGCAGCGTCAGGCCTTCGACGACCAACGGCAACAGTGCACACAGGGCGATGCCTGCGCGGTCGAGGCGGCGGACGTCCATGGGCCTCCCGCTGGGGCGCACCCGACTCAGCGGAACCGATAGCCGACCTCCACACCGAGGGTCGCGGTGTGGACATAGCTCTGGTAGGTGTTGTCGAGGTAGGCTTCGAGCGCCTCGATGCCGACAGACTGCAAGGCTTCGCGGCCCGGCCGGTCCGAGGTGGCGGTGCTCAGGGCGGTCGCTTCGGTCTGGGAGCCCACGGTAAACGCGCCGCCCACGCTGCTGCGGAGGACCAAGCGCTCGGCCAGCAGCCACTCCCAGCCAAGCTGCACCGTCACCAAGTGGATGCGTGACTTGAGGTGGTGGGCATCCGACTCTTCGCCCTCGCCCTCGGTCTGGTCTTCGGTCATCGCTGCGGTGATGTCGGTCGACGAGGCGTCCCCACCGGCCGCGAAGACCGGCATGTAGCCGCCCATCACAGTGAAGCCCCGGTCCTCGATGGGCCGCCAGCCCGCTTGGAACTGCATCATCCACGCCCGTGACAGGGCGGTGTCGATCACCGTGGCCAGCGCATCTGAGTACCAGCCGGCGCTGGTCGCGATGCCTTGGATTGTGTCGAGGTAGGGGCTAGGGAATGCACCCGCCGACGCGGAGAACCGGAGGCGCTGGGGCGTCTCGATTGTGCTGCGGATGCCCACACTCACCGGGAAGTCTGTGTAGACCGTCGCATCGACATGGGTCCCTCCATCTGCTGCCCAGCCAAGGCCGGGGACGAACAGAAGCAGGAAGGCCGGGGTGCATCGCATGGGAATCCCGTGCTGGGGAAGGTCACCGGCCACGTATCGCTTCGTTGTGTTGGCGGGGCGAGGCGGGGCGGGCTTCGGTGCAGAAACGATCAGATCGGCGCTGCTGTCGCCGTGCTGGACTTCAAGAGCTGGAACAGCTTTCGGTTTGCCCGCTGCCCGGCGTCGTCCGTGCGGGATGCGATGCGGGCGAGGTTGCGGAGATCTTGGCGGTCCACGCCGTCGTGGGCGTCGATGAACTGCTGGATGGCGTCGTCGCCTTCGCCCAGAATGCGCTCCCGCCAGCGCTCGAGCCCCCGCAGCCGCACCTCCTCGGGTGTCTCGTCGATGAGCGCCTGGCGCAGGTCTTCGAGCTCATGGGCCCGGGCGAGGCGCTTGATGCGTCGCTTCATGCGGGCCCGTGCGGACCCCTCCAGTCGGTTGACCTCTTCGAGGGCGTCCTTAAATTCGCGGTCGGTGTCGAGCAGCTCTCGCCGGTCCGGAGACAGCGCGATGAGCTCCTCGACAAGGTCCTCGACGTCGGAGTCTTCGCTCTGAATCTCTCGGTGGGAGAGGCGGTAGGGGGACTCGATCGCCTCCCCCTCCACGTCCTCACGTACCCACTGAAAACCGCGTGCGGCTTTGCGTTTTCGACCCATGGCGTGTCCCGGTGTCTGGATGGCAGGGGTGTGGCCCCCGCCGTCGGCCTAACGGACAGTGCACCGTCGCAGGCCGCCCCGGCAGCTGAGGGTCACCACACCGCCACTCTTCACGACCACCGTGCCGGCTTGGACCGGGGTGTCGCTGTCGCCAAACCGGGCCAAGATGCGGTAGTTGCCGGCGGGCACCGAGCCAGGGCCGAAGGTCCCATCCTGGCCGACAAGCTGGATGCTGGCGACATCACCGGTGACCTGCACCCGGCCGGTGGGCTTGGTCTCTGGGGGCGGGGCGGGCTCGGCCGGTTGGGGATCAGGTTCGGGCTCGGGCTGGCGCGCCGGGGCCGTGGTTCGTGTGGGGGTGCTTGGCGGCTTCTGGGAAGCGGCGGGCTTGGGGGGCACAACCTCGACCGGAGCTTCTTCGATATCAGCGAGAATGTCGACGTCGTCGTCATCCACGAGGGCTTGGGCCCCCCGGGTCGGCGCCGGAGGTGCGGTGGCGGTGGTGCTGTCGGACCGAAGCTGGATCACGATGCCCACCGCAGCAGCCGAGACCATCAGGACCACGGCAAACCCGATGGCCACCGACACGGCGAGCACGGCGGAGGGGCTGCGGCCGGAGGGGCGCACGAGGGAGCCGCTGGCGGGCATGTCCTCGACCACGGCGGCGGGATCCACCGGGGGGAGCGGCTCGGCGGCGCTGGCGTGGGATGCGCCGGATGGGACGGCCAGGGTGGGGGCGATCATCAGCGGGGGCACGGTGGTCTCGGCCCAGTCCCGCAGCCAAGGTTCCCGGTGGCGGGCGCGAAGCTGGCGCACGTCCCGGGCCAAGTCTCGGGCAGTCGGCCGGGCATCGGGCAGGTAGGCGAGGCAGCGGGCGGCGAGCTCGTACAGGCCTTCGTCCGGACACGCGGTCCACAGCTTGTGGAGTGCAGCGGTGCGGATCGTCTCGTGGCGCTCGGGGTGGGCGCTGGTGCGTCCGGTGGGTTCGCCGGTGATCAGCTCAACCAGCACACTCCCGAGGCTGTAGACATCGCCGGCGTGGCAGTCGATGCCATCGAGTCGCTCGGGCGCCATGTAGCCAATCGATCCAAAGAACAGGGACCGGGTGACGCTCTCCCGTTGCTGGAACTCGGCCCGTGCCACACCAAAGTCGAGGACCTTCACCTCGCCGGCGGCGGTCAGGTGGATGTTGCTGGGCTTGATGTCGCGGTGGATCAGGTGGACGGGGTTGCCGGTGCTGCCCGTGGCCGAAAACGCGCTGCCGAGGGCGCTGGCCACTTCTTCGATGATCTCGAGCGCCGGTCCGACGGGCACGGGCCCCGCGCCGACAATGCGCTTGAGGTCGGTGCCTCCCACCAGCTCCATCACGACCGTCCACGCGCCGTCGAGCTGGATCAGGTCGTCCACCCGCACGATCGCACGGTGCTGGAGCAGCCCCAGGATGCGGGCCTCATCGCGCAGTCGCTCTGCGAAGCCCGGTTCTGCGGCGACCTCGGGGTTGAGGACCTTCAGGGCGACCGTCTTCTCGAATCCACCGCTGCCACGCATCTTTGCGCGATAGACCGTGCCGAAGCCACCGCGACCGATCTCGCCAACGAGCTCGTAGCGCTGTCCGTCGGTTCCGCTGATCTGCCCTTGCATCTGACCCCACGCGCGAGGCCAAGGGTGGGCCCCGCGCATCTGGGACCATAGCACCGGCTGTGCCTGCCCCCCCTGTCTCCCCCTTGCACTGCGGAGGTTGTCCGATGCCCAAGACTGCGCTGTGGAAGCACGTTCGGGCCGGGCTGATCACCCTGCATGTGGCCGGTGTGTGCCTGGCGTCGGTGCCGGCGCCGGTGGGTGGGCTCAACCGAAGCGCGTGGTCCGATCCGACGGTGCAAGCCGAGCTGGGGGTGTGGCGGCAGCGTCTGTCGCGCGTGGGGTGGTTCCCGTCCCAACGGGAGTTCGAGGACGTGCTGTTCTCGTTTGCGAAGGGCTGGCTCGACGCCCGCCGCACCGTGTTGCGCCCGTTCCGGCCCTATTTTCGCTACCTGGGCGCGGACCAGAGCTGGCGGATGTTCGTGGCCCCCCACCTCCATCCCGCCACGTTGCAGGTGCAGGTGCGCGTGGATGGCGAATGGCAGACCATCTACGCCCAGCTCGACCCCGAGCACTCTTGGCGGGCCGAGGCGTTCGAGCACCATCGCTTTCGGTCGGCGCTGTTCCGCTACTCATGGAAGTCCTACCGGGCGGCCTTTGTCGAGCTGGTGGACTGGATCGCGACCCAGGCCGGCACCGACTTCCCCGAAGCCACCGCGGTGCGGGTGCGCTGGTTCAAGCGACGCACGCCCTCCCCCAAACAAGTCCGCGCCGGAAACCGACCCGAAGGCAAGTTCACCGGCGCGCGGGTCGTCGAGCTGGAGCGGGACTGACCGTGAGAGGCCAGTCCCGCCCGGCCCGCGCTACTTCCGCTTCAGCTTGGCGTCGTACATCTCGGCGATGAGGTCGCTAAAGCGGTCGAGGACCACCTTGCGCTTCACCTTGAGAGAGGCCGTCAGCAGGCCATTGTCGGTGGTCATGGGCGGCACGATGCGGAAGTACTTGACCGTCTCGTAGCTGGCCAAGCCCTTGTTGCAGTGGTCCACGTGGGCTTGCACGGCCGCCTTGGTCGCGTCGCTCTGGGGATCGTCCGGGTTGCCGGTCTGGGCGGCCCAGTCCTTGAGCTCTTCGGGGTCGATGGCGATGAGCGCGGTGACATAGTTGCGCGTGTCGGCGATGGTCACGGCTTCCTGGATGATCGGCAGCAGCTTCAGGTTGCCTTCCAGCTTGGCCGGCATGATGTACTTGCCGCCGCTGGTCTTCATCAGCTCCTTCTTGCGACCGGTGATCTTCACGAAGCGGTCGGCGTCCATCGAGCCCAGGTCGCCGGTGTGGAACCAGCCGTCGTCGTCGAAGGCTTCTGCGGTCGCCTCGGGGCGGTTCAGGTAGCCTTGGGTGATGTTCTCACCCTTGGCCAAGATCTCGCCGTCTTCGGCAATCTTGATCTGGACCTTGCCGATGGGCAGGCCAACCGTGCCGACCTTGATCTTGCCGGGCAAGTTGGCGGTCAGACCGGGGCAGGTCTCGGTGAGGCCGTAGGCTTCGAGCAGGTCGAGGCCCATCGCCAAGAAGAACTCGTGGACCTCGGCATTGAGGGGCGCCGAGCCAGACAGCAGCGCGAGGCAGCGGTCAAAGCCGAGGGCGGCTTTCACCTTGGACAGCACGAGCTTGTCGGCGAGCTTGAACTTGAGCCCAAGCAAGCCGGGCAGAGGCTGGCCGGCGCACCGGTAGGGCACGGTCTCGTGGCCCACAGCGAAAGACCACTCGAACAGCGTCTTCTTGATGCCCTTGGCGCCAGCGGCCTTGGTCTCGATCTTCGCCTTCATCTTCTCGAACACGCGGGGGGCGGCCGGGAAGAAGCCGGGGCGGGTCTCGGTCAGGTCCGCCACGAGGGTGGGAATGGTGGCGATGACAATGGGGGCGTCAAAGAACGGTCCAGACAGCTCGATCAGGCGGCCGAAGCTGTGGGCGAGGGGGAGGAACAGAAACAGCCCACCTTCGCTCATGCCGGAGTTGATGAGCCCGGTGTCGTCGGCCTGTTCCAGCATGGACAGCATGTTGGCGTTGGTCTGGATCACACCCTTGGGCGGGCCGGTCGTGCCCGAGGTGTAGGTGTAGGTCGCGGTGTCGCCCCGGCCCTGGTCATCGGACCGGCGGGCGCGCTCAGCGGCGGTCTCGGCAAGCTTCTCGGTGCCGCGCTTCTCGAGGTCGGCGAGGCTCTCCCAGTCGTCCGCAGGCGCCACGCCGGTGGGGTCCATGACGATGAGGTGCTGGAGCTTCACCGCCTCGGGGCCGTAGTCGGTGTCGAAGAACGTGAAGCCCTTGCGAAGGGCGCGGACCTTGTTGAGCTGGGCGCCGTTCTCGACAATGCAGATCACGGCTTCCGTGTCGACATGCAGGTAGCCAGCTTCGGGGGGAAGCAGGGTTGCGTAGACGGGCACGGTGCGCATCGAGACGGACAACGCGGCGAAGTCGCACGCGATCCAGCTGGCGCTGGTATTGCCGAGAATGGCGATGGCAGCGCGATCGGGGAGATCTACGCCACAGGTCAGCAGGCCGGATGCGATGGCTTCCATGCGCTTGCCGAGGGCGGACCAAGAGACGTCGTGCCACGTCCCACCTTGCTTGTGGCGGATGGCACAAGCCGAGGGGGACGCCTTGATGCGCTTGAGCAGCATCTGACCGATGGACTTGCTCGGGTCGTTCTTCATGGGGACGATGCTCCAGGTTCTGGTGTCGAGGCGGGCTCGGGTACAGGTGGCGCATTGTAGGGCATGGGAGACCGTCGCGGGCACACCAAGGTGCATGCCGGACCTCCAAGGAACGGGCTACCGGGCTGAGAGCAGGGATGGCGCGTTGGCGGAACCAGTCCAGAAACAGGTTGAAACCGACACTGTCGACGCCCACGGGCGGTGGGCACGGTGGGTGGCGGTGCTGGATCATCGGGAGCCGGCAACTGCGCTGGCGCTGACTCGCATGGGGTTGGGGCTGGTGACGTTCTGGTCGATCGCGAGCGTGTGGTGGGCCGGCCTCGCCCCGCTGCTGTGGTTCGATGTGGCGCATGGGGGGTACCGACACTACTCGACCAGCGGGTCGTGGCTG
Organism: Myxococcota bacterium; assembly: GCA_942491145.1. Classification (GTDB taxonomy): domain Bacteria; phylum Myxococcota_A; class UBA796; order UBA796; family UBA2385; genus CAXQUZ01. Next base: position 179,023 of record CALOBC010000008.1, on the reverse strand, counting down.
GTGGCGGCCCTGGGTGGACCGGACCCGCAGCTCATCCTGGCGCTGACGGTGGTGGGTCTGGCGGGGTCGGCGGCGCTGGCGCTCGGTGTCTGGGGGCGGGTCTCGGCGTTCGTTGCATTGCAGTGTTTTCTGGCGTTGGCTTGGGTCAACCCACACACGGGTGGAAGCTATGACCACCTCATCTCAAATGCACTGTGGTTGCTTGTTCTCGCGAAATCTGATCAGACGCTGTCGGTGGCTGCGCGGTGGCGAACTGGGCGATGGACCGACCCCACAGCGGTGCCCGCTTGGCCCCGCTACTTGATGGTGGGCCAGCTGGCCGTGATGTACGCGTCCACGGGGTTTCAGAAGGTGTCGGCCCACTGGTTGCCCGGGGGGGACCTGTCCGCGCTGTACTACATTCTGCAACAGCCAAGCTGGCGCCGGATGAACACCGAGGCGGCGGCTTGGGTGTACCCGCTGACCCAGCTCGCGACCTTGATGACATGGCTGTTTGAGGTCGGCGGCGGGTTGTTCGTGCTGGCGCTGTACTTCCGCCACACCCGCACACGTCCCGGCCGGCTGCGGGCCCTGGCCAACCGGGTCGATCTGCGCAGCTGGATGGTGGGCTTTGGGCTGTTGCTGCATGTGGGCATCCACATCTTCATGGATGTGGGTCCGTTCAGTGCGGCCGCGTTGTCGATGTATTGGTGCGCATTTCATCCGGACGAGCTGCGGGCGCTCACCCGGCGGGTCTGGCCCGGCCGGACAAGAAGAGCAGCACCCAGCCGACCATGAGGCTGAGTCCGCCCAGCGGCGTGACCGCGCCCAGAATCGGCAGGTCCAGAATGACCAAAGCGAACAGGGTGCCGCTGAACAGCACCGCCCCGGCCAGAAAGGCCATGCCTGCGCGGTGCAGGTGCGGGGAGTCGACGGACTGGGCCCGGAGCCCCACCGCCACCAGTGCGAGGGCGTGATACATCGCGTAGCGAGAGGCGGTCTCCCAGACTGCCACACGCTCGGGCGAGACTAGGTCCTCCAGTGCGTGTGCTCCGAAGGCCCCGGCCCCGACGCCGATGAGCCCGAGCAGGCTGCCCGCCTGTGTCCACCGCGCACTGCTGTCCGAGTTGTCCATCTCGTGCCCTCCCGCTGAGTCTGGGATGCGGTGTTCGCACCGGTCCCTTGCGTCATGCCCCTGCTTGCCTTCATGGAGCCCCGATGTCCAGCGAGTCGTTGCCCCCTCCTCCGCCCCAGCCACTGCCAGAGGTTGCCTTCTTGCGGTTGCAGGACGAGGTTCTCGACGCGCAAGGTGCCTTGGAGAGGGGCCTGCGGGCGGCGGCAAGTCCGATGGCGACTGCGGAAGACTTCGATGGGTTGTCGCCACTGCGCGACCGGCGAGATGCGTTGTTGATGCAGTGGGCCCGCGCGGGGCTCGCCGTGATGCTCAACGGTGGCCAGGTTCAAGCGCAGGCGTCCCCGCGGTCCGGCGTGGCACGGATGGTCGCCCCCGTCCACAGCCCGATGCCCGCGCCGGCTTTGGCCCCGGCCCCTGCGGTCCCGACGGGGCCGCCTGCGGAGCTTGCCCAGATCGAGCGGCTGTCTCAAGTGGGGGTGGGGCCGACTTGGTCGCGGGCGGTGCAGAGTGACCCCCGAGGCGTGGAAGAAGCCGACTTGAGCTTGGAAGCGGAGCTGGATGCCCTGCGGGAAGCCCCCTCGTGGACCGACCCCCGCACCGAGCTGTCGCGGATTGAGGCGGCCATCGACCAAGTGCAACAGGGGATCTGGAACGGCATTGGCCGGGATGCCCAGCGCGCCATGGTGGGCAACATCGTCGCGCGGTCGCGGCACCTCCAAGACGAGGTCGATCTGACCGGCTGGCCGACGAGTGACCTCCAGACCTTGGACCGCGTGTTCTCGACCATGACGGGCTTCTCCAAGCGAGAGCGGCCTGGCTTTGTCTTTGGGCTGATGCGGGACCACCGGCCCCAGCTGGCGTCGTGGCGTGAAGACGCCCAGCAGTGGTGGGAGATGCTGGAGCGGGAAGTGTTGCCCGAGTCGGAGTCCCCCAATCCCGAGCGGGTGCTCGCCGATCTCACGGCGCTGGCGGAGCAGGACGCGGCGAATGAGGTCGAGACGGTGGCGGCGCTGGACTCGGCACTGGATGCCGACATCGATCCCGAAGATCCACGACTGGTGCGGGTCGCGGCGGAGTTCCCGGACGTGTTGCGCAAGCATGCGCGCTACAAGAAGCTGCGTAAGGCGATTCGGCAAGCGGAGATGGACGACGAAGCCAGCGAGGCCGAGCTCGGGTCGGCGTCAGCGGCATTGCCCCAGGACTGGGCATTGTGGGACAGAGTCCGGGGGCGCAGTGCGGCCATCATTGGGGGGGACCTGCGGGCCGAAGCCCGGGACCGGATTCGGGACGCCTTCGAGCTGGAGAGCCTGGACTGGCACACCACCGACCATGGTCGCAATGTCCAGCGGGCGGCCAGCGCGGTGGCCGGCGGCTCGGTTGAGCTGGTCATCATCTTGCGCCGGTTCATTGGCCACGATGTTGACAGAATCATCATTCCCGCGTGTCGGGATGCCGGCGTGCCCTGGGTGAGTGTGGAGCGCGGCTACGGCATCACCCAGATTCGCCTGGCGCTGGAGCGCTTTCTCGACGCGCCGGCCTAGGGGCCAAGCCTCGCTGCCTTGCGCGCGGGTTTGGGTCGGGCTGCTGAGCCTGCGACCCGTCACCCGCCCCGAGCGAGTGCTCATGCGGGATCTGCTGAAGGACTGCGGCAGACGCAGCGCTGAACTGAGCTGCCTCAGATCCGGCTCGGTTCAGGGCGCGAAGCCGCCCAGCAACAAGAAGGCTCGGCCGCCACCATCGAAGCCGGCAGCGCCGATGAGCACGTCGTCGTAGCCGTCCAGGTTGGTGTCGGTTCCCCCAGCGATGTCGCTGCCGACCAAGCCGCCGGCTTCAGTGCCGGTCGCGGTGGCGTGGATGTCCCATGCGGCGCCAGACGCTGGCGGTCCTCGGAAGATGCGCACCAGTCCGGCGTCGATGACCCCGTCCGGATCAGCGTAGGGCGCACCGACCAACAGCTCGGCGAACCCGTCGCCGTTGAGGTCGCCGGCCACCGCGAGGCTGGCGCCGAAGCGGTCCCCTGGAGCGTCGCCGACCGCGCTGCCGTCGAGGGTGTCGAGCCCCACGGCCGGGTCCCAGCCGCTCAGCTCGGCGTCGCCCCGCCCCAGCAGCAGGTAGACCGCCCCCGTCTCGCTGTCGGCCCCGGGAGCGCCGATGATCAAGTCATCGTAGCCATCCTGGTCCAGATCCGTGCCCCGGGCGAGCGCCGCGCCGGCCTCGTCCCCGGTGGCCGCACCGGTGAGCGTGAGATCGGCGGCATTGTCGAGGTAGTCGGACACGTAGGGGTAGGCCAGCACCAGATAGACCGCCCCGGCACCGTCCACACCGGGTGCGCCCACGGCCACATCGGGCATGCCATCACCGTTGAAGTCGAAGCCCGCGTCCATCGCGGTGCCGGCCCGATCCGTCGTCCCCCGTCCGGTCAAGATGCCGTCGGCACCGTCTCTGTGGCCAATGGTGCCGCCCACCCATGGTGCGGTGGGGTCGACGGTGCCATCCCCGTCCAGATCCACACAGCCGCCGATGCCCTCTGGACACGCGTGGTAGATGAAGAGGCCGCCTTCGCTGCCACCGGTGGTGACGGTGGCGCCGGTCATGGCCAGGGCGAGGTCCGGGAATCCATCCCCACTCAGGTCGCCGGCAACGGTGAGAACGCTCGCCAGGTCACGGTTTCGGCCATTGGGCGCGATGACGAGACCCATGGTTGAGACGCTCAGGGTGGTGCCCGATGTGGCCGCCCCGCTGAACAAGTGGACGTCGCCGCCCTCTAGTTCGTGCTCGATGGACAAGGGTGCCATGACCGCGAACTCCGCGTATCCATCGGCGTTGAGGTCCTCGATCCCGGCCACCGCCATGCCCATGCGGCCGTTGCGCCGGTTGTAGGTGACAGACTGGTTGCGCCATCCGGAGCCGGCCGTGGTCGACAGATCGACTAGCCCTCGGGTCGTCGTGGCGTCCAGCTCCACCAAGCTTGCGCCGCCTGCGCTCACTGCACCGCTGCTTGCGCCGGACAATCCCACCAAGATCTCGGGAAGACCGTCTCCATCAACATCCTGGACAAAGTCCACCGCGGCACCGAGCATGTGCCCATCCCCGGCGGGCACCAGGGCGATGTCGGCATCGCGGTCCAGCTGCAGGTCGCCGTAGATGGTGCAGTGGGTGTCGCTGCCGTTGCAGTCTTGGTCGATGCCGTCGTCGCAGACTTCGTCAGCTGTGGGGTTGATCAGGGGGTCGCCATCATCACAGTCGGCGGTGTCCTTCAGCCAGCCGTCGCCGGGGGCCTCGCAGAACGATGTGGGGGCGTCCCCGGCGCCGAAGCTGTCCCCGTCGGCGTCCGGGTACCAGATCTCCGACAAGCCCTCATCGGTCTCGCCGTCGCAGTTGTTGTCGAGTCCATCGCAGATCTCGACGGCGTCAGGGTTGACCTCGGCGAGGTCGTCGTCACAGTCGGTGTTGTCCTCGATGTAGGAGCCATCGGGGGCGCACGAGGTCTGGGGTCGGGACGGGTCCCCGAAGCCGTCGCCGTCGCTGTCCGGGTACCGCACCACGTCCAGCGCTTCGTCGATCTCGCCGTCGCAGTCGTTGTCCAGACCGTCGCAGATCTCCGTGGCGCCCGGGAAGATGTCGTCCCGCGCGTCATTGCAGTCCTCCCCCGCTGGGGAGCCATCGCCGTCCCGGTCCACCTTGGTGACCGCAACATCGTGGCCGCAGGCCGAGACCGCCAGCACCAGGACGGTCGCTCGAAGTGCGACGCGCGAGCGGGGGCAGGTTGGCATCACTTGTCCTCATTGCATGGGCACGGCTGGCGCACAATAGCACCGGCGCCGACCACCGCGTGTGGAGACTGGGGGTCCTGTGAAAGGAAAGGGGTGAGAAGAAGACCGTGCCATTGGTGCTTTGCACGCACGGGTGTTCGTCGTCGGGCTTAGGGCGCACCGGGGGTCAGCTCGACATCAACCGTGCCTGGCTTCAGCGGACCTAGAATTGGGCTGTCGACATCTCCCGTGCTCGCCCCGGGAGATCCATCGGCGTCGACCCGGGCTTTCACCCAGAACTGCTCCGGCCATGGACCGCCGGTCATCGCGTGGCCTTGCTCAAACGAGAACGCGATCGGGAGGTCAGCAGCCTTGAGGCGTGCGGTCGCCACTGGCCGTCCGCCGGTCGCGGCGCCATAGACGATCAAGTAGACCACTCGGTCACCGTGGACTTCGACGCCGTCGGCAAGGGCGACCCGACCCGCGAGCTGAACGGGGCCACCACCGGCACCCGCATAGAAGATGGCGTTGGCGTCGGGTGGGGCGGGGGCCTCGGGGGGCGCAGCCGCCGCACCAGCGCCAGGAAGGGCGAGCGTGGGGCCGGGGGCGCCGACGGTGATGGGGCCTGCCCGCTCGATGGTCACGTCACCCGCAGAGCTTCCAGCACTGCCGTCGGCGTCGATCTTGGCGGTCACCCAGACGGTGTCGGGCCAAGGGGCGCCCTGCATCGCGTGGCCTTCCAAGAAGCTGTACGTGAAGGGAAGGTCGGCCACGGCCAGCTTCAGGGTGGCCAGGGGCATCCGCACATCGGCGCTCGGGTACACCATGACAAACACCGTGCGGCCGGCGATGTCTTCGGTGCCGTCGGCGAGCTGGACCGTGCCGCTCAGCTTGACCGGACCGGAGTCCGGACCGGAGTAGGTGGGCTGGCCCGCCGGGGTGGTGGTGACGCTGGCTGGGGTTGCGGCGGGCTGGGGGTTGCGGGCTTCGGCCAACAGCGAGCGGGCGAAGTTCTGCTCATCGGTGCGAATGCCCAGTGCCAGGGACTTCTCGATGGCCACGATCGCCTCGTCCGTGCGGTTCTGGTACATCCGCAGCAGCCCGAGCCACAAGTGGTAGCGTCCCCGGTCCGGTTGGGCCTGGAGCGCCGCGCTGATCGCCTCGTCGGCCTTGTCGAACATGCCCACGCTGAGCTGCAGAATGGCCAGATGGCACGCCACATCGGCGTTGTTGGGATCGATGGCCCGGGCCCGGTCGAGCATCGCCATCGCTTCGTCGAGCTGGCGGCTGATCAGCGCTTCGTAGGTGATGAGGTTGAGCGCTTCGAGGTTGTTGGGCTCGGTCTCGAGCAGTGTGCGGGCGGCGAGAACTTCGGCGGACTCGCGCTCCGCGACCCCGGTGGCGATGTTGCCGGTGAGGGAGTCACCCTGGTTGCGCTGGCTGCTGAACTCGGTCAGGAACATGCCCAGCAGCCCAAAGAAGACCATCACACCGGCCACCCACAAGCCCGCTTTGAGCGCCCGCCCGTCGGTCTCGGTGGTGGTGGTCTCAGGCTCGGGAGCGGGGGCCTCATCGGGGGCATCGAGCGCCCGGACCACGTCGGTCGCCGCGGCCACCAGCGCCTCTCTCTCCGCCAGAAAGCGTGCACGGTCAAGCTTCTCGACGTCCGCATCGAGGGTGCGGATCTGGTTGTAGAGGGCCGCTTTCTTGGCCTCGAGGACCGCTCGGCGGCTGCGGCTCTGGTCTGCGACGACCGCCTGAGAGCTGTCCTTGCGAGAGCGCAGCGCCAGGAAGGCCCCCACGACGAGCCCTGCAGCGAGGACCACCAGCGGCGGTCCCCAGGCATTCCAGTCAAAGCCGTTCATGCCCGGCCTCCGATGGGCGGCGGGCCCACGTCAGCGAGGACAGCGGCCCGGTGGGGATCGGCGGACGCTGCGGCAGGCTCCGGCGGCGCTGCGTCCGGCCCAGGCTCGTTTTCCCGGCGGCGTCCGGAGGTCAACAGCCAGCCCAGTCCGCCGAGCACGAGCCCCCCGGGAAGCAGCCAGAGCACAAGGTTCATGCCTTCGGCTTCCGGTTCCAGCCGCACGAACTCGCCGTAGCGGTCCACGAAGTAGTCGACGATCTGGTCTTCGGTGTAGCCCTGGGTGACCAGCTCATCGATGCGGGACTTCATGGCCCGCGCGGCGTCGGCGTTGGAGTCGGCGACGCTGAGGCCCTGACACACGGGGCAGCGCAGTCCGGACGCAATGCGCCGGGCTTCTTGGGTGGCCTCGTCACCGGACAGGGGCGGACCCGCTGGTGGTTCGTCGAGTGGGGCGGCCTCGCTGGCGCTGCGGGAGCCACCATCTTCGGCGAACACGGGGGCGCTGACGGCGAGCATCAGCATGAGCAAGGGAATCACAGCAATGGCTCCAGCACCTCGGCCAGCGCCATGTAGCTGAGCGGCCCGTTGAACTTGTGCACGATTCGTCCGTCACGGTCGATCACAAAGGTCTCGGGCACCCCGGTCACACCGTAGTCGATGGCAACCCGCTGGGCGGGATCGTAGAGAACCGGAAACGGCTGGCCTTCCCTCTTGAGGAAGCGCGCGGCGTTGTCGGGCTCGTCGCTGTAGAGCACACCGTAGAAGGTGACCCCACGCTTGGAGTAGTCCTGGGCGGCCTTGATGAGGTGGGGATGCTCAATCTTGCAGGGCTGGCACCACGTGGCCCAGAAGTTGAGCACCACGGGCTTGCCCCGAAGGTCTCCGAGATCGACCGTCTGGTCACGATCGCCGAGCACTTCCATCGTGAAGACCGGCGCTTCGCGGCCTTCGAGGTTGTTGCTGACGGCCTTGACTTGCTTGCCGAATCCTGTGGCCAGGGTGGCGACCAGCGGCACGGTGAGCGCCAGGCCCACCGCGAGCACCTTCCAGTTGACGCCCATGGTCTACTTCCCCGCTGCGCGCACGTCGTCGAGCACCGGCTGAGCGGAGCGCTTCCGACGCCGAATGTTGGGGAAGCCGGCGACGAGCGTGCCGAAGCCCATCACGCCGCCACCAAACCACAGCCACCACACGAGCGGCTGGATCAGGATCTCCAGCGACGCCGTGCCGGCCGCCGAGTCCACGTTGATGAGGGATAGGTATAGATCCTCATCAAGCCCGGAGCGCACTTCGGGGGTGCCGATGGGGCTGCCCATGGACTTGTAGTGGTTGAGCCGGGGCTCCACCGTGCCGAGGTCCCGACCGTCCCGGGTCACCTTGAACCGCGCGACCATCGAGTTGCGGTGGGGCTGTTCCTGCCACTCCGACCCGATGTAGGTGACGGCATAGTCGCCCACCACGGTCTCTTGGTGCTCCACGAAGGTCACGCGTTCCTTGACCAAGTAGGCGGTGGCCGTGGCGTGGGCGACGGCGATGCAGAGCACACCGATGTGCACGATGTAGCCACCGAAGCGACGCCGCGTGCGGACCGCGACCGTGGCCATGGCCTTGCCGAAGCTCTCGCCGAGGGCCTTGGACCGTGCCCGGGCGGGCTCGATGATCTGTTGGATGGTCACGACAAAGGCGAAGGTGCTCAGCCCATAGGTGAGCACCGGCCAGAAGTCGACAAAGCCCATCGCGAGAGCAATCCCGGAGACGGCAACGCCGAGGCCGGCGGGCAGCGCGAGGCGCTTGACCATCACCGCGGGCTGGGTGCGACCCCAAGGCAGGGCCGGTCCGACGCCCATCATGAACACGATGGCCGCGCCAATGGGGGCCGCCATGCGGTTGAAGTAGGGGGCACCGACGCTGATCTGGCTGTCGGTGAAGGCCTCATTGAGCAGGGGATACACGGTCCCGACGAGCACCGTGAAGGTGAAGGCCGCGAACAGCAGGTTGTTCAGCAGGAAGGCGCCATCCCGCGACACCGTGCCGTCCAGCCCGCCCTTGCCGGGCGCCAGCGTGTCGATGCGCACCGCCAACAGCACGATGCTGAACAGCATGGCCACGGCGAGGAAGCCCAGGAAGACGGGGCCGATGGGGGACTGGGTGAAGCTGTGAACCGAGTTGAACACGCCCGAGCGGGTCATGAACGTGCCCAGCAGCGTCAGCAGGAAGGTCGCCTGGAGCAGCGACAGCGTCCAGCCCTTCAGCTGTTCCTTGCGCTCCATCATCATCGCGCTGTGCACGAAGGCGGTCGCGGTCAGCCACGGCAAGAAGCTCGCGTTCTCGACCGGGTCCCACGCCCACCAACCACCCCAGCCCAGCACCTCGTAGGACCACCAGCCGCCGAGGATGATGCCGACCGTGAGAAAGCCCCAAGGCAGCAGCATCCAGCGTCGGAGCGCTTGCACCCAGGCCGCGTCGAGCTTGCCCGCCAACAGCGCGGCCGAGCCCATCGCAAACGGAATGGTCATGCCGACGTAGCCCAGGTAGAGCGTGGGCGGGTGAATGACCATCAGGATGTGGTTCTGGAGAAGTGGGTTCGGCCCCGGTCCGTCCAGCGGCACGGGCGAGATGGGCTCGAAGGGGTTCGCGACTCCCGCCACGAGGAAGGTGAAGAACACACCCACGCCCAGGGCCACAGCGAGGGCCCAGGGGGTGTGGTCCGGGAAGCGGTCCTTGGTGTTGGCCGTGAACCCGATGATGAACAGGCCGAGGACAAAGCCCCACAGCAGGATGGACCCGTTGAGCGAGCTCCACAGGGACACGATGGTGACCCACACCGGCGTCGACAGCGAGCCGACTTCAGCGACGTAACCAACGCTGAAGTCGTGCGTCAGCAGCGCGTACTCCATGAGCACGGTCGCCAAGACCATCGAGCCACCGAACAGGTAGGCCATGCGACGGGTCCACGCGAGGGCTTCCTCGCTGCGGCGCAAAGCAGCAACGGTGCCCGTGACGGCACCGATGGAGCAAGCGGCCAGGGCGAGCAGGACGGCTACTCGCCCAAGAGTGCTGATCACATTTCCTCCACCGTCTCGTAGAGCGCCTTTCGCTCTTCGAGAGTCATGCCTTCTTCGGGGGCACGGTATTCATTGGAGTGCTTGACCATCAGCCGGTCGCTCGTGAACGTGCCGGACTGGGTCATTGTGCCCTCGACCACCACCCCGATGCCCTCTCGGAACATCTGGGGCGGGGCGCCAGTTGCCTCGACGGGAACATCGTGGGTGCCGTCACTCACGACGAATGTGAGGTGGTTTTCGTCGGGCTTCCAGTCGACCGTGCCGACCTTGACCACACCGCCGAGTCGGATGGTGGCGCCAATCGCCTTGTCGCCAGCCTCGGAGAGCTGACCCACATCCCAGTAATAGACGAGGTTCTCACCGATGTTGCCCATCGAGATGAACGCCAGCGCAGCGCCAGCGACAGCCAGCGCGACCACGAGGAAGATGCGGCGTTGGTTGGAGGGGGCGGCGGCGGCTTCGGTGCTCATCGGGATGCCTCAGAGGTGGGTGAGAGGGCTTTGCGTGCCTTGGTGAGGGCAGTCACGGTGTAGGTTACGGCCACGGCCCAGGTGGCGCCATAGACGAGCCAGACGTACTCCCAACCCCCGACGATCATTCCCTGTCCGACTGCTTCTTCCATGTCAGGCTCCCTCTTCGCGGAGGTTCAGGGTGGGGGCCCGCGTGGGCAGGTCCGGTGCGGCGGCTTCGAGCGTCAGACCCGCCATGATTGTGCGCCAGCGGGTGACCGCGATGCCAATTGCGATGAACAGCATTGCAAAGGCCGCCATCCGCAGCGGCAGGTGCATGGTCTCCGACACGGTCTTGGGGGCGCTCTGGGTCTGGTGGAGGCTGTTCCACCACTTGACCGACATGTAGACGATGGGCACGTCGACAAACGCAACGATGGTGGCGATGGCCGTCACCGTCAGGCGGCGCTCGGGGGTGTCGACCACCCGCCTCAAGATGAGCACCGCGACGAACATCACGAACAGCACGGCCGAGCTGGTCAGCCGGGGGTCCCAGCTCCAGAACACGCCCCACGTCGGCTTGGCCCAGATGGCGCCCTGGAACAGGAGCAGCCCGGTCAGCACGGTGCCCACTTCAGCCAGAGCAGTGGTCGCAGCATCCCACGTGTAGCGGCCATTCCAGAGGCTTCCCACCGCGCCAACGAAGCTCGCGGTCAGCATCACCAGCGCCACCCATGCCGTCGGCACATGTGCGTAGAGGATGCGCCCCACATCGCCCATCATCGCGTCAGTCGGCGCGACGAAGAGGCCCATGTAGTGGGCAATTCCGAGGAGGATGAAGCCGAGTCCGAGGGACCCGTGTTCCCAGCGCATGGCGCCTCCGGGACTGCGTTAGCGGGGAGGGGTCATGCGTCGATGACCCGGGGGAAGAGCACGCCGCAGAGGCTCCAATACACAAGGTCGAAGCAGAGAAGCAGCGTGAGCCAGGAGCTCATTTGCTCCATGGGGTCTCCGGCCATGACCAGAGAGGTGGCCTTAACGGAGGCCAGCAGGCAGGGCACGATGAGCGGGAACAGGAGCAGGGGAAGGAGCAATTGACGCGAGTGCAGCCGTGCGGTGAGTGCCGCATACAGCGTGCCGGGCGCCGCGAGCCCTGCCGACCCGAGCACGATGACGGGCAGCAGCTTCCAGATTGGCATCGCGAAGTGGCCGTCGAACAGGGCCACCACGAAGGGCAGAGACACCAGGGCCAGCAGCACGAGCTGGGCGGCGTTGGCGATGGCCTTGCCGTAGAAGAGTGCCGGGGGCGACACGGGCGCGAGAATCAGGGTCTCCAGCGCACCGGACTCCACCTCGGTCTGGAAGCTGCGGGACAGCAGCAGGGTGCTCGACAGCAGCAGGCACAGCCAGAGGTAGGCGCCGGCGTGCTGACGCAGGGCCGCCGTGTCGGGGCCCACCGCGAAGCTGAACAACAACAAAATCGTGATGGCAAAGCAGGCCAGCGCGAAGGCCTGGGACCGGGCGCGCCACTCGATGAGTGCGTCCTTTCGGAGAATCTCGATGGTCTGTCGGATCCCGCTGGTCATGGGGCACCGTCCGTGCGGTCGAGCTGTTCCCAGGCGCGGGAGACCTCGTGGGCCGGCCCTTCCCACCGGGGCTGGCCCGCGCTCATCAACAAGGCCCGGTCGCAGATGGCGGACGCGCGGGCAAGCTGGTGAGAGGCCATCAGCACGGCACCCTTGAGCTCCCCCACAATGTCGGCGACATCCCGGCAGCCCTGGGGGTCCAGCGCCGCGAAGGGCTCGTCGAGAAAGACCACATCGGGTTGCTGGAGCAGCAGCGCGGCGAGCTGCAGCCGCTTTCGCATGCCCGCCGAGAATGCCCGCACGGGGTCTTCCCGGTCGGGCTCGAGGCCGACGCGCGCCAACAAGGCCCTCGGTGCGCCGCCGTCGTTCTTGACGAAGCGTCCGAGCACTCGCAGGTTGTCGAGGGCGCTCAAGTCCTCGTAGAGCCCCACATGGTGCGAGAGCAGGGCGAGGCGACGTCGGGCGTCATTGGCGGACAGGCCACCAAACAGCTGCATGGTCCCCAGGGTCGGTCCGAGAATGGTGGAGAGCACCCGCAGCAGCGTGGTCTTTCCTGAGCCGTTGGCCCCGACGATGAGCAAGCGCTCGCCAGCCCGGACTTCAAGATCGACATGAGAGAAGGCCCAGCGCCGACCAAAGCGCCGCGCGAGGCCACGTGCGAGGATGACGGGGGGCTGGGAGGTGTCCGGCATGAGGCGCGGTTAACCGCGACAGCGTCGGATGCAGTCCCCGAGGAGCTGAGATGCCGTTTCCGCCGGTGCAACCAGATGTCAGGGCTGTGCTTCTGAATGCCCGACAGGTCGTCATCCTGGGGGCCAGCACCCGTCCCGAGCGAGCGGCATACTACGTCCCGGCCTACCTCGCAGCGCATGGCTTTAAGGTGATTTCAGTCAGACCCGGCGGTCGGGGACGGCTGCACGGCGGGCCGGTGCTGTCTTCCCTGGCGGAGATCGACCAAGATGTCGACGTGCTCAACATCTTTCGCCGTGCAGATGCCTTGAGTGGCCACATCGCCGAGGTGGTGGCGCTCCACCCGAAGACGGTCTGGTTGCCCACGGGAGTGCGCGCCCCGGCGGCATTTCGAGAAGCGATGGCCACCCACGGCATCGGCTTGATCGAGAACCGCTGCATGATGGTGGACCACGGGATGCTGCGATGAGCGGCAGCTGGATCCTCTGGACTTGGGAGCTGCCTCAGAGTGCGCTGGGTGTGGCTCTGCTCGGTGTTCAGCGGCTGCGGGGACGGGTGCACGGCATCGAGCGCACCCGCGACGGCCGTCGCTTGGTGCAGACCGACGGGATCGGGATCTCGCTGGGGGCCTTCGTCTTCTGGTCCCGCCACGACGCGTTTGGCCATCCCTTCAATGTGCCGCTGATCCGGGCCCACGAGCTTGGGCACACGGTCCAGTCCCGTCGCCTCGGCTGGCTCTACTTGCCGACCGTGGGCATCGCATCGAGCAGCCGCGCGGTCTTTGCGCTGGTCTGGCAGTGGCGCGAGGGCAAGCCATGGCCGCACTACTTCGATGCGTGGCCGGAGCGTGCCGCCGATGTGCATGGGGGCATTGGGCGGGGGCCCGATGGCCGACGGATGCTGCCCCCTTCGGGCAGTCCACTCGACCCCCACTGTCCCGCACTGGATTGAAGAGTGTGGGTCAGAGTGTTGATGAATAAGGCGTCTTGGTGGAGTGCGGAGCCGGTGGTGCTGTGCCCAAGCGATGGCGACGATAGGGGGGCGGGTCCGGTCCGTCCCGCCCATGCTTCTGTTGCCCAGGTGGTCCATGTTTCGACGACTTCAGACCCGCGGGCTGCCCGGCGACACCCGCCCCGACCCTTCCCCGTTGTTCTGGGATCTGCGCCTCGACGATGATCTGGGCACGTGGTCGCTGGAGCTCCAGGCCTGGGCCAGTGGAGCATGGCGCACGCCCGAACAAGCCGACTGGCTGCGCGCTCACGGGCTGCCAGTGCCCCCGCCGGACGGCAGTGTGGCGCTGAGTGCGGCGGACCTGGACCGCATGATGGCGCTGCTGGCGCCGGTCTCGACCGTCAGCTGGGCCGCGATGGAGGCCCACGCCGAAGCGGTGCGACTGCAGCAACATGGCCAAGCCGCCGAGGCGCTCGAAGCCGTGCAGAAGCTGATGGGACTGGCGCCCGCATGGCCGGACGCGCGGCTGTTGCATGTGACCATGCTGATTCAGCAAGCTCGGGACGCCGACGCCGCCGAGCTGGCACTGGCGGACCTGCCGGCGGACCTCTTGGGGCCTGCTCAGCTGCGCACCTTGCGCCAGTCCATCGCCTTGTTGCGGGATGACTGGCCGGCCTACGCCGCGGAGGTGCGCGCCACCATCGACGAAGGCGACACGTCGTGGTGGCACTTTGAGGTGCTGGGCTTGTCGCTGTGGGCCGCGGAAGACCTGTCCGGAGCGCTCGGTGTCCTCAACGAGGGACTGGCGCACCATCCGGACCACCGAGATCTGGAGCTGCGCAGAGTGGAAGTGCTCGATGCGCTGGGCCGTGTGTCTGAGGCCATCACCGAGCTGGACCGCCTGTCGGTGACGGACCCTTCCCACGCGAAGACCTGGGCGCTGCGGGGCTGGGTGGTCCGGGAGACGGCCCCCACCGAAGCTGCCGAGCGCTACGGACAAGCGCTGGTCCACAACCCCGAGGAACCGGTGGCCCGGGTGGGTCGGGGGCTTCAGCGCCTCGAACGGGGGGATGTGGACGGGGCCCGCGCCGATCTCGAGCCCTTCGCACGGTGTGGTTGGGCGGCGGCGTGGGACGCTTGGTGCCTGTTCTCGGCCGGGCAGGGGGAGCACCCCGTGATGGACGACAGCCACGACCACGATCACGACCACCCATGAGCCTGCCGCTGCCCACCGATGCCCATGTCCACACGTTCCAGCGGCAGGGCTTCTTGGTCGTGCCCGACGCCGTTCCTGTTGCCACCATCGACATGCTGGCCGCGCGGGCGACCCGCATTCGAGAGTCCCAGCTTGCGATGGACTGGAGCCAAGGCTCGACCCGTCCCGAAGATCAGGTGCTCCAGGGCATGTTGGAGCTGGACTGGCTGGAGTGGCGCACGGCGGCCTTCCATCAGTGGACCTTGGCCTTCGCCAGCGCCCTGATGGGGGCGCCGCTGGCCCTCTGGTACAACCAGCTGCTCGACAAGCCGCCCCGGGTGGGTGCCGCGACCTTCTGGCACCAAGATGGCGCGCTGATGGGCGCAGACGGCGGCGACCGGCTCATCAGTTGTTGGATGCCCTTGCAGGATGTGGATGTGTCCAGCGGGTGCATGCACTTCCTCGATGGTGGTCACCAGCAAGGCATTCTGGAGCATGAGGTGGTGCACGGTGACCAGCCCGACTGTTCCCGGGGGGCGTGTGTGGTCGACCCGGCTCGTGTGGTGGCGGCTCCCCTGGGCCGCGGCGGGGTCACCTTTCACCACGGCCTGATGCCCCACATGACCCACGAGAACCGTGCGCCCCACTGGCGTCAAGTGCTCATCCAGCGCTTCTTTGAGGGCCGGCCGCCGGGTAGCGTCGAGTAGGGGACCCGGCGGTCAGGGCCGGCGGTAGGTCAAGAAGACCTCGTCCTCCATGGGACGGGCCTCCACGAGCTTGAGGCGGTGGCCGAGGGCGCCCAAGGGTGGGCCATCCACAAAGCCCGGCTCGCCTACGCCGCCGAGCACGACGGGGCACAGCGTGATGTGGACCTCGTCGAGCACGTCGTCTTGGAGGGCTTGGTGGAGGAGCTGTCCCCCACACTCCAGCAAGACCCGCTGGGCGCCCCGTGCCGCAAGTTGGCTCAGGGCCCACCGCAGCGACGGCGTGGGGGTGGTCTCGACTTCGGCGTCGAAGGCATGCTGGTGGACGGCGGTGTCGAGGTCTGGGCCGCCAAGGATGACCAAGCTCACGCGGGGGGATGGGCGAAACCGCTCGGCGACACTCAACACGCCGCGGTTCGTGAGAATAGCTTGTATTAGGTCATGTTCGTGGGTTGAGCTGAGGGCCAATGGCCATGCCCGAAAGGTGTTGCCGCCCACCAAGACCGCGTCCACCGTGCCCCGCAGCCGCTTCATCTCGGCAAGGTCGGCCGCGGTGCCCATGCGCAGCCGGGGTGCACTGCGGCGAGCGGTCCGTCCGTCGAGGCTGAGCGCGGTGTTGGAGAGAACCTGCATTGCCCGTCAGGTGCCGGGCAGGGGGGCCAAGCCGAAGTCTTCCCGGCGGCGCCAGCACTCCACGGCCACCCCCTCCACCTGGGGCATGTCCGCCGGGGTCTTCGTCACCTTGACCCGCACTTGCGACACCGGGAACTGCTCGCAGATCAGCGCAGCGATCGCTTCAGCGACAGTCTCAATCAACCGCCAGTGGCGGGTGTCCAGCAGCACCCCCACCGCCTTGTCGACCTCGGCATAGTTGACCAGACCCAGCGTCTCGTCGTCCACTTGGGCAAGGCTTCGCCACCGGGTCTCGGCCTCGAAGTCGACCCGCAGCTTTTGCACGATGTGTTGTTCGTGGGCGTGGAAGCCCACTCGGCAGGAATAGTGCATGCCGATGCCATGCACACGATCGGGACGACAGTCAGACACGGAGACCTCGAGAGGCTCGGGCGCTAACGCGGGGCCAGGGCAACACACGCGCGGATTGTGTGTCGGCCAGGACCGGAGCGCCATGCCACCCGCTGGCACCCCCAAAGACGAGGCCGCGCTGTTCAGTCTTCCGCCGGCACCTTCTTCTCGCGAAGCCTTATCAGCACGCCCTCTTCACGCATGAGGCGCCGGATCGCTTCCTGATCGATCCCGCCCACGTTGTCTAGGATCTCCTGGATGCTCTCGCCGGTGCCCTCGAGGTCCGCGACCACTTCCTGCACGTCGGCGACCGTCGCCCGCGCGTCGGTGGCCAGGGCCTTCACTTCCTTCACAGTGGGCTCCAGCTCGCGCACGGCAGGCTTCAAGTCGGCGATCATGCGGTCTGCATTGCGCACGACCGGCCGCACCTCGGCCACCGCGCCCCGGATGCTCCCGAGCGTGCGGTGCCCATCGTCCACTAGACCGGGCAGGCTTGCGCTGGCCGTGGCGAGGTTCTCCAGCGAGACCTCCGCCGACGTGAGCATGCGGTCGATCCGCTCGGGATCCTTGTTGATTGCCACGGCCACGACGTTGAGGGCCTTGCTCAGGTCTTCGCCGCCCGGTCCGGTCACCAAGGGCCCCAGCGCGTTGACCAGCTCGTCCAGCTCCGTCACGGGCAGCGAGCGCTCCAGCCGTCCGCCGTCCTCGACCAGGGGGGCCTCTCGGGACTGGGGCATGAGCGCGAGGTACTTTTCACCGAGCAGGGAGCGTGCGCGAACCTGCGCCACTGCGTCATTCCGGATGCCTGCCTGGGCCATCAGCGACAGCTTGAGCACAGCAACATCGTGCTCCACTTCCACTGCGTCCACCGAGCCGACCTCCACGCCGGCCACCTTCACCACCGCCCCGGCTTCCACCCCCGCGGCGTCGGGCAAGGCCACCTCAACGGCGAGGGTGTCGACCCCCCATCCGTCGAGGGCACCGACCTGGAGGGACATCCAGGCCAACAGGCCGAGGGAGCCAACGACGAGCACACCGACGCCAATTTCGTGTTTGGTGGGACCGGCCATGGGACTTCCTAGCTGGCGCCGGGAAGGGGGACACTGTCGCCCACAATCCCGTCCAGTTCGAGGTTTCTGGAGAGAAAAGCACGCACCATGGGCACGTTGGAGCGCAGGACATGGGCGGTCGGACCCCACGCGGCCACGCCGCCCTTCTGGAGCACGCAGATGTAGTCAGCCACCCCCACCGTGCCGACGATGTCGTGGGTGATGACCACAAAGGTGATGCCCAGCGCCGCCTTCATGTCGCGGATGAGCTGGTCGATGGTGTCGCTGGTGATGGGGTCGAGACCGCTGTTGGGCTCGTCAAAGAAGACAATCTCTGGTTCCATGATGATGGCCCGGGCCAAGCCGACTCGCTTGCGCTGCCCGCCGGACAACGCGGCGGTGGGGCGCTCAAAGAAGCCCTCCAGCTGGACCATCGCAAGCTTCTCTTCGACCCGCCGGCGCACCTCGTCGACGCTGAGTTCCGGCATGTGTTGGACCAGCGGAAACGCAATGTTGGCACCCACTGTCATGGAGTCGAACAACGCGCCCGCCTGGAACAACATCCCCATGCGCTTGCGGGTGGCGTACAGGTCCTTGCGGGACATCTTGTGGATGTCTTTGCCGAACACACGGATGCTGCCCCGGTCTGGGGTCAACAAGCCGACAACGTGTTTGAGCAGCACACTCTTGCCGGTGCCGCTGGGGCCGATGATGGCCGTGGTCCGCCGCGCAGGGATGTTGACCGTGATGTTCTCGAGCACCGAGTTCTTGCCGAAGCTGCGCCACACGCCCTCCACCTCGATGATGGTCTCGGGCGGCGTGGTCTCGGGAACTGGGATCGTCAGCGGCATGCTGGCCTCCGCTCAAACGCCATAAAAGATCTCACTAAGCACGTAGTTGAGCACCACGCACGTGACTGCGGACGTGACCACGGCTTGGTTGGTGGCTTTGCCGACGCCTTCGGGTCCGCTGCCGCAGTGAAACCCAAACCAACAACTCACGGTGCAGATCACCACACCGAAGACGGCGCCTTTGACCTCGCCGTACACAAAGTCCATCGGTTGCACACCATCGGCCGCAAACGACAGAAAGGCCGCACCGTTGAGGCCAAGCTGCATCGTGGCGGAGGCGTACGCTGCCGCGATCATCGAGAACGTCGAGATAATGACCAGTGCGGGCAAGACCAGCATGATGCCAACCAGCCGGGGGGCCACCAGGTGGGACAGGGGGTCCACGGCCATCACCTCAAGGGCCTCCAATTGCTCCTGAATCCGCATGACGCCGAGCTGGCTGGCCATCTGGGTGCCTGCCTTGGCCGCCACCATGGAGCCCGCGATGATGGGCGCGAGCTCCCGCACGCCGGCGAGGGAGACAAACATGCCCAACATGCGCTGGGCGCCGAGGGGTGCGAACGCGGCGTGGCCCTGGAGTGAGAGGTTGCTGCCCATGAAGCCCGCGATGACGAGCAGGATGGGCAAGGACTCCACGCCGATGTCCCATGCCGACTGCACACACAGCGCCCACGACAGGCCATTTCGCTTCACGGCCTGGATGATCGACACGACGAAGCTCAGGTAGTCCACAAAGGCGCGGAACACGGCTTTCATGCGCCACCGGAGAACAAGGCGCTGGTGAGCAGGTAGTTCAGCACCACAAAGACGAGGACCGAGCGGACGACGGTCTCGTTGACGGCCCGCCCCACGCCCGCAGCGCCGCCGGACGCCGTGTAGCCCTGGTGGGTGGCGACCAGACCGATGGCGAAGCCAAAGACGAGGGTCTTGAAGATGCCCCCCCACAAGTCCGCAGGTTGGGTGAGGGCCCAGAGGTTCGACAGGTAGACCCCGGAGGCTTCGCCCTTGAGCAACACAGCGGTGATGTAGCCGCCAGCGAGCCCTGCAATCGCCCCGAACGTGCCGAGGATGGGGCATGCGATGGTCAGGCCGATCAACCGGGGCAGCACATGGAAGCGCAGCGCGTCGACGCCCATGACCTCTGTGGCGTCGATCTCTTCTTTGATGCGCATCGACCCGAGCTCAGCTGCGCAGCTCGACCCACCCTGGGCCGCGACCAGCACACAGGCCATGACGGGCGACAGCTCACGGAGGACCGCCACACTGACCAGGGAACTGAGCAGGCGCTGGGCGCCGTAGAGGTTGAAGATCTCCATGCCTTGCAGCGCGATGACCATGCCGCATGGAAGCGTGACCGCCAGCACCGGCAGCAGACAACGCCAAGCGGTGATGCCGGCGTATTGGATGGCCGCCCGGGGGTAGAGCGGGCGTGAGAATGCGCGGGTGGCCAGTGCCCACGAGAACTGGCCGAAGCGTCCCGCACCCACCAGGAAGGTGGTGGCGCGCTGGGTGATGGCTTCGGCGGTGCTCACCGGCCGGGCCTAATCCCTCCGCCGAATTGCGCCCGCAGCACGGTGCCAAGACCGACGCAGACTTGCCCCCCGTCAGGGTGGTCTGCGCCACTGTCGGGCACTCCATTCGGGTGGTCTGGTTACTGCGAACGCCTTTGTATAGGTCGTTGTCGGCGACTGTCAGACCGCCGGGCTCAGGCCGTCCCGGCGACGTTGCTCCAGCGTGCCGACCCCCCAACCGAGGGCCACGCACAGTGGCACGTCGATCCACATCCACGGGGGACCGCCGAGGTTGGCCATGTTGATGGCGCTGCCAAGGGCCGTGAGACAGCCGACAATCAGGGCCAGCGTCACCGGACGGGTGGCGCCGATGCGGGCCGCCACCCAGCCACCGATGCCGGCTTGGGAGAGGTGGGCCAGCAAGGCCACAACAAACGCAAGAGCCGGCAAGTCCGCAAGGTAGGCGGAGAACTGTTCTGCGTTGTTCATGTCGACACCGGGCGGCATCGGAAACAACACGCTTGTGTTGAGGATGATGAGCGCCATGTTGGCCATGGAGCCGACCACCAATCCAGCGATCACACCGCCAATGTTTCGGAACATCATGAGCCCTCGGGGTTGGACGCGAACCTTAGTCCAGCGGTGACACTGACTGGGGGCTGTCGACATCGGGAGGGGAGAGGCACCAGGTCCACACCGGCCGCTCGCTCTGGCGACACACCCGCTCTCGACGGCTCTCGGTGGGGCCGCTGAGGGGCTCGGGAACGGCCTGCCAGTGGGCAAAGAGGTCGGCCACCGTGTCCACCAGACCCGGCAGATCTGTGCGGAGCAGCAGCACCCCGCCAGGGGCAAACGCGGTGCACAGCGTCTCGACAAAGTCCGGGGTGAGCAGCAGGTGGCGGGGGTTGTCGCTCGGGCTGGGGAACAGGATGTCGACCCGTGCGAGGCGTCCCGGTGGGACGAGGGCTGGCACCAGTGCACGGGCGTCGGCCCGCACCAGCAAGGCATTGTCGGGGGTGTCCTCGCCGGCTTTGGGCAACGTCCGCCGAAGCTCCACACCGAGCCAGCGCCACGCCGGCCATCGACGGGCATGGCAGAGCAGCCGGTACCCGCGGTCCACCCCAATCTCCAGCGCCAGCGGGGGGCCCGGTGCGCAGAAGGCCCTCACGCGTGCGGCGACCGCAGCGTGGGCGGGCTGATCGTAGATGCGGGACCCATGAAGTGCTCCGGGCTGCGCGCCACTCGCGCGAGGGGCCGGCGCGGGGGGCGGGACCCACCGATCGGGGTCGATGCGGGGCGGCGGGGCTGAGCGAGACGGGCGGCGCACACACACTCCAAGGCTCTTGTCGCCGGCAATAGCGCGGGTGGTCAGGGATGGGTGGGACTGGGCGCGCGAAAGTGCGGCGGGTGCGTTAGGCCGCGCCCCATTCTGCCCCTCTCGCACGGGCAAGCACCGCGCCGCGCGAGCGTCTCGTACCTCCAGGAAGGCCCACCATGAGCAAGACTCCGAGCATCATCTACACCTATACGGACGAAGCGCCTGCCCTGGCGACCTGGTCCTTCCTGCCCGTCATCGAGGCCTTCGCAGGCTCGGCGGGTGTCAAGGTGGAGACCCGCGACATCTCGCTCGCTGCGCGCATTCTCTCCGTGTTTGGCGAATACCTGAGCGAGGACCAACGGGTGCCCGACGCGCTGGCTGAGCTGGGTGAGCTGGTGCAGCAGCCCGAAGCCAACGTGATCAAGCTGCCGAACATCAGCGCGTCGATCCCCCAGCTCAATGCGGCCATCGCTGAGCTTCAGGGCCGTGGTTACGCCATTCCCGACTATCCGGCTGAGCCCTCTACCGACGAAGAGCGGGCCATCGCTGCCCGCTACGCCAAGATCAAGGGCTCCGCAGTCAACCCGGTGCTCCGCGAGGGCAACTCCGACCGCCGCGCCCCCAAGGCGGTCAAGCAGTTCGCGCGCATGAACCCCCACCGCATGGGCAAGTGGAGCGCCGACTCCCTGACCCACGTGGCGACCATGGCGGGCGGCGACTTCTTCGCGAACGAGCAGTCCGTCACGATCTCTGGCGCCACCACGGCACGGATTGAGCATGTGGCGGCGGACGGCACGGTGACGGTGCTCAAGGGCAACCTCGCGTTTCAGGACGGCGAGATCATCGACGGCACCTTCATGTCGAAGTCGGCGCTGTTGTCCTTCCTGGATGCTCAGTTTGCCGATGCCCGCAGCTCCGGCGTGCTGCTGTCGCTGCACATGAAGGCGACGATGATGAAGGTCTCGGACCCCATCATCTTTGGCCACGCGGTCGAGCTGTACTTCGCCGAGCTCTTCGCCAAGCATGGCGAGACCTTCGCTGAGCTGGGCGTCAACGTGCGCAACGGCTTCGGTGACCTGGTGGGCCGGCTGGCCGAGCTGTCCGCCGACAAGCGCGCTGAGATCGAAGCCGACATTGCGGCGATCTACGCGGCGGGCCCGGCGCTGGCGATGGTGGACTCCGACCGGGGCATCACCAACCTGCATGTGCCCAGCGACGTCATCATCGACGCCTCGATGCCGGCGATGATCCGCACCAGCGGCCAGATGTGGAACGCCGCGGGCAAGACGCAGGACACCAAGGCGGTCATCCCCGACAGCTGCTACAGCGGCGTCTACCAGGTGGTCATCGACGACTGCAAGGCCAATGGCGCCTACGACCCCCGCACCATGGGCAGCGTCTCGAACGTCGGTCTCATGGCCCAGAAGGCCGAAGAGTACGGCTCTCACGACAAGACCTTCGAGATCGAGAACGACGGCGTGGTGCGCATTGTCGACGCCGCGGGCACCGTGCTCATGTCCCACACTGTCGAAGCGGGCGACATCTGGCGTGCATGCCAGGTCAAGGACGCCCCGGTGCAGGACTGGGTGGGGCTCGCCGTGCGCCGTGCTCGGGCCACCGGTGTTCCCGCCGTGTTCTGGCTGGACAGCGCCCGCGCCCACGACGCCCAGATCATCGCCAAGGTCGAGCGCTACCTCGGTGACCACGACACCCAGGGCCTCGACATCCGTGTGATGAACCCCGCCGACGCGACCCAGCTCTCGGTGGACCGCATCCGTGAGGGCAAGGACACCATCTCCGTGACCGGCAACGTGCTCCGTGACTACCTGACCGACCTGTTCCCGATCCTTGAGGTCGGCACCAGCGCCAAGATGTTGTCCATCGTGCCGCTGATGAACGGCGGTGGGCTGTTCGAGACGGGCGCCGGTGGGTCGGCCCCCAAGCATGTGCAGCAGGTCGAGAAGGAGAACCACCTGCGGTGGGACTCCCTCGGTGAGTTCCTCGCCCTGGCGGTCTCCTTCCAGCACCTGTCCGAGCGCTTCGGCATCGACCGGGCGCGGGTTCTCGGCGAGACCTTGGACGACGCGACCACAAAGTACCTGCTGAACAACAAGTCGCCCTCGCGCAAGGTCAACGAGTTGGACAACCGGGGCAGCCACTTCTACGTCGCGATGTACTGGGCCGATGCCCTGGCCGCTCAGACCGAAGATGCCGAACTGGCCGCCCACTTCGCGCCCATCGCCCAGAAGCTGCTCGCTGCTGAGTCGAAGATCGTGGATGAGCTCATCGTGGTCCAGGGCGTGCCCGCAGACCTCGGCGGCTACTTCCTGGTGGACTCGGCGCTGGCCGAAGCCATCATGCGTCCGAGTGCGACCTTCAACGCGATTGTGGCCACGATCTGAGCGCTGCGGGGGCCGTGGGGCCTGCTTCGTGACGGACTCGCCATCGCGGAGTGGCCCTGCCATGGGCGCCTTGCGCACTCAGTCGAGGGGCGTCAGCCGCACAGTGAAGTGGTTGGTCTCCAACCGTGCCGGGCCGGCGATGGCGTCTTCGCACTCGGTGCCGGACACCTCGATCAGCTCGTCGACGTCGAGCACGAGAACCCCCGCACCATCGACGGTTCCGAACACGGCCACCGCCCACTCGGTCTGGCAGTCGTAGTCGGGATCGCTGGTGGTCTCGTAGCCGACGCCGTTCACGTTCGGCCCCACAAAGGTCATCATCGCGACGTCATAGAGGTAGTACGCATCGCCATCGGCGGTGATGTCGACGGTCTTGTGCTCGCCTGCATGCAGGTCGGACCGCTCAGCGTGGATCTCGGAGACGCTCAGGATCGTCTGGTCGTAGCTGCCCGCATGAATCGCGGGCGTGGCCGGGATGTCGGGTGCGTCGAGCTCCCCATCGGATCCCGCCCAGTTGGTCCCCCGGGGGGGGCCCTTCAGCTCGGGCACGTCGGGCTGGCCGTCAAAGCCGCGGCCGTCAAAGAAGCCAGCCTGGAGGCCTGCCTGGTCTTGTTCCACGACGGGGGCGGGCTCGGTGGAGCAGGCGCCCGCGAACGCGACAACCGCCAGTGCCCGAAGGCGCCAGGGAAGTGCCGTGTGGGCGGTGGTCCCGCGTGGGCTGAGGCTTCCGAACATTGGGTCTGACTGCCGCATGGTGACTCCCTTTCCTGTGTTTGGAAACGGAACCCAGTCGACCCAGCCTGAGGGCTTGCAGACAATCGTGCAGAAATTGTCAGGGAGGAGGCCCAGGGGCAGGGGGCCGATCACCCCATCTGCACCCACACCACGCCATCCACGAGCTGGGCGGGGTAGCTCACGAGGGGCACGGATGTGGGGCCAGAGAGCACGGATCCGTCGATTCGAAACGCAGCGCCGTGGCAGGGGCAGACAAACCGGCCCTCGACGAAGGCCACATCGCAGCCTTGGTGGGTGCAGATGCGGCTGACCACCACGGTGCAGTCCTCGTGAGGACGTGCGAGAATGACCGCCGTGCCCTCAATCTCGATGGCCACACCCTCGCCGGTCGCGGGCAGGGGATCAACGGGCACCGCGACCCATCCCGGGTCTGCGGGGGAGGCGACCACCGCGCAGGGATCGATGTCTTCGGGAACCGCGGAGTCGGACCCGGCGGACCCGCCGTTGGGGGCCGCGGAGTCCAGCTTGGCCCCGGGTGGCGCGGTCGTGCACCCGATCACCACGCCGAGGCAACCGAGCCCGCACCGCTGGAGCATCACCCGTCGGGTTGGATCAGGTTGGGTCGACACGGCATGCTCCGGGTGTGGGATCGCCGGAGCCTACCGCCGGCGGCATGACGGACGGTCCCCCCGCCGGCGATGCCCATAGGCTCGGCTCAGCTTGTGGCCCCCGTCAGCTTGCTCGGGCGGCGGCAAATGGGAGCTGAAGCTGCATTGGTAGCTCACCTTCGG
Source organism: Myxococcota bacterium (assembly GCA_942491145.1). Classification (GTDB taxonomy): domain Bacteria; phylum Myxococcota_A; class UBA796; order UBA796; family UBA2385; genus CAXQUZ01. The sequence continues at coordinate 153,973 of CALOBC010000008.1, read as the reverse complement.
ACACGAGGCCAGACATGCCGAGCCCCAACAGCCGGACCGGTCGCACGCCGGCTTGGGTGCGGTCGAGCAGCGTCTGGGCCGCCCGCAGCACCGCGCCGGGATCTAGCGTCGGGGCAGGCAGGGTCAACGAGCGGGTGCAGGTGTCGAAATTGCTGTATCGGAGCTTGAGAACCACCGTGCGGCCGGGGGTGGCCGAGGCGCGAAGGTGCCCACACACCCGCTGGACATGGCGGGCCATCTGGGACTCGAGGATGTTGATGTCCACGATGTCTTCGGCAAACGTCCGCTCGGCGCTGTGGGAGCGACGCCGTCCCCGTCCGCCCACCTCGCGCTCGTCGATGCCTTGGGACATCCGCCACAGCATCCCACCGAGGCGCCCGAACGCGGACTCGAGGGCCGTCCGGGAACACGTGGCCACGTCGCCGACTTTGTGGAGCCCGTGTTCTTCGAGGCGCGCCGCAGTGCGGGGACCGACACCCCACAACCGGCGCACGGGCAAGGGATGCAGGAACTCGAGCACCCGGGCCGGGGGCACCACCGTGAGGCCATCCGGCTTGCGGTAGTCACTGGCGATCTTGGCCACGAGCTTGTTGGGAGCGACCCCGGCCGATGCCGTCAGCCCCACTTCGGCGGCGATGCGGGCGCGGATGTGGGTGGCGGCTTCACGGCCGGTCTCAAACCCCAGCTTGTTGTGGGAGACGTCGATGAAGGCCTCGTCCAGACTGAGCCCTTCGACGTCGTCGCTCATCTCGCGAAAGATGGCGAAGATCTGCTTGGACGCCGCCTTGTAGCGGGAGAATTCTGGGGTGATGAAGACGCCATGGGGACACAGCCGCCCGGCCACCGCGCTGGGCATCGCCGAGTGGATGCCGAACTTGCGGGCCTCGTAGCTGGCGGCGCAGACCACCCCCCGGCTCTTGGGGGGACCGCCCACAATCACCGGTCGCCCGCGCAGCCCGGGGTCGTCCCGTTGATGCACCGACGCGTAGAACGCATCCATGTCGACGTGGAGGATGCGCCGGGGGAGCGGGGGCTCGGCAAGGTGGAGGGTCATGCTGAACAGGTGTATAGCATGGGGACCCGAACACCTGTCCAGTGGTTTCTTCCCGAGTGTCGCAGGAATGCCCAGAGTGGGTGCGGCCGCTTCAGCCGCCCCATCGTGCGAGGTATTGCTTCATCTTGAGCTTTCGGACGGTGTTCTCGCTCGACATGTACCGGATCTTGCCGAAGATGGGCCGGACTGGTCCCCACGCCCGATCGAAGCGGCCCAGCACCCAGCCCACGCCGGACGCGGTGTTTGGGTCACGCCCATCCAGCGCATAGCGGTCGTTTAGCCAGAACATTGTATCCATCGCGTCTCTCGGATGTGCCGACCACTCCAAGATCCGCTTGCCCCACAGCATCCGCAGGTAGTTGTGCATGCGCCCGGTCTCGACAAGCTCCCGCTGGGCGGCATTCCAGACGCGGTCATGGGTCAGCGCCCCCGCGAGCTGTTCTCGCGTGTAGTGCCAATCTCGGGTGTCGTGGGCATGGGCCTCCAAGGTGGTCCGGGCCCACGCTGGCAAGCTCTCCCAGACCGTGGGATCCTCGACGTGGTGGGCATAGTGGTGGCCCAGCTCCCGCCAAGTGATCAGCTCGTCCAGAAAGGCTTCCGCGCCCGGTGACAGCCCCCACCAGCCCTCCCGCTTGGCGGTTGCCTTGTCGGCACACTGGTCCGGGCTCCATCCCTCCCGGTCGGCAATGTCGGCCAGCAGGCGAAAAGGGCTGATGTGGCCAAAGTGCAGCCACGGGCTCAGGCCGGACGCGCCGGACGCATCGGGGTGGTTCCGGTCGCTGCCGTAGTGAGCAAGGTGCCGGTCGAGAAATGCTTGCCACTGCGCAATGGCAGCGGTTGAGCCGCCCTGGACCGGGGCCACGGGCACGCTGGCGTCGATGGGCAGGCGCTGCAAGGCCGCGGGCGTCGCCGCCAGCACGGCATCACTGGCTTGGGGCCATCGGTCCAAGATGGCCTTGACGTTGTCGTTCTCGGGCAGCTCCGCCAAGGGGGGGCCGGCCAGGGGGTCGGCGAGGGGCTGCCACTCCAGGTGCTCCGGCAGGGTCTTCTGGAGGTGACGGCGGAAGTCGTGGGCACGGGCGAAGGGCTTGGGGCTGGCCTGGAGCGGCAGCAGCCCGATGCCGTCCACGGCGATCAGCGGGCACCTGAGCTGGGCGGCCGCGGCGGCGAGCATCTTCGGGAAGAAGAAGCCGGGATGGGCGTCGGCCACGACGGTGTGGGCGAGGCGAGCCCATGCCGCAAGCAGCCCCCGGGTGTCGCCAGGCGCCGTCTCGACCACCGTGTGGAGGAAGGCGCCTCGGCCGGCTGCCCGCTCACGGTTGTCGGCCATGCCTTGAAGAATGAAGGCATGGAAGCGGTGGCTGGCAAAGGGGTAGTCGCAGCGGACCGCCTCGACAATGACGAGTGGCAGGTCATTGTCGCGAGCGAGGGCCACGGCGTGCTGAAGCGCCGGGTTGTGCTGAAGCCGCCGCTGCGCGGTCATCCAGTACACGATGAGGTGACCGTCGGGGGGGGCGACGGCGGTGTTGGCGGCTTGGATGCGGGACGGGGGGACGGGGGCCAAGCAAAGCTCCGGCGGTGGGGGCCCCGACGCCGGGCGCCCTACTGTTGGCGCGCCGGCCCGAAGCGAGCGGCGATTGCCTGCCTTCTATATGCAAACAGTGTGCAGAGTCGAGGAATCAGCGCCAATGGCATGGCGATGCGGCCGATCAGACCGGCCGGTGCCCGCAGCAGCACACGGTCGTGGAGGATGGTGTGGTCCGGGCCGTCGGCCTCGAAGCGGTGCTCATGCCAGAAGGTGCGCCAGGGGCCGCCGTCTTGGACGTCCACAAACCGCTCCCCCGGGGCGACGGCCACAAAGCGACCGTGCCACTTGAGCGGCACAGGGCCCAGGCTCATGCCATGGGTGAAGCGTGCGCCTTCGGCCAGCAGCACGTCCTTGTCGAGCTCCATCGCATAGTCGGGCGGAGACAGCGGGCCGATGTTGTCGGGGTTCGAGAAGAAGCGCCAGGCCTCGGAGATGGGCACGGGCACCCGGATCTGAGCCGTGAGCTCGTGGGTGGGCGGGTTCTCGCGCAGGTAGTCCAGCCCGGCGGCGTCCTGGAGCATGCCGTCAAAAGGGCGCACGTTCGCGGCATCGTCATCGTCGACAATGTCGGCCAGTGCAGCATCAAGGCTGGCGAAGCGAAACTCGAAGCCGAGCTCGCGCAGCCGCTCCGGATAGGCCCGCTGCCCCTCCAGCAGGGCCATGGATGCTTCACCGAGCATCGCCCGAATGGCGAAGGCCGGGGCGGGGGCAAACGCGGGGCGTCCAAGGGCCCGACCGATGGCCCGGGCGAACTCCGCCTGGGGCACAGGGTCAGGGCCGACCAGGTTGATGGGGCCTTCAAAGCGGGGATCCTGGAGGCCGCTGATCAACGCCTCGGTCAAGTCGTCAATGTGGATCCACGGCAGATATTGGCGGCCCGAGCCCATCGGTCCCAGCAAGCCGGCGTTGGCCAAGGGCAGCATGGACGCGAGGGCTCCGCCGCCGCGACCGAGCACGATGCCGATGCGGACGGACGCCACGCGCTGGTCGTGGGCGGCGCCTGCAGCTTCCTCCCAGCGCTTGCACAAGTTGGCCAGAAAGCCCGTGCCGGCGGGACTCTGTTCGGTGAGCGCGGTGTCGCCGCCGTCCCCGTAGATGCCCACCGCGCTGGCGCACACGAGCACCGCGGGAGGACGGCGCGCTGCCTGGCAGGCCGCGACCACCCGGTGGGTGAAGCCGACGCGGCTGCGCACCAAGGCGGCCTTGCGGGTGCGGGTCCAGCGGCCCGGCAACACCGGCTCGCCGGCGAGGTGGACCACGGCATCGCACCCGTCGATGGCCCTCACCAGCGCCAGATCATCACCGCCAGCCACATCGACGTCGGCACCGAGTGCGGCCCGGGCCTTCGCTTGGCTTCGGCTCCAGGCCTGGACCTCGTGGCCATCCCGCAGCAGCCGCAGGACCAGGGCCCGTCCGATGAAGCCGGTCGCGCCGGTGACAAAGATGCGCATTGTGTTCCCTTTCGGACCCGTGGTCCGCCTATATCCAAACTATATGCAGTTTTGGGGCCGGCCGCAGGTCCGTCTGGCCCGAAGGTCCCGCTGCGGGGAGGCGCCCGTGGACCGCTCTCGGATCAGGGTGCCAGGACGAGCTTGTGCACAGCCCCGTTGTAGTCCGCCACATAGATCTCGCCGTCGCTGCTCTTGCCAAACGTGCTGATCAGGAGCTTCCAGTGGCCAAGCGCGGTCGCCTTGACCACGGCGGGGTTCGCTTTGGTGTCGCCGGGCAAGGGCAGCGCCCAGATGCGTCCGCTCACGAAGTCCCCCACGATGTAGCGACCCTTCAGCTCTGGTACGGCTGTCCCCTCATACACCGGGCCGCCCGTGATGCTCGCGCCGTCTTGGCCATGCCCGTACTCCCAGAAGGGGTCGGTCATGCCGCCGGCTGCGGGTTCTGGGCACCGGGACTCGGTCCCAAAGCAGTGGCGGCCTTCGCGGATGTTCCAGCCGAGGTTGGACCCGGCGGACACGATGGACACTTCCTCCCAGAGGTTCTGGCCGACATCCGCGACGACGAGGCGACCATCCGGGGCGAAGGTGTAGCGCCACGGGTTGCGCAGCCCCACCGCCCAGGTCTCCGGCGCAACCCCTTCGCTATCGAGGAAGGGGTTGTCCTTGGGAATGGCGTAGGGAAGGGTATTGTCAACGTCGATGCGGAGCATGGAGCCGAGCCATCCGCTGGCGTCTTGGCCTTCACCGTGGGGGTCGTCTCGCCAGCCGCCGTCCCCAAAGCCGACGTAGAGCATGCCGTCTGGGCCAAATGCCAGCTGGCCCGCGTTGTGGTTGGCGTACGGCTGGGCTTGCTCCAGCACGATGGTTGGTGGACCGGCCGTCCAGCGCTCGCCCTCGATCTGGACCGTCATGCGGCTGACCCGAGTGCGGTCCTTGTCTTTGCCGTCGTCTTCAACAATGTGGTTGACGAAGATGTCGCCGCCGGTGGGGCCAAACCGGGGATGAAAGGCCAGACCCAGCAGCCCCTGCTCGGAGCGGGTGGGCACGGCAAGCACAAAGAGGTCACCGAGGTCCTGGACGGGCCCGTGGATGGAGAAGCGCCGTGCCCGTCCATCTTTCTGGAGCACCACCATCACATCGCTGCGCCCGGGGGGGAACTGGATGTCCGTGGGCTGGTTCAGCCCCGTGACCAGCTCTGCTAGGGCCACCGGGGCACTGAGCTGGAGGCGTGCGAGATCTGGTCCGTCGATCGCCCCGGGGGTTGTGCGGCGCACCGCAGGCCCCGCTTCTGCCGAGTAGGCCGTGGGGTAGTTGTCGATGACGACCGCGCGCAGGCCATCACAGCCAAGTGTCAGGGTCAGCAGGGCAAGGGGGAGCGCACGACGCATGGGCCATCCGGGGAGAGCCTGCTCTCTATCCGGGACGTCGGCCTGCGCGGATGCTGGGGCCGTCATCCACGCCTGTGGCCCCGCAGTGGCTGGTCCCCTGTAGGATGGCCGGCAACCGGAGGCGCCCATGACCAGTCCTGCTCTTCCCTGTGCTGGCGGCAGCCCACGCCGCACTGGGCGGTTCAGTCCACCCCTGCGACAGTCAGTGGCGCGGTGATGGTCACGGTCCCGATCGGTGGCGGGCGGACTGTCCCCTGGGATGATGCAACTGGACGTGTGTGCCGTGGTGCAGCCTATGCTGGTGATGTGCTGGACCTCGTGGCGGTGCGGTCCTGGTGGACGCTGCACCTGCCCGCTCGCCCGGCACTGTGGGCCCCGCACCCCCTGCGACCGGGCCCCGGTGGCCCCCCCTTCCGTGCGTTGCCGTTGGCGGCGCAGGAGTCTCGGCTGTGGTCCTCGCTCAACGATGCCCGCACCCTCCAGCAGGCGGCGATCCATGCCCGCGTGCCTGACACGGTGGCCCGCGGGCTTGCGGCGCGGCTCACAAAGGCGGATGTTCAGGCCCTTCAGCTCCATCCAAGTGTGCCCTCCCCCCGGTACCGTGGCGCACGCACGTTGTGGGGCCCGCCCCGCCCTCGCCATGCCCGCAGCGTGGACCAACACGACGCTCAGGGCGCGACCACGCTGGGGGCCTTCCACGACAACATCGTCGATGCCGACGGCCACTTCGACGACCGCGAGACGACCGTGGCCCACGCCTTTGCAGAGCCACACGCCGCGCTGGGTGGGGAGCGGTACGGCGCCCGGCTGTGTGGAGCGCTGCACCGAGAGGGCCTGATGCGCGCAGGGCTGCGCATTGTCGAGGTGGGACCGGGCACGGGCGAGCTGGCGCGGGACTTCTGGGCCGCCGCCGCCGCCACCGAGCAGCTCCCTGCCGACTACCTGCGGATCGACCGGTCGCCTGGGCTGCTGGATGCCCAAGCGCTGCGCTGTCCCGAGAGCCGGGGCCTGCGCGGCGACGCATGTGCGCTGCCGCTGAGCGACGAGAGTGTGGATCTATTGCTGAACAACGAGGTCATTGCAGATCTCTCGGCGGTGCTGTGGGACGGCCACGAGCGCTCGGCACTCCACACCGAGGTCGCCCAGCGAGTGGCCCGCTACGGCCTCGAAGTGCTCCCGGGGGCCGGTCCCTACAACCTCGGTGCATGGCAGCTTCTCGAAGAGATTGGCCGCGTGCTCGTGCCCGGGGGCGGGGCGTTCATCACCGAGTTCGGCGCGGTCGATGAGCTGCCCCAAGAGACCACCCACCTGGACCACCCTGAAGTCAGCATCCACTTCGGGCACCTCATGGGGGTGGCCCGGGGCCTCGGCTTGAGTGCACGGCTGGTGCCCCTGCATGTGCTGCTTCAGGCTGACCTCGGCGCGCGTTGGCTCGGTCGTCCAGGGCACGCGGCACTGCGGGCACTCCATCACGCAGCCGGTCAGCGGCTGGCGGCCCGTGCGTGGACCGCTGCCAGTGCACCCACGCCAGAGGTGGTGCAGGGCTTGCGGGATGTGGCCATTGTGGAGGATGGGCCGGGACCGGTCATCACCCGCTTCCCGGCGCTGCTCATCGGCAAGCCCTCGCATGCCAGCCTCAGCCCAGCTCGATCGGATCGTCGGGGTCCCGCCAGCGCTTGATGAAGTGGCCCCACTTGAGGATGGAGTCACCTTGGGTGTCGAGCTGGTACATCGTGTCGCCGGCCCGGAGCTGCACCCGGTTGCCAAGCTCGACACTCACGGTGGACAGGTCCTTGAGGTCGATTCCCCAGACCTCGCCGCCTGTCGACATCACGCTCAACCGGGTCTCGGTGAGCAGCAGGGGTCCTTGTGCCAATGACACTGCCCCGTGTCCGCGGCGCAAGCGGCTGATCTCCCCCCTCGCGTTGTAGAGCACCACACCGCCCCGTGTGTCGCGGGTGGGCAGCTGGATCGGTTTGCGGCCAAAGTGCTCGACAACCCGGTTCCAGGCTTCGCCGGCGGTGAGGACTTCCCCCCCGTCCGCGGGCAACAGCTGGGTCGCCACATTCAGCTCCCAGCCCATGCCGCAAGCGCGACAGTGCAGGTGGTTGTTGTGGGGGCCGACCACGTCGAGACCGCCCAGGCTGAAGCACCGTGGGCACGCCCACAGCAGGTTCGGCAGGCCCTCGGCCATCCGCCGCCCACCGGTTCGGAAGCCCTCCGGAAGCCGGGGGGTGACGCTCATCTTCCGCTGGATGTCGGCGGTGATCTCTTCGGGGGTGGCCGACGCGTCGTACTCGATGGGCGGCTCATACTCGATCAGGTTGGGCACGTACCGGGGCCACTTCGCCCACCGCGGATGGAACAGGTACGTCGACGTCATGCGCGCGACCACCACGCGGGCGTTCATGCGCTTGACCGTGCGCCCGATGCCCGGCAGCAGCGGCCGGGTGATGCCGTCCCAAGACCGCCGTCCCTCGGGGAAGATGGTGACCACATGCCCTTGGTTGTACAGGTCGCTCATCAGCTTCATCGATGAGCGGTCTTTTACGTACTTGATCTTCGGAAACGCGCCCAGTGCTTGCAGCCAGTCGCCGAAGATGGGGGTCCGAAGGGCCTGGGCAGAGGCCATGTAGTGGGACGGGCGACCGAGGGGCAGGCCCATAAAGAAGGGGTCGATGAAGGCCGTGTGGTTCGGCAGCAGCAGGTAGGGGCCAGTCTTGGGCAGGGTCTCGGTGCCCTGGGCGTGGACCCGAGCGAACATCGGGTTCAGGCTCTGGAGCAGGGCGCGGTGCGACACGTACAAGCCATAGCGCCAAGCCGGCAAATTGGCGGTGCCGCTGAGCGTCTGGCAAGGCGCTTCTTGGCCAGTCTCCGTTTGTTCGTTCATGCTCGGGCCTTGGCCAAGAGTTGCGGACAGCTCAGGCCTCGACGGGCACCGGCTCGCTGCGGGAGAGGGGAGGGACGGGTTGGGGGGCCTCGCGCTGGTCTTCTGCGACCTTGCGCACGGCGTCCATGCACCGGTCGGCGGCCCGCTTGTACACGCTCAGGCGGACGGTCTCGGAGCGCAGGTCGGTCAGATCGATGTCATCGCCGATGCAGACCGTGATCATGTGGGCCTTCGGGTTGGTCCAATTCCACCAGAACTCACGCGCCAGGTTGTTCGTCATGCCCATGATGAACGCCGGGACGATGCGGATGCCGTCCAGGGCCAGCGCGATCTGACCAGCACCGATGTTGGCCTTGAGAAAGGTGTATGGGTCAGGGTTGCGGTTGCGGGTGCCCTCGGGATGGATGCCCACGAAGGTGCCGGGCTGCTGCAATTCCTGCTTTAGCCGGTCGACTGCGTACTTGTTCCAGGCCCGGCCCCGCTTTGCGGTGAGGATCGGTGGGAACATCGCCATCATGGTGATCAGCGCGTTCATCCACCCGCCGATGGCGCGGCTGTAGAAGAACTTGGCCCGCACGGGGAAGAATACCCGTCCCCCCATCTTGCTCATGCGGAGCACGATATAGGAGAATACGTAGAAGTCCCAGAATGAGCGGTGGTTGGCGACCACCAGCGCGCGGGTCTCTGGGGTGAAGGTGGCGAGCTTGTCGCGGCCTTCAATCACGAGGCGGTTGCCGGCGCAGACCCAGACGATGGCGCATCCGATGGTGCGGATCCAGAACACGCCAAACCACTTCAGGTGGCGGTTGAAGCGGTCGGTGACGCTGTACCAGCGGCGCTCAGTCGGCGTGAGGCAGGACAGTGCCTCATGGTCCGGATGCGGGGGGAAGACCTCGGTCACGAAGTGCTCCTCGCGGTGGTCTGTCGAGTGGGAGGGCCAGCGGGCCCCGGTGCACGGAGGTGCCTGGGAGGGCGACGCGAACTGCGCGCATAACCGGTTGGTTCCGGCGGCAGGCACGTCGGCTTTCCCCGTCGATGGTGGTCCCGCGGTGCTTCCCCCCGGACAGCGGCTGTGGGACCTCATCGAATTCGAGGAGAGATCCGTTGGGACGGTCAGACCCGAGGCTCAGCCGTGTCCGAATCCCTGCTCACATCGTCCGTTGTCGCAGTGTCCCCAAGCACTCGACGACCGCCTTGGGCCCTCTGGGCTCACACCGTTGTTGCGCTGAGTCTGGCCAGCGCGGCCGCCGCTGCGGCTGTGATGGGCGCCGACCCGAGGACGGCGCTGGGGGCTGGTGCGACCGGTGCAGCGTTTTGTGCACTGGGCACCGCGGCCTGGTTTGCCCACGCCACGGGGCGTCGGGCTCGGTGTCGGGTTGACCTACTGTTTGGCGTGGATGCCGTGTTGTTGGTCTCTCTCGCCGTGTCGACCCCCGCCTTGACCCCGGTGGCCCTCACCGGCGCAGTCGGCTGTGTCGCGGGCATCGCCGCGATCGGCGGACGGGCGGGCTTCGCGGGCCTCCTGGCCACGTTGAGCGGCGCCGCGCTGCTGTGGGCCCAGGGACTGACGCCGATGGACGTCGGGACCGGTCCGCACTTGGAGTGGCTGCAGCTCGGTGCACTCGCCGGGGCAGCGTGGCTGGTCACCAGTGTGTGGCCGGCAGGCGTCCGGGCTTGCCAGGTGGAGGCCGTGGGCTTGCGCCGCGAGGTGGCCCTGCAGTCCCGTCGCCTCGCTGCCTCGAACGCCTCGCTCCTGGAGCAGAACCTGGCGCTGGAGCAGTTCAATGCGGCCGTGGGACACGACCTCCGCTCGCCGCTGACCGCCCTCAAGCTCAGCTTGGCGATGGCCCGGGAGTCCGACGACATGTCTGAAGCGGTGGAGAGTCTCGACGAGGGCCTCTTGGCGGTGAGCCGCATGGAGTCCATGGTCACTGAGCTGTTTGGGCTCGCCCAGGCCGGTCGGCGGCTGGTGGACGTCCAGCCGGTGTGCCTCGACGCGTCGCTGGGCCAAGCTGTGGATCAGCTCAGGGCACGAATCCATGAGAGCGGGGGCACCGTCGAGATCCGTGGACCCCTGCCTGAGGCCTTGGGCAGTGCTGCACTGCTCGCCCAAGTGGCGCAGAACCTCATCGAGAATGCTCTCAAGTACGGCGATCCCAGCGCACCGGTGGTGCGGGTCTTGGGCGGCCGCATCGGACCGGAGGTCTTCTTCGAGGTCGAGGACAACGGCGGAGGCGTGCCTTCACGGGACCGAAGCCGGATCTTCTCGCCGTTCATTCAGCTTGCGGGTGCCCGAAGCGGCATGGGCGCAGGGCTCGCGCTGGTGCAGCGCATTGTGGCGGCCCATGGCGGGCGCGTGCAGGTGGCCGAGAGCGCCGGCTTGGGTGGCGCGTGCTTCCGCGTGCTGCTGCCGGCCGCGTCCGTGGCGTCCGTGCCGGCTTCGGAGCTTCGCTGCGAGGCGGTTGCGCGGGGCATCGTCCTGCCCTTTGCGATGCGTCAGCGAGAAGAAGCGGCAAGCTGAGCGCGACAACCGGCGACGAGCTCGCGCGTCGAGGCGCACACGGCCGCAGTGGAACGAGCCTCAGCCTTCGTCTTCAGAGACTTCCTTGGCCACGGTGTAGATCACCACGGTCACATTGTCCCGACCGCCACCTTGGTGGGCAGCGCGCACGAGGTCCCACGCCGCTTGGCGGGGATCGGCGGCCCGGTTCATCAGCTCTTCGATGTCGTCGTCTTCGACCTCGCCCCACAGCCCATCGGAGCACAGCATGAGCTGGTCACCGGGCTCGAGGTCGACGCTGAAGATGTCGATGTCGACATTCATCTCGGTGCCGACCGTGCGGAGCAGGATGTTCGAGTGGGGATGGGTGCGGGCTTCTTCGGCGGTCAGCCGGTTCTGCTCGACCATGCGGGCGACGAGGCTGTGGTCCCGCGTGACCTGATGCAGCACCTGGTCCCGCAAGAGGTAGCCACGGGAGTCGCCCACGTTCGCGACGTAGGCGATGCTCTTGTCTTTGACGAGCGCGGCGACCATGGTGGTGCCCATGTCGTTTTGCATGCGCTCGGAGTGCTGCTTGATGCCGTTGTTGCCCAGCTGGAAGCTCTCTTCGAGCACATTTTCCAGCACTTCCCGGGTGACTTCCGCGCGACCTTGAAGGCGAGCAGCAGCTTCCCGGCAGATGATGGACACGGCCATCGCGCTGGCGACCTCACCGCTATCGTGGCCGCCCATGCCGTCTGCAACGACGTGCAGTTCGATGTTCTCGCCGACTTGAGCCCAGCCCCAGTTGTCTTCGTTCAGGCTGCGCAGCAGGCCCACGTCGCTCATCGCCGCAATCGGCGGGGTGGGGGTGCCAGTGGCGATCTGGGCCGCGCCTTGTTCCAGCGCCATGCCGAAGTCGTAGGCGCTGTGGTGGCCGCCAGCCAGGGCTTCGTCGAGCGTGCCAATCAAGGACAGCGCACTCGGGGCCACCAGCCGTTGCAGCAGCTGGGCCAGCATCGTGACATCGGCCGCACGGTCTTCGTCGGGCACGGGGCCGTCGAAGACTTCTTGCACGTCGGGATCGTACAACACGATCTTGCCGCCGTCCCGCACCAAGAAATTGGCCGGGCTCAGCCGAGCGAGGGCGACGCCGTTGTGGTGCAGGTACGCGAGGATCCCGGTGGCCCGCATCGCCATGTCGACGAGCTGGTCAAAGTCGAGCGGTGAGGCCTCGTTGAGCAGGAGGTTTTCACCGTCCCACACGACAACGCTGCACAACACGCCATCCTGGAAGAACATGTCGACCGGAGACGCGAAGCCCTCGTGGTCGATGCGCTTCTCAAAGTAGTCTGCGTAGGCTTGGAAGCCATCGCCATCCCAGCGCACGGACACGAGGAAGCGGCGGACCGACATGTCGGAACCACACGCCACACAGCGCTCGGCGGTCTGGGGAGAGTCGTCATTGCCGCAGTCCCAGCAAAACCGGCGGGCGCGGTCAGGCCGATCATTGTTGGCGATGTAGAACATCCGCCCTTCCGCCAGACGGACCAGTCCCTCCACAACATAGTGTTCGGAGAGGTGGGTTCCGGGCCGGAATGGAGAGGGCCGGTTCGAAGCTGCGGACATCGAAGTCCCGTCAAGGGTCGGCGAACGACTTTTGCGGCCCACGGGCCAGTCTGATTCAACCGTCCGGGCCTCGGACGGCTGCGGGGCATAGTAGGGCTGTAGCGACCGTCGGGCAATGCAGCCCGATGTCAATGCCCCACTGGTGCGTCCACGTGTATCACTTCCCGTTCACTGTCGACGGCACGACCTCGCCTGCCACCGCTCAAGCGCGGGCGGGCACGCTCCATCTCGCACGTGGCCAAGTCCAGACGCCCGTGTTCATGCCGGTTGGGACCCAGGGGGCAATCCGTACCCTTCCCCCGGATCATGTCCAGAGAACCAACACACAGATTATCCTGGCAAATACGTATCATCTGTCCCAGAGGCCGGGTGAGAAACTGGTCGCCAAACACGGCGGCTTGCACGGCATGATGAACGTGGACCTGCCGATCCTCACCGACTCCGGTGGCTTTCAGGTGTTCAGCCTGAAAAAGGCGAGTGTGACCGAAGAAGGCGTCACCTTTGCCTACGAGGTCGACGGGCGGAAGACGTTCTTGTCCCCAGAACGATCGATGGAGATCCAGCAGCTCCTGGGTGCCGACATCGCGATGGTCTTCGACGAGTGCCTCGCGTTCGGCACCGACAAGGCCGCGGCGGAGCGATCCGTGGACCGCACGGCCCGCTGGGAGCTCCGCAGCAAGGTGGCCCACACCCGCGAGGACCAGTCGCTGTTCGGGATCGTCCAGGGTGGCTTCTGGAAGGACCTTCGCGAGAAGTCGGCGCGCCAGATCACCGAGATCGGCTTCGATGGCTACGCGATCGGGGGGCTCAGCGTGGGGGAAGGCCACCAGATCATGTGCGAAGTGCTCGACTGGACCACGCACCTGCTGCCGGCGGACCGGCCCCGCTACTTGATGGGGGTCGGCCGACCGGTCGATCTGGTCGAAGGGGTGGCCCGGGGCATCGACATGTTCGACTGCGTCATCGCCACGCGGCATGCGCGCTCGGGCACGGTCTACACAACCCGGGGTCGCATCCGCCTGACGGACAAGCGGTACCGGTCGGACATGTTCCCGATCGACGCCTCGTGCGACTGCTACGCCTGCTCCAACTTCACCCGTGCCTACCTGAACCACTTGTTCCGGGTGGGTGAGGTGCTGTCCTCGGCGCTGTGCACGATCCACAACCTCGCGTTCTTTGCGAAGTTCATGGGCGACATGCGCAACTCGATCTTGGACGGCAGCTTCGAGGACTTCCGCAAAGAAGTGCACGGCGTGTACCCGGTGCAAGAAGCGGGTCCCGCGCCGGTTGCGGGGGGTGGGCATGGTCGTGGGGACGACGGCATGGACGACAGCCCCCCGCCGAAGCGCCGGCGCCGGCGGTAGGCGGGTGTTCTGGGGGGCCTGATCCGCTGGGGATCAGCCCTCCATCAGCAAAAAGGCCACACCGCACAGCAGCCCGACCACCACGCCGACGATGATGCCGGCGACGAAGGACGGTGGCCGTGCCCGTGGTGCGTCGACAGCCTGGGGCCACTCCAGCGGTGGGCTCGGCAAGTCGGTGATGGCGACCGCACTGTGGGCGACCAGCCATGCCCGATACCCAGGCGGGTGCCCCGTGCGGGTGCCCTCCAGCTCCAGGGTGCGGGCCCGCGCTTCAGGGTCTGGGCCGGCAAAGCGCAACAGCTCTCCCAACAAGCGCACATCGGTGGGCGCGGCCGCCCCTTGGGACAGCTCGCCCGTGCGCTCGGCGGCGGTGGCGTCCCCGGAACGGGATGCGTCCGTGGCGTCCCAGTGGTCGAGCAGGCCCCGGCTCGCCGCGTCATCCCCGATGTCCAGTGCCACCTCGTCCACTGGCCCCGTGGCGGTGACCTCTGGCGGGGTGGCGTCGTCGGGAGGGGAGGGGGGCAGAGTGGGTCCGGCTACATCAGGTTGTGCTTCTTCAGCTTGTAGTGCAGCGTGCTGCGGGCGACCCCCAATTCCCGGGCGGCGGCGGAGCGATTGCCCCCGTTGCTTTCGAGAATGCTCTCCAGATAGGCTTTCTCAGCAGCTTCGCCATCCGCCTTTTGGGGGCGTGCCGGGGCAGGGGGCGGTCCAAGCTGGTGGAAAGACAAGGCATCCTTGTCGATCCGCGACCCGTGCATGACATAGGCGCGGGTGAGCACATTGCGGAGCTCGCGCACATTTCCGGGCCATCGGTGGCGCTGGAGCAGCTCCATCGCGCCCGCGGTCAGCTCCGCCCCGCCCAGTGCGCGACAAAGGGTGGCCGCGAGGATGGGCACGTCGTCGATGCGGTCCCGCAACGGCGGCACTTGCACGCTGAGCACTGCCAGACGGAAGAAGAGGTCCTCCCGGAAGCGACCCTCCTGGACCTCTCGGGCAAGATCGCGGTTGGTGGCGGCCACGACCCGCACATCAGGAAACTCCACGGCATTGCCCCCCACCCGGCGCACCTCGCCGGTCTCCAGGGCGCGCAGCAGCTTGGCCTGGGCGTCTTCGGGCAGCTCGCCGATCTCGTCCAGGAACAGCGTGCCCCCGTCGGCTTGCTGGAAGGCCCCAGCTCGGCGCTTGTCCGCGCCCGTGAAGGCGCCCTTTTCGTGCCCGAACAGCTCACTCTCGAAGAGGGTGGGTGAGATCGCACCACAGTTCAGCGCGACAAACGCCCGCTCCGAGCGCTTGCTGTGGTCATGCACGCCCCGGGCGATGAGCTCCTTGCCCGTGCCGCTCTCGCCGATGACCAGCATCGTGTAGTGGTGCCCGGCCATGCGACGCAGCGTGCCGAAGAGCCGCCGCATCGCGTCACTCTCGCCGACCAAGTCGCCAAAGCGTTGGGCGTAGGGCAGCTCGTCTTGTTGGTCCCGGCCCACTTGGAGCATCGTGTCGCCGATGCGGAATTGTTCCTCGGACTGGATGGGGGTGATCTCGCGCAGGCGGTGACCGTCGAACTGGACGGGGCCAGCGCCGGGCTCCAGCATCACTCGGCCTCGGGCCACACGAAGCCAGCAGTGGTGCCGGGCGAGCAGGGGATCGGCCAGGACCAAGCCGCTTCCCGGGCCGCCCAGGCTGATCCGGGTCGCTTCGAGGATGTGCACGTCGCCGGCGTTGGGGCCTTCGGTGATGGTCAGGCGTGCCCGCTCCACGGCGAAAGAGCCCCCGTCGTGGGCCAACACCAGCTCGTGGCTGTGCTCGGGCTCTCGGGGGGCGGTCGGGGCGGCCGCGCCGAGCTCCAGCGACAGCTCCAGCAGGAAGGGGCCGACACCGATCTGGCTGCCGTCCGCGACCACCGCCCGGGCGCCGGTGGTGGGCACCCCGTCGATGGTGGTGCCGTGGCGGGAGCGGTCGATGATGGTCCACTGGCCGTCGCGCCCGTCGAGGATGCAGTGCACTCGGCTGACGGTCTCGCCGGGCAGGGCGAGGTCGCAGGAGTCCGCCCGCCCGATGGTGGTGCGACCGGGGCGCAGGCGGTGTTCCACCAGCAGAACGCCCTCTCGGTGGATGCGCAGTGTGGGCACGAGCAGCTCCTCGGGGCACAGGGTCAAGCGGTGGGCACAACCTCGGAGTGTCCCCCACAGCCACCGGAGGGTGAGCATAGCAGTGGTGTGCCGATGTGCTGGTCTTGGGCGCCCCCGTGGGGGCGCTCAGCCCAGGCCGGCGTCCTGCAGCGCGCCTTGCAAGCTGGCCGCCGTCAGCTCGAACTGGAGCGGAGGGCCCGGTTCGCCGTCGTGGACCGGAAAGACCGCGGGCAGGTGAAAGACCTCCAGCTCTTCGATGAGTCCGCCGCAGCGCTCGGCGTTGGCGCGAATGATGGGCAGGGTGAGGTCGAGGTCTTGGAGCAGGCGGTCGAGGCGACGGCACGCACCACACGCCGGTGCCGTGAGGACCAGGAGCCCGGGGCCACGGCAGTCCTCGAGGGCGTGCCAGATGCTGAGGTCGGTGTGCACAAGGCCTCCCGGTGGACGGGGCACGGCTATCCTGCCCCGGGTGGGCAGCTTCCGGGATACGAGCGGGCGGCCGCTGGCGACCCTCAAGCGTGGACGTCGGGGGTGCCGAAGCACGAGGATGCCCACCATGAGCCGCTACACGCCCGCCGACATCGAGCCCCGATGGCAGCAGTACTGGGAAGACAACGGGACCTTCCATGTCACGGAAGACCTCAGTAAGCCCAAGTATTATTCGCTATGCATGTTCCCGTATCCCTCGGGTTCGGGCCTGCATGTGGGCCACCCCGAGAGCTACACGGCCATCGACATTGTGGCGCGTTACAAGCGGATGAAGGGCTTTGCGGTCCTCAACCCCATCGGCTTCGACAGCTTTGGCCTCGCAGCCGAGCGGGCCGCCCAGCGAGAGAACCGCCACCCGGCGACCATCACGCGGGAGCGCATCGCCTACTTCCGCGAGCAGCTCAAGGCCCTGGGCTTCAGCTTCAACTGGGAGCGCGAGGTCAGCACATGCGAGCCTGACTACTACCACTGGACCCAGTGGATCTTCCTGAAGCTCCATGAGCAGGGCCTTGCCTACCTGGACGAGGTGCCGGTGAACTGGTGCCCTGCGCTGGGCACGGTGCTCGCCAACGAAGAGGTCGTGGACGGTCGCTACGGCGAGACGGGCGACCCGGTTGAGCGGCGCAACATGAAGCAGTGGGTGCTCAAGATCACCGAGTACGCCCAGCGGCTGCTCGACGATCTGGAGGGGCTCGACTGGCCCGAGGGCATCCTCGAGATGCAGCGCCAGTGGATCGGCCGGTCCGAAGGCGCCGAGCTGCAGTTCCAGATCGAGGGTCAGGACGGCAGCTTCTCGGTCTACACCACCCGCCCCGACACCCTGTTTGGGGCGACCTATTGCGTGCTCGCGCCCGAGCATGAGCTGGTGACCCAGATCGCCAGCGATGCCCAGCGTGAGGCTGTTGTCGCGTATGTCGAGGCGGCGAAGAACAAGTCCGACATGGAGCGTCAGGTCGCGTCGGAAAAGGAGAAGTCCGGCGTGTTCACGGGCGCCTACGCGGTGAACCCGGTCAACGGCGAGCGGGTGCCGGTCTGGGTCGCCGACTACGTGCTCATCTCGTACGGTACGGGCGCCATCATGGCGGTTCCGGCCCACGATGAGCGCGACCACGCCTTTGCCACCAAGTACGGGCTGGACATCGTGCCGGTCTACGACATCGGCAAGGCGCACGACTTCCAAGCCGAAGCGTGGCCGGGCGACGGCAAGGCCATCAACTCCGGTCGCTTCAACGGCATGGATGTGGGTGCGTTCAAGGCCGCCATCATCGACTGGCTCGAGAACGAAGGGCTGGGCGAGCGAAAGGTGAACTTCAAGCTGCGGGACTGGCTGTTCAGCCGCCAGCGCTACTGGGGCGAGCCCTTCCCGATGCTCCACCTCGAAGATGGCACGGTGGTGCCCGTTCCCGAGGACCAGCTGCCGGTTGTGTTGCCCCATGTCGACGAGTACAAGCCCACCGCCGACGGTGAGCCGCCCCTGGCCCGTGCGCCGTCGGAGTGGCTGAACGTCGAGATCAATGGCCAGAAGGCCCGCCGTGAGCTGAACACCATGCCCCAGTGGGCCGGCTCGTGCTGGTACTATCTGCGGTACATGGACCCCCACAACACGGTGGCGGCATTTGGCGAGAACATCGTCAACTACTGGCAGAACGTCGATCTCTACATCGGTGGTGCCGAGCACGCTGTGCTCCACCTGCTCTACTCGCGGTTCTGGCACAAGGTGCTCTTCGACTGCGGCCTTGTGCCCACGAAAGAGCCCTACCAGCGCTTGTTCAACCAGGGCATGATCCTGGCCTATGCCTACCGGGCAGCGACCGGGAAGTACCACCATCCCGACACTGTGGAGCATCGCAAGGGCGAGATGGCCACGCTCAAGAGCGCTTGGCCGCCGAACGAGGCGGTCGAGACGGACTGGTACGTGCGCGAGACTGGCGAGCCGGTGGAACAGAAGCTCGGCAAGATGGGCAAGTCGCTGAACAACAGCGTGGACCCGCTGGAGATCGTCGAGAAGTACGGTGCCGACACCCTTCGCGCCTATGAGATGTTCATGGGCCCCCTCGACAGTGCGCTGCCGTGGCAGACCGCCGGCTGCGACGGGGTGTTCCGCTTCCTCAGCCGCGCTTGGCGCTTGTTTGTGGACGAAGAGTCTGGCGAGTCACGCCCCTTTGGTGAGACCAGCAAGGACGCCCGCCGGGCGCTGCATCTCGCCATCAAAGAGGCGACCGAAGGCATCGAGGCGCTCAAGCTCAACACGCCGATCAGCCGCATGATGGAGTTCGTCAACGCGTGCAAGGGCCACACGCCGAGTCGCGAAGACGCCGAAGCCTTCATCAAGATCCTGAGCCCCTGGGCGCCCCACTTTGGCGAAGAGCTCTGGGCTCGCTTTGGCCACTCCACCACCATCGCCTACGCGGCGTGGCCGGAGTGGGACGAGGCGGCGCTGGTGGACGACACGGTGACCGTCGTGGTCCAGGTCATGGGCAAGCTGCGGGCGAAGCTCGATCTGCCGACGGATGTGAGCAAGGACGATGCGCTGGCCCAGGCCCAAGCCCATCCCAACATCCAGAAGTACATCGAAGGCAAGACCATCCGCAAGCTCGTGTATGTGCCCGGGCGGCTGATCAACATCGTGGCGACCTGACCGGAACCCCAGGGTGTGGGCTCACTTGAGGGCCCAGACCCCTGGGTAGACCGGCGGGCCCAGATCCGCGGTGAGGATGTCGGTGGGCACCTCGCTGGGCTGCCCGGTTCGTGGGATCGCCAGCACGTGGGTGAAGCCAGCGGCGTGCAGTCGGGCGCCGAGGGTGGGCTGACGCTGACCGGCCAGCCACCGGTTGGCGTCGCGGCGAAGGGTGCCCGGGTCGTGGTCCCCGGGCTTGGGCTGGGGGCGGCGCAGGCCCTCCAGCATGGGTCGTCCATGCAGGGGTTGCAGGCCCAAGGCCGCGGCTCCGGAGCCTGTGAGATCCACGATGGGCCCGGCGTTCTGGCGAAGCCACTGGGCTTGGGCGATGCCCGGCAGGGGACGGGGGGTGCCGTGGGGGACCGCTTCTGGGACGCTGCGGGAGAGCGCGAGAATGCTCACCAGCACGGTGGAGTGGGCGACTGTGCGCCACTGTTTGGGGAGCGCTTGGAGCCCCCGTGCGGCGACCACAGCGAGCAGGGGCACGAGCACGAGTCCTGCGCGGACCGGGTGGTGCATGCGGCCGAGACCGGGGATGCAGCGGACCATCCAAGCGAGGGGGCTGGCCACCAAGGCGGTGTCGCTCTTTGCACCCGGCGTGGGTCCGAGGGCGACCAGACCCGCGACGGCGATGGCGGCGGCCCAGCGCCAGCGGTGGGGGCTTCGGTGGACCCAGAGGGAAAGCACGGCGGCTGGGAGGAGCACCGGGAGAAGGCGCTGCCGGGCAGGCACCGTGTGGAGGCCCATGAGTCCGGAGAGGGGCAGCACGCTGTAGTCTGCGGGAGGGGCGGCGCTGCCGGTGCCGCTGAAGACCGGGAGCAGCCACCACAAGTACGGGACGAGGGGCACCGCGACGGCCAACAGTCCCCAGCTGGGGGCGAGCAGCAGAGCGATGACAAAGACCACCAGCCCGTTGTAGACATAGAGCAGGGCCTGGATGCCGATGAGCAGTCCGGCGGCGACGGACCGGCCTCGGAGCAGGCACGCCAGGGCGAGCAGTCCAGGCCAGACCGCGCCGGACAGCGTGCGGCCACCGGCGACCTCGTGGAGCATGAGCGGGCTGGCCCCCACGAGCAGACCCGCGACCGCAAGCGAGAGCCCCCGCAGTCCAGCTGCACGGCCGAGCGCGATGACGCCGCCGAGGTTGGCGAGGTGGTGAGCCAGCTGCATCCGGTTCCACCAGCCCGGAAAGCTGTGGCCGACGAGCAAGGGGCCCAGGGCCCAGGCGTCCCAAGGGTTGGGGATGTGGTGGGCGGTGCTCAGTGCGCCAGCGGGGTGGTTCTGGAGGCTGAGGTCCAGCGCGGGATCAGCGGCGGCGTGAAACAGCCACCACGCGCCGAGGAAGTCGCGGTGGACCCACGGCTGGTCCGGTCCCCACAGCGCCGTGTCGAATGCGGCGAGGGGATCCCGCAACCAGAAGAGGGCGGCCACGAGCGTGAGGAGGGCGGCGGCCACCGTGCCGATGCCCCGCGGGAGCGGTGGGGGCCCCGGGGTTGGGGCGGTCTCGGATGGGGCGAGCATGGCGTGCACGGGGCGGCGGGGGGCTGAGGCGCGGACGGGTGGCGTAGGCTGGAGGCATGCGCGCCCGCGGACCCGGCCCAATCGTACTCTTTGGGGTTGCCCTCGCGCTTCGGCTCGGGTGGATGGGGCGGTGGGGCGCCCTGCATGCGGGCGTGGAGCCGGCCAACCTGCGGAGTGTGCGCCGGGTCTTCGATGGGCATGAGCGGCTGTTCTTCGAGGCTTTCCGGGGCAGCGTGGCCGATCCCACCGCCCAAGCGTGGCCACTGGGGCTGTGGGTGCACCGCGGGCTCGGGCTGTTGGTGAGCGACCCGCGCTGGTTGTTGGTGCTGCCGTCCCTTGCGGGGGCCGTTGCGGTGGTGCTGGTGGCGGCCCTGACGTCGCGTCACTTCGGGCGGCGGGCTGGGGCTTGGGCGGGTGTGCTCGCGGCGGTGCTGCCGGAGCATGTGGCGTGGTCCACCAGCGCGGTGCCAGTGGTCTTGGCGACAACACTGATGTTGTGGTCGTTCTGGGTGCGGTCCGACTGGGGGGCTGCGGTGCTGTTGGGGCTTGCGGCAGCCCTGCGTCCGGAGCTCGCGGTGTGGGGATTGTGCCGGGGATGGGCCGGGCTCGCGGGGCTGCTCGTGGGGGGGCTCACCTGGTCGGGATCGGCGCACCACCCACGGGCAGCTTTGGGGCGGCATGGTCGATCAACATACTGCTGGTGGACTTTGTGGCGCCTTGGGTGGTGTTGCTTGCGGCGGCCTTTGCCCCCCGGGGTGCTCGGCGGGTGCAGCTTGGGATTGCGGCCGGCTTTGCCGGGATGGCGCTGTTCACGGATCTGGGACCGCGACACCTGTTGCTTCCCGGCTTGGCGGTGTGTGGACTGGCGGGCGCAGCCGTGGCCCGGCGACCTGCGCTTGTGGGGTTGGCGGTGCTCGGA
Organism: Myxococcota bacterium; assembly: GCA_942491145.1. Lineage (GTDB taxonomy): Bacteria > Myxococcota_A > UBA796 > UBA796 > UBA2385 > CAXQUZ01. Next base: position 132,398 of record CALOBC010000008.1, on the reverse strand, counting down.
CTGGTGCTCGCTTCTGCCCAAGACTTGCGGGCGCACTGGCATGTGCGGGACCCGCCGCCTGTGCTTGATGATGTTCTAGTGAAGGTCGTTGTCGATGGTTGTGTGGAAGTCAGCGACGAGCCGCCCATTCCTGGCCAGCCGGTGCCCTCCCACCTCAGCGCGCCGGCGGGAGCGTGTTGGGTGTGGGCACTCGCGCCAGAGCACACGGAGTGGTCGAGCCGGGGCTTGCGGGCTCGGGCACACCGCATGGGGCGGGCCTATGCGTGGACGCCCGTGGCGGTGGACGCCCCCGGGGGCGGTCGACCGTGGCGATTGTGGGTAGTGTTGGAGCCGCGCCTGCCCTGGAGAGGCGCCACAGTCCCCCCGGTCAGGAGCCCCCCGTGACGGCGCCCGCAGAGCCCAGTGCCCCGGACACACCACTGCTGAACGGTCCCGCAGTGGTCGAGCTGGTGGTGCTTTTGCTCGTGGCGCTGGGGGTCCGGCTCGCCGCGGGGTGGGCGCTGGGTGGGGGCGCACCGTTTGGTCCCGACGGCACGGGTGCCGAAGCCGCGGTCCATCTTGGGGGGCACCTCTACCCGCTGCACATCGTGCTGATCCGCGTGGCGGGCAGCGCAAAGCTGGTGTCGCTGGTCGCGGGAACGCTGACGTGTGGGCTGCTCTGGCACTATGGGCGCTCGCTCAAACTCAGCGGGGCCGGCGGCTGGCTGGCGGCGTTCCTACCGCTGACGGTCTACAGCTCCGTGCTGTCGGCCGGGGATGCTCCGGCCCTGTTTGTGGTGGTGCTGGGTGCGGTCGTTGCGCTGCGCAGCGAGGTCTGGTCGGTCGCCGGGGGGGCGCTGGCGATGGTCTCGGTCGTCGTCAAGCCGGTCGCGCTGCCGGCGCTCGCGCTGTTTGCAGTGCGCCTGCAGGGCCTGATTGGCATGGTGCTCGTGCTGCCGTTTGTGTGGGGGTGGCTGGAGCCGCTGGTGTCCCCGCGACCGGGGAGTGGGCTGCTGGGGTCGTGGTGGCAAGCCAACGGTGGTGTGCCGCCCGAGACGCCCAGGGTGGGCGGGTCGATGCTCAAGATGGCCGCCAAGACGCTGGTCACAGTGCCGGCATGGGTGGGCGTGTGGTTGATCCCGGTCGCCGCGCTCGGTGCCTTCTTGCCAGCCCAGGGCAAGCGTCCTGACCCGCCTCCGTCGGTTCGACTTGCCGGGATGCTCGTGCTGTTGGCCCCTCTCGCGGTGGCCTACATGTTCGGGTCACGGCTGAGCGGGCGCTACATGGAGGGGGCGGTCCTGGCGCTGTTGCCGTGGGCTGGGCTGGCGCTGCCCCGGGGGTTTGAGGCGCTGTTGTTGGTGCCGACGGCGGCACTGATCACCCAAGTGGGCGCGTACCGGGCGGTGGAGGATCCGCTGTCTGGCGTGCCCGAGTACCCGACGTTGGTGTTCCCCGATGTCGATGCCCGGGCCCTGTTCGACGAAGCGAGCACCCGGGACGCCACGGGCATGCGGGCCGAGGCCGAGGCTCTGGCACGGACACTCCCACAGGGCGCCCGCCACGCGGTTCGCCGGCTGCCCCACGGTCGAGAAGGCGAGCTGGTGTGGCCTCTGAAGGTGCTGCGGCCCGACGTTGTGATCGTGTATGAGGACTGAACCGTGAGCCGCACCTTGTGGGGTGCCATCGTGGCCGCGGTGGGGCTTCGGCTGCTGCGGATGGTGGTGCGCTGGGACGAGGTGGCCTGGCAGTACGCGAGCTACCCGGCGGCGACGGCGGATGCGCTGGAGCGGGGGGACCTCGGCGCGGCGCTGACGGGGTTCACGGGCCTTCACCCGCCGCTGTGGCCAATGCTGCACAGCTTGACCGAGCTCTGGATGCCGGTGCCTTGGCTGTGGATCGGCGGCAGTGCGCTGTGCAGTCTGGGCGCGGTGGTGCTGGTCGGGCGGCGGGATCCGCTGGCGGCCCTGGTGCTGGCCACGGCACCGGCCCAGGTCCACTACGCGGCTGAGGTGAACCAATATCCGCTGCTGATGATGGTGATCGCGGGAGTCTGGACCAACCGGGAGGACGCGGAAGCTGGGCGACCGGGGTGGTTCTGGCTGTGGTGTGGGCTGGCGGCGTGGACCCATGCTTTGGGCGGTGTCACGGCGCTGTTGGCGATCGGGAGCTTGACGGGGCGGCGGCGGTGGGGGGCGCTGGCCGTCTTGGGGCTGGTGGTCATGCCGCTGGTGCCGGGCGTGTGGGCCTTGCTCATGGACACCGGCAGCTACCGTCAGCCTCCTTGGCGCGGCTCGCTGGTGTTGTCGGACTTGGTGGGGCGGTTCGGTGGGCTGGCGCTGCTGTGGGTGCCGTGGATCGGGTGGGGGACTCGCCAGCGCAAGGCCGAGGCGCAGGGTGTGGTCGGCCTTGCCGGCGTGCTGTTGTTGATGTTGGGGCTCGGGGTGGCCGCCCCCCACCAGTTTCCGTACTTGGTGGTCTTCGGCGTGCCGATGGCATTGCTCATCTCGGCAGGTGCCTCGCGCTGGCGGGCTGCGGTCATCGGGCTGGCGGTGGTGCAGGGCGTCTGGCAGGGCGCATTTGATGTGTGGCGGGTGTGGGACTTGGCCCACGATGCCCATCCCCGCGCCATTGACGTGGCGTTGACCGAGGCGGACGAGGTGTGGACCTGCTCCGGGACTCCCGCTCGGGAATGCAGCGGTGATGCGGTGGTCTTGCTGGCCCCTCCCGGCCCCAATGATGACGACAAGACCCGCAGCAGTGCGGTGCTTTGGCGAATCTCGCCGTGGCGAGCGCTACCTCGAGTGCGGCCGTATCTGGTGGACGGTGCGCCGCTGGACCACGGAGACCACCGACATGGGCAACCGCGCTTGGTGGATGGGCGGGTCGTGGTTGTGCACGACTGGCCACGCCCGACGCTGGAGCGAGTCGTTGATGCCCACAAGCGCGTGTGGGTGGTCGTCTACGAGCAAGGCCAGCGAACCGAGTACACCAGCGCGCTGGCGGAGCGCTTGGGGGTCCAACCGGCGTCGATTGGGTCGGACTTGCTCTTTCGGGTGGGCGAGCCGTGACGCCTCGCGATCAGCGCTCGACGAGCAGGGGCTGAAGCTCGGCATCGAGCTCGGCCGCGAGGGATGCACCGTCCGGCTGGCCCACTGCGACGATGTCGCCGTCCGCTTCGAGGACGTAGAGCAAGGGGAGCTGGTCCACGCGGAAGCCGTAGCGATCGAGCACCACATGGTGGTTGTCGCGGAGCACGGGGAACGAGAGCTTCTGGCCTTCGACCCACGTGGACATCGCGCCCAAGTCGCCTCTGTCAGTGGAGATGGCCAGGACTTGCACACCCTTGCTGCCGAGCTGGCGCTGGACGCGGTGCAGCGTCGCGAGCCCCGCGCCACCGTGCTCGCGGTCGAAGAAGTAGAGCACAACGGCATCGCGGCTGGCTTGGGGCGACACGCCCGCGAAGTCGGAGAGGGCCACCCGAGACCGCCCCAAGATCTCCATCGAGACGTCTTCGTTGAGCGACGGCAGCGAGAACATACGCGCTGGTCCGCCGACGGACAGCACCTCGCCGGGGGCCGCAGCCGCACCGGGGGAGAGCATGAGGGTTAGCAACAGGGGTGCAGTGGCGGTCCGCATGGAGGGCTCCCAACCGGGCCGGCGCCGGCGGTGTGCGGGTTCAGCAGAAGTGAGCAGTTCTGGACGAAACCCGCAGAGGTTGGTCATGAGTATCAAGAAAGCGTTGGCCCTGCCCCCGGTGCAAGCCGTAGCACTGTCTGTGGCCGCGGCGGGCGGGCGGGCGTGGCTGGTGGGGGGAGCGGTTCGGGACGCGCTGCTCGGTCGCTCCAACAAGGACATCGACCTGGAAGTGCACGGACTGGACGGGGATGTGCTGGGCCGGGTGCTGGGGGGGCTCGGTCGGCCGAAGGCGGTCGGGCGCAGCTTCGGGGTGTTCAAGATCACGCTGGCGGGGCTGGAGCTGGACGTCGCCTTGCCGAGAGGGGACTCCCAGTCCGGTGTGCGGGGCGAGGTCTCCGGGGATCCCCACCTGTCCATCGAGGACGCTTGCTTTCGGCGCGACTTGAGCATCAATGCGATCGCGGCGGATCCGCTGAACGGTGAGATCTGCGACCCAACCGGGGGCCGGGCAGACCTGGTGGCTCGGCGGCTGCGGGCTGTGGATGTCCGGCGCTTCGGAGACGATCCGGCCCGAGCGCTGCGCGTGGCGCGGTTTGCGGCGGTGCTGGACTTCGCCGTGACGCCGGAGCTCCTCGACCTGTGTGCCCAACAGGATCTCGGCGCGGTCCCCGGCGAGCGACTGCTGCCGGAGCTGGAGAAGCTGCTGGCCTCATCCACCGCGTCCAATGGCCTCAGGGTTGCTGCCGAGAGTGGCGTGCTGCAAGCCATCTTGCCGGCAATTGGCGAGGGTTGGGCGTTCGCAGCCGCCGCGGCGGATCGGGCGGCTGTGCGGGCCAGGGGGCTGGAGGGTGCCGGCCGTCGGCTGGCGGTGCGGCTGGCCGTGTTGCTCGCGTCGACGACCCCAAGTGAGGCCGAGGTGGGGCTGGACCGGCTGCGTGTGTACTCCACCGGGGGCTACAAGGTGCGTGATGTGACGCTGGCATGCGTGGCGGCCCAGGCTGAAGTCCATGGCGACATGGGGCCGACGGCGCTGCGGGAGCTGGCCGAGAGCGTCCCGCTGGTGGAGCTCTTCACTGTGGCTGCGAGCCTGAGGCCGACCCTGGATCTGGGGGCGCTGCGCGCTTCGGCCCGTGATGCGGGTGTGGAAGACGGTCCCATGCCGGTGCTGGTCCAGGGACGGGATCTGGTCAAGGCCGGTGTTCCTCCAGGGCCGGCACTGGGGCGTGCGCTGGCGCAGATTCGTGCTGCGCAGGTCCAGGGCACGGTGACGACCCGACAGGAGGCCGTGGCCTTGGCGGGTCGGCTATGTTGCCCGGAAGAGCGCTGAGCGGACCTGTTGCCCACCGCACCGCACACGAGGAAGCCGCATGATTGGTGTCTTGATGTTGGCATTGGTCTGCAACGAGGTGCATGCGCAGGCGCCCCCGACTGCGGTGCCCGTGGCGTCGCAGGCCGCCGGCTGGACCGCGGTGCTTCGAGCTGAATACATCGCCGGCGAGCGGATCCTCGTGCCGCTGCTGGTTCGCAATGAAGGCGCGCAGCCCACGACGGTGCCCGATCTGGAGCGGCGGCCTTGGCTGGTGGACTTTGCCTTCGACGCGGGCAAAGGCGAGCTGGAGCACCGGCGCACCAAAGCACCGACCGACGACCCGGGCCACATGCTGACGGTGGGCCCCCGGGGGCAGCGCCAGACCCTCCTTGAAGTGCCGACGAGCGGGGGCCTGAAGGCCGGCCGGTACGAGATGCTGGTGAGCTTGCTCGACGGCACCACCGGTGAGCCGAGCAAGATCACATCGAGTGAGGTGCGCATCGCGCCGGCCAAGCCGGTCAGTGCGGATCTGAAGCAGTCGGTGGGTGGCGCGGATCGGTCCCAGCTGCAGGCGGTCTGGGTGCACGGTGCGACCGACGGCTTTGACCTTTACTTGCATGTGGCCGACGCGCGCCGGCCAGATCGGGAGCAAGGATCACACTTCTTGGCTCACCTGACGGGCAAGGTGGCCCCGCGGCTGTCCCACGCGCGAGGTGCCGATGTCGGCAACCGCCACATCGTGTGGATGGAGGGTGAACGGGACCTTGGGTATGTCCAGCTCCAGGGCATTCAGCTGCGGGATGCGCCCAAGCGGATGACACTGCCGTGGCCGAAGGCGCGCTTGGTGGCGTCCCCGATGACCGACGGCGCGGGCGCGCTGCATGTTCCGGTGTGGATTCCGGCCCCCAATGGCAAGGGGGGTGAGCTGCGGGTGGTGTCTTTCGGCGACCGAGGCCAGCCCAGCTTCCGACGAGTCTCGAGGTACGACACCCAGCCTTCGACTGTGGTGGCACTGGTGGATGACTCCGGGATTGGCCACGTCGCGGTGGGCATGGACGGCGGCCTGGACCTCTACACCCTTCGGGCGACCAGCGGACACGACTCGCTCCCGGTGCCCGGCCGCAGGCTGCTGCGCACCGGCGACGGGGTTGTGGTGGTGGCGGCCGAGTTTGGGGTGCATCCCGGAGATGCCGCAAGCGCCGGTGGCTTGGGGGTGCTCGCGATGCTGGACACCCCGGAGGGCTTGGTCCCGCGTTGGATGGGGCTGCAGGGCGCCGAGCTCCAAACGCTGGATCCGATCCTGGCACCCGAAGGCAACATGGTGCTGCGGGCCGTGCTCCCGCGGGGCTACGACTCACCTGGCTTGCTGTTCTCGGACGGCGACAACCGGGCCATCTTTGTGGAAGGTTCCCGGGTGGCGGAAGCCAAGGTGCCGCTGACCGGTGACTGGGGTGTGGCCCGGGCAAGCGACGGCCAAGCCTGGCTTCGGCGGGCGGTGTTGGCGGGTCCCATCGCGGTCTCTCCGCTGTAGGTCGGCGCGTCTCTGAACCGGGCCACCGCCATGGGCGCTTCGAGGAGCCCCAGCCCAGAAGCCCCAGCCCAGTTGCCTGACTCAAGAACGACGAAGCCCCCGACGGTGCGGGGGCTTCGAGCAAAGGGGCCGAGGACTACCAGCTGGTCTTGTAGTACCGGTCGGTGATCGAAGGCTCGTAGTACTCGCAGCAGCGCTCAGGATGAGTCCGGCAGTAGCTGCTGCGGGAGTTGCCTCCGTCGGCGCCGTACTGGATGTTGAACTGCTGGCAGGCATCGTCCGGCGCGTCCAGCTCATTGCAGAGCTCGAGGTCGAGACCCTCGTGTGCGCAGCAGAATTCTTGGAGCGGCGGAAGCTGGCCTTCCTCGGGAGCCCGCTGGTTGGCGGACACACACGATGCGGCTTCGAGTGCCTCGGTGCAGAGCACCGGCTCGGACGAGGGACTGTCGGGGAGCAGAGACTCACCCGGCAAGAGGCACTCATTCATGCTGATGTCTCGCTCCAGGTCGTTGTCCTGGTTGGTCGAGCCACAGGGCCCGGCGAAGACCATCGCGCCGAAGGAGAGCGCACCATCGTTGAGGGGCACACTGAACGTGTCGAGGAGGATCGTGAACTCGATGCCAGCGCGTCCAGAGACGTCCAGCTCGCAGTACTCGAGCGAGCCGCGTCCTGCGTGGCTCTCGATGCCCTCGCCGACGAGGCCTTCCACGAAGCACTCGTTGAACTCGATCTCGATCTCACGGCCGAGGGCATCGGTGTAGAAGCCCTTGAAGTCGCCCAGCTCGAGGCCGGGGGAGCCCGTGTAGTACGAGGTCATGCCGCCGAAGATGTCGATGTCGCCATCGTTCGAGGGCTCATCCGGGTAGGTCAGCAGGTAGGGACGCTCGGACGGTTCCGGGCTGATCCAGCTGTTCCAGAAGACGTTCTCGGAGTCGACCACCACACACAGCGTGTCGACGCCGTACGCTTCTTGCACCGACGGCGGCGAGCTCTCATCGAGGAACAGCGGCGTGAGGTCGCTGCCTTCGAGGCCCGGAATGTCGTCGGGATCGACAAAGTAGGTGTCGGCCACAAAGCTGGGAGCGGTGAAGGTGAACGTGCCACCGCCACGCTTTCCGGGCTCGGGCGGACCGAGCTGCCCGTAGTAGCAGTTCCGGTTGCCGTCTTCGTCCAGCAGGTCGCACCAGTCGTACCGGTTGTTCATCGACGCCAGGTCGTCCCGGTATCGATCACCCACACCGTGGTCGGTGAGGACGGAGCTCCACTGGGCGGAATTGTCGTTCCCCTCGGAGTCGTCGCCGATGGGGAGGTCGCGAAGCAGCTGGACTTCGTTGCGACCCAGCACGCGGAGCGAGCCGATCTCGAGGATGTCCGGATGGTCCCCAATGGGCTGGGGCAACATGTCGGAGCCCTTGCGGTCGCAGGACGCGATGAGAAGACCGCAGCCGATGAGCGCGAGCGCGCGAAGCTCATTCGTAGACATAGGAGATCTCGACTTCGAAGTTCTTCTCGGGATTGGTGATGATCGCGGGATCCTCGACCAACCAGTCACCGGGCTGAATGTTCTTGTTGGGGAAGTTCAGCAGGTCCAGGGGATGGGAACCCGTGAAGTACTGTTCGTCGTAGTAGAACATCTGCCAGCTGAGGCTCTCATCATCCGAGCAGGTGTCGAAGCCGAACGCGGCGGAAGGCCGGTCGATCCAACCCCAGACGGAGACGCCGTCGACGTACTGCGAATGCAGAATGTCGACATCGGCCTCGAAGTAGTCGCCCTTCTTCACGAAGGACGGTGGCTCGGCCACAAACGGTAGCTCGCTGTCGCTGGTGAGGAACATGAGCTCGTAGCAGCGCTCACGGAACTCGGTCGCGCTGAGGACCTCGTCGCCGTAGTGGTTGATCACCGGCTCGCCGATGGTCTCGCCGAACCAGTCGAGCACGTCATCGAAGCTGTCGTACCGGCCCGTGACGACGCGGCAGTTCAGCATCTCGTAGCAAGCGTAGTCGAACCGGCCGACGGTGGTGCCGCCGTACGGGTACGCGTCGCCGCCGATGTCCCGATCGAGGACCGGGCCAACTTCGGGATGGGGATACCCATACTCGACGTCGTTGATGGCCGAGTAGAGCCCAAGATAGACCGGGCCGAGGCCCCGTGCATCGGGCTCGATGGTGACCCGCTGGGCCACTCCATCGACTTCTTTGACCACGTCGAACGACGCTGCTGCCACGGGAATCCGAACGGTGCCCGTGAGATCGGCGTAGCCGAGGTCAGATTCTTGGTAGCAGCCAACAGCGAAAGCCGCGACCGAGAGCAATGTGCAAGTTGAGAGGTGTTTTGACATCAGAACTCATACTCCACGCCGAGCATCATGCGCATGGCCTGGGTCTTGCCCACGACTGCCCACCGATTGTCTGCCGTCAGAGCTGCAGACTGGCCGAAGCGATTGTTGGTGATGTTGAACAGCGTCAGCTGTGTGGACAGATTGCCCTTCTTGACCGGGTACTTCTGGGCGACCATCACGTTCCAAGTCCACCAGGGCCTGGCCCGAGCGTAGGACCCGATGGTGCTCCGGTAGTGGGAGCCATTCGGGCCGGCCGCGCGGTAGGCCCGCGACACCGGGTAGCCACTCTCCATCAGGAAGGTGGTACCGAGCTGGGTGGTCCAGGGGTCGTTGGGAATGTCCCAGTAGCCAGAGATCGTGATGTCGTGGAGAATGTCCGTCCCGAGGAGACGGTTCTCATAGTACTCGACCTGCGGTGCGACCGTGAGGAAGCCGCTGGGCGCGTTCTGCACGGTGCCGATGCTCCGTGTGAACGAGTACGTGCCCATGGCTGACCACCGGTTGGCCGGCAGCTTTTGGAAGCTGAGGTCGGTGCGGTAGTAGTTGCGGCGGGCGATGTCGGGCGTGCGGAGCCGGTTGTAGTAGTTCCGCGTGCCGTCGTTCGTGCCCAGAACACTGTAAGCGTCTTCGCTGTAGATGTAGTTCAGCTCATCGAAGGCATACAGGTTCTTGGTGTACTTGCCGGTGAAATAGAGCGAGACATTGAGGTTCTGAACCACTTCCCGCTCAGCCCCGACCTCAAACATGTCGGCTCGGGGGGCGGTGATGCCGTCCAGTGCCGTGTTGAAGTTTTGGATGGGGTTGTAGGTGTACGCCTCGTCAGTGCCGTTGGTGTGGCCGAGGCCGTTGCCCGCGAAGTATTCGCCGAGGAACAACTTGCTGCCCATGCCCGAGGCATTCAGGTAGCTGGCGACAGCCAGACGGGACTGGTCGTTGAACCGACCGTAGGCCGCCTTGAGCTTGGTCTTGCCGTCGGCCCAAGGGTCCCAGTTGACGACGATGCGGGGGCCCCAGAGTCCGGTGTTGACAATCGGCTCGCCGACGTCGTTCCGGAAGACCTGGCGGTCGTAGCGGGTGCCGTACCGGAGGGTGAGGTTGTCGATCGGCTTCCAGACGTCCTGAATGAACAGGCCGAGGGTCTCCGCAGTGGTGGAGAACCGGAAGGGACCGCTGAACTCATTCCAGTAGTAGTTGCGCAGGGTGTCCGGGTCGTACGAGATCTGGTTGAGATCGGAGTAGACGAGGTTGCCCGCGCGACCGAAGGTGCGGTCCCAGATGTAGATCGAGCCGTCGAGACCGGTCTTGACGTCGTGGGAGCCCAGGAAGTCCAGCTGGAGCAAGCTGAACTTGCTCTGGAGCTGAAGGTTCCAGCGGTCGTCGAAGTCGTAGGAGATCTCGTTGCCACTGTCGTAGGCGTTGTTGACGCCCAGTCGACCGGGAGTGACGAAGTCAATGGTGTTCTCGAACTCGTCAGGCTCGCAGGAGTTGTAGCCGAGCTTCTCGTTGTGCGTACAGGGAACGCCGTAGCCTTCCAGGTAGCTCTTCTGGACGAGAGTCTTGGTCTCCAGGAAAGCCTGGGGCGAGATGAACCAGTCCCACTGAACAGAGGTGACGAAGCCACCCTGTGCCTGACGTCCCTGGGCTTCCGGCTTGATGAAGCGGCTGCCGTACAGGTTGTCGACCGTGGTGGGGTTGGTCTGGGTCAGCACCGTGAACCGATGGTCGGTCGTGGGCTGCCAGGTCAACTTGGCCAGGACGTAGTGACCGTCGAAGTCCCGGGGGAGGGGGACTCCGAGGTTCGCGAACCGGGACCGGCTGTACTGGTAGGCCGCGATGAACCAAGCCTTGTCCCGAATGATGGGACCGGAGATTCGCGCGCCGACCTGCCACCGCTCGGCGATGGTGCCGAAGTCGGAGTAGTTCAGGAACTGGCCGTCAGCGCCCCAGCGCCAGTCTTGGCGGGGGGACCATGTGCCGTTCTCGTGGTAGACGCCGATGCTCGCCTCGAACGTGTTCGTGCCCGTCTGGGTGACCACGTTGATGGCGCCGCCGAGGTTGATGCCGTACTCGGGGTCGAACGCGCTGGTGATGACCTCGATCTGCTCAATGGCGTCGAAGTTGAAGTTCAGCGAGAACGTGCCCGTGACCGGGTCGGTGATGTTCACACCGTCCAGCATGTAGGTGTTCTCGTTGTACGACGCGCCACCCACGTTCGGGTTCGAGCCGCCCGTCACGCCCGCCGCCATCTGCACCGCTTCCTGGTAGGAGCGGCCGGTGGGGATGCGATCGAGGAAGTCCTTGGTCAACACCGTTCCGCGGTTGCCCGCTTCGGTGTCCACCGCAGCTTGCTTCTGCTCGATCACGATCTCTTCGGCAGCGTCCGAGAGGATCATGGTCACGGGAATGTTGAGCGTGCGTCCGACATTGACGCTCAGCCCGGTCTTCCGGACCGTGGAGAAGGCTTCGGCCTGCGCGACCAGCTGGTAGGTGCCCGGAGGCAGCTCCACAAAGAGATACCGCCCTTCACCATCCGTCATGGCTTGGCGATTGCCCATCAATTCGGGGGCAGTGATGGTGATCAGCACGCCGGGGACGGGCAAGCCGCCCTCATCGACAGCGGTGCCTTTCACCGTGCCCTTGGTGACGGACGCAAATGCGGCACCGGGCACCAAGAGGATGATGAGCGCAAGGCCCATGAGGAAACGAAGAGCGACCATGGGGTTCCTCAAAGTGAGGGGAGCCTCGGTGGTGTGGGAGCCTCGGAGGGCGCCCATCCCTGCCACGCTGAGCGTAAGCGCTCAGTGGGAAGGGAAAGAGGAAAGCGAGGGAGCAACAGTTGACACGAACGAGATGGGGACCAAGAAGCCCGCCGGCGTTCGGCCGGCATCTCCAGAGCTACCGAGGGATAGGCGGAGGGCACTCGAAAGTCAAGCAACTGGGGCGCGCGACGTGTGAATGCTGCATCAACAGGGCGCTTGGGACGAGTTGGCACCTCGGACCGCCAACGCGGCTCGGCGGGGCGAGGCTCCAGGCTGCTCGGAGGTTGACGCGGGCGTTTCGGGCCCGCTATGGTCTCGCGGTACATGGGGCGCGGGGCGTCTCGTTGCGCAGAAGTGGTGCATGATCTGGTCGGTGCGACGGGTGTTCTGGAGAGTCCAGGACTGGCTGCCGCAGCGCACTTTGGAGAGATTCCGCGGACCCATCGTCCGCCGACTCAATCCGATGCACCGCGGAACTGCCTCGACGATCCTCCCCGCCACTCGCGCCGCACCATTGACGCGCGGGAAGCCCGAAATCATTCTTCTCGAATCTTCCCCCGCGGGTCTTTGTCCCTGCCCGATCAACACCGGAAAGGCCACATGATGAACCTCCTTCGATGCTCTGCAGCTTGCGCGCTTCTGCTCGCGACTGTGGGCGCATCCCCAGCCGAGGCAACCACGCTCCGCGAGATGACCTTCGTAGAGCGCGTGGCAGCGTCGGAGCTCGTCGTTCGCGGCACCGTTCAGGAAGTCTGGACCGAGTATGGCGAAGATGGTCAGGTCTGGACGCGCGCCCAGCTCGAAGTCGAGCGTGTTTACAAGGGCGATGTCGACAGCGAGTTTCTCGTCATCGACCAAGTGGGCGGCACCTACGCCGGCAACCTCCAGCTTGTGTCGGGCAGTGCCCGGTTCAGCCCCGGAGAGTCGGTGGTGATGCTGCTGGACCAGCGTCCCAATGGGCGCTTGATGCCGCTGGGCATGTCCACGGGCAAGTGGACGATCCGCATCGATCCCTACACTCAGGGCGAGATCGTGCAGCGATTCTCCCCGTCGATGGCCGAAGACTACGACCATCGCTTCATTCCTCTCCCCAAGGCTGAAGAGCGGCAGACACTGGGCGACCTCGAGGACCACATCTTGTCTGTGGTTGAGAGCGCCGGTGCTTCGCCCGCCTCCCGTCCCTCGGAGGTGCGCCGATGACCCCCGCATTTGCTCTGATTGGGCTGCTGGGCGCTCAGCCCGCCCACGCCTGGTACCACACGTTCCAGCTCTGGCAGGACACCGATCTGCCGATCACCTGGACCTACTACCAGCCCACCGACGGCTCAAAGCTGGTCGGCAGCATGGAAGATGATGTCGTGCTCGGCATCGTCGCCACCGGCTTCGACCGGTGGGTGACGGACATGCCTTGTGCCGGCCTCGGGGTCTCCCAGGCACGCACGACGTCGGTCCAGGCCACCCCGACGTGGTCTGACGACGAGAATGTCATCTCCTTCGGCAATGCCGACGTGGACGATGGCACCCTCGCCTACACGACTTGCCAGCCCGGTCGCACGGCCTTCATCCGCGATGGCAATTCGTACTCCTACATTGAGGAGTGCGACATCACCTTCAATGGCAACTACTCGTGGATCAGCGATGAGGCGATCGACGCCGGACGCTGCAGTGGGCAGACCTCGCTCCTCGCGGTTGCAACCCACGAGATCGGCCACCTCTGGGGCATGGCGCACTCGTGCGACGATCCCAATGATGATGCTGCCCAATTCAAGCCCCTCAATGTGAGCTGCGACAGCGAAGTGGATGATGGCACCCAGCTTCGTGACGCGATCATGTTCTGGTCGGTTGGCTCGTGCGACAAGGGCCCTGAAGGCGGCTTCACCTCGGACGACGTGGAGGGTCTGTACAACTTGTATGGCCCGACGTGCCAGATCGAGGCGGTCTCGACCGAGTTCCGCGGTGGCACCGATCCCGACTCTCCCTTCGAGGTCTGCTTCACGCTGGACTGCACCGAAGAGACCCCGGACAGCGTGACTTGGCGCTTCGGTGATGGCGAGTCGGCAACCGGTTTCGAGAGCCTGACCCGCACCATCGACGACGAAGTTGTCGAGTTCGAGGGTGCCTGCCACACCTATACGTCCAAGGGCCAGTTCTCCATCTCGGTTGAGATGGAGGGTGTCTCCGACGAGTGTGGGGACTGGGTCGACAGCGACATCGAGACCGCTCTGGTCACGGTGTGCGACGTCCCTGAGATCGCTGAGGGCTTCGGTGGCCTGTTCACGTGGTCCCACGTGGACGGGCTGGTCTACCAGCTCGTGAACCAGGTCGACACAAGCGTCTACGGCTGCGTCGACAGCATCCTGTGGGAAGTCTACAAGGGCGGTTCCGTCTCTGGTGACCCCGTGATGTCGGTGGGCTCCTGGGCTCCCAAGATCGAGTTCCCCAGCGAGGGCACCTACACGGTGGTCCTGAATGTGGGCGGTCCTGGCGGCCAGAATGCTGGCCAGCTCACCATTGACGTGGTGGACGAGAAGGGCGATAGCTCCAGCTGCTCCGCGACCGGTGGCGCTGCTGCCTCATTGTTCGCCGTGTTCATGGGCCTGGGTGCTGCAGTGCGTCGTCGCCGCAGCTGAGCGCTGAGCTCTCCGAGTGGTGCGGCCCCGCGGCTTCGGCTTCGGGGCCGCACTCGTTCTTGGGTAGGTTGGTCTGGCCATCCGCTCCGGGCTTTCGACGGACGGTGCGACCCCGGACGGTGTCTTTGCCGTCGGGATGGCGCAGGGTGCGCGTGGACCCGCAGGCCCGACTGTGGTCAGACCCTTCAAAGTGGGGCGTGAGCTGTGCGCCGATCTCAATTTTTTTTCGCCCTCACCGCTTGTTCGGGTGCACCTCCGCCCGCCGTGCCGATGAACGAGTGGACCCCCACCGCACTGGCATGGTCGGAGACCACGGCAGAAGTGCGTCTGCCACCCGCTTCTCGTGCCGCTCGATCGGGTCCGGTGCCGATCTCCGGGCCTTGGCGGGCGGTCGCCACCAATCGAGGAGTGCGGGTGTGGGAAGCGCCGCTGCCCGTTCGTCCACGCACCCTGTTCTTTCATCGACCGCCAGACGACATGGCCGTGTTGATGGACGTGTCGGGGAGTGGGCCGACGGAGCTGCCCTTTGCCCGGGATCGAAAGAACGACCACAAGCCCCACACTTGGAGCTTCTCGGCATCCCATGTCCGGCTGCGCTTGCCGGCTGAGGACGGTCCGCCCGCCGGTGTGTCCATGCGCTACACGAGGGGAGTGGATCGCGAGAACGGCCTGACAGTCGGTGCCACCGACATGTCACCAGCCCAGATGGTGTTTCGTTCGCTGCAAGTGGGACCGACCACGCGCCGGGGAATCTTTCTGCCGGGCGGCACTCGAGTTCGGATTCCCGTGCAGATTCCAGCCGGGGCCCAGCTTGAGTTTTTGCCCCAGCTGCTGCCGCCAGAGGCCGCCGACCCCCTCGAACACAGCGATGGGGTCGACCTTCAGGTGTCCATTGAGGTGGGTGGTCAGCCCCGTCTCACCCATCGCACCTCGCTGGGCTTGGGTGATGCGGTCCCTTTGGCTCTGGACCTGTCAGCACTCGCCGGCACATCGGCCGTCATCGAGTTTCTCTCCGAGCCTGGCGCGACACCCGATCTCGACCATGTCTTCGTGGCGGAGCCTCGAGTGAGCCAACGGATCGACGATCCGCCGCGTGTGGTGGTCCTGCTCGTCGACACACTGCGCGCGGACGAGCTCTCGCTGTACGGGTATCACCGGCCGACGACCCCCAATCTGGACGCATGGTCCGCCGAGGCTGCGGTGTTCACCCAGGCGCGCTCGGTGGCGCCTTGGACCCTGCCCAGCGTGAGGGCCCTGCTCACCGGCCAGGATCCGGAGCTGTGGAGTCAAGCCACAACGCTTGCCGAGCGCTTCGGTTCCGCGGGGTGGGCGACCGGCTTCATCGCTGGAAATGTCTATCTGTCCAGCAATTTTGACATGGCCGACGGCTGGGGCACCCACCACTGTGTCAACTGGCCAGACGCTGCCGATCAGGTGTATCTCGCGCGCCGCTGGCTGGACGAACACGCCCATGAGCCGGCGTTCTTGGTGCTCCACTTCATGGATACCCACCTGCCATACACCGAGCCGGAGTCGTGGCGGGATCGATTCGCGGGTCCCCGGCCGCCGCGCTTCGATCAAGACGAGTTTCACCGCAACGACGTGGTGTCGGGTGCGCCCCTCACCGCAGATGAGCAGGCCTACGTGCGGGCGAGGTACGACAACAACCTCGCCTGGGTCGACCACCAGGTGGCCAGGGTGTTGGATGTGTTGGATGACAATGACGTCGTGGTACTTGTTTCGGACCACGGAGAGGAGTTCTGGGACCACGGCGAGTTTGAGCACGGTCACAGCCTCTACGACGAGCTGATCCGCGTGCCGCTGGTGGTGCGGGCGCCGGGCTTGCCGCCAGGCCGCACCGATGTGCCCGTCTCCCTGGTGGATCTTGCCCCCACCCTCTTGCACGCGGCAGGACTGCCGGCCGATGGCTTGGCGGGGGTGGATCTTGCCACCGTGCTCCAGGCACCGCAGCCGGACCGGGCTCTCGGCTTTGGCCGCCCTCTCTACGGAGATCGCCGCTGGGGGGCGGTCCAAGGTTCGCTGAAGTACAGCACCCACCGCGGACAAGAGCGTGTCTGGGACCTGGCCGCCGATCCACTGGAGCGCCGGCCCGATCGCTCACTTGCGCAGATTGAGGATGGTCGGGGGGTGCTGTCGATCGCACTGGGACGACCGGTCTCGGTGGGCTTTCGGGTGCGGCCGTCGCGTGGGCGCGCTTCCGACGGGCTCTCGTTGATCGCCAGTGTGCCGGGCGGCTTCTCCCTGGGGCTGGCTGGCGACGACCCTACCCTCCAGTCTGCCGCAACGGTGGAGCTTCAGGGGGGACGAGGCTCGCCTGACTTGGCTGCCCGGTTATCGGGGCACGCGGGAGGTCTTCTTAGTCCCTCGGGAGCCCGTGGCGATCGCGGCGGGGGGTCTGGTGGTGCGCTCGGCTGCGGATCCGACCGAGGTGCTTCGGGCAACCGAGCCCCCCCCGGCGCTCGACGGCAAGGGGCGGGTGCTGGCGTCCGGAAAGATCGCCGGTCGCAGCGTCAAGGTCACACATGCGGTGGTGCCCATCCCGAGCGCCGAGGCGGCCGGGACCAGCGGCTACGATCCCGAGGTGGAAGCGGAGCTGAAGGCCCTTGGGTACATCCATTAGGGCCAACACCGGTCGCGCCTCGGCTCCCCGACTTCAGCTCTCTGGGTCGCCCACCCGCTGGCGGGGAAGGCGCGGCTGGGTCGCGTCGTCATGGTTCCAGGAGACCTGGCGCGCCAAAGCGTCGCCGGCGGCTCGACGGGCGCTCTTGACGAGGGGGGTGAGGCCACGTGCCGCCAACCGGGAGGCGAGCTCACCGGTGCGGGCCGGGTCGATCACCAAGCGTGTGTCGTCCACGACCGCGAGGACGTAGTCGTCGAGGGGAACCAGCGCTCGGATCTCGTCGAGCAGCGCTGGATCGTCGACCACCAGCAGCGTCAGGTCGTGGTGGGCCAGCGGGCGGGGGCTGCCGTCGGCGCGCAGGGGATCACTCATTCGTCCGCACCCGGGTCAGCGATCTGGATGGTGTACGCGTAGCCTTGCTCGGCCAAGAAGAGCTGGCGCCGCTCGGCGAAGTCCTGTTCCACCGTGTCGCGAGACACAACGGTGTAGAAGCTTGCCGATCCCCCATCTTCCTTGGGCCGGAGCACCCGCCCCAGTCGCTGGGCTTCTTCCTGGCGGCTGCCCCAGGTGCCGCTTACTTGGATGCAGACGGTCGCGTCGGGCAGATCGACGCTGAAATTGCCGACCTTGGAGAGCACCAGCACCTTGTGTTCGCCGGAGCGAAACTCATTGAACAGCTGGTCGCGCTTGGACTGCGGCGTCTTTCCGGTGATCAGGGGGGCGCCGTGGGCTTCTGAGATCAGGCGAAGTTGGTGGAGGTACATGCCGATCACCAAGATCCGGGCCCCCGTCCACTCGGTCAGGATGCTCGCCACCACGCCCAGCTTTGCGGGGTTGGTGCTCGCAATGCGGTAGCGGTCGCGCTCTTCCGCCACGGCATAGTCCAGCCGATCGCCGCCTTCCAGCGCCACACGCAGCTCGACACAGTGGGCCGTCGCAATCCAGCCTTGGCGCTCCAGGTCCTTCCACGGCACATCGAAGCGCTTGGGCCCGATCAGGGCGAAGACGTCCGTTTCCAGGGAGTCCTCGCGCACCAGGGTGGCGGTCAGCCCGAGGCGCCGGCGCGCTTGAATCCGGGCGACGGACCGGAACACCGGCGCCGGCAGCAAGTGGACCTCGTCGTAGATGATGAGGCCCCAGTCTTCTCGGTCAAACAGCGAGAAGTGCACGAACTCGGCAGTCTTGGACGGCCGCCAGGTCAACATCTGGTAGGTCGTGAGCGTCACCGGGCAGATGTGCTTTCGGGAGCCGCTGTACTCCCCCACTTCGTCTTCGCTGAGGGTGGTGCGGTCCAAGATCTCGTCCCGCCACTGCCTCAAGGCGGTCGTGTTGGTACAAAGGATGAGCGTGTTCATGCCCATCTTGGCCAATGCCATGATGCCGACAATGGTCTTCCCAGCGCCGCACGGCAGCACGATCACGCCCGAGCCGCCGTCGACACTTGTGCCCGTCGGACCAGCGAGAAAGGCCGCGACCGCTTGGTGTTGGTAGGCCCGTGCGTCCCAGGTCTGGCCCCGAAGGGACGGCTGGCGCAGCGCCACGTCGAGGGGGGTGCCGTCAACAAACCCAGCGAGGTCCTGAACGGGGTGGCCGGCCTTGATCAGGGACTGCTTCAGCTCACCGCGGTGGGCTTCGTCGATGCGGCTGTGGGTCGGGTCGATCCGCGGCCCGATGAACGGCTTGACCTTTCGGATGCCCCGGAGCTCGCGCATGAGCAGGGCAGTGTGCGCTTCGAGCACGAGCCCGCCGTCGTCGTCTCGACGGAGCTGCAGCCGGCCGAACCGACCCATCGTCTCGCGTACATGGGCCGGCACGCCTGGGGGCACGGGGTACTTGGCCCATCGCGACAGCGTCTCGACCGCTTCGTCGGCTGTCAGGCCTGCCGATGCTGCATTCCACAGGCTGAGCGCGTTCAGCCGGTAGGTGTGCATGTACTCCGGGCTCTTCACGAGCTCGGCGAAGCGGGCGAGCTCGTCGCGTGCCGCAGCAAAGTGGGGGCCCTGGGTCTCCAGCAGGATCGTGTGATCGGATTGCACGATCAGCGGGTTTTCAGGAACGAACTGCATGGCCCGCCAGCGGTCAGGGAGGGCCGTGAGTCTACACAACCGGATGCGCTGGGGAGTGGGCAGCAGCGACCGCACCCCGGGAAGCCCAGCCGCTCACCCGGTTCTCAGCCTGTCACGGGTTGTCCCAGCGGGTCACTGCCGAAGCCACTGCGCGGCGTCGAGCGCATGGTAGGTCAACACACCGTCGGCCCCGGCTCGGCGAAAGCCCAGCAGCATCTCCAGCACACACTTGCGCTCGTCGATCCAGCCATTGGCCGCTGCCGCCTTCATCATCGCGTACTCACCGCTTACGTTGTAGACGTACGTGGGGAACCCGAACTCTTGCTTGACCCGCCAGAGCACGTCCAAGTACGGCAGGCCGGGCTTCACCATCACCATGTCGGCGCCTTCCGCAATGTCGAGAGCGACCTCGTGCAAGGCTTCGTTGGAATTGGCCGGGTCCATCTGGTAGGTGAACTTGTCGGCCTTGCCCAAGTTGGTTGCCGAACCCACCGCGTCTCGAAACGGGCCATAGAACGACGAGGCATACTTTGCTGAGTAGGCAAGAATCCGAGTCATCGGGTGGCCAGCACCGTCGAGGGTGTCGCGGATGGCACCGATGCGCCCGTCCATCATGTCCGACGGGGCGACCACGTCGGCCCCCGCTTGTGCGTGGCACAGCGCCTGCTTCTGCAGTGCCACCACCGTCTTGTCGTTGGTGACGTAGCCGTCTTCGTCGAGAAGCCCGTCTTGGCCGTGGCTTGTGTAGGGATCGAGCGCCACGTCGGTGATGATGCCCAGGTTGGGGAACCGGGCCTTGAGGGCTTGAATCGCTTGGGGGACGAGGCCTTTGGGATCCCACGCAGCCTCCGCACTCAGGGACTTGGCGTGATCGCCCACCACCGGAAAGATGGCCATCGCCGGGATCCCGAGCTCAGCGCAGCGCTCGGCGGTGCCCAGCAGCTTGTCCACCGACTGGCGGCGCACGCCGGGCATAGACGAGACCTCTTCTTCCTTTCCACGCCCCTCCAACACAAACACTGGGTAGATGAGATCATTGACCGTCAGTGTGTTCTCGCGCTGAAGCCGTCGGGACCAGTCGTCTCGACGCATGCGCCGCTTGCGGGTCCGGGGAAAGGTCGTCGGGACGGGCATGAACACTCCGCGGAGGTAGGGGGAGGCGCAGCCGGCGCCCGGCGGCTCATACCCTGTGGGGAGCGAGGGCTGCCACGGCAGAGCCCGGTACCTCAGTGGCACCTCGGCGGGCGAGGGGAGCAGGACGCCGGCGCGCATGGCCCACAACGCAAGTCGTGGGGGGGTGGGCCATGGCTGCGCGGCGCACGTCCGGCGGGACTACTTGTGCCGGTACGTGATGCGACCCTTGGACAGGTCGTAGGGGCTGACCTCGACCGTCACGCGGTCGCCCAGCACCACCTTGATGCGGAAGCGCCGCAGCCGGCCGCTGAGGTGCGCATGCACGTTGGTCTTCGCTTCGGTCAGCACGGTAAAGGTGCCGCCGGGGTGGACCTCTACGATCTCACCCTCGATTGGAATCAGGTCGTCACTCGCCAAGTCATCCTCCGAACGGAACAGGGATTGTCCGTGCAGGCGGAAATCGCGATTGCACGGACGTTTCGGCACGCGTCGCCCCACACGGTAGGGGTGGGGGGAGCGTTGCGGACGCCCCCGCGGCGCGAAGCCTGGAATCAAGATGCCCGGTAACGACCTCGTGCCTTGCCGCCAATCATCGACCTCGCCTTGTGCGCGGGCTGTCACCTTGCTTGTGCTGATGGTGGGTTGCGCTGGCTCGGGGGGCACCAAGGCCGGCGACGGCGACACCGCGGTCGATGACCTGCCCCACGATGCTGTGGTGCTGGACCAGGTCCGGGTGGTGGACGCCGAGGGCGCCCGGGACGATCAGGCCGTGGTGCTGGTGGGCCAGCTGATCTGGGATGTGCGTCCAGCTGGGGGGCCGTGGCCTGCAGATGCCGAGGTCCACGCACTTCCCGGGCGCACCGTGACCCCCGGGCTCATCGACGCCCACGTGCACCTCTACTTGTCGGGGGCGCTCACGTCCGGCATCCCTGGCCTCGCCGACAACCTGCGGGCCAATCTCGCCTGGGGTGTGCTGGGGGTGGCCGATCTCGGAGCGCCAGAGACCATCTTTGATCTGCGTGATCGCATCGACGACGGGGAGCTTCCCGGCCCTCGCATCTTCGCGACGGGGCCGTTCCTGACCGCGCCGGGCAGCCATCCGTGTGAGACCGTCAATGATCCCCAACAGTGCCGCTTTGTGGGGGAGGACGGGACCGCGGCAGAGCTCGTCGGGGCCTTGTCTCGGGCGGACGGCATCAAGGTGGCCCTCGCCGACGCGGACTTCACGCCTTGGCCGACCCCTCGGCTGGATCTGGCCGATCTGCTGAGCATCACCACGGCGGCCCGCCAGCCCGTCTTCGCCCACACCGACACACCCACGGACATGGCCGACGCGCTGAGCAGCGGCGTGGATGTGCTCGCCCACCCGGTGTTCTCGGTGTCTGGGGCTCCCGCGCCGGACGCCCCGGTGACGTCCACACTGGGGGCCTTTCGGGGCACCGATGACCTGCTGTCCGGCGCCCTTCTCGGCGACGATCTGACCTTCACCAACGACGATGTGGTTGCCGACTGGCAGGCCATCTTCGACAATCCCAGGCTGCTGTCGGGTGGGTGGCGGGAGCACGCGCCGCAGTGGGGAGATGCGGCTGCGGCCAACCTCGAATCCTGGCACCAAGCGGGCACTCCCATCATCGCAGGGTCCGACGCGGGGTACTGGTTCGTGCCCCACGGCCTCGGCTTGATTCGTGAGCTGGAGGGGCTTGTGGAGCTGGGACTGAGTCCCACGGAGGCCCTGGCTGCGGCCACGTCGGCCCCTGCTGAGCTGCTCGGTTGGACGGACTCCGGCTTTGTGGCCCCCGGCTACCGCGCCGACCTGCTGGTGCTGTCCGCAGATCCGACGGTCAGCATCTCTGCCCTTCGCGAGACGGAGCAGATCTGGCTTCGAGGGGTGCCGCTGGTTCCAGGGGAGCTGGTGCCCACGTCACCGGGCACATCGGCGTGTGTCGCGGCCGACGACTGCCCAGACGGCCAGCGCTGCGATGTGGACCGCTGGACCTGTGCCGACGTGTGTGACGTGCCCGGGGCCGTTGTTGATGACTGTGGCGCCAGCGCATGTGTCGAGACCAGCGCCGGTGAGGCGGTCTGTCGGCCGTTTGCCAGCTGCTCGCTGTTGGACCAGGACTGCGCACCTTCCTGGTACGGCGAGAACTGCGTCCCCGTCGATATTGACACCAATGCTTGCTGGCCGGGAGGGCCGGGGCTGGCCGGCGACAGCTGCGGGTGGACCGGTGCGGCGGATGCCTGTGCACCTGGCCTGTTCTGCAGCTGGGTTGACGCGCGCTGCTACACCCACTGCGACACTGCGGCGCCAGTGTGTCCCGATGGCTTGAGTTGTGTGGACCAGGTGGTCGAGGGGCAGTCGTGGTTTGGGTTGTGTCTGTGATGGTCTCCCCGGGACACCATCCGGGGCCCTCGGCGCGGGGGGGTCACTCTTGGAGGGCGCCCCCTGCGAAGACCGTGCTGGGCGCCAAGTCTTGCCAGTGGACCCAGACGTCAGCGAGGGGAAGGTCCAGGGCGGCCGCCACCGCTGTGGCTGTGGACTGGAGCGCGGCGCCGACCTGATCGGGCGTTCTGCCGATCCTCGCCCGGATGGTGACCACCGGACAGTGCCCCGAGAACTCCCGGGGCCGGCTGCCGGTGTGCATGGCATCGACAGTGACCCACTGGACCCAGATGCCGGACGGCCCGGTACCCAGCGCCGACCCGATGCCGTCGACGATGGCGGACAGGCAGGTGTCGCGCTGCTCGGGCTCAGGGGGACGGAGGGCGTGGATCTGGACTACAGGCATCGCAAGCTCCGGGTGTGCCGAGCTGCCGAGGGCGCCCCTCGAACCCGGCGTCATCGCTGACCGGGGAGGGGGGTCGGCCCATGGGCCCGGTCCCTGAAGCCTCATCGCTTGTTGCCGCCCAGGCAGCCGCAGGGGGCCCAGGGGATGGTGCAGGCTGGACCTGTTGAATGGCTCAGCGCGGGTCCACAGCAAACACAACATAGCGGTCCGTCTGTGCACGAACGGTCAGCCCCTCGACGTGCTCCGGCCGCCGCAGTGCATCGGAGAGACCCGGGTAGGTGCGGCCCACCCGTGCGCGGTCGAGCACCACTTGCTGAATGCCCCGTTGACGGGCACCTTGGGCCAGCTGGGTGCCGTCGAGGGCCCGAGGATCCCCACCCAGCTCCCGCGCAGGAATGGACGGCTCCAAGCGGTCGCCGGCGAGGCGGTGAACCCAGGGATCGGTGCTCAGGACCGGCCCCCCTCCGGTGCTCACAATGCCCACCACCTCGTGCAGCGCGGCCTCCTGTCCGTCCACGACCCACGCACTCCCCACTGCGACCACCCCCCAGACGCCAGCTGCGATGGCCAGGCCTGTCCGGGCGAGCCGGTTGTGTTGCAACACAAGGGGCAGCCCCAGCGCAACAGTCAGCAATGTCGGCAACAGCAGTCGGGGGTTGGCGAAAGCCAGCGAGACCATCGCGAGGTGGAGCGCCGCGAAGGACAACAGCGCAATGGCTCGCCTATCTCCCCGCAGCCCGGCGAACCCGAGCCCGGCGGCCCCGACGAGAAATGCGCCCTGGTCGAGGTAGGGGGACACCGCCCGGGTCAGTCCTTGGGGCCAGTGTGCCAGCGCGCCCCAGATGTCCATCCGTGCCCCAGCCCCCACCGCGAGGTTGAAGGACTGGTCGGGGACTGGGGAGCGCCCCAGCCACACCGCCGCCAACCAGTGGGGGGTGGTGCCCAACACAAGACCGGCGAGGCACCGGACCCAGCCGCGGCGTCCGGCCAGCCAGAGCACACCGGGAATGGCCGCCATTGCGGTGTAGCGGGTGAGGAAGGCCAGGCCGAGTACCGCCCCCGCCGCCGCCGGTCTGCGCCGGGCCAGCGCGAGGGCGAGTGTACACAACGCAAACGAAGGAAGGTCAGTGCCTTCCGTTGCGCCGTACGTCAACCACACCGGCTGGGCGATCAGCCAGAGGCCCACAACCGGCCCCAGCCACCGGGCCACGGCTCCGGCCGACAGCGCCGCGGCCAGCACCGCGAGCACCTTGGCCCCCACGAGGCGGCTGCCCACGATGGCCCCACTGATGCCCACCATGGCCGGGTAGCCAACCGGATACAAGTCGTTGACAATATCCTGTCCATCGGCAATTCGGTCGGGTCGGCTCGCGAAGCTCAGAAAGTCGACGAGGCGCAGTCCGGGATGTCGCCAAGCCAGCGCGCCGCAGACCACCAGTGCCAGGGCAGCCACGGCCCATGAGGTCCGGACGGTCGTGATTGTGGGCTCCAGAAGCTCGTCGGCGAGCTGCGGTGGGCGGACATCGCCCGGCACGGCTTGAGGGCCTACAGGGTGGGATCGACCTTTACGAGGTTCTCCCCGAAGAGCTTGTTGTCGAGGTCTTCGCGGGCAAAGTTGCCGGAGTCATCGATGACCCCGAAGTCTCCCATGACAATGACCTCGCCGCCGTGGTCGAGCAGCTGCGTGCCGACGATGGCGTTTCCGTTGCTCGCCAGCGAGATGGGGCTGCCACCGCCCGCGTCCACCCAGCACGGCGCCCGGAACCGCACTTCGCTGAGCCCGGCGGTGAGCTGGTGGTTGGGGCTCAGGTCATCGCCGGCGGACTGGGCCACATAGGTGGGGTCCGGGGCCTCGCCGGTGTAGCCCATGGAGCTGCCCACCCGGGTGATGGCATCGGCCATCACGGTGGACCCACAAGAGTCCACGTCCGCCATGAACACCAGCCGCGTGCCGGCGGCGTTGGCGGCGATGAGCGCTTGGATCTGGTCCTCCGACAGGTTCTCGCCCCCGTCGTGACCCAGCGCCAGCAGGCCAATCATGCGGTACTGGCTGAGGTCTTCGGTCCAGTCGCTGCGGTGGTCCGTGTTCCAGCCGAGCGTGGTCTTGATGTGGTCGTCAAAGTCGGAGAATCCGCCCGCGTCGCCGACCTGGGCATAGCCGCCATTGCCGTAGTACAGCAGGATCCGGTCACCAGTCGGGTGGACCGGATCGGCCGGTCCGTCGTCCACCGGGTCGCCGGTCTCTTCGGGTTCGGCGTCGATGGACTTGTCGGTCTTGGGCTCTTCGGAGCAAGCCATGAGGGCGAGGGGGAGCAGCAGTGCGCATCGAGGGGTCATCGGGGCCTTCCACTGGGCGGAGGTCGAGCGTTGCGGACATCCTGCAACAGAAATGGGCGCCATGGTGCAGGCTCGGCGCGGTCTGCTGCATCGGCGAGCTGGTGAATGTCGTGGGCCGACAGCTCGAGGTTGCCGTCGTCCCCGACAAAGCGCAGGGCGAGGGGCGAGGCGCCGGGAGCGGGCCCCAACAGGGTGAAGCCGGCGTCTTCCAATGCGGCCACCACCGCTGCCGCGCGGGCAGGGGAGGGGGCGCCGGGAAGGGCGCACAGCCGCTCAAGGGCAGGATGGGGAGAGTGGGGCACGGAAATCCTCCGGCACAAGCATACAGGGCGGCGGTGGGGGCCCGTGGGGGTTGCCAGACCGGATAGGACGGTGGTGCCTCGCTCGCTGGGTGTTGGCCCCGCTCGCCTGGCGATGGCGACCAAAGGAGACCCATGTCTGGACCTGATGGCCCCGTGTCGGTTGGCTTGGGCCCCACGCTGCGGTCCGGTGGTCCGCCGGCCCAGGCGGAGCTGCTGGTGCACAATCTTGCGTGCCTGTACACATGCGACCCGGCGGCGGGTCCGCTCGGTCGCCATGAACAGTGCAGCATCGCCTTTGTGGACGGGCGTGTGGCGTGGATCGGACCGGCGGCGCATGCCCCCGGGGCCGACGAAGTGATCGACTGTGCGGGGCTGATCGGCGTGCCAGGGCTGGTCGACTGCCACACCCATGCGATCTGGGCGGGCTCGCGGTCTGGGGAATTTCGGCGGCGGCTGGCCGGCACGCCCTACACCCAGATTTTGGAAGAAGGCGGCGGCATCCTCTCGACAGTGGCGGCCACCCGCCGGGCCTCCCGGGACGATCTGGCTTGCTTGGGGCGGCTGCGGCTGGAGGGCCTGCGGAGCCATGGGGTGACCACCGTGGAAGTGAAGAGCGGCTACGGCTTGTCGCCCGACGCCGAAGAGAAGATCTTGGATGCTGCCTGGGACTGCCAAGACACCGTGCGGGTGGTGCCCACCTTTCTCGGTGCCCACGCGATTCCCGAGGCGTACCGCTCGTCTCGGCTCCGCGGCGCCTATGTCCGCCAGGTCATCGAAGAGCAGCTCCCCCGTTGCGCCGAGCTCGCCGACTTTGTGGACGTCTACTGCGACCGAGGCGCCTTCGATCTGGACGAGTCTCGCGCCATCCTCGAGGCCGGGCGCGCGCTCGGGCTGTCGGTGCGGGCCCACGCCGAGCAAGTCTCTCACACCGGCATTGCGGCGGTGGCAGCGGCCCTGGGGGCCACGTGTGTGGACCACCTTGAGCGCATTGACAGCGTCGGCATTGCCGCGATGGCCGCCCATGGCACCGTGGGGGTGCTGCTTCCGGGCGCTCAGCTCTATCTGAGGGACTCGGCTCCGCCGGTCGATGCCCTCCGCGAGGCTGGCGTGCCGCTGGCCATTGCGACCGATCTCAACCCGGGCAGCTCTCCGGTTCACTGCCCATGGACCATCGCCACGCTGGCGTGCATCACCCAAGGCTTCACCGTGGAGGAGGCCTTTCTCGGGCTCACGCGCACGGCGGGTCAGGCGCTCGGGCGGCCAGAGCTGGGGTGGCTGGGTGCGGGCAGTGTCGGCGACTTGGCGGTGTTTGCGGCCCCTCCCGGAGAACCGGCCGGCATCGACGGTCTGGTGCAGCAGATGGGTGCGCATCGGGCCCTCTTGGTTGTGCGAGATGGCACTGTGGTGCTGCGGGATGATGCGCTGTGAGTGATGATAAACAGCCTCTTCAGGCGATTCGGTGGGACGAGGATGCGCTCCTGCTGCTCGACCAGCGTGCGCTGCCAATTTCGTCCGTCTGGCTTCGCCTCGGCAGCTGGGTGGAGGTGGCTTGGGCCATCCGCGTGATGGTGGTTCGGGGGGCCCCGGCCATCGCCATTGCGGGTGCCTATGGCCTGGCGTTGGCGGTGCAGGAGGGGGCTGACCGGGCCGTGGCGAGCGCGGGTCTGCTCGCGGCTCGGCCCACCGCCGTCAACCTCCGCGCGGTGCTCGAGCGCTTGGCGATGCTGGACGATGAGGCGGTGTTGACCGCGGCGTGCGCCGAGCATGCCCTCGACGTGGCGAACAACCGGGCGCTGGGTCAGGCGGGCGTTGCCCTGCTGCAGGACGCCCTGGCCTCCCGCAATGGGGTGCTCACCATCTGCAACACCGGCAGCCTCGCCACAGGGGGGCATGGCACGGCGCTGGGCATGGTCCGCAGTGCGTTGGCAGCGGGCGTGGCCCTGCATGTGTTTGCGCTGGAGACCCGTCCGTACCTGCAGGGTGCGCGACTCACTGCGCACGAGTGCCTGGAAGACGGCATTCCGTGCACCCTCATCACCGATGGCATGGCCGGCGCCCTGCTGGCCACCGGGCAGATCGGCGCCTGTGTCATCGGGTGTGATCGGGTGGCGCAAAATGGCGATGCCGCAAACAAGATCGGCAGCCTCGGCCTCGCTGTGTTGTGCCGGCACTACGGGGTGCCCTTCTTTGTGGCGATGCCCACCGACACATTGGACCGCGACTGTGCTGATGGTGACGCCATTCCCATCGAGGAAAGGGACGGTGATGAAGTGCGGCAGGTTCAGGGCACACCCATCGCGCCCGCACAGGTCCCGGTCTGGAATCCGGCCTTCGATGTGACCCCTGCCGCCCTGATCACGGCCTGGGTCACCGAGCAGGGAGTCTGGCGGTTGCCGTTCCCAAACGGATAGACTAGCCGGGACCGCAAGTTGGGAGCCGCCCGCTTGCCCCGCGCGCCGCCGTTTTTTGCCGGTGCCCGAACCCGAGGTACACGATGTCCGTCCCTGCGACCCTCAGCTTCCTTGCTTGGATGCCTGGCCCCTGGGAGCTCGGCATCATCCTTGTCATCGTGCTGATCTTCTTCGGAATTGGCAAGCTGCCGGCCGTGCTGGGTCAGCTGGGTTCCGGTGTGAAGGCATTCAAGCAGGGCATGAAGCACGGCGAAGACGAAGACCTGTCGAAGGCCCTCGACGCGAGCCCCGGCGAAGTGAAGTCCAAGGTGGCAGAAGCTGAAGAGATCAGCGCCTGAGCTGGGGATCGGGTCACCTTTCGCACAGAACCTGACTCAGCGCATGGGGCGGTCTACACCGCTCGGCTGCACGCGGTCACCCGGATGCGGGGACTTGGCACTTGCTGCCCGAAAGCTCGGGTTCACTCTTCCCAAGCGTCCATCACCTGTGTCTTCTGGCGCAGCACGCGGCGTGCCTCCAGCTCCAGCTCGGGGGGCAACACGCCGGCATCCAGGGCGTGGCGCACATCCTGGCGCATCAAGGTTGGCAACAGCCGCCGCGCGATGGCCTCGGGGGTCCACGGGTTGCATGCCAGCGCCTTGCGCACTCGGTAGCGTGTGCTCCAGCGCCGGTGGCGGGCGATGCACTGCAGCACGGCTGCTCGAGTCGGGCGCATCGCAGCCATGCGCACCACGTCGAGCTCCACGACCCGCGGGTTGTCCAGCAACAACGCGACGACGCGGTGGTCTTGGTCGTGCATCAGGCGATCGAGCACGTTGCGGTCTCGTCCCCGGGCCAAAGCGCGGCGGTTGCCCAAGGGCAGGTCGAGGTGTCGGTTGGACAGGCTGTCGTCGTTGTCGTCTATGTGCTGCTTAAGGGCCGCGCCGAGAAAGAGCTGGGCCACGCTGTCCAGGTCTGACTCCCGCGCCGCGCTGTAGGCGGCCTGCACCCGCTCGTACGGCATCTCCTGGAAGACGGTGGGTTCGAGGGCGAGCTGCTGGAGCACGGTGCGTGCGGGGCCATGGCCGCGACGGTTCCGGTCCAAGATCAGCACGAGAAACGCCACAAGCTGCCGAGGGCCCAGCTCGGCCACCAGCTCAACCGTCACCGCGCGCCGCATGTGGGGTTCCCTCAGGCCGGCCACTCTGCGCTCCAGATCGGCGATCTGGACAACCAACAGTCGACAGGCGTCGGGCCCGAGAACGTCCACGGCAGGGCGGGCGAGGGGCATGTCCACGGCGGTCTCCGGGGTTGGGGTGGAGCGTGGGCGGGCCCTCTGCTACCCTGCAGGGCGCCTCAATGCTTGGAGTCCCGATGTCCTCCCGCCTTCCCCTGATTGTGGGTCTGATCGTGGGTGGTCTGGGTGTGGGCGGCCTGTTGACGTGGGTGATGTGGCCCGAGCCGCCGCCTCCGCCGCCGGAGCTGAGCGACGAAGAGCGCACCCGGCAAGAGACCGAAGACCACATGCGGTCGATTGGGTATGTTCAGTAGGGGATGACGGTGGGTGAGGGTTGAAGCACGGCGACTTCATTCCCAGAGAGACCGACGACGGCGTCCCTTCGCGGCCGCGCACCCGTGAAAGTCCGTGGTCAGGTTCGGTCGGGGGCGCGGACTGGGGTAAGCCCTCGCGGTCGGCTGCCCACGGTGGCCCTGCCCCCCAAACGGAGACGGGATGCTTGCGGAAGTTGCGTGGATCGGTGCGGTCCAATTTGAGGCCAAGTCCGGATCGGGCCATACATTGCGCCTCGATGGACCGCCTGCTGCCGGTGGGCAAAACGGCGGGCCCCGGCCGATGGAGCTGATGCTGATGGGGGTCGGTGCCTGCGCAAGCTACGACGTCGTCACCATTCTGCAGCGCTCTCGCCAAGACGTGGAGGGCTGTGTGGCCCGACTGGAAGCCGACCGTGCCGACGAAGCGCCCAAGGTGTTTACGGCCATTCGGCTGCACTTTGTGGTGACCGGCCGGGGGCTGTCCGAGGCCAAGGTGGCCCGCGCCGTCGGCCTGTCGGCCGACAAGTACTGCTCGGCATCGATCATGCTCAAGCGGGGTGGAGTGGACATCACCCACACCCACGAGATTGTGGAACTCAACCCAACAGAAGCCGGGACCGACGCATGAGGGTCATCAACGACATCAACGAGCTGATCGGTCGCACGCCACTGCTGCACCTGAACCGCCTGTTCCCGGACCTTCCCGCGAAGGTGGTGGGCAAGCTGGAGCTGTACAACCCGATGTCGGTGAAGGACCGGCCGGTGCAACACATCGTGAACCAGGCGATGGCGGCGGGGCACCTCAAGCCGGGAACCGAGCTGGTGGAAGCCAGCAGCGGCAACACCGCCATTGCGCTTGCGATGTTTGGGGCGTCCCGGGGTTTTCCGGTGCGCATCTTCATGAGTGAGCTGTGCAGCGTCGAGCGCTTCCAGATCCTCAACGCCTTCGGGGCCAAGGTGATGCTGACACCGGGTGTGGAGCACACCAAGGGCGCGCGGGCGCGGGCCATCGCGTGGTGTGATGCGAGCGAGGGGCGGTCTTGGTTTGTGAACCAACACAGCAACCCCCACAATGGTGACGCCCACACGGCGTCCACCGGCCCTGAGATCTGGGAGCAGACCGGCGGCAAGCTGGATGCCATGGTCATCGGCTTGGGCACCTCGGGCACCTTCGAGGGCCTGTCCCGGTTCTTCAAAAACACGGACCCCACGGTCCAGATCGTTGGCTTCGAGCCGGCGGCCAGCCCCGTCTATGGCGGTGGCAAGATGGGCAAGCACCGGCTGGTCGGCATTGGGCCAGGCTTCATCACGGACAACTTCGCCCGTGGGCGGGACCGCCTCGATGAGCTGGTGCCGGTGCCCGACGACGCCGCGTTCACCATGACCCGACGGCTGGCCCGCACCGAGGGCATCCTCGCGGGTGTGACGTCGGGCGCTTCGCTGTGGGTGGCCGAGCAGCTTGGGCGCCGTCCCGAGTATGCGGGAAAGACGATCTGCTGCATCATCTGCGACAGTGGTGAGCGCTACTTGTCGGTGGACGGGTTGTTCCCGGCAGACGACGTCACCCGGGTCGACTGAGCTTCTCGGTGGACGGGCAGGGCCAAGCCGAGGGCTGTCGTGCAGAAACGCTCGAACTCGACGTGCCGCACGGATAGGGCACATCGGGGCGAGCGCGGCTGCGCGGTGCCCAAAAATCGCCCGGGAGCCGCTGTGTCCAAGTCCCTCGTCATTGCCCAGCCCAACTCGATTCGGCGCAAGCTCGCCATCGCGACTTGGTCGGCGCCTCGGGAAGGCAACATCTACGGCAAGCTCACGGTCGACATGACCGAGGCCCTCCGGTACGTGCAATTCAAGCGGGAACAGAGCGGCGAGAAGGTCACGGTGACGCATCTTGTGGGTAAGGCGGTGGCCGACGCCCTCGCCAAGGCGCCCAGCCTCAACGGGGTGATTCGCTTCGGTCGGTATGTGCCCCACAAGACCGTGGACATCAGCTATCTGGTGGCGCTTGAGGAAGGTCGCAACCTGGCGAAGGCCAAGGTGTGCAACATGGACCAGAAGTCGGTCGTGGAGCTGGCGGCAGAGCTGCGTGGGCTCGCCCAGAAGCTGCACTCGGGCAAGGACGAGGCGTTCAACAAGTCGATGCAGCCGCTCAAGATGCTGCCGAGCTGGCTCATCCGGCCGCTGGTCCACACCATGGGCTACCTGACGGGGGCCATGGGCATCTCCGTGCCGTCGCTTGGGTTGGAAGCCCACCCGTTTGGCGCCTGTGTCATCACCAACGTGGGTGTGTTTGGGTTGGACGAGGGCTTTGCCCCCCCGACTCCGTTTGCCCATGTCCCGGTGCTGTTGTTGGTCGGCGCGCTGCGCGACACGCCGGTGGTTCGGGACGGTGCCGTGGTGTCGCGCACGCTGATGACGCTGTGTGCGACGATCGACCATCGCTACATCGATGGCGCACAGGGCGGGGTTCTCGCCAAGGTCGTGCGCAGTGTGCTCGAGAATCCGTGGCAGCTCGATGGGCTCGACGCCCCACCGACCACAGAGGAGTAGCGCGCGCTCAGATGGTCCCGTCGGACGGTGCCCCTTGGGGCGACCCCCCATCCGCCGCTGCCCCATCGGCTGCCGCCCCGTCGCCGCGTGCCGCAGGTGGACTGTGCAGCTCGCCTCTGCGCCAGCGTGCGACCGCTTGGGTGAGCTCAGCGCCCGCCAGCACCAACATGGCCGAGTAGTAGAGCCAGAGCAGCAAGATCACCAGCGAGCCCGACGCCCCGTAAGCGGACCCGGCGCCGCTGCGGCCCAGGTATGTGCTGATGCCGTGCTTGCCGGCGGTGAACAGCAAGGCGGTGACAGCAGCCCCGAGGACGATGCTGCGCCAGCCCTCTTTGCGGGCGGGCAGCACCCGGTAGATGGCGGCGAATGCGGCGGTCATCACCCCGAAGGTGGTGAGATCATTGATCCACACCGCCAGTCCGCGGCTCATGGGCAAGTACTCCGCGAGGTACCTTGCAAGGATCTCCAGCGCCGCACCCATCAGCATGCTGAGCATGACGAAGACACCGATGCTGAGCACCAGACCGAAGGCCACGAGCTTCTGCTCAATCGTCGCCCGGATCGCCCCTTGAGCCTTGCTGCGCCGAGACTCCCAGATCGTGTTGAGTGCCCCCTCGAGCTGTTGGAATGCCCGGCTGGCGGCGAGCAGCAGCGTGACAAACCCCACGATGGCGGTGAGCAGCTGTGTGCCCGGCTGGTGGGCCGACTGCATCAGGCCCTGGATGGTGGCCGCGGTCTGGTCCCCGACGAGCACCGCGAGCTGGGCCTGAAGCGTTCCAGCGACGGCCTTTTCACCGAAGAACCAGCCGAAGACAGCGGTGACCACCATCAGCGTGGGGGCGATGCTGAACAGCGTGTAGAAGGCGAGGGCCGCCGCTTGCCGTTCGGTGCCGTGGCGGCCCCACCCGGCGAAGGTGTCTTTCAGGACGGCACCGACGGTCCGGATCGGCTGCGGGATCTTGGGCATCGGGACTCTCGGGCTGGGGCCGGTGCCGCGGGGGGCGGTCGCTCTCGCCTGGGGAAGCGGAAGGGGCGGTGGGAGGGCGCGGCCTACTTGGAGAAGCGGTGGGCCAGCACACCGCCCCGGAGCTTGGGCTCAAACCATGTGCTCTTCGGGGGCATCAGCCGGTCGGCGTCGGCGACCGCAAAGAGCTGGTCCATGCCGGTCGGGTGCAGGTGGAACGCCACAGCGACCTTGCCTTGCTCGACCGCCTCGCTGAGCCCTTTGTGCCCGCGGATGCCGCCGACGAAGGTGATGCGGGTGTTCGTCCGGGGGTTGTCGATGCCAAGAATGGGCGCCAGGACGTTGTCTTGGAGGACTGCCGCGTCGAGGGAGCCGACAGGATCGGTGGGCACGGTGCCCGGGCGCGCGGTGAGCCCATGCCACTTGCCGTCGATGTACATCGTCCAGTGGCCGCGTCCGGTCGGCACCGGGGACACGCCGGGCGTCCGCACGAAGACCGCGTCCACCTTGGCGAGGAAAGCGTCCAAGGTCAGCCCGTTGAGGTCGGCGACCAGGCGGTTGTAGGCGAGCACCTCAAGGTGGCGGTCGGGGAAGACCCCCGCGAGGAAGTGGTCCCGCCCGCCCTGCCCACTGTGGGCCGCACTCACCCGCGACGCAGCGGCAGACCGGTGGTGGCCATCCGCGACGTACAGCGCGTCCACGTCCGCGAATGCCTGTTGGAGCTGGGCGATGGTCTCGGCGTCGGAGATGGGCTGAAGGGTGTGGGTGACGTCATCATCGGTGGTCACGGACCACGCGATCGACCGGGATGCGGCCAAGGTCTCCAGCAGCTCCGCAGCGACGGCCCCGGTGCCTTCGCTGCGAAACGCCAAGAAGACCAGTCCGGTCTGGGCGTCGAGGGCTTCGATGTGGTCCACCCGATCTTGCTCTTTGTCGGGGCGGGTCAGCTCGTGCTTCTTGATGACACCGGCGTCGTAGTCGGCAACCCGAGCGCCAGCCATCAGGCCCACTTGGGTGCGGCCCTTCCATGTCTGGCTGTACAGGTAGAACGCAGCGGTGGGGTCCTGGGTCAGCCGTCCGTCGGCGAGCATCTGGTCCAGCCGAGCCCGGGCCTTGGCGTAGACCTCGGGGCCATGCATGTCCGCATCGTCGGCGACGAGGGCGTCCGCGCGGGTGACTTGCAGGAAGCTGTCGGGCTGGCGGGCCAGGATCTCCTGAGCTTCGGCCCGGTCGAGGACATCGTAGGGGGGGGCGATGATGCGGCCGGCGAGCGCGTCGAGGGGGCGGACACCGCGGAAGGGGGCAAGCTGGGGCATGTCGGGTTCCTGAAGCTCGGAAAGGGAGCGGCCGTAACCCGGACAGCGCCGATGGTGAGCCCCTGCTGGTCAGGGTGAGGTCGGGCCCTGATGGGCATCGGCTTTGGGGCATCGCGGGGCACCGGCGCGCTGGCTGGATATGGCCCACGGGATGAAGCAAAGCGGTCGCGGGAGTGCACCATGGCGCAGAAAAGGCCACCCTTGGGCGAGCTCCTCTCGCGGTTGGTTGGCGGGCGGGGCACCCGTGGACTGAGCGGCGACGCTGACCGCGTGCTGCCGATGGACGCGATCTACGACTTCTTCGCCGACGGGCTGCGCAAGCACGAAGCGGACGGCGACTTGGTGGAGGACCCGGCGCTGCTGTGGTCTACCGCGAGCATGTGGGCCAGGGGCGGGGGTCTCGAAGACCACCTGCGGAACAATCGCGGCGATGCGGTGCTCGGCTTCACCGATGTGCTCGTCATTGTCAGTGCCGAGGACTGGCGAAAGGGGCTGCGTCGGGTCAGCCAGCCTTGGGGGCCTTCGACCGCTCGGCTGCTGGAAGGCCGGGTTCGCGCCTGGTCTGCCGAAGTGGACTTGCCCCCTCTGTTTCCGGAGCGTCCGGTGCGGGTGAGGGTGTTGCCCGACGGTGCACCAGAGCTCGGGGGGGGCACGCTTGGTCTGGAAGCCGGTGCATTCGTCACTGGGTTGCTGCCGAACCAATACGCAGGTCCGCTGGGCACGTCCAAGGCCGTGGTGGCCTTCCACCTCAGTGTCCCCGGTGCGTGGGAGGGCTACCGCGAAGTGGGCCGGCTGTACTCCGACCAGATGCTGTTCACGCTGGGCAACCACTGGCTCGACAACTTTCAGCACCCGTCGCTGCAGATCCCGGCCATGTACCGGCTGCAGCGCTACGGTGACGGCAGCTTTGTTCATGTGTTGAACCCCGAGATTGCCGACGAGGTGCGGATTGTCCGTGAAGACACGGTGGTGTCTTCAGTCCATGGGCACGCCCCCAATGTGCTCGCGTTGCGACACAACTCAGGGGCTGCGTTGGGTTGGCTTGTGTTGGCTTTGGTGGACGAGCTGGGGCCCACCCCCACTGTGGAGCTGCCGGAGCTGAGCCTCGACGAGGATGTGCCGGGAAGTGTCCCGAGCGCTGCGCCGTCCTCGGGCCCGTCGACGGGGCCGGTGGTGCCGCCTCGGATGACGGGTCACCGCACGGTGGTGCCTGTCGACATGGACGACCGGATGGCCACCCTGCGCGAGCGGGCGGTGTTGCTCCAGAAGGTGCACTTCTCCCGCTTCATGGTTGGCTATGACGTCTACATCGGCGCAAATGGGCAAGTCGGCACCCGCATGGAGCAACCCGCTGCCACCGTGTCGGTGCGGGCGGAGCGCATCGGCCTGACCGTGCATCAGCCAGGCCTGCGCTTGGACGCGGGCGCCATGCGGCCGGGTCAGACCGTGGAGCTGGAGGGCGACCACACCATCGGCGTGATGGAGCGGGAGCTGCGCTTTCGGGACCTGCGCGGTGTGTATGCCGATGGCTGGCCCTACCTGGCCGAGATTCGCCGGCCGGGGGGGGCCGCCCACTTGGTCTTCGGTGCGACCCACCGCATCGGTCGCCAGCCCCGCTGTGCTGTGCGTCTGCCCGACCAGCCCCACAACGGCAACATCGTCTGGCGGTCCAAGTATGCGGATGCGCCGGTCATCCGCTCCCGCAACGGCGAGATCCCCAAGAGCCGCTTCTCCATCGACTCCATCATGGTGGCGACCGAGCACGCGGCCCTCGAGCTGTCCGAGGTGCCCCGGGTGCGGTCGCTGGCCCGCCACTGCCACACATTTGTGCGGCGGGGCGACAAGGTGATCAGCCTCGCCCCGAGCACCAGCGCCGAGGGTGTGCACGAGCTCGTGGTGGAGCACGGAGACGAGCTGCTCATCGGCAATTGCGCGTTTCGCCTTCGCTGGCCCATCGCGGGCCGCAGCCAGAGCGGCGACGAGATGCTGACGGCTGAAGAACTGGCGGCGGCAGTGGACGATCTGGAGCACGACGAGCCAGAAGACGCCCGGCCTCCCCAACCCAGCCGGGGTGCGGCCCCGGGCTTGACCGACCTCCCGGCAGCCGGTGGCTTTGGGGAACGGGGACCGCGCCCACCCCGGGTGCCGACCCCCGACGATGTGCCCGACGCGGCCCCGCCGATGATGCTGGACGCGGCCCCCGACGCGGCTCCGCCGATGATGCTGGACGCGGCCCCCGACGCGGCCCCGCCGATGATGCTGGACGCGGCCCCCGACGCGGCCCCGCCGATGATGCTGGACGAGGCTCCTGACGCCGCCCCGCCGATGATGCTGGAGGACCCGCCAGACCCTTCAGCCGCACCGCCTCGGGTGGCCCCGCCCCGTGTCGCACCGCCGATGTTGCCCGATGACCTCGATCTGCAAGCCCGGCCCACAGTGCAGGCCTCGCCGACCGCCGACCCCAGTCCGTGGGAGGCCCCGTCCGCCGCCAGCCGGCCCGTGTCCTGGGTGTCCGCCGAGCCCGCTTTGGGCGCAGGAATGGGCCCAGCACGGGATCCGTCGGCGCTGCCGGATGACGCACCCCCGCCACCGCTGGATCTGAGCGACGCCTCCGTCTCGTTCATGCCCGATGATGATGCCCCCTCCGAGCCCATTGTGGCCGTGCCTGCGACGCCGTCCTCCGTGCCCACCGGGGACGTGGTCGTGGTCGAGGAGGATGACTGGCAGCTGGAGCTCGGCCGCCGCGCCCGGCTGCACCTCGATGGGTGGATGGTGGCGCGTGAGGTGCGGGTGGGCAACCACCGGGGCGCCGACGTCATCATCCCCGAGAACCGCTCTGTGCCCGAGCAGACCTTCGCACCGGCCGACTACTTCACCGTCGCCTGTCGGGGCGGGCGCTCGCGCATCCACCGGTCGTCCGAAGGCGGTGAAGCCCAGCTTCGTGTCGCCGGTGTCCCCCAGGTCTCCACCGAAGCGGTCGACGACGTCGTGCTGGACATCGTCCGCCGCGATGCCTTCGGCCAAGAAGACTTCCGTGTGGTGCTGTCCCTCCAGGCCCATCCCGGGCTGCCGGATCCCCGCGCCCACATCCTGGCGCTCACGGGGGACAACCGGATGGTGGGTGCGATGTTTGCCCTGGGCCTGCCGCTCAACGCCCCGCGGACCTTGCGCCTCGGGCCCATCACGTGCGCGCTGACCTGGACCGG
Source organism: Myxococcota bacterium (assembly GCA_942491145.1). Taxonomy (GTDB): domain Bacteria; phylum Myxococcota_A; class UBA796; order UBA796; family UBA2385; genus CAXQUZ01. Next base: position 94,969 of record CALOBC010000008.1, on the reverse strand, counting down.
GGACAACCTGGAACTGGCCGACTACGCCGACGACTACCAGCGCGAAGATGGCGGATGGAGGCCCTTTTTCGTGCAACAAGGTGGCGGTCCCTTCCGCACCGTTCCCGAAGATGGCCGACTCGTCGTGTTGGCGCCTGGCGACCGCATTCTGGTCGGAGCAGCGATCTATCGGTTGGTCGCGGACTGACCCCTGGCCACTTGCTCGCCCATCCCGGGCGCACCCACGGCGATCACTCTTCGCTGTGGCCCGCGCCTGACGGGCATCCCCTGGCGGGCTACGTCCGCCATCCTGGCATCCATCCCCGACCGCTGGCGACCATGCCCACACGATTCGACATCGGTGTCTGCAGCAGCCGGGGGGTCGGCCCACGGCACGGTGGCCGGGCGGCCAACGAGGACAACTTCCTGATCTGTGCCGATGGTCGGGTGCGCTTCCGCGATGGCAGCGCCGAGCGTGAGCGCTTGGCCGACGGCACCGGCGTGTTGCTCGCGGTGGCCGATGGCATGGGCGGGCATGAACATGGCGGGCTGGCCAGTGGCGCGGCGGTCCAGGCCCTCGCGCGACTGCATGCCCGGGGACGCCCACGAGCGCCAGAACAGACCCTCCGCACGTTTGTGCTCAAGGCCCACACCCGCCTGCGGGACCTCGCCCGAGACCGGGGCGCCGCCAACATGGGCACCACGCTGACGTGTGCCTGGATCCTCGAAGACAGTGTCTACTGGGTGCATGTGGGCGACAGCCGCTTGTACCTGCTGCGGGACGGCGCGCTGTCCCTGGTCACCCGCGACCACACCCGCCGAGAGTTTGCTGCGCGGGATGGGCGTCCCCAGCCCCCCCAACCCAATGCCTTGGTGCAGAACTTTATCTTTGGGTCCCGGGGGCTCGGCGATGACGCGATGGTGCGCATCGATGTGGGTCGCGACAACGGCAGCTTTGCCCTGCGTGCCGGCGACCGGATGTTGTTGGCGTCCGATGGTGTCTTCGGCCCGCTCACCCACGATCAGCTCCGTGGTGGTCTTCAGAGCGCAGTGAGCGCCACCGCGGCTGCGACCACCCTCGCCGGCGGGGCCATGCAAGCTGGGGGCGATGACAACGTCACGGCGCTGGTGCTGTTCGTGCGCCACCTGACCACCGATCAGTCGGCGGACTGGCGCTTGTACGACTGAGGGTGCGGCTCCAGTCTGGCCTCGGCGCATCGCTCAGGGCGCTTCAGTCGCAGACCGCGAGCTCGTTGCAAGTGCCCGAGAAGGAGCCGATGCCCTCATCACAGACAAAGTCGTCTTCCATGCAGTCGAAGTAGTCGACGATATCGCACTCCGTTTCTGCATATTGGTTGCAGTTGAGAACGCCCAGATAGTCAGTGTTGTCGCCGCAGCTCAGTGACTCTGCCAGCTCTTCGCAGGCTTCGACGGCTCGCTTGCCTTGGTTGCATGCGCTGGCCAACACACAAAACAAGACGACACGACCGGAGGTGCCGAAGAGGGACGGGGAGGTCAGGGGCATGGGGGCTCCGGTCGCACGAGGGGTTCACACCGGCCGAGCCGTGGCAGGATTCGCCCGGGGATGGGCGTACGGCGAGACATCGATGGTCGGGTATCCGAGCATGATCTGGTGGACCACTCCCAACGCCCTCGGGCGGAGGCGGCGGACGCGTGGGGCCCTTTTGTGGAGAAGGGCCGTGCGGAGCAGGAGGGAAGGGCTACAACGCCACCCAGTCGCAATCCCGCTCGGGCGCTTGTCCCGTGCCGGACGTGGAGGGACGCATGGGCTTGCTGGTCGATGGAGAGTGGGCGGATCGGTGGTACGACACCAGCCGCTCGGGTGGGCGCTTTGTGCGCCAGGACTCCCGCTGGCGCGAGAGCATCACCGTCGGGGGACGGTTTCCGGTGGAGGCTGGGCGCTACCACCTCTATGTCGCATGGGCGTGTCCCTGGGCCCACCGCACGTTGCTCGCACGCACCCTGATGGGCCTTGAGGACGCCATTGACGTGTCCTTTGTGCAGCCCGAGATGCTCGAAGAGGGCTGGACCTTTGACGCGGACCATGTCGACCAGCTCTACGGCCTCAAGCGCCTGTACGAGCTGTACCTGATGGACTCGCCTGCCGCGACAACCCGGGTGACGGTGCCGGTGCTGTGGGACAAGAAGGCCCAGGCCATCGTCAACAACGAGTCCTCCGAGATCATCCGGATGCTCTGGGGCCCGATGGCCTCGCTCGGCCGCCCGGGCGCCCCCCTCGCGGGCCACGACCTCCGGCCGCCAGCACTGGTGGAAGAGCTGGACCGGGTGAACAAGCGAGTCTACGAGACGGTGAACAACGGTGTTTACCGCTGTGGTTTTGCGACCACCCAAGGCGCCTACAATGAGGCGGTGGCAGCGCTCTTTGACAGCCTGGACTGGCTCGAAGCCCACCTCGCCCGTCGGCGCTGGCTGGTCGGCGATGCCTTCACTGAGGCCGATCTGCGCCTCTTCCCCACGCTGGTGCGCTTCGATCCGGTGTACCACAGCCACTTCAAGTGCAGCCGGCGGGCGCTCCGGGAATACCCAAATCTCTGGGCGTACACCCGCGACATCTACCAGCTGCCCGGGGTCTCCGGCACGGTCAAGATGCCCGAGGTGCGGCGGCACTACTTCTACAGCCACGACTCCATCAACCCCCACCGGATCGTGCCAGTGGCGCCCTGGGGTGGGAGTGGGGCTTGTGATCTGGGCGGCACCCATGCGCGAGGGCAGCTCGGGGGCCTTCGGGGCCGCTGAGGCGCAAGGAACCGGATACGCCGAGGACTTCCCCAATCCGGAGGTCACCGTGCTCGATCGACAGTCCCCAGCCCCTGCCGAGCCGCAGCCAGCGTCCACCCCGGTGAACTTGGCCCCCGCTGTCAGCAGCGACCCCATGGACGCAGCGAACTTCCTGAACCGTGAGCTGTCGCTGGTTCAGTTCCATCGCCGGGTGTTGGCTCAGGCGCGGGACAGCGCCACTCCGCTGCTGGAGCGGCTGCGCTTCTTGACCATCGTGAGCAACATCCTCGATGAGTTCTACGAAGTGCGGGTCGCGGGCTTGCTCCAAGGCGTGGCGCTGGATGTGGCCCACCGAGGCCCGGATGGAAAGGCGCCGGCCGAGGTGCTCGGGACGGTGGCCCACGAAGTGCACGAGCTCGTGGACCAGCAGTACGCACTGCTCAATGATGTGTTGTTGCCCGCGCTGGCCGCCGAGGGCATTCGGTTGTTGCGGCGCAACCAGCTCACGGCACCCCAGCAAGAGTGGGTCGAGAGCTACTTCCTGGAGCAGGCCCTGCCCGTCTTGACCCCGCTCGGGCTCGATCTGGCGCACCCCTTCCCCAACGTGCAGAACAAGGGCCTGAACTTCATCGTGTCGCTGGAAGGCCGCGACGCCTTCGGTCGGGACGCCGAGATGGCCGTCGTGCAAGTGCCGCGGTGCTTGCCACGGATGATCCGCTTGCCAGCGGAGCTCTCGGAGACGGACAACTGCTTCGTGATGATCTCTTCGGTCATCCACCACAACATCGGCACGCTGTTCCCTGGCATGCGCATCACGGGCTGCCACCAGTTCCGGGTCACCCGAAACAGCGACCTCTGGGTGGATGAAGAAGAGAGCGAAGATCTGCTGCGCACGCTGAAGATGGAGCTTCCCCGGCGCAACTATGGTGATGCGGTGCGGCTCGAAGTGGCCGACAACTGCGATGACCGCAAGGCGTGGTTGTTGCTGTCCCAGTTCGGTCTCGATCCCTCCCACATGTTCCGCGTGCGCGGGCCGGTCAACCTGCACCGCATTGCCGCGCTGTTCGACATGGTGGACCGCCCAGATCTTAAGTTTCTGCCGTTTGTTCCGGGGCGCCCTGAGCGGCTGCCCCCCAAGGCCGACATCTTCCGCGTGATCTCCGACGGCGACTTGCTCTTGCACCATCCCTACCAGGGGTTTGGGCCGGTTCTTGAGTTGTTGCGGCAGGCGGCAGCCGACCCTAAGGTGCTGGCGGTCAAGATGACGCTGTACCGCACGGGCGTGGACTCCGAGGTCACCGATGCCTTGGTGGAAGCCGCCCGGGCCGGCAAGGCCGTGACCGCGGTTGTGGAGCTGCGGGCCCGCTTTGATGAAGCCGCCAACATCCGGCTGGCCACCCGGCTTCAGAGTGCTGGCGCCAACGTGGTCTACGGCGTGGTCGGATACAAGGCCCACGCCAAGATGCTGGTGGTCATTCGCCGGGAAGACGGCGGATTGCGTCGCTACGTGCACCTCGGCACCGGCAACTACCACCCTGGCACAACCCGCTTCTACACCGACCTGGGCTTGCTGACGTGTGACCCGGCCTTTGGTCGGGACTTGCACCGCATCTTCTCGGAGCTGACGGGCCTGCGCAACGCGGCCGCCCTCGAGAAGCTGCTCCAGTCGCCGTTTACGCTCGCCGACGCGGTCATTCGCATGATCGACGCTGAAGCCGATGCCGCCCGGCAGGGCAAGCCCTCGGGCGTGATGGCCAAGCTCAACGCCCTCATCGACCCCGACGTCATTCGGGCGCTGTACCGCGCGAGCATGGCGGGGGTGCCCATCACGCTGCATGTGCGGAGCATCTGCCGGCTGCGCCCTGGGATCCCGGGGGTGTCTGACAACATCCGGGTCTTCTCCACCGTCGGGCGCTTTCTGGAGCACACCCGGGTCTACCGCTTCCACGCGGCGGGTGAGGACAAGCTCTTCCTGAGCAGCGCCGACTGGATGGAGCGCAACCTCCACCGTCGGGTCGAGGCCGCGTTTCCGATCGAGGATGAGCGCCTGAAGCGCCGCGTGGTGGCGGAAGTCTTCGAGCTTTACGCCCGGGACCGGGTGCGCACTTGGGAGCTCCATGTCGACGGCCGGTACCGCAACCGCGTCGACGGCGAAGAGGGCTTCTCCGCGCAGGATGCCTTGTTGGGCATGCTCACTGACTGAGCTGCAGTCCCGGGGCCCTCACCGATCGGGGCCCTGGGAGCCGCTGGGCTCAGGGAAGCTCAAGCTTGATGGAGGATGAGCGCAGCTCGGCCTGCTCCTCCTCCAGATCGGCCGCGGTCAGGGGATGTGCGGTCAGGTACTGCCCGCCCATGCCCAGCCTGAGGGTGTTTCCGTGCACGCTCAGGCGAAGCGCCGGCAAGGCCCGCGCGCTGCGGCTTCGGTGCAGGCGAACCGCCAAGCGCAGCAGGACCGCGAGCTGGAGGATGGGCTGCGGCCGACCGGGGTAGGCGGCTTCGACTTTGCGCATCGTCAGCGGCTTGCGGTGACAGAGCACCAGCGTGCCCAGCGCCGCTTGATCCGCACGGGAAAAGCCGGGGAGGTCGCTGTGGCGCAGCAGGTACGCGCCGTGGCGGTGGTGGCCATTGTGGGTGACGAAGATGCCGCACTCATGCAGCAATGCGGCCCATCGCAGCAGCGGCCGGTGGCGATGTCGGGTGAGGTTCCATGGCCCCTCCACCTGGTCAAAGAGCGCCAGCGCGGTCTCGGCCACACGCAGGGAGTGGGCCAGATCGACGCCGGTGCGGTTGGCGAAGGTGCGCACCGACCCATCGCGTGGGTCTTCACTCTGGAGCCGCCCCAACATCTGGACGAGAACGCCCTCACGCAGGGCATACCGGGCCGGGGTGAGCCGCTGAATGCCCACCGCATCGAACACCGCGCACATCACCGCAAGCCCCCCTGCAAAGACCGGCGCACGGCTCGCGCTCAGGCCTTCCAGCTTGAGTCGGTCGCAGCTCCCACAGGCGAGCACCGCGTCACGCACCTTGGCCAGCCCGGCGGGTGTGATGTCCTCCCCGCACCCCAGGGCTTCGCTCACTTTGCCGATCGCACGAATCGTGCCCGACGACCCCACCGCCTGTTGCCATCCGAGTGCCCGCAAGGGGCTCAGCCCATCCTGAAGATGGAGCTGCGCGGCGGTCACGGCTCGGGTGAACGCCTTGGGCGTGATGCGGCCCCGGGCAAAGTGCCGGTGGGTCCACGACACACACCCCAGCTCGCGGCTGGTCAGCTCCAGCGGCGCGGTGCCTTCCCCCACGATCAGCTCTGTGGAGCCGCCACCGATGTCGACGACCAGCCGCCGCCCTTCCCCGGTGAGCTCGTGGGCCACGCCTCGGTAGATCAGGCGGGCTTCTTCCCGGCCGCTGATGACCTCGATCTTGTGTCCGAGCGCCTTTCGGGCCCGAACCAGAAACGGCAGGCTGTTGTGCGCCCGGCGCAGGGTGTTGGTGCCCACGGCGCGCACGTCTTCTCGGGGCAGGCCCGCGAGGCGCTGTCCAAACAGGCCCAGGCACCCCAGCGCCCGCGCTTGGGCCTCGGGGCTGAGGTTGCCGGTCTCGCCCAGTCCATCACGAAGCCGCACGGGCCGCTTGAGCCGGTCGAGGATCTCAAAGTCGGTGCCGTCACCCCGCACGCGGGCGACCACCATGTGGAAGCTGTTCGACCCCAGATCGACCGCAGCGAGCGTCCGGCCGTCCGCGCTCACTGCCCGCCGTCCGGGCGAAGGGCGCCCCCGTTGGCGCGGATGCTCGTGGTGCCCGGTCGGTCGGGCAGCTCAAGGCGGAGGATCAGCGCTTCGGCGGCCCCGTCGGGCAGCACATCATTGGCTTCCACCACCACCTCGTCGCAGACCGGCCGCACTGCCCGCCCACCGCCCACTGCACCCATGCCGCCGATTCCGTCAAGGCTCGTCAGCAGGTCGTTGTCACTGATTCGCAGGCGTGTGACTTGCTGGAGCGACTCCAGCTCTGGCAGCCGCTTCAGGCTGTCGTTGTCCTCGATGATTAGGGTGTCGACGTGGGACAGCTGCAGCCCACCCGTCCAGCTCTGGAGGCTGGGGTTGCCCCGGACCGTCCATGCGCCCGCCCGGACCAGGTCGGGAAAGCCGCCAATGCTCCGCAGGCTGGCGTTGACGGTGACCGAGAGCTCGTCAATCTGGCCGATTCGGTCGAAGCCCTGCACCGACGTCAGTGCCGGGTTGTTGCCGATCACCAGCGTGTTCAAGTGGATGCCTGCCTTGTGCCCTGGGGGCCCGACAATCTCGTCCAGCTTCCGGTTGCCGGTGATGCGCAGCTCCCCGTTGCTGACCAGCCCGCCGAGGCTGTCTATCCGCATCAGTGCGCCATTCCCGGATATCATGAGGTGCTGCGTGCGCAGTCCCGTGGACGCCAACCCAGCGACGGTGTGCAGCTTGGGATTGTCCACCACCCGAAGGGTGCGCAACACGACGCCATCGTTGCCCTTGATGCCGTCCAGCCCGTCGAGACGCTCGAGCAGGGGGGCGCTGTGGATGACCAGCGCGCCGCCGATCCGCTCGATGCAGCGCAGGGGCGCCAGGTCGGTGTGGGGCCAGTTGCCGTTGATGGTGAGCTGGCCCGTCACGGCGTTGTGTTTGCGGCAGAACTTGGCGATGTCCCGATCGTCAGCGGGCGCCCAGTCGCCCTGCAGCGCGACCCGGCCTCGCGCTGAAGCAGTGGTGGGCATCGCCCACAAGCCCGTGGCCACAAGGAGGGACAGGGGCAGAGCGCGGACTGTGGAGATCGGGGGATGTGACATCGGGCTCCGCTATCACGGCGGGTCTGCCCACCGCCTGGGGACATCACCGAAGCCCCATCACGTCATGCGGCCACCGACCAGACGGGGTGCCCGGCGCTGGGGACCCCACCCACGGGTGCCGTAAGAATCGGGTGCCACCACCCGCAGGCACGGGGTAGGCAGAGCGGAAACGCTGGGGGTCCCGTGGGCATCGGGGCGCCAATGACCCACAGGTGCGACACGACCGGTCCGTATGGTGCGTTGTGGGGCCGGTTCACGCGACGTTGCCCGGTGACCGAAGGGAGAATGGAATGCACGACGATGCAGTCAGGCGGTTTCGGGAAGCGGCCCCCAAGGGCGTGGACCACTGCTCCATTCGCATTGTGGACGAGGTCACCGAGCAGCTTGAGGTGCGCCGCGGTGCGCTTCAGCCGGCGCGACTCACCCGCGACTATGGCGCAATGGTCACGGTCATGGCGGGCGGTGGGCTCGGCTATGCGGCCACGAGCGACCTGTCGGCGAGCGGGATCCGGGCGGCCCTGAGCCGTGCCAAGGACTGGGCTGAAGCCACGGCGGCGCGCTCGGTCTACGACTGGTCCAAGCTCCAGATGCCTGAGACGAGCGGCACCTATGCATCCGATGTGGTGCGGCCCTGGGCCGAGGTGCCGCTGGACGAGAAGGTGGCGCTGCTGACGGGCTTGTCCAAGCACGTGTCGATCGACGAGCGGATTGTCGACTGGGAGCTGTCGCTGTACGCGGTGTCGAGTGACCATGTGCGTGCGACTGCCGATGGTGGCTTGCTGGAGCAGCGATTCCGGCTGGTTGCACCCGACGTGGTGGTGCTCGGAAGTGCCGATGGCCAGGTGCAAAAGCGCAGCACCGGTGGACGGGGCATGGCCCAGCAGGGGGGCTGGGAGACGCTCGACCGCCAGGGCTTCCGCGAGATGCCGGGGCGCCTCGCGGGTGAGGTGCTGGAGCTGTTGGCTGCCCCCGACTGCCCCTCGGGTCAGATGCACTTGCTGCTGGATCCGGGCCAGATGATGCTCCAGATTCACGAGAGCATCGGGCATCCCATCGAGCTCGACCGCATCTTGGGCGACGAGCGCAACTACGCCGGCACCAGCTTCGTCACGATGGACATGTTCGGCTCCTACAAGTACGGCAGCGACCTGCTCAACGTGACCTTCGACCCCGGCCGCGCGCACGAGTTCGCAGCGTATGGTTGGGACGCGGATGGCCTCGCCGCCGAGCGGGTGCACCTCATCAAGAATGGCGTGCTGTTGCGTCCGCTGGGTGGCCTCAGCTCCCAGACCCGTGCGGGGCTCGCTGGCGTGGCCAACAGCCGTGCGTCGAGCTGGAACCGGCCGCCCATCGACCGCATGGCCAACCTCAACGTAGAGCCGGGGGACCAGTCCCTCGCTGCGCTGGTGGGTCAAGTCGAGCGCGGTGTGTTCCTGATGACCAACACAAGCTGGTCGATCGACGACAGTCGCAACAAGTTCCAGTTTGGCTGTGAGTTTGGTCGGGTCATCGAGAATGGTGAGTTGAAGGGCGTTGTGCGAAACCCCAACTATCGTGGGATCTCGGCAACGTTCTGGCGGAACCTCGTGGGCGTGGGCGACGAGTCCACCATGAAGGTGCTGGGCACGCCGTTCTGCGGCAAGGGTGAGCCGAACCAGATCATCCGGGTGGGCCATGCCTCGCCGGCCTGCTTGTTTGCTGATGTTGATGTCTTCGGGGGGGCCTGAGCGATGCGTACAGAGTTTCTGGAGCTGGCGGACCATGTGGACAGTGCGCTGCAGCTGGGCGAGGTGGCCACATGCTGGTTGTCCGCTGAAGACAGCGACTTCGTGCGGCTCACCCAAGGGCGGGTGCGCCAGCCGGGCAGTGTGAGCCAGCGGGTGCTGACGCTGCGGCTGGTCCGTGGGAAGCGCCATGCGACGATGGAGCTGAGCTTGGCGGGCGTGGCGACCGAAGACCGGCGCCGGGTCGACGAAGCGCTCGACATCTTGCGGCAGCGCCTGCCCCTGCTGCCCGAAGATCCGTTCCTGCTGATCGATGAGCTGCCCCATCAGGTGGTCGGCCCCGACGCTTCGGCACTGGCCCCGACACGAGACCTGGTCAATGTGCTGCTGGACGCTGCGGGTGGCCGAGACCTGGTCGGCATCGTCGCGTCGGGCTCGGTGGGCCGCGGCTACGCGAGCTCCCACGGGGCCCGGTGCTGGTCCGAGAGCGCGAGCTGGTCCGCGGACTACTGTCTGGTGCACAGCACCGACCGTGCGGTGAAGGACACGGCCGCGGGCACGGTGTTCTCGGCGGATGCCCTGCGATCGCGGGTGGCGAAGGCTGCGGCACGGGTGGAAGTCCTGGCGCGGCCGGCCCGGTCGATCACCCCCGGGGAGTACCGGGCGTTCCTGGCGCCGGCGGCGATGCGTGAGGTGTTCGGGCTGCTGAGCTGGGGTGCCTTCGGTGGCCAGTCGATCCACACGGGAACGTCCCCGCTGTCGCGCTTTCGGCCGGGTGGCGAGCGCCTGGATGACCGCGTTCAGCTCTCGGAAGACACGGCCGGTGGCTTGGCCCCGTCGTTCCAGGCTGACGGGTTCTTGCGGCCCGCGTCGCTGCCTCTCATCGAGGATGGCGTGCTGGTGGGTGCTCTGGTGTCCCCCCGGGCCGGCCTCGAGCTGGGCATTCCCCACAACGGTGCGTCGGCGGACGAACAACCGGACTCTCTGCGCCTCGCGCCCGGCGATCTCCCGTCGACTGACACGCTCAAGGCGCTCGGGACGGGCCTGTGGATCAGCAACCTCTGGTACCTGAACTTCTCTGATCGCTCGGCCTGTCGCATGACGGGAATGACGCGGTTTGCGACGTTCTGGGTGGAAGACGGCGAAGTGGTGGCGCCGGTGCCGGTGATGCGCTTTGACGACACGGTGGGCCGGATGTTGGGGGACTCCCTCGAAGCGCTGACCGATCGCGCCGAGCTGGTGCCGTCCGTCGACACCTACTTCAACCGGTCGACGTCCAGCATGCGGCTGCCCGGCGCGCTGCTCTCCGGACTGCGCCTCACGCTCTGAGGGCGCCCGCCTGGGGCGTCGCGGTCGGCTGGCCTGCGGTGCCGCTCCTCGCCAAGCGGGGGTGGGGCCTGCCGCTTGCACACAGGCGCCTCAGCCGATGAGCGACATGGTGCCCTTGCCGTACCCCTCGATGTCCACGATGAGGTCCGCCCGACGCTTGGAGCGCCGCATGAGCCGCTTGACGTCTTTGGAGATCTCGTGGCTGTCGGGGAAGGTCGGGCCCAGCTGCACCATGCCGTCGTGGCTCTCGTGGAAGAACCTCGAGATGACGTTGTAGACCTCGAGGGTGTGGTCCCAGAGCTCCGGGTCGATGGTGCGTGCTTTGATCGCTTTTTTGGCCTCGACTGCCGGGACGTGGGAGAGCGCAGCACCGAAGTGGATGGCCAGCCCGAGATCGGTGAGACAGACGCCGATCGGCTCGTTTGTCCCGTTGACGTACACCCCGAGCGCGTGGGCCTCGCGGGTGCCGGGGCGGTAGCGACTGGCCTTCTTGGCCTTGACGTTGTGGCCAATCAGGAAGGTCAGCGTTCGGCTCACATCGTCGGTGTCCGGTATGTCGAAGCCACTGGCCATGGGAGAGTCCTCGTCTATCTTTGGGGCATGTGCGTGCGGAGAGGTCGGTGGGGCGGGGCTTCAGGCGAGGAAGCGACCCAGATCCTCAGCGAAGGAGTCCGGCGTGAACGGCTTGCTGATCAAGAGGTTGGCCCCGGCGGCACGGGCCTTGTCGCGCATCTGCTGGGTGCCCTGAGGGGTCAGAAAACAAAACGGGGTCTGGTGGGTCCTGCGAAGCTCGATGAGCAGCGTCAAGCCGTCCATCTCGGGCATGCTCCAGTCCGCGAGGATGAGATCGACGGGCTCGACACCGGTCTGCACGAGCGCGTCGCGGCCGCTTGCCGCCTCGCGGATCTCCAACCCGCTGAATCCCGCTTGGCGCAGGGTGCGGCGGATGATCATGCGCATCGCACGGCTGTCGTCGACGATGAGGACCTTCATGGATTCCGCTCTGATTGGAGTCTGGGGAGCATCGGGATGGGCCTTGCGACCGTGGCTGCGCAGCAGGCCTGCCTGTGCTCAGGAACGGATTCTCCGGGGACTGGGGTGAGGCGGCCGCACCGACTTGGAAGAATCTGGTTGCGGAACCTGCCCGGTGATGTTCCGGACCCGGGTCAAGCTGGAGGTCGGATGCATCCCCAAGTGGCGGCCTTGCTGCCTGCCTTTCGTGCTGCCGCGGCAGCTGGCCCGATGGACATCGACCACGAGGTGTACGCGGAAGCGGGGCTGTCCGTGGACACCCCTGTGGTGCTGGGCTCGGGCAGCACGACCAGCCGCATCGGCGTGTTTGGTCGAGATCCCGGGCGGTTCGAGATCATCCACCGCGAGCCGTTCATCGGCAAAGGTGGCCAGCTGGTCCGCAGCGGGCTCCACCAGCGCTTGTTCGGGGCGCCCTGCGAGTCGATCGAAGCGAGTGTGAAGGCCGGCCAGCATGTGTTCTGGGGCAACACGGTGCCCTACAAGCCCAAGGGCAACAAGGCATGGTCGGTGGCGGTCAAGCGGCGCTTCGTGCCGGTGGTCCGCACGCTGCTCACCGACGTCTGGCAGGGCGATCAGCTGATCACGCTCGGCAACGTGGCCTTCGACTGGTTTCGCTTGGCCGAGCCCTCCCTGCGCGACCCGCTCAAGGCCTTCTGGGCACGGCCAGATCGCTACACGGCCAGCCTGACGGTCGACCTGGGGGGCAAGTCCATCACGCTGTACCCGCTGCCGCACCCGTCGCCGCTGAATGCGACGTGGTACCCGCGCTTCCCGGGCCTGCTCCAACAACGCTTGGCGGCCCTGGGGTGGCCGGACGACACCGAGGGCTGACCCCGATGGTGTGGCCCGCCTGGCGGACTATTTTTCGCGGCTGTCGAGGGTGCGGCCGGTGGTCTGGATCCCGTTGACGTCGCTCTGGAGCTGGTCCTTGGGGGCGATGGCCTCGCCGCTGGCCAGCGTGTATTGCCCGAGCAACCACTCGATGACAATGCCCTCGAGTGCGGGATCACGCGTGAGCATCTTTGTGCCGTGGCCGGCTTTGGCCAGCATCTCCAGCTGTTTTTGACCCTTCGCCCGCGCTTCCAGCTTCTCGGCAGAGATCGCCGAGTAGCGATCATCCGAAGAAGCCACAAGCAGGATCGGACGCCCCCCGTAGGCCTCGACCACATCCAAGGCGCCCACGCCCTTGACCTTGAGGCCAGGGGACAACAGCACAAGATTGGAGATCTGGGGATCTTCGGAGGCGACCCGGATGCAGAGGTTGGCACCGATGCCCGCGCCGGCACAGCTCACGTCCTCAATGCCCTGTGCCCGCAGCCACGCGACGCTGGCGCGCACATCTTCCATCATCGGCAAGAAGTCGTCAGGGTTGACTTGGTCGGCCCCCGGTGAGGTGCCGTGCCCCCGGAGATCCGGTGCAATCGTGCGCATGCCGGACCGTCCGAGGCGCTCGGCCACAAAGGACCAGTCGCTGCCCTTGCGGTCTTCCATGTGGACCAGGACCACCCCTCGTGAGGAGTTCTGTTCGCCGTGGACCAGTGCGTGAAGCTGGAGCCCGTCCGAGGTCTCGACGGTGACGTCCTGGGCGGCGAAGGCGGCGGTCGCGAGGAGCAAGGTGAGCATGGGCGGTCCGAGAGCTGGGGAGGGGGCGCTGGGGCGGCATCTTAGCCCGGGGCAGCGAAGCGATCTTCCTGGCGTGCCTTTCAGGGGATGGCAGGCACGTGGGGGTGGCGTCGGCGGAGGAGGGACTGCAGTGACACAAGGATGGCGTCGGCGTCGAGATCATAGGCCTCGGCCGCTTCCTCGAGGGTCTCGTCCATCCGCACCGCACAGCGGGTGCAGTCCGGGAGCTGGTGGCGACGAAGCACCGCAGCAGCACCAGGATGGCGGCTGAGGATCTGATCGATCGTGAGATCGGTCGAGAAGGGTGCGGTCGCGAGCCGAACTTGGTCTTCGATGGTCGAGAGCGCCTGATGCAGGCCCTCGACCCGGGTTGTGAGGGCCACGAGCCGGCTGTGGAGCGGCGCAGTCCGGCCCCGGACCGCTGCGATAGTTCTCGGAGCGTCGTGGTCATCCAGCGCAGCATGGACCCGCTGTCGAATCCGGAGAGCGGCGGCGTGGCGGAGGGCGCGGAGGGGAGATCGAAGCATGAGGTCGATTGTGCGGGCTTGGGTGCTTGACGGACGGAGACGCAGACAATAACTGCCGCCCGCGCCAGGGGGAGTCGGGCGGGCGAGGAGTACACACTTCCGGCCTGCCCCCGCAACCCTGCTCCGGGTGCTTCGCGAAGCTTGCTTCGCTGCTCCGGACGGTCTTTCTCAGCGTTGTTTCCATCTGGTTCACTCCTGTACTTGGAGTGTTGAGAGGTTCCATGTCGACGGTCGAGGGTCTATCCCTAGACGAATCGTTCATGGTCGCAGCGATGGAGCAAGCCCGCTTGGGCACGCTCCTCGGTGAAGTGCCGGTGGGGTCAGTTGTGGTGCACCAAGGTGCCATCATTGCAAAGGCCCACAATCGCCGTAACATCGACCATGACCCCACGGCCCATGCCGAGCTGCTCGCAATGCGAGAAGCCGCGCGAGTGATTGGGGACTGGCGCCTCGAAGAGTGCGATGTGTACGTTACTTTGGAACCCTGCCCAATGTGTGCGGGGGCCATGGTGCAAGCACGGGTCGCGCGCTGTGTCTTTGGTTGTTTGGATCCCAAAGCTGGGTTCATGGGAAGCCTCGAGAATCTCTCGCAGGACGCCCGCTTGAACCATCGCTTCCCGGTTGTGTCCGGGGTGCGAGGAGAAGAATGCAGCGAGATGCTGCGGGACTTCTTCCGGCAGCTCCGAGCAAGTCGACGAGCAGCACGCTTGCGCGCACAGGAGTCGGGAGACATTGCCTCTGACTGAGGAGAGGTGTCCGAGTGGCCGAAGGAGGCAGACTCGAAATCTGTTGTGGGGCAACCTACCGCGGGTTCGAATCCCGCCCTCTCCGCTCTCTTTCTCGCATTGTCTGCTGAATTCAGATGGACCACCGCACGATGACCATGTGGCTATGCTGCATGCGCATCGAGGTGGGCTTGTGTGGTTGTCCCCTTTTGGAGAGATGACCGAGTGGCCGAAGGTGCACGACTGGAAATCGTGTGTACAGCAATGTACCGAGGGTTCGAATCCCTCTCTCTCCGCCACCTGACTTCCACGCAAGTCTTCCTCCCTGCCCGGGTGTGGTGGTGATGGTCGGGTCCCGATGACTGCGGGATCTGTGAACCCCGCCAGGTCCGGAAGGAAGCAACGGTAGTGGGTTTTGCAGGGTGTTGGATCACCCGGCCATCTCCACCATGCCCGGGCTTTTTCTTGTCTGGGTCCAGTGCCGCCCGTCACGCTGAGGCGGCTGCGCTGGGGTGATCGCTGCGCTACAGCAAGAGCGAGCTGACCGGCGGACTGCGGTGGAAGCCTCCGACTGGGGGCTGTCCTGACCCGGCCGATCTGACTCGGGAGGGACGTTCCCATGAGCTATGTCGCCATCGCGCGCAAGTGGCGGCCGACCTCCTTTGCGGAGATCGCCGGCCAGGGCCACGTGACCCGCACCCTGCAAAACGCCATCCAGCTTGGCCGTGTGCACCACGCGTTCCTGTTCACCGGTGCCCGAGGCGTGGGCAAGACCACAGCTGCACGGGTGTTGGCGCGGGCGCTCAACTGTGCCAAGGGTCCCACGTCCGAGCCGTGCGGGGACTGTTCAAGCTGCGTGGCCATCGGCCTCGGCAACAGCCCCGACGTCATCGAGATCGACGGCGCGAGCAACAACTCGGTGGAAGACGTCCGCGATCTCCGGGACTCGGTTCGCTACCTCCCCCAGCAAGGCCGGAAGAAGGTCTACATCGTGGACGAGGTCCACATGCTGTCGCGAGGTGCGTTCAACGCGCTGCTCAAGACGCTGGAGGAACCGCCGGACCACGTGGTCTTCATCTTCGCGACCACCGAACCCCACAAGATCCCCGACACCATCCTGTCGCGGATCCAGCGCTTTGACTTCAAGCGCATGCCGGTCCCTGTGGTGGCTGCGCGCCTGAAAGAAGTCTGCGAGGGCGAAGGCTACGGCATCACTGACGACGGACTCCGGCTCATCGCCCGGGCCGGCGAAGGCTCCATGCGGGACAGCCAGAGCCTGCTCGACCGCGTGGTCAGCTTCGCGGGCGCCACGGTGTCCACCGAGCAAGTGGCGGAAGTTCTCGGTCTGGTTGACCGGAACCTCCTGTACGGCATGCTGGAGGGCATGCTCTCGGGCGAGGCCGACAAGTGCCTCGAAGCCATCGACTCCGTGCATGGCTTTGGCTACGACCTGTCCGAGTTCACGAGCGAGCTGCTCGAGCTGCTCCGAAACGCCACAATGGTGGGGCTGTCCAAGAGCAGCCACCGCTACATCGATGTGTCCGAGGACGAGCGCGAGCGCCTTGGTGCGATGGCCGAAGATGTGGCCCCCGAAGTGTTGGTGCGCTCCTTCGAAGTGATGCTCGATGTGCACGAGCGGGTGGCCCGGGCGCCCCGTCCTCGGATGGTGCTGGAGATGGCGGTGGCCCGGCTGGTGTCGATCCGGCCTGCCCGTCCGGTGGACCAAATTGTGCAACGCATCGGCGACTTGGAGCGGCGGCTGCGTGGATCTGGGCCCGGTCCCCGTCCGCGCACGCCCTCCCGGCCCACCCCGGCTGGGCGAACGGCCGATGACGACGGGGAACCCGCCCGGGCACCGTCGATGCCGATGGGCAGCCCCCGCGCTTCTGCGGCGCCGGCGGTCCGGCCGTACCGTGCGCCCGAAGTGCGGATGGTGGCCGACGAGGACGAAGCGCCGCTCCCCCAGCGGCCCATGTTCCTGCTCGCGGAGGTCGCGCCGTTGGGTGCGGACGATGTGGCGCCCGAGCCCATGCCGCTGGCCACGCCCGCGCCCTTGGCTCGGGACGCTGGGCTCGCCGCCCGCTTCGAAGCGCTCCAGCGGTGGTTGGAGCTGTCCGGCCCCCGCTACGAGGTGTGGGCTTGGGACACGTTCCTGATCAGCGCTGAGGACGGCGTGTTGCGGGTGGGGGCCCCCTCCGCCTTCAAGGCCCGAAATGTCGGGGCACTGCCGGCGAGCGACCCGGTCCTGGCCGCGGGCCTTCGCGCGTACCTTCCCCTGTGCAACCGGGTGGAACCGACCACCCGGGACGACCGCAACCCGGGCGCGACCCGCCGTGAGCGCGCGGCGGAAGCTCGGGCGGTGCTCGTGAAGGCACTTCGATCCGACGTGGAGCAAGATCCGCTTGTGATGAAGATCATGACCGGGTTTGGCGCGAAGATCGCGGCCGTGGCGCCGGCGGACGAGCGGCCTGCAGTGTTGGGGAGGAACGGCGATGGCGCGCGTTGATCCGCTGAGGCGCAGTGTGGCCCAGCTCTCCCGGCTGCCGGGCATCGGCGACCGCACTGCCACCCGGCTGGTCTACTGGCTGCTGCGACAAGATGCGGCCGTGGCCCTCGACATTGCCAGCGCCTTGCAAGATCTCCATGCATCGACCACGCGGTGCTCACTGTGCTGCGACGTGGTGGTCTCGGACCCTTGCCCGCGCTGCTCCGATCCCCGGCGTGAAGACGACATCATCTGTGTGGTCGAGCGGCCTCAAGACATCGGTGCCATCGAGCGCTCCGGTGGATTCCGCGGACGCTTTCATGTCCTTGGCGGCTCCATCTCGCCCTTGGACGGGGTGGGCCCAGACTCGCTGAACGTGCGGGAGCTGCTCGCCCGGCTGGAGAACTCCGACGTCAAGGAGCTGCTCATCGCCACCGACCCCGATGTGGAAGGGGACGCGACCGCGCTGTACTTGGCGAGCCTCATCAAGCCCAGCGGCAAGCGGGTCACCCGCATCGCCCACGGGGTCGCGGTGGGCACGGAGCTGGAGTACGCCGACCGGTCGAGTGTGGCCCGGGCCTTGGAAAACCGCCGCGAGCTTTGAGGCGGGCGGGCGGGCCAGGTCCACCAACAGGAAAGCCCCCAGGATGTCCTGGGGGCAAGCATTCTCAATGGGTTGAAGCTTAGAGGCTTCGGCCCTTGAGCTGTGCCTTGAAGAGGTCCAAGTTCATCTGGCCGATGACGTCCAGCGAGATGCCCTTGGGACACGACAGCGTGCACTCGCCGTAGTTCGAGCAGTGCCCGAAGTCTTCACTGTCCATCTGGGTGACCATGCTCACCACACGCTCGTTGCGCTCGGGCTGCCCCTGGGGGAGCGTGCCGAGGTGGGTGACCTTGGCGCCGGTGAACAGCATCGCAGCGGCGTTCGGGCACGATGCGACGCAGGCACCACAGCCGATGCACGTGGCGGCATCGAAGGCGAGGTTCGCGTCTTCCTTGCCCACGGGCACGGAGTTTGCGTCGGGAGCAGCACCGGTCCGCACACTGACGTAGCCGCCGGCTTGGATGATGCGGTCAAAGGCGGTGCGGTCCACGATCAGGTCTTTGATGACCGGGAAGGCCTTGGCCCGGAAGGGCTCCACCGTGATGGTGTCGCCGTCCTTGTACGAGCGCATGTGGATCTGGCACGTGGTCGTGCGGTCCTCATGGCCGTGGGGCTGGCCGTTGATCATGCAGCCACAGGCGCCGCAGATGCCTTCACGACAGTCGCTCTCGAACGCAATCGGTTCCTTGCCCTCGCACTCCAAGCGCTCATTGAGCACATCGAGCATCTCGAGGAAGGACATGTGCTCGTTGACGTCGTCGACCACGTGGGTCTCGAAGGCGCCTGGACTCGACGGACCCTTCTGCCGCCAGACGTTGAGCGTGATCTTCACTTGTAGCTCCGCTGCGATGGGTGCACGTATTCGAACTCGAGGTTCTCCTTGTGGAGGTTCGGCTTGTTGCCGACTCCGGTGAACTCCCAAGCTGCGACATGGGTGAAGTCTTCGTCGTTGCGACGGGCCTCGCCCTCGGCAGTCTGATGTTCCTCGCGGAAGTGACCACCACAGGACTCGTCACGGGTGAGGGCGTCGAGGACCATCGTCTCGCCAAACTCCAGGAAGTCGGCGACACGGCCGGCCTTCTCCAGCGACTGGTTCAGACCGGCGTCACTGCCCGGCACACTGACGTTCTCCCAGAACTCTTCGCGCAGCGCCGGGATGCGGTCGAGGGCCGTCTGCAAGCCCTTGGCGTTGCGGGCCATGCCGCAGTGGTCCCAGATCAACAGGCCGAGCTCACGGTGGAAGCTGTCTGCGGACCGCTTGCCCTTGATGTTGAGCAGCTTGTTGAGCCGTCCCTTCACCTTGTCCTCGGCCTCGCCGAACTCCGACCAGTCGGTGCTCTTGGCGCGGGGACCCTGCTGGCCAAGGTAGTGGCCAATGGTGTAGGGCAGGACAAAGTAGCCGTCGGCCAGACCCTGCATCAGCGCGCTGGCGCCGAGCCGGTTTGCACCGTGGTCTGAGAAG
Organism: Myxococcota bacterium; assembly: GCA_942491145.1. GTDB lineage: Bacteria > Myxococcota_A > UBA796 > UBA796 > UBA2385 > CAXQUZ01. The sequence goes on along the minus strand of CALOBC010000008.1, from coordinate 75,903 downwards.
TTCGCTTCACCGACCACAAACAGCCCGGGAACGTTGCTCATCAGGTTGTAGTCAACCCAGAGCCCGCCCATCGTGTAGTGGGATGCCGGGTAGATGCGCATCGGCTCTTTGTAGGGGCTGATGCCGGTGATGCGCTCGTACATCTCGAACAGGTTGCCGTAGCGCTCGCGGATCGCGTCTTCGCCATCCCGCGCAATGGCCGTCGAGAAGTCCAGGAAGACACCGCGACCCTTGTGGGCCACACCACGACCCTCATCACACGCCAACTTGGCGGCGCGGGATGCCACGTCGCGGGGCACGAGGTTGCCGAAGGTCGGGTAGCGACGCTCCAGGTAGTAGTCGCGCTCGCTCTCGGGGATGTCGTTCGGATGCCGTCCGCAGGCATGCTTGCTGTCGTCCCACGCATCCTTGGCGGCCTTGGGCACCCACACTCGACCGTCATTGCGCAACGACTCACTCATCAGGGTGAGCTTGGACTGGTAGTCGCCGCTCACAGGGATGCAGGTCGGGTGGATTTGCGTGTAGCAGGGGTTGGCGAACAAGGCGCCGCGCTTCGAGGCCCGCCATGCGGCCGTGACGTTGCAGCCCATGGCGTTGGTGGACAGGAAGAAGGCGTTGCCGTAGCCACCGGTCGCGAGCACAACCGCATCCGCGACGTAGCGGCGCAGCTGGCCGGTCTGCAGGTCGCGGACGATGATGCCCCGGGCGTGGCCATCTTTGATGACCAGGTCCAGCATCTCGGTGCGCGGGAACATCTTGATCTTGCCAGCGTGCACCATCTTCGCGTGGGCTTGGTAGGCGCCGAGAAGCAGCTGCTGACCGGTCTGGCCGGCAGCGTAGAAGGTGCGCGACACGAGGGCGCCGCCAAACGAGCGGTTGGCCAAGTGGCCGGAGTATTCCCGTGCGAACGGGACACCCTGGGCCGCAGCCTGGTCGATGATGTTCACGCTGACCTGCGCCAGCCGGTACACGTTGCTCTCGCGGGAGCGGAAGTCGCCGCCCTTCACCGTGTCGTAGAACAACCGATAGACGCTGTCGCCATCGTTCGTGTAGTTCTTCGCCGCGTTGATGCCGCCCTGTGCCGCGATGCTGTGCGCGCGTCGGGGGCTGTCCTGAAAGCAGAAGTTGGCGACGTTGTAGCCAAGCTCACCGAGGGTGGCGGCCGCGGAGGCGCCGGCGAGTCCTGTGCCCACCACGATGACGTTGTACTTGCGCTTGTTGGCCGGGTTGACGACCTTGATGTCGAACTTATGGCGCTCCCAGGCCGTTTCGATGGGGCCGCCAGGAGCTCCAGACTCGAGCTTGATGGTCATTGCAGGATTCCAGGGAGTGGGTTCAGCCGACGATGCCGAGGACGCAGGCGAGGGCGATGACAATGTTTCCGGCGCTGACGAGACCAGCGAAGGTCCAAGCGGCCTTCCGAGCGAGGCCGTCGTAGCGGGGATTCGAGAGGCCCAGCGTTCGAGCCAAGGACCACACCCCGTGGGCGAGGTGCATCCCGAGGAAGACCTGGGCAAGCATGTAGAAGCCAGCAACAAGGGGGTTGCTGAGTCCAACCGTGAGGTTGTGGTAGGCCGAGCACTTCAGGTGCCCGCTCACCATCTCGCAGTGGTTGAAGTCGGGATGGACCGCCCCCACCGTCAGGTGCAGCAAGTGGTAGACGATGAACGCAAGCAGGACGAACCCGCCGAACTTCATCGTGCGCACCGCGTAGTTTCCACTAAGGAATTTCTGCTGCTTGTAGCCCTGGGGGCGCGCAGCCTTCGAGCGCAGCGCAAGCGTCACGGCCGAGAACATGTGGGACACGATGGCCAGGAGCATCACGGAGCGGATTCCCCACAGCACCATTGCGTTGCCCTGAAGGCCCTCAGCATAGGCGTTGAAGACATCGGGCCCCAGGAACACCTGGAGGTTGCCGGCCATGTGCCCGAGGGTGAAGCCGAACAGCACGAAGCCGCTCAGAGCCATCACGAGCTTGAGGCCGATGTTTGATCCGAGGAAGCGAGTCAGCCAACTCATCTGATTTGGTCCTGGATGCGGCGCAGGCCCCTGGGTGGCGGGACCTGGCGGGATGATGCGATGGATGCGGAAAGAGGCTTTTCGCGCAGGTTCTGCTCTGGCTCGAAGCCGAGAGTGGGGCCTAGCGTTTTGGCAGTAGGGGAGCAAACGTGGGAGGTGAGGGCTGAGTGCCGAATGGGAATTCGGCTCAATCCCCCGTGCCACCAGCGGACGCCCAACCCTCGAGAACGCCCGAAGCGTGGAGGATGTCGTCGCCGAGCGGGAGGGCGGTGGCGCTGCCTGTGGGGCTGCCGAGCAAGGACCGCAGGCGTGCGTTGCCCTGGGTCATCTGGTGGGTGAGCCCGGACAACAGCAGGCGGCGCAGTGCGTTGCCGAGGTCGTCCAGCGAGCGGACCTGAACCCGGAATGTCGCCCGGTCCATGATCGCAATCATGGCCGTGTGTTCGGCAGTGCACGCGGCCGATCGCCGGGCCCGGTCGATGATGCCCATCTGGCCGAACACGGTGGGGGCATCCAGAGAGCCGATCTGGCGCAGGTTGCCGTGGAGATCGCGCTTCTCGACGCGGATTCGCCCTTCCAGCAGGAACCACAAGGCATCGCTGGGATCACCCTCGCTGCAGAGCTGTTCGCCGGCGGCGAGGGTGCGGTGGGCGCAGGTCTTCAGCAACGCAGCGATGTGGGCGGGGTCCACATCAACATGGGGATGGGCATCCAACAAGTGGCGGGCGCCATCGTTGAGAACGGCGTCTGAGACGGGATCGTGTTCCATCACGGCGAGCCCCTGAGCAGGTGCTGCAGCCGGAGCTGGGGAGCGGTCTCGAGCTCTTGGCTTCCATCCAAGTCCGACAAAACTTCGTGCAGGGACTGGTTCATCACCCGGATTCGCTGGGTGAGGCTGTGGAGCAGGTGGTACTCAATGGCGGCCACCACGGGGTTGTGGCGGCCTTCCCGCAGCAGACGTCCGCCCACGACCAAGCAAGCGCTGTCGCGGGTGGCGTGCACCGTTGCATTCCGAGTAAGTGAAGGTGCGTATAGCGCGGTCTCGCCGACCACATCCCAGGGGCCGACTGTGCCCACCACCCGCTCTTCCCCGCCGCTGACGACCGACGCGGTCAACGCCCCGTAGACGACAAGCAATGCGGCGTCGGCACTCTCACCTTGGCGAAGCACCAGGCGCCCCGCCGGATACTCCACAGGCGGGGAGCGCTCGAGCACCCAGGCGACGTCTGCGTCGGGCACACGCCGCCCCAGATGCAGGCTTGCAAGCCCCATCAGGTAGAAGCGGGCAGACTCGACCGGGTCGATGCGCACGGGCGTTCCTGGGGCGTGCGGAAGAGGACCGGGACGGTAGCACAGTCGAGGGGTGCGGCCCGGGGCCCGCCGGTGATAGACAAGGGGCCTGGAGGAGCCCTCATGTCCCACCGTGTCCTTGCCCTGAACTGCTGTCTTGCCGCCGTGATCCTTGCTCTGGGCGTCGCCTGCAAAGAGAAGCCCGAAGACTCTGCAGCGTGTGACGACGCGGCGGTGGCTTCGCTGCAGCTCTCGATCACCGACACTTCAGCGTCTGTCCTGCCCGACGCCACCGCGACCTGGTCCGCCGGCGGCGACGGGGGAGAGTGTGAGTCGATCGACGGCAGTGCCACCCTCGTCTGTGGCTTCGACGTCACCGGAGACATGGAGATCACGGCCGCCGCGCCGGGGCATGTGACCCAGACCGCGACGTTCAATGTCAAGAGCGACGGCTGTCACGCCATCACGGCCAACGAGGTCATCCGGATGAGCCCCGAGTAGCGCCCGGCTGGGGGCATCCCGGCATGGGTGTGTCGTGGAGTGCGGCCCCGACTGCGGCGGTGAATCGCTTCGCCGCGGCGGGCTTAATGTGGTGGCGTGTGGCGAACTGGTCGCCGCTGATGGGGAAGCCCGAGCCGTCAATCACCCGCACCCCGTGGCTCTGAAGCCACCCCAGCACCGCGGCGTCCCGGGGGGTGTGCTGGCACGGCTGTCCGCTGCCTGGGGCCGTGGGTGGAAGCACCACCACGAGTCGCTGGCGACCGAGCTGGCCGACCAGATCCGGCAAGAAGCTGTGGTCGATGTCAGTCCGCTGCGGCTCGCGGTCTTCGGGGCCCCCGGATCGACCGAAGCCCGCAACGCTGGGGAGCCGCACTTGGGTGGTGGGATCGTGGGGGAGCGGCGGGGCGTCGACCCGAATCCTCTGGAGGGTCTCCAGCTCGCCCAGCGCACGGGGGCCAAGCGCGAAGACCATGGTCAGCAGCGCATCCCGAATGCGCCGACGGCCCCGGTGCAGCCGGGTGAACCGGGCATCCCCACCGCCAGCCTGGGCGAGCAGATCGGGCGCAGCGGTGCCCAACAACGCCTCCAAGAGCAGGATGTCGCTGGGGTCCTGGAGCGGTCCGGTCCGCAGGCTCTGCAGCGGCGCACAGAGCAACACCCCGACCTGGTCCCACGGGGCGTGCTGCAGCCGGGTGCGCGCGAGGGCGAGCCAGTGCGCGAGCTGGGAGCCTTGGAGGGTGGCTTGGCGAGCCCCAGGCAAGTCCGCTGCGACCAGATCGGCCGCGGCGATGGAGTTCCCGACAATGACCCACTCTACGTGATCATCGGGGGGCTGGTCGAAGGGGTCTCGGCCGCCCCATGGATCGTCCAGCACCGGACCGGCCGCCCACACCGCCCACAGCCCGGCCGCGATCACCAGCACGGTCAATCCGAGCCTGCGGCGCTCAGAACCGGAAGTAGACGAAGTCACGGGCCGTGTCCCGGGCGAAGATGAGCACCAGCACAGCGGCGAGTCCCCACAGGGGGGCACGCAGCGAAGTGGGGCGGCGCTGGAGGTGACCACCCACGAGCAGCACCGCGCCGCCCACTGCCGCGAGGCCGACGACACCGGTGGCCAACACAGCGTCGTGTGGATCCCGCTCGGTTGTCCAGCCCCCAATGACGTCGGCGAGCCAAGACAGCGAGGGTGCGCGGAAGATCAGCATGCCCACAGCCACGGCGCCCATCGTGAAGGCCCAGCCAAGCAGCGGTCGCGCGCGCAGAAGGTCGCCCGTCCCCCGCCAGACCAGCATCACGGCCGCAAACCACGCGCCCCACGCGACAAAGTGCCAAGCGGCGCCGTGCCAGAGTCCCGCCAGCATCAGGCTCACGGTGGTGGCGGTGACCTGGCGCAAGCTGCCCCGCCGGGGGCCGGCCAAGGGGGTGTAGACGTAGCTGTGCATCCATGACGAGAAGGTGCTGTGCCAGCGCTTCCAGAACATGCTGGGGGAGGTCGCGGAGTATGGCCGGTCGAAGTTGCGGGACAAGCGAATGCCCATCATCCGTGCGGTCCCCCGGGCCATGCTTGTGTAACCAGCAAAGTCCGCGAGGATCTGCACCATGAAGGCAATCACGGCACTTGCGGTGAGCGCGGGGCCGGGGCTGGGCTGGGCGAAGACGAGGTCCACGTACAGGGCCAGTGAGTCCGCCACGACAACCTTCTGGACGGCGCCCCACAGCAGCAGGTCCAGGCCGCGGGCGAGGTCGGCGCGGGTGGCCGGAGTCCGTCGCTCCAGCTGGGGCATGAGTGCGCCCGCCCGCTCGATGGGGCCGGCGACGAGCTGAGGAAAGAGGGCCACGTAGGTCGCGACCGTCAGGGGGTTGCGGCGGGCGTGGGTGGTGCCCCGTGCGACGTCGAGGGTGTAGGCCATGGACTGAAACGTGAAGAAGCTCAGCCCGATCGGCAGCGGCAGCCCGGTGCTTGCAGGCACCTGAAACCCGATGGCGTTTATGTTCTCGGCGATGAAGTCGCCATACTTGAAGACGCTCAGCATGCCCAGGTTGGCGGCCACGCTGATGCCCACCCACAGCCGGGTGCGCCCTCGCCACGCCTCGATCGCCAAGGCGGCGGCCCAGTCGATGGCAATGCTGAGCGTGAGCAGCAACACAAACCACGGCTCGCGCCAGCCGTAAAACAGCAGGCTCGCGCACAGCAGCGCCGAGTTTCGACCCTCGACCCCCGGCGCCACCCGCATCGCGAGCAGTGCCAAGACCAGAAAGGGGACGAACGCGGGCTCAACAAAGGACAGGGCACGCTCCCGGCAGGCCACGGTCCGGGGCTGCCTCGGCCACAGCAAAACACAAGCTGGCCGAGGCGCGGGACGGTCCCCCTCCCCACCGGGGCAGGCGGGGGACCGGTTCCGGACGCGTCAGATGTCGAGGCGGTCCGCGAGGGTGCCGCAGCGCCACACCCGGAAGCGGCTGTCTTCCCATGCGACAGAGACATCGTCGAAGTTCGCGTCGAGCATCTCCCGCAGTGGGATCTGTCGCTGAATCACGATCCACAGCGTACCGCCAGGCAACAGCCGCCGGGGAGCGACCTCGACCAGCTCGGTGAGCACGCGGTAGTCGCGGCCCTTGCCCGTGTGGATGGGGGGATTGCTGACGATGAGATCGAAGCGCCGATAGGCCGGTGCAGCGCGCCAGCCATCGCCGGTTGCGACCTTGGCCGTGCGGCCGGCTGGGGCAGGCGCTGCCGCGATGTTCACCCGTGCCGCGGCACTGGCGAGGGCGTCTGCGTCGAGGAGCTGCACCTCGATCTCGGGCTGGCGCTCGGCGATGGCCCGAGCGAGAATGCCCAGTCCAGCGGCAAAGTCCAGCACGCGGGCTTGGGGCTTGGGCGCCGGGAGCGCCCGCAACAGGGCCGCGCTGGCATCGTCGAGCCCGCCCTTGGCAAAGGTGCCCGGGAAGGAGCGGATCTCGCAGTCCACGGTGGCTTCGGGGCCGACCGGCAGCGCGAGGGTCTGGACCTTGGCCCAGTCGTCTTGTGCGGTGCGCAGCCCTTCGGTGCTCGCGCGGGCCGTGCCCCGCCACACGCGGCAGTGCTTGCGGCTGTCGATGGTCTGGACATCGTCCAACACGGCGGCCATGCGCTTGCCGGCGGACTTGATGCCCTCGTCATTGGCGCCGTAGACGTAGAGATGGGCGCCCGGTGCCAGCACACCCGCGAGCGCGTGCAGGCTCATGTCGAGCGCTTCTTTGGCGCGGGGCAAGCGCAGACTGGCGGCGAGGATGCCCTCACCCACGGGCCACGGGGTCGGCAGCGTGCGGGACACGGCGGCCCGGTTCCAGCTGTGGATGCGGGTGCCCAGTGGGTCGAGGCTGTCGGCGATGCGCCCGGTGGGGTCACCGGCGACGAGCAGCTCTTCGGGACGAGACTCGCCCTCCAGCACGCCCAACAACACGTCGGTGGCGTCGTCGTCGCGGGTGTCGGGGCGGGAGGTCAGCCGGCTTCGGTCGGAGGTGGCCATGGTTCAGCCGAGCTTGGGGTGGGTGGCGTGCAGCGGCCGAGACTGTTCGAACTGGCGAAGCTGGTCCGGCGTCGCAGGACGCTGGTGCTTGGCCTTCCAGTCGGCGTAGGGCATGCCGTAGACGTGCTCCCTCGCGTCACTCTCGGTGAGGGAGCCGCCGAGGTCGTGGTCGGCAGCGACCAGCCAGTTCGACAGGCAATTGCGGCAAAAGCCGGCAAGGTTCATCAGGTCGATGTTCTGGACATCGGTGCGGGCCTGGAGATGGGCGACAAGAGCGCGGAAGGCGGCGGCCTCCGCGGCGGTCTGATCGGGTGTGGACATGGGCACTCCGGTGTGGCCGGCGCCCTATCCGGCTAAATCCCGGTTGGGTGGCTCTGGCCAGAGGCTGAGCAGCGGTCGGGAGAACTCCAAGCCGCCAATCCGGTGCCACACGAAGATGAGAGTGCCGGTGTAGGCGGCCAAGATCCCCAGTGCCTTCCAGACTGCTGCCGGAAAGCTCTCCGGCCATCCCATGACGGGCATTGGCAGGATGAACAGCAGCAAGGGAGCGGCGAGGGCGGTCGCACCCGTGATGCCGGCGACCATGTTGCGTGCGGTGCTGCCTTTGAGTTCGGGGTCCGACAGGCGGAGCAGGGCCAGACCGGTGGGCAGCGTGCCGGTCATCGTGCCGAACATCACGAGTGCGTGGTCGAAGCTCTGTTCCGGCCATGCCCGCCGGGCGATCCAGAAGCATCCTGCGCCCGTGAGGACCACACCAATCGTGGCCAGCACAATGACGGGGAGGAGCTGGCTGCCCAGTGCATCAAAGCGCACTGCGGCGATGGCGCCGGCGGCCGTGAAGTCGACGGCGAGGCCACCGATGCGGCCGAGCTGTTGGTTGTCGGTGAAGTCAGGACGGCCGACTCGCCTGGACACCGCGCGGACCAGCAGGGCGATGACCAAGGCAATCAGGTAGTGAAAGCCCCAGAGCATCGCGACGAGCTGGGGTTTGTGGTCCAGTGCGCCGGCGAGCTGGGTGAGGATGAGCCAGGTCGCCAGATAGACCAAGCCCACCACCGACAAGGTCGCGGTCATGGGCTCCATGCCCTCCACCATCGGTGCGGCCTCGTGCTCCCGTGGGGGGATGGGGGCCTCGGCGGGGGGAAGCGGTCGGGCAGGCGTGCCGGTGGGTGCCGAGGCGCTGTCCTGGTCCCACCCCCGCTTGCGGGCGAGGTGGAAGAACGCCACACCGAAGATGCTGCACCAGAGGTAGCCGATGGTGGCCATGGTCAGGCCCACCTGGGCACCGCTCTGCAGGCCCATGTCCTCCCATGCCTTGCCCAGAGACAGTGCTTGGCCGGGCCCTTGGCTGAATCCGAGGGGCAGCATCAGCCCCAGCCCGGGATGGAGCTGGTGGATGAGCTGGGTCCACACCAACACAAAGACCAGCCCGCAGATGGCCTGAACCATCGCGAAGATGGGGATGGCGAAGGCGATGGAGACGGCCGCGCGGTTGTTCTCGACGGCACCGAGCAGGCGCTGCCAGGGAGAGCCCGTGCGCACACGCAAGGCCGCGCCCACATCGGCCCGCTGCAGGCCCATCGTGATGAACACCACCGCGAGACCGTGGTAGACGATGCCTTCGAGAACGTCCCCGTTGAGGGGCAAGACGTCAAGTCCGCCGGCACCGAGCGCGAGCCCGACGAAGCCCGCCACCAGCACCGGGGGCAGGGCGATGCGCTGCACCAGGGGCACGGATCGAAAGAGCTGCCGCGCGCCGCTCAGCAGGAGCAGCAACAGCAGAATGTCGACGACTCCAGTGCCTTGCCAGTACGCCATCGTGATGCTCCTCGGTGTAGCCGCTCGGCAGCCTACTCGGTGCGCGACTCGTGCGGCTCTTGAGCGGGCGACCAGGGCGCGAGAGCAACCCCGCAGGCCAGCGGTGCACGCGGCGAAGGTGCCGTGCCGCCGACGCTCAGTCGATAAGAAACTGGGCCGTGCCCAGGCGGATCTGTCCCGAACCTTGGCGGCGCTCGATCACGCCGGCCGAGCCTTCGATGCGCATCTCGGAGAGCTTGCGGCGCGCCCGGTGGATGGACACATTCAGCAACGGGGCCTTCAGCAAGAGGTCGCGAGCGAGGGTGTCGACGTGGGTCCACCCGTGCTCACCCGCGTCGGGAATGCCCGCGAGCAAGTCCTCTTGGCGCCGCTTGGCGAGCTGCAGCAGCACAGAGTTGTGGGCGTAGGTGCCCAGTTCGATGACTTCGGACTGGTAAAGCGCCCGCAGCTGGACGTTTTCCATGTCACGGCTCACACCGAATTCCAGCGTGATGTTGCTCAGGGACGGACGGGCTGCCCCGTGGATGGCGGTGCTCTCGACTTCATCGGGGAGGTGAAGGCGCCACTGTCGGTCGTCGACTTCGACCACGTCGAGGTCGGCCACGGCGCGGGAGTCTCCCTCGGTCTCCATTGTCCACTGGCCGTTGGCATCGACGAAGATGCTTGCCATGGGGTTTTCGGCGTTGGGCAGCGCCAGCATCTGGTGCTCTGCGCAGACCTCGGCCTCGCTGTCGATGTCGATGGCCATGGGCGCAGGGGCGGCTGCTGAGATGAGGCGCCACCGGTTTGTGGTGTTGCCAAATGCGACGATAGACCCGGCTTCCATGCCGAAGTGCTCCCGGGGGGGGAGGCGCACACTGCGCAGCCAGGTGCCGTTGGTGCTACCCAGATCACGCACCGTCCAGCGCCCGTCGATCCACGCGAAGATGGCGTGGGTGCCGCTGACTTCGGCAGCGCCGAGGCGCAGTTGGCACACCCGACTTCGGCCAACAAGGTGTTGAGCCCGAAGGGTGGCACGGGTACCGGTGGAGAGTTGTTCGAGGACGCCCATTGGGGGTGCCTAATCCAATTTACGGCGGGGAGGCCACTACAGGACCCAACCCAACCCAACCCGACCGAGGCCCGCTCGGCGCACAGGGTCGCCGGGTGCGCCGGCCTCGAGCGAGCGGCCCGGGGTCCGTCCACAGCGGACCCGTGTTCAGCGTTCAGGTCGCCTTGCGGGTGTCGACAGAGCCGAGGCGGACCGTCATCACGGGGCATCGTGCCCGGCGCAGGACTTGCTCGGCGACCGACCCGCCGAACACCCGGCTCAAGCCTTCCCGTGCATGGGTGGCGAGGAAGACTAAGTCGTAGTCCCAGGTGGCCGGGGGCAGCACGTCGGCGGCCCGTCCCACGAGCACCCGCGCTTTGCCCCGGCAGTCGGCAGGCAGGGTCTCCATCAGCCGCTCGAGGTGCTGGCGTTCTGCCGCCCGCTCCGAGCTCCACGCTTCGTCTTGGTCCATCGGAATACGCGCCAGCTCAGACGATGCGTAGGCAAGGTCAACAGTGGCTTCAAGGCGGGTGGCCCAGCTCTCGCAGGCCCGCACGGCGGCATGGGGGTGGTCTTTGAGGTCGACGGCGACAAGAATGCGCATGGTGGGTCCGTTGTGAGGGCTCGTGCCCAAACAGAGCAAGGTCCGTGCCAGACATCCGGCGTCGAAGTCGGGGAGGGGGGCGGTGGAAGTGGGCTGGTGGTGGCCACTCTGGAAGCGACTTCAGCCGTCGGGCGCTTGTGGCTGGGCGCCAGTGCACCGTGTGGGTGTGTGATTTTGCACGGCCAAGACGACAGCGCCCGGACCATGGCGAGCCGTGGTCCGGGCAAGTCTTGGGGGAGCGCGTTCAGATCACCAGGATCGAGACAGCGCGCCACCTGGTCTCAGATGAGGCCTTCAGCTTCCATCACTTCGCGCATGCGCTTGCCCATTTCAGCGGGGCTGCGGACGACATGAACACCAGCAGCGAGCATCGCCGCGTACTTGTCTTCAGCACCGCCCTGGCCACCCGAGATGATGGCACCCGCGTGGCCCATGCGGCGTCCCGGAGGTGCGGTCGCACCCGCGATGAAGCCAACGATGGGCTTGGTCATGTTGTCCTTGGCCCACGCGCAAGCGTCTTCCTCAGCCGAGCCGCCGATCTCGCCAATCATGATGACGGCGTCGGTGTCGGGGTCGTCGTTGAAGAGCTGCAGTGCATCGATGTGGCGGGTGCCGATGACCGGGTCACCGCCGATGCCGATGCAGGTGGACTGGCCGAGGCCAACCGCCGTGAGCTGACCCACCGCTTCGTAGGTGAGTGTGCCGGAGCGGCTCACCACGCCAACGCGGCCGGGGGTGTGGATGTGACCGGGCATGATGCCGATCTTCGCCGCGCCGGGGGTGATGACCCCCGGGCAGTTCGGACCGATCAGGCGCACGCCCTTGCCCTGGATGTAGGCCCAGGCCTTCACCATGTCGTTGGCGGGGATGCCTTCGGTGATGCAGACGATGAGCGCAACACCCGCGTCAGCCGCTTCCATGATGGCGTCGGCCGCAAACGGCGGCGGGACGAAGATCATGGAGACGTTGGCCGCGGTGATCTTCACGGCTTCGGCAACCGTGTTGAAGATCGGCACCTTGCCATCGAACCACTGACCGCCCTTTCCGGGCGTGACGCCCGCGACGAAGTTGGTGCCGTATTCCATGCACATGCGGGTGTGGAAGGCGCCGGCGGAGCCGGTGATGCCCTGGGTCAGAATCCGAGAATTCTTGTCGACGAGTACAGCCATGAGGCCCTCCTACTTGCCAGCGACGGCGGAGACAGCTTTTTCGGCTGCGTCCGCGAGAGTGTCGGCGGGGATGATGGAAAGGCCGCTCTCGGCCAACAACTGCTTGCCAAGCGTGGCGTTGGTGCCAGCGAGGCGAACGACCAGGGGCACGTTCAGACCGGTCTCGGCCACAGCAGCGATGACGCCCTCGGCGATGACATCACAGCGCATGATGCCGCCGAAGATGTTGACGAGGATGCACTTCACGGAGGGGTCGCGGGTGATGATCTCCAGAGCGGCCTTGACCTGCTCCTTGCCAGCACCGCCCCCGACGTCGAGGAAGTTGGCCGGCTCGCCGCCGTAGAACTTGATGATGTCCATGGTGGACATCGCCAGCCCAGCGCCATTGACCATGCAGCCGATGTTCCCGTCGAGCTTGATGAAGCTGAGGTTGTACTTGGCTGCGGCGACCTCTGCGGGGTCGTCCTCGCTCTCGTCGTACCAGGAGGCGATCTCCTTCTGGCGGAACAGCGCGTTGTCGTCGATGGCGACCTTGGCGTCGAGGGCCACGACGTCGCCATCTTCAGAGACCACCATGGGGTTGATCTCGACCATGGACGCGTCGGTGGCGATGTAGGTCTCGTAGATGCCCTTGAAGAGCTTGGCGGCTCCCCGGGAAGCCTTCTTGCTGGTGAGTCCCAGCTCGTAGGCCATCTGGCGGCACTGCCAGTCGCCGAGTCCGGTGACCGAGTCGGCCCAGACCTTCTTGATGGCGCCGGGGTTGTGCTCGGCGACCTCTTCGATCTCCGTGCCACCCTCGGTGGAGGCCATCAGGAGCAGGCGGCTGTTGGTGCGGTCCAGGAGGACGGCAACATAGAGCTCCTGCGCGATGTCGGCGCCCGTGGTGACGAGCACACACTTGACCTCGACACCTTCGATGCCGGTCTGCTTGGTGACGAGGGTCTTGCCCAGCATCATCTGGGCAGCGGCACGCACGTCTTCCATGCTGCGGCAGAGCTGGACGCCGCCTTTTCCGGGGACGTCGGCTGCACCGGCGACCACAGCTTCAAGAACCGCGGAGTCCGAGACTTCCTTGAAGCGACCCTTTCCGCGACCACCTGCGTGGACCTGGGCCTTGACCACCCAGAAGTTTCCGCCGAGGGCCTCGGCCGCCGCAACGGCTTCGGCGACCGTCTTTGCGGCTTCGCCTGGGGGAACCGGTACGCCATGGCGGCGCAGCAGCTCCTTGGCTTGGTATTCGTGGAGCTTCATGTGTTGTGTTCCTCGAGTCGATGGGGAGTGGCGCCCGTTCGTTGGGCGCGGGAGGAAATGGAACGCGCCTCTTCCCACTGATCGGAGGAAGAGGCGCGAAGGGTCCGAGCGGGCCGATGTCGGTCCAGACCTGAGCTCATCGCGCCAAACGGCGCAGCTCAGCTCTTGAGCGTGCGGTTGTCTTGGTTCTCGGCTTTGAAGCCGCAGCGGTAGATCGCCACGCCCTTGCCATCGCGGAAGTTCTGGCGCTCGTCCACGATCTGCGCGGCGATGCCGGCAATACGGGAGAGACCGAACAGCACGGTGTAGTAGTCGGAGTCGGTCAGGCCCGATGCGTTGAGCAGCGTGCCCGAGACGGCGTCGACATTCGGGTAGGGGTTGGAGACCTTGGGGTTCTCCTTGAGCACCTTGACGGCCCGCTCGCGCAAGGCAACGGCCGTGCGGAACAAGGGGTCGTCACCGCAGATCTTCTCGCCAAGCTCGTATTGAATGGTGGCCCGGGGGTCCTCAGCGCGGAGCACAGCGTGGCCGAAGCCGAAGATGAGCTGCTTGTTGTCGAGGCGCTCGCGGACCATGGCTTCGATCGCGTCGGGATCGGTGGTGCCGACGGAGCGGACGAAGTTCAGGCAGTCCTGGTTGGCGCGACCGTGGCGGGGTCCGTACAGACCAGCCATGGACGCGGCGAGGCTTGCGTACATGTCGGCGAGGCCCGATGCGACGGCCTTGCCCGTGAAGGTGCTGAGGTTGCCGCCGCCATGGTCCATGTGGAGGACGTAGAAGGTGTGGAGAAGCTCGGTGAGCTTGACCGCGTCGGCACCCGGCACGCCCAGCATGTGGACGAAGTTCTCGATGAGGCCCCGGCCCGGCTCGCTGGCGATGGGTGCGCCCCATCCGCTCCGCTGGCGGAAGATCGTCGCCACGATCTCCGGGCTGCGCGCGATGACGTTCAGCGCGTCTTCGGTGTAGTCACCGGTCTTTCCGGTCATGCCCGTGAGCATGAGGCCGGTGATCAGCCACTCCATCGGGTGGCCGTCTTTCGGCAGGTTGGCGATGGCTTGGGCCACGCCGGCGGGAAGGACCGCGCGCTTGGCGAGATCGGCCTTGAAGGCGGCGAGCTGCTCAGCGTTGGGGAGGTCCTTGTGGAGCAGCAGGTAGATGACCGCTTCGGGATCCTGAAACGCGAGCTCTTTGACCGAGTACCCGACGTACGAGACGCCTTCGATGGGGTCGACCTTGGACGTCCGAACCGTGCCCACTGGGAAGCCCCGCAGCCCCGTGTTGAGGTGATTGCGGGTGATCTGAAAAAGGACTTCGCTTTGCTCGTCCATGGGGCGGCCTCCGAGTCTGAATGGTCCACGGGTGTATCAGGCGCCGGCATGCGATGCCATCGGGCCCAAGGGGGCACACGCGGCGCATGCCGCATGGGCGGAGCAGAGTCGGTCGGATGGGCGATTGTCTGGAGTGGCGATCGACGGGGGCGGACAATGGCGCGGCGCTGGCCCTCGCGTTCCTCCGCCGGGAAGCAGCCCGTCTTGGTGGGCGTGGCGGGGAATGTCGTCGAGCAGCTCCACCGGGGCGCACTGTGTTCGAGCGGATGCGCGTCACCGCGTCAGAAGCTGTCCGTGCTCACAGCCGGATCAGATCGCAGGGCTCGGCGGAGTAGAAGGTTGGATCGTCGCCGAACACCCAACAGGACCCGTCGCCGCCGTCGGCCACCCGCGACTCCAGCAAGTAGGTGGCATGGCCCTCTGCATGGGGCTCAAAGGCGGTGCTGCCAGGCTGGAGGTCGGTGGGATCGCCGTCATAGGTGAGGCTCAGGACGCTGTCGCCAGCAAAGCTGTGGCAGTAGGGGCCATAGGTGTTGGCGCCTGAGGTGAAGCCCACCCGGCAGTCTTCACCGGTCCAGCACCCCCCGGCGCTCGCGCACGACCCGCCGGTCTCGACAATGCCCAGCCACAGCCCATTCGGGGCGCCTTCCACCGAGATGTGCAGGGCGTCCTCTCCCCAGGTGACGGTGACCTCGGGGCCGTCCGGGGGGGTGCCAGAGTCGTCGGGATCGTCCATGGGATCGTCCTCGTACCAGCCCGCGGAGCCACCAGAGGGCACCGAGTGGGGTGGTCCGTAGCCGTCCTCTTTGCCGCCCTCGCCGACGATGCAGCCGCTGGTCGACACGAGCAGAATCGACCACACGAGCCCGGTGGTGCCCCGGTTGGGCTGCGGGGACTGTCGGAGCATGGGACCTTCCAGGGTGCCGGACGCGAGGGCACAAGCATGGTTCGCAGGCGCTTGGCGTCAACATAGCCGGTCGATCAGCGATGGCCGGGCTTTGTGCACTCGGGCGCAGGGGGGGCGCTCGAACACGCCAGCCCTCCGGTGGGCCGCGACATCTGGTGACAAGGCCTCAAGTCGCCGGGGGACTCGCCGATGGGGGCACAGATCGACCTGGGAGGGTGCAATGGATCTTCGACTGGTGCTGGCGGGAGTGGCGTGTGCGTCGGTCGGGGCTGGGCTGGGGGCCTTGCTCCAGATGGACGGACTCACCAAGTCGAGCGCGACGGCGCCCGAGGTTCAACAGGACGGTCTGGCGGCCCAGCCGCTGCCATGGATGTCGTCGGCTGTGGTCTCTCCGGAGCTGGTGGACATGGTCCACTCGCTCAACCGCTTGAGCCGGGACAGCGGGGCCCGGATGTTGGTGCGGGACTGCGAGAGTGTGCCCTGCGTGGTCCACTTGAGCTGGGCCGACGACTCCGACCTGGCGTCTGAGAGCGCGCTTGAAGTGCGACTTCGGGAACAGGGCTGGACCGTGCGCAGCCAAGCCACCCTGGTCGAGGACCAAGGCGATGGGCGGTGGTTTAGCCACTTTGCAGCAGCACTATGGCCGGCGGGAAGCTCGCCGGATGCGGGTGCCAAGGCCGCTGCTACCGATCGGATCCGCGGGATCCTCCGGGCTGCCACGCGCTGACCGTGCCCCGTGCCCAGTGAGCTAGGGGCCGCCCCAGCGCGGGACTTGGGCCCTCAGTCACCCGTTGGCGTGGCGTCTGGCGCCACACCTTTGCATGCCAGCTCCCCTTCGGGAATGGGCACTGCTGCAGCATTCTGGGGGGCGGAGGCGAGCCCTTTGAGGATGCGTCCCGACAGATCTCGGTCCACGGCTTTTGCCGCGACCTTGAGGGCATTGCGGATGGCCCGGGCATTGCTGCGGCCGTGGGCCTTGATGACGACGTGATCAAACCCGAGCAGGGGGGCGCCGCCGTACTGCTTCCAGTCGGTCATCTGCCGGAGCTGGCGCAGGCCATTGGACAACATCGTCAGCCCAAGCTTCCACAAGAACCGGCGCGCATAGGCGTCTTTGGCGATGTCGGAGACCACTTCGCTCACACCTTCCAGCATCTTGAGCACCACGTTGCCCAAGAAGCCGTTGCACACGACCACGTCGACGGTTCCTCGGGGAATGTCGAGGCCCTCGATGTTGCCGTGGAAGTTGAGGCCGGGGGTGTTCTTGAGCAGTGCGTGGGCACCCACGATGGACGGCGTGCCCTTGTTGGCTTCAGTGCCGTTGGAGAGCAGCGCGACCCGGGGGTTCTCGTTGTCCGAGATGATCTGGGCGTAGGCGGCGCCCATGACCGCGAAGCCCCGCAGGTCTTCAGGAGTGGCATCGAGAGTCGCGCCCACATCGAGGATCAGGGCGAAGGGGTCACCCTTGGGGCCGTGGCGTTGCTCGGTCGGGTAGACGGCGGCGAGTGCGGCGCGAGTGACGCCGGGCAGGCGCTTGAAGTGCATCGCGGACGCGAGGATGGTCGCGCCCGTGTGGCCGGCGCTGACCAAGGCGTCGGCATGGCCATCTTGGACGAGCTTGGCCGCGACAAGAATGCTGCAGTCCGGCCGCTCCCGCAGCGCCGCTCGGGGCTTCTCCGACATCTCCACCGTGGCACCAGCGGCGTGCACGATCTGGATCCACGCGGGATCGTAGCGAACTTCCGCGAGGGCGGCCGAGATGCGGGCCTGGTCCCCCACCAGGATGATCTGGGCCGGGTTGGCCTCGAGGGACAGAGCTGCAGCGCCACCGACGGTCTGTTCGACGCCGAGGTCGCCACCCATGGCGTCGAGTGCGACGCGAATTGGCTTGGGGGTAGGCATGCCAGCAGTGTAGCCCAGGTCGGCGTGCCGGTGACGGCTGCGCAAACCGCGTCGTGTGGACCGGCCCCGTTGCAGGCCCGGGGCTATCCGAGCCGACCCTGGGCCGCGGTTTGGTCCGCAGGGCACACGCGTGCGCCGGCCCACTGAGGCCCGCGCTGGAGGTCACAATGTCCACGCACGAGCACGACGACGAAGGTCCCGAGCTGGTTGAGCTGGAGAACGATCAGGGCGAGACGCTGATGTTCGAGCTTCTGGCGGTGATGGAGGTGGAAGGCGAGCTGTACGCCGCGCTCACGCCCTACGCCGAAGACCTGCCGGAGGCCCCCGCGGTCGACATTCATGTCTTTCGCTACCACGAGCATGATCCCGAAGACGACGCGCCGGAGGGCTCTTGGAGCTTGAGCGGCATCGAGGACGAGGCACTCGAAGAGCGGGTCTTCGCCGAGATCCGTGAGGGTCTGCTTCAGGCGATGTCCGAAGAAGAGTAGTGACGGTGCCCTGGGCCCTGCGGGGCTCAGGGTGTGTTTGCGGTCGACAGCGCGAGTCCCCCGGCTTCGTCCCATGCATCGGGCAGGCCGAAGAGCAGTGCGGGACCGCTGGCCGTCTGCACCGCTGCGATGCGCGCACCGAGGCCGCCCCAGCCGGGCTGGCCATGGGCGACGGCCTGTGCTGTGGCCAAGTCGATCTCACCCTCCACGGGGCCTGTCCAGATCCACACGGCGCCGAGGCTTCCGTCCACGCCCGTGCCACCGATCGCCAAGCTGTGGCGGCCGTCCCCGGTGAGGTCACCGAGGGGCTCCACCGCGAATCCCGCCCGAGCGTCGGACTCGGGGCCCAGCAAGGCGCCGGCACGGGTGAGGGCGTCGGGGCCGGTCCAGATTGCCACCTCCCCGGCCGACAAGCCCGGGCGGTCCGCGCCGAAGGCGCCGATGGCGAGATCACTGTATCCATCGCCATTCACGTCGGCTCCAGCGACGCTCCAACCCCGCACATCCCACGTCTCTTCGCCGGTGTACTGCAGGTCTTCGTCGTCGAGAACCCGCTCCCCACCCATGGGACCGAGCACGAGGGTGGCCCGGCCCCGGTAGCCGCTGTCGGCCCAGCCACCGATGACCAGGTCCTCGAACCCGTCGCCATTGACGTCACCGGCGGATGCGAGGCTGGTGCCAGCCAGCTCGCCGGTGCGCCCGAGGAAGACCGCCACCCCGTCGCCTGTGCTGGTGATGAGGTGCACTTCGCCCGCGCCGTCTGCCGCCCGGGGGAGGCCCAGCGCCCACCCGCCGTCCCAGGACAGCGCGGCCATGCCGTCGCCGGGACCATCGACTTGGAGGGCATCTTCGACGATGAATGTCGCCGAGGGCGCGGTGGGTGCGACCGTCCAGAGCAGGGCGTCGCCGGTGTCGGGGTGGCGTCCCCCGATGGCCAGGGTGTGGTCCTCGGCGGCCGCGAGTGCGATGCCAAACGTGCTGCCCGCTGGCCCCTGCCAGGTCACAGACGGGGGCGTCTCGGCGGTGGGCAGCGGGGCGACCGGCCAGCCGTGAACCGTGCTCGCCCCTGGAGCGCTGGCCCAGAGCGTGCCCGCGGCGGCCGAGACACGATGGCCCAGGCCGGCACCAGGAGTGGTGCCCTGTGGGCCCTCCAGCACGTCGAGATCACCCTGGAAGGGCCCTTCGATCGTCGGGTCGCCCGTGTCGGGAGACCCTGAGTCGTCGTTGCCGGTGTCGTTCGTGGGGGACTCGCCCGTGCCGCTGTCGACGGTCCCCGAGCCGGGTCGGCCGGCCGCTTTGGGCCCGGACGGTCGCTTGCACGCAGCCAGCAGCACTAGGCCCGCCAGCCCGGCCACGGTACGGCGGTGCATCAGAACAGTGCCGCCAGCCCCTGCATCGTGCTCCATGTCGCGACGAGACCGGCGATGACCAGCACAGTGGCCACCACCAAGAAGATGTTGCGTGCGTGGGTCACCGTAGGATCTGCCGGCGCGGTGCCAGCCGCCGAGCCGTCCCGCTCCACCGCCCGCAGCCGGCGGTTCGCGGGGGGATTCTCGGCAGCCTGTCGCAGTGACACCGTGTGGCGGGGCGGGGCCAGAGGACGGGACACCGACAGCCCGAGGGAAGACGGCGTGGCCAGGAGCGGAGCGGGCGCCTGGCGGTCTTCGAGTGCCCGAAGCTCCGCGAGCGCCAGTGCGGCGTTGTTGGGGCGCTCGCCCGGTTCGGGGGACAGCCACCGGCTGAGGAGCTGGACCAGCTCGACCGGCGCTGAGGTCTTCTGTTCCCAAGACAGCCAGCCCCGGGGGTCCGCCATCGTCTCGGGGTGGTGGCCGGTGAGCAAGCGCACCCCCAACAGCCCGACCTCGTAGATGTCGGCGGTCGGCGCCCAGTCGGTCTGGGCGAGCTCGGGTGCCATGAGCTGAGGGTCGGACGCTTCGCCATCGCGGCCCAGGTGTCCTGGGTAGAGCAGCAACAGCTCACCGTTGGCCCGGCGCAGCAAGCGGTCTGGGGAGACCGGTCCGGCGGGCACCGGGGGGGTGAGGTCATGCAGATGGACAAGCATCTGAAGAACTTGTTTGAGCAGCTTCAGGGTGTCCACTTCGGAGCATGCACGGTTGCCCAGCTCGGCCTCGAGTCGCACGCCTTCCACCACCGGCTGGACCACTGCGACGGCCTGACGGAGACCACGACCCACCAGGAACGCACTGGTGATGGACCGAATGGAGTCGTCGGGCGGCTCGCGCAGCGAAGCGATGCGGGCTTGCAGATCCATCGCCAGCCGGGCCCCCCCCTCAGGGGTGAGCGGGATCAGCCGGACCTCCAACGCGTCCGCAGGACGGCGGGAGTCGCTCGCTTTGTAGGCCATGCCGTCGGGGTCCCCGCCGTTGACGCCCAGCAAGCTGTAGCGGCCGCGCAGCAAGGGGTTGCGGCCACAGTCGCCACAAGGCACGACCGCCGTCAGTGCGCCACAGGAGGCACAGATGAGGCGCTGGCCATTGGCATGGCCATCAGATGCTGCGTCGACGAGTCGGATGGACTCCATTCTGCACTCACCGGTCCAGAAGGGGGCTCATTGTGGCATTGACGTGTCCGGATTCCCATCGTGTCGGTGTTCACTGCCTCTTGAGGCGACGCCGTGCCAGCGGGGGACGCGCCGGGGGCGGACTGGACCTGACCGGGCTCAGGGGAGGGATGCCTTGGCTTCCAACACAGCGAGACGGTCGATGAGTGCATCGCTCTGGGTCTGAATGCGCTTCAGGTCGTCCTGCACACCCTGGAGCCCTGCGGGCCCGGAGCGGCTGTCGATCGCGCGCAGTGCGGCCCCGGCGGTGCTGCGAGTTCTTGCATCCAGATCGAGGGACTGGATGCGGTGGAGGGTGGCGCGCGCCCCCCGATCGCCCAGGCGACCCAGTGCCGCGATGGCGGCCAGTCGGACCCGGAAGGGGGCCTCGGCGGCCAGGCCTTCGAGGAGCGTGCGGGTCTGGGCGGCCACGGCCGTGCACTGCCCGGCGAGGTCAGCCAGCCCCGATGCGGCAGCCGCGCGGACCGCTGGCGTGCGTGCGGACGTGGTGGCCTCGGCGAGGGTGGGCCATGCGGCGACGTCGGCGGTTGCCCCCAGGCCTTCGAGGGCCTTGCGCGCGAGCAGGCTCGCCCAGGTCTGGGACGCCGCGAGGGGGACCAGCACATCGACGGCGCCGGGCGCGCGGCTGCGGCCGAAGGCGCTGGCCAGCTCCGCGTGCACCCGCAAGGACACCGGTGGGCCCACCAGCGAGGCCTGAAGCGCGTGTTGGACGGCGTCGCTGCGGAAGGTGCCGAGCGCCCGGGCGACCGACGCAAGGGTGCGGAGACACCCGATCTGAAGACCCTCAATAAGGGCGTTCTGGGCGCGATCTCCACCGACCTTGGCGAGCTGCGCTGCGGCCTCGGATCGCACGGACCAGTGGCCGGTGCCGTGCAGGGCGGTGGCCAAGGCATCCACGAGTCCGGTGCTGCGGCTGCGCCCGAGTGCCCGAGCGGCCCGGATCTGTCCCACGACCCCCTCGTCCCGGTCCAAGCTGGCCACGAGCCAGTCGGCCGGGGCGGTCAGCTCCAGGTCCACCAGTCCCGTGAAGCGCGGGTCGACACCGACGCGCACCGGTCGCTCGATGGACGGCAGCGCCAGCGCTTGCTCTCGGCGGTTCAAGGGGAGGGTGTGGTGGTGCACCGTGCCGTCGGCGAGCTCCAGCGAGACCGGAAGCGTCAGCGCGAAGCACGACGCGATGCGGTCGCCAGACTGGGTCTGGGTGGCGTGCATCGTGAGCAAGCCGTCGGCCCAGCCAAGGGTGAGCTTGAGCTTGGGATGGCCCACCCCCAGCACCCACTCGGAGAAGTACCGCTCCAGGCTGCGGCCAGAGGCTTGCTCCAGGGCTTGCTGGAGGTCTCGGGTGTGGGCGGTGCCGTCGGACTGGGCCTGGAGGTATGCCGACACCCCGCTCCAGAAGGCCTCGTCACCCAGCTTGTGGCGGAGGGTGTGGAGCACCAGCCCGCCCTTCTCGTAGAGGTGGCGGTCGAACAGGTCGATGGGGGCCTCGTAGCGGCCCTCCACCAGCGCCCGCTGGTACCGTGCGCCAAACTCCCCCAAGTAGTTGTCGAGAGTGTTGAACAGCGCGGCATCCGCGTCGTTGGCTCCGAGGTCTTCGATGGCCCAGACAAACTCCATGTACGTTGCCCAACCTTCGTTGAGCCAAGCTTGGGACCAGTCGTCGCAAGTGACGAGATCGCCGAACCACTGGTGGGCCAGCTCGTGGATCACCAGCGTGTCCATGTCGCCGTCCACGCGGGCCTCCGGCGGCAGCAGCGCCACGTCCGTCAGCGTGGTCGCACCGGCGTTCTCCATGCCGCCGAAGATGAAGTCGTGGACGACCACTTGGTCGTAGCGGGGGAAGGGGTAGGCACAGCCCAGGCGCCGCACGCAGAACTCAATCATCGCCGGCGTCTTGTCGAAATTGAGCATCAACAGGGCGGGACCGGTGCCTTCGGGGGCGAGGTAGCGCACCGGGACATCGGCGCCATCGACGCCGGCACCCACGGCGCTGCGGTCGTCGTGGACCACCATCGGCCCAACGACCAGGGTGAACAGGTAGGCGGGGATGGGGCGCTTCTGTTCCCAGGTCCAGCATGTCCAGCCCGGCTTGGCCGCAGCACGGGACACCAGCCGGCCGTTGCCCACCACGTCCAAGCCCTCGGGCACAATCGCCCGGACCGTCATGGGTTGCTTGTGGGATGGATGGTCCACACAGGGGAAGATGTGGTGTCCATCGACATCTTGGCACTGGGTCCACAACATCGGGGGCCGGCCAGGTTCGGCTTCGCTTGGGCCCGTTCGGTACAGTCCTCTCGCCGGCTCGCCCGCATACGTAAGCCGAAACTCGTATGTGGTGTCGGGGTCCAGCCCGTCGAGCCAGAGCTTGTCCTCGTGGTGGCGCCAGCGCAGGTCGGGGTGGCTGAGCCCCTTCAGTCCGTCGATCTTCACGCTGCCCAAGTCGAGCTGGGCGGTGCCCGAGAACTGTGCGTGGGTGCGCATTCGCACGCGGCAGTCACCCACGATGTGCGGGCTGGCGGGGTCGAGCGTGAGGCTGAGGTCGAGGTGGAGGATCTGCAGCGACCGCCCCGGTGGCCAGCGGGCGGGGGTGGTCGGGAGGGCGAACGGGGCGCCCGCGTCCAGTCGAACGCCGGAGCTGGCTTCGGCGAGCATCAGGCTCTTGTCGGCAAGGTTGTGACTGGACATGGGCTCTCCGCGGGGTGCAGACCTGGGGTGTCCGCAGCGCTGTGGTGTTCAAGCTGGGGGGGCAAAACCGACGCGGCCCGCTCCCCCCGGGAGGGTCGCGGGCCGGCACCTCAATTGAGGAGCACCAGGCGGTCAGCCCATCGGCGGATTGCGGGTCGTGGGAAGCAGCACGTAGCCTTCGTTCAGATCGCCCAGCATCGCGCAGGACTCGGGCCCGCGGTAGCCGAGGTAGCAGGCCGTGTAGGCGCAGAGCACCGCTTCGAGGCGCTCTTCCAGCTCACCCACGCGGCTGCCGTTGCTGGACGGCAGGTCGGCTTCGAGCAGGTTGCGCAGGGCGGGGGTCTCGACGAGGTACGGCGTCGCTTCGGACAGCTTCTCCCACAGGATCTCGCGGAAGCGTGCGACGGCGTCCTTGCGGGCACCGACGGGGCCGGTCTTCAGGCGCACGGGGCGCTCGGACTCGAACAGCATGATCTGAGTGGCTTGGTTCGCCGTCTCGACCACACGGTCGGCGTCGATTGTCGGGTCCGGGTCGAACTGCATCCGCATGAGGGCCCGACCGATGGTGCGGGGGTGCGACGCGTTCGTGGTGTTGACGTGGTACTCCGACACCGAGTACTTGCCGAAGTGGTCCTGCAGCAGGGTGTCTGCGGCGCGTCGGCCCACCGAGTTCTCGACGATGATGGGCGCGTTGACCGCGACGATCGAGCCAGCGCGGCTTCGGTTGCGGGCGAGCCAGGACAAGATGTCTTCGTGGGCCCGCAGCGACGAGACAGCCACCACCCGGCAGGCCCCGTCGTCGTCCATTTCCATGACGGCACCACCCGACGAATTGCGGGGGGCCCAGGCAAGGTCCAAGCCCAGGTACCGGGGCACATGGCGGCGACGGCGACGTCGGCGGGCTTCTGACGGTGCGTCTTCAGCCGTGTCGTCCCCGCTCATCACCGGGGACCCGACCGGCGCTTCAGCAGGGTCGGCATCGTCGCTGGCGTCGGGGGCTTCTTCAGGGCTGTCGGTGGGGGGATTCGTGGGCTCGGCGTCGGCGCTCACGACGGGGGTGTCCGCGGGGAGATCCGCGTCCGGAGCCGGTTCTGGCTCGACGGCCTCGGCGTCCGCAGGGGCTACCTGGACTGTGGATTCGTCGCTCTCGTGGGCATTTTCGTGAAGATCTGAGGTCACTTGTGGGAGCCTTTCCAGCGGTTGAGCAGTCCAGTTAGCG
The DNA here is from genome assembly GCA_942491145.1 of Myxococcota bacterium. GTDB lineage: Bacteria > Myxococcota_A > UBA796 > UBA796 > UBA2385 > CAXQUZ01. The sequence goes on along the minus strand of CALOBC010000008.1, from coordinate 51,602 downwards.
CGCCGCGCGGACCCTGCAACCGTGGGTGGTGGAGTGTTTTCGGGCGCCCGGTGGGCAGTGCGTCCGCCGAGCCGCGCCACTTCGGGCCCCAGTGGCGGCCTTGTGCCGTGGGCATCGGCCGCGCGCTCACCGCTGCGGGGCGTCCGCACGGCGTCGCTCGGGACCCCGCCGTCGCTCGGCCAGGATCGTGGGCAGACCCGTCCACAACACCGCCGGCACGTCCATGAACCGTGGCACAAGCGGAGGGGGCAGGTGGGGGAGCAGGTGGCGGCACAGCATCGACGCTTCTCGGCGGCGGGACGCGCCCCCACAGGCATGCAGCGCCCGGAGCAACAAGAACCGGTCCCCGCAGGCTCGAATCTCCTGCTCCGCCGACTCCAGCACATCCGCATCGCCGCCGATGATGGCCCCGTAGAGCATCAACCGGGCCCCGTGTCGCCGGTCCCCGCTGACGCTGAGCACCTCAAGGGCTTGGGAGATGGCCGTGGAATTCGCCGTGAGCACCCCGGCCATGCCCAAGCAGAACGCGGCAAATGCGGTCAATCCGGCCTTCTCGGCCTCCGTCTCGGCCGCTTGGAAGCACGCCAGCGCGGCTTGGTGGTCACCGCGGGCCAGGCGCAGCTCACCTTGGGCATCCCGATAGTTGGCGCGCAGAATGACGCCGGCGTCGGGGTCCAGCGCCAGTGATGCTTGCTGGAGCAGCTCATCGGCCCGGTCGAGGTCGTCGACCGCGAGGTGGATGGTTGACCGCGCCACCCGGGCTTGGGCCCGCTCGTAGGGCTGCATCGCAAACCGGCAGACATCGTCGGCCTCGTCGAGGGCCGCCAGCGCCAGGTCGCAGCGGCCCAGCCGGCGCTCCACCACGGCGAGCCGGCACAGGGCGCTGACGATGGCGGCAGGGCGGGCGCTAGTGCGCAGCCACGCCACCTCTTGCTCGATGGACTTCTCCGCGTCTTCCAGTCGGCCGTTCTCGGCTTGGAGCAGCCCGATCGCGCCGTTGGCCCGGGCCAGCATGTCGTCCGATCGCAGCGCCTCGGCGATGGTCCGGCACCGGTTCAGCCGAAGGGTCGACTGCTTCGAGCGCCCCGCCAGCCGGTCTCCCCGTGCCGCCTCCAGCAAGGCTTCAGCCAGCGCTGGACCCGGGGGCAGCAGCTCCAGCACCTCCACCGCTTCGTCCGCGAGCGTGGCCGCTCGGCGGTGATATCCAAGCTCGCGTCGTGTGCGGGCCAGGGCGGTCAGGGCTTGCCCCAGCACTTCGGTCTCGCCAGTGCGCGCCGCGAGCTCTCGCGCGTGTTCGAGCGAGGCCGCGGCGTCTTGGCGCCGAGCGAGGCTCTCCAGCACCTGTCCCCGGATCAAGGCCAGCCGCGCAGCGATGATGGTGGGGGTGCCCGGCAAGTGGCGGGCTTTGTCGAGGGCTTCGAGCGCCAGCTGGGACTCCCCATCCGCTTGGAGGCTGGCGCCGAGCCGGAGCAGCGCCTCGGGAGCGTGATCGGGCGTGGCGCCATGGGCGGCGTGCCATGCGATGCGTCGCTCTTGCCAAGGGTCCGGCGAGCGCTTCTGCAGCGCCTTCGCGATGCCTGCGTGGATGGTGGCTTGGCGGGCCGCCGGGATCTGGGCGAGCACGAGCTGTCCCACGGCAGGGCGCAACAGCACGGCCCAGTCGCCGTCCGGGTGCTTCTCGATCGCGGCGATCTCCTCGGCGGCCAGGGCGTGCATGTCCACCCCCGAGGGGTCGGCGCCTGCGAGCTCCAGCACCGTCTGGAGGGGCACGGCTTCGCCCACCACCGCGAGCACATCGAGCACTCGGCGGGCGCCCTCAGGCAAGCGCAGCAGGATGCGCCCGAACAGCCGCACAAGGCCGGCCAGGGGCGTCAGGTCGGTGTCGCGGTCCAGGCGCCACCGGGGGCGTCCGTCGTCCCCCGTGCCTTCGGTCCACAGCGCACCCCGGGCCACCAGCTCTTTGATCGCATGGGAGATGATCGCGGGCTGGCCCACCGCGACACGGTGCACCCCTTCGGCAAGCCCAGCGGGTGCCGCAGCCGTCGCGAGCATGCCCGCCACCATCTTCTCGGTCTCGTGCACCGACAGCGGCCGCAACCGCACCACATGGCCCGAGATGCCCTGCAGCGGGCGGCTTCCGGCGAGGACGGTGCGCAGGCGGGGCGCCAGGGCGATGGCTTGGGCCAGCCCAGCTGACGCTGCGGCGGAGGCGTGGTCGGTGCCGTCGATCACCACGAGCAGCGGCCCTTCGGAGGACAGCGCTTCCAGCTCTCGGCCCAGTGCGGCGGGGGTGCGCTGGATGGGGCCCGAGATGCGCTCGAGCTCCCGGACCAGGTGCTCCAGTGGCGCCAGCGGGGGAGCGTGGGGGCGGACTCGAATGGCGATGGTCTCGAAGTCCATGCCCCGGGCCCGGTCCACGGCCCAGGACAGCATGCGGCCGGTCCCGCTGCCGACCTCGCCCAGGACTGTGACCACTCCGCCACCGTCGAGAATGGCCTCCAGTGCGCCAATGGCGGCGGATCGTCCCACCATCGCCGTGCGCTGCAGCGTGACCCCTGGCATGGCCGCCGACAACAACAGCGCCCGTCCGATCGCCGCGCTTCCCGGGCGCGCCATGGGGTCGCGGGCCATCAGGCGGTTGATGGTGTCGACCAGCGTGGGGGGGGCGTCGGGCACCATCTCGGACAACGGACCGATCGCGCCCGCACGCAGCGCCCGCGCGTAGCCATCTGCCCCTCGGGCATGCACAGGCCGGGTGCCGGCGAGGCACTCGTAGAGGGTGACACCCACGCTGTAGAGGTCCGTGCGGCGGTCGACGGCGGCCCCGGCGAGCTGCTCCGGCGCCATATACGCAAAGGTCCCCATGATCTCACCGAGGGTGGTGGTGAGGGGTTCGCTCGGATCGGCGGCCAGCCCAAGGTCCAGCAGCATGATGTGCTCGTCCGTGCGGATGAACACGTTGGACGGCTTGATGTCGCGGTGCACGACGCCGTGGCGGTGCAGGTGGTCCAGGGCCCGCAGCAGCCCATTGCCGACCACACCCACCTCGGCCGGCGTCAGGCTGCCCATCCGCTTGAGCCGGTGGGACAAGGTCTCGCCCTGCAACAGGTCGAGGGCGATGTGGGGGCGCGGTGCCTCGTGGATCTCCCAGCACCGGGGCAGCGTGGGGTGCGCGAGCTTCTGCAGCAGCCGCCCTTCCCGCAGGAAGCGCCAGCGGTTGTCCCAGTTGTCCCGGTGCTCGTGCAGGACCTTCAGGGCAAGCTGCTCCGGTTCGCCCTCGATCGGCTCACCCGAGATGCGGGACGCTGCCCAGACCTCGGACAGTCCGCCGCTGCCGATCTTGTGGTGCAGTCGCCAGCACCCGAGGGTGGTCGGCGTGTCGCTCGGTGCAGCGGTCATGGGGGAGGGGTAGCCGAGCCAGCGCGGGGGCGCCGCCGGGAGTTGAGCCGGGGATGCAACTCAGCTGCGCTCCGCCATCCACGCGTGCAATGTCGGCCACACTTGGGCGGGCGCGTCTTTGCCCAAGATGATGTCCAGGTGGCCCCAGTGGGTGCCGTGGTGCCAGTCGTCAAACAGCACCAGGGTCTTGTCCTGGCTGCCGCTCCGGGTGAAAGCGAGCTGGCCGTCTTCGGGCGGCAACAGGTGGTCTTTGTCGCCCAAGCCCACGAACAGCGGCAAGTCGGTGGTGTGCCATGCGTCGTCATAGTCGAAGGTGCCGTCGCTGGCCCAGCGGCTCATCTCTTGCCAGACCTTGAGGCTGGTCCAGTCGAAGCCGTGCTCCAGGCGCTCCGCCAACAGCTCCGGTTCCACACTGCCGGGCCACCAGCCCGACAGCGGCACAGTGTAGCCGGCCAAGTCGGTCACATTGTAGAGCTTGCCCATCACCCGCCCGAGCAAGCGCGATCGCACTTGAATGCTGCCCAGCACGGGCACTTGGCTCAGCCGGTGGGTGGCTTCGCAGGCTGCACGAATCAGCGGGTTGCCTTTGCCAAAGCCGTAGATGGCCGCGAGCCCCAGGACGCCGAGGGGGGCGCGGTCGCCGACAAGCGCGGTGGATGCGCCATACACGGCGGCCCCGCCCAGGCTGTGCCCGAGCAGAAAGGGGGCGGATGGCAGGGCCCGGGTCGCTGCACAGACATCGTCCACGTAGTCGTGAAAACGGTCGGCCCCGGACTGGCCCTCCAGGCGGCTCTCGCCGTGGCCCCGAAGCTCCAGGTTCCATACCTCCCAGCCTCGGTGGGCCATCCATGCCGTGAAGGAGCGCACGCTGGTGTGCCACGTGAAGCGGTTCTGGGCAAAGCCATGCACCAGCAGCAGTGGCGGGCGCACCGGTCCACTGGGGGCGGTGCTGCGGGTCAACGACAGCGGCACCTTGCCCTCAAGGCGCCACCGCTCCCGGCAGACCTGAACCCGCTCATCGCCGTGGCTGCGCACGATCTCAGTATCGCCGGAAATGCGCGTCAGCACGTCATTCAGCCCTGTTTGAGGGCTTTGGTGACCGAGAACACGGGCACCTTGTTTCCGATGAACAGGGGAGTGCGCTCATGCATCTCGGTCAGCGTCTTGTCGAGGATTCGTCCCTCGCCATCGGTCGCTGCGCCACCGGCCGCTTCGGCGAGGTAGGCCAGCGGAAAGGCCTCGTACATCAGCCGCAGCTTGCCGTCCGGGCTCGCTGTCGTGGGCGGATAGAGGAAGACGCCGCCGATCAACAGGTTGCGGTGGAAGTCCGCGACCAGTGAGCCAATGTAGCGCTGACGCCAGCCCGCATCGGGGGCCTTGAGCGCGTCGATCCACTTCTTGAGGGGCGCCGGCCAGCCCGCCGTGTAGCCCTCGTTGATGGAGTACAGTCGCGCATCGGGTTGCAGCTTGATGTCGGGGTGGGACAAGAAGTACTCGCCGACGCTGGGGTCCAGCGTGAAACCATGCACCCCGTCGCCCGTGCTGAGCACCATCACCGTGCCCGAGCCATAGATGATGTAGCCCGCGGCCACGATGTCTTCGCCGCTGCGGAGCAAGTCCTGTATGTCGGCCCGGCTGCCCTCGATGGTCCGCCGACGGAAGACACAGAAGATGGTCCCGATGGTGGCGTTGACGTCGATGTTGGACGAGCCGTCGAGGGGATCCATGCAGAACACGTACCGGCCACTGTGGAAGCGCTCGGGTACGTAGTAGGGATCCTCGTCTTCCTCGCTGGCGATGGCACACACACAGCCCGCGTGCTCGAGCGCCCGCTTGAAGGTGTTGTTCGCGTATTCATCGAGCTTCTGGACGTACTCGCCCTGGACGTTCACTTCACCGGTGTTGCCGAACATGCCCAGCAGGCCGGCCCGGTTCACCCGGGACGACACCAAGCGGCTGGCCAACGAGATCTGGCGCAACAGCGTGGAGAAGCTGCCCGTGGCCTCGGGGTGGGCCCGGGTGGTCTCGTGGATGAAGCGATCGAGGGTGATGCCCTCTTCAAATTGCTTGTGCATGGCGGGTTCTCGCGGTCAGGCGGCGGGCGGATCGGTGTCCCGGCGGTAGGGCCGGATGCGGACGCGGAATTCATCGGACCACGGAACGGCCTCGCGGGTGTCGGCGTCGATGCGCACCAGCGTGCGGTGTCCGCGGCAGTGGGGTGTGTCTTCGTCCATCGGCAGGATCTGGAAGCCAAACTGGAGGCTGGTGCGCCCGAGGTGCTCCACCCAGATCCGACACCGCACCCGGCCGGTGCCTTGGACGGGCACCTCGTAGCTGATGTCTTGGGCCCGCACGAGGTGATCCTGGTCCGGGTCGTGGTTGCCGTCACCGATCGGTCGCCAGCCCAGGTGGTGCCAAAACGAGCCGATGGTTCGCTCCATGATCAGCAGATACCGGGCGTTGTGGAGGATCCGAAAGGGATCGAGGTCGTCGAAGTAGACCCCGTGTTGCTCTTCATGAAAGCGCATGGCGTGCCAGTCCGCGGAGCGGTCGTCGGGGCGGGCGTGGCGTTCGGAGAGAACGGCGCGCAGGAGGGTGGGACTATGCCCTTGGGGGGCCTGAGGCGAGGGTTCACAGCCGGTGGGGTCAGGGTGGGGGCACAAACCGGAGGGGTGCATTGTGTGCGGCCCGTGCTGCGTCGGGACTCAAGGCACCGCCGTCCGCCATGTTGTCGATGACGGACGCCACACGGATGTGGTTGACCCGGCCGGAGCGCCACGCCCGGTTGCCCATCGACCGGGGTGCCGGGAGGATTGAGGCGAGGAACGCGGCTTCTTTGGGGGTCAGGCGGCCGGGGGACTTCAAGAAGTAGGCATCGGCGGCCTCTCGCACCCCGATGATGCCCGGGCCGAGCTCCACCACATTGATGTAGAGCTCCAGCACCCGCCGCTTGGGCAAGCTCTGGTCCAGCTCCAGCGCGAACAAGAGCTCCCGCAGCTTGCGCACGAGCGTGCGGTCTTGGCCGTCGAGAAACAGGTTCTTGGCGAGCTGTTGGGTGATGGTGCTGCCGCCGCGAAGGGGGCCGTCGGGCTCGGTCGCCATGCGGTCCAGCGCCGCTTGGATGGCCGCGAGATCCACCCCGTTGTGGTGGGCGAAGGCGCTGTCTTCGGCGGCGATCACGGCGTCCGGGAACAGCCCCGCGTCCATGAGCGAGATCCAGCCGGTCACCCCTTCTCCCGCTCGGCGCAGCGCTCCGCCCTCTTTGGACGGGGCGGTCCACGAGAACGGGCCACCGCGGAGATCGACGGGGGGTAGAACACCCTCTGCCACGAGGTCCTGTGCCGTGGGGTGCAAGGTCCAGGTCCCCGCCGGCCACGCAAGGGTGGCGGTGGCCCCCAGTGTGCCGTCGAGGATGGCGCCGCTGGCTTCAGGAATGAGCGGCCCGAAGACCCCGACGACATCTTCGAGGGGGGTGGCTGGCACCAAGATACTGAACAGCACGGTCTTTTCGGCGGTGTTGGCCGTGGCGTCCACGGTCGCGGACACGGCGCCAAAGGACACGGTCCCGCTGGCTGTTGATAATCCCCGGGGCACGTCGAGCTGGATGCGCAGCGCCTGGGGGGGCAGCGCGACGGGTGACAGCAGCGGGTGTTGCACGGTGGCGTCGTCGATGTCGACCCGCAGCGCGCAGGTCTCGGCGGTGCAGCTCAGCTCGGCAGCGGCGGTGCCGGAGATGTTGTCCAGCGCCACCTCGCGCGCGACCGTGACCGACAGGGTCTCGCCCTCACGGTGGATGCGGGCGCCGGGCCCCTGGAGATCAAGGTTGGGGCGAAGCGGGCCGGACAAGTCGGTCAGCAGCGCTCTGTCGCCCCAGACCACCTCGAGGTCGTTGACGGTCACGGCCACGGCGGGTTGCACGCTCCCCCGGGGGCGGTCGTCGCCGAGGCCCGGTCCGCCGAGCAAGCTTGCGAGCTCTTGTGCCCGGATGGTGACCCCGGTCAAGGTGACGGTCTGGGTGAGCAGATCCACGTCGACCCGCTCCGCCGTCACCCCGGACAGCTCCATGTGCTCCAGGCGGATGGCGGTCATCGTCTCGGTGCGGTGCGCCCAGGTGGCCCCGCGCTTGGTCAGGTTGCGGGTGAGCTGCTCGCCGGCCCACCAGCGGGCACCGACCGTCGCTGCGCCCAGAAGCACCACCCCCAGCGCGCCCAGCCAGACGATGCGGGCCACTTCAGGGCACCACCAGCACGCTCATGCTCGCTTGTTCAGCAACACTCTCGGCCACGGAGCCCTCCAGCAGCCGGGCGAGGCCGGTGCGGCCGTGGGTGCCCAGGACCACCACGGATGCGCGGGCGGACGCGATGAGAATGCCGTGCAGTGCGGTCTCGCCGACGACTGAGCGCACCATCCACTCCGAGGGAAGGCGCAGCGCGTGGGACAACAGCGCGGTCTCCGTGGCTGCGGCTGCCGCGCTGAGGTCTTCATCGCCAAAGCCCACTTCCACCACCGCAATGACTTCGAGCAAGGCGTTCTGGGATAGCGCCAGCTCGGCTGCGGCAGCGATGGTGCGCGGGGCGACCTCTCGGGGGTCCACGGTACAGACCACCCGAGTGAGCTCACTCAGACCCCGCTCGCCCACCACCAAGATGGGACAAGGCGCTTGGCGGATCAGCCGTGCGGCGCTGCTGCCCAACAGCACCCGGTCGATGCCCGAGACCCCGGTGCGGGCGCAGATCACCAGGTCAATGCCCCGCTCGGCGACCAGCTCCCGCATGACCACCTCAGGCTTGCCAGCACGCACCACGGGGCTCAGCGTGAGGCTGTGCCCACTGAGGTCCCGACGCAGGCGGGCGGCGTGGTCATGGGCTTGCTTGCCGAGGGTGCCCTGGGGGTCCATGCGGCCGGTGGCGTGGGCAAACACCACGGAGCCCTCGCGGCCCGCCAGGCGGAGGACGGCGCTGGCACAGGCATCGGCCCGGGCACTGAGATCGTGCATCCAGAGGATGTGGTTGGACATGGGGCTCCCGGGCGCACCCGCACTGGAACGACGGCGGGGTCAGGGGGCTGTACCCCGGCGGGCGGCCACTCGGCACATGGGCGGACGGCCCCTCAGCGGGCGGCATCCGCGCGGGACTCGCCGAGGGTGCTCAAGGCGTCCAAGTTGCCTGCCAGTGCATGGTCCATGGCGGACAAGGCCGCGTGCATCGCGCCAGCAGCGGGCCCGTGGACGGCCGGGGCAGCGCGGCGACGCCAAGCGAGCAGGATCACCGATGCGGGCAGGTCGGCGGGGGGGCGACCGGGCATGACCTTGCGGTCGTCGGTGAACAGCAACAGCCCCTCGGCCGCGAGCACGGTGACGACCTTCTGGACGTGGCGGGGATCGGCCCCGGTCTCTTCGGCAATCCGCTGCACGTCGGCGGGCCCCCGACCCGCGAGGTAGCGCTCGGAGATCACCGCCATCACGCTCAATGCGAAGAAGCCGTCGGCGGAGCGGGTGGGCGCGTGGGGATCGACCGCGAGGCGGCGCTGGGCGTCCACCAAGGACCCGTGGTGTTGGGTCAGGTACGCGACCTCGACGCCAAAGAGCACCACCAGCCACACCACGTAGGTCCAGATGAGGAAGACGGGCAGAAACGCGACCGAGCCGTAGATGACGGTCATGCTGTCGCGGGTGCCGAAGACATCGAGGTAGATGCCAAAGCCAAGCTTGGCCGCTTCAAACAGCAGCGCGGTGATGACCCCGCCCGTGAGCGCCGCCCGCCAGGACACCCGGGTGCACGGCAACAAGCGCAGCGACGTCACAAAGAGCGGCGCGCTGACCAGCACAGGCAGCAGCTGGGTGAACAGCGGCACGTCGACATCGCCGGCGCCCAAGCGTGCGGTGACCAAAAACCCGGTGGCAATGAGGGTGGGGCCGAGGGTGATGGCCGCGTAGAATAGCGTGAAGCGCAGCACCCACGACCGGTCGATGCGGGTGCGGAAGATGTCGTTGTAGGCGAGCTCGGCGTTGAAGAAGAGCTGGCTGCCGACAAACATCGTGGCGAGCACACCGATGGTGCCGAGGGTGCCCAGGTTGGTGTGGGCGATCAGGTCGTCGAGCAGCCCGCCGACCTCTTCGACGCTGCCCGCGAGGATCGTGTCGTAGAGCAGCTGACGCACCGCATCGCGGGAGTTCTCGGCGAGCCCGAGGGGGCCGGTGAGCGCAAACCCGAGGATGAGGATGGGCACGATGGCCACCGCCGTCCAGTAGGCGAGGTGGGCCGCCCGCACATGCAGGCGGTCTCGCACGGTCTCCCGCACCAGCACCACCAGCACGTGCAGCACGTCCATCGCCGTCCGGTACACCGGGTGGTGGGTCGGGCCGAGACGGCCGGCCGCGAGGTCTTCATAGAGTCGGCGAAGCCAGATGCGCATGGGGGGAAGGTAGCAGGGCTGAGACGACTGCGGGCGAGCGCCGCCACCGGGATGCCGGCTCGTTAGCGTCGATGTGGGACGACGCCGGACACCGCGTGCTGGAGGCTGGAAGTGGGCAACACGTCAGAGATTCATGTGCACAGTGAGGTCGGGCGCCTGCGGCGGGTGGTGGTCCAGCCGCCGGGGGTGGCCCACGAGCGCATGCTGCCGTCTCATATTGACGAAAGCAGCCCGGACTACGTGCTCTTCGACGACTTGGTTCATGTGCCGGCCGCCCGTGAAGAGCACCGGTGGCTGACCCGGGTGTTGGCTTCGGTGGCCGACGTGCATGCGCTCGACAGCATGGTGGCGACCGTGCTGGCGCACCCGGACGCCCGCAGCCAAGTGTTCGACCGGCTCGCGACCCTGGGGCTGCTGGGCGACGACGCACTGCGACGCTTGGAGCACCTCGATGCGGTGGGCCTGACGGGCACCCTCATCGCCGGCACCGAGGGGGGCCGCTTGGACGGCTGGCCGCTGATGCGCCCGCTGCCCAACCTCATCTTCACCCGGGACCTGCTCGCGGTCTGCGGGGACCTCGTGGTGGTGGGCAACGCCAGCAAGGCTGCCCGCCGCCGGGAGAGTGTGCTCACCTGGGCCATGGTCGAGCACCACCCGCTGTTTGCCGGCGCCCGGGTGTCGTCGACTTCCCGCCGTGTCGGTGCCGCCCGCCACTCGGCCCCCCTCACTGTTGAGGGCGGCGATGTGCTGGTGGTGAACCGTGATCTAGTGGTCATCGGTGCCAGCGAGCGCACGACGTGGTCCATGATCGTGCACTTGGCCGAAGAGCTGTTGGAGACCGGCTTCTCGCGGGTGTTGGTGATCGAGATGCCCAAGCAGCGCAGCTCGATGCACCTCGACACAGTGTTTACCCTCACCGACACCTCGGCATGTGTGGTCTACCCACCACTGCTGATGCCGGGGGCCCGTGAAGAGGCCGGTGTGATGCGCCTTCAGCGTGTGGACGGTCGGCTCGTGGTGGAGGATGCGCCGGGCAACCTGCTGGACGCGATGGCCGCTGAAGGCGTGACCCTTGAGGTCGTGCGCTGCGGCGGTGGTCACCCCATTCATGCCGCCCGGGAGCAGTGGACCGATGGTGCGAACTATGTCGCCCTCGGACCGGGCGTGGTCGTGGGCTACGCGCGCAATCGGCACACCGCGGCCGCGATGGCGGAGCGGGGCTTCGAGCTGCTGGACCCGGCAGGCTGGCTGCACATGCTGGAGCGGGACTTCAAGGGCGACGCCGACGCGTTGTTCGCCAGCGGTCGCCGGGTGGCCATCCACCTGGAGGGCAGCGAGCTGTGTCGGGGGCGTGGTGGTCCCCGCTGCCTCACCTTGCCGCTGACCCGTGACGCCATTGCAGCTGCCGGCGGTGGCGCATGAGCGAGCTCACCCACCTCAACGTGGACGGCAACCCCCACATGGTGGACGTGGGGCGCAAAGCGGACACGGACCGTGTGGCGGTGGCCGAGGGGCGGGTGCGGTTGTCCCCGGCGGCGGCCGACCTGGTGCGCACCGAGACCAATGCGAAGGGCAATGTGCTCCAGATCGCACGCATTGCAGGCATTCAAGGCGCAAAACACACCGCACTGCTGATCCCGCTGTGCCACCCGCTGCCCATCGACGCGGTGGCGGTGGACGTGACGCTGGTGGGGGACGTGGTCGAGGTGGTGGCGACGGTCCGCACCCGCTGGCGCACAGGCGTCGAGATGGAGGCGTTGACGGCCGTGAGCGCGGCTTGCCTTACCGTCTACGACATGCTCAAGGCCATCGACCGTGGCATGGTGATCGAGGGCCTCGGGCTGGTGGAAAAGCGGGGCGGGCGCTCGGGCCACTGGCGGCGGGACCCTGTTGTGGACCTGGATGCGCGCACGAGTTGACCATGCGGCCCGGGCACGTGTACCCTGCGTCACCTTCTGCCCAACGGTGCGCTGCGTCCAAGTGCCCCCGTGCGAAGGCTGGAGCCGGCCATGCTGCGTAGCGTCTCTCAAGCCAGTCTTTTGTTGACCGCCATTCTGGGCGTCGGCTGCAATGAAGCCAGCTTCTTCGTGAAGGGTGAGGGTGAGCCAGCGGGGCCACGGGATGGGTCCATCTCCGGACGGGTGTGCGACCCCAGCGGGCGCACCTGGCTGTCCGACGCCACGGTCTACACCCACTTGATCGACGCGTCGGGCTCGCTCTACGACACCAAGATTGTGTTCACCGACCGCGACGGCAAGTGGATCATCGAGGCCCTGCCGCCTGAGGTGACCTACGACGTCTATGTGCAGTACGGCGACGACGTGATCGACATGTTCTCGGTCGATGTGGCGGACGGCGCCAATGTGTTGTTGGAAGAGCCGGACTGCTTCGATCCGCTGGCCCTCGACGTGGCGGTGGTCACGGGCGACTACGACAACTTCGACAGCGTGTTGGACAACATGGGCTTCGCCAACTACAAGTTGGTGGATGGGCTTGACAACACCGCGTTGACGGGCTTTCTGGGTGATGTTGAGGGTATGAAGGCCTACGACATCATCTTCTTCAATGGTGGGCACATTGAAGAAGGTGTCATCTATGGGCTCGATGATGTCACCGCCGACCCTGCACTGATGATGAATGTGCAGGAATACGTCAACGGTGGCGGCGCAATCTATGCGTCGGACTGGGCCTACGATGTCGTTGAGACGGCGTGGCCGGACCGGATCGACTTTGTGGGCGATGACGAGTCGCCCGACGCTGCCCAGGTGGGCGAGTATGGCGTGGTCCAGGCTACGGTGGCGGATGCGGCGCTGGCCGAGTGGCTCGACGCGTCGACGATGTCCATCGAGTACGACTTGCCGGTGTGGCCGCCCATTGAGACGGTGGACCCATCGGTCACGGCACACCTGCGCGGCGGTGTGACCTACCGCGTGGGCACCGAGACCTACAGCCTCGCGGATGTGCCCCTGCTGGTGAGCTTCACGAGCGGTGAGGGCAAGGTGGTGTTCAGCACCTTCCGGGTGGCGAAGAACGGGTCGTCCGATATGCTGCAAGTGCTTCAATACATCATGTACAACATCTAGCTTCGACCGGTGCCGAGCGCGGCACGTCGGCGTTTGATCTGCCGGGGGCTTCCGCAGTGAGCTGCGCGTACGGGAACGTGGGGGCTCGAGTTCGACTGCCGCTGAGCTCGCCGACGCGTGGCGAGTTGCGCTGGTTGAGCGCTTGTGGATAGGTGGTTGTGTTGTCGTGTGCCCCCGCTGAAGACCCAGTCCGGGGTCCTTTGAGGGCTGGATGCCTCTCGGAGAAGTTTCATGAACCGCAGCTTGTTGCCAACCGCCATGTTGTTCATCGTCGCTGGAGCCGGCTGTGCCGAGGCGGCAGACGCCAAGCCCGCGGGTGAGGTCGAAGATCACGACTGTGTCGAGCAGTACGACGCCGGGTTCACCGAAGGGAGGGCGTCCGCCGAGGCCGAGCTGGAGCCTCGAATTGCTGCTCTGGAGCTCGCATTGGCCGACATCCAGTCTTCTATGGCCACGACGGATGACGTGGAGGCGGTTCGGTCCGAGCTGACGGAAGGCCTCGATGGGCTGGCAACCGAAGACTGGGTCACCGGCCTCGACCATGCTTCGAACGCCGACCTTGTCGCTGTGTCCGCTTCGGTCGACTCCGTGTCCGCTTCGGTCGACACCCTCTCTGACGCCGTGTCCAACGTGCTCGCCGACTACCTGACCGCAGCCTCGCTCGAAGGGTATGCCACCGAATCTTGGGTGATCACCCAAGGCTACAGCACGGACACCGTGGACCCTGAGCTGACCGACTTGGCCGGGTATCTGTCCGTCAACACGTCCACTGATCTGATCATTATCGACGGTGCCAACCTGCAAGTTCGGTCCGGCGTGGGCTCCACTTCGGGTGCTGTCAACGGACTTGGCAACCTCATCGTGGGATACAACGAGTTGTCCAGCGACACACGCACCGGCTCCCACAACCTCGTCGTTGGGCCCTACCACAGCTACAGCTCCTACGGCGGCATCCTTGGTGGGTACAACAATGCCACCACTGGTGGGTACGCAACCGTGAGCACGGGCCGCGAAAACCTCGCAAGCGGCGCCTACGCTGGCGTCCACGGCGGTATCTACAACGAAGCATCGGGTTCGTATTCCGTCGTCTCTGCAGGGTACGACAACCTGTCGACCCACAACTATGCTTCGGTCTCCGGTGGCGGACTGAACACGGCCGCGGAGTATGGTGCGTCGATTGTCGGCGGGCAGTCGAACACCGTGTCCTCCCAGTACAGCACGGTGGTCGGTGGTGGCTTTAACGACACGACCGCCAATTTTTCTGCCATTCTCGGGGGAGTCTACAATGAGGCAGGAGGATATGGCTCCGTGATCTTGGGCGGCACCTACGAGTCCACCTCAAGCAGCTATCAAGTGGTCAACTGAGGGGAATGGAAGTCGTCGGCGCCCTTCGCGCATGCAGTTTGGGCGTGTCCCGTTGGCGTGTACGGCCAAGCCGGCCGGTGGGCTTATTTGGCGGCTGGACCTGTGCCGCGGCTTCGGCCATAGTGGTGGCATTCAGGAGACTCCATGGCTCGGCTGCAGCGGCGACGGACTCGGGTGGTGTTGTGGGCGGTGGTCATCGGTGGACGCACGCTGGGGTGTGGCCCCACCAGTGACAAGCCCCTCGGTGTCAGCGATGATGCAGGGGACAAGGACTCCGGTGCGGTGGACGACGAGGACGGCCCGGCCGGAGGGGAAGACTCGGGCATGGTGCTGGACCCTTGGCCCGACGACGGGACCGCCGACTCCCCCGGGGTGAGTCTGGTGTTTCAGGGTGCGGTGGTGGCGCCGGGGCAAGAGGTCCGCGTGGTCACGGGGCCTGCGGGCATTGATCAGAACACCGAGCTGCGCTTCATCTTGACCAACCGCACAGGAGAAGCGCTCGACCTCCCCAGCGACTCTGGTGCGTGGCTGGACGGGGTGGGCTTTGTGTGGGTCTCGGGTCCGCCGGCATCGCTGGGGGTGGACGAGAGCGCCGACCTGGTGTGGACGGTCAATGGGCTGGAAGCGGTTGCCGCCGAGCTGCGGCGGGCGATCTTGACCGTGCCAGTGGGCGAGAGCCCGCTCATGGTGGAGATCGTGGCCGAGGTTCCGCGGCCGCTTCGGCTGGTGGTGACAGGCTCGAACGGGCTGACGCTGGTGAGCGACACCTACGGCGCCGACTACTTCATCGAGGATGCGCCCGTCGGGGACCTGCGCACCGCCCGAGATGTGGTGTGGGGCGAAGGTCGGTTCTTCCGGGCTGACCGGGGCGGCCAAGACTGGGCCGACCCCGGGGTGTATCAGTGGAGCGAAGACGGCGTGACGTGGGTGGACTCGGCGGCGGCCGAGGAGTTCTGGGCGTCGGAGTGCGCCTACGCTTGGGACGCCTTCTATTGTGTGCGGTCCAGCAACTGGACCTCGTCCGAGTCTGGTGAGACGGTGCTCCACAATGCTGGATACTGGGGCAGCCTCATCAACAGTGTGGTCTTTGCGCCGGAAGCGACGCTGGCGTCCACCGGGGCGGTGCCCGGGGACCGCTTCGTGGCGGTGGGGCGTGACGGCCGGCGTGCGCTGTCGACGGATGGCTTGAGCTGGGGACCGGAGTCCAGCTTTGCAGATGGCGACTACTTCAACGCGGTGGCCGTGGGCGCAGGACTGGTCGTGGCGGTGGGGGGCAGCGACCGCATGGTGGCCTCGGTGAGTGCGGACGGGGGCGAGACCTGGTCGGACACGGCTTGGTGCGACGCCCGCTATGCGTACCTGTCGCGCGTTGTGTTTGGTGGGGGTTGGTTCCTGGCCTCCGGCAACAACAACACATGCGCAGAGCTGTGGAGGTCACCGGATGGCTTGAGCTGGGAGGCCCTCGATGGCTCCTACCATGTGTTGGATTGGGTCAATGGATGGTTCATCGGCTACCAACAGCCTTGGGGCTATCCGGCCGTGATGGCCCGAAGCGTCGATGGGGTGGAGTGGACGGATGTGCACACTGTGGCGGACGGCTTCGTCCCGGTGGCGGCCACTTCAGAGCGGCTGGGGGAACGATGAGTGTGCGATGCACAGTCGGTCTCGTGCTGCTGGGGGCGTGCGGCGGCGAGCCCTCGAAGGGTGTGCCCGAGGCCGGTGGGCCGGGAGCGGTCGACTCGGGTGAGGCCGATGGCGCGGACGGCGCTGCTGTTCCGGGCGACAGTGGCGACCCTGGGGACTCCGGCGAGCCCGAGGACTCTGGTGCCCCCTCGCCGTGCACCGAAGGCCTCCAGGTTGAGCTGAATGGTGTGGTGGTGGACTCTTCGGGGCACATTCCCGTGGGCGAGGCGCCGAGTCGGGCTTGGGTGGCGACCGCGGCGCTCACCTTGACCAACCTGTGCGACGATCAGCTGCGCTTCTTGGGCCATCCCGACGCCTGGGTGACCGGCGAGGGCTTCCGGTTGGAGTCGCTGCCTCCGGTGGCGCTCAACCCGGGCGAGAGTGCCGTAATCGAGCTGGGCTTCGAGCCCGGGGCCCCTGGCGAGGTGTGGGGCGGGCTGTCGTTGCCCCACGACCAAGTGGGCTCGCCGTTTGCGGTGGGCTTGTCCGGAGTCGCCACCGACCCGCTCACCCTTGTGTTGGTGGGGGAGGGCCGCCGGGTCAGCACCACCCACGACTATGGCGAGACGTGGACCACCGACACTTGGGAGACGCTGGCGGGCCACACCAACGCTATGCAGCGGGGGATGTGTTGGGGGGCGGACACCTTCGTCGCGGTGGGCGGCAGCGATGGGTCGTACTGGTGGACCTCGCCCGACGGCGACACCTGGACCGCCCATGTGGATGCTGCGGGCGGTGCGGTGGGTGGCTGTGAGCATGGCGGTGAACAGTTTGTCGCCTTTGCTGGTGACTTGTGGTCGAGCACGGATGGCCGGACTTGGACGGTCTCGCCCCAGAGCTACGCGCCCGACCACCTGCGGGCGATGGCCTTCGGGATGGACGTGATCGGCACCGGGCGCTGGGTTGCGGTGGGTGACAATGGTCGTGTGGCCGTCACGCTCGATGGGTCAAGCTGGGCGGTGGATGCCAACCCGCTGTCGGCCAGTGTGCGGACCGTGGCATGGGGCGACGGCAGTGCTGGGCCGGTCTGGGTGGCCGTGGGCACCGGCGGTCTGGTGGCGACCTCGGCGGATGGGGAGACGTGGACCGAGCAAGTGGTGGGCTCGGGCTTCGACCATGCCGGGGTGGTCTGGGGCGGCGACCGCTTCCTCGTGGCCAACGGCGCTGCCGTGTACTCCAGCGCTGACGGCTACGGTTGGGCGCTCGAGAATGCCTCGGGGGTGGTGCCCCTCGCCCACCTGGGTCGGATGTGGTTCGGGGCGGACGGTGCGGCGCTGTACCGTTCCGACGACGACGGCTTCTCTTGGGTTGAGGTGCGGCCCGACGACGGTGGCCCTGGCTACAGCGAAGCGACCTTCGCGACAGGGGTGAAGTGATGCGGCTCGATGGGCGAGTGTGGGTGTCGGCATTGGCCGGTTGCTGGCTTGTGGGTTGTGGATCGCAGTCCACGGGCAAGCCTGCGGGGGACGAGGTCACGCCGAGTGAAGACTCGGGGGATGCGGCGGATGGCGGAGGTGACGGCTGCATCGACGATGCCCTGTTCTTCGCCGAGACGGCCTCGCCTGTGCTCCAGGCCGAGTGCTTGGGTTGTCACGTGGCCGACGGAGCGGCCGGCAGCACCCGCTATCTGTTGGTGCCGGGGGCGGACGCAGCGGCGCTGGAAGCGAACCAGACGATGATGGCCTCACTCGTCGCAGATGTCGGCAGCGAGACTGTTCTCGCGAAACCCACCGGTGGGCAGACCCACGGGGGTGGGCTTCGCTTTGATGTGTTGGATGGCCGCTACGCAGTGCTGCATGAATTGGTTGCCCGCACCGAGTCCCCTGGTGGATGTGGTCATCCCGGTGAAGCGCCATTGACGTGTGATGTGGCGGCGATTCGGCCGGGTTCTGCCCCGCTGCGTCGCTTGACCGACCACCAGTTCGACGTGTTGGTCTCGGACGTCTATGGGGTGGTCCTCCCCGATGGGTTGTTTCCGTCGACTCAGCCCGGCGATGGCTTTCGCACGTTTGCGCTGAACAATGGTGTGAGTGCGTCGGGGGCCGAGTCGATGATGCTGGCGGCCGAGCACGTGGCCGACGCCGTGCCGCTCGCGGACGTGCTGGCCTGTGGGGATGGGCCCGAGGCGTGTGGACGTGCGTGGTTGTTGGACCGGGCGGCCGCGGCCTTTCGGCGTCCGCTCAGCGAGTCGGAAGCATTGCTGGTGACCCGCTTCCTCGATGCCGGGGTGGGCGCCGAAGAGGGCGTGCGCATGGGGGTCTTCGTGACCCTGCAGCTCCCCCAGGTGGTGTACTTGGACACCGCGACCGAGGGCCCGGTGGTCCAGCCAGCGGAGGTCGAGGCGGCCGATGTGGCGGCGGTGGATCCCTTTGCGGTGGCGAGCCGGCTGTCGTTCTTCTTGACCGATGGCCCGCCGGATGCGGAGCTCTGGGCGGCGGCCGCGGCGGGTGAGCTGTCGACCCGCGCCCAGGTGTCGGGCCACGCGTGGCGCTTGGTGTCCCATCCCCGGTCGACGGGTGTGGTGGCGGGCTTTCACCAAGACTGGCTGCACCTGGACCAGCTCGACAACATGCTCAAGGACGCCGCGGCCTACCCGGGCTGGACCGACGCGCTCGTGGCCGACATGCACACCGAGACCGACCTGTTTACCACCGAAGTGGTCTGGATGGGGGACGCCACCTTTGACGCGCTGATGTTCTCCAATGCCACGTGGGTGACGCCGGAGCTGGCGGCCATCTATGGGGTCGGCGTGGACGGCAGCGGCTGGCAGCGTGTCGCGCTCGACGGGGACGTCCGCCCCGGTGTGTTGGGGCGGGTGGGCTTCTTGTCGGCCCACAGCTACGCCGCAGCATCGGCGCCGGTCCGGCGGGGGGCGTGGGTGCTCGAAGAGCTGTTGTGCGAGCAGCTTCAGCCGCCACCGGAGGTGGACCTCACGCTGCCCGACGAGTCCGCAGAGATCCTCACCATCCGAGACAAGCTGGCGGTGCACACGTCTGACACCAGCTGCCGGACCTGTCACGACCGCATCGACCCCATCGGCTTCTCCTTCGAGCACTTCGACGGCATCGGGGCGTGGCGGTCGACCTGGGAGTCCGGCATTGCGGTGGATGCGACCGGCTCCCTGGACCTGCCCTCTGGAGACTTTGATGGGTACGCCGAGATGATTGGGTTGGTGGCCTCGTCGGACCGGGCGCGAGAGTGCTACGCCCGGCGATGGTTCGAGTACGGCGTGGGCCGCCGCTCGGAGCCCGGGGATGCGTGCTCGGTGCGCACCCTGGGCCAGCGGTTTAAAGAGAGCGGCGGCAACATCCGGGCCTTGTTGGTGGATGTGGCGCTCACTGATGCGTTTCTGTACCGCACGGTGGACGGCGCAGATCCCTTGTCGGACGACACGGACGGAGGCGATGATGCGGCGGAGTGAACACACGGGTGGGCGCTGGAACCGCACGGCGGGAGGGCTCTGGGCACCGAGTCGTCGGGATCTGATCCGGGGCGTCGGTGGCTTGGCGGGCGCAGCGGCCTTGGGGGGACTGTCCTCGGGACGGGCCCGTGCCCAGTCGCTGGAGCCGCCCAAGCGGGTGGTCTTCTTTCACCACAGCCAAGGTACGGTGATGAACCAGTTCGTGCCGACCGGGGGCGAGCGGGACTTTGTGTTGCCCTACGTGTCTGCACCATTGGAGCCATGGCGCGATCGGATGGTGATGCTCACGGGCATCGACAACATGATGCCCACGTTCAATGAGGTGGGGAACGCCCACGAAAACGCGCTGTACACCATCTTCACGGGCCGTCCCTATCCCGTGCAGGATGCCAGCCGGCTGACTGCGGCGGGCCCCACCATCGACCAGGTCATCACCGAGCGCATTGCGGGAGACACCCCCTTTGGTCGCTTGGACTTTGTGGTGGGCGGCAGCTCCAGCGATGGGTTTGTGACTGAGGGCCGGTTCTGGGTGGACCGAGACGACCCGGTGGTGAGCTTCAACGACCCCACCATCTCGTCGCTGCGCATCTTCGGCGACGGCAGCTTGTCCGAGGCCGATGCCTGGGCGCTTCGTGCTCGTCGAAGCAGCGTGCTGGACGCGGTTCTCGATGGATTTCGCTCGGCTGAGCGGCGGGCGGGCGTGGCGGGCAAGGCACGGCTGCAAGCCCACCAAGAGAAGCTCTTTGCCTTGGAACAGCGCATCCGCGCGGGGGTGGGTGAGTGCAATGCACCGCGCTTCGTGGCCTCAGAGTCCTACGACCACACCTACGATGATGATGTGTCGGCCCAGGCGCTCAACGATGTGTTGGTGACGGCACTGTCGTGCGACTATGCGCGGGTGGCGACGGTGGACTTCGCCAACACCCATGACCACGCATTTCCGTGGCTATGGGCCGACAACGGGGGGCCGATTGTCGACACGGGCGTGTGGGACAACTGGCATGCGATGGTGCACGCCGACTTCCAGCCGGGCATGGAGCATGTCTACCGCTGGTACATGCAGTGTCTGGCCGACTTGCTCGAGCGGTTGAGTGTCACGGTGGATGCCGACGGCGACAACATGCTCGACACCACGCTGGTGGTCTACATGTCGGAGTTCTCCAGCGGTCGCCACTGGGCGACGTCGCTTCCGGTGGTCCTCGCGGGCAACGTGGGCTTGGTCGAGACGGGGCGGTGGGTCGACCACATGGTGATGGACGCCGAGGCGTTCCAAGTGGAGGGCGGCTACGCCTACAGTGGCGTCACGACCAACCAGCTCTACGTGTCGCTGCTGCAGATCCTGGGGTTTGACGACGAGTCGTTTGGCCACGACGGGGGTGGTTCGTTGCCGACCGGTGGGGTGCCCGGGTTGTTCGGCTAGGGACTCTGCCACTTGAGCAGAGACGGGAACCCGCACACCGGGGCCCCCGCCTCGCCCTGCGTCCGTCTACTCTCCCGCGGCATTCCAGCCTGGGTAGGGCCGCGCCTGCTTCACCTGAAGCTCGCCGTCCACGGTCACCTTAAACTCGGTGTCCATCGCATAGAAGCCGCCGTCCGTGCCATAGACCGCGTAGAAGTACTTGTGAATCCCATCCAGCGCTGTGCCCAGCTTGTAGAGCTGCGCGTTGGTCAGCACCGTCTCGCCCTCCGGCACCAAGTTGGAGTGGGCGATGTAGACCACGGGCTGGCCGGGCATCGGGTAGTAGTAGAGGATCTGGTCGGTGGTGTCGCCGTCTTCGGGTTTGACCACGCTGTTCTCGCCAGTCTGGGCGTTGATGTAGAAGGCCGGCTCGGCGCCGGAGCTGTCGAAGATGTTGCCGGTGATGGCCACCCCGTTGGCTTGCTCATCCTTGAACGTGGGGTTCACCAGAATGGCCATGCCCACGGCCAAGTGGTCGATTCCCCAGAACGCCCGCTCCTCCCAGGCCCGCGAATACCAGACGCTGGCCCACACCTCCTTGATGGCGTCTTCCATGTCGGCACCGGTCGGGTCCCAGTCGCCAGACTTGCTGTCGTAGAGTCCGGCACCGGTAAAGTTCCCCAGGTCCTCGGCATTGGTGCTTGACCGGAACCGTGTGCGAATCTCACCGATGTCGTCTTGCACCCGGTCGACGACCAACGCCAAGAAATCGGGGTCCATCGGCGCGGCCTTGATCTCGTCCTGCAGCCCTTCGAGGAGGACGGCCCGTGCCCGGGGATCACCCCAGTCCGCATGCTCGGTCAGCTCCTGGTACCGAATCCACAGCCCGTTGTCTTCCATGTGTTGGTTGTAGTAGTAGACCGGGATGCCCATGCAGTCGGGTGTGGGCACGTCCTCGCCGATCAAGGTCATCGCGGCCATGTTTGTGGCCTTGCCGCCGAACGCGGGCACCCGCGCGGTGATGGCGTCGCCCAGATCGATGGTCGTGTCGATGATGTCAGCGCACGACCAGATGCCTTCGACGCTGAGGTCCATCGGCGTGACGTCCAGCGGGTCGGGCTTGTTGGCTTCCCACCACGCCTCGGCTTCGGCTTCGGTCACCTCCCGGATTCCCCACTCCAGGCCGCCGACCGTCAGCTCCACCCACTTGCCTTCGAGCTCTCGCAGCGTGGGGTCGTCGTAGGCGCCAAGCAGGGCCATGTTGGGCGTGCCCCGGTTCTGGGCGAGCACATTGATGTGGGCCAGGGGCGTCTGAAACTCGCCGGTGATGGTCGCGGCCACGATCGAGATGTCGTTGGGAATCTCGTCGAGAACGACGATCTCGCGGTAGTTGACGTAGTCCTCCACCTCGTCGGCCGTGTGGAATGCCAGCTGGCCCATCGCGGTGCCCAGGTTCAGCGGCTGGTATGTGATTCCAGCGAAGAGCTCGGCGGTGGTGAGCACGGGAATGTCGTCCGGCAAGCCCTTCGCGACCTCAACCACACTCTCGGACGTCGGGTGGAAGTAGAGCTCTTTGCCAAACCATGCGTTGCTGACAATGGCCCGAAACGCCGTGGTGATCATCTCCACATTGGCTGTGTCGTACGGCGAGATCTCGTAGACGAAGACCTCAGGCTCTTCGTAGTAGCTCACCGCCCCCAGGATGAAGCGCCGGTCGGGTGAGTAGTACTCGGATGTGTTGAAGCTCGTGAGGTCCGGCACGATGGGCAGACCGTTGCCCGACAAGAACTTCGACGCGAAGTCATAGTGGATTGGGTAGAGCTTGGAATTGGTGAAGTACAGGGTGTTGTTGTCGACGCGGTCGACGATGGTCTTGCTGGAGCGGGCGCCGGGAATGCTCGCGTCCAGGGGTGCGCTGGCCAGCGTCTGGAAGTCCGCCATGCACCCCACTTGGGGGCTAAAGTCGGGCTCGGTGCCCTCCGGGATGACACACTCCCACGTGTCTTCGACGGGGGTGTCGGTGTCCGGCGTCGTGTCGCTCCCGGACGACTTGGGGTCGGTCCCGTTGCACGCAGTGAGGATCGAGAGGAGGACTAGCGCGGTGCGGGACATGGGGGTTCCGAGAGGGCAGGGGAGGTGGGAGAGGGTCACAGGGAGAACCGCTCGCCCTTCCAGGTGCGCACGGTGCGGCCGTCGGGCACGCCAATCACGAGCTCACGCACTTCATTGCGATTGTACGGAAGGGGCTGGTAGATGGCGTCCGGCCGCCAGCCGCCCACGTTGTTGCCCCAGGCGACGCCGTGCCCGTACAGACGCTCGCTGATGTCGACCATGGCTGTTGAGTTGCCTTCCGGGTCCACCCGGAACAGCGTGCTGGAGTAGTAGTCGGGCACCCAGAGGTTGCCGCAAGCGTCCATCTCCATGGCATCGAGCCACCCGCCGGGCAGCCATGCGAAGACCTCGGGTTCGCCCACCGGATCGAGGTTGTCGTCCAGTGCGATCTCGAGGATCTGGCCCGAGCCGATGGTGCCGACATAGAGCACCGTGCTGTCGAGGTTGAACCCCAGTGAGTGGGACCACCAAGACTCGTCCCGAGGCTTGCTGACAATGACCGTCAGCTCACCCGTCTCGGGGTTGAAGCGCTGCACATCCCCGTCGGCGATGTAGATGTTCCCGTCCGGGCCCCAAGTTAGCCCGTACCCATAGTAGAACCCGGATGCGACGGCCGTCTCTGCGCCCTCGGGCGTGATGTGGAACAACGTGCTGCGCTCGCTGCTCATGTAGTAGACGCCGCCGTCCATCGCGCGCAACAGCTGTTCAGAGTTGGAGATCCCCGGCAACCAAGTGGAGCTCTCGCCGTCATAAGTTGCATGGACCATCGCGTTGCGACCGTCCCAACCCAGGATCTGGCCCTCGTCGTCGAAGAGCAAGCCATGGTAGCCCCGGGCCCAGTCGAGCACTTGGTGCTCCACGACCTCGTCAATCGGCGCGTCGCAGTCATACTCAAAGGCTGGGCCATCATCGCCCGTGCCGCCGTCGCCCCCGTCTTCTCCGCCGTCCTCACCCCCGTCGGCCCCGTCGCCGTCGTCACTGCCGATGCCCACATCATCGGTGAGGTCCACGTCCTTCACCGGTGCGTCTTTGTCCAAGGTGGGTGCGCAAGCGCAGGCGGCGAGCGCAAGCAGCGCGGTGCGGGCGGTAGACAATCGATCCTCCGAGGGAGCTGTGGGCTGAAATCCGGTGCCCAGTGTGCCCAATTGACGGGCGGACTGCTTGCACAGGACACCCTTTTTGCGAGGCTTGGGCACCAAGCATCAACACAGCTGGTGTCGGGCCTCGGCTTGCATCGCGGACCAGACGCCGAGCGTGGCTTCACAGTCTTGCCGCGCACGGTGGGTGCCCTGGGGGACTCCGTAGCGATCACACGCGCGCCACAGCGATGCCCCTCGGATTCGCCCGCCGTCTGGGGGAATGGGGATGCCATGCAGCGCGGCGTACAGTCGCTTGAGATCGATGAGCTGCACCCGCAGCATCGGTGCGCCCCGGTTGGCTTCCCACGCGAGCACGTCAGCTTCGAAGCCGCTCCAAGTGCCCAGCGCGACGGCATCGTACTCGTCGAGAATGGCCTGGATGTGGGCAACGTGGACGGGCCAAGGGGCCATGTTGGCCAGCGCTTTGGCGGGGATCTGGTGCACCGCGTTGGCCTGCACGTCCATGGGGCGGTCCGGTCGGACCAAGCTGTCGTAGAGCACCCCGTGGGGACCCACGACGGCGACTTCAATGACCGCCGGATGCTCCAGGCCGGTCGTCTCGAAGTCGAGAATCGGCAACGCTGGCCACTGGCCGCAGATCTCGAGGATCTTGCGCGCCGCGCTGGCTGGATCGGTGGAGAGGTGGGGCACCCGCTTTTGTAGCCGGCGGACCACAATCCGCCACTTCTCCAAGGGCCGGGGCTCGGCTACGGCGGTTGTATGCAGGCAGTGTCGCCCCCCTCTTCCGCTTCTCTCCCGCCGATCCAGGTGAACCAGGTCCCGCTGGACCGGCGCTCCGTCCGGCTGCGGCTGTTGCGGATCGGGTCTGACGCGTATGTGGGTGACGGGAACTACGTGACGCCACCGATCCGCGAGCAGATGGCGGCGCTGGACCCCGGTGCAGGCGGCGTGTTGGCGGGCTTGCCGGTGGTGGGCCTCATCGCGGTCCAGCTTGGCCGCCCAGTTGCGCGGATGGTGGTGCGGGTGGGCACGTGCGGGCTGGGGGCCTTCTCCAACTACGAAAACGTCGCCGGGCCGGCGGCGGCGCGGGCGCTCGTCGACGCCGCCATGGGGTGGCTGGCGGAGCACGGTGGCACCCGCCTCGTGGGTCCCGTGGGCGTTGGCCCCCACGATCCCCTTGGCTTGCTGGTGTCTGGCTTCTCCCGATCACCGACCGTGGCCACTCCCTACAACCCACCCCGCTACGTCGAACACCTTGAGGCCGCAGGGTTGGTGCCCCGGTGGCGGCTTCCCGGGTGGCGCTGGCGGCTGTGTCCGTCGTCGCAGGGCGATCACAACGATCAGCTCGATCGCTTGCTGGCCCAACAGCGGGTCACGATCCGCGAGGCTGATCTGGCGAGCTTCGACCGAGAGATCGGGGCCTGGCGGCAAGTGGTCGGCGAAGGCATCGCGGAGCCCTGGCGCCCGGCCGGCAACCGGTCGGCCTTCAGCGAGCTCCAGGCGTTCGAGCTGCCCCGGCTGTCCCTGCCGGGATCGGTCCTCTTTGCCGAGCGAGACGGTGTTCCCATCGGTGTGGTGGTGACCGTGCCCGACGTCAACCGCATCCTCCCCCGCAAGGGCTGGATGGGGCCTCTGGCGTGGTGGCGGCTGATCCGAAAGCGCGCCGAGATCGCCGAGGGACGTGTGCGCTTCCTCGTGTCTCGCAGCGGGGAGGACGATCCTGCGATCCCGCTGATCTTGTTGTTGGCCACCGGCGAGCGTGCCCGATCGCGAGGGGTCGAGAGCCTGGAGCTGAGCTGCGGTGGGGAGCACGACCTGGGCATGATGCGGGCGGCCCGGGCCCTGAACGCCCGCCGGGAGCGGGAGTTTGTGATCTTTGAGCGCACCTGAGCGCCACGGGTGCAAAGATCGGGGTCAGGGCGCTGGGGATGAGCCATGACATTGACACGTCAACCATGAAGTGATTTCGAGTTCCAGGGTTGACGGGTGCAAGGGGATCGGTGACCCTTCTGGGGCGGGTTGTCAGGGCCTCCGCACCCGTGATCGCTTCGTCCCCTCTGCTGCGGATCTTCTGCAGTCGGTCGGGGATCGGGGTCGCGGTGCGGTGCTGCCCACGGAGCCCCTCCTCAGCGCCAGCGTGTGCCTGACGATCCGCGGTCCCGCCCTCCTCTCCGTCGCTCTCCGCTTGTTGCAGTCGCTCCGGCCTCCCGGCCTGCGATCCTCGCCGCCACGAGGTTCTCTATGATTGATCCCCCCTATGGTCGTCCCTGGTTGCTCTATGGCATCCTTGGTTGTTCCCTTGCTCTGAACCTTGTCATGGTGGTGGAGCGGCGTGCCAACCGCGCCGAGCTCCCCACCGATGATGTCGCTGATGCGTCCGATCTGGCTGCCGAGGGTGCACCCGAAGCGGTGGCCGGTGCGGCTGGAGTCCCGGATGCTGTGCCCGCTGCCGACGCCCCCGTGCCCGAGACCGCCAGCCTGGGCGACTGGACCATCTCCGATGCGTCCGTGAAGTCGACCCTCTCCGGTGCCTTTGCCAGTGTCGTCGAGAAGGACGCGGATGCCTTGTCTGCGGTCTACTCCCGCTTGTTTGTCTGGGACATGAACCTGCGCCGCGACCTGCGCTCCGGTGACCGGGTCGAGGTGGCTTGGCGCGTGGCGCCCGGCGATGAGATCGAGCTGCTTGCGGCCCGACTGCACTCCGCCAAGCTCGGCCGCACCCTCGCGGCCTACCGCTGGCAGGCCCCCGGCGATGCGTTCACGTCGTACTGGTCAGAGGACGGCACCGAGGTGCCCCTGCGCCTTCAGAACCCGCCTCTGCGGGACTACGAGCAGATCACCAGCCTGTTGAAAGACCGTCCAACCCACAAGGGCATGGACTTCAAGGCGCCAGTCGGCACGCCGGTCGTCGCACCCTTCGACGCTGTGGTCACCCGCTCCAACTGGAACTGGAAGAGCAACGGCAATTGCCTGGAGCTGCGCTATCCCGATGGTGCGGTGGCCAAGTTCCTGCACCTCTCGGAGAACCGCGTCGAGCCCGGCACGTCCGTCAAGGCGGGCGACATCGTGGGCTTGGTGGGCAACACCGGGCGCTCGACCGCCGCTCACCTTCACTATCAGGTGGAGGTCGGCAGCAAGGTGGTGGATCCCCTCGAGTACCACGGCACCGAGCGGCGCCGCGTGGAGGGCACAGGCATGACCGCGCTGCAGCGTGAGATTGCTCGCCAGGACGCGCTGATGGGACAGGTCATCGCCGCCCGCTGAAGCCTGGCTTCCGCTCAGCGCCCGCTGGTCACGGCAAAGAGCCGTGCAGCGGGCGTCTTGCCGTCTTGGGCGGGCAATTCTCCGACGGGCTCGATGTGCAGCCCGACGGACGCTGCCGCCTCGGAGAGCTGCCGATCGGTGGCCCGCAAGTTGTAGATCATGGGCGCGCTGGACCGCATCACCAGCAAGTGTCCGCCGCTCGTTCCCGCAGCCAGACGGACTAGGTCGGGCAAGAACGTGGCGTTGGCCTCGGGCTCGCTGTACCGCCGGCTGGCCGCGCCCCAGCCGTGCACCACCTCGGCATTGGGGAGCAGCCGCTCCATGAGCCCGTAGGACTCGTAGTCACAGACCACCAGGCGCTCGATGGCGGCATGCTCCAGCCAGTCCCGGAGCTGCTGTTGGCCAGGGCGGGTGAAGGTGGCGACCGGAATGCTGGACACCGCGGTGTCGGTGGCCCACAGCGTGGCGGTGCCACTGACCACGAAGGGCAGCACACAGAGGCACGCGAGCAAGGTTCGGCGGACGCCTGGCGTGGGGGCACGCCGTCGGGCGAGGCGGTCGGCGGCCAGCCCGGCGGCCAGGGCGAGGGTCGGCGCAGCCTGGGCGAGGTGGTGCAGGTCGCGAGCAACCAAGCCGAGCGCGGCGACTTGGAGCACCAGCAGCACCGAGACCAAGCGGGTCAGTGCTGCATCAGGGGAGGGGGGCCGCCGCCACCAGGACAGTGCAGCGCCCACGGCGAGCACGCCCCACCCAACCACGGCGCCGGCGCTCGGGCGAGACAGCGGGGCGCCGCCATAGGCCAGCTCGAAGAAGGACAGGGGCTGAATGGCCCACCTGACGATGTTCCCGCCCTGTTCCCGCACCGGGGCCGAGCCGCCGGAGAAGACATCGAGCACCCGCCGCCACTGCACTTGTGGGAAGTCGTGGCTTCGGATGTGGGGATGCTCGGGGACAAAGAGGCCGTGGTGCAGGGCGGTGATCCACAAGGGGGCCGTCAGGGTGGTGAGGGCGAGCAGGCCCCAGCCCAGGCCACTTGCGCGGGGCACCGTGCGGTCCGGCCGGTCCCGATGGGTGAGCACCAGCGCCGCACCGAGAGCACCGGCGGTCAGCACAAACGGGAGCTTCGCGAGAATGCCGATGCCGAGGGTAGCTCCGAGCCATAGGTAGGGCCGCTTGAGGCCCGCCCAGCGGTGGGTCCACGCGGTCTGGATGGCCAGCAGCGCGGCCGCCAACAACACCAGCTCCGTGCCGCCCAGCACCTTTCGGTAGAAGACGAAGGACCACTGGCTCGCCAGCACGGCCCCCCCAGCAGTGGCGGCAGCGAGGCCGGCGTGGGTGAGCAAGAAGCGGTGCAGCCACAACACCAGGAAGGCGCCGCCAAGCACGTGCACCACGGTGGCCGCGTGGTCCGTGCCGGTGGTGGCGACAGCGGTGCGGGCGGGCCAGTCCGGCGGTCCACCCGTGTAGGCGTTGATGGCCAGGGGCAACGAGACCGGACCCAGCTCAAAGCGCTCGATGGGACGGGTCTGGCTCGCGACGAGGGGGCCGAAGCGATGGCCCGCGCTGGGCGCCTGGTCGCCCGCAGCCCAGAGCGGCGGATCGAGGTTCACCAACACCGCTGGCGGAGGCCCGGGGGTCCAGCCGGTCGCCACTTCCCCGACCCGCCCCACGTCCGTCACAGTGGCCACGCTGAGACCCAAGTAGAGCCCGACAACAGCGGCAGCAGAGACGTTCTCGCGGATGGGCACCGGGCTGTCTCCAGGCTTCGGGGGGCGGCCCAAGTCGGAGGTTTCCGGTGGGCCCTGCGGGGGAGCGGCCCCCGCTTTTGGGGGAAAGGGACTGGTCAGGCCTGCTCTGCGGTCTATACTGGAGACGAACCCCGCCGGAGGCCGCCGTTGCCAGAATCTGATGATCGGAAGGCCGCTCCGGGTGCGGCGGGTGGTGATGGGCCCGTTGGTCCCCGCCCTCTGGCTCAGCGGCTGCGGGATCTGGCGGACCGCTTGGGTGGATGGGTCGACTCGTTCTTTCCGCCGCCGGCGCCCGTGCTTGTGCCGGTGCCGGTTCGCACACGGCGTCGTCGGCGCTGACCCGGCATCCCCGGACGCCGCGCCCGGCTTGGGGACGCGTGCCTACTCGGGCAACGGGATCGTCTGTTCCCACAGCGTGTAGCGAGACTCGGTCGCGGTCTGCATGGCTTGCCTCAGCGCGTCGGCTCCCTTCGGGATCTTCTCGGGTGCCCGCAGCTTGATCTCGTAGAACCGGCGGTAGGCCTCGTCCGGCCACACCTCGATCCGGGTCACCAATGCGGTGGCGCCGGACACTCGGCGGTGGCGGTACGGCAGCGCGTAGGACTCCCCAGGCAGCAAGCGGGTGTCCCACAGCTCCTTCTTCAGGTTGGGCGTGATGCGCCGGGCGACGCTGCCCTCCTGGCGGGTGCCCTCAATCGGTGCGCCGCTCTCGTCAATCTGCTCGATGAACAGCTTGATCTCAGGCGTCGTGTAGGTGGGCATCCGGTGGGCTGCACCGACGTTGGTCAGGGTGATCGACGCCTGCACCGGCGTGAAGAAGGTCCCGGCATCGGTGAGCGTGGCTGTCACCTCTACGGCATCCCGGACCAGCTCGGGCGTGTGGATGCCCTTCCATGTGTGGCGTCCGTCGGGCATGTGGCACGTCTGGCACGTCTGGCCCTCGGCGGCGTGGGTCGTGCGACGCCACTCCTCGGTGGTCTCCTGCAGCTTCTTGCCCTCCAAGGCTTCGCTGGCCGGCTTGGCCGTGAAGTCGTGGCATGAGCGGCAGAACGCGGGATCGCGGAAGTCGTCCCGCACGGTGAAGCCGTCGTGGGGACCCACCGGCCCGTCGATGGTCTGGGCGGTCCGGGGCGGGGGGCCGAAGCGCTGGTGCTGGCGGACGTGGCAACCGGCGCAGGTCAGCCCCTGTTCGCGCATCCCTGGCACGAACGCGGGATTGTCGATCCAGTCGTCACCGTCGTCATTCTCGATGCGCATGTGCTGTTCGGAGAGGGGCGCATGGCAGCGGTTGCACTTGGCCACCATGGCGTCGTTGGTGCCGTCCCAGTCGAGGTACTGACCGATCACCCCGGGGCCCATGCCCTTGGCGTGCCAGGTGTCGCTCCAGTCGGCGAGCTGCTGGGGATGGCAGGCGCCACAGGCGGCCGGCTCCAGGCTCTGCTCCAGCGTGGACCAGTCCTCGGGCGGTGTGCCTTGGGGCGCCACGGGGCTCTTGAGGTGCGCCACCAGCCACTCGCTGGGCTCGACGGCACCGACCGTGGCAGGCACATCCCCAATAGGCGGGGCGTGCCCGCGGGGAGGCTCAGGGGTCGCGCATGCGGCCAGCGCCAGCGTCACGAGGGAGGTGCGCACCTTGACAGACTCCTTTCGATCCACCCCGCAAGAAGGCGCGGTGTGGACACTCGGACTTGGGGCACGGGGCCACCACAGGGCCTGCCCCCAAATTGAAGAAGCCCCTGGGAGATCCCAGAGGCCTCGAAGGTTTGCGAGATCCGAAGATCAAGCGTCAACCCTCAGGTGCTCACTCAGCGCAGGCGTTGCATGCGTTGCAAGCGTTGTCGGCGGAGCCGCTGTCATCGGAGTCCTTGTCGCCGCAAGCGGAGATGGCGAAAGCAGCAGCAGCAATGAGCAGCAGGGTCTTGACGTTCTTCATGGTGCGTCTCCTCGAATGGAGTGGGGGTTTCGGTGGGCCTCCTAACCGTCGGCTCACCGAGAGGGTAGGGCTGAGTCGACCCTCGACGAGAGGCCGGGGGCAAGTTCCCACCCGCGCGTAGCAGTGTCAAGCGATGCCGGCCCCCCCGTGGGGTTGCAGCAGCATCAAAGATGTGCCAAATATTGGAGAACGGCTTGCCGACGACCCTTCAGGACCGGCTCTGGGCCGAGGGTGTGGACCCTGCGCGAATCTCGGGTTGCACTTCCTGACCATGCTGAAGTCTCGGTAAGGGACTTGTCTGCGGTGTTTGCCCCCTGGGCCCAGGAGCGAGATGCAGATCATCACCATGGTGGAGCTCGCTGCGGCGGCGCTTGCGGGCTGGGCAGTCTGGAAGACCCTGCCGAGACCGCCCGACCGGGACTGGGAGCGCTTGTTCAAAGTGAGCTTGTCGGCGCTGTCTTGGGGGGAGGCCGAGGCGGCGGGCGGCACCGAGGCCGAGCGGACGGCCCGCTGGACCGCAGATCTCGAGCGGGTCGTGCCGTACCACCCGGCGGGTCGAGATCCAGAGACGAAGCTTCGGGCGCCAGCGCTGGACACCATCGCCACCCCGGCGCTGGAAGGGGAGCAGGCCCTGGTCGAGGCCCTGGCCCGCCAAGAGTCCCCGGTGGCGCGTTGGCGCGCGATGTATGTGGAGGACCGAAGGGCAATGGACGCGTTGGGCGAAGATCCACTGCTGCTGGGGCCCGCGTACGATCCGGGTGTGGTGCTCGGACCCGATGCCAGCTGGGAGCGGGTCTCGGCGTGGGACCCGGCCGTGGGCACTGCGCTGGTGCGGCGGCTCAACCACCTCGTCCTGGTCTCGGTGTCCTGCCCGCTGTCTGCGGCCGATCTGGGTGGGGTCGCAGCGGGGCTCCACTGCGTCGACCTCGAAGAGGACTGGGCGGACGTGCCGCCTGAAGCGAGCGCGGCGCGGCTGCTCGCGGCGTGTCCCGAGCCCCACCAGCGGCTTGGCGTGCTGTGCACCGGGCCCGCGGTCCTGCCCCTCATCCGGGCGATGCGGGCGTCACCGGCCCTTCGGGATCGGGTGCTGATGGTGGTGTCCATTGGCGGTGAGATCCAGGGCAACCCCGAAGCCGACAAGTGGCTGGCCGACGAGTTTCGGCACGATCGCATGGAACCGGAGCTGCAGCGCACAACCACGTTTGCCGCCGTGGTGGATGTGGACCCTGACGACCCGCTGGCGACGAGCTGGGGCGTCCAGCGCTTTCCCGACGTGCCCCTTGCCGGGGGCGAGCGGCGGACCATCGACACGGTGGATCTTGGCCCGTTGCCGATCGATCGGGTGCCGACGGCGCGACTGGCCCGTGCAATGTGCCTGTTGATCGCGTTTTGGGTGACTTGAATGGCCGGGCTCCTGGTGCTGGCGCGGCATCCGGCAAGACTCCTGTAAGAATGGGGCGTGGCGAGCGGCGATGGATGGCGGGAACGCTGTCATGCTGCCAGTCTTGGCGTCTGTGGGTCACTCACCGCTGGCCAACAGGGACACGGCGCGCTGCGATACAGTGCACTGCTGAATCCTCCGGAGTCCTTCGTGCCCGCTTTTGTCCCTCACCCCGTCCGCTCTCTCGGTCGGGGTTGGTCGTGCGCGACGGTCGCCACTCTCGGCGCGCTTTTCTTCCCCGGAATGGCCTCAGCTGGATCCATCTCGGTGAGTTCGGACGTGCCGGGCCAGGAGATCCTGGTGGACGGACAGCCGACGGGTCGGTTCACGCCGGGCCGGGTGGATGACGTGGCCCCCGGGCGCCACACCGTCCGTGTTCAGGGGGCCTGCCAGATCGGAGAGACCACCGTCAATGTGCTTGAACAGGGTGTGGTCGACGCCGCGATGATCACCCGACCCGCCCAGGGTGAGATCAAGCTGCGGGTGCAGCCGGCGGAGGCTTCGGTCACGGTGGATGGCCTCGCGATGTCGGGCCAGAGCACGCTGTCGCTGAGCTGCGGCAGCCACTCGGTGCGGGTTACCCATCCCGGCTACCTGCAAGAGCTGATCAAGGTGGACGTGGGCGCCGGAGAGACCCTCGATCTTGCCGTCCAGATGGAAGCCCTCGGGGTGGGCAGCTTGGTGGTCCGAGTGGTGCCCAAGAACGCCGAAGTGTCCCTGGATGGCTCCTTTGTGACCGCCGGGGACTACACGAATTCCGCGCTGACGGCCGGTCCCCATGTGGTGGAGGTCAAGGCCGCCGGCTTCTTGCCCAAGACCGAGATGTTCTCGATGGAGCGGGACAGCGCACTGAGCTTCGACATCGCGCTGGACCGGGATCCCGCGGGTGCCGGCATTGCGAAAGCGCCCAAGCCACCCAAGGCCCCGCGCGACGGCGGTGGTGAGCACACCCTGCGAAACGTTGGGATCGGGCTCGCCGTGGTGGGGGGCGGGGTGGGCATCTTCGGGCTGACTCGGTTCGCAGTCAGCGGCCAAGCCTACCAAGATTACTTGGCGGCATCTGAAGACCCGAACGGCACGGCGGGCCAGGCCCAGGCCATTCGCGACCAAGAAGTGGTGCCGGCCCGCAACTTGGGTGTGACCCTGTCGACCGTCGGTGGGGCCCTGCTCGCCGGTGGGCTCACGATGGCGATCGCGTTTTGAGGTGGCGTCGCCAGACCTGTGTGCCCCTTTCTGCGCCGCAGCTTGGTGTGCGCGATTGTGCCCGTGCGCCAGCGGCCGCCGCTTCGTCTTCCCTGTGCTCCGTCACCGTTTGCAACATCCGGCCCTCCCCCGCCGCAGGTGCCCGCCGGGCGCGGTTTGTTGACCGGGGTGCGGGACGTGATGTGGCTTCCCCCTCGGCTGGTTCGAGGGGACTCCGCCTGTGCTCGCGCGCCGAGCCCTGGCGGTCGCTCCTTCGAGGAATTCAATGACTCTCCCATCGACTCGACTGCTGCTCTCCCTTGGACTTGCGGTGGTGGCAGGTTGCTACCCGACCATCCCGTTTGAGGGCGGCGAAGCCAAAGACGGACTGGTCGGTGACGACGGCTCGGATGGATCCGACGGCGGGGATGGTGCCGATGGCGGAGATGGCACCGATGGTGGCGATGGCGGGGCCGGCGACTGCACCGGCTTTGTCGACGACGACGGCGATGGCTTCGGCGCTGGGCCAGAGGTCGAGTACATCTGCGACCAACCCGGCTACGTCGACAATGCCCTCGACTGCGACGATGGCGATGCTCAGATCTTCCCCGAGGCGCCCGAGCGGTGCAACGAGGTGGACGACGACTGTGACGGCGCCATCGACAATGACATCCAGACCATCTGGTATGTCGACGCCGACGGGGACGGCCACGGCGACCCGCTGTCCGAGGTCGAGACGTGCGACCCCGAATCAGGTGTCGTGGCGGAAGGCGACGACTGCGACGACGCGGTGGGCACGACCTTCCCAGGGGCCGACGAGCTCTGCAACGAAGTCGATGACGACTGCGATGTGGACGTGGACGAAGACGCCATCGATGCCCCCGATTGGTTCGATGATGCCGACGGTGACACCTTTGGCGACCCCGCCACCCTGCTGACGCAGTGCGCAGCGCCAGGGGACACGGCGGTGCTGGTGGGCCTGGACTGCGATGACCTGGACCCGGCGATCAACCCCGACGCGCAGGAAGTCTGCAACGAAGTGGACGATGACTGCGACGGTGACATTGACGATGACGACACCTCTGTCGACGTCTCGACCGGCACGGTGTTCTACGCCGACACCGACACCGACGGCTTTGGGGATGCCGACGTCTCGGTCCAGACCTGTGCCATGCCGTCGGGCTTTGTGCTCGATGCCACGGACTGTGACGACAGCAGCGCGGCCATCAGCCCCGCCGAGACCGAGGTGTGCAATGGCATCGACGACGACTGCGACGCGCTCGTGGATGACTACGATGACAGTGTCGATCTGACGACGGGCTCGGTGTTCTACCCCGACAGCGACGGTGACAGCTACGGCGACCTCAGCGCCGCGCGGGACTACTGCCTCGCACCCCTTGGCTACGTGTCTGACGCCACCGACTGCGACGACACGGACCTGGCGGTCAACCCGGCTGCGACCGAGGTCTGCAACGGCTACGACGACGACTGCGACTCGTATGTGGACGACGACGACACGTCGCTGGACACCTCGACGTGGGAGACTTGGTACGCGGACTCAGACGGCGACGGCACGGGAGACCCCGACACCAGCGCCCAGTCCTGTGACGCGCCCTCGGGATATGTCTCGAATGACGATGACTGCGACGATGACGACGCCACCGACACGGACGGCGACGGCACGCAGGACTGTGCGGACGACGACATCGACGGCGACGGCCTCCGCAATGGCTGGGATGCCGATCCCTACGACGACAGCATCGTGCGCGGTCCGACGGCCGGGCTGGGGACGGACGGCACCGTGTCCGTCACTGGGTCGGAGGTCTGGGGCACCCACACCACGCTCAGCGCATCGGCGACCGCCGGCGCCACGTCGTTGGTGGTGTTGGACGCCAGCAGCTTTGTGGTCGGCGATGAGCTGCTGATCCTCGACCAGCAAGGCACCGACGCGGGCCAGTACGAATTCGTGTTTGTGGCGGCGGTCTCCTCGTCCACCATCACCACCGAGCCAGCGCTGACCCTCGACTGGGATGCGTCCGACGTCGTGCTTGTCCAGAAGGTGCCCCACTACACGACGGTGGACGTCACGGGCACCATCACGGCGGACGACTGGGCCGGCTCTGGCGGCGGTGTGGTGGCATTTCGTGCCACCGGTGCGGTCACCATCTCGGGCACCATCGACCTGGACGGCCTCGGCTACGAAGGGGGCGCGGGCGTCTCCGGCAACAGCAACGACGCCTACCAAGGCGAGTCCTACGGCGGCTTGGGCAGCCGGGGGAATCGCAGCGCCAACGGTGGAGGGGGTGGATCCCGGTCCGAAGTGGAAGATGTCTCCGCTTGTGGTGGCGGCGGTGCCCACCAGTCGGATGGCGCCGACGGCGGCGATCTTTGGTGGAACTACAGCTACGGGTCGTACGGCGGTGGCAGCTACGGCAGCGCCACGCTGGGCACGCTGTTCTTCGGCTCCGGCGGCGGTGCGGGCTCTCCCGACGACGACGGTGACGGCAGCTCCAGCCAAAACACAACGGGCTCGGGCGGCGACGGCGGCGGCATCCTCGCCATCTTCTCCGGCACCTCGATCACGTCTTCGGGCACGCTGAGCGTCGAGGGCCTCGAAGGCGACGATGCTTCATGGGGCTCTCGGTCCTACGGCGGCGAGATCGGTGCGGGCGGTGGCGGCGCCGGTGGCTCCATCTGGCTCGCAGCGCCGACTGTGGTGGTCAGCGGCAAGCTGGGCATCGATGGCGGGGACGGCGGCACGGGCCGGTCGGACTACAGCTACTATTCGTACTACCAGACGACCCCGTATGGTGGCACCGGTTCTACCGGTCGGGCATACGTGCAGTACACGGGCACGTTCACCAATGGAAGCGGCGTGTCGGCGACAACCGGGACCTACGTGGACTGAGCTGCTGGCTTCTCGGCGGGACACCGGCTACCGGCCCCACGCTTCCTGGGGTGCCCGTGAACGTCGTCTTTTACGCCATTGTGGCCCTTGCGGTGGTCTTTAGCGCCTGGAACTTCGGCGTCGAGGCTGTGCTCAACCACGACATGGTCGCGGCCGCCGCGATTCCGGCCGAGGTGGGCAAGGCGGCCCTCGATGGTGCCAAGGGTGCGGTCGACCTGGCCATCGGGCTGGTCGGCTACATGGCGCTGTTCTTGGGCCTGATGAAGGTTGTGGAAGCGGCGGGCGGGCTCGCGTGGTTGGCCCGCCTGATCCGGCCGCTGATGGTGCGGCTGTTCCCGGACGTGCCGGCCGACCATCCCGCCATCGGCGCCATCATCATGAACGTGTCCGCCAATGCGCTGGGGCTGGGCAATGCCGCGACACCCTTCGGGCTGAAGGCCATGAAGGAGCTGGAGACCCTCAACAAGGTCCCCGGCACCGCGACCAACGCCATGGTGCGCTTTCTCGCCATCAACACGAGCGGGCTGGCCCTGATCCCCACCGGCATCATCGGTCTGCGGGCGCGGCTGGGGTCGGACTCGCCGGCGTCTATCTTCCCGACCACCCTCGGTGCGACGGCGGTGTCGACGGTGGTGGGCATCTTTGCGGCCATGTTCTTCGCCAAGGTGGGCCCGTTCCGTCCGCCGGCGCTCCAGGCTGCCGCCGACGCCAAGATTCGCGCCGAACAGGAAGGGGCCGCCGGCTCGATCGCTGAGCTGCTGCCGCTGGTGGTCTTCTTCAGCGCGCTCGGGGCCCTTGTGGCCGCTTGCTATGTCTGGGGCGAGCTGGTCTCGAACTGGATCATTCCGGGGCTCATCTTTGGGCTGCTGACCGTGGGTGTGGTCGCCAAGGTGAAGATCTACGAGCTGTTCATCGAGGGGGCCAAAGAAGGCTTCCGCCTCGCCGTCACCATCATTCCCTACTTGGTCGCGATCTTGTCGGTGGTGGGCATGTTCCGCAAGTCGGGCGGGATGGCTGCGCTCACCCGCTCCATCGGCCCCGTGACCGCCAAGCTGGGACTGCCGGCGGAAGTGCTCCCCCTCGCGCTGCTGCGTCCGCTGTCGGGCTCCGGCGCCTTTGGCATCACGGCGGAGCTGGCCCAGACCCACGGGGTGGACAGCTATGTGGGCAACCTCGCGACCACGATGAACGGCTCGACCGAGACCACCTTCTACGTGTTGGCGGTCTACTTCGGGTCCATCGGCATCTCGCGCACCCGCCACGCCGTCGCCGCCGGTCTGTCAGCGGACCTTGCGGGTGTGGTGGCTTCCATCCTGTTTGTCCGGCTGCTGCTCGGATGAGCTATGTACAAAGCGTATACAAACAATGGATGAGCGAATGAGCGCCCCTGCAGCAGCACGAACCGGCCTCAAGGGCCTGATGCTCGTGAACCTCGGCACGCCCGATGCGCCCCAGACGGCCGATGTGCGGCGGTACCTGCGCGAGTTCCTCTGGGACAAGCGGGTGCTCGACATCCCGGCCATTCCCCGTGCCCTGCTGCTCTACGGCGCGATCTTGCCGTTTCGGCCCCAGCGCTCGGCCGAGGCGTACCGCCAGATCTGGGACGCGAAGCGGGGCTCGCCGCTGATGTTCCATGGCGAAGACCTCACCGCGGGCGTCAGCGAGGCCCTCGGGGACGGCTGGGTGGTGGAATTTGCGATGCGCTACGGCACCCCAACCATCGCGCGGGCCCTCGATGCCCTCGAAGGGGCAGGCTGCGAGCGCATATACGTGCTTGCCCTATATCCCCAGTACGCTTCGAGCAGCACGGGCTCCACCCGCGCCCACATCTTTGAGCTGGCGGCCGCTCGGCCGCATGTGCCCCCGATCACGCTGCTGCCCGACTTCTACGACCATCCTGAGTTTATCGACGCCCAAGCCCAGCTGGCCGAAGAGACCTTCGGCGATGCGCCGCCCGACCATGTGCTGTTCAGCTTTCATGGTGTCCCGGAGCGCCAGATCAAAGCGACCGATCTGTCGTCGCTGGTGCCGGGCCAGACCGGCGCGTGGTGTCTCGAGAAGGCCGGCTGCTGCGACACCATCAACCACAGCAACCGCGCGTGCTACCGCGCCCAGTGCATGGCCACCGCCCGTGCCCTCGTGGCCCGCCTCGGCCTCCAGCCGGGCGAGTGGTCCGTGTCCTTCCAGTCGCGCTTGGGCCGCACCCCCTGGATCCAGCCGTTCACTGATGAGGTGCTCCCCAAGCTGGCCGAGTCCGGTGTGAAGCGCGTGGCGGTGATGTGTCCAAGCTTCGTGGCGGACTGCTTAGAGACGGTCGAGGAGATCGGCATTCGCGCCCGGGAGGACTTCACCGGTGCGGGCGGCACCGAGCTGTTGCGCGTGCCATGCGTCAATGCCCATCCCCGCTGGGTCTCTGGGGTCGTGGCGATGGCGCGAGACGCCGCCGGGCTGTCGGGTGCCGAGCCCCAGTGACCGACCGTTGGCGTAAGCTGGGTGTGGAGCGCCCATGTCCCCGCCAATTTCGCCGCCGCCGCCCTGGACCGAGGCACGCCTGAGCGAGCTGGGCACCGATGAGCACGACTTTCAAGAGTACAAGGGCACCGGCTGGGTGTGGGAGACGCCCCGGATCAACCCCTGGTTTCATGCCGCGGTCTCCAAGCAGGTGAGCGCCTTCGCCAACGGGGCGGGAGGGCGACTGTTCCTGGGCGTGGACGACGACGGGCTGGTCGATGGGGGCGTGCCGGTGGACCTCAAGGGTGGGGGCACCCGGAGCTGGCTGGAGGACATCGTGCCCAGCTGCGTCTCGCCGCCCCTGTCCCGCTGCAACGTCTTTGAGGTGCGCGGCCAGGGGCCGGCCTCCCGCATCCATCCGGGCCACGCCGTCTACGTGCTCGACATCCCATCCAGCCCCGACGCACCGCACCAAGCCCTCGATCACCGCTACTACCTGCGCATCGCCGGCAAGTCGCGGCCCATGAACCATGTGCACCTCGAAGATGTGCTCCGCAGGACCCGCCACCCCCGGGTGGAGATGCGGCGACTGGGGCCGTTTGGTCCACCGGAGCACGACCTCGCGGACCCCCGAGGCCCCCGTGCCGTCATCGGGTTTCGGGCCATCCTGGGCAACCTGGGCCGCACCCTCGCTCGCCATGTGGGCGTGGAGCTCATCGTGCCAAGGCCCTTTGTTGGCCGGGCCATCCGTGAGCGCACCCTCCGCGAGCCCGGCGTGCACCTGACCCAGTCCCCGGGCGCCATCACCCTGTTTCGCTACAGCCCCACGCCGGTGTTTCCAGGTCAGGAGATCTACGCGCAGAGCGTCTGGATCGGCCTGCACAACCTGAACAAGGAGCTGGTCCGCTCTGGCACCGCCCGCTTGCGGTGGCGCATCTTTGCCGACGACGCAGACCCGGTGATCGGGGAGCGCCCCATTGGTGACTATGGCGTGGTGCAGAAGGCTCTGGTGTGGTTGGACAGCGTCGGCGGCGCCTGAGCGGGTGCCGCTACTTGACCGGTTCCACCGGGGGCGGGGGCAGGACCGACCACTGCAGCTGGACTTCTTTGCGCTCCATCATCCCGTTGGCGAAGCTGGCGGAGATCAAGCACGTGGCGGCGGTGACCCCCGGTGCCTCGGGCAGGGCCACGGCCCAGGGCTCACCGGCGGCAATGACCTCAGAGTGGTCTTCTTGGGTGGCTTTGCCGACCGTGCAGCTCGCGTAGAACGTGGCCGGACGGTCGCCGGCGCTGAGGGTCAGGATCTGGGGAACACCCGCAGGGAGCTCGGCGATGATGGCGTGCTGGAGCACCCCGTGGACCGCTGGAATCCCCCCTGCGTGGGCTGCATGGGCAAGCAGGAAGAGGGTGGGCAGGGTCATGGTGTGGCTCCGTCGGGCGGGGGCGGGGTGTCGCGGCTCAGATCCTGCAACACCCGGAGGGCATCCGCGATCCCGATGTCGGGCAGGGCGATGGCGGTGCCGGCAACCTGGACCACCACCGTGGCGAGCCCATGGGGGCGCATCAGCGGGGCTTGGAGCACCTGGACCGACTGGATCTTGTCCCGGGCGAGCACCCACGTGGACCGCTTGAACACACCACGGCGGGTGATCACAGCGTCGTCGGTGACCCGCCAGCCCTGCCAGCGCCAGTCCAGCCACGCGATGAAGGGGGCGAGGGGAATGAGCGCCAAGGCGGCCCAGCCCCACGGGGCGGCAAACACGATGAGAAGGGCTGCCAGCACAGTGCTTCTGGCCAATCTGAAGACGATCGCGCGGAACAGTGCCCGACGGTGGGGGGGCAGCAGCGGTGTCGCCCAAGGATCGGCCGACACCATCGGGGACACGGCCCGCACCAGCGCGGGCAGATCGGCGCGGGGGACCATCGGCACCACCCCCTCGGCTTGGCGCAGCTCACCATCCGCGAAGCCGAGTGCAGCGGTCTCGACCAACAGCGTCCCGTACCCCATGGTCCGGCGGGTCAACGGCTCATCGATGCGCAGCAGCTGCACCTTCTTGAGGGGAATCTCGACCCGTCGCCGCGTGGTCAAGCCCTCCTCGTTCACCAGTCGGTCGCCCCGGCGCCGCAGGGTGAAGCGCCAGTGCTTGAACAGCGAGCGGCCGGCGGACCAGGCCCAGGAGCCGGCGAAGGCGAGCAGCAAGGCCGGCACAAAGACCTGCGGCTGCATGATCCAGCGGGCCTCGTCTTCGGCTTGGGGACCGAGCTGGCCCAGGATCTCGAAGCCCACCAGGGTCAGGACGGCCACCGTGCCGACGGTCCGCCGGGAAAGCCCATAGGCGATGGTCTCCAGCACGCTGCCTTGAATGAGCAGGTCACCGAGCGGTTCTTCGAGCGGTGCGGCGGGCGCGCCGGGGTCGGGGGGGGCATCGGCATGCTGGGCCGCCCGGACGAGGCCCCGCAGCTCCGCTTCGAGTCGTGCCGCTTCATCGGTGCTCAGGGCCGACAGGAGCCCCTGCGTGGACGCATCACCCGCAGTCTCGACCCGGACCTCAATCAAGCCCGCAGCCTTGTGAAACAGGTTTTGCACCGCTTCGATGTTCTGGATTCGCGCCGGATCGAGCACCCGCGCCCGGCGGTTCAGCAGCCCGCTGCGCACCTCAAAGCGCCCGTCATGCACGCGGTAGCGCAGCGTCATGAAGTGAGTGACCGTGCGCACAATGGTCAGGCCAAAGAAGGCGACCAGCATCGTCAGGTCGACGGCTTCGAGGCCGACGCCGGAGCCTCGCCCCCCAAAGAAGACCACCAGCAGCAGCGGCCAAGCCGCCCGTCCCGTGCGCCAAGCTTGGGGGATCAAGTTGACCGCGAGGCTCATCGGGTGGAGCGAGCGCCAGGGGGTGTCCGGCACCGCGGGGGGCGGAGGGTCGTCGTTGACAATGCCTTCTGTTAGGCTATTGTCGGGCGTTGGTTCCGGGTCGGTCAGCTCGCCCTGCTCACCCGGATCGGTGGGCCGCTCGTCGTCCGACACGTCCTCCGGCACCGCGCTGGGGTCCAGCCCATCCGCGTCACGCTGCGGGCCGCTGGGCTCGTCAGACACCGTCGTCTCCGCCCCGACGGGACAGCTCATCCCGCAGCCGCTCGGCTTGAACCGCGTCCAATCCAGGAATGCTGCCGTCGGCACTGACGCCCGCGGCCGTGAACACCAGCAACCGGCTCAGGCCAAGCATGCGCTCGAGGGGGCCTTGGCGGGTGTCGACGTGCTGGATGCGGTGGAAGGGGATGGCGGACCAGCGTCGGAACAGCACCCCGGACTGCACCAGGAGGTCCTGTTTGCGCAGGTCGTATCGAAAAGCCTCGTACTCGAGCGGTGGCCACAGCACCGCCAACAACACTTGTGTGAGGAGCAGGGCACCCGCCACCACCCCGCCGACCGCCGCATGGGTGATGGTCGCAAGCCCCACGCCCGCCGCACCCGCCATCGGCAGCCCGACCAACGCGAGGCGCAGGAAGCGCTGAATCCGCCAGAGCTGCACCACCCGGGGGTGGAGGCGCGACTGGGGGCCCTGGGGGGCGTCGATGTCTTCCACAGGGAGGGCGGCGGCGGGCTGCAGCATCGATGGGCCGGCGGGGAGGGGGGTGGACATGGCCAGGGGTCTAACGTCGCCTCCCTGCAGCGTGGTGGGCGCGGACACGATTGCGCAGGGTCGGGCGAGGGGCGCCGCCATGGCCGTGGGCGCGGTGCCCATCGGGGTCGGGACGATGGGATAGCGGCTGCCCTCAACCCAAGGAGCTGGGCATGGACCTGGTGAAGCTTCTCAAGACCATGGTCGACGAGGGTCCGGTCTCGGGCGAGGCGCTCGCGGCCCGAGCTGGGGTCAGCCGGGCGGCGGTGTGGAAGGGGATCGAGCAGCTCCGGGCCGAGGGCTTGGGCATCGACGGCAAGGGGGGCTACCGTGTCGTGGACCCCGCTGGATGGGGCCCCAGCACGCTGTCTTGGCGAACGGGGCGCCCCGTGTTGCACGTGCCCCGGTGTGAGAGCACCAATGACCTGGCCCGGGCGGCTGTGCAGCCGGCCGGCAGCCCTCAGCCAGTGGTCGTGGCCGATCACCAGACCCAGGGGCGGGGTCGACTCGGGCGCCAGTGGGACGCAGCACCCGGCGAGAGCCTACTGTTCAGCGTGGTTCTGCGTCCGGATGTGCCGCCGGCTGGGGCGCCCCGATGCTTGTTGCTGTGGGCGGCGGCGATGGCCGAGGCGCTGGATCTGCACCTCAAGTGGCCCAACGATCTGGTCTCTGCCGACGGTCGCAAGGTCGCCGGGATCTTGGCCGAGCTGGAGACCCGTGCAGAGCCCTTTGGCCAGGGGCACCGCCTGCAGCACATTGTCTTGGGCGTCGGCGTGAACGTACGCCAGACGGCGTTTCCGGACCTGCCCAACGCCGCCTCATTGGCGATGCTCGGGCGGGACACCTCCGATCGTGCCGCGCTCCTGGGACGGCTGATTCGGGCCATTGACGCCACCAGCCCCCACGAGAGCCTCGATCTCTGGCGGGCACGGGCCCGCACGCTGGGGCGCAGGGTCCGCGTCGGGGATATCGAGGGGGTCGCCACCGATGTTCGGGACGACGGCGCCTTGTTGGTCGATGGACAACCCATCCTGGCAGGCGATGTTGAGATGGTCGGCGGGCTGCCCGGGGAGGGCACATGACACGCTGGCGCCTGCGGGTCTGGACCCGCTTCTTCGAAACCCCGGAGCGGGTGTGGGCCCAGAAGACCGATCTCGACGCGATTCAAGCGGAGTTTCCGGCGTGGATGCCCTTCCGCATCGCCAACGGCGAGGACTTGTTGCAGGGTGAGCCTGCGGTCGCACGGTTGGGACTGAT
Source organism: Myxococcota bacterium (assembly GCA_942491145.1). Taxonomy (GTDB): domain Bacteria; phylum Myxococcota_A; class UBA796; order UBA796; family UBA2385; genus CAXQUZ01. Next base: position 7,822 of record CALOBC010000008.1, on the reverse strand, counting down.
GAAGTGGCCGATCCGGGTCACGTCCCACGTGCCCGGTGAGCGCTTCGTCGACGAGTCCGACAACGCCCTGTTTGCCGAGTTTGTGCACGAGCACCGGGTCGAGCGGACGTCCGATGGCTGCCGCTACATCGACGATGTCCAGTTTGTGCCCCGGCTCGCGTCCAAGGCCACGGCGCTGGCATTGCAGCGGGTCTTCATCCTGCGCCACGCCCGCGCGGCGAAGACCCTGGAAGTTGACGCGCGCACCGTGGGCACGGCGGTCCTGCGAAGTGAGCCCCAGGACGACACGGCCGAGTGAGCGTCAGAGGTACTCGAGCGCGAGGCAGGACTGGCCCCCGTCGGTTCGGCGGAAGAGCACCAGCTGGCCCACCCGTCCGGCCAGCTTGAGTGGCTTGAGCGCCTTGGGCATGCGGCTTCCCACCCACGCCTCCAGTCCATCGGCGGTGAGGCCCTTCAGCTCCGGTCGGGTCAGGCATGCGCTCTGTTCACCGACCGCCAGCTCGCCGGGTGGGGTCTCGGTGAGCTCCAGCGTGGTGGCGAGGTCATGCACTTCGTCGGGACTGCGCACGGCCAGCGCACAGTGGCCTTGTCGGGTGCCGGACACGACGGTGCAGCTGAGCCCGGTTGGGTCCAGATCGGCCTCGGCCATCAGCAGCGTGACATCGGCCTGAAGGTCCCGCTGGAGGCTGTAGTCCGCCACGGCCGTGCATCCGCTGAGGACGGCCAGCGCAATGAGTGCTGGGGGCGATGCGGTGGGGAAGCGAGGGGAGCGGACGGAGTGCGGCACGGGGGGGCACCAGGACACAGGCTGGGGGGGGGCGGCGGAGAGGCCGGCGAGACCGAGCATACCGTGGCGGCGAGTCCCGCCAAGGAGATAGGCGGCGGCCTGTATGGGAGGTCTGCTGTGCTGCTTGTCGTGGATGTTGGCAACACCAACACGGTTCTGGGTGCCATGGTTGACGGTGAGGTGCGTGAGCGCTGGCGTGTCAGCACGGCCACCCGGACCACGGATGAGATGGGCTTGCTGCTGCTGCAGCTCCTCAAGCACCGCGGCATCGCGCCGGAACACGTCCGGGGGGTGATCGTCAGCAACGTCGTGCCGAGCGTGCTCTACACCATCGAGAAGGCGTCCCGAAACTACCTGGGTTGCCCCTGCATGGTGGTGGGCCGCGGCATGAAGACGGGCATGCGGGTGCGGACCGACAACCCCCGAGAAGTGGGGGCCGATCGCATCGTCAACGCGGTGGCGGCGTGGGAGCGCTTCAAGAGCCCGCTGGTGGTGGTCGACTTCGGCACCGCGACCACATTTGATTGTGTGGACCACCACGGGGACTATGTCGGAGGTGTGATCGCCCCAGGCTTCGGGATCTCGGCCGACGCGCTGTTTGAGCGCACGGCAAAGCTGCCCCGGGTGGAGGTGGAGCGGCCCGATCGGGCCATCGGCACCAACACCATCGCGAGCATGCAGAGTGGGCTGTTCTTCGGCTATGTCGGGCTGGTGGACGGGCTCGCCCTCCGGTGCAAGCTCGAGCTCGCCGAAGCGGCGGGGCTGCCCGGTCCCGAGGGGATCCGGTGCATCGCAACCGGTGGACTGGCCAACCTGGTTGGGTCGGCCTGTGACGAGGTGCATGCGGTCGAGAATGACCTGACCCTCGAAGGTCTGTGGATGCTCTGGGTGGCCAACCAGCCCCGGGCCCGCTGAAGGGTAGCCTGTGGGTTCATGGACGAGAGTGGCGGACGGAGCGCGTGACAATTGTGCGGCAGTTGACCCGATGAGGGGCCGTCGGTAAGGTCACAAGCCCGGGGAGCCAGGGATCGGTCCCACGTCCCTTCCACTGGGCACTTGCTTCGAGAGTGCACCCCCCGGCGCTCTTTTGACCCTGAGCGTGTGCGTCGGTCCATGGGCCTTCCCGTGGCACGCCCCGCGCCGGGTTCTTGTGCTCCCCTCGTCCTGCAGCAAGGCCCGAGCTGGTGCCCTGGTGTGCGCGAGGCGGTCCCTCTGCTCGTCCCGGAGTCTCGCCATGGCCCTCACTTCCGACAACATTCGCAACATCGCACTGGTGGGGCACAGCGGGTGCGGAAAGACCTCGCTGGCCGAAGCGCTGATGTTCACGTCGGGCGCCTCCTCGCGCCTGGGCAGTGTGGCGGCGTCCACGTCGGCCCTGGACTTTGAGCCCGAAGAGCAAAAGCGGGGCGGGTCCATCTCCACAAGCCTGACTTGGGTGGAGCACGACGAACACAAGATCAATGTTCTCGACACCCCGGGGGATGCCAGCTTCATCTTTGACGCCTTGTGCGCGCTGCGGGGGGCGGACGCCGCCGTGGTGGTGGTGAGCGCGCCGGACGGCGTGGAGGTCCAGACCGAGCAAGTCTGGCGGGCGGCATCCCAGCTGGGGCTGCCCAAGGCCATCTTCATCAACAAGATGGACCGGGACCGCGCCGATGCCCCGGCGGTCATCGCCCAAGTGCGCGAAGCGTTCGGCAAGCGCCCCGTGCCTATGCAAGTGCCGATGGGCTCGGAAGGCAGCTTCACCGGGGTCATCAGCCTGCTGCAGCGCAAGGCGCTGGTCTACGCCACCGATGGGTCCGGCACCTACGAAAAGGTGCCCGTGCCGCCGGAGTACGTGGATGCGATGGACGCGGCGTGGGAAGTGCTGGTCGAGTCGGTGGCCGAGACGGACGAGGCGCTGCTCGAGATCTACCTGGAGACCTTTGAGCTGTCCGCCGAGCAAGTTCGGACGGGCTTTCACAAGGCGCTCAAGGCGGGGCAGATTCTGCCGGTCCTGTTCGGCGCGGCAACCTCGTGCATCGGGTCGGCGGCGTTGCTTGACCTGACCACATGGGCCTTCCCGTCGCCAATAGAGCGGGGTGTCTTGTCGGGTCAACGGGGGGAAGACCTGGTCGAGACGCCGGTGGGTGTGGGGGGCAAGTTCCTGGCGCAGTGCATCCACACCACCATGGACGAGTTCTCGGGCAAGACGAGCATCCTGCGCATCTTCAGGGGCACCGTGCCCGGGGACAACCTTGCGCGTCATGGGGGCACGGGAGAACCGGAGCGCCTGGGCACCCTCTATGGCTTGCGTGGAAAGGACCGAAAAGCCCTGATGGAGGCCATTCCCGGCGACATTGTGGCGGTGGCCAAGCTCAAGCACACCCACACCGGGGACACGCTGACCCACATGGAAGGCACGCTGGTGTTGGACCGGGTGGCCTTCCCCCCACCTATGATGTCGTACGTGATCTCGCCGGCGTCCAAGTCCGATGCCGACAAGCTGCGCACGGCGCTCGACCGGGTGCTGGAAGAAGACCCGACGCTGACGGTCACCAGCGACGAGATGACCCATCAAGTGGTGCTCAACGGCATGGGCCAAGCCCAGCTGGAGATGGCGATTGCGCGGATGCAGCGCAAGTACAAGGTGCGGGTGGAGACCTCGCTGCCCCCGGTGCCGTATCGCGAGACCCTGAAGTCACCGGTGGAGGGCGTGGAGGGCAAACACAAGAAACAGTCTGGCGGGGCGGGACAGTTTGGTGTGGCGCGCATGGATGTTCGCCCGCTGCAACGCAACGGCGGGTTTGAATTCATCGACCGCATCAAGGGTGGGTCCATCCCCAACCAGTACATTCCGTCGGTCGAGAAAGGCGTGCGGGAGCGCATGAAGAGTGGCTTCATGGCCGGCTACCCCATCGTCGACATCTCGGTGACGCTGGTGGACGGCAAGTACCACCCCGTCGACAGCAAAGATGTGGCGTTCCAGATGGCGGGATCGAAGGCTCTCAAGGCGGCCTTTGCGGAGGCCGGGACGGTGCTGCTGGAGCCCGTGATGGCGATGGAGATCGTGGTGCCGAGCCCCAGCATGGGCGACGTGATGGGGGATGTGACCAGTCGGCGGGGGCGGGTGACGGGCATGGACACCCGGGGCCGCAACACCATCATTCTGGCATCGGTGCCGCTGGCATCGGTGCAGCGGTATGCGCCAGAGCTCAAGGGGCTGACGGGCGGCAAGGGTGCGTTCACCATGCGGCTGGAGGGCTACGAAGAGGTGCCCGCCCACCATGTGGAGTCGGTGGTCTCCCAGTCGCCGTTCCTGCAGGCTGAAGACGACGACTGAGCCGGCGGTGGACTTGGCTTCGGACGGCGGGACACACCGGGGGGCACGGGTCCCTTGAACCTTCGCGCCAGCCCGACTGTGGGCGGCGCTCGCGCTGCGGATGGCCCAGCCCTGCATCTGGCACCCGCCGTTGACACCCCCCGGCCGAGGCCGCACGATCCCGTCGCCCCGGCTGGGGTTCTGGAGAGGCGACATGGCTGACGCGACCAAGATTCCGTTTGCAAACCTTGGCATTCCCGAACACTTGGAGTCCAAGCTCGACCCGAACGCCCCGCCGAAGGCCCTCAAGGCGATGGCCATGGGGCTTGTGCCGCTGTCGCCGGATGTGCAGCTGCCCGTGCTGTATGTGTTGGCGACGATGGAGGTGCCGGGCCTGCGCAAGGCGGCCATCCGAACCCTCCAGAAGATGCCCGTGCGGATGATTCAGGACAACCTGAACATGCGCACCCACGCGAAGGTGGCGGAGTTCATTGCCAACTTCCGTGAGCCCGATCCGGGGCTCGACGAGCGCATTGCGATGCTGCGGGTGGCCAACGATCGGACCGTGGCGTTGGTGGCGGCACGTGCCGGGCCGGGCTTGTGCGAGATGTTGGCCCGCAACCACGAGCGGCTGTTGATGTCGCCCGAGGTGTTTGTGTCGCTGCACGGCAACCCGGACTGCTCCGATGCGCTGCTCGCGCGAGCGGAGTCCTTCCTGCGGATGCAGGGGGCGTTGCCGGATGTGCCGGCCCAGCGGCCCTTCCAGGCGCGCGAGCCCGAGGAAGAAGCGCCGGTCGAAGACGTCGTGTCGGCACCCGCTCCGGTCGTGGAGGCGGTGGCGGCTGTGGCACCGGCTGCACCCGACGCCCCGGAGCGCACCGGTGCGGCAACCACCGAGACGCCCTCAGGCATCGACTTGATGGCAGAAGTGGAGGCCGCCCTGCGCGGAGAGCAGTCGCCGTCGTTTGTGGCGGCCCAGGAACAGTCGCTGGCGGCCTTCGATCTGGCCAGCATCAAGCATGGGGAGGGCTTCGAAGACGTCGGCATGAGCCGGTTCAACTTCGACTTTGCCGACCTCAAGGACACCTTCTCCTGGGAGCTCACCGGCGATCTGGAGTCGAAGTCCTACGAGGAGCGCAACCAAGTCGCGGAGTCGCTGGAGGTGCGGCTTCAGAACATGACGGTCGGCCAGAAGATCAAGCTCGCCTACCTGGGCAACAAGGCGGTGCGCTCGCGGCTGATCCGGGATCGCAACAAGGTGGTGGCCAGCGCGGTGGTGCGGTCCGGGCGGCTGAGCGACACCGAAGTTGAGTCGTTTGCGGGCAACAAGAACCTCGATGGTGAGGTCATTCGTGAGATCTGCAACAACAACGAGTGGACCCGCAAGTACCCGGTCAAGGTGGCGCTGATCAACAACCCGAAGACCCCGGTGGCCCAAGCGGTGTCGATGGTCAGCCAGATGCAGAAGCGCGATCTGCTGCAGCTCACCCGCAATCGCAACGTGCCGAGTGTGATCACCCAAGCGGCGCTGCGACTCTACAAACAGAAATACAATCGCTGAGCGGGACCTCTCGGCGCCGACGGCCCACCCAGCCCGGTGTCATGGGTTCGTGACAATGCTCACTGCCACGGTGTTTTCAGTGAGTCGGGCCGAGGCGGGGAATCGTGATACGCGGAGGGCCCGGTTGAAGCCCGGGGACCGAGGTCTTCCATTTCCACCGACTCCACCAAGCCCCCGTCGTCCAGCGCCCCATCTCCCACGAGCGGGGCGCCGGCTGTTGCTGCTGGCCGGGCCCGGGTTCCCACCGAGAGTGGTCCCGAGCAAGGCGGTCGGACGGTGCAGCGTGGGCCCATTGTGCGCGGGTCCGACCCCATGGTTCCGCTGCGCATCATGCTGGGCTTCCCCAGTGGCGAGCCCTTCCGTGACCTCGTGGGAGAGTTTGATCGCAACCTGACGATTGTCGGGGATGCGCTGGGCTTGCGCATTCATCGCCGTGGTGACCAAGTGAGTGTGGGCGGCCAAGATCGCTCGGTCGGGTTGGGTGCCGATGTGTTGGAACAGCTGTTCGAGGTTGCGCTGACCGGCCACACGCTGTCGGTGGTGGATGTGGACCAAGCGTGCCGGCTGGTGCGGTCCGACCCGGATGTGCGGCTGGTGGACCTGTTCAAAGACAGCGTCTCGGTGGGGCTGGGCAAGAAGCGCGTTCACCCGCGCTCGGTTCGCCAGCGGGCCTACATGCACACCATTCGCAAGCATGACCTGACCTTCGGGATCGGCCCCGCGGGCACGGGCAAGACCTTCCTCGCGATGGCGATGGCGCTCTCGGCGCTGCTCGACGACCGGGTGCGGCGCATTGTCCTGTGCCGTCCGGCGGTCGAGGCGGGGGAAAAGCTGGGCTTCCTCCCCGGCGACCTGGCCGAAAAGGTGAACCCCTACCTGCGTCCCTTGTTCGATGCCCTCAACGATCTCGTGGGCTTTGACAAGGCCCAGCGGCTGATGACCAAGGGTGTGATCGAGGTGGCCCCGCTGGCCTTCATGCGGGGCCGCACCCTCGCGGACTCGTTCTGCATTCTCGACGAAGCCCAGAACACCACGCCCGCCCAGATGAAGATGTTCCTCACGCGCGTGGGTGTGGGCTCCCAAGTGGTGGTCACGGGCGATGTGACCCAGGTGGATCTGCCACCGAGCCAACGCAGTGGACTGGTGCATGTTCTCGACGTGGTGAGGGGGGTGCCAGGCATCGGTCTGACCCGCTTCACCGATGCCGATGTGGTGCGCCATCCGTTGGTTTCGGCCATCATCCGTGCCTATGACCGCTATGACGCGGCCCACAGCCGCCCCCCGTGGGCGGAGGAATGACGATGGCTGATGCCCCCTCTCGACTGCAGCGGCTGCGCACGGCCCTCACCGGCGCCCGGGCCCGGGGCGTGCTCACGCTGATCATCGTTGCGGTGGGCTGTGCTCTGCTGACCGTGGACCATGTGGACACCCCCCAGCGCCAGTGGGAGGCCGGCGAGACGGTGGACCGCGACCTGCGGGCCGACACCAGCTTTGAGTATGTGGACCGTGCCGAGACCGAGCTGCGGCGGGCGGGGGCCAGCGAGAAGGTCCTGCCTGTCTATGATCTCTACGGTGGCGCTGCCGGAGAAGTGTCCGGTCGAATCGGCACGGCCTTCGACACGGCCCGGCGCAGCTTTGCCGATGCATTGTTGTCGGCCCAAGCGGGGGGGCGGGACGACCTGTCGGCGGAGGAGACCTCGGCGATCTCCCTTGCCTTCTTGCGTGACCTGCAGCTGTCGCTGGACGCCGAGGATGTGGAGCGCACGGCCAAGCAAAAGTGGAGCCGCAACGTCGAGCGTGCGGCCCGCGAGATGGTCGAGATGGCGATGCGTTCGTACATCGTGGCCGACCGGTCGGTGCTGCCCCACGGGGTCGACGCCATCCGCATGGTGCGCCTGTTGGGAGACCAACAGGATGAGTTTGTCCACGACGACCTGGGCCAGCTGCTGACGCCGGCTGAAGCGCGCCAGAAGGTCTCGCTGTATGCCCTCGAGAACACCGATGCCGCGGACGCTTCCATTCGGTGTGCGGTGGCGATTGCTCGGGCGGGAATCCAACCCAACCTGTTCCCCAACCCCCGCGACACGGCCGACCGGCGGCTGCGGGCGCGACAAGGTGTCGATGAGGTGGTCCACACGGTGTCTCGGGGGGCGATGATCGCCCGTGAGGGTGA